>NZ_VNKO01000021.1 GCF_008033445.1 Vulcaniibacterium gelatinicum
GATCGACGCACACCCGATCAGGTCTACTTCAAACCGCAACCGCAGCCGTTGCCCAAGGCTGCGTAACCCCGGCAGGAATCCACTTATCGAACCGGGCTGAGCTGTTCAAACAAACGGGGCCACCTCTCGGGCGCTCGGTTACAACGTGAGGATCGGTGTTTGATCTGCGGCCGTGGGCGGCGCCCGCAAGGTCCCGATCAACCCACTGTCCCCTGCGCCGGACCGGCCCGCCCTGGCATACCGTCCTTGAAGATTTGAGTCACATCAATCGCCCAGCAGGTCGCTGGATGTTGACTCTTGACTTTCGGCATGTTAGGCGCAATATCTTGCAAAGTCTTGCAAGAATTTCCTCGAGCGAGGCCGCGTGACGACGGAACTTGTGGGGGTGGTATGACAGCGCGCCAGCAGGCGATCTTCACACTCGACGAGTTGGCCGCCTACTTGAAAGTCGGCAAGCGGACGCTTTACCGGCTCGCCTCGCACGGGGAGATTCCGGCCTTCAAGGTCGGCGGGACATGGCGGTTTCGTCAAAGTGAAATCGATCGATGGATCAATGATCAGATCCAAGCAGGCAGAATGAAGGAGGTGATACGCACAGATGAGCAGCCAAAGTCAGCGGAACACTCCGTGTCGTCTGGGCGCGCTGTCCGTCGCCGCAGGCAAACGGAGTGAGCGAGAGTCTTCAATTTTTCTTCTGGAGGTGTGACATGGACATTGATTTCAAGAAATTGGCTCCCTGGAACTGGTTCAAGAAGGAGCAGGAAGAACAACAGAGCACTGCCTCGCTGCCGGTGCAGCGCTATGACCTGCCGGTGGCGGGTGGGCCCGTCAGTCCCCTCCTGCAATTGCATCGCGAGATCGATCGCCTGTTCGACGACGCGTTTCGAGGCTTCGGTTTCCCGACACTGGCCATGCCACGCTGGCCGTCGGAGTGGCCGGGCCTGCTGAAACCGGCGCTGGACATCCAGGAAACCGACAAGCAGTACAAGATTTCTTTGGAGGTTCCCGGCGTAGAGGAAAAGGACATCCAGATCACGCTCGACAACGACGTGCTGCTGGTGCGCGGTGAAAAGCGTCAGGAGCAGGAAAGCAAAGACGGTGGTTTCCACCGGGTGGAGCGCTCCTACGGCAGCTTTCAGCGCGCTCTGAACCTGCCGGCCGATGCCAACCAGGACACGATCAAGGCCGCTTTCAAGAACGGCGTGCTCACGATCACGATGGAAAAGCGCGAGGCCAGTGCCCCCAAGCAGGGGCGCTCGATCCCGATCAACGGTTGACGCCGATCGGCTCGTCCTCCGAAAAAACCAGGTGAAGGTCGAGGCGCCGTGACCTTCGGCGCCTCGTCAAATCAGTCCTCTCAAGGAGCATCAGCATGGTCAGAAAGCAATGCCAAGTCTGCGGCCAGCCCGCCACGGTGCGGGTGGAAGCCAATCTCAATGGTCGCCACAGCACCATGCTGTTGTGTGACGATCACTATCGCCAACTGGTGCGCCAGCAAAAGCGCACCGTCTCACCGCTGGAAGCCTTGTTCGGCTCGCGCAGCGGGCTGTTCGAAGACTTCCTTGGCAGCGACTTCTTCCGCATCGGTGACGACGCGCGGTCCATGGCGGCCGATACCGACGAGGTGGTCGATGCCTCGTTCGGCGAACCCGCCCCGGCCGGTACGGGCACCGCGCGCCGTCGCGGCAGTGGGCTCGCCAGCCGTATCAGCGAACAGTCCGAGGCCCTATTGCAGGAGGCCGCCCGACACGCTGCAGAGTTCGGGCGCGCCGAAGTCGATACCGAACACCTGCTGCTGGCGCTATCCGACAGCGACGTGGTCAAGACCATCCTGGGGCAATTCAAGATCAAGGTCGATGACCTCAAGCGCCAGATCGAATCCGAAGCCAAGCGCGGCGATAAGCCGTTCGAGGGCGAGATCGGCGTGTCGCCCCGGGTCAAGGACGCGCTCAGCCGTGCTTTCGTGGCCTCCAACGAACTCGGCCACTCTTATGTCGGGCCGGAGCATTTCCTGATCGGGCTCGCCGAGGAAGGCGAAGGTTTGGCGGCCAACCTGCTGCGCCGTTACGGCCTCACGCCGCAAGCGCTGCGCCAGCAGGTAAGCAAGGTGGTCGGCAAAGGGGCCGAGGATGGCCGCGCCTCGACGCCGACCAACACGCCGGAACTCGACAAGTATTCGCGCGACCTCACCAAGATGGCGCGCGAGGGCAAGCTCGATCCGGTCATCGGCCGCGCGCAGGAGATCGAGACGACCATCGAAGTGCTGGCCCGGCGCAAGAAGAACAACCCGGTGCTGATCGGCGAGCCCGGCGTCGGCAAGACCGCCATCGTCGAAGGGCTGGCGCAGCGCATGGTCGCCGGCGAAGTGCCCGAGACGCTGCGCGACAAGCGTCTGGTCGAACTCAACATCAACGCCATGGTGGCCGGCGCCAAGTACCGCGGCGAGTTCGAGGAGCGCGTGCAGAAGGTGCTCAAGGAAGTGACCGAGCACCAGGGCGAGCTGATTCTCTTCATCGACGAGGTGCACACCATCGTCGGTGCAGGCCAGGGTGGCGGCGAAGGCGGGCTGGACGTGGCCAACGTGTTCAAGCCGATGATGGCGCGCGGCGAACTGAACCTGATCGGCGCTACCACGCTCAACGAGTATCAGAAGTACATCGAGAAGGACGCCGCGCTGGAGCGTCGCTTCCAGCCGGTGATGGTGCCCGAGCCGACCGTGGCGCAGACCATGATGATCCTGCGCGGCCTGCGCGACACCTTCGAGGCGCACCACAAGGTCAGCATCACCGAGGATGCGATCATCGCCGCCGCCGAGTTGTCCGACCGCTACATCACCGCCCGCTTTCTGCCCGACAAGGCCATCGATCTGCTCGACCAGGCAGCCGCACGCGTGAAGCTGTCGGCCACGGCCCGCCCGGTGGCGGTGCAAGAGCTGGAGTCCGAACTGCACCAGCTGCGGCGTGAGCAGGACTATGTGGCGGCACGCAAGCAGTACGACAAGGCTGCTGAACTTGGCAAGCGCATCGAGGCCAAGGAAGCCGAACTCAAGAAGCTCGTCGAGGAATGGGAACGCGAGCGCGCCTCGGGCAGCGCCGAAGTCAAGGCCGAGCATGTCGCGCAGATCGTCTCGCGCCTGACCGGCATTCCGGTCAACGAGCTGACGGTGGAAGAACGCGAGAAGCTGCTGCATCTGGAGCAGCGGCTGCACGAGCGCCTGGTGGGCCAGGACGAAGCGGTGCGCGCGGTGGCCGATGCCGTGCGGTTGTCGCGCGCGGGCCTGCGCGAAGGCAGCAAGCCGGTGGCGACTTTTCTGTTCCTCGGGCCGACCGGCGTGGGCAAGACCGAGCTCGCCAAGGCGCTGGCCGAGTCCATCTATGGCGATGAAGGTGCGCTGCTGCGCATCGACATGTCCGAGTACGGGGAACGCCATACCGTGGCACGCCTGGTGGGCGCGCCTCCGGGTTATGTGGGCTATGACGAGGGCGGCCAGCTCACCGAGAAGGTGCGTCGCAAGCCCTACAGCGTGTTGCTGCTGGACGAGATCGAGAAGGCTCACCCCGACGTCTACAACATCCTGCTGCAGGTGTTCGACGACGGGCGGCTCACCGACGGCAAGGGCCGGGTGGTGGATTTCACCAATACCATCATCATCGCCACCTCGAACTTGGGCTCGGACATCATCCAGCGTCGGCTGAAGGCCCGTGGCGCCGCCGGCGAGGAATACGAGAAGACCAAGGCCGAGGTGATGGACGTGCTGCGCGGACACTTCCGCCCCGAGTTCCTCAACCGCATCGACGAGATCATCGTCTTCCATGCGCTGGGCAAGGAGGAGATCCGCCATATCGTCGGCCTGCAGCTCGATCGTGTGGCCCGCAACGCCGCCAGCCAGGGCGTGACGCTGACCTTCGATCAGACCTTGATCGATCACTTCGCGGAGGAAGGCTACAAGCCCGAGTTCGGCGCGCGTGAGCTCAAGCGGCTGATCCGCAGCGAGCTGGAGACGGCACTGGCGCGTGAGATGCTGGGTGGCGGTATCGGCAAGGGCGATCACGTCAGCGCCCGCTGGGACGACAAGGCCGAACGGGTGGTCTTCGAGCGCCAGGAGCCACCCGCGAAGCCGGCCGAGCCTGAGAAGCCCGATGCCGCGAACGTGGCCGAGACGCCGCCGAGCGACGCGAGCAAGCCTGCGCGCAAGAAGAAGTCAGCGGGCGGCGAATCTTGAGTCATGGGGAGGCTGTCGTGTCCGACCCCAACGGGCTGACATGGGCAGCCACCCTCGTGTCGCTGGCGGTCGCCATTTCGGCGGCAGGGCACGCGGTCATCTACAAGCGTGACCCTCGATCGGCCACGCTGTGGGTGCTGCTGATCGCGCTGTTGCCGCTGGGCGGTTCGCTGTTGTACTTGCTGTTCGGTATTAACCGCTACCAGCGGCGCGCGCGGCGGCTCTTCCCGGGGGCAGATCCTGCTGTTCAGCAGGACCTGTCGCCCACGATGCCCGAGGCTGTATCGCCGCCGCTTGCCGGTCTGGCCCACCTGGTGGGACGCGCCACCGGCCAGTCGCTGACCGGCGGCAACCGCATCGAGCCGCTCGTCGATGGCGAGCAGGCCTACCCGGCCATGCTCGCCGCCATCGAATCGGCGCGGCACAGCGTCGCGCTGGCTTCGTACATCTTCGACAGCCAAGGCATCGGGGCGCAGTTCGTCGATGCGCTGCGCCGGGCTCATGAGCGCGGCGTGCAAGTGCGGGTGCTGATCGACGACGTCTATGCCCGCTGGAGGCCCCGCAGCGCCTACCGCGCCTTGCAACGCGCCGGTGTTCCGGCGGCGACGTTCAACCCGACGTTGATTCCCGCGCGCCTGCATGCCGCGCATCTGCGCAATCACCGCAAGCTGCTGGTGATCGATGGCGAGACGGGTTTCACCGGCGGCATGAACATCTTCAGCCCGTATTGGCGGCCCGATGCGCCGGAGCAGGCCTGTCACGATTTGCACTTTCGTCTGCGCGGGCCGGTGGTTGCGCATCTGATGCGGTGCTTCACCGATGATTGGTGCGATACCACGGGCGAGCGGCTCAGCAAGGGTTTCTGGGGCGAACCGCCCACAACGGCTGATGAGCAAGGAACCTCTTGGGCGCGCGGCATCGAGGCCGGTCCCGATGAGGCCCTGGACAGGATGCGCTGGACCTTCATGGGCGCTTTGAGCGCGGCGAAGCATTCGGTGCGCATCTGGACACCTTACTTCGTGCCCGATCAGCCGATGATCGCGGCGCTGAGCACGGCCGCGTTGCGCGGCGTGCGCGTCGAGGTGCTGACGCCCGCAAACGGCGACCATCCCACGGTGCAATGGGCCGCGCGCGCCCACTACTGGCAGGTGCTGGAGCACGGTGTACGCATCTTCGAACGGCCTGGCCCGTTCGACCACAGCAAGCTGATGCTGATAGACGGCCAGTGGTGCTGCCTGGGTTCGGCCAATTGGGATGCGCGCAGCCTGCGCCTCAACTTCGAGTTCAATGTGGAGGTGTACGACACCGCGCTGTCTACGCGGCTGGAATCCCTTTTTGATGCCGCCCGTGATGCGTCGGGCGAGATATCGGCGAAGGCGTTGCGCGCCCGCCCGCTGGCCATCCGCTTGCGCGACGGGGTGGCCCGTCTGTTCACCCCCATTCTCTAGCGACACGACTTGCGAGGAACATTGCTCATGGAAAAGAAAGATCAATGGAACATTGGCTACTGGATCGTCGCCGGCCTGTTGCTGCTGACGCTGCAGAACTACTGGCAGGCGGCCAAGACCGTCGAGCCCGTGCCCTACAGCGAATTCGAGAAGGCGCTGGCCGAGGGGCGCATCGCCGAAGTGCTGGTGTCGGACCGCACGGTCACCGGGCGCCTGAAATCGCCGGACAGCCAGGGCAAGACCACCATCGTGGCCACCCGTGTCGAACCCGACCTGGCCGAGCGGCTGTCCAAGTACGACGTGCCTTACGCGCGGGTGGTGGAAAACACCTGGCTACGTGATGTGCTCTCCTGGATTCTGCCGGCGGTGGCCTTCTTCGGCGTCTGGTTCTTCCTGTTCCGCCGCTTCGCCGAGAAGCAGGGCATGGGCGGCTTCCTGAGCATCGGCAAGAGCCGCGCCAAGGTGTTCATGGAGAAGAACACTGGCGTGACCTTTGCCGATGTCGCTGGCGTCGATGAAGCCAAGGCGGAGTTGGTTGAGATCGTCGATTTCCTCAAGAATCCGCAGGAGTATGGACGGCTCGGGGCGCGCATCCCGAAAGGTGTGTTGCTGGTTGGCCCGCCCGGCACGGGCAAGACCCTGCTGGCCAAGGCCGTGGCGGGCGAGGCCGGGGTACCGTTCTTTTCCATCTCAGGCTCGGAGTTCGTCGAGATGTTCGTCGGCGTGGGTGCAGCGCGCGTGCGCGACCTGTTCGAGCAGGCCCGCGGGCAGGCGCCGGCCATCATCTTCATCGACGAGCTCGATGCGCTGGGCCGCGCGCGCGGCGTCGGCGGCCCCATCGGCGGCCACGACGAGCGCGAGCAGACCCTCAACCAGCTGCTCACCGAGATGGACGGCTTCGACAGCTCGGTCGGGCTGATCATCCTCGCCGCCACCAACCGCCCCGAAATCCTCGACCAGGCGCTGCTGCGCGCCGGTCGCTTCGACCGTCAGGTGCTGGTGGACCGGCCCGACAAGAAGGGGCGGCTGGACATCCTGAAGGTTCATGTCAAGAAGGTGACGCTGGCCCAGGATGTAGACCTCGAACAGGTAGCCGCGCTGACCACGGGCTTTTCGGGTGCAGACCTCGCGAACCTGGTCAACGAGGCCGCGCTGGCCGCGACCCGGCGCAAAGCGTCCGCCGTGGAGTTGCAGGACTTCACCGCCGCCATCGAGCGCATCGTGGCGGGCCTGGAGAAGAAGAACCGCGTGCTCAATCCCAAGGAGCGGGAAACCGTGGCCTATCACGAGATGGGGCATGCGCTGGTGGCGCTGGCGCTGCCCGGCACCGACCCCGTGCACAAGATCTCGATCATCCCGCGCGGCATCGGCGCGCTGGGCTACACGCTGCAACGCCCCACCGAAGACCGCTTCCTGATGACGCGCGCCGACCTGGAGCACAAGATCGCCGTGCTGTTGGGCGGGCGCGCCGCAGAGAAGTTGGTGTTTGGCGAACTGTCGACCGGTGCCGCAGACGATCTGGCGCGGGCCACCGACATCGCGCGCGACATGATCACCCGCTTTGGCATGGACGAGGGACTCGGCTACATCGCGTTTGAGGCGCAGCGGCCGCGTTTTCTCGACGTCCCCGAGCTGGCCCAAGGTGGTTGCCGGGTGGCGGAATCCACCCAGGCGCGCATCGATCAGGCGATCCGCGACATCGTGATGGGCGTGTTCGAGCGCGCCTACCGGATTCTCGATACCAACCGCGCGGTGCTGGAGCGCTGCGCGCGCGAACTGCTGGCGCGGGAAACCCTGGACGAAAACGACATCCGTCAGCTGACCCAGGGGCTGAAGTCCGAATCCCGCGAGTCGGCGCCCCCCCAGTCCGAAACCTCACTCTCTACATCCCAAGGGGCCACACCATGAGCGAACACCTTCACATCGTCTGCCCGCATTGCCAGTCCATCAACCGTGTGCCGGCCGCCAAGCTCGCGGATCAACCTAACTGTGGCCGCTGCCAGCAGCCCTTGTTCACGGGCGAGCCCATCGAGTTGACCACGGCGACATTCGGGCGCCACGTGGAGCGCAGCGATCTTCCTTTGCTTGTCGATTTCTGGGCGCCGTGGTGCGGGCCTTGCAAGATGATGGCACCGCAGTTTCAGCAAGCGGCGCGCCAGCTCGAACCCTGGATCAGGCTGGCGAAGGTGAACACCGAGGCTGAGCCGCACCTGGCCGCGCAGTTCGGTATCCGCAGCATTCCGACGCTGGCCCTGTTCCAAGGTGGGCGGGAGATCGGGCGTCAGGCGGGCGCCATGGGCGCGCAGGACATCGTGCGCTGGGCAAAGGCGCAGGTTGGGCGCTGATCGATGCAGAGCCTGCTGAGCGTCACGCTGATATTGCTAGTGGGGTGCAGTGTGGCGGCCGTGGTGACGGCTGCGTTCAGAGTACCCACCTTGCTGGGTTATCAGCAGTCCTTTGCCGCAGCCCTTGGGTTGACGGAACAGGTAATGTCGGCGCTGGACATGCCGGCCGAGATAGTCGAACGAAACATCAGTGCAATGCGCCATCGTCCCGACAGCGACAATTTCGCATGGAGTCCATCTGCATGAAGTCAACAGGCCGCAATCCATTTCAGGTCTTGCGTGACCAATGGGCCGTCATGAGTTTATACGAGCGCTTCGAGCAGGTCGTCGCCCTCGTGCTGTCGGCGGTGATTGCCGTCATCATCGTGGTGTCGCTGTTCCAGCTCATCTCTATCGTCTTCACGCTGCTGGTCCTCGATGCCTTCAATCCCCTGGACCACAAGGTGTTCCAGAGCGTGTTCGGCATGATCATGACGCTCTTGATCGCGATGGAGTTCAAACATTCCATCGTGCGCGTGGCGCTGCGCCGGGACAGCATCATCCAGGTCAAGACCGTGATCCTCATCGGCCTGATTGCGCTGGCGCGCAAGTTCGTGATCCTCGACCCCGAGGCCAGCCCTGGCAAGATCGCCGCGCTTGCAGGAGCCACACTGGCGCTCGGTGTCACTTACTGGTTGATGCGCGAGCGCGACGACCGTGCCGCCGAGACATCTGAGCATGACCCGTCATCATCCCAGTGACCCGCGCGGCGTTGTTGCAACACCGCTGGCTCAACCGCCTGCAGACCGGGCTGTTGGTCCTGACCCTGGTCGGGATCGCAGCCGCCGCAGGAAGCCTGCTGTTCGGGGAAAGCGGCCTGTGGCTCGCGCTGTTTGCAGTTGCAGGCACGTTGTTGCTGGAACCGGCAGCCGCATCCGCCTTGACCTTGCGCCTGTACCGCGCACGGGCTTTGCGCCCGCACGAAGCCCCGGAAATTTGGGCCCTGTTGCGCGAGCTGTCCGCCCGTGCCGGTTTGCCCGCCACGCCGGTGCCGCACTACGTGCCCAGTGCCGTCGTCAACGCCTTCGCCACCGGCTCGAAGCAGCATGCATCGATCGCCCTCACCGATGGCCTGCTGCGCAACCTGAGTCCGCGCGAACTGGCGGGTGTGCTAGCGCACGAGGTCGCGCACATCGCTAATGAGGATATGCGTGTCATGGGGCTGGCGGATTCCGTCAGTCGCCTCACGAGCCTGCTGGCTATGGTCGGACAGATCGCTATTGTGTTCAGCTTGCCCGCACTGCTGGCCGGCGCGGTGGCGGTCAATTGGCCTGGACTGCTTCTGCTGGCCGCCTCGCCCCAGCTGGCCCTGCTCGCACAGCTCGGCTTGTCTCGCGTGCGTGAGTTCGACGCTGACCGCCTCGCGGCGGAACTGACCGGCGACCCGCAAGGGCTGGCGTCCGCGCTGGCGAAAATCGAGCGGGTCAGCCGCTCCTGGCGTGCCTGGCTGTGGCCGGGATGGGGCAATCCCGAGCCTTCCTGGTTGCGCACGCATCCGGCAACGCAAGATCGCATCTCACGCCTGCTGACGTTGGCGCCTGGACCAGCAACAGCCTTGCCGTTTCACGCGCCCCATTTCTTGCCGGAATCCGCTGTGACGCCGCGCCCGCCGCGCTGGCGCCCGAGCGGGCTATGGCGCTGATTGTCTATCAACAGGAGACTTCTCATGGCCTACCCTGACCCGTACCCACGCCCCGCACCGGATCCCTTCATCCGGCGCTGGCTCTTCATCACCGCGTGTATTGCCACGCTCATGCTGCTGTGGCAGTTCCTGCCCGCCATCGAAGCCTGGTTCAGCCCGCGCCAAGCCGCTGAGCGCACCGTCACGCCGCGTGGCGATCTGGCCGCTGACGAACAGGCCACCATCGAACTGTTCGAAAAATCACGCGCCTCGGTGGTCTACATCACCACCGCGCAGCTGGTGCGCGACGTCTGGACGCGCAATGTCTTCTCCGTGCCGCGCGGGACGGGTTCGGGTTTCATCTGGGATGACGCCGGTCATGTCGTTACCAACTTTCATGTGATTCAGGGGGCGTCGGAGGCCACTGTCAAACTGGCCGACGGCCGCGATTACCAAGCCGCGCTGGTCGGCGTGAGTCCGGCCCACGATATCGCGGTGCTCAAAATCGGCGTCGGTTTCCAGCGCCCGCCCGCCGTTCCGGTCGGCACCAGCGCAGACCTCAAGGTGGGACAAAAGGTATTCGCCATCGGCAACCCCTTCGGCCTGGATTGGACACTCACCACCGGCATCGTGTCCGCGCTCGATCGATCGCTGCCCGGGGAATCTGGCGGAGTGACCATCGAACACCTGATTCAAACCGATGCCGCCATCAACCCCGGCAACTCGGGTGGGCCGTTGCTCGATTCGGCCGGCCGCCTGATCGGCATCAACACAGCGATCTACAGCCCTTCCGGTGCATCGGCGGGGATCGGCTTCGCCGTGCCGGTGGACACGGTCATGCGTGTGGTGCCACAACTCATCAAGACCGGCAAATACATCCGTCCGGCGCTTGGGATCGAGGTAGACGAGCAGCTCAACCGCCGATTGCAGGCGCTGACCGGCACCCAAGGCGTGTTTGTGCTCCGCGTCGCCCCTGGCTCAGCGGCGCAAAAGGCGGGGCTGAGCGGTATCACCGTTGGCCCCGAAGGTATCGTGCCGGGAGACCGCATCACAGGCATAGACGGCGCTCCCGTCGACGATGTCGCCAAACTGCTCGCACGGCTTGACGAGCGAAAGGTAGGAGATGTTGTGGTCTTGTCAGTTGAGCGGGCCGGTAAACCACGGGAAGTGCGCGTGGAGTTGCAACCTGGCGCCTGATCTGGAGTTGAGGACTTCTGGGGATCAAGCGGCGCAGCGGGCGCAAGCTGATCACGCTGCCGAACGGCGAAACCGCTCCCGTAAGGCCGTGGGATATGACACCGACGCCGCTCCAGTTGGCGCTGGCCAGGGGGCACCGCTGGCTGGCCATGCTGGAGTCGGGGAAAGCGACGTCACTGAAGGAGATCGCCGCGCGGGAGGAGATCGACAACAGCTACGTGAGCCGGATGGTCAACCTGACCACGCTGGCGCCGGACATCGTGGCCGCGATCCTGGACGATACGCTGCCGAATCACGTCACCCTGTTTGATCTGGCGTCGGGGACGCCGCTGTTGTGGGATGAGCAGCGAGCCATCATCGATCGCTGATTGCCGCCGGCTCTGACCCTTCAGCCTGCGCGCCGTCCGTTCAGGCCGCCGTGGGGATCCCGTGTGAACAGGCCAGGCACGCCACCTGCGCGTGCCGGAAGGCCCGCCCGGCACCCCGCGCCGGGCGGGAGGAGCGCGGCTTCAGGGCAGCGGCAGCGGCTCGTCGCGCCAGATGGCCACGTGCGGCACGCCGTCGGCGCCGATCCAGCCGCGGTACATGCCGCCGGTGTTGAACGGGAAGGCGGCCTTGCCCTGCGCGTCCAGGGCAATCGCGCCGCCGTCGCCGCCGGCCTGCGGGACCAGCCGGTTGATGACCTCGTCGGCGGCGCGGGCCAGGCTGCTGCCGGACAGGCGCACGCGCGCGCAGATCTCGTGCGCGGCGGCGGTGCGGATGTAGAACTCGCCCCAGCCGGTGCCGGACACGGCGCAGCGTGCGTCGGCCCAGGTGCCGGCGCCGATGATCGGCGAGTCACCCACGCGGCCGTAGCGCTTGTTGGTCATGCCGCCGGTGGAGGTGCCGGCGGCCAGGCGGCCATCGGCGTCCAGCGCCACCGCGCCCACCGTGCCGAAGTAGGCCCTGGCCGGTGCGTCCGAGTGCAGCGCGTGCGGCTTGCTGTCGTCCTGCAGCGCCTGCTGCAACTGGCGCCAGCGCTTCTCGGTGCGGAAGTAGGACGGATCCACCAGGGCGATGCCCTGTTCCCTGGCGAACTGCTCGGCGCCGTCGCCGACCATCATCACGTGGCGCGACTTTTCCATGATCGCCCGCGCCAGGGTGATCGGGTTGCGCACGCGGTGCAGGCCCGCCGCCGCGCCGGCGCGGCCGCTGGCACCGTCCATGATCGAGGTGTCCAGCTCGTTGCGGCCGTCGTGGGTGAACACCGCGCCGCGCCCGGCGTTGAACATCGGCGCGTCCTCCAGCACGGTCACCGCCGCGGTCACCGCGTCCAGCGCCGGCATGCCGGCCTGCAGCCGCGCGTAGCCGGCGCGCAGCGCCTCGGCCAGCGCCGCGCGCGCGGCCTGCTCCTCCTCCGCGGTGAGATCGCCCGGCTCCACGCCGGCGCCGCCGTGGACCACCAGCAGCGGCCGGTCCAGGGCCACCAGCACGCCGTCACGCACCGCAAAGTCGCGCCGCGCCAGCGGGTTCTCCACCTCGCCCGAGGGCAGGTGCAGCACCGAATCCGGGCCGGCCACCAGCACCTGCACCCGTTCCTGGCGCATCGGTGCGTCCTGCGCCTGCGCGGCCAGCGGGCCGCGCACGACGGTGGCGCCGGCGCCCGGCGCGGAGGCGTACACGCGCGCGCGGCCGTCGGCTTCCACCGCCACCGCCGCGTCCTCGTCCACGCCCAGCCCCAGCAGCGGCCGGCCGGCCATGGCCTCGGCCTTGGCCAGGAAGGCCAGCAGCCGGCCCAGGCGGTCGCGTTCGCCGAAGTGGGTGTCGGTGAGCACGCCCTCGAGCAGGGCCAGGCGCAGGAAGCCGGTCTCGATGGTGATCGCATCGCCCAGCGGATCGGCCAGAGCCTGCGGGCTGGTGATGCTGCCGCCGTCCATCGCCCCGTACAGGTACTCGCCCAGGATTGCCAGGCCGGCGCTGGTGCCGCCCAGCGGCTTGCCGGCGCGCACGTGCGCCTCCAGCGCCGCGGCCACCGGCGTGCCGCGCCAGAAGCGCACGTAGCGCGCTTGGTCGCCGCCGGCGATGAAGATGCCGTCGGCGCGCCTGAGCGCGCGCAGCACGGCGCGGTCGTAGGCCGCCGCGCGGTCGTGGAACACGAAGGTCTCCACCGAGGCGATGCCGCCGACCTCGTTGTGGAACTCCTCGCCGATCTCCCCGCCCTGGGAGGCGCGCAGGACCACGATGTGGCCATGGCCGGCCTTGGCCGTGAACCAGCGCAGGGCGTCGTGGTTGCGGTCGCCGCCGCCCATCAGCAGCAGACCGGGCTGCACCTTGCCGGGCGTCCTGGCCGTGCGGTCGCCGACCAGGTAATGCCCGTACTCGGCCGCCGCCGCCGAGGCGGCCAGCGCCCAGGCCAGGGCCAGCCCGGCCAGCTTCCACACCGTACCCACGCGTCTGCTCATCGCACCTGCTCCCACAACGGATCCGTCCGCGGCACCGTGCCGCGGCCTGCACCAAGGTACTAGACGAACCGGCGCGCGCATGCCCCCATCGCTGGGCTAGAGTGCGGCCATGCTCAACGACCTCGACGCATGGTTCGTCCGCGAGATCCTGGTGCACGAGCGCGCGCTGGCCGGATACCTGCAGCGCTGCTGGCCGCACCGCGACGAGCTGCACGACCTGCGCCAGGAGGTCTACGCGCGGGTCTACGAGGCCGCCCGCCGCGAACGCCCGGCCTCGCCGCGGGCGTTCCTGTTCGCCACCGCGCGCCACCTGATGACCGACCGGGTGCGCCGCAGCCGGGTGGTGTCGATCGAGCCGATGGGGGATTTCGAGTCCTCGAACGTCTACCCCATCGACGAGCTCTGCCCCGAGCGCTGGACCGGCGGCCGCCAGGCGCTGCGGCGCCTGGTGGAGGCGCTGGACGCGCTGCCGGACCGCTGCCGCGAGGTGGTGTGGCTGCGACGGGTGGAGGAGCTGCCGCAGCAGGAGGTCGCGCGGCGGCTGGGCATCAATGGGAGGACCGTGGAGAAGCACCTGGCCAAGGGCATGCGCCTGATCGCCGACCACCTGTTCGGCGGCGACCCGGCGCGTGGGCGCGGGGCGCCGGCCGCAGCCGCGCCCCTGGAGGAAGGCCATGGACGACAGCAGGACGATTGAGCGCACCGCCGCGCAGTGGCTGGCGCGGCGCGAATCGGGCGCGTGGAGCGCGCGCGACCAGCAGGCCCTGGAGGCCTGGCTGGAGCAGCGCACCGAGCACCGCGTGGCCTGGCTGCGCCTGCATGCGGTCTGGGAGCAGGCCGGGCGCCTGCGCGCGCTGGCCGCGGGCCTGCCGCCGGGCCAGGTGCCCGAGCGCGGCCGCTGGGCTGCCGGCGACGGAGCCCCGGCCGCATCGCCGGTGCCCGATCTGCGCGCGCTGCGCTTCGCCCCGCGCCCCCCGTCCCGGCCCGCGCGCTGGCCGCGGCGGCTGGCCGCCTGCCTGGCGCTGGCGGTGGCCGCCGGCGCGGGCTGGGGCGCCTGGCAGCTGTCCGGCCGGCAGCAGGCCCACTACGCCAGCGCGGTTGGCCAGGTGCGGGAGGTGGCGCTGGCCGACGGCTCGCGCGCCACGCTCAGCAGCGGCACCCGCCTGGCCGTGTACCTGGACCGCGGCCAGCGCCGGGTGGTGCTGGAGCAGGGCGAGGCCCTGTTCGAGGTGGCGCGCGACCCGGCACGCCCGTTCGCGGTGGAGGCCGGCGGCTACCGCGCCGTCGCGGTGGGCACCCGCTACGCGGTGAGGCGCGAGGCCGGGGCGCTGCGGGTGGTGGTGACCGAGGGCAGGGTGCGCCTGGAGGACCTGCCCGGCGCCGGCGCGCCGCGGCCGGTGTCGCTGCTGCCGGCCGGCAGCGTGGCCACCGCCGGCGGAGACGGGGTGCTGGTGCGCAGCCTGCCGGTGGAGGAGGCGCAGCGCTACCTGGAGTGGCGCGACGGCTTCCTGGTCTTCGACGACACGCCGCTGGAACAGGCGGCGGCCGAGTTCAACCGCTTCAACCTGCGCCGCCTGGAGCTGGCCGATCCGGCGGTGGCGCAGCTGCGGATCGGCGGCCACTTCCGCTGGTCCGGGCTGGACGCCTTCGTCGGGCTGCTGGAGCAGGGCTTCCCGGTGCGCGCCGAGCGGCACCCGGACCGGATCGTGCTGTACGCGCGCTGACGCTTCCCCGGGATGGGGGCAACGGCCGCCTCGTTCGTCACAGCAGGATGGGCGTGCCGTCCCGGCACGGGAGAGAAAGAACCGATGCATGCGCCCTCGCGTGTCCTGTTGCTGACCCTGGCCTGTTCGGTCGCCCTGGCGGCCCAGGCGCAGGCCCGTTCCACCACCATCGATGTGCCCGCCGGCGACCTGGCGGCCGCCCTCAACGACCTGGCCCGCCAGTCCGGCACCCAGCTGGTGTACCGGGCCGAGGACCTGAAGGGTCGCCGCACCGCCGGGGTGCGCGGCGCCACTTCCGCCGACCAGGCGCTGGAGCAGCTGCTGCGCGGCAGCGGCCTGGTCGCCCGCCGCGACCAGGCCAGCGGCGCGGTGCTGGTGGCGCGGGTGGAACCGCCGGCGCGGCGCCGCGCCCCGGCGCCGCAGGCGCAGGAGGCTTCCGCCGGCAGCGCCCCGGCCGAGGAGCCGGTGGTGGAGATCGACACGGTCACGGTGACCGGTTCGCGCATCCCGCGCGCGCAGATCGAGGGCCCGGCGCCGATCACCGTGGTCACCGCCGAGCAGATCCAGGCCAACGGCTTTACCACCGTGCCGGACATCCTGCGCAGCCTGACCCAGAACAGCGGCGAAACCCAGAGCCAGCAGTCGGCCAGCGGCGCCGACTTTTCGCCCGGCGCGCAGCAGGTGGACCTGCGTGGCCTCGGCCCCAACCACACCCTGGTGCTGGTCAACGGCCGCCGCATCGCCGATTTCCCGCTGCCGTTCAAGGGCCGCAGCAACTTCACCGACATCTCCAACATCCCGGTGGCGATGATCGAGCGGGTGGAGGTGCTGACCGGCAGCGCCTCGGCCATCTACGGCTCGGACGCGATCTCCGGCGTGGTCAATTTCATCCTCAAGAAGAAGGCCGACGGCACCATCGTCGACATGCGCCTGGGCACCACGACCGAAGGCGGCGGCGAGTCGTTCGATGCCAGCCTGGTCAGCGGCTTCGAGCGCGGCCGCCTGGGCGGCGTGTACAGCGTCGACCTGGTCTCGCAGGTGCCGCTGTGGGCCTACGAGCGCGACATCCAGGACTCGACCCGGGACGCGCCCACCGCCAACACCCGCATCGCCCGCCGTGCCTACCTGCGCACCGACTGGTGGGACGACTACATCGACCCGGGCCAGGCCACCTGCGACGCGCTGTCCGGGCAGAACGGCGGCACCACCTACTACGCCTACCGGCCGCGCTACGGCTACTACTGCGGCAGCGACGAGTCGATCGGCTACGGCACCATCCTCAGCAAGCGCCGCGGCGTGAATGGCTATGCCTCGCTGAACTACGACTTCGGCAACGGCCACCAGTGGTTCGCCGACGTGCAGGCCGGCCACCACCAGGTCGAGCTGTTCCGCGACGTGACCTCGTGGAGCCACATGGGCGCCGACGGCAACGAGGAGGGCTACTTCTTCAACCGGGCCACCGGCCAGGTGGAGTACTGGCAGCGCCAGTTCTCGCCGGAGGAGATCGGCGGCCTGGACCGCAACATGATCGAAACCACGCAGAAGACCTTCGGCCTGACCACCGGCTTCAAGGGCAGGCTGGGCGAGGCGTGGGACTACGAGGCCTCGCTGAGCTGGTCGCAGTACAAGGCGAGGATCAGCTGGCCGCAGATCGTCGCCGCGCGCGCCAACGAGCTGTTCCTCGGCCCGCAGCTGGGCGTGGACGACGACGGCTTCCCGGTGTTCGACGCCGACCCGTCGCGCCTGTACCGGCCGCTCAGCCGCGCCGAGTACGACAGCATCGCCGCGCGCACGGTCTACCACCCGCAGTCGGAGACGGCGACCCTGGCGGCGACGGTGAGCACCGCCGACCTGTTCGCGCTGCCCGGCGGCGATGCCGGCTTCGCCGCCACGGTCGAGTACGGCCACCAGAGCTACGACCTCAACCCCGACCCGCTGGCGACGCAGTACTACTATTACAGCTGGAAGGATTCCGACGGCCACGGCAGCCGCAACCGCTGGGCCACCGCCGCCGAGCTGCGCCTGCCGCTGCACGACACCCTCAACCTGAGCCTGGCCGGCCGCTACGACCAGTACCGCTACGCCGGCAACTCGGTGGGCAAGGCCACCTGGAGCGCGGGCCTGGAGTGGCGCCCGGTCGAGAGCCTGCTGCTGCGCGGCTCCTACGGTACCGCCTTCCGCGCCGCCGACCTGCACTACGTCTTCGCCGGCACCGGCAACGACGAGACCTCGGGCATCGACTACTACTGGTGCCTGGTGGACGGGGCCGACGACTGCTCCGACTACGAGGAGGGCCTGATCCGCACCCGCGCCGGCAACCGCGAGCTGGGGCCGGAGACCAGCACCTCCTGGACCGCCGGCTTCGTGTGGTCGCCGCTGGAAGGCCTGGACCTGTCGGCCGACTGGTTCGACATCGACATGCGCGACCAGGTGCAGGACATGAGCGTGGACGCGATCCTGCGCGACGAGGCCGCCTGCCGCCTGGGCAGCCTGGACCCGGCCTCGCCGACCTGCGTGGACGCGCTGGCGCGGGTGTCCCGCAGCGCCACCAGCGGCGCGCTGTACGGCATCCACGTCAGCCCGATCAACGTCGCCCGCGAGCGCACCCGCGGCGTCGACGTGGCCGCGCGCTACCGTCTGGAGACCGGCATCGGCCGCTTCACCCTCACCTTCAACCACACCTGGGTGAAGGAGCACGAGTTCCAGCAGTTCCCGGGCGATCCGGTCGAGGACCAGTTCGCCATCAACAGCGGCTTCGACATCCCGCGGACCAAGAGCAACGCCAGCATCGGCTGGGATCGCGGTCCGTGGACGGTGACGCTGTATGGCTCGCGCCTGGGCCGGTTGCCGAACGGCTGGTCGTACAACCAGGTGTGGGAGGAGGGCGACCCGGGTCCGTGGATCCCGGCGACCTACCGCTACAACGCCTCGGCGCAGTTCCGCTTCAACGACCACTCGCGCCTGAGCCTGGCCATCACCAACCTGGCCAACAAGATGCCGCCGAAGGATCCGACCTACACGGCGTATCCGTACTACGACATCGCCTGGTTCGACTCGGTGGGCCGGCAGATCCACCTGCAGTTCACCCACCGCTTCGGCGGCAGCAGACCGTAGGCGCCGCCCGGGAGGGCATGGGCGCCGCGGTCCCGGCCGCGGCGCCTTTCCGTGCGCCGCAGCGGCCGGATCAGGCCGGGTGGACCACCCCCAGCACGCGCGGCCCGCGCGCGCCGGTGACCGCCGGCAGGCTGCCGGGCAGGCCGGCCAGGGTCTGCCGCGCCAGCCAGGCGAAGGCCATGGCCTCGACGTAGTCCGGGTCCAGCCCGTGCACGGCGGTGGACTCCACCACCACGCCGGGCAGGCGCGCGGCCAGGCGCGCCATCAACAGCGGGTTGCGCACCCCGCCGCCGAAGCGCTGCGCGGTGTACTGCCGCGTCTCCAGCGACGAGCGCTTGGACCAGTCGTTCAACTCCATCGACGCCCAGAAAGAAGCCGGGCACGCTTTCATCAAGAGCCAGAGCCACGAGGGCTGGATCGCCGTGGCCGACGACTACGATGATCCCGGCTACTCCGGCGGCAACATGGACCGGCCCGCCCTGCGCCGCCTGATGGCCGACATCGAGGCCGGCAAGATCGACATCGTGGTGGTCTACAAGATCGACCGCCTGTCGCGCTCGTTGGCTGATTTCGCGCGGATGGTCGATGTGTTCGACCGCCACCGTGTCAGCTTCAGCGCCGTCACGCAGCAGATCAACTCGGCCACCTCGATGGGCAGGTTGATACTCAACGTCCTGCTGTCCTTTGCGCAGTTCGAACGGGAAGTGACCGGCGAGCGCATCCGCGACAAGATCGCCGCCAGCAAGCGCAAGGGCATGTGGATGGGCGGGCCGGTGCCGCTCGGCTACGACGTTCGGGATCGTCTGCTGGTGATCAATGAGGTAGAGGCCAAGCTGGTACGCCGGATCTTCGACGATTTCGTGACCATGCGGTCAGCCACGCTGATGGCCAAGGCCTACGGTGCAGAAGGCGTGGTCACCAAGGGGGGCAAGCCCTTCACCAAGCAGACGATCTACAAGATGCTGAACAACCGGATGTACCTGGGCGAGATCGTCCACAAGGGGCAGAGTTTCCCTGGCCAGCATCAGGCCATCGTGACGCAGGCGCAGTGGGATGCCGTGCACGCACTGATCGCCACCGATGGCATCGAACGGCGGCGCGAGACCAACGACCGCCAGCGTGAGCCAGCGTTGTTGCGTGGCCTGCTGTTTACGCCCGATGGTGAACGGCTGGTGCCCAGCTACACCAGGAAGAAGGGCAAGACCTACCGCTACTACACGCCGATCAGACACCGGCGCTTTGGCGCGTGGGCCAGCAGCCACGGACCGTTGCCAGCGGCACCCATCGAGGAATTGGTGACGCAGCAAATCGTGGCAGCGCTCTCGGCCCCGCACATCGTGCAATCGGTGTGGGATCGGATTCGGACAGCCCGCCCAGACCTGTCGGAGCCTGAGGTCGTGCTTCCGATGCGAAATCTGGCGGGCCTGTGGCAACAGCTGTTCCCCGCCGAACAGTGTCGACTGGCGCAGTTGCTGATCGAGCGCGTGGTGATTGCCGACGGTGGGCTGGAAATCATCTGGCGCGATCAGGGCTGGCAGGAACTGGCCGGGGAACTGCTGCCCGGCACCATCGGCGCGGAACTGCAGGAGATGGAGGAAACCGTATGAAGCCCAAAGTGCAGGCTTTGGGTGGCCCCGTTGCGCGCGAGCACCGGGACGGCGGCCAGGTCAAGCTGTCCACCTTCATCCCGCTGAAGATCAGGAAGCGCGGCGCCAGCAAGGTGGTGCTGCGCCCGGATGGCCAGGTCGAGTCGCCGGGCAAGGTCGCCAGCCAGATCGACCAACCCTTGCTGGTGGCACTGACGCGGGCCTTCTACTGGCAATGTTTGCTCGACGACGGCGTGGTCGCCAGCGGCAGCGAGATCGCCCGACGCGAAGGCCTGCATCATTCGACGGTCAACGAGCTGCTGCGTCTGACGCTGCTGGAGCCCGCCATCATCCAGGCCATCCTGGCAGGCAAGCAGCCGCGCTGCATGAGCCTGCTGTGGTTCCAGCGCAATCCGCTGCCAACCGACTGGGTGGCGCAGCGGGAGGTGCTCGCGAGGTTCGATGCGTGAGGGTGTGACTCAACGAACCCAGCGACGGGCGTCCTTCAAGAGCAGTAGCAACTGCTGCTCGCGCAGCGGCGAGGCGATGAACCCAAATCGGGTGTAGAACCTGGTCGCGTCTTCATCAATCGGATGGGTCAGCATGGCCCGCACACCGGCCTGCTCGGCGATCACCAGCGTGCGGCGGATCGCATCCTGAAGCATCCCGATGCCGATCCCGCGGCCCTGGTGCTCGCGTGACACGGCGAGCCGGGCCAAGATCACCACCGGCACCGGGTACTGTCCCATGCCCTTGCGGATACGCTCCGGCGCTTCCAGCGTGTCGACCTGGCCTACGGTCAGGCTGAAGTAGCCTGCGACGCGGTCGTCACCATCGGCGGCCACGACGAAGGTCTTGGCCGAGCCACTGCCCTGCGCCTGGCGGGCGTGGCGCAGCAGCCAATCGTTCAGCGCAGGCTTGCCGCAGTCGAAGCCTTCCAGCCGATGCTGTGCGGCCAGAGGCGCCGGTGCCCGCAGCGTCACTTGGCGTCCCAAGGGGCCTTGCGGGCGAACAGGTCGGCCAAGCCGTCGTTGGCCTGCTCGGAGCGCTCGAGCAACTCCATCAGGGCCTGGTACTGGCTGCCCGAGACCATGAACAATCGTTGGTCCAGCAAGGTCTGCTCGGCGGCCAGGCAGGCGCTGTCGAGGATGAAGTCGGTCAGCGACTTGTGGGCCACCTCGGCGGCACGGCGCAGCACGGCCTCCTGTTCGGGCGTGGCGCGCAGCCCCAGGCGGGCAGTACGGGCAGCAGGCGAGGATGCGATGGCGGTCATGGCGGCGCCTTTCTTGTTCGATCAATGGACGCCATGTTAGTACAACCGACGCACGCGGTCCAGTTCGCTGGGGCGATCGCCGCCCTGGTTGACGATGAACCGCCGCGCGTAAGTCGTTGATTTTGATGAATCAGGCGCTGCGGCTACCCGCAAGCCAGCCGGAGAACAGAGACGGCTCTGGCCGAGACAATGGCCGATTTTGGGTGTTTTGGCTGGCCCCCACCCGCAGGGCGGATGGCCAGAATCCCGCGTGGCGCGGGGCCGGCGTCAAAAGGAAAGGGCCCGGAGACTTTCCGGGCCCTGGTGAGGGTGGGCTCTACCGAATAGTGCGATCAAATGTCTGATTTGCGCGAAGTTCGGTGCGTTCGGTGTCGGCGGTTACCGTCAAAGTTACCGTTACCGATTGCGCGCTTGCCGCCTTCCCGTGCCGTAGGTTCGCCAGCGCACGGGCCTTCCCCTCCGGCGTCCGTGGTCCGGTGGAACAGCCGCCGTGCCATTTGCAGCGGCGCTTGCCCGGCACGCTCAGGGCTTCGCACGGCTGGCCGTCGCGGCGGCGGCGGGCGCCGCAGGGGACGCGTCCGGACTTGTTCGCGCCCGCGTGCGTAGTGGTGACATTATTCCGGACTGGCTCGAAGTCACTCGCGCACGCACGCCTACGCGATGCGTTGCTTAATTCCGGCCGCTTCGCCGGACTCTTGACGGTTCCGGTCAGGGTCGCCCACTCCGCCACGATGGCGTCAATCACGGCGCTGTTCGTGGCCGCCACGCTGCCCGGCCGGCACGTCGCCCGCTTGGCCTCGATTGCGGCCAGGGCTTCGGCGCTGGGCATGTAGTCGATCCGGGTCATGCGCCGCCGCCGCTGGCGTTGCAGCTCCGCCAGGTGCGCCCGGTCCTTGCTCAGATAGCCGCCTCTCATGGCGCCCGCCAGTCCGCGCAGCGGTGCGGCTTCATCGGCCAATAGGCGCGCCGGGCGCCCAGCGCGCAGCGGCCCAACCCGGCGTCAGGGTTCACGGCATCGGGCAGGTAATGCCGGCAGTCGCCGCACGTCACGGGCGGGCGCGGGATGGCCTTCCCGGCTTTCCTGCGGAAGCACCAGGGGCACGCCTTCACCACGGGCGGACACTCCGGCCACAGCAGGACCGGCCCGCAGCCTTCGCAGGTGCGCCGTGCAGGCTCGCCCCACTCGGGCGGCACCTGTCCTGCGTCCATGCGCTGGCCTCGCTCCGGCAGGTGCAGGTAGGCGCGCAGGGTGTCGTCGGGCAGGTCGGCGCAGGCGGCTACGTCGGCATCGTCCAGGGCGTGCACCCGGTCCGCGGGCAATCCTTCGTCGGCGGCCAGGGTCAGCAGGTGGGCGCGCAGGTCGGCGACCCGTTGCGACACTTGCGACCCTGCGACTCTTGCCCCCATCGTTTCGGGCCTGCCCCCGTTGCGACAGTTGCGACTCTGCGACTTTTCGGACGGATCGGCCGGAAGTGTCGCAAGTGTCGCGGAAGTCGCAAGCCAGGCAGGTTCGCTGTCTGCGCGCAAGGCTTCCAGTAGCCGGCCCATGTCAGCGGCCCTCGCTCGCCGGCACGATGCGCCAGGCGTGGCGACGGTGGGCGCCGTCCAGGTGCATCCCGCCTTCGACCGGCTCCGCCCAGCCTGCCCGCACAAGCTCGCCGATGGCGCGCTCAAACGTGTCCCGTTCGCGGATGCGGCTTGGTCCCAACCGCAGGGCTTCGCGGGAGTGCAGGTAGCTCCGACCGGTCGCGTGCGCCCATTGCAGCAGGGCTTCGGCGTCGCGGACTTCGGGCGATAGCGCAGCCGTTCCGGCCAGGCGCACGGCTTCGTTCAGATGCCACAGCGCCAGTTCCGCCGCCCGCTCCACGGTGCCAACCTCGATGACCTGCGCGTCCGGGGCCTCGACCAGCGTCAACACGCCAGCGATGCGCAAGGCTTGCTCCGCCGTCTTGCTCGCCCAGGGCTTCACCTGCGCGAAGCGTCCGCCCGGCCCGCATTGCCCTTCCACGGTGTCATGCACGGTGCGCCAGTAGGCGAACGCATCGGCGCTCAGCCGCAGCGCGCGCGGTGCCAGTTCCTGCCGCTCCCCTTCGGCCAGCGGCAACGCCAGCCGGTGCAGGTACAGCAGCCGCGCCCGTAGCCGTTGCATGGCCGGATCGTCGCGCAGGCTTACGGCCTGATACGGGCGCGTCCCGGCGGTGCCCTCGGGCCAGGCCAGCAGACAGCGCGCCAGGAAGCCTTGCCCGGCGAGCACGTCATCCGACAGCGCGCGCTCGGCGATGACCGGCTGCGCCAGCAGGTGCAACGCGAAGCGGCGGCCGTACAGCTTCGCCGCGCCGTCGCCGCTGCGCACGCGGTCAAGCTCACCCCGGTCCCATAGCTTGCACAAGGTGCCGGCGGTGCGCATGACGGTTTCCTTCGCCATGCCGTGGCCGCCAAACACCAGCGCCGCTTCGTCCGTGAACGCGCCGATGGTGGGCCTGCCCGCGCTCAGCAGCTTGAACAACCCTTCGGCGGTGAAGTCGGCAGCGGTGACGCGCGGCAGCAGCGGTGCAGGCGGCCCAGCCCCCAACGCTTGCAGCTTCGCGGCCAGCCCGTCGCCCTTGCGTTGCTTGGCCTCGCCGCGCACTGCGTCGCGCCTAGCTTCCCATTCGGCCAGGTCGGCCGCGTGCCGGTCGCAATCCTCGCCGTAGGCTTTCGACAATTCCCGTTCGTACTCGCGCGCGGCCTGCATCGCCTCGCCGTCAACGGCGCTCTTGCGCTCCCCGGATTCGGCCACGCTCAGCAGCCATAGCGACAGCGGGATGACCCGGCCGTCCAGGTGCACGTCCGCCTGCGCCTGCGTGGCGAGTGAGGCCGCCGCCAGCAATGCGCCGCCGATGATCGCGTCCGGCGCCTGTATCACGCGCCTGATTGCCTCGGCGGCTGGGGCCAGGACTTCGCCCAGCTCGGCCAGTGGGTACGGTTCCGGCGGCGGTGTGGGGCGGCGTAGCGGCTCCGGCGCGCAAGCCGCAGGCGTGGCGCTTTCCAGGCTCTTGATGATGGCGTTCATGCGGCCACCCCGCGCGCGGCGTCGTTGAAGTCGTTGAATCCCTCCGGCGGGATCGCCACGTAGCCCTGCACCTCGACGGCGGCGGCGCGCGCCTTGGTCAACCCCGGATTGCCCGGCGTGCCGGTGTCGTTGTCGGCGCATAGCGTGATGCGGGCGTGCGGATACTTGGCGCGGAGCGCGCGCGCGACCGGCGCCAGGTTGCCGCAGTCGAACGCCACCGCGACGGGAAGCCCGGACGCTTCGTGCAGGCTGGCCGCCGTGGCGTAGCCCTCGGCGATCAGCAGTACGTCGCAGACTGGCCCGCCGATGGCGTGATAGGTGCCGGCCTTGCGGGCGCCGGTGCGAAACCGCTTCGTGCCGTCCCCAGCGATGCTTTGCAGGTTCCACAACGTGCCGTCGGCATCGCGCATCGGCACCAGCAGCACGTTGCCGGATTGCCGGATGCCATGCGCCCGCACGCCCTTGCGGCGCAGGTAGGGATGCTCCGCGTCAGCCGGGCCGGCGGCGCACCAGTGCGCTTGTGCGGCCATTGCGGCGTCTTGCCAGTGTTGCCGTTGCTCCGCCGCGCGCCGGCGCTTGGCGGCCGCTACAGCGGCGTCCAGCCGCATCCGCTCCGACGTGGACAGGGACGCGCTGCCAGCGTGCCAGGTCTGCCGCCAGCCGCCTTTCCAGCTCCCGAAGGCGCCGGCAGGCACCCCGTCCAGGTGCAACAGATACCAGCCGTTGCGGCTGCCGCGCCGGTCGCCTTCGACGTGGACACGGTGCACGGCGCCATCGCCGACGGCCGGGCCATCAATCGCCAGGCCGTAGCGCCGGGCGGCATCGGTGAAGTCAGCAGCGGCGTTCATCGCCCCACCCCCACCACCAGGTCACGCACGGCCTCGACGAAACCTAAGCCCGTGATCCGCAGGTGGAAGCCGATCAAATCACCGCCGCCGCATTCGGTGCAGCGCCAGCCGCCGCGCGCGTGCGACAGGTGCACGCTCAGGGATGCGTTGCGGTCATCGTGGAACGGGCATTGCCCCTGCGCCCAGCCGGCGGCGTTCGGCTTGCCCAGCTTGGCGACGCGCGCGCCGTAGTAGGCCGCAGGGTCCGGCAGGCGATCCCGCCAGTTCCGCGGCAGCGACGGCGATTGCCACCCTCGCTTCGCGGGAGTAGCCTCGGGGTTGCCATAGAGCGCCTGCATGCTTTTGGCTAGCCCCGCGAGCCCGCCAACTCGCGGGGTTTTCTTTGGGCGGCTCATGCGGCAGCTCCCGGCGCCGACTGCTTGATCAGCGCTCGGATGTCCTCCACACGCCAGGCGGTGACGCCAGGGCTCAGCTTGACGGGCTTCGGAAAGCGCCCGTCCAGAGTGCCTGCCCACCAGGTGGACTTGCTGACAGGAATCAGCGCGGGGATTCCCGCCTCTCGGTCGCCGATGATGTCGCGGAGCCGGAGATAACCCGTTTCCGGAAGGGATAGCGCCACATCAGACTCCATGCCCCTCATTGGGGCGTCATGGGACATGGAGCCTCACAGTAGAGAGCCCGAAATGAGCTTCAACGGAAAATTAGCCGATCAGCTAATTCATCAGAAGATCGTGCGCCCGTCCTGGACAACTACCAATCCGATTTCGCAGCCGATAGCCGCGGCGTAGCGCTGCAGCGTTTCAAACGTAGGGTGCTTGCGCTGGTTCTCTAGTCGAGAGACCACGGAAGGCGCCACGCCCATCCTTTCGGCCACCGTCTTTGTCGAAAGCCTTTGCCGTCTCTTGACTTGCCCCAGCGCACGTAAGACCTCCTGCTCGCTCGGAAGGGCGTAACCGGACACCGCTAGCGGTGGTTTGGTACAACGCGTCGCCACGCTCACTTCACTAGGCTCCTTGGCAAGTGGTGATCCCGCGCCTGCCCTCGCTCATCCCGAGGGCAGGACGTACGTAGGGCGCCCTCTATCGTTCGGCGGGCAACTTCACGCCATACCATGACGCCACGAAAGCCGCGAAATCGGGCGAGTACCGCGACGCGCGACGGATGATCGCAAGCGTTTCCGCCCGCGCCCGTCGCGGCTTCGTCATTTTCCGCACGGCTTTACTGCAATCTCGGCACAGCGTCCACTTGAAGCATCCGGCCACGGTGTCGCGTTCCGTAGTTTGGTAGCCGGCCGAATAGCTAACTTCACAATCGCAGCGGTCGCATTTGTCAGGGTAACGGCAGAAATGATCGCGTAGTGCCATCGGTGCGGTTGCCATATCGTCTTCCTCTCGGTTGTTGTCAGCTTGCCTTGCGGATGGGAACCACGTTTGCGCCCGTGCGCAGGCTGTCCAGATAGTCGGCCCACGCCTGCATCATCTTGCGGCGTTCGGTCAAGTGCGCGGTGCGGTTGTACGCGCGGCCGTTCGGATCGCGTACCGCGTGGGCTAACTGGTGCTCGATGTAGTCGGGGCGAAAGCCCAGCCCCTCATCCAGCACCGTGCGCGCCATTGCGCGGAAGCCGTGCGCGGTCATGGTGTCTTTGTCGAAACCCATGCGGCGCAGGGCGGCATTGATCGCGTTGTCGCTCATGGGCCGCTTCGGGTCGCGCGCGCCAGGAAAGACGTAGCGCCCGCGCCCCGTGAGCGGTTGCAGTTCCCGCAAGATCGCCACGGCCTGCGCCGACAGCGGCACCAGGTGCGGTTCGCGCATCTTCATGCGGTGGGCTGGGATGTTCCACTGCGCGGCGTCCAGGTCAAATTCTGACCATTCGGCCTGCCGCAGTTCGCCCGGACGGCAAAACACCAGCGGCGCCATCCGCAAGGCGCAACGCACGGCAAAGGTGCCGGTGTAGGCGTCCAGCGCGCGCAGCAGGCCGCCGATGGCCTTGGCATCGGTGATGGCGGCATGGTGGCGCTTGGGTGCCGGGGACAGGGCGCCGCGCAGGTCGGCGACCGGATCGCGTGTAGCGCGCCCCGTGGCGATTGCGTAGCGCATGACCTGCCCGCAGTTTTGCAGGATGCGGTGGGCTGATTCGATGGCGCCACGTTCCTCCACGCGCCGTGCGACGGCTAGGAAGTCAGGGGCGGTGAGGGCGGAGACGGGCTTGCCACCGATCCACGGGAACACGTCATTCTCCAGCCACGCCGTGACCTTGACGGTATAGCTCGGCACCCAGTCGCGCTTGCCCAGCCATTCGCGGGCGACGACTTCGAAACTGTTTGCGGCACGCTCTGCGCCCGCCGCTTTTTCCGCCTTGCGGTGTTCCCCAGGATCGGCGCCAGCGGTTAGCAGCTTGCGTGCAGCGTCGCGCCGGTTGCGCGCCTCCGCCAGCGTCACGTCGGGATACGTGCCCAGGCTCAGCGTGTTGCGCTTGCCGGTGACGGGACGGCGATAGTCCCAGCGCCACCAGCGCGCACCATCGGGGCGCAGCAGCAGGTACAGCCCGCCACCATCGGACAGCTTGAGCGGTGCGGTGCCGGGCTTGGCCTTGCGGATGGCGGTATCGGACAGCGGCATGACGGTAACCTCCTGACGGTAACTGTCCGGGCAAGGAGCCCGGCTACCGTCATAGTTACCGTCTGCTACCGTCGGATTGCAATAGCCCACTTCGGACGCCATCGGGCAAGAAAAAGGCCGAAACCCTTGATTTTGCGAAGGATTCCGGCCTGTTTTGGACTTGCTTGGACTGGTAGGTGGTGGTGCAGACAACCACCGATTTCGAACTCATTTCCCAAACCCCTGCGCAATCCATCGGACCAGACCGGAAAGTTTAGGGCGTATGTCCGTTTCCCGCCGAACCTGCGGGAGCGCGCTGTAGCCTCGCTGCACACGGACTCACTGAATGAAGCGGTTGAGGTTGGACATGACCTGTACGAGGAGCTCAGACCTCCCGGCTTGGCGCATGCCTGCAACCGCTTGTGCATGGCTGATCGCCACCAGTCGCACCGGTCGGCCGGTCTGCTCGGCGATCGCGGCCAGTACCTCGACGTTGGCAATCGCCTGCGGGCCGTTGGGGGATTATGACTTGGCCGGCACAAAGGGGTGTTGTCTGTGGACTCATGGGCTAAAATGCGACAAGATGTCCTAACTCACTCAGACGTATAGTCTCATGGAGTGGCCCTTGCTCACCACGGTTCAACAACTCATCGCTGCGGCGCTCTCGCTGCCAGCCGACAGCGGCCACGTTATTTCCCGCTACGCACAAGAGTCAGACAACGATGTCTATGTCGTTCACAACGACCGAGGGACCAAGTACATAGTCTGCGGAGTTGCCAAGGGGGCTGCGCCGGATGCCGACGCGCATCTTCGAAAGTGTCTCCTTTCCGTGCCCACTGCCAGCATAGGGATTCAGCTAGACGCCACAGGGCAAGTCACAAAGATCATCCGGCGCAGTTTCCGCACGGGCGACTTCGACTACGTCGCATCGTTCGAGAAACCAAACATTCTGGCATCCGCTTATCGCCTTGAGCCTAAATCTCTCAAACCCCTTACAAGCAATCTTGAAAACGTACTGTTTGAAGTGCACAGCGCGTTCCGAGACATCGATGGACTTCACGCACCCGATGCACTGGACGAAATTTGCAAGTTAATCTACGCCAAGCTTTTCGATGAGGAGCAAAGCGTTAAGACGGGCGAACTCTTATTCCAACGTTCACGCTACAGATCGGTCGAAGAATGCGCGGCCGAAATCCGTCAGCTCTATCTGCGAGCGATCGATGAAGACAGAGCAATTTTCTCCAATAAGATACCGACATATGAACGTTCCCGTGGCGTCTTTCGTGAGCCATTGCTTCTATCAAGTCCAGCCATCGTTCGAGCAGTTGAGCTCCTACAACACCACGACCTGACCGCATCACCCGTAGATATCAAGGGCCGCGCATTCCAAAACGTCCTAGCTCCAGCTATCCGCGCAGGAATGGGGCAGTACTTCACACCAAAAGAAGTCATCGACTTCATCGTGAGGGTAATGCAGCCAAACGTTCGCGAGCTAATCATTGATCCATTCTGCGGCTCCGGCCACTTCTTGACCTCTGCTATCGATTACGTGCGACGAATGCACGCCAAGGCCGACAAGCTGTTCCACGAGTTTGCCTTCACGCGGCTGCACGGCATCGAGAAGAGCGATCGTATGGTCAGAATCGCCATGACCGACATGCGGCTACATGGCGACGGGCATAGCAACATCCGGTGCAGCGATTCGCTCTTGCCGTTCTCCAATTACCCAGACCTTTATCGCGAAACGTTCGACCTCGTGATGACCAATCCGCCATTTGGCATAGATCTACCGCGTGACAGCCTTACACAACTTGGACCATTTGAGCTTGCAACAGTATGCGGATCAACAGTCTCGCTAGAAATCGTGGCTCTGGAACGTTGCCTCCAGCTACTTCGCCACGGAGGGCGCCTCGCCATCGTCCTTCCCGATAGTGTATTGAGCAATCGAAACACCGCGAAAGTTCGCAGTTGGATTGAACGACATGCACGTGTTCGCGCAATCATTAGCCTCCCTATCGAGACGTTTTCCCCCTTCGGGGCAAACATCAAGACCAGCGTTCTGATTCTCAGAAAGCACGAGGTTAGTGAAACGTATACACGTAACTACAACATCTTTTTGGCCGATGTTGATTCCATTGGCTATGACGCCAGCGGCCGCACGTGCGGCGAAAGCAACCTCAATGCGGTTGCGGATCGCTTCAAGGCATTCATTGATAAGGAGGGTTGGTGATGTGGACGATGGTAGTCGAAAGTGCAAAACTGTTTCGGGCTGATCGGTGGACGGTTTCTTATTTCACTGAGACGAAGTTCGCCGGGAAATCTGCTTACCGGATGCGTCCCTTGAAAGAGTTGGCCGACGAGCGCCGCTCCACAGTCGACCCCCGGCAGTACGGGAGCGAGCCCATTGTCTACGTGGGCCTCGAAAACGTCCGATCGACGACCGGAGAGTTGGTGGAATTCTCTCCACGACCTGCGTCGTCGATAAAGTCTCGGTCGAAGACGTTTCGGGTCGGCGACGTTCTCTATGGACGTCTGCGCCCTGAGTTAAACAAAGTCTATCTGGCACACCCCCCGGTGTCCGAAGGCATGTGTTCCGGCGAGTTCATCGTACTTTCTCCACGCAAAGACGTTGTTCTCTCACGCTATTTGCGACACATCCTCGCTTCGTCATTCGTCACACAGTTTGCAAGCAAGTTCACCGTAGGCGCATCTCTGCCGCGCATGTCAACGCGGGATCTACTCGACATCGAAGTTCCCGTTCCACCTCTCGATGTGCAAGCAAAACTGGTTGAACAGCTTGCCCAGATCGATCAAGAGATCATCGCCTTGCGTTCGCGCTTGGATACGCTTCCTGCACAACAGGCTAAAGGACTCTTGGCTGCGCTCTCGTCAGGAACACCGGTCATCGAAATTGAGGTGGCGACCTAACTATAGAATAATCTCCGCAGGTGATCTTGGTAGTCGGGCACATGCTCCCGCAACAGTTTATTAGCTTCGGCGGCGGTCACATTGTTAGCTTTGATCCCAAGGGATTTCAACACAGATTGCCATTCAGCTTTCTTAAAGTGGTTGATCTCCTCGGACGGAAAGTGCGTGTGAATGAAGGATATATAGGCATGAACCACATCATCGGCCTTCCGCAGTCTCCGAAAGACCGAACGCGCAGCATCATTGTCGGTCTTCAGCATCCGCACGAGGCCGCCAAAATTGGCAGCATACTCGACGTTTGCTGGCTTGCATGACTGCGGACCTGATCGGCGCTCGCGCTTCCTTGCTGCGTTTAGTGGCTCTCCATCGTGTGTACATGCTTCTGGCGCACACCCATCAGGGCATTCTCTTCTATCAACGAACAACCCTCCTCGCGCGAGGTGAAGCTGATCTCGCGCCCTGATAATCGGCAGCGAAGGGCCAAGGAAGTAATCGTGAATTCTTGGCCATGAATAATTATTTCCCAGCTCGGTCCATGACCAGATGAGCACAAGAAGCTGATCATGCTCTGCCGTTTCCTTGGCAAGGTTTGTGAAGTGTCCTTTGGCTTCGTCTACGCCAATATTCATGGACTTGGCTTCGATACGAAACAACTCGCCACGTCGACTCCGAGGCTCCCATTCGGCCCCTCTTTGCAGGCAGGCAAAATCGGAGGGCTCGTGATCTTGCATCCACGCAAGTTCACATTCCCGTGCCAATCCACCCTCATTCATGAGGGTTTTGTTCATGTAATAGACCCACAGGGCTTCGAGCAGGCTACCCATGCCACTGCCTAGGCGTCCCCCTCGTGTCTTGAACGTCTGCGATGTGAAATCGTTGATCTCTTCGATCACTTTCGGCGCATCGTTATGCAGTATCGTCACTGCATCTGCACTCTTAATCTGTCGCATCACTTGAAGAACCTTCCTGCTACGCTATTTGATGCCATGGCTAATTTGTGGTTATTTATGAGACTGACGTTCCAATCGCCTGTTTAGCGGCGGAGAGCTCGCCAATGGCTATTTCGCCGGAGCGGGCAAATGGTGAGGCGCTAGGAAATCCTTTAATCACCCCACATCGAACGGGATGGCGGTTAAAGCTAAGGCGCCCAGTAAGCGCACAGAACCGAGTGTTTTGTCATGTTCACGAGCTTCCCCGAAAACTCGTGATCCACTTTTACTCTCCGAACGCTCAGGATTCTGATTGTAGCGTCAGGGAGCTTCTGGAGCTAGCAGGCAGTAAGGGATCTGAGGCAGATGACAGCCAGAACGAAGTCACCCCAAGTCTCCAGCTTTCAGCAGTTCGATTTCCGCCTCGCGGCGTGTTACCAACCCCGACAGCACCCCACCTCCGCCGTATACCCACCTTCTTAGCTCACGCGCAGAAGCATCCCAGTCCCGCTGATTGACCCGCCGCCGCAGCGTCGATGTCTGCAGCCGCCCCGCGCCAAGGTTGAAGGTGAAGTCCACGATGGCCGCGAGTCGGTTCTCGGGCTCCGTAGCCAGCACCGGGCAGTAGCGAAGCGTGGCGGCGAGCGCCACCTTCAGGTCCTGGGCGAGGTAGGCCTCGGCCTCGCCTTTCGTGATCGGCGGGTGCTTCGGATCGCACAGATGCCCGTAGCCGATGGTCCAGTAGCCGGCCGGGCAGATGTAAGGATGCGCGCGGCCGGGATCGTTCTTTGGCACGCGGTGGAAGCCCTCGAAGCGCTTGGCCAGCTCGATGGCCGCCTGCGGGACGGCGATCACCCCCGACGTCATGCTCTCACCCGTTCGAACACCCGGCCCAAGAACCAGAAGTTCAGGACGCCCGCCCACAGGGCCTGGTCGGCCTCGGTCCAGGCCGCCTGGATGGCCAGAATCCAATCCGCACCGGCCTCGAGGGCGCCCACGTACGCCGCGGTCTTGGCCGCGCAGTAGAGCGCCATGAACCAGTAGGTGATGATGGGCCGCACGCTCGCCGACAGCGCATCGGCCCAGCGGGCGCCCGATCGCTGCCCCTGGGCGGCGACCGCCTCGCGCAGGGTCTCGAGGGCGCCCACGTTCCATGCGGCATCGGCCCCGGCACCGATCTCGGCCATGCGCTGGGCGCCGCGCAGCTTCTCGAACTCCAGCGCCTTGTCCTGCATTGCCAGCTCGTGGGCGCGCTCGCCCTTGCGGTCCAGCCACTTCAGCACTTCGGGCGCCAGACGGAAGGCTCCTCCCAGGAGGCCGCCGAGCAAGGTCTCGATCATTGGCCACCTCCCATGAGCTTCAACTTGATGGCAGCGCCGACTAACAGCGCGGCCAGGATGCCGGTGGTGATGACCTTGACGGCGGTTCGCCATGCGGTGCGGCGGGCATCGCGCCAGGCTTCCAGCAGATCGCGCAGCTCGCGGATGTCCTTGGCGGCACTGCCGTTTTCCAGGCCGAGATGGGACAGGACACGCTCGGCCCCACGTTCGGCGGCGCGGTCGAGCAGTTCGTCGAAATCCTCACGGCGCAGAAGCAGCATGTTCTCGACGAGCGCGGGAGGTTGTGCGGGTTCGGTCATGGCAGGTCTCCAGAAATGCGAAACCCGCCACGCGGGCGGGTCCAGGGGTGACGGATCGGTGTGAGGGTCAGATGGCGATGCCAGCGCTCCAGCCGGTGGGCTGGAAGACGGCGAGCTTGGCCTCGTCCTCGATGTAGGCCAGCCAGCCGACTTTCGGGTCGTGAAACTCCCATGTTCCAGCAATGCGCACGGCGATCTGGCTGGTCTTGCCGGCCCAGGCGCCGGTGGCGCCGGCTGGCACGATGTAGCGATCGCCCTCGGCGGGGCTCGCCGGCGGGGTGGTCAGGTCGCGGTCCTTCACGGACAGGCCGACGATGGCGCCCAGGCGCTTGAGGTTGGCGTTCATCTCGGTGTGCCAGCCGGACTCACCCAGCGTCCAGCCGTAGGCAAGGCCCAGGTTCGGATCGGTCAATGGCATGGTCTATCTCCAGGGATTCGTGGCTTGGTCGATCGTTTGCCGGATGCGCCGCACGACAGCCGGATCTGCGGTGCGATGGACTTGCCGCGGGTGTTGCCGCCAGTGCCGCCCGACGATGGGCAGGTGCAGCACGCCACCGCTCTGGGCCACCAGCCGGGTCAACAGCCAGTCGGCCATGGGGTGGATGTCGGTGGTGGCGGCGAGCACGGCCTCGACCGCAGCGCGCCGCATCACGATCAGGCCGTGGACGTGGCTGGCCGAGTGGGCGTGCTGGAAGGCGCTGTAGGCGAGCCGGCGCACGCCGACGTCTCGGCCTTGCTCGTCCATCAGCGCTTCGTCGGTGTAGGCCAGCACCGCCGAGGGACACGCATCGAGCGCATCGGCCAACTGCGTGAAGGCGCTGGCCTCATAGAGATCGTCGGGATCGACGAAGGACAGCAGCGGCAAATTCCCTCGCCGGTAGCCAGCTGCGCGCGCTTGGCCGATCCGCCCAGGGATGCCCGGCAGCACGTGCAGACGGATCGGGGCCCCTGCGAGGCTGGCAAGACAGGCTTCACGCCACGCAGCCGGCTCATCGAGCATGAGCATGTGCACGTCGATGCGCGGCTGGGGGTGCAGGTCGATGGGCGACTCCATCACACCCCGCCCCAGTGCTGCCCCCAGCGCAGGCCGTAGCCGGCGCGCTCGGTGGTGCGTACCTGCGCCTGCCAGCTCGTGAGCCCGTCGCGCTCGGCCTCGATCTCGATGGTGACGGTATCGCCGGCGCTGCCCGCATCTGCCGCAGCGCTGGCCACGTCCCAGGTCCAGGTGTTGCCGGAGAGGCCGCTTTGGGTGCGCACCAGCACGCCGTTGCGGTCGCGCAGGCGCACGGTGTAGGTGGTGCCGGGCTCGGGGCCGATGTCGCCCTCGTCCTGGCGCACGAGGTAGGCGGTCTGCTGGGTGCGGTCGCGGTGTGCCCAAGTCAGGATCAAGTCGCCGGCGACCACGACGGGCTCGCGCTGGCCGTTGAGCCGGATGCGCCCGGGTGGATACGGCCGTGCCTGGCGGCCGGTCAGCACCAGCGGCTGGCCGTTGGCGGCCAGCACGGCATCGCCCTGGTCGGTGGAAGTGCGCGGGATGGCGGCGACGAACACCGACTCGCCCGGGGCGCGCTCGATGGTCTCGGCGGCCAGCCATTCGCCCACGCCGATGAGCCGCGTGCCGGGCGCGTGTGATTGCGGTGTGGTGTCGAGCACGCCGCGGGCGAGGTCGAGCGTGCCGGCGGGGGCATCGAAGGCGAGGATGGCCACCGCCTCGCGGATCTGGCCTGCGGCATCGACCAGATAGGCGTAGTCGCCCACGGCCAGGCGCTCGGGCTGGCGGATGGCGGTCACCGGCACGCCGATGGCATCGACCTCGCTGGCCGGCAGTGCCGCATCGAGTATGAGCAGCGGCGCGTAGTCCTCGCCCACGACTGGCGAGAGGCTGCTTGCAGACGCGCCGGTGGCCAGTTGCCAGTTCAGTTGCCCGGTACCGCCTGCTGCCGCCAGTGCGCCGACGTAGGTGTCGGTGTCGGTCAGGTAGTCCAGCTCGGCACGGCTCAGGCGCCGGGCGAGTTCCCAATACGTCACCTCGACGGCCAGCACCAGGGCCGGCGGCAGCGGCTCGATGGTCGGTTCTTCGGCGTGTGGTGGCGGCGGCGAGAGCACGGTGTTGCTCATCCCGAACACGTCTTCCACCGCTTCGATGCGCCACTCGGCCGCGCCCAGGGTGCCGGTGTCGATGCCGGTGACGCGCACGACCATGCGCTCGATGCCCAGCCGTGGCCAGTGCAACAGGAACACATCGCCCGGCAGCGGCGCACGCTCCAGCGTGTCGCGTGCCACGGTCAGGCTCATCCGGGCCAGCGGCGAGCCCAGGGCGCGCAGGTCGCGCAGGGCCAGCCGCGCCGCCAGCGGCCCGTGGTTCACGCCCGGATAGTCGCGGCGCTGGTTGATGACGCCGCCTTGCAACTGGATGGCCGCGAGGTTCTGCACGGAGACGGTTGCCTCACCCCCTGTGGCCCAGTCGGTGTAGACCACGGTGATCTCGTTGGGCAGTTCCCCCCACTGTGCGCGCTCGAAGCGCTCCATGCGCACGATCTCGTCAGGCCCGAGCACGGGGAGCCCGTCGATCCAGTAATCGTCGCGCAGCAGCTTGAGTTCGAAGGTGCCCTGCTCCGGATCGACGTAGAGGATGCCGCCGATGTGGTCGAGCACCTGGGCGATGAAGGCCTCGATCGGCTGCTGGCGCGTCCAGACCAGGTTCAGGCCGAAGCCTTCGGCTTCGAGCGCCCAGGCCGCGTTCCAGAAGCTCGCGCCGAGGGTGGATGGCGGATAGCCCATGCCCCAGTGCGGGTCGGTGAGGCACTGCACCAGGATGTGCGCCGGGTTCATGCCGACGGTCACGTAGGCCCCGGTGTCGGTATCCCAGGTCCGCACCTCGGCGTTCCAGGGCATCCAGGGTTCGCCGTGCCAGCCCGCCGTGAAGCGGCGCAGGCGCACCGCCCAGGGCTTCAGATACGGGTTGGTCGCGGCGAACAGGATCTTGCGCGCCACCAAGGACAGCACGCCGCGAAACGCCGGGATGGCCGCGCCGAGCCGGCCCATCAGGTAGTCGTTGCGGCCCTGGGTGGGCGCGCCGTCCATCACGTCGATCTCGCCCACCACGCCGCCTTCGCGTTCGTCGCCGCCGAAGAGCCCGGGCCGGTCGATGTGGATGCGCCCCAGCCCATGGCCGCTCGACAGTGGCAGGCGGCTCGCGTCGCCCCAGGCGGTGCGGTCGCCGATCTGGATCTCCTGCACCGCATCCACCGGCCCCTGGCACAGCACCAGGTGCAGGCCGATCCGGTAGCGGTAGCCGACGGTCTGCTTCTTGCTGCGGCCACCCATCAGGCTGTCTCCTGCGGTTCAGATCGACTGCGTGCGTGCTCGACCACCCGCCGCGCCATCGCATCGCCCGTGGCCAGCAGCACATCCGCATCGATGCCCCCGCGCAGAAAGACGCGGAAGTCCAGGCCCTGGCGCGCGAACCAGGCGCGCGTGCCGTGCACGCACATCCCGGCGGCGCGCACGTGGGCGATGGTGATGACGAGGGGCTCGCTCACTTCTTGCCGCCCTTCTTCTTGATCGGTTCGGCTTCGAGGTCGCCGTACCACACGACGTTGGCGCCACGGATGAGCACCGCGCCGAAGACGACCGGGATTGGCCGCCCCTCCTCGGCCGTGGGCGCGTCGAGGTCGGAGAGTTCGGTGGGTTTGGGTTTGGGCGGCTTGGGCGCGAGGGCGACGGAGACCAGCGCCGCCACGACGATGACGACCAGGTACCACATGGGAGGATCTGCGCGTTCAGAACACGCCCGTGGAGAACGGGTTCTTCGTCGGGATGAAGGGGAAGCCGCCGTAGTTGGCCAGGTTGTCGAACCGCGCGGCGCAGGTGGCCGTGCTGTGGTCGCAGCCCACCGTCAGCAGCACCTCGGTGCCGGCCTCGATGGCCACAGGGTAGAGCAGCTCGATGCCGCTGCCGAACTCGCTCACGATCATGTGGCGCGCGCCTGCCGGCGTCTGCAACCAGCCGCCGGCCAAGCCTCCGTTGACGCTGCTGGGTACGCCGCCGTCGAGATCGACGTTGCGGCCATTGCTGTTACTCACCAAGGCGCTGGCAGAAATCGGCGTCGCCCCGCATGCGGCCGAATACAGCACGTGCGAGCAGCCGCGGCTGTAGAGCCGCCGCAGACCAATGCGTTTGAGACTGACCTGCGCCGACTCGCAGCGGATGCGCGCCGCGTCATCGGCCACCTCCACCCCGAGCACGCGGCCCATCCAGCGCGTGCCGGCGATCCACCAGTAGTCGCCCCCGCCAGCACGCTGGGCGGTGAGCAGCCGCACCGCGGTCGCCTCGCCGCTGAGGCTGGCCTGCAGCAGATGGCGCACCAGCGCATGATCCGGCGGCAGCTTCAACTCCAGCACCGACTTGGCCGCTTCGGCGCCGAGTGCCAGCGCGCTGCGCTCGAGGGGGCAGCGCTCGTAGCGCTGGCCGCCGATCTCCACGTCGAACTCGTGCGGGGTGAGCCGGAAGGTGCCGCTCGTGCCATCGAAGGCGTAGAGCTCGACATCGGTCAGGGGCATCTCGCTCATGGTCAGGACGGGGTGTAGGTGATGAGATCGTTGCCGCGCGGCTCGGGCAGCTGGCGCAGGGTCAGGGGGATCTCGACCAGCTCTGGGCCGTGCCAGTAGAGCTCGACGGCGTCGTGGTCGAGGCGGCAGCGGGCCAGGCGCAGGACGCGGCTGCCCGCTGGCACCGGCGCCTCCAGCCCCGAGCGCAATACCAGCACGCCGCCCTGATCGCGGTGGCAGGTCGCGGTCAGCGCGTGCTGCCGGCTGCCGTCCGGGTGCAGGATCAGCGCGCCCGCCGGGCGGTGCCAGAACGCAGAGATGTCCTCGCCCGTCACCCGCAGGAAGCCGTCTTCGGGATCGGCCTCCGCAGTGACCCGCAGCACCGGCGCCAGGCCATCGGGCAGCCAGAAAGATGCCAGTCGGCCTTGGGTTTGCCACAGCCGCGCGCGCCAGCGCTCGATCGCATCCATGTCGCCGGCCAGGTAGCGGCGCTGCAAGGTCGTCGTCGGCCACGGATCGTCGCGGCGCACCCAGGGGTCGGCAGGCGAGAGGTCCTGCCGGGTGAGCACCGCCTGCGCGGTCACGGATGGATCGTCGCGCCAGTTGCCGTCGGGCCAGACCGGCAGGCCGTCGAGCAGCGGATCGCCCGGCAGGCCCATATCCGGCGTCGGGGATGGCGTGAGGCTGGCGCTCACGCGGCCGCCGGCCACGCCGGGCACCCACTGCGCCAGATCGGCCGCCTCGCTGGCCATGCCCCACACCAGCGGCATGACGGCGCTGCCCACGCCTGCGGCGCGCGCCAGAGGTTCGGCCAGCCACAGCCGCTCGGTGTCCGGGTGCGCCAGCCGCGCGGTCTGCCAGCCATCGGCGGCGAGGATCAGGATCCAGCGCTCGTCCCCGTCCCAGCCCTGTAGGCCGTCGAAGCGCAGGCACAGATCGGCCGCGGTCGGCCCGAAGCGGCGCTCGTCGGCCGCCGTCACGGCCAGCGCCATGGCGCCGCGCGGACAGGCTTCGGTCAGGTGCGCCGCGTGCTGCGGCAGCGGCCACAGCGCCATTTGACCGATATGATCGGCCAGCCAGTCCCCGACCAGCGCATCGCTCACGCGCCCGTGGCCCACGGTGTAGGTGAGGAAGCGCCGCGGCACGCGGCGGCGCGCCTGGCGAGCTTCGTTGCCGCTCGCAAGCCGCGTGACGGCCGTCTGCCACTCCAGGCGCTCGACGAGCGGCTCGGCCCAGTCGTGACGGAAGGCGAACACACCGCGCTGGGCATCCGGCCACGGCGCATCGCCGAAGGCGTCCATGCCGGTGGCGACGATGGCGGCCGCGGCCGTGTCCCGGCGTAGGACCTCCACCCAGCATGCGGGTGCATCGACGGGAGCCCAGGGCGCCGCCAGGGATTCCGCCAGAAGTTCGGCCACCTGATCGGGCGGCCAGGGCGAAGCCGCCGTCTCTGGCGTGAAGCAGGCCGCGCCCGCACCGAAGGTCGCCCGGGCCAGCGCCTCGGCACGCAAAACGGCCAGCCCGCTGCCGGGCGCAGGCGCGCTGCCCAGCTCCACCCGTTGCGCGACGACGGTGCGCTCGGTCATGCCGACTCCACGCCGAACTCCGCCGCGTTGAAGGCGGCCTCGGTCCACTGCACGTTGCCGTTCGGATTGCGCTCAAAGAGCGCCGTGTGCCAGGCCAGTTGCTCTTGCAAATTGATGTCGGCGCTGGTGGCCGTCTGCGCGCCACTGACGACGAGACCCTTGACCTTGCCCAGACCGGCATCGGTCTTGCGCGCCAGCATCGTCACCTGCACGCCGTGGATCGCCGGGGTGGTCATCACGGGCAGCGGCTCGACATCGAATGACTGGCGCAGGCCCGCCGTGGCCGCGCGGATGTCGCTGGCCTCGTCGCCGTCGCTGACCGCCTGCCAGGCGCTGGCCGCCCCTTCGACCGTCCACTGGTTCAGTGCCCCGTCGGCCTGGGCCTTGAGCGCATCGACCCGCACGTCGCCGAGGAAGGTGGTGTTGATCGTGCCCGAGGTATCGGCGAGGTAGAGGTCGTCCACATCGACGGTGACCGGGCAGGGCTGACCCGGCACGGCGCCTGCGAAGACGGTCAGCAACGGGCCACCGCCCTGGGTGGTGTTCTGCGCCGACAGGGTGATCGCGAGCACGCCGTTGAGGCGCACGTTCAACGTGCCGTTGCTCGTGCCCTGCACGACCTGCAGTTCGACGTAGTGCCACCCCCGCACGGCCGCCGTCATGACCGAGGTCGAGATCAACTGGTCCCAGCCGCTCATCCCCGATCCCGTCCGCCGGTAGAGCTTGAGCCGGCCGTCCTCGCCGATGCGCACGAGGTGCGTCACCTGCGCGGTGGTGTCGCGCACGCCGAGCAGCACCGGCTCCTCACCGGTGTTCTCGAACGGCGCCACGCGCACAGCGGCACCCATGATGAGGCTGGTCTTGGTGGCATCGAGGTTCTTGACGTAGCCGCCGCCGGCACCTGCCGGCAGACGCAAGGCATAGGACGATGGTCGCCGGCCCTGGATGCGCGTGGCCTGCGGCGACAGATACGCCGCCTTGCCGCGCGCGAGCCACGGATCGCCGAAGGGGTCGAGTGCCTGCGGGTCGTAGTGGTCGAAACCGTCGATGAAGAGCAAGGCCATGGCTTATCCCTGGAGGGCGGCGCGCACCGCGCGCGCGTTGCGCCCGATGATGTTGAGGATCACCCGCTCGCCGGCGGGCGTTTGCAGATGGTCGTGGGTCACGCCCGGGTCGATGGCGTTGACGATGCGCACGGACTGCTGCACCGGCGGCGGGGCGGGCGGCGCGCTCACCTGCGGCACCAGGCCGCCGGCGGCGAAGGCCAGGCGCTGCCCGTCCCAGGTAGGCGGTGCCTTGAGGCCGTTGATCGCATCCAGAAACGCCACGCCCACGCGCTGCACGGCCGCCGCGCGCACCACGTACTCGCCGGCGGACAGCCGCGCGGGGATGGAATCGCTGGTTGCGGTGCCGGGGCCGGTGACGTAGCCGCCGGCGGCGAACTTCTTGATGTTGCCCAGCAGCGCCATGACGGCCGCCACCATCGCTGCCATCGCGGCGATGGCCAGCCCCGGGCCGACCACCGGAATCGCGGCCTGCGAGGCGGCCGCCCCGGAGCCGGCTTCCGCCGCATTTGCGCTGACCTTGGCCGCCGTCTCGGCCTGCTTGGTCGCCACCGACTGCGCCGCCGCGGCGGTCTCGGCGGCCTGCTCCTGCTGGAGGAAGCCGAGCTTCAGCGCAAGCATCCGCGCCTGCATCGCCACCCATTGCTGGAAGGGCTGGATCACCATCTGCTGCAGGAAGGCGTCGGCCACCTGGCGGAACAGGTTGGACAGCGCCTCGCGGAAGCTTTGCGCGCCGCTGACCATGCCCTGCACGGCCTGGCCGAAGCCCTCGCCGATGCGGTTCCACACCGGCGCGAGTTCATCGGTGACCAGCCGCGTGCGCGCAAGCTCGTTGCGGAAGGTCTGCACGCGCAGCACGGCTTCCGGCCCGATGGCCTGCGCGGCCTGCTCCAGCGCGGGCAAGAGCCGCTGCATCTCGGCGGCGGAGTCGCGCTGCAAGGCCACGATCTGCTGCCGCGCCTGGGCTTCGGTGAGCAGCCCGGCCTGCTGCTGGATCTGGATGCCCTCCTGCGCGTTGCGCAGGCGTTCGGTGACCTGCCGCCACTGCGCCTCGATCGCCTCGAGGTTGGCCTGCGCGGCCTTGACGTCGATCAGGCGGTCGATGATCGAAACGCCGTCGGCATCGCTCTCGGCCAGCAGGCGCGCGCGCAGATCGCGATAACTGCGCTCGATCGCGGCCCTGCGGTCCTGCGCCGTGTCGGTGCCGGTGAGCCTGGCCAGTTCCTCCCGGGCCTGTGCCAGCACATCGGCCAGCTCGCGCTCGGCCTTGGCCGCGGCGCGGGCATTGCTCTGCTCGACGTCGGCGCGCTTGTTGTTGAGCGTGATCAGCTCGGCCTCGAGCCTGGCGACCTCGGCCTTGCCGCGCAGGCGCTCCTCCTCGCTTTTGCCGCCGGCTGCCACCTGCCGGCTGCGCGCAAGCCGCTGCTGCGTGCGGGCGATCTCGGCGTCGATCTCCTGCTGCTCGAGCGCGGTTTTGCGGGCGTAGTAGTCGCGCAGGGAAACGAGACGATCTTCGAGCGCGGCGTCGAGCGCGGTTTGTTGGCGGCGCAAGCCGTCTTTGAGCAGGGTGAACTCGGCGTCGAGCCGGGCCTGCATCCACGCAGCCTGAGCGCTGGCCGTGTCGCGGGTCTTGCCCGGCGTCGTGAGCCGCCGCAGCAGCGCCGGATCGGCCTGCACCTTGGGGGCCTGGACCTCGATGGGCTTGGGGTCGAACAGACTGTCGCGGAACTCGGCCAGCTCATCGAGTCGTTTGATCAGATTGCCTTTGAGCTCGGCGATGATGGCCTTGGCTCCGGCGGTGTTGCCACGCAGGGCCTCGACTGCCGCCGCGACACCTGCGCCGATCGCCTCACCCAGAGCGATGAAGGCCTTGCCGACGGTGGCGGCACCCAGCGCCAGGGTCTTGAGCACCAGCACCACGCCATCCAGGATCGCGCGCAAGGCACCGCCCTGCTTGGCCGACTCGACCATCCCGCCGGCCATCTCGTTCAGGGCCGGCAGGAAGGCCTCGATCACCCGGTTGGCCAGACTCGTCGCGGCGAGCCGCAGCTTGGCCAGCGAGTCGTTGAACACCTCGGCCTGCGCGGCGGTGTCGCCGCCGATCTGCACGCCGAGCGCTTCCATCTCGCCGGTCAGGGCCGCGATGCCTTCGCGTCCCTGGTTCAGGAAGGGGATGAGCTCGGCGCCGCTCTTGCCGAACAGTTGCACTGCCAGCGCCGACTTCTGCGCCCCGTCGGGCATGGCCTTGAAACGGTCGGCCAGATCGAGCAGCACCGCATCGGTCGCGCGCAGTGTGCCGTCCTGGTTTTTGAACTCCACGCCCAGCGCTTTGAGGCGCCGGGCGGACTCCTCCGAACCGGTGGCCGCCTCGAACATCGTGGTGGCGAGCTTCTTGAGCCCGGTCTCGAAGGTCTGCGCCGAGACACCGGACAGTTCGGCCGCCGGCACCAGGGTGGAGAGCGACTCCACCGTGATGCCCACGCGCTGCGAGAGCTTGTTGAGCGCATCGGCCGAGCCCAGCGCCGACTTGACCATGGCCCCGAGACCCGCGGCCGACAGGGCCACGCCGAGCCCGGCGAGCACGCCGTTGACACTGCGGGCGGCATCAGCCAAGCCGCCCAGGCCCCGCTTGACCGAGTCGAAGGCACCGCGCGTCTCGTCGACGGCGCGGATGAGGATTTGGGCGCGGTTGTTTGCCATCAGGCCTGGTCCAGTTCTCGTTGAATCGCCCGCGCCAAGCCCGACAAGGCCGGTTGCACGGCAGCGCCAAGGTCGAACCGGCGCTTGAGATCCACCCGCCGCACCAGCACGGCAATCGGAATCTCCTGGCCGCGCTGCAGGCGCTTGACGCCGCTGCGCTGCCGCTCGGCGCGCTTGAAGCGGTTGAGCTGCGCGGCGTTTTCCTGGAGGTTCTCGGCCATCAGCAGCACGCGCCCGTCCTTCTCGACGAAGAAGGCGTTGCCCGAGCGCATCAGGCCGTCGATCACGGCCTTGAAGCGCTTGGGGCCGATGCGGCCGGACAGCAGCGGGATCAGCAGATTGCCGCTCACGGTGCCGCCCTGGGTGTGGATGCCCAGCCAGGGGATGCGGCTGCCCACCCACAGCGCGGGCAGACGCTCGGGCTTGCGGTCGAACACCTTGGTCTGCATCGACGAGACGAAGCTCGCGCGCCGCACCTCGAAGGCGCTCCTCATCTGGGCGCGGGCGGCCTCGCGCACCTCCCGGCCGCCTACCGCCATCCCCTTGGCCACCGCCGCGTGGATCGCCCGCCGACGCTGTGTGCTCCAGGCCGAGAGTTGCCGCGGATCGAGCAGTCCGGAGGTGGCCAGCGTCAGTTTCATGACCGCACGTCCTCCCACAACTCGCGCTGCAGCCGCTCGATCGCAGCCCGGTCGCCCTGCGCCGCCACGGCGTGGACAGCGAGCCGCAGGGCGAGGTGCTGCCGCTCGACCCGTGCATCGGCCTCCAGCAAGGCCCGCGCCTGCGGCAGCGTGTAGCGCATCACCTCATCGAGCCGGTGCCCGGCGCGGATCAGGCGGGCAACCGCCTGGTCCCAGCCTGCATCTGCTCCAGGATCGGCGCCAGATGCTGCGCCGCGCCCTGGATCGCCGGCACCACCCGCCGCACGAAAAAATCCGCGTTCACCTCGAACACGGCGGCGGCCAGTTGCACGGCATCATCAAGCGACAAGTCGTTGATCCAAGCCCGCTCGCGCCGGGTGGTGATGGCCAGCAGCTCCAGCACGGCCTCGCCATGCCGTGCAAGCAGATCGAACCAGTCCGGCTCGGCCGAGAGATCGGCGGCGATGGGCCGCACCGCGGCCAGCAGTCGCGGCAACTCGCCCAGCCGGATCGGCGTCAGTTCCAGCGCGGTGCCGGCCACTGTCACCACCCTGGGCACGGGCGGGAAGGTCTGAAAGTCGGTGCTCGTGGGGGCCATCGTCATCCCCTTACAACAGCACCAGGCGGCCGAACTGGCCGAGATCGCCGCCGACCGGCTTGGTGAGGTCCGCCAGCACCTGGCCGGAGAGTTCGAACTTGAGCAGATCGTCCGTGATGATCGAGAGCTCCTTGGCCGGGTTGATCGCCACGCGGTACAGATCGATCACCACCTCGCGGTTGCCGTCGGCGGTGTTCAGACCCTCGAAGCGGATCCAGCGCTCGGGCAGGGCTTGCGTGAACATGGCCGTGTGGCTGGCCGCGCCGTACGCATAGTCCACCGTGAAGGGCTCGGTGTACGGGCCGCCGGTCGCGGCGTCCAGGATCACCAGCGAGCCGTGTCTGGCGTTGACGGTGTACTGGCTGGCCGGCAGCGTCTTCGGGGTGGTCGAGTTCGAGTCCTGCACCTGCACCGCCGAGACGTTTTGCATCGCCAGCGGATAGAGGTGCCCCGGCGTGACCGGGTTGGGCAAGGCTTCGCCGGTGACCGTGCCCGGCGTGATCGGGGTGCTGTGGCCGTAGAGCGCCAGCGCCAGGTTGACCGGGATGAGTTCCTCCAGCGTGCAGGCGAACTCGCCCTTCTTGGTCTTGATGAGCTGCAGGTCGGTCAGGCGCTGGCCGGACTGCGCCTCCTGGTGCTCGATGGTGTCCACCGACAGCGACACCTTCAGTTCCGGCACGTTGCCGACGAAGGTCAGCCCCGCCGGGTTGCCGGCCGAGTCGCGCGCGCCGATGTAGACGCGGCCTTGTCCGGAGAAGTAGGCCATGGTCAGTCTCCTTGGGGGGTGCCGGAGGCCGGCTCGCGGCGGGCGGGTTTGGCGTCGAGAACCGGGGTGGCCGCCTTGGCCACGCCCTGGGCGATCAGCCAGCGGGCGCTGGCCTCGGGCAGGTCGAGGCGCTCACCCACAGCGAGGCGCTTGCCTGCGTGGGTATGGGGTTTCAGTAGCTCGATGGAGAGATTTGGCATAAGGGGTTCATCCTGTTTGGGTGAGGTCGAGGGCGTGGGTGCGGTAGCGGATTTCGTAACGGGCGGGCAGCGCGACGGCCCCGGCGTCGGCTTCGTCGAACTCCCATTCGCAGTCGATCTCGCGCACGGCGATGGCCAAACCGCCCAGATTCGGGTCGGCGAGCATGGCCGCGTGCGCCGCGGTGAGCAGCCGGTCGGCCACGTCGAAGGCATCCGCGCCGCGCGCCACCACGGCAAGCCGGACAGACAGCTGCCGGTCGACGAGATGGTTGGCGTGGGCCGTGATGCTGTCGCCCTCGACGAACAGCAGCAGCGCCGGACTGGCCTCGCGGGTAACCGGCACGGCCGGCATGCGCAGCACCGGGATCGGTGCAATCGCCGATGACAAGCGTGCGACGACCTCCCGCAAGAGGCGCTCGCGGATGGAGTTCATGGGGCATTCCTCAGAGCTGGGAGAGAAAGGCGCGATGCTCGGCGCCGTCGCCGATCGCCCGCACGTCGCGCACCTGATAGGTGTGGCCTGCCACCTCGACCGTGTCGCCCACGGCCAGCGTCAGCCAGGACGCCGGGTAGTCGATCTGGTAGTCGCGCGAGATCGCCAAGCCCTCGAGCACCGTCTCGTCCGGGGCGCGGAAGGCGCAATGCACCGTGGTGCCCGCCACCGTGACGGCAGTCAGCAGTCCGGCATTGCGGGCCGATGCGTACAGCGTTTCGACATCCATCAGGACGCCAGCACCTTCACCAGCACCGCCGGTCGGTGGCACATCGGCAGCGGGTTGGACTGGGTGTGGATGTCGGTGCCGCGATCGAACTTGCGCGGCTCCTGCTTGGCGTACAGCGGCTGGCCCAGCGTGTTGGCCGTCTCGTTGAAGTCGGCTGGCGCGAAGTAGGTGGCGAAGGTGTCCACCGTGCCCAGCGGGAAGGCATGGCCTTCGCCCGCGGCGATGAAGCGGCGCGTGGTGTCGCCGTCGCTGGCCTCGCCCGAGTATTCCTCGAAGGTGATGCCAGCGAAGGTAAAGCCCGCGCGCATGTCGGAGCGCAGGGCCAGGCTGTCCTGCCAGCGGTCGTAGGCGGCGACGACCTTCTCATGGCTGGTCAGCGCATCGAAGAACTCCTCGGATACCAGGCAGTGGATGCCGGTCATGCGCTCGCCCATGAGGTTCTTCTCCATGTAGCGCTTGAGCTCGAGGCACTTCTTCTTGACGTCGGTGCCCGGGTTGCCGAGCTGGAAGTTGATGACCTTGGGCGAGATCTCGAACAAGTCGAACAGGTTGTAGAGCTCGGTGCCGTCGGCATCGAGGATGCTGCCTTTCAAGGCGCCCATGCGCAGATGCTCCAGGGTGATGGCGTGCTTGTTGCGCATTGCCTGCAGGTGCTCGGCCATCACGGCCGCCACGGTCTGCACCTCGGTCTCCGAACCGAAGGCGCGGATGCCCTGCACTTCCTCGGGCAGCACCACGTCGTCGTGCGGGATGTGCGGGATGCCGAACGAGCGCAGCTTGCGCTTGCCGCGCTTGGCCACCGTGCCGGGCGAGCCCACCGGCATCGTCGGCAGCAGGGTGAGCACGCCGTTCTTCTCCTCCACGGCGACCGAGCGGAAGCGAACCGGCTTGGCTGGGAACAGACCCATCTCTTCCAGGCGGCCGTAGTTGTTGGGCAGGATGTTGATGGCGGCGGTCAGCGCCGACATCGAGAAGGCGGGGTTCTCGAAGGGGTTGTTCATCGTCAGACTCCTTTGCGCACGAGGATGCCCAGGCTCTTGAGCTGCGCGATGGCAGCCTGCTTTTCCGAGGCGGTGATGGCGGCGGGCCACACCAGGGCGTGATCGGCGACGATGGCGTGGCGGGCCAGCATCAGGCCGTCCTCGCGGTCGATGAGCGTGGCGTCTACGTCTTGCATCAGCACGCCGGCGGCCACCTGGCTGCCATCGGTGGCCGATGGGTCGAGTCTCTTGGCCTTACCGGTGGCGGTGACCAAGCCCACGACCGCACCCAGGGGCAAGTTCTGGCCCGCGCCGACCGTGACCTGGTCGCGCGAGTAGAGATTGGGCGCTTCGTACTTCAGAAGATCGCCGAGATTCAGTCCTTCGGTGATGGCGGGCATGTCACTTCTCCTTGCCAGCGCGGGCGCGGGCCGCCTGCACCAGGGGGTTGTCGTGGAGGGATGGGGGATTCGGCTTGGCCGCATCCGGCGCGATGTGGCTGTTGATCTCCTGCCCGCTGGCGCGGACAGCCAGCAGCTGGCTGCGCACCAGGGCGGGTGGCGTGCGTGCCGCGAGGTAAGCGGCGATACGCTCGGGGCAGCCCGCCAGCGCGCACAGTTCGGCGATCTCCTGTGCGTCCTCGATGCTCATCGGCGCATGCGCGCCAGCAGCGCGCTCAGGATCAGCGCCAAGCCCAGGGTCAGCAAGGGTTCCGGGTTCATTCATGAGAGGCTCCAGTCGTGGTGGGTGAAGGTGTCCCGGCGTCGTGCTGGCACGTGTCGCTGGGGTTGAAAGTGCCGCTGTCAAATCGGCCAGCAGGTCGTCGAAGGTGCCGACGGCATCGGCCAGCCCTGCCGCAACGGCGTCCTGTCCGAAGAACACGCCGGCTTCGGTGGCACGCACCGCGTCCGTGCTCAGGCCGCGATGGCGGGCCACGGTGTCGACGAACAGGCCGTAGATCCGATCCACCTCGCGCTTGAGCAAGGCGTGGGCTTCGTCCGAGATCGGCTCGTGCGGGTTGAGATCGTTCTTGCGCGCGCCGGCGAACACGGTCGTGTACCGGATGCCGTCCTGGGCATCGCGCACTGACTGATCCGCGTGCATGGCGATGACGCCAATCGAGCCAACGCCTGCGGTGCGGGTGACCATGAGGCGGCTGGCGGCCGAGCCGATGGCGTAGGCCGCCGAGTAGGCCATGTCGTTGGCCAGCGCCCAGACCGGTTTGATCTGCGCAGCCGCACGCACGCGGTCGGCCAGGTCGAACACACCACCGGACTCGCCGCCGGGTGAGTCGATATCGAGCACGATGGCCGCAACTTCCGGGTCGGCGATCGCCGCATCCAGCTGCGCGGCGATGTCCTGGTAGCTGGTCAGCCCCGAAGCGGCTTCCAGCCCGCCAGTGCGCCGCACCAACGTGCCGTGGATCGGCAAGACGGCGATGCCCGCCTTGGCGGCAGGCGGGCTGCGCAGAGCGGGTGGCGGTAGCGGCGCTCCTCTATCCGCCAAACCGATGCGCGGCCCCAGCACGGCCAGGATGACCTCAAGTTTCGGGCGATGGATCAGCAGCGGCGCGCCAAACAGACGCGCCGCAAGATGCGGCAACGGGATCATGCGGGTTCCTTCAGGCGGCCGGCGCAGGGCTATCGGCGGCCTGTGCGTTGGACTCGGCGCTGCCGCCGCCCTTGGTCGTGCGGCGCGGATCGGAGTCGAAGATCAGGCCGAGGTCATCGGCGCGCTGGTTGTCCGCAGCGATCTCGCGGTCGACATCCTCGGCGTCGTAGCCAAAGGCCGAGATCGCTTCCGAGCGGCTCATGAGGCCCGCCCGAATCGCCAGCAGCATCGCCTTGAACTCTTTCTCGGGGTCGACCCACTGCCAGCCCTGGGGAATCCATTTGCAGGCCAGGTACTCTCGCCGACGCCGAGCGTAGCCGGGTGCCGTGAGGCCGCCGGCCAGCACGGCCTGATCGAGCCAGGCGTTCCACACCGGGCGACACAGCTGGTGCACCAGCACGCCGTGCTGAATAGCCTCGGTGCGGCGGCGGAATTCCAAGAGCCCCGCGCGGATGCTGGAGTAGTTCACGCCGGAGAGGTCTCCGGTCAATTGCTCGTAGGTCACGCCGATGGCCGCGGCGACCGCGCGAAACTGCGCGCGCAGGAACTCGCCGTAGCTGCCGCCCACGTCGGCCGGATCGGAGAACTTCACGTCCTCGCCCGGCTCCAGAATCTGCAAGGTTCCAGGCTCCATCCCCGCCAGCGCGATGCCGGCATCGTTGGCCACGCCTTCGCCCATCAGGTTGTCCTCGGGGGCAAGCCGTGTGATGAAGCCGGCGAACATCGCCGCGGTTTTCTTGCGCACGAGCTCGGCGTCGTCGTACTGGTCCAGCTCGTTGAGCTTGACCAGCGCGCGCGCGAGCCAGGGCTCGCCGCGGATCTGGCCAGGGCGCAGCACCCGGTAGAGGTGCATGATCTCGGATGCCGGAACTCGCACCGTCTCCTGCCCGCCCTGGCCCGACATGGGCGCAAGCCGCCCATCTTCGGGGTGGGAGCGATACAGGTGGTAGGCCACGCGCCGCCCCAGGCTGTCGAACTCGATGCCGGCGCGCACGACGTTGCCCGAGGGCAGTTCCGTGTTGAGATGCAGCGGCAGATGCTCGGCTTCGAGAAGCTGCAATTGCAGCGGCACGATCAGGCCGTCCTCCGGACGCCGCCAGCGCAGGCGAATCAGGCACTCGCCCCCCTCGAGCATGGCCCGGCAGGCGAGCGCCTGCAGGCCGTAGAAGTCGGTCTGCCCGGTGGTGTCGGCCACCTCCGTCCAGTCGCGCCACAGCGCCTGCACGTCGGCGCGGAAGGCTTCATCCTCGGCCATCGACTGCGGTTTGATGCCAGTGCCCACCGCGTTGGCGACGAACGCCTCGATACCGGCATTGGCCCAGGCGTTGCGCCGCACCAAGTCGCGGCTCTTGGTGCGCAGTTCGGCGCTCGTGGCCAGCATCGCCGCCACCGCGCCGGGGTTGCCGGGCATCCACGCCAAGGAGCGACGGCCACGGCCGGCGGCCTCGTGCACCGGCGGCCCGCCGAACAGACTGCGGATCTTCGCGTACCAGGCCATCAGAACCCCTTGCTCGTGGTGATGCGGATCTGCCGCGGCGCGCCGGGCCATAGCCCGGTGGCCACGGCCTGCTCGTGCAGATCGCGCTTGACCGCTCGGATGGCGGCTTGCAACTCCTCGATCGAGCGGTACTCGACCGTCTTGTCGCCGAAGCTCACGCGCTTCTCGCCTTTGGCCAGCGCCGCTTCCAAGGCTTCGAGGTGGGCTGGGGTGTAGGCCATCAGCGGTAGACCACGAGGTTGATTTCGGTGGAGTCGGCAAAGGACGCGGCGGTGGTCGCGCAGCCCACATCGACGTGCGTCGGCGTCTTCTCATCCAAGGTCGAGCGCACGATCAGCAGCCGCTGCGTGCCCGTGTTGGTGTTGCTGCGGGCCACACCCACCCAGCAGTAGTTCGCATCCGGCAGCGGGCTGGCGAAGCTCACGCGGTAGCGGCCGGCTGCGGTGCGGGTCACCGCGGCGACGTTGTGCGCGGCCCGCACGACGATCTGGTTGCCGACATAGCCGAAACACACCCAGGCCCGCGCCAGCCCGGGGTCGCCGGCATCGATCTTGGTCTTGACCTCCAGACCGATGCGGCTGGCCAAGGCGGCGATGCGCGCAGCCAGACTCATCAGAGCAGCGCCCCTTCGAAGATCTCGACGAAGTCGGTGTCGGTGTCGCCCACCTCGGCCGCGGCCACGGCGCCGATGTTGCTGCGCGCCAGGGCCTGCTCGGTAGCCGTCAGGGTCTGCGCCGCGTCGAAGCGCACGCGGTGGTTCACCGCAGCGAGCAAGGCGTCCAGGCCGCTGGTGCCATCCTGCAGCAGCTGCTGGATCTCCAGCAGCGTGTCGTAGGCGGCATCGGCCCCGCCCAGGATCTCGGCCTTGAGCGTGTCGAGCAGCGTGACGATCTTGCTCGACGAGTAGGTGCTGGTGGTGGCGACCTGGGTGTCGTCGATCGCACCCGAGGCCACCACCGCGGCCTTCAGCTCGTTGATGGCCGCCACCAGGCTCGACTTGTCGGTGGTGGTGAGGTTGGCGAGATTCCCGGCCTTCGCGCGGACGTCGTTGAACTCCTGCGCGACGCGCAGCACCAGGCTCTCGATACGGGTGGTCAGTGACATAGCGTCTCCTCGTCAGGACAGCCAGCGGCTCTTGATCACGCGCCGGCCGGTGTTGCGGTTGCCAGAAACACCCAGGCCACCTCGATGGGTGGCCTCGGTGATCGATTCAGTAGGTGTTTCAAGGGCTGGCGGACTGGCCAGCCCCAGTTGCCGCTCCAGTTCGCGCCAGTGGCGTTCCTCGAAGCGGTCGAGCCCCGAGGCCGCAGCGGCGGCGCGGGCGTACACGTAGCAGTCCAGCGCTTCGTTGCGCTCGCGCACCTTCTGCCACTCCCGCACCGGAAAGCCATTCCTGTCGCGGCGGGTGATCAGTTGCTCGGCGCAGAGCTGCTGGATGAACTCGGCGTCGATCTTGGGCAGGTGGACGAAACCGGCCGGGTAGGTCACCGTCACGCCGTCGTCGGCCACCTCCGCGCTCTGGCGCAGGTGGTTGTAGAGCTCCAGCTTGGCGATGCCGACCGCCACGCTGTAGACCTTGATGCCCCGGCGCAGCTTCTTGCCCGCCTGCGAGACATCGACGGCGGTGGGCGTGCCGATCAGGGCTGCGCCCCCCATCGAACCCGTCCGCACGCCCTTGACCGCCATCACCCGCGCGTCGCGGCAGGCGCGCACGAAGGCGTAGGCCTCCTGTGTCGCAAAGCCGATGTCCAGCGCCAAGCGGGCCAGCGGCATGGCCGCGCCCGAGGCATGGGTCCAGGTCTCGGCGAGCATCCCGCCCAGCGCCTTCCACACCGCATCCCGTGCGGTGTCGCCCATCAGCACCCGGTGCTC
>NZ_VNKO01000022.1 GCF_008033445.1 Vulcaniibacterium gelatinicum
AGCGCATGGCGGGTGAAGGCGATCGCGTCACCCGCCTGGACATTGAATCCGGTGAGTACCATGCCGGCGTCCGCGCCCACGACGTCCCGGACCGACACTTCCGTGCCGCGATGGGCGACGATGATCTGTTTGGTGTCGGTGCGCAAGTAAATGGTGCCCTGATAACCGGATTGGCGGTTGATGTGCTCCAGCACTCGGTACTCGACACCATTGAGCGTCAGTTCCTTCCCCGCGCGACGGTCTTCATAGGCATCTTCCGAGAGATGGGCATAGTCCTTGGATGTCATGGTCATTCTTGCGCCTTCCTGGCTTGGATCGTGATGGTGAAGAGTTCATCCTGGATGTCACGCCTGTAGTGTGTTCCGTCCGGCTTGCCGAGGGCGGCGTAGCCGGGGAGGCTTGTCTGGAAATAGTCCCCGCTCCAATAGGTCGCGGTCACAGCCTGTTCGCGTTCGATCCGTTCCAGCGGAGCGGTCGCATGGAACGACGTTTGTCCATGCTTGAACATGGCCTGCACCGCATCGAGCGACCATTTGCACAGGCCCAGGCCGTGATAGTCCTCGTCCTGCATCAAGTCGGTGTGGATCACGCCGCGGTAAGTGTCGCCATCAATCCTGGAGAGCAGGAAAGGAACGCGCTGGGTGGGGTTGACCCTGACTCCGCTGACAGGATCCTTTGGAACGCAGGAGTCGTCACCGACTTCGAAATGCATGACCCCCTCGACATCCTCGAACGCCCCCGGTGCATCCGCGACCGTCACGGTGATCTCGTACCGCTCGCGCGGAGCCGGGTTGCGCTTGTATTCGGGCGTGGACATGGACGTGGCGCCGCAGGCGGAGGCGGACAGGGCCGTGGTCAGGCAGAGGACGAGGGGGATGCGCGGGGTCATGGCGGTGACGGGCGAAGGGCGGGCAGGGCGGCGAGGGTGTGGCCGCGCGCGTCCGTGCCGTGCGGCGCGCGGCGGAGGGTGCGGGCGGAATGGGGCGGGCCGGAGCTGGCCGGCGGGGCACGGCGAGGGCGTGGGGCAGTGGCAACATCCATGTCGCTCCGGGCGGGCTCGAATCCTTCAAGCGGCGGGGCCGCGGCCCGCGCCGCCATTTACCGGCGGCCATTCAGCCCTGTCAAGGCGACTGGCGCGTGCCGTCGTATTCCCTCCGCGCCCTTGGGTTCGCCCCGGAGCGAACCCATAATCGCGCGATGCAGATCCGTTCCGACAACCCCGAGCACGGCTTCCAGTTTCCCGGCACGTTCGAGCTGTCGGCGATGGGCGCGGCCGGCGTGGGCCTGGAAACCGCGCTGCCGGCGCTGCTGGCCGGGGCCGGGATCGAGGTGCTGGAGGGGCAGGTGAACTGGCGCTACTCCAGCAACGGCCGCTACGTCTCGGTGCGGATCAGCTTCCGCGCGGTGAGCCGGGCCGAATACGAGCGCGCGCACCGTTTGCTGCGCGAGCATCCGGACGTGAAGTGGACGCTGTGATCGCCGACCGGCCCGCGCCTGCCGCGGCCCCGGGCAAGGGCGCCTTGCGCCCGTGCCTGCTGCGCGACCTCGGCTGCCAGCCCTACGAGCCGGTGTGGCGGGCGATGCAGCGCTTCACCGACGCGCGCGACGACGACACGCTCGACGAGCTGTGGCTGGTCGAGCACGAGCCGGTGTTCACCCTCGGCCAGGCCGGGCGCAGCGAGCACGTGCTGCTGCCGGGGGAGATCCCGGTGCTGCACGTGGACCGCGGCGGGCAGGTCACCTACCACGGCCCCGGCCAGATCGTGGCCTATCCGCTGCTGGACCTGCGCCGGCTCGGGATCGGCGTGCGCGACTACGTGCACGGCATCGAGCAGGCGGTGATCGACACCCTGGCCGACTGGAACATCCTCGGCGAGCGGCGCGAGGGCGCCCCGGGGGTCTACGTGAACGGGGCCAAGATCGCCGCGCTCGGGATCCGGGTCCGCCGCGGCCGCGCCTTCCACGGCCTGGCCTTCAACATCGCCATGGACCTGGAGCCGTTCCGGCGCATCAACCCCTGCGGCTACGCCGGGCTGGAGGTGACCGCGATGCTAGACTTGGGCGGCCCGTCCAGCCTGGAGGCGGTGAAGCCGGCCCTGGTCGGCCACCTCGCCCGCCAGTTCGCTCTCGATCTCCGGCCGGCAGTGGCGGCCACGCTGGCCTCTCCAACGCCCGATCAGGCCACGGATTGACACCGATTCACACGGATCAAAGCACGGAAGGAAGCTTTATCCGCGTTCATCCGCCGTGTCCATCCGTGGCAAAGAAACCATGACCGATATCGCCAGCAAGACCATCCCGCTCGCCGTCGTCGGCGATCCGGCGCCCGCGTCGCTGCAGCCCGGCGCCAAGCAGCTGGCCGGCGACAAGATCGCGCGTTCGCCGGTGCAGTTCGCGGAGGCGCCGGTGCTGCGCAAGCCGTCCTGGATCCGGGTGCGGATCCCGGCCGACAACTCGGTGCAGCGGCTCAAGGCCCGGTTGCGCGAGAACCGGCTGGTGACGGTGTGCGAGGAGGCGAGCTGCCCGAACATCCACGAGTGCTTCGGCCACGGCACCGCCACGTTCATGATCCTGGGCGACGTGTGCACCCGGCGCTGCTCGTTCTGCGACGTCGCCCACGGCCGGCCCAAGCCGCCGGACCCCGAGGAACCGCTGAACCTGGCGCGCACCATCGCCGACATGGGCCTGCGCTACGTGGTGGTCACCTCGGTGGACCGCGACGACCTGCGCGACGGCGGCGCCCGGCACTTCGTGGACTGCATCGCGAAGATCCGCGAATTCAGCCCGGGCACGAAGATCGAGATCCTGACCCCCGACTTCCGCGGCAAGGGCCGGATGGAGCGCGCGCTGGAGATCCTGGCGACCAACCCGCCCGACGTGTTCAACCACAACGTCGAGACCGTGCCGGACCTGTACCGCAACGTGCGCCCGGGCGCGGACTACCAGTGGTCGCTGACCCTGCTGCAGAAGTTCAAGGCCCAGCACCCGCAGCTGCCGACCAAGAGCGGCATCATGCTCGGCCTGGGCGAGACCCTGGAGCAGGTGCAGGCCACCCTGCGGGACCTGCGCGCGCACGACGTGGACATGGTCACCATCGGCCAGTACCTGCAGCCGAGCCCGCACCATCATCCGGTGCTGCGTTACTGGACGCCGGAGGAGTTCCAGGCGCTGGAGGCCTACGGCTACGCGCTCGGCTTCACTCACGTCGCCTCCGGGCCGCTGGTGCGCAGCTCCTACCACGCCGACCGCCAGGCGATGGAGGCCGGCGTCGCCTGAGCGCGGCGCGCCCGGCGCAGGCTGAACGGGGCGCCGTCCGCGCCCGCGGCTGCGCCGCCGGGCGGCTCGCGTTCACCTCGGCGCACGGCCGCGCGGTACAGTGGCGGCGTCTCGCGCGGCGGCCGGACTTCCGGCACTGTCGCGGAACCGACCTCCCCCCGAGCCTGTCTGAACGGCCCCCACGGCCGCGGAAGTGACGATGAAGCTCAGCCACACCCTGCCGGCCCTGTCGCTGGCCCTCGCCCTCACCGCCCCGCTCGCGCTGCTCGCGCGCGGCGACGCGCTGCCCGCCGGCCCCACCGCCGACCAGGCCACCACCGCGCGCCTGGTGCACGGGTACCTGTCCGACAGCCGCTTCGCCTACCGCCCGCGTCCGCTCGACGACGCCCTGTCGCAGGAGGTGTTCGACCGCTACCTGGAGGCGCTCGATCCGGGCAAGCAGTTCCTGACCGCGCAGGACGTGGCCCGCTTCGCCCAGTACCGCACCGCGCTCGACGATGCGATCAAGAACGGCGAGCTGGAGCCCGCCTACGCGATCTTCGCCCTGTACAAGCAGCGCGTGCACGAGCGCGTGGCCTGGGCGCGCGCGCTGCTCAAGCAGGACATGTTCGACTTCGGCGGCGACGACCGCTACGAGTTCGACCGCGAGGACGCGCCCTGGGCCGCCACCAGTGCCGAGCTCGACGCGCTCTGGCGGCAATCGGTGCGCAACGACTGGCTGCGGCTCAAGCTCGCCGGCAAGAAGCCGGACGAGATCCGCACCACCCTCGACAAGCGCTACGCCAACCTGGCCCGCAGCGTGGACGAGCTCAAGGGCGAGGACGTGTTCCAGGTGTTTCTGAACGCCTACGCCGGCTCGATCGATCCGCACACCGACTACTTCACCCCGCGCACCGCGGAGAACTTCAACCTGGCCATGTCGCTGTCGCTGGAGGGCATCGGCGCGGTGCTGCAGAAGCAGGACGAGGTGGTGGTGATCCGCGAGATCGTGCCGGGCGGCCCGGCCGCGCTCAGCGGCAAACTCAAGACCGGCGACCGGATCGTCGCTGTGGGGCAGGGCGCCTCCGGCGAGATGAAGGACGTGGTCGGCTGGCGCATCGACGACGTGGTCGCGCTGATCCGCGGCCCCAAGGACACCAAGGTGCGGCTGGACGTGGTGCCGGCCGAGGCCATGCTCGACTCCAAGCCGGTGCGGATCGTGCTCACCCGGGCCAAGATCAAGCTCGAGGAGCAGGCGGCCAAGGCCGAGACCATCCGCCTCCCGGCCAGCGGCAACCAGCCCGCGCGCACCATCGGCGTGATCAAGCTGCCCACCTTCTACCAGGACTTCGACGGCCGCCGCTTCAACCGCGCCGACTACGCCTCGGCCACGCGCGACGTGGCGCGGCTGCTGCGCCAGTTCAAGGCGCAGCGGGTGGACGGGGTGGTGATGGACCTGCGCAACAACGGCGGCGGCTCGCTGACCGAGGCGGTGGAGCTCACCGGCCTGTTCATCGATCAGGGCCCGGTGGTGCAGGTGCGCGAGTCCGGCGGCCGGGTGCAGGTGGAGAGCGACCGCGACCCCGGCGTGGCCTGGGACGGGCCGCTGGCGGTGCTGATCAACCGCGGTTCGGCCTCGGCCTCGGAGATCTTCGCCGGCGCGATCCAGGATTACGGCCGCGGCCTGGTGATCGGCGAGCCCAGCTTCGGCAAGGGCACGGTGCAGAACCTGCTGCCGCTCGACCGCTGGCCGGCCAACGAGCAGCCGCGCTATGGCCAGCTCAAGCTGACCGTGGCCCAGTTCTTCCGTGTCGCCGGCGGTTCCACCCAGCACAAGGGCGTGGTGCCCGACATCCGCTTCCCGGTGACGGTGGATGCGAGCGAGTTCGGCGAGAGCACCTACGAGAATGCGCTGCCATGGACGCGGATCGCGGCGGTGCCCCACATGCGTTACGGCAATTTCGCACCGCTGGTGCCCAGGCTCGAGGCGCTGCACGAGGCGCGGGTGGCGAAGGACAAGGAGTTCCAGTGGTGGGCCGAGGACGTGGCGCAGTACCGCGAGGAACGCGAGCGCAAGTGGGTCACGCTCAACGAGGCCGCGCGCCGCGCCGAGCGCGATGCGTTCGAGGCCAAGCGCAAGGCGCGGCAGGAAGCGCGCAAGGCGCTGGGCCTGGCGCTCGATCCGCTGGCCGACGCCGAGGCCGACGACGGGCTGCAGGCCGGCGAGCGCAACGTGGCCGAGGACGCGGCGCGCGAGAAGCTCGCCGAACAGCGCCCCGACCCGCTGCTGCGCGAGACCGCGGCGATCCTGGCCGATGCGGTCAACCTGCTCGAGGCCGACCGCAAGCTCACCGCGCAAGTGTTGCCGGCCACGCGCGACGCGATCCATTGGGCCGAGTGATCCGATCCGGCGTGGCCGGACGGTCGGGGTGGGGGCAACGAAGCGGCGACACGCACGGGATGTGCGTTTTTCAGCAGGCTGCTAGGCTGGCCACAGCGAGGGCGCTCCCCACCGCCCCGTCATCGCGGTCCCCATGTCGTCCCGCCTTCCCCCCTCCCCGCCCGTGCGCGGCCTGGCCGTCGCGCTCGCGCTGGCCGCGGTCTACCTGATCTGGGGCTCGACCTACCTCGGCATCCGCTTCGGCCTCGAGGGCGGCTGGCCGCCGCTGCTGATGGCGGGGGTTCGCTTCCTGCTCGCCGGCGGCCTGATGTACGCCGCGCTGCGCCTGCGCGGCGAGCCGGCGCCGAGCGGCGCGCAGTGGCGCAACACCGCGATCATGGGTGCGCTGCTGCTCGGCCTGGGCAACGGCATGGTCACCATCGCCCAGCAATCGGTGTCTTCCGGGATCGCCGCGGTCGCGGTCGCCTCCGCGCCGCTGTGGATGGGCCTGTTTGCGACCATGCGCGGGCAGCGCCCGAACCGGCTCGAATGGTCCGGGCTGGTGGTCGGTTTCGCCGGCGTGCTCTGGCTCAACGCCGGCGGCACCCTGAGCGCGAGCCCGCAGGGCCTGGTCGCACTGCTGATCGCGCCGCTGGCGTGGGCGTTCGGTTCGATCTGGAGCCGCGGCCGCGACCTGCCCTCGCCGTTCATGACCTCGGCCGCGCAGATGCTGTGTGCCGGCGTGCTGATGCTCGCCGCCGGCGTGGCGTTCGGCGAGCACCTGGATGCGTGGCCGACGGCGAAGGGCCTGTTCGCGGTCGGTTACCTGGTGGTGTTCGGCTCGATCGTCGGCTTTTCCGCCTACGTCTGGCTGCTGCACCACGTGCGCCCGGCGCTGGCCGGCAGCTACGCCTACGTCAATCCCGCGATCGCGGTCGTGCTCGGCGCCTGGCTCGCGCGCGAGCGCTTCAGCGCCGCCGACCTGGGCGCGATGGTGGTGATCCTGGCCGGGGTGGTGCTGATCACGCTGGCCAAGACGCGCGCGCCGAAGCCGGCGCGGGCCGACGCCAAGCCCGCGGAGGAAACGGCCTGAGCCGCCGCGCGCGTCAGGCCGCGCGCAACGCCTCGGTCACCGGCAGCCGCGCCGCGCGCAGGGCCGGGAACAGGCCGCCGACCAGGCCGATGCCGAGCGCCCACTTCAGCCCGGTCCACAGCAGTTCCGGCGAGACCCGGAACTGGAACACGACCTGGCTGAAGTTGCCGCTGAGGGTGGACACGCTGTAGCCGTTGAACAGCAGCCAGGCGAGCGCGCCGCCGAGCAGGCCGCCGAGCAGCGCCAGCAGCATCGTCTCCAGCATCACCGCCACCACCACCGGCAGGCCGCGGAAGCCGAGCGCGCGCAGCGTGGCGATCTCGCGCGCGCGGGTGGCGACCGCGGCGTACATGGTGTTGAGCGCGCCGAACACCGCGCCCACCGCCATGATCGCGCCGATCACGATGCCGAGGATGCGGATCAGCCGGGTCAGGCCCTCGGACTGGCGCGCGTAGTAGTCGCGCGTGGTCATCACGTCCAGCTTCAGGCGCGGGTCGGCCGCCATCGCCGCCTTCAGCCGCTTGAGTCCGTCCTTGCCGAGAAGGCGCGCGGTCACCGACTGGTAGGACTGGCGCTGGTAGGTCGAGGCCAGTGTCTCGGCGTCGGCCCACAGTTCCGATTCGTGCGAATCGCCGGAGACGAACGCGCCGACCACGGTCCACTCCTGGTTGGCCAGCTCGATCCGGCTGCCCACGTCCAGGCCCACGTACTGCCGCTGCGCGCCGCGCCCGACCACGATCTCGCGCTTGCCCGGGGTGAAGCGGCGGCCCTCGACGATCCGGATCTGCGGCCGGATCCGCCACGCCGCCTCGCCCACGCCGCGGAACTGGGCGTTGGCGTCGGTGCCGTCGGCGCGGGTGACCAGGTTGACCACCTGCGACAGCTCGGGCGAGAGCGCCGGGGTGCCGTCGGCATTGCGCGCGATCCCGGGCAGGCTGCCGATCAGCGGCACCTGGTCGCGGGTGATGACCGAGTTGGTCTCGGCCTGCGAGCCGCCGCGCAGCACGATCGCGGTGGCCTCGTCACCGGTCTGCTTGAGCGTCTGCTCGAAGCCGGCGCCCATCGCCAGCATCGCCACCAGCACGCCGACCACGCCGGCGATGCCGATCACCACCACGCTCGAGGCGCCCCAGCGCTGCGGCAGGCTGCGCACGCCGACGTCGGCCACCGCCAGCGCCTGCTGCCCGCGCCGGGTCAGCAGCAGCCACAGCACGAGCGCGACCGCGGCCGCGAGCACGCCCCACCATGGCAACCGGATCCACGCCACCAGGCCGGCGACCAGCGCCAGCGTCGCGCCGAGGTTGCCCAGCCACTTCCCGATCCGCTTCATGTCCTGTCCTCCTCAGCGTCCGGCCAGCGCGTCCACGATGCTCAGCCGCATCGCGCGCAACGCCGGCAGCAGCCCCACCGCCACGCCGATCGCCAGCATCACCGCCACGCCGATCGCCCAGGTCTCCGTCGGCACCGTGTCGAGCTGGACCACGCCGCCGCTGGCGGCCGCGATCGCCGGGATCACCAGCGCCGCGAGCAGCAGCCCGGCCAGGCCGCCGAGCGCGACCAGCAGCACCGACTCGGCCAGCACCAGGCACAGCACCGCGCGGTTGGAAAAGCCGATCGTCTTGAGCACCGCCAGCTCCGGGATGCGCTCGCGCACCGCCTGCGCCATGGTGTTGCCGGTCAGCAGCAGCAGGGTGAAGAACACCGCGCCCATGATCGCGCTGACGATCATGCCCACGTCGGCGAACTGCCTGACGAAGGCCTGGTTGAACGCCTGCTCGCTCTGGGTCTTGGTCTCGTGGTCGGAGTTCTCGCTGAGCGCGTCGATCGCGCGCGCGACCTGGTCGGCGCGGTTCGGATCCTCGAGCTTGACGACGTACCAGCCGACCCGGCCCTTGACGAAGTCGTTGGCCTCGTCGAAGTAGTCCCAGCGGAACATCAGCTGGTTCTCCTCGCCGCGGCGCTTGTGCTCCTTGAGCCGGAACGTGCCGACCAGCTTGAACTCCCAGGTGTTGCTGCCGCGGGTCGGGAAGATGGTGGCCTGCAGCGGGATGGTGTCGCCGATCTTCCAGCCGTTGCGCTCGGCCAGCGAGGCGCCGACCACGGCACCGTTCCGGGTGTTCTCGAACGCCTTCAGGTGCGCGGGGGAGATCTCGTACTCGGGGTAGATCTGGAAGAAGCCCGGGCCGACCGAGAAGTTGGGGAAGAAGCCGCGCGCGTCGCGGTAGATGCCGCCGAACCAGGCCGCGTGCACCACCTGCTTCACCCCCGGCACCTGCTCGATCCTGGAGGACAGGCTGTAGGGCAGCATCTGGGTGATGGACAGGCGCGAGGCCACGATCAGGCGGTCGTAGCCGGCGACGTTGGCGCTGGAATTGAACGCCACCCGCACCGCGTCGAGCAGGCCGAACAGCAGGAACGCGGTGACCACCGAGAGCAGGGTCAGGATGGTGCGCGTTCTGCTGCGGAACAGCGCGGCCCAGATCAGCGGAAGGTATTTCATGGCTGCCTCCGTGGCCGGGTCAGGCCGCGCGTCGCACCTGCTCGACCAGCGTGCCCTTGTCGAGGTGCAGGGTGTGGGTGGCGTACTCGGCCGCCTTCGGGTCGTGGGTGACCATCACGATGGTCTTGCCGTGCTCGCGGTTGAGCCGCTGCAGCAGGGTCAGGATCTCCTCGGCCGAGGCCCGGTCGAGGTCGCCGGTGGGCTCGTCGCAGATCAGCAGGCGCGGGTCGGAGACGATCGCGCGCGCGATCGCCACGCGCTGCTGCTGGCCGCCGGACAGTTCCGACGGCCGGTGCTTGATGCGGTCCTTGAGCCCCACCAGCTCCAGCGCGATCTCGGCGTTGCGGCGGCGGTGCGCGGCCGACAGCGGCGTGAGCAGCAGCGGCAGCTCCACGTTCTTGAGCGCGGTCAGGGTCGGCATCAGGTTGTAGAACTGGAACACGAAGCCGACGTTGCGGCTGCGCCACTGCGCGAGCTGGCCGGAGCCGAGCTGGTCGATGCGCTGGCCGGCGACTTCGATCGTGCCGCCGGTGGGCGTGTCGAGCCCGCCGATCAGGTTCAGCAGCGTGGTCTTGCCCGAGCCCGACGGGCCCATCAGGGCCACGAAATCGCCCTCGGCGATGTCCAGGTCCAGGCCGTGCAGCACGTCCACCGTCTCCGGGCCGCGGCGGTAGGTCTTGTGCAGGTCGCGGATGCTGACCAGCGGCGCCATGCCGGACATCTCGGGTTCGTACGCGCTCATGCTTCGCTCCTCATTCCCCGCGCTCGGGGGTTGCGTCTGCGTCTTCGTCGGCGGTGCGCACACGCGCGCCGTCGGCCAGCGTCTCGGGCGGATCCAGGACCACGCGCTCGCCGCCGGCGATGCCGGCGAGCACCTCGCGGTCCTCGCCGAGCTCGCGCCCGGGCGTCACCGCGCGCTGCCGCGCACGGCCTTCGGCCACGACGAAGGCCACGTCGCGGCCGTCGCGGCGGGCGAGCGCCGCCGCCGGCACCAGCACCCCGGCCGGCCGTTGCGCCTGCCGCGCCGGGCGCTGCTCCAGGAAGCTCACCCGCACGCCCATGTCGGGCACGATGCGCGGATCGCGCACGTCGAGCGCGATGCGCACCTTGACCGTGGCCTTGCTGCGGTCGGCGGCGGGGATGATCGCGATCACCCGGCCCGGGATCTTCCACTGCGGATAGGCGTTCAGGACGGCCTCGACCGGCATCTCCGGCTTGACCCGGCCGATGTAGGCCTCGCCCACGTCCACCTCGACCTCGAGCGAGTCCATGTCCACGATCGTGCCGATGCCGGTGCGGGTGAAGCCGCCGCCGGCCGACAGCGGCGAGACGATCTCGCCCGGCTGCGCGGCCTTGGCGATCACCACGCCGGCGAACGGCGCGCGCACCACGGTGTTGTCCACGCCCTGGTCGGCCAGGCGCAGCTGCGCCGCGGCGACCTGGGCGTTGCGCTGCGCGGCGGACCGCTGCGCGCGCAGCGCGTCGCGCTGCGCCACCGCCTGGTCGTACTGCGCCTGCGACACCAGCTGCTGCCGCACCAGCCCGCTCAGGCGCGCGGCGTTGGCCTCGGCCTCGCGCAGTTGCGCCTGCACGCTCGCGATCTGGCTGCGCGCGGCGGCGAGTTGCGCGGCGGCGAGGTCGCGCTGGGCGTCGGCGTCCACCGGGTCGAGCGTGGCCAGCACCTGGCCGGCGGCGACCTGATGGCCTTCCTCGATCAGCACCTCGCGCACGCGCCCGGTGACCTTGGCCGAGACCGTGGCCATGCGCCGCGCGACCACGTAGCCGGTGGCATCGAGCACCGCCGCGTTGCCGCCGCCCTCGCCGATCGCGATCGCCTCCGCGGTGCGCACCGTGACCGCGCGGTCGCGGCCGAACGCAAGCCAGCCGCCCACCGCCAGCAGCAGCGCGCCGGCGGCGATCCCGCCCGCCCACAGCCAGCGCCGCCGGTCCGGCGGCGGCGCGGCGTTGCGGTCTATGCGCAGCTGGCGCAGGAGTTCGGCCTGTTCGCTCATCTCGCTTCCGTGACGTGATCGGGGCGCCCAGTGTGACCGGCCTCCGCAGCCATTGCCATCCTGCCGGAAGTCAACACTTGCCGCGGTCCCGGCGCGCTCATCCGCCGGCCGCGCCGATCACCTCGCGCAGCGCGCGCAGGTGGCGGTCCAGGGCCTTGCGGCCGGCCGCGGTCAGCCGGTACCAGGTGACCGGCTTGCGCTCGACGAAATCGCGGCGCAGGGCGAGGTAGCCCGCGTCCTCGAGCCGGCGCAGCTGCGCGCCGAGGTTGCCGTCGGTGAGGTCGAGTTGCTGCTTGAACGCGGCGAAGCTGATCTCGCCGTGGCGCGCGAGTAGCACGCAGATCGCCAGCCGCACGCGGTGTTCGAGCGCCGGGTCGAGGCCGTCGAGCGCTTTCACGGCGCCGCCGCCTCCGCGACGCGCACGCGGCGCGCCCACAGGCCGGCCCAGGCCAGGGCGAGGGCGATGGTCGCGCCGGTGAGCGTCCAGGCGTAGGGCGGCGCGAACAGCACCAGCACCGCATAGGCGACGAGCATCAGCAGCCCGCTCCACAGCAGCGGCCGCTCCAGGTGCACGCCGGCCAGCGCGTACAGCAGGCCGGCCACGAGCAGGAAGCCCGGCGCGGCGTCGGCGCCGGACACGCGGCCGGCGAGTGCCGGCAGAGCCACGAGCAGGAAGCCCGCGCCGCCGATCAGCCAGTGCAGACCGTGGCGGCGGCCGGTGGCCACGTCGTTGACGCCGCGCCGGCGCTCGGCGCGCGCGGCCAGCCACCAGCTCAGCAGCCCGCCGCCGGGCCCGGCGACCAGCCAGAACGGGCCGGCCTGGCGCGGGGCGACGTCGGGCAGGGCGAAGCCGACCGCGATGACCGCGGCCCACAGGAAATAGATCGCAGGCACGCCGGCCGTGCGCTCGTGGTGGCGCACGGCGCTGGCGACGTAGGCCAGGTCCTGCTGCAGGCGGTCGCTGGGAGACATGGCGGCGCTCCGGGATTGATGTCAGCAGAGTACTCTGAAAAATAGAGTTGTCAACCCGCTGCGAGCCATCGCCGTCCTGTCTCTGGTCACGATCGTGGTGCTCGGGCGCCGCTGGCGCCGCCTGCGCGCGGGAACCCGCGCTTGCGACTCACCCCGCGCAGCGCGCCTTCAACATCGCATACGCCGCACGCAGGCCCTGGGCTTCGCCGCCGGCGGGGCGGCCGGGGCGGTCGCTGTCGTTCCAGGCGTACACGTCCAGGTGCGCCCACGGCAGGCCCTCGGGCACGAAGCGTTCGAGGTACAGCGCGGCGGTGATGCTGCCGGCCATCTTCGAGGCGCCGGCGTTGGCCAGGTCGGCGATGTGGCTGGTGAGGTAGCGCAGGTACGGCCGCCACAGCGGCATCCGCCACAGCGGGTCGCGCTCGCGCGTGCCGGCCTCGAGCCAGGCCTGGGCCAGGGCGTCGTCGTTGCCGTACAGCGCCGGCAGGTCGGGGCCGAGCGCCACGCGCGCGGCGCCGGTGAGGGTGGCGAAGTCGAGGATCAGCGCCGGGCCGAGTTCGCCCGCGCGGGTGAGCGCATCGCACAGCACCACCCGCCCTTCGGCGTCGGTGTTGTCGATCTCGACGCTGACCCCGGCGCGGGTGGCGATCACCTCGCCGGGGCGGTATGCGTCCGGGCCGAGCGCGTTCTCGACCGCGGGCACCAGCAGGGTGATGCGCAGCGGCAGCGCGCGCGCCATCACCAGCTCGGCCAGCGCGATCGCGTGCGCGGCGCCGCCCATGTCCTTCTTCATGTTGCGCATGCCGTCGGCCGGCTTGAGGTCCAGGCCGCCGGTGTCGAAGCACACGCCCTTGCCGACGATCGCCACGTGCGGATGCGCGGCCTCGCCCCAGTGCAGCGCGAGCAGGCGCGGCGCGCGGTGCGAGGCGCGGCCGACGGCGTGGATCGCCGGGTAGTTCTGCGCCAGCAGCGCATCGCCCGCGACCACCTCCACCTGTGCGCCGTGGCGCTCGCCGATCGCGCGCACCACCTGCTCGAGCTGCTCGGGGCCCATGTGCTCGGTCGGGGTGTTGACCAGGTCGCGCACGCGGGTGCAGGCGGCGAGCACCGCCAGCGTCTCGGCGTCGGGCGTGGCCAGGACCAGCCGCGCCGGCTCGCGCGCGGCGCGCTTGTAACGGTCGAAGCGGTAGCTGCCCAGGCCCCAGCCGAGCTGCAGCGCGCGCAGGGTGTCGGCGGCGGGTGCTTCGGCCAGGTGCCAGTCGCCCGCCGGCAGCGCGGCCGGCGCGTGCGCGTAGGCGAACGGATCGAGCGGGTCGCCGATGCCGAGCACCGCGCCGGCCAGGCCGTCCGCGCCCGGCAGCAGCGCGCAGCTGCCCGGCGCGGCGGCGAAGCCCTGCGCCTGCAGCCAGGCGCGCACGGCGGCAGGCTGGCGCGCGCACCAGGCGTCGAAGCTGGCGCGGTCGAGGCAGTGCAGGGGGCGGCTGGAGGTGGCGGCGGCGGTGAATCCGGGCGGCAGGCTCATGCGGCGAGCTCGTTGCGGAAGGCGTGCGCGTCGAGCCAGTCGGCCAGCGCGGCGAGGGTGGGGAATTCGAGGTCCGGGCGCGGGTGCCCGTCGGGCCAGGGCTCGCCCTCGCGGTTGAGCCAGCAGCTGCGCAGGCCGGCGCGCTGCGCGCCGAGCACGTCGAGCTCGACGCTGTCGCCCACGTGCAGCACCTGGTGCGGCTCGGCTTCGAGGCGCATGCAGGCGGCGTGGAAGATGCAGGGCGAGGGTTTCGGCCGGCCGTGCTCGCAGGCGCTCAGGCCGCCGCGGAAATGCACGGCCAGGCCGATCCGCTCGAGGTCGGCGTTGCCGTTGCTGAGCGCGAACAGCGGCAGCCGCGCCGACAGCCGCGCCAGCGCGGCGTGGGTGTCGGGATAGCACTCGACCTGGTTGCGCGCGGCGAAGAACACCGCGAACGCGGGCTCGGCGTGCGCCGGGTCGTCGCCGGCCAGGCGCAGCGCGTGGGCCAGGGTGAGCTTGCGCATGAAGCTGAGGTCGTGCATGCGCTCGGGATGCTCGGCGTTGAGCTCCATGCGCAGCGCGCGCATCGCCTCGGGCGGGAAGCGCGCGGCGGTGCGCGGGCAATGCTCCAGCAGCCAGGCGTGCATGGCCGCCTCGGCGCGCGCCCCGACCGGCGGGAACGGCCACAGGGTGTCGTCGAGGTCGAGGGTGATGGCGCGCAGCGGGAAGCTCACGGGGGCGATTCTACCGGGGCGCGCCGGCCCGGGCCCGGGCGCGGGCGGCGGGCCGTCATTCCAGCAGCCTCGCCCAGCCCTCCATCCCCTCCAGCCGCACCAGCACCAGCTTCACGCACACCAGCAGCGGCACCGCCAGCAGCAGGCCGACGATCCCCCACAGGGTGCCGAACAGCATCAGCGCCAGGATCAGCACCAGCGGCGAGAGCGCCATGCGCCGGCCGAGCACGATCGGGGTGACGATCTGGCCCTCGAGCGTGTGCAGGCCCAGGTACAGCAGCGCCGGCAGCAGCGACTGGCCGAGCGCGTCGTAGCTCAAAAAACCCATCAGCAGCATCACGCTCAGGCCGATCAGCGGGCCGACGTAGGGCGCGAAGTTGAGCAGCGCCACCATCGTGCCCCACAGCAGCGCCTCGTCCAGCGGCACCTGCAGCACGAACCGCAGCAGCGCCGCGTACACCAGCCCCACCACCGCGTTGATCACGCTGATGGTGAGCACGTAGCGCGAGATTTCGCGCTCGATCGCCTGCAGGATCTCGACCGTGAGCTTCTTCTGCTGCCGGCCCGGCAGCAGCGCGATCGCGTTCCGCTGCAGGCTCTCGCCGTAGACCATGAAGAAGAAGGTCAGCAGCACCACCGCGAACACCGAGGCCAGCAGCTTCGGCGTGGCGACCAGCGCGCGCCACGGGTCGCGGGTCTCGGCGCGCACCACCGGCACCTGGCGGGCGGATTCGCCGCCGGCGGCGCGGGCGATGTTCTCGGCGGCGCGGTTGGCCTCCTGCACCGGCGCGGTCAGCTTGCGCAGGCGCGGGGCCAGGTCGCGCAACTCGCGCGGCGCCTGGCGCAGCCACTCGCCGGCCGGCTGCGCCAGCTGCGCGCCGAGCAGGCCGGCGCCGGCGATGCCGAGCCCGAGCACCAGCAGCGCGGCGAGGAACCGCGGCAGCCACAGCTTCTGCAGCAGGCGGATGATCGGATTGCCGACCAGGGCGAAGAACATCGCCAGCAGCACCGGCAGCAGCAGGTCCTGGGCCAGCCACAGGGTGTAGCCGACCGCGAGCACCGCCAGCACCACCACCGCGGCCGGCGCGCGCGGGCGCGGCGGCGGCGCCTCGTGCGGTTCGGCGGCCGGCGCGGACGCGGACGCGGCGGAAGACGTGGCCCCGTGGTCGTTCATGCCTGGGTGGATTCCGTCGCCGGCGCGGGCGTGTCGGCCGGCGGTGCGTGCGCGGCGGCGGTTTCCGCGTGCTGCGCGGCCTGTTCGGCCTCCGCGGCCGCGGCCCGCGCCTGGGTGCCGGCGAACAGGCCGGCCAGCGTGGTCAGCAGGCGCATCAGCCCGTCCATCGCCGCCGGCGAGGGCCGGCGGCGGCCGGCGACGAAACCGGCGGCGAAGCCGGCCAGCACGATGCGCCATGGCGTCCACAGCGTGCGCCATGCGCCGCGCAACTGGCGCCAGTCCGCGGCCGCGCACCGCTGCTGCGCCTCGAGCGCGCGTTCGGCCTGCTGCACCTTGGCGATCAGCTGTTCGAAGCGCATCGGCGGTTCACGGCGGCGGCGTGGAGTCGGTGTCGGGCGCCGCGGCGGACGCGCTCGCCGGTTCCGCTGCCGGTTCCGGCTCGCCCCGGCCGAGCCGCGCCAGCTGGCGGCGGGTGGCGGCGAGCCGGGTGTGGTCGAAATAGCGCACCGCGCGCCACGCGGCCAGGCCGGTGACCACCAGGCTCAGGCCCGCGGCCAGCAGCAACGCGCGCGACCACGGCCAGCCCAGGTCCTGGGCCAGCCAGGCCATCAGTGCGGTCACCAGCAGCAGCCAGGCCGAGCCGCCGAACGCGATCGCCAGGCCGGTGCAGGCGAGGCTGCGCCCGAACGCGCTGCGGGCCAGGGCGAGATCCGCCGCGACCAGCGCGCGCAGCGCCTTCAGCGCGTCCTGGGCCGCGCCCGCGCTGGCACGTCCGGCTGCGCCGACCTGGCGCAGTGATTCGGCGAAGTCGGGCGCGGCCTCCGGCGCGGGTCCGGGGTCGCCGTTGCGATGCGCCATGCTCGGCCTCCGCGCAGGGGGATCTGCGCATCATTGCCGGCGCGGGGCCCGCGCGCTACTCCCGGCTGCCGCGCGAGAGCCGCGCGATCAACCAGCCGGCGGCGAAGGCCACGCCGAACGCGGCCAGCGGCCGCTCGCGGATCAGCTCGGCGGCGCTGTCGAGCAGGTCGCGGCCCTTGTGCGCGAGGCGGTCGAACTGTTCGCGGCCGACCGCGCCCAGATCCTCGGCGGCGGACAGGCCGGCGACCGCGCCGTCGGCGAGTTCGGACTTCACCTGCGCCTTGCCCAGGCGCAGTTCGTCGCCGGCGGCGGTGGCGGCCTCGCGCAGGGCGCTGCCGGCCGCGCTGGCGGCCTGGCGCAGGTGGCTGCCGGCCTCGCCGAGGTGGCTCTTCAGGGCCTCCGCCGGGGGCGTCGGCGCGCCCATGCCTTCCGCGGCGGGAACGCCGGTGCCGGACGGGGTACCACGGGGCGTATCGGGGTTCATCGCGTGCTCCTTACCTTCGCTGGGGGGCCATGATCCGCAGCCTGCGCTGCGGCCGGTTACTGCATCGTGAGGTCGCCGCGCACGTTGCCGCGCAGCACGCGCAGCACCAGCAGCTCCGGCGGGCGGGCGAAGCCGGCGCGGAAGCCGGCCAGGTCGGCGAACGGGCCGCTGCTCGCGGCCAGTACCACGTCGTTGGCGCGCAGCCCGTTGCGTGCGGCGCGGCTGCTGCGTTCCACCTCCGCCACCAGCACGCCGCGCAACCCGGCCTGGCGCAGGCGTTCGGGCAGCTCGGCGAAGGTGGCGCCGGCCAGGCGCGGATCGAGCGCTTCGCCCGGGTAGCTGCGCGGCTGCTCGCGCAAGGTGGCCTGCAGGGTCAGTGGCCGGCCGTCGCGGCGCAGCTCCAGCGCCACCCGGGTGCCGACCGGCTGCAGGCCCTCGAAGTTGTGCAGCGCGCCGGCGTCGTCGATGCGCTGGCCGTTCGCGGCCAGGATCACGTCGCCCGGCTGCAGCCCGGCCGCGGCCGCGGCCGAGCCCGGGTACACGCGCGTGACCACCGCCCCGCGCGGCACCTCCAGTCCGAGCGCCTGCGCCAGCCGCGCGTCCACCGACTGCGTCTCCACGCCGAGCGCGCCGCGCCGCACCTCGCCGGTGCTGACCAGCTGCCGCATCACGTTGCCGGCCAGGTTCGAGGGGATGGCGAAGCCCAGGCCGATCGCGCCGGCGCGGCTGCCCTGCGGGTTGAAGGTGGCGGTGTTGATCCCGACCAGCTCGCCGCGCAGGTTGACCAGCGCGCCGCCGGAGTTGCCCGGGTTGATCGAGGCGTCGGTCTGGATGAAGTTCTGGTAGCCCAGGCCCGGAATCCCGCTGCGGCCGACCGCCGAGACGATGCCCGAGGTCACCGTCTGCGAGAACCCGAACGGGTTGCCGACCGCGACCACGAAGTCGCCGACCTTGAGCTGGTCGGAGTTGGCCAGCGGCAGCGCGGTCAGGTCCTGCGCCGGGATCCGCATCACCGCGATGTCGGTGTCGGGGTCGGAGCCGACGAACTCGGCGCGCAGTTCGCGACCGTCAGCCAGCGTCACCGAAACCTCGTCGGCGCCCTCGATCACGTGGTGGTTGGTCAGCACCAGCCCGCGCTGCGCGTCCACGATCACGCCCGAGCCGAGCGACTGGTTGATCCGTTCCTGGATCAGCTCCGGGAACATGCGGCGGAAGATGGGGTCGTTGCCGAACGGGCTCACCCGCACCCGCTGCCGGGTGTGCACGCTGACCACCGCCGGGATCACCCGCTGCAGCATCGGCGCCAGCGAGGGCAGCGGCTGGCCTTCGACTGCGCCTGGCAGTGCGGCCACCACCCGGGTCTCGACGCCGGCGGCCGGCGCGGCCACGGCCGGGGTCTCCACGCCGTCGCGCAGCCAGGTCGCGGCGAAGCCGCCGAACGCGGCGGCCAGGGTCAGGGCGAGCAGGGTGGTGGTGCGTGGACGCATCGGGGTCCTCAGTCTCGGGGACGCAGGTGGCGGCAATGTGAAATGGTGGCGCGGCCGGCGCAGTCCAAGCCCGCGCCCACGTGGACGGCCATCTTGCGCCGCGGCTGTCCTCGCCCGCGCGCTCCCGCCGTTGACACCCCCGCGGGTCGGGAGTAGCGTGACCTCCCGCCACTGCCACAAGATCTTGTGGTGGTGCCATGACGGGAACCCAGGACTAGGGGTTTTCTGCATGGATCAGGCGCCCGGCGGGGAGGCGCGCATGACCGGAGCAGGGCCAGCCGAACGGCCGAGCAAGACCCCCTGACGCGGCGCCGCGACGGCGCCCGCGCGCGGGCGCGTCGCCGTCGCCGGCCGGCCAGGGCTTCGATGGATCCACCCTCGGCGCGGCCCTTCGCGCCACCGAACAGGAGACAGGCACAAGATGAGCACGGTGCGGCTAGAGGCGGTGAAGATGGACACGGCCCCCGAGATCCCGATGCAGCCCGCGTCGCTCGACATCTGGGACAAGAAGTACCGGCTCAAGACCAAGCAGGGCGTGCCGCTGGATGCCGACATCGACGGCACCTACCAGCGCGTGGCCCGCGCCCTGGCCGAGGCCGAGCCCACCCCGGAGAAGCGCAAGTACTGGTACGAGCGCTTCCTGTGGGCCCTGCGCCGCGGCGCCATCCCCGCCGGCCGCATCACCTCCAACGCCGGCGCCCAGGAGCACAAGCCTGCCACCAGCACCATCAACTGCACCGTCTCCGGCACCATCGAGGACTCGATGGACGGCATCCTGCAGAAGGTGCACGAGGCCGGCCTGACCCTGAAGGCCGGCTGCGGCATCGGCTACGAGTTCTCGACCCTGCGCCCCAGGGGCGCCTTCGTCGCCGGCGCCGGCGCCTACACCTCCGGCCCGATGTCCTTCATGGACATCTACGACAAGATGTGCTTCACCGTCTCCTCCGCCGGCGGCCGCCGCGGCGCGCAGATGGGCACCTTCGACGTCTCCCATCCGGACGTGCGCGACTTCATCCGCGCCAAGCGCGAGGACGGCCGCCTGCGCCAGTTCAACCTCTCGCTGCTGATCACCGACGACTTCATGCGCGCGGTCGAGGCCGACGCCGACTGGCCGCTGGTGTTCCCGCTCAGCGAGCAGGAGGCCGCCGAGTACGACCTCTCCGACCCCGCCCAGGTGGTCTGGCGCGAGTGGCCGAGCAAGCGCAACTACATCGTCCGCGACGACGGCATGGTCGCCTGCAAGGTCTACGGCCACGTCAGGGCCCGCCACCTGTGGGACATGATCATGGTCTCGACGTACGACTACGCCGAGCCCGGCTTCATCCTGATCGACCGCGTCAACGAGATGAACAACAACTGGTGGTGCGAGAACATCCGCGCCACCAACCCCTGCGTGACGGCCGAAACTTGGGTCCAGACCGGCGAGGGCCCGCGTCAAGTCGCCGATTTGCTCGGCACGCCGTTCCTCGCGCGTGTGGACGGGCGCGACCATGCCACTGGCGCCGCAGGCTTCTTCCGCACCGCGACAAAGCCGGTCGTGCGCCTGCAGACCGTCGAGGGCCATGCGCTGCGGCTCACTGCAGACCATCGCGTGCGGCGCGTCACGCAGTTGACTCGCTGGTCGGTGCGCACGGAATGGTGTGAGGCGGGGCGACTGCAGCCGGGCGACCGCGTTCTTCTCAACAACCATCGTGACGGCGCCGAGTGGCAAGGAGCTCACACCTTCGAGGAAGGCTTCCTGCTGGGCCTGCTGGTCGGCGACGGCACACTCAAGGCCGACGCGGGCGTGCTGTCGGTGTGGGCTCCGGCAGTGGCGGCGAACGTCGGCACGCCGGCGCCGGTCGCCCTGATGGACGAGGCGCTGCGGTGCGCCAAGCGCTTGCCGCACCGCAGCGACTTCGTCGGCTGGACCGAGGTGGCCGGACGCAACGAGTTCCGCCTCAAGTCCGCCGCGCTGCGCGACCTCGCGTTCGCGTTCGGCATGAAGCCAGGCAACAAGACGATCACTCCCGCGCTCGAGAAGACTTCGAGCGATTTCCATCGCGGATTCCTGCGCGGCCTGTTCGATGCCGACGGCAGCGTGCAGGGCCGCCAGGACAAGGGTGTCAGCGTGCGCCTGTCGCAGTCCGACCTGCCGCGCCTCGAGGCCGTGCAGCGCATGTTGCTGCGCCTGGGTATCGCCTCGGCGATCTATCGCAACCGTCGTCAGCCAGGTGAAGCCGTGCTTCCCGACGGGCACGGCGCTCGGCGCGCTTATCCCACGGCCGCCCAGCATGAGCTGGTGATCGCTGGCGACAACGTGGCCGTTTTTGCCGAGCGCGTGGGTTTCGCCGATGCAGCCAAGGCCGCACGCCTGAAGGCTGTGCTCACGAACTATCGCCGCAACCTCAACCGTGAGCGCTTCGTCGCCACTGTGCACGCGGTGGTAAACGACGGCATCGAGGACGTGTTCGACGTCCAGGTGCCGGGGATCAATACCTTCGACGCCAACGGCCTGCATGCCCACAACTGCGGCGAGCAGCCGCTGCCGCCCTACGGCGCCTGCCTGCTCGGCTCGGTCAACCTGACCAAGTTCGTGCGCAGGCCGTTCACCGCGGAGGCGTCCTTCGACTGGGAGGAGTACAAGGAGGTCGTGCGCGTGTTCACGCGCATGCTCGACAACGTGGTCGAGGTCAACGGCCTGCCGCTGGAACAGCAGCGCGCCGAGATCCTGCGCAAGCGTCGCCACGGCATGGGCTTCCTCGGCCTGGGCAGCACCATGACCATGCTGCGCATGAAGTACGGCTCGAAGGAGTCGTGCGAGTTCACCGAGCGCGTGGCCCGCGAGATGGCGCTGGCCGGCTGGGAGGTGGCCCTGTCGCTGTCGGAGGAAAAGGGCCCGGCGCCGATCATGGAGGAGGAGTTCGAGGTCACCGCCGAGATGCTGCGCAAGCGCCCGGAGATGAAGCGCGACGGCTGGAAGGTCGGGCAGAGGATCAAGGGCAAGGTGCTGCACGCGAAGTACTCGCGCTACATGCAGCGCATCGCCGGCGTCGCCCCGGAGCTGGTCGCGAAGCTGGCCGAGCAGGGCGCCCGCTTCACCCACCACAGCTCGATCGCGCCCACCGGCACGATCTCGCTCTCGCTCGCCAACAACGCCTCCAACGGCATCGAGCCCTCGTTCGCGCACCACTACAGCCGCAACGTGATCCGCGAGGGCAAGAAGACCAAGGAGAAGGTGGACGTGTACAGCTACGAGCTGCTTGCCTACCGCCACCTGGTCAACCCGAAGGCGATGCCGTTCTCCGACGACCCGGAAGCCAGGCTGCCCGACTACTTCATCAGCGCCGACGACATCACCCCGAAGGAGCACGTGGACGTGCAGGCCGCGGCGCAGAAGTGGGTGGATTCCTCGATCTCCAAGACCGCGAACGTCCCCACCGACTACCCGTACGAGGACTTCAAGGACATCTACCGCTACGCCTACCAGCAGGGGCTGAAGGGCTGCACCACCTTCCGCTTCAACCCGGCCGCGTTCCAGGGCGTGCTGGTCAAGGAGAAGGACCTGGAGAACACGCTCTACCGCTTCGAGCTCGAGGACGGCAGCGTGATCGAGGTGAAGGGCAACGAGGAGATCGAATACGACGGCGAGGTGCACACCGCCGCCAACCTGTTCGACGCGCTGAAAGAGGGCTATTACGGCAAGTTCTGAGGCGCCGGCGCCGCGATTTCGGCGTATAACGCATGCGTGGTTCCCTGATGACGCCCCGGGAGGGCATATGACCAACGGCAATGGGGTGACGGCGACCCTGACCAACGCCGCGGAAACGGTGGTCGAGAAGGCGCAGGAAGTCGGCAGCGCGGTGGCCGAGAAGGCCGGCGCCGCGGTCGAGGGCGCCAAGGAAGTGGCGCGCAAGGCCCGCAAGACCGCCGCCAGGGCCGTGCGCACGGCCAAGAAGACCCTCGCCGCCGCCAGCGCCGCGGCGAAGAAGGAGGCCGCCGCGCTGCAGCGCAAGGGCGCGGCCGGGAAGACGGCGAAGAAGGTCGCGAAAAAGGCGGCAAAGAAGGCCGCGAAGAAGACCGCCAGGAAGGCCGTGAAGAAGGCGGCGCCGGCGAAGAAGACGGCCAAGAAGGCGGTGAAGAAGGCCGCCCGCAAGGCCGTGCGCAAGGCGGCGAAGAAAACCGCCCGCAAGGCGCCGGCGAAGAAGGCCGCCCGCAAGGCCGCCCCGCGCAAGGCCGCGAAGAAGGCCGCGCGCAGGCGCTGATCCGTTCCCGCCGTCCTCCGGGCGCGCCGCGCCGGGGGACGGCCCCGATTCCAGATTTCGACCCCGATTACCGCACCCGTCCCGGATTCCCCCAATGGCCGTCAAGATCGAGAAGAAAATCAAGGGCTACGCCGTCGTCACCCCCGAGGAGCGCGCGAAGGAAACCGCGCCGGCCGAACCGGCGGCTCCGGCTGCGCCGGTGGCGGGGGCCGCGCGGCCCACGGCCGACGTGATCCAGATGCACGAGCGCATCGAGCGCCCGGACGTGCTGGTGGGCAGCACCTACAAGATCAAGTCGCCGCTGGTCGAGCACGCGATGTACGTGACCATCAACGACATCGTGCTCAACCCCGGCACCGAGCACGAGCTGCGCCGGCCGTTCGAGATCTTCATCAACTCCAAGTCCATGGAGCACTTCCAGTGGATCGTCGCGCTCACCCGGATCATGTCCGCGGTGTTCCGCAAGGGCGGCGACGTCACCTTCCTGGTCGAGGAGATGAAGGCGGTGTTCGACCCGCGCGGCGGCTACTTCAAGGCCGGCGGCGTGTACATGCCCTCGCTGGTGGCCGAGCTCGGCGCGATCGTCGAGCAGCACCTGAAGTCCATCGGCCTGATCCACGACCCCGACATGAGCCCCGCACAGCGCGCGCTGATCGCCGAGAAGCGCCGCGCCTACGAGGACCGCTCAAAAAAAAACCCCGAAATGAGCGCCCCCGCGGCGGGGCAGGGCGAGTCCGCCGAGGACATCGCCGTCACCGGCGAGGGCGCCTCGTTCCCGCCCTCGGCCACCATGTGCCACAAGTGCAGCACCAAGGCCGTGGTGATCATGGACGGCTGCGCGACGTGCCTGAACTGCGGCTACAGCAAGTGCGGGTGAGGGCGCGCGGACAGAGCGGACGCCCCGTGCAAGCGACCGCATGAGGAGCCTGTTGCTTCGGGGCGCCCTGCCGGCGGTGCTGGCGATGATCTGCGCCGGCGCCGGCAACGCGCCGGCGGCCACGGCCGATCCGCCACCGCAACCACGCAGCTATCTCGCGCTGCCCGGAGGCGGCACCCTTGATCGCTATCCCTACGTGTGGGAGCGCCGCGTGGGGGCGAAGCACCTGGTCGTGCTTGGCACGCGCCACCTGCACGCCTGGCGCCGGGTCACGGGGCGGCCGTTCTCGGCCGCGGCGTGGCGGCCGGAACTGATCAGCCCGTTGCGCCGCGGCGGGCGCCTGAACGCGCTGGCGCGCAGCTCGATGGAGATCCGGGACCGGCACCTGCTCGCGGCGATCGAACGCGCCTTGCGCGAGCACGACCGGGTCGCGGTGGTGTTCGGCAGCTGGCACGTGCTGGCGCTGGAGCCGGTGCTGGAGCGCGTGTTCCCGCACTGAGCGCGGCGGCGGTGCCGACGCATTGCCCGCCGACGGCCCGCGGCTTACGCTGCCGCCAGGGCCGGGTGTGGGCTCGGGGGCAGGGGAGGCGAGAGATGCGGGCATGGCGCATGGCATCGGCCCTGGCGGCGGTGCTCGGCGGCATCGCGGTTGCCGGTGCGGCCGAGCGCGGACGCGGCATCACCGGCGCCGAGATGGTGGAGATCCTGCAGGACGAGGGCTACCGGGCCCGGCTGGTGGCCGACCGCGACGGCGATCCGCAGATCGAGACGCGGATGTCCGGGGTCAACGTGTTCGTGCATTTCTACGACTGCGAACGCGGCCGCTGCGGCTCGCTGCAGTTCAGCGTCGGGCTCGACCTGGAGCAGGGCAGTACGCTGGAGGTGGTGAACGCCTTCAACCGCGAGTTCCGCTACACCCGCGCCTACCTCGACGACGAGCGCGATCCGTTCCTCGAATACGACTTCGAGGTGCTGCACACCGACCACGCCGCGCACGTCGCCAGCCAGATCGAGCTGTGGGAGCAGTTGCTCGGCGAATTCCTCGATGCCACCGGCTTCCGCGACGAGGCCGAGGATGAGGACGAGGCGCCGGAGGGCGGTGGCCGCAGCGTGTCCGATCCCGGCAGCGTGGCGTTGACCGACTGACCGGCCACAGTCGTGGCGCGCCGATAACCGGTTTCGCTTCCGGCGTGGTTAAGGCCGCGTCGAGATTCAGCTTGCGCCACGGGCACGATTCAGATGCGAGGCGGCATGTTCCCGCTGCGGCCCAGGCCGCGCGCTCACATTCCCCCGATGGAGAGAACCGCATGAAGCATCCGCATCGCATCGTTCCCCTGTCCGCGGCGCTCGCCGCCGTGTTCGCGGTCCCGTTCGCCATGGCGCAGTCGCTCGGTGTCGGCGTCGGCACCCAGGCCGAGGTGAAGACGACTACGCCGGCCGCCACGGTGCAGGCGCAGACCCGCACCGACGCCGCCGCGCAGGCGGCCACGCCGGCGGTGCCTGCGACGCCGGCCACACCGGCCCAGGTCGGCGCCCAGGGCCAGGCCACCGCCGCCACGCCGGCGACCCCGGCCACACCCGCCACGCCGGAGAAGAAGAGCTGGAGCCAGCTCGACCTCGACGGCAACGGCACGCTCAGCGCCAGCGAGGCAGCCGCGGTGCAGAGCCTGGGCAAGGTGTTCGCCGAGGCCGACGCCAACGCCGACGGCCAGCTCACCGCCGAGGAATACAAGGCCCACCTCGCCGCACGCGGCCAGGCCAGGGGCAAGGCCGGCGCGAAGGAGCAGTGATCGTCCGTACGCAACCACAACCAGGACGATCGAGGCACGGGGGCGGCGCAGGCCGCCCCCGTTTCGCGTCCGCTACACTGCGTCCATGACCCATGCCATCCGCCTGGTCGGCTTCGACGGCGACGACACCCTCTGGCGCAGCCAGGATTATTTCGACGCGGCCCAGGCCGAGTTCGAGCGCCTGCTCGGCGCCTGGGTGGACCTGAACGACGCGCGCGTGCAGGAGCGCCTGTACGAGACCGAGAAGCGCAACATCGCCGTGTTCGGTTACGGCGTGAAGGGCATGGTCCTGTCCATGATCGAGACCGCGGTGGCGCTCACCGGCGCGCGCATCGGCGCGGCCGAGCTGCACCGCATCGTCGAGATGGGCAAGGAGCTGCTGCAGCATCCGGTCGAGCTGCTGCCCGGCATCCCCGAGGCGGTGGCCGAGATCGCGCGCGAGCACGAGGTGGTGCTGATCACCAAGGGCGACCTGTTCCACCAGGAGGCCAAGGTCCGGCACAGCGGCCTGGCCGACCTGTTCCACCGCATCGAGGTCGTCAGCGAGAAGGATCCGCCCACCTACGCGCGCGTGCTGGCCGAGTTCGGCCTGCCGCCGCAGCAATTCGCGATGATCGGCAATTCGCTGCGCTCGGACATCGCCCCGGTGCTCGCGCTCGGCGGCGCCGGCGTGCACATGCCCTACCACACCACCTGGGCGCACGAGACCGAGGCCGAGGTCGCGCCCGACAGCCCGCGCCTGCGCACCGTCAGCGGCGCGCACGAGCTGCCCGAGGCGGTGCGCGCGCTGTCGGCGGCCGTGCCGGCCTGAGGTTGCCCCGGCACGTGCGCGGAAAGGTCCTGAAACCGGCCTGAAGCCGCGTCCGCACAGGCCCGTGGCGATGCTGGAATTCGCGCCGCAGCGTCCCCATCTGGACGCGGCGGGCGTTCCGGCGCCGGCGCGCCCGTCGCGGCGCCTCCGTCGCGCGGCTTCCCGCCCGGCGCCTGTGGAGGGGTTGCAATGGAAGCCAGGAACCGCTGGAACCTCGGCTACTGGATCGTGGCACTGGCGGCGCTGCTGGCGCTGCAGGGCCTGTGGCAGACCACGCTGCGCATGGACTCGGTGCCCTACAGCGAGTTCGAACGGGCGCTGGCGCAGGGGCGGATCGCCGAAGTGGTGGTGTCCGACCGCACCGTCACCGGCAAGCTCAAGTTCCCCGATGCGCGTGGCCGCACCATGCTGGTCGCCACCCGGGTCGAGCCCGAGCTCGCCGAGCGCCTGTCGCGCTTCGGCGTGCCCTACGCGCGCGTGTACGAGCCGACCCTGCTGCGCGACCTGTTGTCGTGGGTGCTGCCGGCGCTGGTGTTCGTCGCGGTCTGGTTCTTCCTGTTCCGCCGCTTCGCCGAACGCCAGGGCATGGGTGGATTCCTGAGCATCGGCCGCAGCCGGGCCAAGGTGTATGTCGAGCAGCGCACCGGAGTGGGCTTCCAGGATGTGGCTGGTGTCGAGGAGGCGAAGGAGGAGCTGCGCGAGATCGTCGAATTCCTCAAGGATCCGCGCCAGTACGGGCGCCTGGGCGCGCGCATCCCCAAGGGCGTGCTGCTGGTCGGCCCGCCCGGCACAGGCAAGACCCTGCTGGCCAAGGCCGTGGCCGGCGAGGCCGGGGTGCCGTTCTTCTCCATCTCCGGTTCCGAGTTCGTGGAGATGTTCGTCGGCGTGGGCGCCGCGCGCGTGCGCGACCTGTTCGAGCAGGCGCGCAGGATGGCGCCGGCGATCATCTTCATCGACGAGCTCGACGCGCTCGGCCGCGCGCGCGGCGCCGGCCACTTCGGTGGCCATGACGAGCGCGAGCAGACCCTGAACCAGCTTCTGGTGGAGATGGACGGGTTCGACGCCTCGGTGGGGCTGGTGATCCTGGCCGCCACCAACCGCCCGGAGGTGCTCGATCCGGCGCTGCTGCGCGCCGGCCGCTTCGACCGCCAGGTGCTGGTGGACCGGCCGGACAAGGCCGGCCGGCTGGCGATCCTGCGCGTGCATGCGCGCAAGGTGAAGCTCGCGCCGGATGCCGACCTGGAGCAGGTCGCGGCGCTGACCGCGGGCTTCGCCGGCGCCGACCTCGCCAACCTGGTCAACGAGGCCGCGCTCGCCGCCACCCGCCGCGGCGCCGACGCGGTGGGGCTGGCGGACTTCACCCGCGCGATCGAGCGCATCGTCGCCGGGCTGGAGAAGAAGAACCGCGTGCTCAACCCGCGCGAGCGCGAGACCGTGGCCTACCACGAGATGGGCCACGCGCTGGTGGCGCTGGCGCTGCCGGGCACCGATCCGGTGCACAAGGTCTCGATCATCCCGCGCGGCATCGGCGCGCTCGGCTACACCATCCAGCGCCCGACCGAGGACCGCTACCTGATGACGCGCGAGGAACTGGAGAACAAGATCGCGGTGCTGCTCGGCGGGCGCGCGGCGGAGAAGCTGGTGTTCGGCCACCTGTCCACCGGCGCCGCCGACGACCTGGCCAAGGCCACCGACATCGCCCGCGACATGATCACCCGCTACGGCATGGACGAGGAGCTGGGTTACATCGCGTTCGAGCCGCAGCGTCCGCGCTTCCTCGACGTGCCGGAGATGGCGCGCGGCGGTTGCCGCGTGTCGGAGGCCACCCAGGCGCGCATCGACGAGGCGATCCGGCGCATCGTGCATCGCGCCTTCGACCGCGCCTGCGCCATCCTGCAGCGCAACCGGCAGGTGCTCGAACGCAGTGCCCGCACGCTGCTCGAGCGCGAGACCCTGGAAGAGGAGGCGCTGCGCGCACTGGTGCGCGACCTGCAGCCCGAGCCGACGCCGGCCTGTGCGCCGGTTGCGGCGGCGTCCTAAGCGCCGCCTGAACTCCGCGCCCGCCCGTCGGCCGGATTAAAAACCGGTTCACCGCGGCCGGCGCATCGTCCGCCCGTGACCCGCGCAGAGGCGGGCCGAGAAGGAGGACGACATGAACACCCTGACCCGCTGGCTCGCCCCTGTCGCGCTCGCCTGTGGTGTCGGCCTCGGCGCGATGGCCGCACCGGCCCCGGCCCGGGCCGACGACGACCTGGTGCGCGTGCTGGTGGACATCGCCGACGTGGTGATCCACGGCGGTCAACCCTATTACCGCCACGGCTCGTTCGGTCCACGCGATCGCCTGGTCGTGGAATACGACCGCTGGGGCCGCCCGGTGTATTACCGGCTGGTGCCGCGCGCCTACTCCGGCCCGCCCTACGGCAAGGCCTACGGCTACTGGCGCAATGGCCCGGGCAGCCGCGTGGTGCGCTGCGACGCGCGCGGCAACTGCACCGTGCGCTACTACGATCCGCGTTACGACCGCCGCCACTACTCGACACGCTACGACGACCATCGCCGCTGGGACGACCGCCGCTGGCGTGACCACGACCGGTGCTGGTGGGACGGCCGGCGCTGGCGCGGCGACTGCGACGACTGACCGCGGCCGCAGCGGCGCCGTTGTCGGCGGCGCTCGCACTGGCTAGCCTGCATTCCGGATTCCACGGAGGACCCCGACGATGCGCCGGATCACCCCCTTCCTTGCCGCCTGCGCGCTCATCGCCGCCTCGCTGCCGGCCCGGGCCGGCGGGCCGATCGATTGCCGGCTCACGTTCACCATGTCGGGCTGGTCGGCGTTCTACAAGACCGCCTCCGGCACCGGCACCGTGAGCTGCGACAACGGCCAGCGCATGGCGGTGCGGATCCGCGCCAAGGGCGGCGGCCTGAGCTTCGGCAAGTCCAGGATCGAGAACGGCACCGGCGAGTTCTCCGGCGTGCACCACATCCGCGAGGTGCTCGGCACCTACGCCACCGCCGAGGCCCACGCCGGCGCGGTGCGCTCGAGCAAGGCGCAGGTGATGACCAAGGGCGAGGTCTCGCTCGCGCTCGCCGGCACCGGCCGCGGCTGGGACGTCGGCGTGGCCTTCGGCAAGTTCGTGATCGAGCCGCGCTGAGCCACGCTCACGGCGTGCGGTGGCGGGTGTCCTGCGTCTCCGCGGGGCGGATGGTGGCGGTCAGGTCGGTGGCCAGGCGCTCGGCGGCCCAGCGCAGGCCGGCGGCGTAGGCCGCGAGCAGGATCGCGATCGCCGCGCCGGCGATCAGCCAGCGCCGCGTCCGGCGGCGGGAAGGGTGCGGGGCGTCGTGCAGGGTGTCCATGCCCGAACAAACGCACCGGCGAGGGTGGTGGCGGCCATGGCGCGTGCGCGGCGTGCGGGCGCTTGCGGCACAATCGCGGCATGCCTCCGCTCGCGCGCCAGATCGTGGTGCTCGCCGCCTTGCTGATGCTGGCTGCCTGCCGGCGCGAAGGCGCGCCGTCCGCCGACGCGGATCTGCCGCCGGTCGGCGCGCCCGACGCGCAGGTCGCGGTGTGGGAAGGACTGCTGGCCTGCGCCGATTGCGACGGCATCCGCATGCGCCTGCTGCTCGAGCGCGACGGCGACCCCGCGCGCTACCGCCTGATCGAGGTGTATCTCACCGGCCGCAGCGGCGAGCATTTCGAGGAGCGGGGGCGGTGGCGGCGCGACGGCCGCCTGCTGCGGCTGCGCTCCGAGCACGGCGGCGAGCGCGTGTTCGCACTCGAGCCGGACGGCGCGCTGTCCCTGCGCGACCGCACCGGCCGCCTGCCCGCCGACGGCGCTCCGCGGCTGCTGCCGGCGCCGGCTCCCGACTGAACGCCGCGTCGAAGCGTGACGCCGGTTTCAGAAGCCGTTCACCCCGATTTCCGACACTGCCATCCCGGCACCGACCCATCCCGTTTCCGAGGGGGCACACCGATGTCACGCACGACGCTCAAGACCTTCGTCCTCGCCCTCGCGCTGGCATGTGCGGGCGGCGCCGCGGCGCAGGATGTCACCGTGGGCTGGAACCCGCGCACCGGCGACGTCTGGGTGGACACCTGGCTCGGCGACATGAACCGCTACGGGTCGCGCTACCGCGATCCGTTCGTGGACGAGCTGGTGCGCTACCACGGCGCCCCGCGCGACCTGGTGGTGGAACTGCTGGTGGACCGCCGCTGGGCCCCGGGCGATGTCTATTTCGCCTGTGCGCTGGCCCGGATCGTCGGCCGCCCGTGCCGCTACGTGGTGGACATCTGGGAACGCGACCGCGGCCTTGGCTGGGGCGAGGTCGCCAAGCGGCTCGGGATCAAGCCGGGTTCACCCGAGTTCCACCGCCTCAAGCAGGGCTTCGTGCCCACCTATGACCGCTGGGGCCGTCCGATCGTGCTCGATGCCGAGCTCGAGCGCGCCTTCCCCGGCCGCGGCAAAGGCAGGGGCGGCCCGCCCAAGGCCCAGGGCGGGCCGGACCGGCCCGCGCACCACGGCCACGACGACCACCCCGGCGGCGGCAAGGGCAAGGGCGGCGAGCAAGCCAAGGGCAAGGGCAAGCACGGCGGCAAGGATTGAGCGTGCCGCGGCGCTGGCGCAGCCACCGCGGGAGTGCGCGGCGCCTGCGCCTCACGCGGGATCCATCGCCGATTCGCCGCTGACCCGGTCGCGCCCCTCGCGCTTGCTCCGGTACAGCGCCGCATCGGCGCGGTCGAAGGTGCGTTGCCACGGCTCGCCGCCACGGTGCACCGCCCAGCCGATGCTCATGGTCGTGCGCGGCCGGCGCGCCCGCCAGGCCGCGAGCAGGCGCTCGGCCACCTGCGCCGCGGCCGGGCCGCCGCAGGGGACCACGACCAGGAACTCCTCGCCGCCGTAGCGCGCCGCCGCGTCGCCGTCGCGCAGCGACTGGCGCAGGAACTCGCCGAGTTCGCGCAGCAGGGCGTCGCCTGCGGCATGGCCGTCGGCGTCGTTGACCTGCTTGAAGTGGTCCAGGTCGAGCAGCAGCAGGCCGTCGCCATCGCCCAGTGCGGTGAGCAGCGCGTCGGCGTGGCGGCGGTTGCCCAGCCCGGTCAGTTCGTCGTGCAGCGCGCGTTCCAGGAACGTGCGGGCGCGGGCCTCCTCCGCCTCGAAGCTGCGCGCGTTGCGCAGCGCGATCGCGGCGTGCGAAGCCAGCAGCTCGAACGCGTCGCGGACCTCGTCGGTGAGCGCCATCGGCGTGCGCCGCGCCGCCACCAGCACCGCCCGCGTGCGGCCGTCCTCGCGCACCGGGGTGGCGACGAAATAGTCGAAGCCGCTCTCGCGCAGGCTGGGCACCGCGGCGGGATGTTCGCGGTAGCGCTCGATCACCGTGGTCCGCGGTTCACGCCAGACCATCCCGGTGATGCCCTGGTCGAGCGGGTGCACGCCGCTGGCGAAGGCCTCGGGGAAACCGCTGACGAACGCGACCCGGTAGGCGTTGCGCTCCGGCTCCACGAAACTCAGCGCAGCGGCGTCGAAGCCGAGCTCGCGCACGCTCTGCACCACCTGCGCCACCACCTCGCCCGAGCGCAGGGTGTTGAAGCCGTGTGCCGCGAGCACGAGGGTGCGCAGGATCCGCGCGCGGCGCTCGGATTCGGCCTGGGCGCGGCGCAGGTCGGCGATCACGCGCGCCACCACCTCGCCGGTCGTCACCACGATCACCACGTGGGTCACCGCCGCGCTCACGCCGTCGGCGAGGGTGCCGTGCCAGGCCTCGGGCGCCAGATCGGCGGCGAGGAACAGCGGCGCGGCCTTGAGCACGGTCCAGCGCGGCAGCGACAGCCCGATCCAGAGCGCGACCACCAGGTAGAACAGCAGCGCCAGTTCGGGCGGCATGCCCGGCGCGAACAGTTCGAACGAGGCCACCATCGCCAGCGCCACCGGGATCACCGCGGCCAGCGCGCCGGCCGGCCAGCGCTGCCAGGGCAGGGCCGCGATCGCGGCCGCGACCGCCAGGTCGAGCAGCCCGAGCAGGATGTATTCGGGGCCTACGTCGGCACTGGGCAGGAACAGCGACTGCACGATCGCCAGCGCCCCGGCCACGGCGAACAGCAGCGCGGCGCGGCGGGCGGCCTGCAGGCGCGGGTCGGGCAGCGCCGTCGGGCGGGCGTGGTCGGGGCCGGCATCCGCGACGGAGCAGGGGGCGGCTCCGTCCGTGGATGTCGCAGCGCTGCCTGGCGGTTCGCTCATCGGCCTCGTCCCTTGCGGAGCCGCATCCGGCGCGCAGTCGGGCACGGCGGGCGTGAACGGCTCGTGCATGCCCGGCATGGCGCGGCGGCCCGAGTCCTCCGGCTATCCTGCCGCCATGCCCGAGCCGATCCGCATCGTCCCCTACGATCCCCGCTGGCGCGCCGATTTCGCCCGCCTCAACCTCGAATGGCTGGAGCGCTGGTTCACGGTCGAGCCGGTGGACCGCGAGGTGCTGGGCGATCCCGAGCGGCACATCCTGGCCGACGGCGGCCGGGTGCTGTTCGCCGTGGATGCGGCGGGCCGCGCGCTGGGCACGGTCGCGCTGCGGCACGAGGGCCAGGGCGTGTACGAGCTGACCAAGATGGCGGTGGACCCGCAGGCGCGCGGCCGCGGCATCGGCCGGCAGCTGCTGCAGGCGGCGGTGGACGCCTGGCACGCGCTCGGCGGCCGCGAGCTGTTCCTGGAGTCCAGCCGCAAGCTCGGCCCGGCCCTGGCGCTGTACGAAAGCGCCGGCTTCCGCCACCGTTCCGCCCCGCGTCCCGGCTCGCACTACGCCCGCGCCGACGTGTACATGGTGTACGAACCCGACGCCTGAGCATCGCCGGCCCGGATCCGGCCGGCCCGTACAATGCGCCCTCCCATGGCCGCGCCCCTCGTCCCCGCCGCGCAATTGCGCCTGTCCGTCGCCCCGATGATGGACTGGACCGACACGCATTGCCGCGTGTTCCATCGCCTGCTCGCGCCGCACGCGCGGCTGTATACCGAGATGGTGCACGCCAACGCGGTGCTGCACGGGGAGCGGGCCAAGCTGCTGGCGCTGGATCCGGTCGAGCATCCGGTGGCGCTGCAGCTCGGCGGCAGCGAGCCGGCGTTGCTGGCGCAGGCGGCGCGGATCGGCGCCGAGCACGGCTTCGACGAGATCAACCTCAACTGCGGCTGCCCGTCCGACCGGGTGCAGGCGGGGCGCTTCGGCGCCTGCCTGATGCGCGAACCGGCACTCGTGGCCGAGAGCGTGGCGGCGATGCTCGCGGCGGTGCCGGCGCACGTGCCGGTGACGGTGAAGTGCCGGCTCGGGGTGGACGACGACCACGACTGGGAGCGTTTCGTCGGCTTCATCGACACCGTGGCGGCGGCGGGCTGCCGCATGTTCGTGATCCACGCCCGCAACGCCTGGCTGCAGGGGCTGTCGCCGAAGGAGAACCGCGAGGTGCCGCCGCTGCGCTACGACTGGGCCTACCGGCTCAAGCGCGAGCGCCCGCAGCTGCAGGTGATCGTCAACGGCGGCATCGCCACGCTGGAGGAGGCGACCGCGCACCTGGCCCATGCCGACGGCGCCATGCTCGGCCGCGCCGCCTACCACACGCCGTACCTGCTGCACCGGCTGGACGTGGCCTGGTTCGGCGGCGAACTGCGCCCGCGCACCGAGCTGCTGCGCGCGCTGCGGCCCTACGTCGAGGCGCAACTCGCGCAGGGGGTGGCGCTCAAGCACATCGTCCGCCACGTGCTCGGCCTGTTCGCCGGCGAGCGTGGCGGGCGCGCGTTCCGCCAGGTGCTCAGCGAAGGCGCGCACCGCGCCGATGCCGGCTGGGCGCTGGTCGAGCGCGCGCTGGCCTGCGTCGAGCCGACACGGGACGCCGCATGATCACCCGCGACCCCGCCGCGTTCCTCGCCCACGCGCGCACGCTCGCGCCGGACTTCGGCCCGGCCACCGCGCGCGCGGCGTTCCTGGTCGCGCCGGACGGCTTCGCGCATGCGGCGCAGTCGGCGCAGGACAACCGCTACATGGCCGGCGCCGGGGCCTTCGATCCGGAGCGCGCCGCGCGCCAGCACCGCGCCCTGCACCGGGCGCTGGCGCAGGACCTGCCGACGATCTGCTTCGCCGGCGATCCGGACACCCCCGACGCGCTGTACCCGAACAACGTCTTCGCCACCGCGCGCGGCCCGGACGGCGCCGGGCGCGTCATCGTCGGCCGCATGCGCCACCCGGTGCGCCGGCGCGAGGCCGAGCGCGCCGACATCCGCGCCTTCTTCCGTGACGTGCTGGGCTACGCCGAGACGGACCTGTCGCGGCAGGAACACCCCTGCGAGCTGACCGGCGCGTTGGTCCTGGACCGCGCCCGCGGCCTGGGCTTCTGCGGCCTGTCCGAGCGTTGCGACGAGGCCGGCGCGCGCCTGATGCACGCGGCCTTCGGCCTGCGCGCGACCCTGCTGTTCGAGCTGGCGCCGGGCGAGTACCACACCAACGTGGTGCTGACGGTACTGGCCGGGCGCGCGGCGCTGGTCTGTCCGCGCGGCTTCGCCGACCCGGCCGTCGTGGACACGCTCGCCGCGCTGTACGCCCCGCACGCGATCCGGCTCTCCGACGCCGAGCACGCCGCCTTCGCCGGCAATGCGATCGCGCTCTCGGCGGACGCGGTGTGGATGAGCGCGGGCGCGGAACGGGCGCTCACCCCGGCCACCCGCGCCGCGCTCGCCGCCGCGGGCTTTGCCGTGCGCGCGGTCGAGCTGGACGCGATCGAGGCCGGCGGGGGCTCCCTGCGCTGCTGCGTGGGCGAGGTGTTCTGAGCGCGGCAAAGCGGCGACAATGCGCGCCTGCCACGGCCCCCGGGACTGAATCGAGGCCAAAAACGTGAAGGAAGGGTTCAGAACGGATTCACTGCCCGGTTCCAACAATGGCCCCTCGCTGCCGCCCTTCCGGGCGCGCCCTCGTGTTCCGGGATCACCGATGCCCCGTTTCCGCTCCGCCCTCGCCCTGGTCCTGGCTCTGCCGCTCGCCGGCGGCGCGGCCGAGGCGTGGGCGCAGGCGCTGCTCGGCCCGCCGGTGCGGGACGTGGCGCCGCCGGTGGAACGCACCCTGCCCGAGCCGCGGCGCGAGGAAGGCCACCGCCGTGACGACGCGCGGGGCCTGTCCGACGCGGTGCGCCGCGCCGAGCGTGCCACCCGCGGCCAGGTGCTCAGCGCCGAGCGCATCCAGTACGATGGCCGCGACGTCAATCGGGTGAAGGTCCTCGACGACCGCGGCCGCGTCCGTGTGATGTACTGGGACGACGAGACACGCGAGCCGCCGCGTCCGCCGCGTACACGCGACGACGACGGGGACGACCCCACCCTCTGAGCCACCGGCCGCATGCGGCCGCCGCCGACGGAGACCCCATGCGCATACTCCTGGTCGAAGACGAAGCGCCCCTGCGCGAAACCCTCGCCGCCCGCCTGAAGCGGGAAGGCTTCGCGGTGGACACCGCGCAGGATGGCGAGGAAGGGCTGTACATGGGCCGCGAGGTGCCGTTCGACGTGGGCATCATCGACCTCGGCCTGCCCAAGATGTCGGGCATGGAGCTGATCAAGGCCCTGCGCGACGAGGGCAAGAAGTTCCCGGTGCTGATCCTGACCGCCCGCTCGAGCTGGCAGGACAAGGTCGAGGGCCTGAAGACCGGCGCCGACGACTACCTGGTCAAGCCGTTCCACGTCGAGGAGCTGCTCGCCCGCATCAACGCCCTGCTGCGGCGCGCCGCCGGCTGGAGCAAGCCCACGCTCGAGTGCGGCCCGGTCACGCTCGACCTCGCCGCGCAGACCGTGAGCGTGCGCGGCCAGAACGTGGACCTGACCAGCTACGAGTACAAGGTGCTCGAGTACCTGATGATGCACGCCGGCGAGCTGGTGTCGAAGGCCGACCTGACCGAGCACATCTACCAGCAGGATTTCGACCGCGACTCGAACGTGCTCGAGGTGTTCATCGGCCGCCTGCGCAAGAAGCTCGACCCGGACGGCACGCTCAAGCCGATCGAGACCGTGCGCGGCCGCGGCTACCGCTTCGCGATCCCGCGCAGCGGGGGCTGAGCGCCTCCGCCCGCGCCGCGCGCCGCCGAGGGGGAACGCATGCCGACCGCGCGCCGGACGCTGCGATGGCGCCCGCGTTCGCTGCAGACGCGGCAGCTGCTGGCCGCCAGCCTGGGCCTGCTCGCGTTCCTGGCCCTGGCCGGCTACGCGCTCGACCGCGCCTTCCTCGAGACCGCCGAGGACAGCCTGCGCCAGCGCCTGCGCAGCTACGCCCTGGCCTACGCCGACAACATCGAGTTCCTGCGCGACGGCAGCCTGTACGTGCCGGAGATGCTGCCCGACCCGCGCTTCGAGCGCCCTGGCAGCGGCCTGTACGCCCAGGTGGTGCGGCCCGGCGAACACTGGGACTCGCCCTCCGCCCACGGGCCGCGCCTGCCCGAGGGCGCCATGCTCGCCCCGGGCGAGGAACGCTTCGAGGGGCCGCTGCCGATCCGCCAGATCAACGGCGCGCCGGGCGAGATCTACCGCTACGGCCTGGGCCTGGTCTGGGACGAGGAGGGCGGCACGCGCGAGTTCCCGTACACGATCCACATCGCCGAGGACGCCGGCGCGCTGGCGGCCCAGATCCGCGTGTTCCGGCGCGCGCTGTGGGGCTACCTCGGCGGCGCCGGCCTGGTGCTGCTGCTGCTGCAGGCGCTGATCCTGCGCTGGAGCCTGCGCCCGCTGCGGCAGGTGATCGCCGAGCTCAAGCGCGTGCAGCGCGGCCAGCTCGCGCGCATGAGCGAACGCCATCCGCGCGAGCTCGAGCCGCTGACCGAGAGCATCAACGCCTTCATCGAGAGCGAGCGCGAGAACCTCGAACGCCAGCGCAACACCCTGGCCGACCTCGCCCACAGCCTGAAGACGCCGCTCGCGGTGCTGCGCGCGCGCCTGGACAACCACGCCTCCGAGCAGGAGCTGCGCGAGGAGGTCGCCACGCAGGTGCAGCGCATGACCGACCTGGTGTCCTACCAGTTGGCACGCGCCGCTTCCAGCGGCCACCAGTTGTTCGCCGCGCCGGTCGAGATCGAGCCGCACGCCGAGCAGATCGTGCGCGGGCTGGAGAAGGTGTACGCCGCCAAGGGCGTGCTGTGCGAGTTCGACATCGAGCCCGAGGCGCGCTTCCACGGCGAGGTCGGCGACCTGCACGAGCTGCTCGGCAACCTGCTCGAGAACGCGTTCAAGTGGGCGCGCTCGCGGGTGCTGCTCACGGTGCGGGTGGGCGAGACCGCGCCAAACCGGCGTCCGGGGCTGTGGCTGGCGGTGGACGACGACGGCCCCGGCATCCCGCCGGAGAAGGTTGGCCTGCTGCTGCAGCGCGGGGTGCGCGGCGACGAGCGGGTGCAGGGCCACGGCATCGGCCTGGCCATCGTCCAGGACCTGGTGCGCGGCTATCGCGGCGAGCTGCAGGTGGGCCGCGCGCCGGAGCTGGGCGGCGCGCGGTTCGAGGTGCGGCTGCCGCCGGGCCTGTAGCGCCTAGCCGGTGGCGAACGGGGAGGGGCCGTAGAAGCGGGCGAGGTGTGCGGCCACCGCCGGCATCGCCGCGCGCAGCAGCGCCGGGTCGCTGAAGTGGTATTCGCTGCACACGGCGAAGAATTCCTCGGGTGCCTCGGCGGCATAGCCGTCGATCGCGGTCTCGCGCCCGGCATCCACCGCGGCGGCGAGCGCGTCGAAGGCCTGCTGGAAATCGCGCGCCCACTGCCGCTGCCAGGCGCGTGGCAGCGGCGGGGTGCCGTCGAGCACGCCGTCGAGCGCGTCGAGCTTGTGCGCGATCTCGTGCGCGGCCACGCAGTAACCTTCGCGCGGCGCAGCGATGTCGGCCTGCACGTCGGCCCAGGACAGGATCACCGGGCCGCTCTCCCAGGCCTCGCCGATCAGTTCGTCGTCCCACTCGTGCAGCACGCCGGCGGCGTCCATGTGGCTGCGGCTGACCCGGAACGCGCCCGGGTACACGATCAGTTGCGACCAGCCGTGCAGCCCTTCCGCGCCGAACTCGAGCAGGGGCAGGCAGCACAGCGCGGCCAGCTGCACCCGCTGCGCGTCGTCGAGCGTCAGCCCCGCCACCGGGGTGATGGTTTTGTCCTGCAGGAAGCGCGCGGCGAGCGCGCGCAGCCGCGCCTGGCGCCCGGGGTCGAGCGCACGCAGCCACGGCAGCGCGTCGTGCGCGCGGCGCCACAGCGCGGGATCGAGGTCGGGAGGCGGACGCCGCAGGCGTCCGAACAGGCGTGCCAGCCGCAATCGGATCAGCGGAACATGCCCGGGAGGAAGCTGTGCCAGCGCGGGGCCGGCATGCGCCCGTCGTCGTCGCCGCCGCTGCCGCGCGCGGCCGCCGGCTTGGCGGCCGGCTTGGCGCGCACCGGCGCGGTGGACTGCGCTTGCGGCCTCGCACGCGGCGTACGGGCATTGGCCTCGGCCACCGCCGCGGTGAGGTCGGGGCAGGTGCCGCCGCTGTCGCCACCGGCGCCGGACAGGCGCACCTCGCGCGCGTGCAACGCAGCGCTGGCGAGAACCAGCAACAGCAGGCAGGCGAGTCGGAGCATGGCGGGTCCCCTTCGGATGTGGCCCGGACGGCGAGCGCGGACTATAGCCTGAGATGCCGAAGGCCGGCAGACGGTTGCATGTTGCGGCGCAATCGCGACCATGCCCGTTTCCGGCGCCTAACTTCGCGTGGCGCCGGGGATTCCGCGCCGGAGCGGCGGCCCAGGGGCCCACTCACCAACATGAATGAAAACGAACTGCTGCGACGGCTGGGTGCCGGCCCGGTGTCCGGGGATAGCCTGGCCCGTGAGGCCGGCCTGACCCGGGCCGCGGTGTGGAAGCGGATCCAGGCCCTGCGCGCGGCCGGGGTCGAGGTCGAGGCGCGGCCGGGCCAGGGCTATGTCCTGCGCCATGCGCCGGTGCTGCTCGATGCCGAGGCGATCGCGGCCGCGCTGGCCCCGGACGTGCGGGCGCGGCTGGCTGCGCTCGAGGTCGTCTGGAGCCTGGATTCGACCAACAGCGAGCTGTTGCGGCGGCCGGCGCCGGCGCAGGGCTGCGCGGTGCTGCTGGCCGAGCGCCAGACCGGCGGCCGCGGCCGCCAGGGGCGCGCCTGGGCCTCGCCGCTGGCGGCGCACCTGTACCTGTCGCTGGCGCGGCGCTTCGGCGGCGGCCTGGCGCGGCTGGGCGGGCTGAGCCTGGTGGCCGGCCTGGCCGTGGCCGAGGCGCTGCACGACCTGGGCCTGGCCCGGATCCGGCTGAAATGGCCCAACGACCTGGTGGTCGAACAGGGCGGCGTGCTGCACAAGCTCGGCGGGCTGCTGGTCGAAGGCGGCGGCGAGCACGCCGGGCCGGTGCGGGCGGTGATCGGCCTGGGCCTGAACGTGCGCATGCCGGCGGCGTTCGCGGCCGCGATCGACCAGCCGTGGACCGACCTGGCCACTCTCGGCGCCGAGACCGACCGCAACCGGCTCGCCGCCGCGGTGCTGGCGCGGCTGCTGCCGGCGCTGGAGGCGTTCGACCGCGACGGCCTGGCCGCGATGCTGCCGCGCTACGCCGCCTTCGACGCGCTCGCCGGACGGGCGGTGACGCTGCACGGACACGACGGCGCGGTGGCCGCGACCGCGCTCGGGCTCGCCGCCGACGGTGCGCTGCGCGTGCGCCTGGCCGATGGCCGCGAGCGCGAGGTCCATTCCGGCGAAGTCAGCGTGAGGCGCGCATGAGCGCATGGCTGTTCGATCTCGGCAACACCCGGCTCAAGTGCGCGCCGCTCGCGCCCGACGGCGGCATCGGCGCGGTGCGCGCGATCGCGCACACCGAGGACGGCGCCTGGTTCGACGCGCTGCCGCGCGGCGAGGCGGCCTACGTCGCCAGCGTCGCCGGCCCGGCGCTGCGCAGCGAGCTGCTGGAGGCGCTCACCCGGCGCTTCAAGCGGATCTCGCTGGCGCGCACCGAGCGCGCGCTCGACGGCTTGCGCATCGCCTATGCCGACCCGCGCAAGCTCGGCGTGGACCGCTTCCTGGCCCTGCTCGCCGTGCATGCCGCGCAGCGTGCGCCGGCGCTGATCGTCGGCGTCGGAACCGCGCTCACCCTCGACCTGCTCGCCGCCGACGGCCGCCATCTGGGCGGCCGCATCGCGCCGTCGCCGCAACTGATGCGCGAGGCGCTGCACGCGCGTGCGCCGCACCTGCCGATGGTCGGCGGCGAGTACGTCGAGTTCGCCGACGACACCGAGCCGGCGCTGGCCTCGGGCTGCGAGGGCGCGGCGGTGGCGCTGGTCGAGCGCAGCCTGGCGCAGGCGCAGCGCCTGCTCGGCGTGCGTCCGCGCCTGCTGCTGCACGGCGGCGGCGGCGAGGCGTTGCTGCCGCATCTGGACGGCGCCGAGGCGGCGCCGTCGCTGGTGCTGGAAGGGCTGGCGCACTGGGCCCGTCTCGACGGCCGGGGCGCGCCCGTGCACAGCCCCTAGAATCGCCGCATGCTGATCCGCGCGCTGATCGTCCTGCTCGCCGCCCTCAATCTCGGCGTCGCCGCCTGGTGGTGGCTGCGCGCGCCGCCGCCTGCGCCGGCGGCAGCGGAACTGCCCGCCGGCGTGGCGCGGCTGAAGCTGTTGCACGAGGCGCCGCCGCCGGTCGCGCCGGCGGCCCCGCCGCCGCAGTGTTTCCGCTTCGGTCCGTTCGCGAGCGAGCCCGCGCTGGCGCAGGCGCGCACGCTGCTCGAAGCACGCGCGCGCCAGGTGCGCGTGGAGACCACCGAGGCCGCGCCGGCGGCCTGGCGCGTGCTGCTGCCGCCGCAGGCGGACGCGGCCGCGGCGCAGGCGCTGGCCGGGCGCATCGGCGCGGCCGGCTTCGACGACGTGGTGGTGATCGCCGCCGGCGAGGAGGCCAACGGCATCGCGCTCGGCCGCTATGGCAGCGAAGCGGCGGCACGCCGGCGCCAGCAGGCGCTGCGCGCGGCCGGCTTCGACGCGCAGTTGCTGCCGGTGGGCGGCGGCGAACCGCGGCGCTGGCTGGCGGCGCAGCTGCCTCCCGGCAGCGACGCCGCGCGCCTGCGCGGCGAGCTGCGCGCGCTGGAACTGCACGCGCTGGACTGCGCCACGCTGCGCTGACCGGCGCCGGCACGGCACAGGCTAGAATCCCGCCCATGCCGGCTTAGCTCAGTTGGTAGAGCAACCGCCTTGTAAGCGGTAGGTCGCCAGTTCGAGTCTGGCAGCCGGCACCACCGGAGACCGCACCCGCATGAGCCGCCGCCAACCGCCCGTGTCCCTGATCGGCGCGCCCACCGACATCGGTGCCGGCCATCGCGGCGCGCGCCTGGGGCCGGAGGCGCTGCGCATCGCCGGCCTGGCCGAGGCGCTGGCCGCACGCGGCGTCGAGGTGGCCGACCGCGGCAACCTCGACGGCCCGCGCAATCCCTGGCAGCCGCCGCAGGACGGCTACCGGCACCTGCCCGAGGTCGCGGCCTGGAACCGCGCGGTGATGGAGGCGGTGCTGGCCGAACTGCGCGCCGGGCGCATGCCGATCCTGCTCGGCGGCGACCATTGCCTGGGCATCGGCTCGATCACCGCGGTCGCGCGCCACTGCCGCGACACCGGCAAGCGCCTGCGCGTGCTGTGGCTGGACGCGCACGCCGACTTCAACACCAGCGAGGTCACCCCGTCCGGCAACGTGCACGGCATGCCGGTGGCGTGCCTGTGCGGCCTGGGCCCGCGCGCGCTGACCCACCTCGGCGGCGATGCGCCGGTGCTGCGGCCGGACCAGATCCGCCAGATCGGCATCCGTTCGGTGGACCCGGGCGAGAAACGCCTGGTCAAGGAGCACGGCCTGGACATCTACGACATGCGCTACATCGACGAGGTCGGGATGAAGCGCGCGATGGAGGAAGCGCTCGACGGCGTGGACGAGGACACCCACCTGCACGTGAGCTTCGACGTGGATTTCCTCGATCCCGGCATCGCGCCCGGCGTGGGCACCACCGTGCCGGGCGGGCCGAACTACCGCGAGGCGCAGCTGGTGATGGAGATGATCGCCGACACCGGCCGCATGGCCTCGCTCGACATCGTCGAGCTCAATCCGCTGCTCGACAACCGCAACGAGACCGCGGTCCTCGCCGTGGACCTGGTCGAGAGCCTGTTCGGCAAGTCGACCTTGATGCGCGACTGATTCACGCGCGCCACACCTCGCTGAACCGTCGCCAGCGCGCGCAGGGGCGTTGCACGCGGGATTCACCCGCGCCCTGCTGACATGGCCGCACCGACGGCGCCGTCGCGCCGGATCCTGAAGGAGAGGCTGATGAAGCGAGTGATGGCTTTGCTCTTGCTGGTGCTGTACGCCGGCGCGCTGACCGCGTGCAACACGATGGCCGGCGTCGGCCGCGACATCGAGGCGGCCGGCGACAAGATCGAGGACAAGGCCGAGGACTGCAAGGACGGCAAGTGCTGATTCCCCGGGCCGGCAGGCCCGAGGCGACGGGCCGGCGGTTGCGCGCCGGCCCGTCGTCGCATCGGCAGCCGTCTCACCAGCGCGGATCGGGCACGAAGCCGCCGGGGAACGCGCGCGGTGCGTCCTCGCGCGGCCAGCGCGGGAACCACGGCCGCGGCAGCACGCCCAGCGCCATCAGCCGCTCCGGTGCGTCGTAGCGCAGCTGGGTGACCTGGGTTGGATGCCGGCTGGCGCGCACGAAGTGGGTGCGGCCGACCGGCGACCACTCGCGTTCGCCATGGCCGGTGCCCAGGCGCTGCGCGTCGTGCTCGTGGCTGACGGCATCGGCCGCGGAGGCCTCCGCGGCCGGCGCGGCGGCCTTGGCCGCGCCCTGCGCCTGCCGCGACTCCGCGCGCGCGATCGGCGGCGCCGGCGACGGCGCGTAGGCCGGGCGCGCCTCGCGGAACACGGCGATGCCGATCACCCCGACATCGTCCGGACGGCCGGTGCGCGCGGCGTACGAATCGGGCAGGTCGGTGAACACGAACTGGGCCACGTCGTCGTACGACTTGCGCCAGCCGGTGATCTCGGTGCTCTGCCACGGTGCGAGCACGTAGCCGGTCTGGGACGGGTGCGCGGTTTCGCCGGTGACGGCGTTGACGCCGTCCACCGACAGCACCACCAGCACGCGCTCGGCGCTGCGGTTGGTCAGGCGCACCGCGTAGCGGTGGCCGGGGGTGCCGGCGATCCAGGTGCGGCCGCGGTGGCGGTATTCGGGCAGCCACTGCCCGGTGTCGCGGTCCACCACGTCCAGCTCCACCAGCGGACTGGCGATGGCGGGGGCGCCCACGGCCACGGCCAGGGCGAACAGCAGGGTGCGCAGCATGGCGGTTCTCCTCGTTGGGTGGGCCGGTGAACGCGCCGCGCGCCCGGGCGGGGTTGGCGCAGCAGGTACACTTGTCCGCCGCAGTTCAGCTCCGCGTCAGCGCAATGACCGCCCAAGCCCGCGTCCGCGTCCTCACCGGCATCACCACCTCCGGCACGCCGCACCTCGGCAACTACGTCGGCGCGATCCGCCCGGCGATCGCCGCCAGCCGCGACCCGGGCGTGGAGAGCTTCTACTTCCTGGCCGACTACCACGCCCTGATCAAGGTGCAGGAGCCGGCGCGGGTGCAGCGCTCGACCCTGGAGATCGCCGCGAGCTGGCTGGCCTGCGGCCTGGACCCGGACAAGGTCTGGTTCTACCGCCAGAGCGACGTGCCGGAGATCCCGGAGCTGACCTGGCTGCTCGCCTGCGTGGCCGGCAAGGGCATCCTCAACCGCGCCCACGCCTACAAGGCCGCGGTGGACCGCAACCGCGAGGCGGGCGAGGACGAGGACGCCGGCGTCACCGCCGGGCTGTACATGTACCCGGTGCTGATGGCCGCCGACATCCTGCTGTTCAACGCGCACAAGGTGCCGGTGGGCCGCGACCAGGTGCAGCACATCGAGATGGCGCGCGACTTCGGCCAGCGCTTCAACCACCTCTACGGCGAGCATTTCGTGCTGCCGGAGGCGGCGATCGAGGAGCACGTGGCGACCCTGCCCGGCCTGGACGGGCGCAAGATGAGCAAGAGCTACGACAACGTGATCCCGCTGTTCGCCCCGCGCGAGCAGCTGCGCAAGCTCATCTTCGGCATCGTCACCGATTCGCGCGCGCCGGGCGAGCCCAAGGACACCGAAGGCTCGGCCCTGTTCCAGCTCTACCAGGCCTTCGCCAGCGCGGAGGAGACCGCGGCGATGCGCCGGGCCTACGCCGAGGGCATCGCCTGGAGCGAGGTCAAGGCGCGCCTGTTCGAGCGCATCGATCGCGAGATCGCGCCGATGCGCGAGCGCTACGAGGCGCTGATCGCGCAGCCGGCGCAGATCGAGGCGATCCTGCGCGAGGGCGCGCGCCGGGTGCGCGAGCGCTACGCCACGCCGTTGCTGGCGCGGCTGCGCGAGGCGGTGGGCCTGCGCGACCTTTCGCACGCGCCCGCGGCCCGGGACGGGAAGAAGGAGAAGCCGAGCGCGCCGGCGATCAAGCAGTACCGCGAGGCCGACGGCCGCTTCTACTTCAAGCTGGTGCAGGGCGAGCGCGTGCTGCTGCAGAGCGTGGGCTTCGACTCCCCGCGCGAGGCCGGCCAGCTCATCGCCCGGCTCAAGCGCGAGGCCGCGCAGCTGCGGCACGAGGCCGGCGCGGGCCTGCGCCTGGGCGAGGCCCTGCTCGGCGAACTCGCGGCGGACGCGGCGCTGGACGAGGTGGCGCAGGCGCTGGCGCGGCTGGCCGAGGCGGAGTGAGGCCTACGTCGGCAGCGCCATGTCGTCGAGCAGCGCCTTGAGGAAGCGCGCGGCCTCGCCGCCGGTGCAGGCGCGGTGGTCGAAGGTGAGCGAGATCGGCAGGCGGCGGTGCACCTCGATGCCGCCGATCACCGCCACCACGTCGTGCGAGAGCTTGCCCGCGCCGACGATCGCCACGCACGGCGGCACCACCACCGGGGTGGCGTAGCGGCCGGCGAACATGCCGAAGTTGGACAGCGAGATGGTGTAGCCGGACAGCTCCGACATCGGGATGCTGCGGTCCTGGACCTGCGCGCGCAGGCGGTTGATGCCCTCGCGGATGCCGCGCGCGTCGAGCATGTCGGCGTTGCGCAGCGCGGGCACGAACAGGCCGTCCTCGGTGTCCACGGCGATGCCGAGGTCCACGTGCGGGTGCAGGGTGCGGGTCAGGGTCTCGCCGTCGAACCAGGCATTCAGCGCCGGCTCGGCCTTGCACGCGGCGACGATCGCGCGCACCAGGCGCGCGGTGATGTCCTGCTTGCCGAGCCAGGCGTGCAGGTCGGCGTCGTCCACCAGCGTGGTCGGCACCACCTTGCTGTGCGCGTCGGCCATCACCCGCGCCATGTTGCGGCGCACGCCCTTGAGCTGCTCGGGCTGGCCGCTGGCGGCCACGCCCGGCGGCTGGGTGCGCATCGGCCGGCCGGCCTGCGACAGCGTGCTGCGCTGCGGCGCCGCGGCGGGCGCGGGCGCGTTGGCAACGGCGGCCACGCGCGGCGCCGGCGCGGCGCC
>NZ_VNKO01000023.1 GCF_008033445.1 Vulcaniibacterium gelatinicum
AGCGCGGAAAGGCTGGAAAGGTCGCCATCGTCGCCGTCATGCGGAAGATGCTGGTCATCCTCAATGCACGCATGCGGGACGCCATGGCAGGGGCTCCCGCCATGGCCTGATCAAGACAGTTGCTCAGCCGTCCATGCCCATGCCGCCGGTGACGCGCACCACTTCCTCGACCGTGGTCAGGCCCTGGCGCGCCTTGAGCAGGCCGTCCTCGCGCAGCGTGCGCCCGCCCTGCTCGTTGGCCAGCGCGCGCATGCGCTCGCCGGTGGCGCGGGCCAGCACCAGCTCCTGCAGCTCCGGGGTCACGTCCACCAGCTCGTAGATGCCGATCCGGCCGCGGTAGCCGGTGCCCTGACAGCGCGCGCAGCCGACCGCGCGGCGCCAGTCGGCGGGCGCGGGCTCGTCGCCGAGCAGCGGCGTGACCAGCCGCGCGACCGCCGGCAGCACCTCGGCCGGCGCGCTGCAGTCGGGGCACACCCGACGCACCAGCCGCTGCGCCTGCACCGCGCGCACGCTGGTGGCGACCAGGAACGGCTCCACGCCCATGTCCACCAGGCGCGTGAACGCGCTCACCGCGTCGTTGGTGTGCAGGGTGGACAGCACCAGGTGGCCGGTGAGCGCGGCCTGCACCGCGATCTCCGCGGTCTCCAGGTCGCGGATCTCGCCGATCATGACCACGTCCGGGTCCTGGCGCAGGATCGCGCGCAGGGCGCGGGCGAAGCTGTAGCCGATCTCGGCGTTGGCCTGGATCTGGGTCACGCCCGGCACCTGGTATTCGACCGGATCCTCGACCGTGATGATCTTGCGGTCGCGCCGGTTCATCTCCTCGAGCGTGGCGTACAGCGTGGTGGACTTGCCCGAGCCGGTCGGGCCGGTCACCAGCACGATGCCGTGCGGCTCGCGCGCCCAGGTGCGGAACAGGGCCAGGTCGCGCGCGGAGAAGCCGAGCCGTTCCAGGCTCAGTTCCTGCCGCTCCTTGGGCAGCAGGCGCAGCACCAGCGATTCGCCGTGCACCGCCGGCACCGCCGAGGCGCGGATGTCCACCTCCTGGCCGCTCACGCGCGTGCTCAGGCGGCCGTCCTGCGGCAGGCGCCGCTCGGCGATGTCCATGCCCGAGATCAGCTTGACCCGCGAGGCCACGGCCGGATAGCGGCTGGCCGGCAGGGTCAGGCGGGTGTGCAGGATGCCGTCGATGCGGAAGCGGACATGGAACAGCAGCTCCTCCGGCTCGATGTGGATGTCGGAGGCGCGCTGATCCATCGCCTGGGCGAGCAGGTTGTTGACCAGCTCGATCACCGGCGCTTCCTCGGCCAGCTCGCGCAGGTGGCTGACGTCGTCCTCGCCCTCGGCGGCGTCCACGCGGCCGGCGCGGCCGACCAGGTCGAGCAGGCGGTCGAGGTCCTGGCTGCGGGCCAGGCGCCACGCCCAGCCGTCCGCCGACAGACGCTGCTGCAGGATCTCGTTGAGCGCGGGGTCGAGCGGGTCGCGCGCCGCCACCAGCAGCCCGGCCGAGGCCGAGCGCCAGGCCACCGCGCCGTTGTCCAGCCACCACTCGCGCACCAGGCCGGTGGCGTCCATCGCCGCCTGGATCGCGGCGGCGTCCTCCGGCCACTCCCCGCCCTCGAGCAGCGGGATGCGCAATTGCTCGGACAGCACCGGCAGCAGCGACTCCTCCGACAGCGCGCCCAGGCGCACCAGGATGCTGCCGAGGCGGCCGCCGAACTGCTGCTGGAAGGCCAGCGCCTTGGCGACGTCGGCGGCGGTCGCCAGCTGGCGCTCGACCAGCAGGTCGCCGATGCGACGCGCTGCCGGCGGGGCCGCGGCGGGAGAAGGCGGGGAAGCCGTGGAACGCATGACAGGGGGACTGCGGACGGGCGGCGGGAGCATAGCAGGTCGCTTCGCGCACCCAGCCCGGAGAACGCTGCTCCAGGGCCGGCCGCGTCAGGGCGCGCTCACTGCACCCGACGCCGCAGCCAGTTCAGCAGGTCGATGCGGGTGATCAGCCCCAGGAACCTCGACCCGTCCATCACGATCGCCACATGGCCGCGGTCGAACACCGGCAGCAGCGCCTCCACCGGCGACTTCACGTCCAGGATGTCGAGCTTGGACACCATCGCGGTGGACACGCGGTCGCGGAACCGGGCCTCGTCGCCGTACACGTGCAGCAGCACGTCACTCTCGTCGATGATGCCGACGATGCGGTCCCCGTCCATCACCGGCAGCTGCGAGATCTCGTACAGTTTCATCCGCTGGTAGGCGGTGGTGAGCAGGTCGTCGGGGCCGACCACGATCGTGTCGCGCTGGGCGTACGGGCGCACGATCAGGTCGCGCAGGTCGCCGTGCTGCGGGCGCTCGAGGAAGCCGTTGTCGAGCATCCAGTAGTCGTTGTACATCTTCGAGATGTACTTGTTGCCGGTATCGGGCACCAGCGTCAGCACGTTCTTCGGCGCGGTCTGCTCGCGGCAGTAGCGCAGCGCCGCGGCGAGCAGGGTGCCGGTGGAGGAACCGCCGAGGATGCCCTCGCGCTCGAGCAGCATGCGCGCGGTCAGGAAACTCTCCTTGTCGCCGATCGCGTAGGCCTTCTTCACCCGCGAAAAGTCGGAGATCGTGGGCAGGAAGTCCTCGCCGATGCCCTCCACCATCCAGGTGCCGGATTTCTGGCTGAGCGTGCCCTCGTTGATGTACTGGGCCAGGATCGAACCCACCGGGTCGGCCAGGACCAGCTCGGTGTGCGGCGAGCGGCTGGCGAAGCAGCGCGACAGGCCGGTCATGGTGCCGGAGCTGCCGCAGCCGAACACGACCGCGTCCACGCCGCCGACCTCGGCCATCTGCTCCAGGATCTCCGGGCCGGTGCCGAACTCGTGCGCGGCCGGGTTGTCGGGGTTGCCGAACTGGTTGATGAAGTAGGCACCCGGCGTCTCGCGCGCGATCCGCTCGGCCATGTCCTGGTAGTACTCGGGATGGCCCTTGGCCACGTCCGAGCGGGTGAGCACCACCTGCGCGCCCATCGCCTTGAGGTTGAAGATCTTCTCCCGGCTCATCTTGTCCGGGACCACCAGGATCAGCTTGTAACCCTTCTGCTGCGCGACCAGGGCCAGGCCGATGCCGGTGTTGCCGGCGGTGCCCTCGACCAGGGTGTCGCCGGGCTTGATGTCGCCGCGCCGTTCCGCGGCCTCGATCATGGACAGGCCGATGCGGTCCTTGATCGAGCCGCCGGGGTTCTGCGACTCGAGCTTGAGGTAGAGCGTGCAGGGGCCGGTGTCGAGGCGGCGGGCACGCACGATCGGCGTGCGGCCGACCAGTTCGAGGACGGAGGCGTGGATCGGCATGGAGCGCTCGGACGGCGACCGCGCGGTGCGGCGAAGGCGCGATTATGCCAAGCGCTCCGCGCGCGGGCGGCAGCGGCCGACGAGGAAGGCCGCCGCCGCCCGCGCGACGAGAGAGACGGTCAGTGTCGCGAGGCCTCGTACATCGAGAGCAGCCGGTCCTTGGCCGCGAGTTTCTCGCGCTTCATCCGCGAGAGGGTCATGTCGTCCACGGGCAGGACGCCGAGTTCGGCGTCGAGCACCTGCTTGTCCAGTTCCTTGTGGCGCATGTAGAGCTGCCGGAACTCGGGGTTGGACTTCATCAGCGCCTCGAGTTCCGCCTGCGAATGCCCTTCGAACATGTCAGCCTCCTCAGCGTGTCTTGCGCGTCCGGCCGGGCGGGCCGGGCGACGGCGGGGGAGCCGGCCGGCGCCCGTCACGGGCGTCGGTGCGGTTCCGGAAAGGGCGCAAATGCGAACGCCCCGGCCAGGTGACGGCACGGGGCGTTGCGGGGATCGGTCGGTCGGGGCACGGACGCCTGCCAGTCGGGCGTCCGCGCGAACTTCGCTTGCGGCGGAACGCTCCTGGAGTGCGGCGTCGTGGATCATCGGCCTCTCGTGGCCGGGTGATTGCGGCCACCCGGGATTCAGACCCTACTCCTCCCCCGGGCCGGCGGCAAGCCCCGCCGGCGCCCGCCTGGGCCGGGGGGCTGCAACGCAAGTGATTGATTTCAAAGATCAGTCTTCGAGCAGGATCTCGACCCGGCGGTTCTTCGCCCGACCGGCGGCGGTGGTGTTGTCGGCGACCGGCTCGGCCTCACCGCGGCCGCTGGCCTGCATGCGCGCGCGCGGCACGCCGGCGCCGGCCAGGGCCTCGAGCACGGCCCGCGCGCGGCGCTCGGACAGGGCCTGGTTGGCGGCCTCCTCGCCCTGGCTGTCGGTGTGGCCGACGATCCGGATCCGGCCCGCCGGCCCCGCCTTCAGGTAGGCGGCGAGGGTGCGCAAGGTGGCCTGGGCCTGGGCGGTGAGGGTGGCCTGGCCGGGCGCGAACGCATCGCCGGCCAGGGTGAAGACCTCGCCGCCGGCGTCGCGGCGCGAAGGCGGCAGGGTGCCGCCGGCGAGCAGCGCGGCCTCCTGCCGGGCCAGTTCGGCCTCGCGCCGGCGGGCCTCGGCCAGGCGCGCGGCCTGGGCGCCGGCGACGCCCTGGATCACCTCCTCGGCCTGGGCACGGGCGGCGGCCTCGGCTTCGGCGGCCGCACGCAGGCGGGCGGCCTCCTCGGCCTGGATCTGGGCCTCGATCCGGAGCCGTTCGGCCTCGGCACGGGCGGCCTCGGCCTCGCGCCGGCTGGCCTCGACCAGCAGCTCGGCGCGCTCGCGGTCCAGGCGCTCGAGCTCGCGCCGGATCGCCTCGGTGCGCGCGGCCCGCTCGGCCACGGCCACCCGGCGCTCGGCGATCAACTGGCGCCCCGGCCGCTCGCGGCGCGGCGCCTCGGCCAACGCGGCCAGCGCCTGCCGGGCCTGCAAGCGCTCGTAGGCGGCCAGGCCGGCCAGGCGCGGATCGGCCTCCAGCGCGCGCAGGCGCGCCTCGAGGTCGGCGCCCGCAGGCATGGCCGCCGGGGCCTCGTCCCACACCCCCGGCGGCAGGTCCTCGGCCGGCAGCTGCAACTGCGCGCGCAGCGCGGCGATCTCCGCGCGCCGCTGCGCCAGGGCCTGGCGGGCGGCCTCGCCGGCACCGGCCGCGTGCGCGGCGTCGCCCTCGGCCGCGGCGGCCAGCGCGTACATCCGCGCGTCCTCGTCGCGGCCCTCGCTCATCGCCGCCTGCGCCCGCCGCAGCGCCTCGCGCGCCTGCGCGATCGTCTCGGGCGCGTACTGGTCGGCGTCGGCGGCCTCGGCGCGCGCGACCGCCTGCGCCGCGGCCTCCAGTTCCGCGGTCGGCGGCGGCAACGTGGCGCAGCCCGCGACCGCGAGCACGAGGCCGCAAACCGCCGCGTGCAGCGTTTGACGGAAGTGTGCGAAGCTTGAGCGCATACGCATAGGGGATCGTGCGACGTCCTGGGCGACACACCACGGCGGCGGAAGCCGGCGGCGCGCCCGCATCGTATCGCATTCACACGAGGTATCGCGGATGGACATCGGCTACTTCCTCAAGCTGATGACGGAAAAGAACGCCTCCGACATGTTCCTGACCACCGGCGCGCCGGTGTACATCAAGGTCGAGGGCAAGCTCTATCCGCTCGGCAACACCGGGCTGCCGCCCGGCATGGTCAAGAAGATCGCCTACTCGCTGATGGACGAGGGCCAGGTGCCGGTGTTCGAGCGCGACCTGGAGCTGAACATGGCCATCGCCCTGCCCGACTCGGGCCGCTTCCGCGTCAACGTGTTCAAGCAGCGCGGCGAGGTGGGCATGGTGATCCGCGCGATCCGCAGCGTGATCCCGACCATCGAGGAGCTGCAGCTGCCGCAGGTGCTCAAGGACATCATCATGGCCCCGCGCGGGCTGGTGCTGATCGTGGGTTCGACCGGCTCGGGCAAGTCCACCACCCTGGCCTCGATGATCGACTACCGCAACAGCACCACCTCGGGCCACATCCTCACCATCGAGGATCCGATCGAGTACCTGCACAAGCACAAGAAGTCCATCGTCAACCAGCGCGAGGTCGGCCTGGACACCCACGCCTTCCACAACGCGCTCAAGAACGCGATGCGCGAGGCGCCGGACGTGATCCTGATCGGCGAGATCCTCGACGCCACCACGATGGAGGCCGCGATCGCCTTCGCCGAGACCGGCCACCTGTGCCTGGCGACGCTGCACTCGAACAACGCCGACCAGACCATCGAGCGCATCCTCAACTTCTTCCACGAGTCGGCGCACAAGAACGTGCTGATGAACCTGGCCCTCAACCTCAAGGCGGTGGTCAGCCAGCGCCTGGTGATCGGCACCGACGGCCGCCGCCTGCCGGCGTGCGAGGTGTTGATCAACACGCCGATGATCCGCGACCTGCTGCGCCGCGGCCAGGTGCACGAGCTCAAGCAGGCGATGGAGGAATCGCTGGAGGAAGGCATGGAGAGCTTCGACCAGTGCCTGTTCCGGCTGGCCAAGGAGGGCAAGATCACGATCGAGGAGGCGCTGCGCGCGGCCGACTCGCGCGACGGCCTGGCGCTCAAGTTCCGCCTGTCCGAGGGCAGCACGGGCGAGCACGATCCCTACGCCGACGTGTTCGAGGCCGGCGGCGCCTCGGCACAGCAGCACTGAATTCCCGCGCGGGCCGGCCCCGCGCGACGGCCGGCCGCGTCAGGCCGAGGCCGGCGCGTCGGGCTGGCGCTCCGGGCGTGCGGCGTCGAACTGCGGCAAGGCCAGGCAGGCCTCCTCGATCCGCAGCAGGGTCGGATACGGGGCGAGGTCCACGCCGAAGCGGCGCGCGTTGTACAGCTGCGGCACCAGGCAGCAGTCGGCGATCGTGGGCATGTTGCCGTCGCAGAACACGTCGGTGGACGGATGGTCGGCGATCATCGCCTCGAGCGCGGTCAGCCCCTCGACGATCCAGTGCCGCACCCACTCCTCGCGCTCGGGCTGCGGCACGTGCCACTCCTGCTCGAAGTACTGCAGCACGCGCAGGTTGTTGAGCGGATGGACGTCGCAGGCCACCGCCATCGCCAGCGCGCGCACCCGCTGGCGTTCGCGCGCGGTGGCCGGCAGCAGCGGCGGCTGCGGCCACATCTCGTCCAGGTACTCCAGGATCGCCACCGACTGCCGCAGCATGCGCTGGCCGTGCTGCAGCACCGGCACCAGGCCCTGCGGGTTGGCCTCGCGGAATTCGGGCGTGTGCTGCTCGCCGCCGTTGCGCAGCAGGTGCACCGGGACGATGTCGTAGGACAACCCCTTCAGGTTCAGGCCGATGCGCACCCGGTAGGCGGCGCTCGAGCGCCAGTACGAATACAGCCGCAGTCGTTCCATCCGCGCTCGCTCCCCGGTCGGCCGCGCGCATCACGCGACGGCCGTCACCATAGCCGCATGCCCGCGCGCACGGAAGACCGTCGGTCGCGCGCCTGCCGACGCCGGCCGGTCAGGGCAGCGGCTGGCGTTCGATCCGCTGCTCGATCGCGCCGAAAATGCTACGGCCGTCACGGTCCAGCATCTCGATCCGGACCACGTCGCCGAACTTCAGGAACGGGGTCAGCGGCTTGCCGTGCTCGAGGGTCTCGACGGTGCGCTTCTCGGCGAAGCAGGAGGCGCCCCGGCGGGTGTCCTGGTTGGCCACGGTGCCGGAGCCGACCAGGGTGCCGGCCGTGAGCGGCCGGGTCTTGGCGGCGTGGGCGATGAGCTGGGCGAAGTCGAACTGCATGTCCTCGCCGGCCTCGGGCGCGCCGAACCACTGGCCGTTGACGTGGGTGACGAGCGGCAGGTGGACCTTGTTGTCCTGCCACGCCGGGCCCAGCTCGTCCGGGGTGACGAACACCGGGCTCAGCGCCGAGCGCGGCTTGGATTGGAGGAAGCCGAAGCCCTTGGCCAGCTCGGCCGGGATCAGGTTGCGCAGGGACACGTCGTTGACCAGGCCGACGAGCTGGATGTGGGCCGCGGCCTGCGCGGGGGTGACCGCCATCGGCACGTCATCGGTGACCACCACCACCTCGGCCTCGAGGTCAATGCCGTAGTCCTCGCTCACCACCCGCACCGGGTCGCGCGGGCCGTAGAAGCCGGCGCTGGTGGCCTGGTACATCAGCGGGTCGGTGTAGAAGCTCTCCGGCACCTCGGCGCCGCGGGCGCGGCGCACGCGCTCCACGTGCGGCAGGTAGGCGCTGCCGTCCACGAACTCGTAGGCGCGCGGCAGGGGCGCGGCCAGGGCCTGCATGTCGAGGTCGAAGGCGCCCTCGGCGGTGCCGGCGTCGAGGGCTTCGTACAGCGCGTTCAGGCGCGGGGCGGTGTTGGACCAGTCCTCCAGCGCGCGCTGCAGGGTCGGGGCGATGCCGGTGGCGCGCACGGCGCGGGTCAGGTCGCGGGAAACGACGATCAGCGTGCCGTCGCGGCCGCCTTCCTTGAGAGAGCCGAGCTTCATCGGGGGGATCCGGGGAATGCGCGGTGCGCGAAAGGTTTCAATTGTAACTGGTCGCGGGGCCGAGGCTGCCGTGCTGCCTGTGTGTTGCAGCGGCCGACCGGGCCCTTTGGGGTGGGGGGGCTCTGGGCGGGACTGTCGGCGGCATGGATGCCGCCGACAAGCCCCAGGGATGGGTTCACGGCGTGTCCCGCCCAGAGCCACCCCACCCCAAAGGGCCTGCCATGGCCGATCGCCGATGTCCGGCGACGCACCGCGGCCGCGTGGTCGCAGACAACAAAAACCCGCCTTGCGGCGGGTTTTTCTGGCCGGCCGACCGGCCTGGAGATGGCAGCCCCGGATGGATTCGAACCACCGAATGCCTGAGTCAGAGTCAGGTGCCTTGAACCACTTGGCGACGGGGCTGTGTCGGAACCGGATTCTAGCGTCGGAAACGCTAGCCGGAAAACGGTTAACGCTTCGAGAACTGGGTCGCGCGGCGGGCCTTGTGCAGGCCGACCTTCTTGCGCTCCACCTCGCGCGCGTCGCGGGTCATGAACCCGGCCTTGCGCAGCTCCGGCTTCAGCGACGCGTCGTACTCGACCAGCGCGCGGGCCAGACCCAGGCGGATCGCACCGGCCTGGCCGGTGATGCCGCCGCCCTCGACCGTGACCAGCACGTCGAACTTGTCGGCGGTGTTGGTCAGCTCGAGCGGCTGGCGCACGATCATGCGCGCCGTCTCGCGGCCGAAGAACTCGTCGATCGGACGGTCGTTGATGGTGATGTTGCCGCTGCCCTTGCGCAGGAACACGCGCGCGGTGGAGGACTTGCGGCGGCCGGTGCCGTAGTTCTGGGTGATTGCCATGGGACTGACCTTAGATCTCGAGCGGCTGCGGCTGCTGGGCCGAATGCGGATGGTTGGGGCCGGCGTAGACCTTGAGCTTGCGGAACATCGCGCGGCCCAGCGGGTTCTTCGGCAGCATGCCCTTGACGGCGATCTCGATCACCCGCTCCGGATGGCGCTGCAGCGCCTGCGCCAGCGTCTCGGACTTGAGGTTGCCGACGTAGCCGGTGAAGCGGTGGTACATCTTGTCCTGGAGCTTGTTGCCGGTGACCGCGATCTTCTCGGCGTTGACCACGATGATGTAGTCGCCGGTGTCCACGTGCGGGGTGAAGACGGGCTTGTGCTTGCCGCGCAGGCGGCGGGCGAGCTCGGAAGCCAGGCGACCCAGGGTCTTGCCCGCGGCATCCACCACGTACCAGTCACGCTGGACGGTCTCGTTCTTGGCGCTGAAAGTCTTCATGACTGCAACTCGTGTCGGTACATGGTCGGGCTGATTCCGCGGCGGAACCCGGCGGAACTTCGCCACGCGTTGTGATGGCGGAACGAAAGAGGCGGAATCATAGCGGCCGGACCGGCACGCTGCAAGCGCGCCCCGGCGCGGTGCTAGCATCCGCGGCCATGACCCCACCGCCGCCCGCCCCTGCCGCGTCCGGCCGGCTGGCGGCCCTCGCCGACCGCTGCGTGCAGTGCGGCCTGTGCCTGCCGGGCTGCCCGACCTACCGGCTCGACCGGCTCGAGGCCGAGTCCCCGCGCGGCCGGATCGCCCTGGCCCGTGCCTGGGCCCTGGGCACGATCCCCCCGACCGCGGCCGGCGAGGCCCACCTCGACCATTGCCTGGGCTGCCGCCGCTGCGAGGCGGTGTGCCCGGCGGGGGTGGATTTCGGCGCCCTGCTGGTGGAGGCGCGGGCGGCACAGCGGGCCCGGCGCGCGCCGGGCTGGCGGCAGCGGGCGCTGGAATGGCTGGCGGCACGGCCGCGCCTGCTCGCGGGGCTGCTGGCGGCGTACCGGCGGCTGTTTCCGTTGCTGCCGGCGGGACTGCGCCCCGTGCCGCCACCCCCCACCCCAGCCCTCCCCCGCAAGCGGGGGAGGGCTGGGGTGGGGGCCGCGGGGGCCACCGCCCTGTTCCTCGGCTGCGTGGCACGCCCCTACGAGGCCGCCGCGCGCGCCGCGCTGCACCGGCTGTGCGCCGCGGCCGGCGTCAACCTCGTCGAACCGGCCGGCCAGGGCTGCTGCGGCAGCCTGCACGCGCATGCCGGCGACACCGCCACCGCGGCGCGCCTGGCCGGCGCCAACCGCAGCGCGTTCACCCACGCCGGGACCGTGCTGACCCTTGCCAGCGGCTGCCACGAGGCGCTCGCCGCGGCCCTGCCCGCCGGCGCGCGCGCGCTGGACGCGCTCGCGTTCCTCGCCGCGCGCGCCGACACGCTGCGCTTCGCGCCCTGCCGCGAACGGGTGGCCGTGCACCTGCCCTGCACCCAGCGCAACGTGGTGCGCAGCGACGCCGACCTGTTCGCGCTGCTGGCGCGCGTGCCCGGCCTCGACCTCGTCCGCCTCGACGCCGGCCACGGCTGCTGCGGCGCCGCCGGGACCCGGCTGCTCACCGACCCCGCCCGCGCCGCGGCCTTCCGCCAGCCGCTGCTCGACCAGCTCGCCGCCAGCGGCGCCACCCGCGTGCTCAGCGCCAACATCGGCTGCCGCCTGCACCTGGCCGGCGGCACCGCGCTGCCGGTGCAGCACCCGCTCGAATTCCTCGGCGCCCTGCTCCTGGCGCCGTAAACTGGTGCACATGGCCGCCCGCACCCTGTCCCCGCTCGACCGCCTGCTCGCCGACGCCCAGAACGCGCTCGAGACCGTGTTCGGCGCGCCGCGCGCCGAGCGTCCCAACCCCGGCGCGGGCGCGGCGGACGTGGTCCTGGACGAGGCCGAGCGCCGCCACGCCGCCGGCCTGATGCGCATCAACCACGTCGGCGAGGTCTGCGCGCAGGCGCTGTACCTGGGCCAGGCCGCGGTCGCCCGCGACCCGGCCACCCGCGACGACCTGCTCCGCGCCGCCGCCGAGGAAACCGACCACCTCGCCTGGTGCGCGCAGCGCCTGACCGAACTCGACAGCCGCCCGAGCCTGCTCAACCCGCTGTGGTATGCCGGCAGCTACGCCATCGGCGTGCTCGCCGGCCTGCGCGGCGACGGCTGGAACCTCGGCTTCGTGGTCGAGACCGAACGCCAGGTCGAGGCCCACCTCGACGAGCACCTCCAGCGCCTGCCCGAGGCCGACGCCCGCAGCCGCGCGATCCTGGAGGTGATGAAGGCCGACGAAGCCCGCCACGCCGCCCACGCCGAAGCCGCCGGCGCCCGCGCCCTGCCCCCGCCGGTGCCGACCCTGATGGCGATGGCCTCGAACCTCATGAAGGCGATCGCCTACCGCGTCTGACGCGCCGGCGCGAACCGGCGGAAACGGAAAGGCCGGCGAACCCGCCGGCCTTTCCGCGTCCTGCGCCGCGCGACCCTCAATCCACCAGGTTGCGCCCGTGGTAGAGCTCCTCGATCTCGCGCTTGAGCCGCGCCTCGATCCTCATCCGCTCCTTGAACGAGAGGTTCTTCGCCTTCTCCTCGAACAGGTAGTTGTCGAGGTCGAACTCCTTCAGGTGCATCTTCGTGTGGAAGATGTTCTCCTGGTAGACGTTCACGTCGAGCATCTCGTAGCGGTTCTTGATGTTCTTCGCCAGGTAGTCCTGGATCGAGTTGATCTTGTGGTCGATGTAGTGCTTCTTGCCCTTGATGTCGCGGGTGAAGCCACGGACGCGATAGTCCATGATCACGATGTCGGACTCGAAGCTCTCGATCAGGTAATTCAGCGCCTTCAGCGGCGAGATCACCCCGCAGGTGGCCACGTCGATGTCGGCGCGGAAGGTCGCGATGCCGTTGTCCGGGTGCGTCTCCGGATACGTGTGCACCGTGATGTGCGACTTGTCCAGGTGCGCCACCACCGCGTCGGAGATCAGCTCGCGGCCGGCGTCGCGCTTGTCGATCACCGGCTGCTCGGAGATCAGGATCGTCACCGACGCGCCCTGCGGGTCGTAGTCCTGGCGCGCGATGTTGAGGATGTTCGCGCCGATGATCTCCGCCACGTCCGAGAGGATCTGGGTCAGGCGGTCGGCGTTGTACGCCTCGTCGATGTATTCGATGTAGCGGCGACGTTCGTCCTCCGACGCCGCGAAGCAGACGTCGTAGATGTTGAACGAGAGCGCCTTGGTGAGATTGTTGAAGCCCTGGAGCTTCAGGCGCGGCAGGGGCTTGACCACAGGTCGGCCTCCGGGGCTGGTCGGCGAGGGGCGCGATTATGAGCCAAACCCGCCGCCGGGAAAACGAATCGGCTGCGCCCGGTTTGCCCAAGGTCGCGCTTTGCCCCTAAGCTTCGATGAATTGGCCCCGAACGAGTGCAAGTGCGCCATGACCCCGACTATCGCCGCGCCCCTGCCGCTGCACCGCCGCGCCGCCAGCCCGCTGGCCCCTGACGCCGCCACGCTGGACCGCTTCCTCGCCCACTGCCACCGCCGCCGCTACCCGGCCCGCACCGACGTGTTCCGGCCCGGCGACCCCGCCGGCACCCTCTACTACGTCATCAACGGCTCGGTCAGCATCATCACCGAGGAGGAGGACGGCCGCGAGCTGGTGCTCGGCTACTTCGGCCCCGGCGCCTTCGTCGGCGAGATGGGCCTGTTCGTGGAAACCGACCGGCGCGAGGTCGCCCTCCGGACCCGCACGCCCTGCGAGCTGGCCGAGATCAGCTACGAGCGCTTCTACCAGCTGGTGCAGGGGCCGCTGACCGCCGACGCGCCGCGCCTGATGTGGGCGATCGGCGCCCAGCTCTCGCGCCGCCTGCTCGACACCAGCCGCAAGGCCGGGCGCCTGGCCTTCCTCGACGTCACCGACCGGATCGTGCGCACCCTGCACGACCTGGCCAAGGAGCCCGAGGCGATGAGCCACCCGCAGGGCACCCAGCTGCGCGTCTCGCGCCAGGAGCTGGCACGCCTGGTCGGCTGCTCGCGCGAGATGGCCGGCCGCGTGCTGAAGAAGCTGGAGAGCGAGGGCAAGCTGCACGCCCGCGGCAAGACCGTGGTGCTGTACGGCACGCGCTGAGATGACCGCGGCCGCCGGGGGCTCCGCCGCCGAAGTCCGGATCCGCCAGGCGGAGATCGGCGACGCCTGCGACGTCGCCGCCCTGCTCGAGGTGCTCGGCTACCCCTGCACCCGCGACGAGGCCGCCGAGCGGATCGTGCTGGTGCAGTCCGATCCGCGCATGCAGCTGCTGCTGGCCGAGCGCGGCGGCGCGGTCTGCGGCCTGGTCGCGCTCGACATCCGCTACTCGCTGGCCCGCGGCAGCGACCTGGCCCGGGTCACCGCGCTGGTGGTCGCGCCGCAGTGCGCCGGCCAGGGCATCGGCCGGCGGCTGCTGCAGGAGGTGGAGCGGATCGCGCGGCGCGAGCGGCTGGCGCGGATCGAGGTCACCAGCAACCCCGGCCGCACCGACGCGCACGCCTTCTACCAGCGCTGCGGCTACAGCGACGGCTCGCGCCACTTCATCAAGCTGCTCGGCGACTGACGCCGCCCGCGCCTCATCGCGCCGGCGCGACCGGCTCGCCGGCGCGGCGCCGGCACCCCCAGTTCAGGATCGGCGTGCCCGGCGGCAGCACGCGCCGGAACTCGGCCACCGCCGACGGCTTCGGGTTGACCACGACCGGCCGCTGCGCCGCGTGCAGCAGCGGCAGGTCGGCGCGGCTGTCGGAGTAGGCCGCCGCGATCGGCCCGCCGAAGCCGGCCTCGCGCAGCATCGTCAGCTTCATCGCATGGTGGCAGTGGCGGGTGGCGACGATCGCGCCGCAGCGGCGCCCGACTTCGGTGCCGACCACCGGCACGTCCTCGTGGGCGACGAAGGCCAGGATCGCGCGCGCCAGCGCGGGCGGGGCGCCGGTGGCGACCACCACCCGGTCGCCGGCGGCGCGGTGCCGGTGCAGCGCCGCCAGCCCGGTGGGCAGCAGCCGGGCGCGGATCGCCTCGCGGTGCGCGGCGACGTAGCGGTCGATCCAGTGGTCGAGGTCGCGCCGCCGGTGCAGGCCGATGGTGCCGACCCACATGAAGGCGCCGATCCCGCGCCGGCGGGTGGGCAGGAACGCGATCATCGGCGCGCACACCGGCGCGATCAGCAGCGCCAGCAGCCAGCGCCACCAATGGCGGCGCACCAGCCAGGCGACCAGGTGGCCGCCGGAGTCGCCGTCGTACAGGGTGTGGTCGAAGTCGAACACCACCAGCGGCGCGTCGGCCTGCGCTTTCGGGTAGGGGCGGCCTTTCACGCTCATGGGCCGAACAGGCGTTGCAGCGCCGCGCCGGGATCGGGCTCGCGCATGAACGACTCACCGACCAGGAAGGCGTGCACGCCCGCCTGCCGCATCCGCGCCACGTCCTCCCGCGTGGCGATGCCGCTCTCGGTCACCAGCAGGCGCCCGGCCGGCACCAGGTCCTTGAGCGCCAGCGTGATCGCCAGCGACACCTCGAACGTGCGCAGGTTGCGGTTGTTGACCCCGATCAGCGGGCACGGCAGGCGCAGCGCGCGCTCCAGCTCGACGCGGTCGTGCACCTCCACCAGCACGTCCAGGCCGAGCTCGTCGGCCAGCGCCGCCAGGTCGCGCAGCCGCGCGTCGTCGAGCGCGGCCACGATCAGCAGGATGCAGTCGGCGCCGAGCGCGCGCGCCTCGACCACCTGGTACGGATCCACGGTGAAGTCCTTGCGCAGCACCGGCAGCGCGCAGGCCGCGCGCGCCTGCTGCAGGCAGGCGTCGCTGCCCTGGAAGAAATCGGCGTCGGTCAGCACCGACAGACAGGCCGCGCCGGCGGCTTCGTAGCTGCGCGCGATCGCGGCCGGGTCGAAGTCGGGGCGGATCAGGCCCTTGGACGGGCTCGCTTTCTTGGCCTCGGCGATCACCGCCGGCGCGCCCGCGGCGAGCTTCTCCCGCAGCGCGCGCACGAAGCCGCGCGCCGGCGGCTGCTGCGCCGCCAGTTCGCGCAGCCGCGCCAGCGGGCGCACGCGGCTGCGCGCGGCGACTTCCTCGGCCTTGCGCGCGAGGATGGTGGTCAGGATGTCGTGCATGCGGTGGATCGGGTCGGGGGGAAGGGGACGACCGGCCATGCCTCAGCCTCCGGCCAGGCGCCGGGTCGTGGCCACGAACTGCTCCAGCCTGGCCCGCGCCGCGCCGGAGGCGATCGCGGCGCGGGCGCGGGCGATGCCGTCGGCGATGGACTCGGCCACGCCGCTCACGTACAGCGCCGCGCCGGCGTTGAGGGCGACGATCTCGCGCGGCAGCCCGCCGCGGTCGGCCAGCGCCTCGAGCACCATCGCCTTCGACTCGCGCGCGTCGGCCACGCGCAGGTTGCGGCTGTGCGCCATGGCGATGCCGAAGTCCTCCGGATGCACCTCGTACTCGCGCACCACCCCGTCGCGCAGCTCGCCGACCAGGGTGCCGGCGCCGAGCGAGAGTTCGTCCATGCCGTCGCGGCCCCACACCACCAGCGCGCGCTCGGCGCCCAGCTCCTGCAGCACCCGCACCTGGATCCCGACCAGGTCGGGGTGGAACACGCCCATCAGGATGTTGGGCGCACCGGCCGGATTGGTCAGCGGCCCGAGGATGTTGAAGATGGTGCGCACGCCCATCTCGCGCCGCACCGGCGCCACCACCTTCATCGCCGGGTGGTGCACCGGCGCGAACATGAAGCCGATCCCGGTCTCGGCCAGGCACGCGGCCACCTGTTCCGGCACCAGCTCGATCGCCGCGCCCAATGCCTCCAGCACGTCGGCGCTGCCCGATTTCGAGGACACGCCGCGGTTGCCGTGCTTGGCCACCTTGGCCCCGGCCGCGGCGACCACGAACATGCTCGCGGTGGAGATGTTGAAGGTCTGCGCGCCGTCGCCGCCGGTGCCGACGATGTCCACCAGGTGGCTGCGGTCGGCCACCTCCACCCGGCGCGAGAACTCGCGCAGCACGGCGGCCGCGCCGGCGATCTCGCCCACGGTCTCCTTCTTCACCCGCAGCCCGGTCAGGATCGCCGCGGTCATCACCGGGCTGACCTCGCCGCGCATCACCTGCCGCATCAGGTCCACCATCTCGTCGTGGAAGATCTCGCGGTGCTCGATGGTGCGTTGCAGGGCTTCCTGCGGCGTGATCGGCATGCTCAGCGCTCCAGGAAATTCTTGAGCAGGGCGTGGCCGTGCTCGGTGAGGATGGACTCGGGGTGGAACTGCACGCCCTCGACCGGGTGCTCGCGGTGGCGCAGGCCCATGATCTCGTCGAAGCCGCCGGCGGCGTCCTCGGTCCAGGCGGTGATCTCCAGGCACGCCGGCAGGCTGGCGCGCTCGACCACCAGCGAGTGGTAGCGGGTGGCCTCGAAGCCGTCCGGAATGCCGGCGAACACGCCCTGCCCGCCGTGGCGGATGCGCGAGGTCTTGCCGTGCATGATCGCCTTGGCCCGCACCACGCGCCCGCCGTAGGCCTGGCCGATGCTCTGGTGCCCCAGGCACACGCCCAGGATCGGCACCCGCGGCCCGAGCCGTTCGATCACCGCCACCGACACCCCGGCTTCGTTCGGCGTGCACGGCCCCGGCGAGATCACGATCCGTTCCGGCGCCAGATGCTCGATCGCCTCCACCGACAGCTCGTCGTTGCGCACCACCTGCACCTCCGCCCCGAGCGTCTGCAGGTACTGCACGAGGTTGAAGGTGAAGCTGTCGTAGTTGTCGATCATCAGCAGCATCGGTGGATCCTCACAGGCCGCGTGCCGCTTCGGCCACCGCGCGGAACAGCGCGCGGCCCTTGTTCATGGTCTCCTCCCATTCCTTCTCCGGGTCGGAGTCGTACACGATGCCGGCGCCGGCCTGGACGTGCAGGCGCCCGTCCTGGATCACCGCGGTGCGGATCGCGATCGCGGTGTCGGCGTCGCCGTGCCAGCCGAGGTAGCCGACCGCGCCGGAATAGACGTTGCGGCGGATCGGCTCGAGCTCGCGGATGATCTCCAGCGCGCGGATCTTGGGCGCGCCGCTGACGGTGCCGGCGGGGAACGTGGCGCGCAGCACGTCGGCGCAGGACAGGCCCGCCTTCAGCCGGCCGGTGACCTCGCTGACGATGTGCATGACGTGGCTGTAGCGCTCGATCACGAACTGCTCGCCGACCTGCACCGTGCCCGGCTCGGACACGCGGCCGACGTCGTTGCGGCCGAGGTCGATCAGCATCAGGTGCTCGGCGCGTTCCTTCGGGTCGGCCAGCAGCTCGGCCTCGAGCGCGCTGTCCTGCTCGGGCGTGGCGCCGCGCGGGCGGGTGCCGGCGATCGGGCGCACGGTGACCTCGCCCTGCCCCTCATCGGTGTGCTGCAGCCGCACCAGGATCTCGGGCGAGGAGCCCACCACCTGGGTGCCGCCGACGTCGAGGAAATACATGTACGGGGACGGGTTGAGCGCGCGCAGGGCGCGGTACACGTCCACCGGACGGGCGCGGAACGGCACCGACAGGCGCTGGCTGAGCACCACCTGGAAGATGTCGCCGGCGCGGATGTAGTCCTTGGCCTTCTCGACCGCGGCGACGAAGCCCTCGCGGGTGAAGCCGGAGACGAAGTCGGCCTCCTCCAGTCCGTTCGGGTCGCGCGTCTCCGGATAGCCGGGGCCGCCCTGGCGCAGGCGGTGCGAGAGTTCGTCCAGCCGCCGCTGCGCGCGCGCGAAGGCGTGCGGTTCGCGCGGGTCGGCGTGCACGACCAGGTACAGCCGGCCCTTGAGGTTGTCGAACACCGCCACTTCCTCGCTCTGCATGAGCAGGATGTCGGGGGTGCCGAGCTCGTCGGGCTTGTCGTCGCTGCGCAGGCGCGGCTCGAGGTAGCCGATGCACTCGAAGCCGAACCAGCCGACCAGGCCGCCGCTGAAGCCGGGCAGGCCCGGCAACCGCGGCACGCGCTGCGCGGCGCGCAGGCGTTCGACCTCGGCGAAGGGGTCGGCGACCTCGCGCGTCTCCACCGTCTCGCCGAACTCGGTCACGGTCAGCGTGTGCCCGGAGAAGGCGTACACCCGCCTGGCCGGCAGGCCGATGATCGAGTAGCGGCCGAAACGCTCGCCGCCCTCCACCGACTCGAACAGGTAGGTGTGCGGGCCGTCGGCGAGCTTGAGGTACACCGAGAGCGGCGTGTCGAGGTCGGAGAGGACCTCGCGCACCACCGGGATGCGGGTGTGGCCGTCAGCGGCGTGGCACTGGAACTGCTCGGGCGTGAGGGACGAAACGGACATGGCGCGGGGATTCCTGCAGGGACGGGCGGGCGGGCACGGCGGCCAGAGGCCACCATCGCCAACCCGTGTCGGCCGTGAAGGAATGCAGGGGCGCCCGGAGCGTCATGGGCCGCACTGTACAGGGCGGCCCGGCCCGCGTCACCCCTGCGCGGGGGTCCGGGCGGGGCGGCGGCGTCAGCGCACCATCGCCACTTCGGCCTTCATCCGCGCGATCACCTCGGCGTAGTCCGGGGCATTGAAGATCGCGCTGCCGGCGACGAAGGTGTCGGCGCCGGCGGCGGCGATCTCGCCGATGTTCTCGGCCTTGACCCCGCCGTCGATCTCGAGCCGGATCGGGCGGCCGCTGCGGTCGATCATCCCGCGCACGCGGCGCAGCTTGTCCAGCGCGGAGGGGATGAAGGCCTGGCCGCCGAAGCCCGGGTTCACCGACATCAGCAGCACCAGGTCGAGTTCCTCGAGCACGTAGTCGAGCACCTCGACCGGGGTGGCCGGGTTCAGCACCAATCCGGCCTGGCAGCCGTGCGCCTTGATCAGCTGAAGGGTGCGGTGGACGTGGCGGCTGGCTTCGGGGTGGAAGCTGATCAGGGTGGCGCCGGCCCTGGCGAAGTCGGGCACGAGCCGGTCCACCGGCTCGACCATCAGGTGCACGTCGATCGGCGCGGTCACGCCGTGCCTGCGCAGGGCCTCGCACACCATCGGGCCGATGGTCAGGTTGGGCACGTAATGGTTGTCCATCACGTCGAAGTGGACCCAGTCGGCGCCGGCGGCGAGGACGGCGTCCACCTCCGCGCCGAGCCTGGCGAAGTCGGCGGAGAGGATCGAGGGGGCGATGACGGTCGGCTGCATGGTCAGCGTTTGCGCAGGGTCTTGATCCGGTCGTAGGCGGCGTTGATCTCGCGCGCGCGGCGTTCGGCCTGGCGGCGCAGCTCGGCGGCGGCGCCGGCGAGCCGGTCGGGGTGGTACTGGGCGATCAGGCGGCGATAGGCCAGGTCCACCTCGGTGTCGGTGGCCTCCTCGGTCAGGCCGAGCACGCGGTAGGGGTCCTCGCGCTGGCCGAGGCGGAACCAGTCCACGTCGAAGGCATGGCCGATCAGCAGCCCGATCAGGGCGCCGAGCGGGGGGTGGTTGCGCAGCAGCGCGGCGCCGGCGAACAGGCCGAGCAGCTTTCCGTACCAGCGGTTCATGGCGCGCAGTGTACCGGCAGCGGCGCGGGCGAGGCCGTACACTAGCCGGCCCGCGTTCCTGGGACCGTTCCGTGGCGACCACCCTCACCGTCTCCGACCTGCCCGGCCTCACCCTCCGCCATCGCGGCAAGGTGCGCGACGTGTACGCGCTGCCGGGCGAGAAGCTGCTGATCGTGGCCACCGACCGGTTGTCGGCGTTCGACGTGGTGCTGCCCGACCCGATCCCGGGCAAGGGCGAGATGCTGTGCCAGATCAGCAATTTCTGGTTCGGCAGGACCGCGCACATCATCCCCAACCACCTGACCGGGATCCCGGTCGCCGAGGTGCTGCCGCCGGGCACCGACGTGCGTCTGTACGCGCAGCGCGCGGTGGTGACGAAGAAGCTCAAGCCGGTGCCGGTGGAGGCGATCGCGCGCGGCTATCTGATCGGCAGCGGGTGGAAGGATTACCAGCGCACGGGGCGGGTGAGCGGGATCGCCCTGCCCGACGGGCTGCGCCAGGCCGAGCGGCTGCCGCAGCCGATCTTCACTCCGTCCACCAAGGCGGCGGTGGGCGATCACGACGAGAACATCGATTTCGACACGATGGTGCGGATGATCGGCGCGGAGCTGGCCGAGCAGGTGCGGGACGCGACGCTGCGCCTGTACGAGTTCGCGCGCGACTATGCGGCCGAGCGGGGGATCATCCTGGCCGACACCAAGTTCGAGTTCGGGCTGGACGCCGACGGGCGTCTGTACGTGATGGACGAGATGCTCACGCCGGATTCGTCGCGCTACTGGCCGGCGGACCAGTACCAGGTGGGCACCAGCCCGCCGAGCTACGACAAGCAGTTCGTGCGCGACTATCTGGAGACGCTCGACTGGGACAAGACCCCGCCCGGCCCGCACCTGCCGGCGGAGGTGATCGAGCGCACCCGCGCCAAGTACGCCGAGGCGCTGTGGCGGCTGGCGGGGATCTCGGTGGACTGACCGCGGGCACGCGGCCGCGCGCCATCCATGGCGCGCTCGAACCCCACCCCAGGCAGACCGACGCCTCGGGGATCTGTGTGTCAACGCTTCGATGCCGTCGTCCCGGCGCAAGCCGGGACCCATTTGGCTGTTGCTGTTGCGCCTGCTCTCCCCGCAAGCGCCCTGATCCCACCCGGGACGACCAAACCTCCCGCAGTGAGGCAGCGCCCGGCGACTTGCGACCGCCGCCCCCGCGTCGCAAGCTGCGGCGATCCCGAGCGAGGCCCGCCATGAACGCCAGCGCCGACCGCCCCATCGACCAGTGGTTCGCCAGCTACTCCGCCGACCACCGCCACCCCGTCAACCAGCGCATCCACGTCATCGCCGTGCCCACCATCCTGTGGAGCGTGGTCGCCCTGCTCTGGTGCCTCCCCGTGCCCGAGGGCGGCTGGTTCCGGCACGGCATCTGGGCCGCGCTCGCGATGTTCCTCGCCTGGAGCTTCTACTACCGCGCCTCGCGCCGCCTCGGCTACGGCATGCTCGCCGTGTTCGTACTGATGGCCTGGGCCACGCGCTTCCTCCACGACGCCCTCGGCACCCGGCAACTGTTCACCCTCGCCCTCGGCGTGTTCGTGATCGCCTGGATCGCCCAGTTCGTCGGCCACAGCAAACTGTTCGAAGGCAAGCGCCCCAGCTTCTTCACCGACCTGCGCTACCTGCTGATCGGCCCCGCCTGGGTGCTGGCCAAGCTCTACCGCAGGCTCGGCTGGCGCTGGTAGCCCCGTGCCCCCACGCGACCTCGCCCTCGTCCTCGTCATCTGCCTGGTCTGGGCCGGCAACTTCCTCACCTCCGCCTTCGCCCTGCGCGAGCTTCCCCCGTTGCTGTTCACCGCCGTGCGCCTGGCGATGCTCGCCCTGCTGCTGGCCCCGTTCGTGCGCTCCCCGCCGCGCGGCCAATGGCGCCTGCTCGCCGCCGTGGCCCTGTGCAACGGCGTGCTCCACTTCGGCCTGAGCTTCTGGGCCCTGCGCCTGGCCGGCGACCTCGCCTCGCCCGCGATCGTGCTGCAGAGCTACGTGCCGATGGCGGTGCTGCTGGCGTGGTGGGCGCGCGGCGAACGCTTCGGCTGGCGCACCGGCCTGGCCGTCGCGCTCAGCTTCGCCGGCGTGGTCGTGCTCGGCTTCGACCCGCTGGTCCTCGACCGCCCCGAGTCGCTGGCGGTGATGCTGGCCTCGGCCTTCTTCCTCGCCCTCGGCACCGTGCTGATGCGCGGCCTGCAGGGCATTGACATGCCCAGCCAGCAGGGCTGGACCGCGATCCTGGGCGTGCTGCCGCTGCTCGCGCTCAGCGCCCTGCTCGAGCCCGGCGGCGCGGACGCGCTGCGCCAAGCGAGCTGGGTCGGCTGGGGCGGCGCCCTGTATTCGGCGCTCGGGGCCTCGCTGCTCGGCCACGGCCTGTACTACGTGCTGGTGCGCCGGCACCCGGTGGCGCAGGTCACGCCGTGGCTGCTGCTCACCCCGGTGTTCGCGGTCGCGCTCGGCCTGCTGTTCTGGGGCGACCGCCCCGGCCCGCGCCTGTGGCTGGGCGGCGCGATGGTGCTCGGCGGCGTGTTCGTGATCGCGCTGCGCGCGCAGGTCAAGGCACGGCCGGTACCGCCGGCGGAGGAGATCTGATCCTTGGCCACGGATTGACACGGATGAACACGGATAGAGCAAAGCTTTTTTCAAAAAGCCTTATCCGTGTTCATCCGTGTAAATCCGTGGCAAAACCCTTCATCCAAACATCCCCGCGGTCGGCACGAACGGGCGCGGGGCGTAGCCGAAGTCGCGCCGGGCCGGGGCGAGGTCGAACACCAGGTCCTGGCGCATCCGCGCCACCGCGGCGTCGCCGAAACCCTGGATGCGGCCGAGCGCGCGCGCGCCGAGCAGCGCGGCGGTGAACAGCGGCGACGGCACCTCCACCAGGCGCGGCGGCGGCTCCAGCACGGCCAGCACGCGCGCCACCATCTCCCGGTACGGCAGCGTCTCGCCGCCGGGCACCGCGTAGGTGCGGCCGTGCGTCGCCGCGGCCGCGCAGGCGGCGAGCGCGGCCTCGGCCAGATCGTCCACGTGCACCGGCTGGCGCCGCCCGTGCGCATGGCGCGGCAGCAGGAACCAGCCCCAGCGCCGCGCCAGGGCCGCGATCCGGGTCAGAGTGGCGTCGCGCCCGGCGCCGTAGATCAGGGTCGGCCGCAGCAGCGTGGCCTGTGCCGCGCGCGCGGCGGCGGCCTCGAACACGCGCTGCTCGCCCTCGCGCAGGCGCTGGGCGAGCGCGCGTTCGGCCGGATCGGACGAGCCGCGCTTGGTCTCGGCGCTGGTGGAGCCGAACGCGACCACGCGCGGACAGGCGATGCGGGAGGCGGCGTACCAGCGCGCGAAGCCGTCGAGCGGGCCGCAGCTGAAGATCGCCTCGACCTCGTCCGGCACGCCTTCGAGCCGCTCGAAACCGCCCTGCAGCCAGTGCAGCCCCGGCCGGTCGCGGTGCGGCGCGCGCGAGACCGCGATCACCTGCCAGCCCGCCGCGTGCAGCCGCTCCACCAGCGGCGTGCCGATCTGGCCGCTCGCGCCGAACACCAGCGCCCGGCGCATGGCTCAGCCCGGCGTCCGCTGCCGCGGCAAGGTCAGCCAGGACCAGACCAGGCCGAGCACCGCGGCGATGGTCGAGGCCAGCAGGATCCCGAGCACGCTGATGTCGTACACGTGGCCGTCGTCGGAAAAGGCCAGCGAACTGATGAACAGGCTCATGGTGAAGCCGATCCCGCACAGCAGGCCGAGCCCGAGCAGCGACTTGTTGTCCATCCCGCGCGGCAGCTGGACGATGCCGAGCGCGCGCGCCAGCAGCGCCGCGCCGACGATCCCGATCGGCTTGCCCAGCAGCAGCCCGAGGGCCACGCCCAGGGCCACCGGCGAGAGCAGGTCGTCGGCCTGGAAATTGGCGAACACCAGGCCCGAATTGGCGAACGCGAACAGCGGCAGGATCACGTACGCGACCAGCGGATGCAGGTTGTGCTCGAGCGTCTCCAGCGGCGAATGCTCGATCTCGTCCGGCACCGCGTCGCCCTTGCGCACGTGCGGGATCAGCAGGCCGGTGGCCACGCCGGCCAGGGTCGCGTGCACGCCGGACTTGAGCACGCACACCCACATCACCGCGCCCAGCAGCAGGTACGGCGCGATCGCACGCACCCCGCGCCGGTTGAGCAGCACCATCAGCCCCAGCGCCGCGCCGGCCCAGGCGAGCGCGGCCAGAGACAGCTTGTGGGTGTAGAACATGGCGATGATCACGATCGCGATCAGGTCGTCCACCACCGCGATGGTGGACAGCAGGATCTTCATCCCTGGCGGCGCGCGCGAACCGAGCAGGGCCAGGATGCCGAGCGCGAAGGCGATGTCGGTGGCGGCCGGCACCGCCCAGCCCTGCATCGCCACCGGATCACCACGATTGATCAGCCAGTAGATCGCCGCCGGCACCACCACGCCCGCGAATGCGCACACGAACGGCAGGGTGATCTGGGCGCGCGTGGAGAGCTGGCCCGACAGCACCTCGCGCTTGATCTCCAGCGCCACCAGCAGGAAGAACACCGCCATCAGCCCGTCGTTGATCCACAACAGCAGCGGCTTGGCGATGTCGAGCTGGCCGATCCGCACCTGTACCAGCAATGCGCGGAAGGCATTGTAGGCATCCACCAGCGGTGAATTGGCGAACACCAGCGCCAGCACCGCCGCGCCGATCAGCAGGATGCCGGCGGCGGCCTCGAGGCGGAAGAACTCGCGCAGCGCGGCGACGGCGCGCGGCAGGACGGGAGGGGGCTTGCGTCCGGTCATGGCCATGCGGGGAGCGTCAGAGCGCCGTCGGCTGGATCAGCACCAGCTCGAACAGCAACCAGGCCAAGTATGCCGCAACCAGCACGCCGCCCTCGCCACGGGTGATGCGCAGATCGCCGCGCAGCATCGGGTACAGCACCAGCGCGAGCGCCAGCGCCGCCGGCAGCTCGAACCAGGTGAACGAGCCCGGCAGCGGCAGCGGGCGGAACGCGGCCATGCCGCCGAGCACGAAGGTCAGGTTGAACAGGCTCGAGCCGATCGCGTGGCCGGCGACCACATCGCCCTGCCCGCGCCGCGCCGCGGCGACCGCGGCGGCGATCTCCGGCAACGCGGTGCCGACCGCGACCGGCAGCAGGCCGGTCAGCAGCGGCGACAGGCCGAGCGCGGCGCCGAGCGGGGGCGCGTTCTCCACCACCAGCCGCGCGCCGTACCAGAGCGCCACCGCGGCGATCGCGAGCCGCAGCGCGTTGAGCAGCGGATCGGTGCGGGTGGCCTCGAACGCCTCCAGCGCCTCGCGCACCTCCGCGCGCTCGTCGCGGCTGCGCGCGAACAGGAACCCGAGCGCGAGCACGAACAGCGCCAGCAGCACGGCGCCCTCGCCGCGGCCGAGCACGCTGTCGCGGCCGAACACGATCGCCAGCACGCTGGCCAGGGCGAAGCCGAGCAGCAGCGGCGCCAGCGCGCGCCAGCGCACCGTCAGCGGCGCGACCAGCGCGGCGATGCCGAGGGTCAGCCCGAAGTTGACCAGGTTGCTGCCGACCGCGTTGCCGAGCGCGATGTCCTGGTACCCGGCCCAGACCGCACGTGCGTTGACCGCCAGTTCCGGCACCGAGCTGGCGAAGGCCACCAGCAGCACGCCGGTGGCGAACGGCGACAGGCCCAGCCGCCGCGACAGGCCCGAGGCGCCCTTGACCAGCGAATCGCCGCCCAGCGCAAGCAGCACCAGGCCCAGCAGGAACATCCCGACCGTCGTCAGCATCGCCCCGTCTCCCGCGGATCCGGGGCGATTCTAGCCGGCAACCGCGGCGCTCAGCCGCGCGGCGGCGCGAAATGCTTCTTCAGACCCGCCCAGCACTGCTGGTAGTCGCGCTGCCGGTGCGGCGCCTCCAGCGCCTGCTGCGCCGGCCGGATCACCGCCCGGGTCTCGAACATGAACGCCATCGTGTCGGTGATGATGTCCGGCCTGGACAGGTCGGCGTTGCTGGCCTTCTCGAACGTCGCCGCATCCGGGCCGTGCCCGGTCATGCAGTTGTGCAGCGACGCCCCGCCCGGCGCGAAGCCTTCCGCCTTGGCGTCGTACACGCCGTGGATCAGCCCCATGAACTCGCTGGCCACGTTGCGGTGGAACCACGGCGGCCGGAACGTGTCCTGCATCGCCAGGATCCGCGGCGGGAAGATCACGAAGTCCATGTTCGCCGTGCCCGGCGTATCGCTGGGCGAGGTCAGCACGGTGAAGATGGACGGGTCGGGATGGTCGTAGCTGATCGAGCCGATGGTGTTGAAGCGGCGCAGGTCGTACTTGTACGGCGCGTAGTTGCCGTGCCAGCCGACCACGTCGAGCGGCGAATGGCCGATCGGCGCGCGCCACAGGTGGCCCTGGAACTTGGCGATCAGCTCGAACCCGCCCTCCAGGTCCTCGTAGGCCGCGTGCGGGGTAAGGAAGTCGCGCGGATTGGCCAGGCCGTTGCTGCCGATCGGCCCCAGGTCCGGCAGGCGCAGCAGCGCGCCGAAGTTCTCGGCCACGTAGCCGCGCGAGGGGCCGTCCGGCAGCTCGACCCGGAAGCGGATGCCGCGCGGGATCACCGCGATCTCCTGCGGCTCGACCTCGAGCACGCCGAGCTCGGTGGCGATGCGCAGCCGGCCGAGCTGCGGCACCAGCAGCAGCTCGCCGTCGGCGTCGTAGAAATAGCGGCCCTGCATGTCGCGGTTGGCCGCGTACAGGTGCACGCCGACGCCGGTCTGCGCCGCCGGCCCGCCGTTGCCGGCCATGGTGTACAGGCCGTCCACGAAATCGACCGGCGCCTGCGGCAGCGGCAGCGGGCTCCAGCGCAGCTGGTCCGGGGTCACCGGGCCGGCGTCGAAGTCGTTGTGGAAACGCGGCTGGGCATACGGCGCGAACGCGCCGTGCATCGCCGCCGGCCGGATCCGGTACAGCCAGCTGCGCCGGTTCTCGCGCCGCGGCGCGGTGAACGCGGTGCCGGAGATCTGCTCCGCGTACAGCCCGTAGGCCACCTTCTGCGGCGAATTGCGCCCCACCGGCAGCGCGCCGGGGATCGCCTCGCTGGCGAACTCGTTGCCGAATCCCGACTGGTAGCCGGCCGCCATCACAGCACCCCGCGCCGCATCTGGTCGCGCTCGATGCTCTCGAACAGGGCCTGGAAGTTGCCCTCGCCGAAGCCCTCGTTGCCCTTGCGCTGGATGATCTCGAAGAAGATCGGGCCGATCGCGTTCTGGGTGAAGATCTGCAGCAGCTTGCGGGTCTTGGTTTCCGGGTCGGCGTCAATCAGGATCTTGTTCCGCTGCAGGCGCGGCACGTCCTCGCCGTGGTTGGGGATGCGCTGGTCAATCACCTCGAAATAGGTGTCGGGCGTGTCCAGGAACTCGACCCCGGCCGCGCGCATCCTCTCCACCGTGTCGTAGATGTCGTCGGTGAAGCAGGCGATGTGCTGGATGCCCTCGCCCTTGTACTGGTCGAGGTACTCGTTGATCTGCGACTTCGGGTCGGAGGACTCGTTGAGCGGGATGCGCACGATCCCGTCCGGCGCGGTCATCGCCTTCGACACCAGCCCGGTCTTGGCGCCCTTGATGTCGAAGTAGCGGATCTCGCGGAAGTTGAACAGCTTCTCGTAGTAGCTGGCCCACTTCTCCATGTTGCCGAAGTAGAGGTTGTGGGTCAGGTGGTCAATGAAAGTGAGGCCGAAGCCCTTCGGGTTCTGCTCGGCGCCCTCGACCGGCAGGTAGTCGCCGTCGTAGATCGAGCCACGCTCGCCGTAGCGGTCCACCAGGTACAGCATGCAGTCGCCGATGCCCTTGACCACCGGCGCGTCCACCGCCTTGCTCGCCTCCTTGTGGGTCACCGCCTCGCCGCCGTTGCGCAGCACCGTCTGGTACACCTCCTGCGCCGGCTTCCTGAACCGGATCGCGAAGCCGCAGGCGCAGGGGCCGTGGGCCTTGGCGAAATCGGCGGCGAACGAGTCCGGGTCCTCGTTGACCAGGAAGTTGACCCCGCCCTGGCGGTACACCGTGATCGGGCGCGACTTGTGCCGCAGCACCGCGGTGAAGCCCATCCTGCGGAAATAGTCGTGCAGCTCAGCACCCCGGCCCGCGGGCGCGGCGAACTCGACGAACTCGAAGCCGTCGATGCCCATCGGGTTCTCGAACGTGGTCACCTGCATGCCGAGGTTCGGCTGCGCGGGAGTGGTGTGCGGCTGGGCGCTCATCGGGGTGCTCCTGGAGGCGATGCGTGGGGCGCGTGCTGCGCCGCGGCTTGCGCCGGGCAGCGTGCAGTTATAGTTTCAAGTGAAACCATTTGCAAGGCGCATCGCAGCATGCCCCCCGCCCGCCCGCGTCCCGGCCACGCCCGCCTCGACCTGGAACACTTCCTGCCCTACCGGCTCAGCGTGCTTTCCAACCGGGTCAGCCAGACCATCGCCGGCGCCTACGCGCGGCGCTTCGGCATCGGCATCACCGAGTGGCGGGTGATCGCGGTGCTCGGCCGCTATCCCGGCCTGTCGGCCAACGGCGTGGCCGCGCGCACCGCGATGGACAAGGTGGCGGTGAGCCGCGCGGTGGCGCGCCTGCTCGACCGCGGCCTGCTCGCACGCGACACCCACGGCGAGGACCGCCGCCGCTCGGTGCTGGCGCTGAGCGAGGCCGGCCACCGCATCTACGACGAGGTGGTGCCGCTGGCGCTGGCCTACGAACGCCGCCTGCTGGCGCCGCTGGACGAAACCGAGCGCGCCCAGCTCGACCGCCTGCTGCGCAAGCTCGGCGACGGCGTGGACGCACTGGAGACCGGCGACGCCGCCGGCTGACTCCCCGGCGCCCCCAGAAACGACGACGGCGGCCGAAGCCGCCGCCGTCGCTTGCCGTCATCGGCAGCGCCCGCGCGCTGCACGCGCGGGCGCAAGCGTCACTTCACCCCGTGCATCAGCCGGTTGATCAGCGGCGCGATCAGGAACAGCAGCGCGCCCAGGCCGATCAGGATCCAGAAGCCGAAGGTGTAGCCGGCGTGCGCCGAGGCCACGGTCATGCCGCCCTCGCCGCTGACGTGGCTGGCGAAGATGCCCGACAGGTTGTTGCCGATCGCGGTGGACAGGAACCAGCCGCCCATGCCGAAGCCGACCAGCTTCACCGGCGCGAGCTTGGTCACCATGGACAGGCCGATCGGCGACAGGCACAGCTCGCCGACGGTCTGGATCACGTACACCGCGACCAGGGTCCAGAACGGGATCTTGCCGGCGTCGTCCACCAGGCTCGACAGCGCGAACATCAGCAGCAGGAAGGCCAGGCCGTTGAAGATCAGGCCGAGGCCGAACTTGCGCGGGATGGAGGGGTTGGCCTTGCCCATCCGCACCCACAGCCAGGCGAACACCGGCCCCAGGGCGAGGATCGCGATCGGGTTGACCGACTGGAACCAGCCGACCGGGAAGATCCAGCCGCTCAGGTCGCGGTCCACGATGTTCTGGGCGAGGAAGTTGAACGAGCTGCCGGCCTGCTCGAAGAACATCCAGAACAGCACGTTGAACGCGAAGATGATCAGCATCGCCAGCGCGCGGTCGCGCTGCACCGCCCCTTCGCGCACGCCTTCGGTCAGGATCAGCACGCACAGCGCGACGAACAGCAGGCCGAGGATCCAGGCCAGCACGCCGGCGTCAATCGTGAGCAGGAAATACACCAGCGGCACCGCCGCGATCGTGCCGACCGCCACCCACAGCGAGCGCGTCCGGCCCTCCGCGCCCTCCGGCGGGCGGCCGACGCCGCCGAGCTGGCGCCGCCCGAACCAGAACCAGACCAGGCTCACCAGCATGCCGACGCCGGAGGTGAGGAACACGACCTTGTAGGCGGGCATGTCGGGCGAGCCGCCGAAGGTGTGCTCGGCCAGCCAGCCGGTCAGCAGCGGGGCGACGAACGCGCCGGCGTTGATGCCCATGTAGAAGATCGTGAAGCCGGAATCGCGGCGCGGATCCTCCAGGGGATAGAGCTTGCCGACCATGGTCGAGATGTTCGGCTTGAACAGGCCGTTGCCGGCGATGATCGTGGCCAGGCCGATCCGGAACACCTGTTCGTTCGGGATCGCGATCATGAACAGGCCCGCCGACATGATCACCGCGCCGATCAGGATCGAACGCTGCGGCCCGATCAGGCGGTCGGCGACGTAGCCGCCGAACAGCGACGCGGCGTAGATCAGCGCCAGGTAGGCGCCGTACAGGCGGTTGGCCGGCGCCTCGCCGGCGCCTGAGCCGTCGTAGAACTGGGCCACGATGTACAGCACCAGCGCCCAGCGGATGCCGTAGAAGGCGAAGCGCTCCCAGAACTCGGTCATGAACAGCATCCACAGCGGACGTGGATGGCCGAGCACCTGCTTGAATTCCGGAATCGGCTCCGGCGTGGTGGAAATTGCGGCACCGCTCATGCGGTTATCCCCCCGTGTCTGGTTCAGGAAATCAGGACCCGCGCCGGGCGCGGGACGCGCGAGGATCACCGAGCGGTGGCGGCGGCGTCAAACCGGGGGCGCATGCTGCGCCGCAACATCGCCGCCCGCGGGCGTCCTACGGCCCCGGCCGCGGCGCGCCGATCACCGTGCGCACCTCGAACAGCTCGGGGAAGAAGCTCAGCTCCAGCGCCTGCTTGAGGAAGCCCACCCCGGAGGAGCCGCCGGTGCCGCGCTTGTGGCCGATGATCCGCAGCACGGTGCGCATGTGGCGGAAGCGCCAGAGCTGGAACTGCGATTCGAGGTCCACCAGGTCCTCGCACAAGGCGTACTCGCGCCAGTACGTCGCGGTGTCCTCGTAGATGCGCTCGAACACCGGCACCAGCGCCGGGTCGAACGCGTGCGGCTGCGCCCAGTCGCGCTCCAGGTGCCGCGCCGGCACCGCGTGGCCCCAGCGCGCCAGGTAGCGCAGGAACTCGTCGTACAGGCTCGGCGCCTGCAGCACCTCGCGCAACGCGCCCTGCCCGGCCGGGTCGTGGGCGAACACCGCCAGCATCTGCGCGTTCTTGTTGCCGAGCAGGAACTCGACCATGCGGTACTGCAGCGACTGGAAGCCCGAGGACGGCCCGAGCACGTCGCGGAACTCCATGTATTCCGACGGCGTGAGCGTCTCCAGCACCGACCACTGCGCGGTGAGCTGGTCGAGCACGCGCTTGCAGCGCGCGGCGACCTTGTCGAAGCGCGAGATGCGGTCGGCGCGCAGGTGCGCCACCGCCGCGGTGAGCTCGTGGATCAGCAGCTTCAGCCACAGCTCCGAGGTCTGGTGCTGGATGATGAACAGCATCTCGTCGTGGTGCGGCGGATCGGTCAGCGGCTGTTGCGCCGACAGCAGCCGGTCCAGGCGCAGGTAGCCGCCGTAGGTGATCCGGCCGGCCAGGTCGGTGTGGATCCCGGCCTCGAGGGGACGCTGGTTGTCTTCGCTGCTCATGGCGGCGCCTGGTGCGGTGCAGCAGACAAGGGTACTGCATCGCCTTTAGCATGCGTCACCGCACTGTCACGGACGGCCGGCAGGCTGCCGGGCCACGACTTGTTTTGGCCGCATGGCGCGGATCGCGCCGCTTGGGGAGAGAGGGGATGAAGCACGGACTTGCGCGCCTGCTGGCGCTGGGATGCATGTTGGCCGGGGCCTGCGGGCTGGCCCGGGCCCAGGTGGTGATCAGCCAGGTGTACGGCGGCGGCGGCAACAGCGGCGCCACCTGGAAGAGCGATTTCATCGAGCTGCGCAACACCGGCAGCGCGCCGGTGAACCTGGGCGGCTGGTCGGTGCAGTACGCCTCGGCCACGGGCACGAGCTGGCAGCGCACCAACCTCTCCGGCACGATCGCGCCCGGCGGCTATTACCTGGTCAAGCAGGCCGACGGCGCCGGCGGCACCACGCCGCTGCCCACGCCCGACGCCAGCGGCACGATCGCGATGTCGGCGAGCGCGGGCAAGGTCGCCCTGGTCGCCGGCACGGCCACGCTGAGCGGCAGCTGCCCGCTGGGCGGGGCGGTGGTGGACTTCGTCGGCTTCGGCGGCGCCAACTGCTTCGAGGGCACGGGCCCGGCGCCGACGCTGGGCAACACCACCGCGGCGCTGCGCAAGAACGCCGGCGCCGCCGACAGCAACGACAACGCCGCCGACTTCACCGCCGGCACGCCAACGCCGCGCAACAGCGCCACCGCGCCGCCGGACGCGCCGCTGGCGCTGAGCATCGCCCGCATCCAGGGCGCGGGCCCGACCTCGCCGTACCTGGACCGGCGCGTGGTCACCGAAGGCATCGTCACCGCGCGCCGGTTCAACAACGGCTTCTTCCTGCAGAGCGCCAACGACGACGGCGACCCGGCCACGTCCGAGGGCATCTTCGTCTTCACCGGCAGCGCGCCGACGGTGGCCGTGGGCAGCCGGGTGCGGGTCACCGCCCAGGTGGCCGAGTTCACCCCGGCCAGCAACCCGCACCAGCTCCCGATCACCCAGCTGACCACGCCCGTGGTCGAGGTGCTCGAGACCGGGCTGCCGCTGCCGGCGCCGGTGGCGCTCACTGCCGCCGACCTCGCGCCTGCGGCCACGCCGGCCACGCTCGAGCGGCTCGAAGGCATGCGCGTGCAGCTGTCCCGCGCCCGCACCGTCTCCGGCTCCGGCGGCAGCCTGGACGAGGACGACGCGCTCGCCTTCACCGACGGCGTGTTCCACGTCGTGCTGCCGGAGGTGGCGCGGCCGTTCCGCGAGCCCGGCCTGAGCGTGCTCGAGGCCACGCCGATCCCGGCCGGCAAGCACCCGCCGCGCTTCGACACCAACCCCGAGCGGCTGATGGTGCGCAGCCGCGGCCAGGTCGGCGCCACGGCACTGGCGGTGGACGCCGGCGCGGAAGTGACCGGCCTGACCGGCGTGCTCGACTACGCCTCCGGCACCTGGGCGCTGCTGCCCGATCCCTCGGCGCCGGTCGCGGTCGCCGGCGGCCGCCTGCCGCAGGCGGTGAACGATCCCGCCTACGAGGAGGTCACCATCGCCGGCTTCAACCTGCTGCGCCTGTTCGACGAGGTCGCCGACGGCAACGGCGCGCCGACGCTGAAGCCGGCCGCGCTCGACAAGCGCCTGGCCAAGGCCGCCGCGGCGATCTGCCACTGGCTCAAGGCGCCCGACATCCTCGGCGTGGTCGAGGTCGAGAACCGGCGCGTGCTGGAACTGCTGGCCGCGCGCGTGGACGCGACCTGCCCGCGCGCGCCGCGCTACGTGCCCTATCTCGAACCGGGCAACGACCGCGGCGGGATCAACGTCGGCTTCCTGGTCAGCGCGCGCGACAACGGCGCCGGCGTGGCGCGGGTGGAAGTGCTCGAGGTGGCCCAGTACGGCAAGGACGCGACCTTCGCCAATCCCGACGGCTCCTCCGACCTGCTCAACGACCGCCCGCCGCTGCTGCTGCGCGCGCGCGTGCACCAGGACAACGGCGCGCACTACGACGTCACCGTCATCGTCAACCACCTGCGCTCGCTCAACGGCATCGACGACCTCGGCCCGGGCAGCAACGGCTGGGCCAGCGAGAGCGAGCGCGTGCGCGCCAAGCGCGGCGCGCAGGCGGCGTACCTGGCGCAGCTGGTGGACTGGCGGCAGGCCCGCGACCCGGGCGAGCGCATCGTGCTGGTCGGCGACTTCAACGCGTTCGAGTTCAACGACGGCTACGTGGACGTGATGGGCATCGTGCGCGGCGAGGAGGCGCCGGCCGAGCAGGTCCTGACCTACGTGGACAGCCCGCTGCGCACCCCGCTGGTGGATGGGGGCGCGTTCGTGGCCGACCCGGCCGAGCGCTACTCCTACGTGTTCGGCGGCAACGCGCAGACGCTCGACCATGCCCTGGTCAACGAGGCGCTGGTGCTGGACGCGCTCACGGTGCGGGTGGAGCACGCACGCATCAACGCCGACTTCGGCGTGCACCACTTCGGTGATGGCACCACGCCGCTGCGCAGCTCCGACCACGACCCGGTGCGGATCGCGATCGCGGTGCCGGCGTTCCGCAGCGCCGACCTCGCCGCCACGGCGAGCGCGCCGGCGGAAGTGCGGGTGGGCGCACGGGTCCCGTTCCAGGCGCAGGTGCGCAACGCCGGCCCGAACGCGGCGCTGCACGCCAGCGTCGGCTTCGCCTTCGACGCGGCGGTGGCGCCGACGGTGCACGCGCCGGAAGGCTGGCAGTGCAGCGCGCCGGCGACCGAGGCGCACGCCACCACCTGCGCCTGCACCACGCCGCGGCTGGAGCCCGGCGCTTCGGCCGCGTTCACGGTGGAGGTCCCGGCCGGCGACGCGCTCGGCGGCCGCAGCCTGCGCATGGCGGTGGCCGCGGCCTCGACCATCACCGACCCGGCCAACGCCGACAACCTGGCCGAGGCGCAGGTGCAGGTGCGCGCCGAAGCCGACCTTGCGCTCGCGCTGTCCGGCCCGACGCTGCCGTTCCGCAGCGGCACCACCGCGCGCTTCCCGCTCACCCTGCGCAACGACGGCGCCGACGCGGCCTGGCAGCCGCGCGTGCGGCTGCACGGCGACGCGCCGCCCACGGCGGTCGCGATCGCCGCCCCGGCCGGCTGGGCATGCGAAGTGACGGCGGCCGGACCCGGCTTCGCCGCCGAATGCGCGCACGAGGCCGCGTTCGCCGCCGGACGCACGCAGGCCTTCGACTTCGCCATCACCGCGCCGCCGCGGCAGGGCCGCGACGAACTGGTGCTCGAGGCCCGCGCCGACGCCGCCACGCCCGATCCGGATCCGGCCGACGACACCGCCGCGTTGCGCACCCGGATCGTCGGCGCGCCGCGCGACACGCCGGCGCCGCCGCGCCCGGCGCCCACGCCGGGCGGCTGAACCGCGCCGCGCGCACGCTCGCCCGGAACGCGGCCACGGTCGCGTTCCGCGCGGCGCGGGCGTCCATACGCCGGGGTCCGGAGGGGGCCTGCGGTTATCATCGGTGCTCTTGCCGTTCCGGAAACCGGTACCGATGACCATCGCCGCCCAGTTCCAGATCGAATACCTGCAGTACCTCGGCCCGGACGGCAAGGCCGTCGCCGAGCTGCCGCAGGCCTTCCGCGACCCCGCCGCGCTGGTGCCGCTGTTCAAGCAGATGCTGTTCGTGCGCACCTTCGACGCCAAGGCGATCGCGTTGCAGCGCACCGGCAAGCGCGGCACCTATGCCAGCTGCCTCGGCCACGAGGCGACCCACGTCGGCATCGGCGCCTCGATGCGCCCGGAGGACGTGTTCGCGCCCAGCTACCGCGAGTACGGCGCGCAGTTCATGCGCGGGGTCAAGCCGCGCGAGGTGCTGCTGTACTGGGGCGGCGACGAGCGCGGCAACGACTTCTCCGGCCCGAAGCACGACTACCCCTGGTGCGTGCCGATCGCGACCCAGTGCCTGCACGCGGCCGGCGCCGCGCTCGCGTTCAAGCTGCGCGGCGAACCGCGCGTGGCCGTCACCTGCTGCGGCGACGGCGGCTCGTCCAAGACCGACACCTACGCCGCGATCAACGCCGCCGGCGCCTACCGGCTGCCGTTCGTGCAGTGCATCATCAACAACGGCTGGGCGATCTCGGTGCCGCGCAGCGCGCAGACCGGCGCCCAGACCCTGGCGCAGAAGGGCCTGGCCGGCGGCCTGCACTGCCTGCAGGTGGACGGCAACGACCTGATCGCCGTGCTCGAGGGCATGCGCCGGGCGATGACCCGCGCCCGCGCCGGCGAAGGCGGCAGCGTGATCGAGTTCCTCACCTACCGCCTGCACGACCACACCACCGCCGACGACGCCCGCCGCTACCGCAGCGAGGACGAGGTCAAGGCCGCCTGGCAGCGCGAACCGGTCGCGCGCCTGCGCACCTTCCTCGCCCACGCCGGGGTCTGGAACGAGGCACAGGAAAAGGCCTGGACCGAGGAGTGCGCCCGGCAGGTGGACGCCGAGATCAACGCCTACCTGGAGACGCCGGTGCAGCCGGTGACCGCGATGTTCGACTACCTCTACGCCGATCCGCCGCCGGACCTGCTGGCGCAGCGCGAGATGGCCCTGGCGCAGGAGAAGCAGGCATGAGCGCGCAGCCCATCACCCTGATCGAGGCCATCACCCAGGCGCTGGCCCACGAGATGCGCCGCGATCCGTCGGTGATCGTGCTCGGCGAGGACGTGGGCGTGAACGGCGGCGTGTTCCGCGCCACCGCCGGCCTGCAGGCGCAGTTCGGGCCCGAGCGCGTGCTCGACACGCCGCTCGACGAGACCACCATCGCCGGCCTCACCGTCGGCCTGGCCTCGCAGGGCATGCGTCCGGTGGCCGAGGCCCAGTTCGACGGCTTCGTCTATCCGATGGTGGACCACATCGTCTGCCACGCCGCGCGCTTCCGCTACCGCACCCGCGGCCGCCTGACCTGCCCGATGGTGCTGCGCGTGCCCTGGGGCGGCGGCATCCGCGCGCCGGAACACCACAGCGAGGCCAACGAGGCGATCTTCACCAACGTGCCCGGCCTGCGCGTGGTGATGCCGTCCTCGCCGGCGCGCGCCTACGGCCTGCTGCTGGCCGCGATCCGCGACCCGGATCCGGTCATCTACATGGAGCCCAAGCGCATCTACCGCCAGTACAAGGAACTGGTGCCCGACGACGGCGAGGCGCTGCCGCTGGACGTGTGCTACGTGCTGCGCGACGGCAACGACGTGACCCTGGTGACCTGGGGCGCGCAGGTGAAGGAGACGCTGGAGGCGGCCGAGAAGCTCGCCGCCGAGGGCATCAGCGCCGAGGTCATCGACGTGGCCACGCTCAAGCCGCTCGACTTCGCCACCATCGCCGAGTCGGTGGCCCGGACCGGCCGTTGCGTGATCGTGCACGAGGCGCCGAAGACCGCCGGCTTCGGCGCCGAGATCGCCGCGCGCCTGGCCGAGGAATGCATGTACGACCTGCTCGCGCCGGTCGAACGCGTGACCGGTTACGACACCCACATCCCGCTGTTCCGGCTGGAGATGAAGTACCTGCCGGGCGTGGACAAGATCGTCGCCGCGGCCAAGCGCACGCTGGCCGCCAGCTGAGGACTGCCGATGAGCCAGAAGAAGACGTTCCTGCTGCCCGACCTGGGCGAAGGCCTGCCCGACGCCACCATCGTCGAGTGGTTCGTGAAGGAGGGCGACACGATCCTGCTGGATGCGCCGCTGGTCTCGATGGAGACCGCCAAGGCGGTGGTCGAGGTGCCCTCGCCGGTGTCGGGCAAGGTGCTCCGGCTCGCCGGCGGCCCGGGCGACGTGATCGTCACCGGCACGATGCTGGCCGAGTTCGAGGTGGATCCTGCGCTGCCGCAGCGCGCGGAAGGGCAGGACACCGGCCATCACCACGGCCCGCCGGCCGCGGCCGCGAGCCACGGCGGCGTCGGCCAGCGCGCACCGGAGAATGCCGAGCGCGTGATCGCCTCCGACGACGGCGGCGCGATCAGCGCCGCCGGCACGCCCGCGCCGAAGGGCGCGCCCGCCACCCGCACCGAAGTGCTGCGCGAGGACAGTGGCACCGTGGTCGGCGCGATGCAGGTGTCCGACGCGGTGCGCAGCGAGCAGGCGGTCGCGGTCGGCGGGGTCAAGGCGATGCCGGCGGTGCGCGCGATGGCGCGCAAGCTCGGCGTGGACATCAGCCGCGTGCGCCCGAGCGGCGCGGACGGCGTGGTGACGATGGAGGACGTCAAGCGCGCCGCGGCCGAGGGCAGCGCCCGCCCCGGCGCCGCGCCGGCGCCGCGCGTGGCCGCCGTTGCCAACGCGCCCGC
>NZ_VNKO01000024.1 GCF_008033445.1 Vulcaniibacterium gelatinicum
CCGCCCGATGGGCGGGGAAACCCGTCGAAAATCGCCGGAAATGGTGGGAAAGCGATCAAATCGAGGCTGGTCCGGCGCGCTGATGCTGAAATCCGAGTATCAGAGTGCGTTGATCAGACCTTCCCTATCGGCGGATGGGCCAGTTGATGGGGCGTTTCGAGCCTTATGCGGTCGAGGCCCGCACCCGGCTGCAGGCGGGCGATCTGCAGAGACAGGCATTCCGGGCACACGGCCATGGCGAGGACGTGCAGGACCAAGCCGTATCGCTGGCCAGGAGGGGGATCGGGACCGAGCCATTGCGCGCAGGGGTGCAGGGGGAGGAAGTCCGGGCGCTGCAAGCAGCCTTGTCCCGCCTGGGTTATCGCGACCAAGCGGGCCGGCAACTGACGGCGGATGGAGATTTCGGCAGGCTGACGCGCCAGGCCGTACTCGCCTTCCAGCGCGCCCACGGCCTGACCGCCGATGGCATTGCCGGGCCGCAGACGCAGGCGGCGCTGCGGCGGGCGGTGGAGAGCCCGACGCCGGTCGATCCGGTGCACCCGCAGCACGCGTTGTACCGGCAGGTGCGGGCGGGGGTGGAGGCCCTGGACCAGGCCCTGGGGCGGGCGGCGGATGCGGCGAGCCTGCGGTTGGCGGCGCGCTTGACCTGGCTGGCGCGGGAGCAGGGGCTGACGCGGGTGGATCGGGTGGTGCTGAGCGAGGATCCGGTGCGCGGGGTGCGCGGGGAGCGGGTGTTCGTGTGGCAGGGGCGGCCGGGCGAGGCGGGGCAGCGCTGGGCGGGGATCGAGACGCACACCGCGCTGGCGACGCCGGTGGAGGCATCGTTCCAGGGCCTGGCGGCGTTCGAGCGCGGCCTTGCGCCGGCATGGGCCCGCGAACAGGCCGAGGCGACGTTGCGGCACACGGCCTATCGCGACGGGCTGCGGCCGGGGATCGCGCCCTGAGGCCGCCGCTGCGGCGGGCGCCCCGTCCGTGCGGCGCGGGGGCGGTTTCACGGCGACCGTGCCAGACTCGGCGCGGCGGGGACGGAGGCGAGAGATGCGCAGAAGGAGCGTGATGCTGGTGGCGCTGCTGCTGGGCGGCTGCACGCGGGCGCCGGCGCCGGAGGCGACGCCGCGCGGCGCGCAAGACACACCCGCGGCGCCGGACGCGGCACTTTCCACACCGGGCATGGATGCCCGCACACGCCTGCTCGCCTGCGACGACGTAAGCCTGTTCGAGCACGACGTCGAGGTGCAGCGGCAGATCCTGCAGGACGAGGCCGGCCTGCGTTGCCGGATCGAGCCGCAGGGCGGGCCGTTCGTGGTCTGTGATGCGGCCACCGCGGCGCGGCTGTTCGGCCTGCCGCTGCACGAGGTGCGGGTGATGCCGCCCGACAGCCTGGAGCAGGGGCTGTCGGTGACGCTGGCCGGCACGCCGGCGACGGTGGCCGCCGCCGCGGGTGCGGCGCTCGGGGTGGCGCTGCGGCCGCAGGCCGATGGCAGTTGGCGCAGCGAGGGCGCGCGCGCCGGGCGCGGGTTCACGGTGCGGGCCGCGGCGGACGGCCGTGCGCTGTTCGCCTGCGCGTTGCCGCCGCCGGCGGAAGAGGCGGCGCTGCCGCCGGTGGCGCGGCCGGCCGGCTGGGGCCTGCTCTCGGGCCAGGTCACCTACCCCAGCGAATACGTGCCGCCGATGCGGGTGTGCGCCGTGGACGCGGCCGATCCCGGGCGCGGCTATTGCGTGGCCACGGCGCAGGACGCGCCGCAGTTCCAACTGGCGGTGCCGCCGGGCCGCTGGTGGCTGCTGGCCTGGCCGCAGGACACCGGGACCGACGCCGGGCCCGGCCGCCACAGCGCGGCCAGCGCCTGTCTCGCCGCCGCGCAGGCGGGGTGCGACGACCATGCGCTGCGCGCGGTCGAGGTCGCCGCAGGCGAACACCGCGACGCGCTGTGGATCAACGACTGGTACGCCGACCCGCACGCCGATCCGCCGCCGATGGAGCCGCGCGGCGAGGCGGTGCCGGAGCGCTGACCGCGGGCACCGCGTGCGCGCTCAGATGATCCGCAGTGTGATCGCCTTGAGCACCGCGCGGGTGCGGTCGCGGGTGTCGAGCTTGTCGAGGATGGTGGAGACGTAGTTCTTGACCGTGCCCTCGGCCAGGAACAGCGCGCGCGCGATCTCCTTGTTCGAATAGCCGCCGGCGAGCAGGCGCAGGATCGCGACCTCGCGCTCGCTGAAGCGTTCGCGCGGCGCGTCGGCGGCGTGGTAGCGGTAGCGCGCGCGCACCGGGGCGGTGCTGACCGGCTGCAGCAGGGTCTGGCCGCGGGCGACGCGCTCGATCGCCTCGCGCAGGTCCTCGGGCGCGGCATCCTTGAGCAGGAAGCCCTGCGCGCCGGCCTCGGTCGCGCGCAGCAGCAGCTCGGCATCGTCGAAGGTGGTCAGCAGCAGCACCGGGGTGAGGTCGCCGCGCGCGCGCAAGCGCAGCAACGCCTCGATCCCGTCCACGCCCGGCATGCGGATGTCGGACAGCACCACGTCCACGGGCTCGCGGGCGAGGGCGTCGAGCAGCGCTTCGCCGCCGTCGGCCTCGAACGCGATCGTGATGCCCTGCTGCTGCAGCAGCGCGCGCAGGCCGGCGCGCACCAGCGCCTGGTCGTCGGCGAGGGCGACGCGGATCGGGCCCGGGGCGGCGCTCGTGCCGGTCACAGCGGCAGGCTCGCGGCGATGCGCAGCGCACCGCGTGCGCTGCGGCCGAATTCCAGGCTGCCGCCGAGCGCGGCGATGCGCTCGCGCATGCCGGCCAGGCCGTGGCCCTCGCGCAGCGGGCCGTGCAGCCGGCCGTCGTCCTCGACCTCGAGCGCGAGCCGCTCGCCGGCGCGGTGCAGCCGCACCCGCACCACGTCCGCATCGGCGTGGCGCGCGCTGTTGGTCAGCGCCTCCTGCACCAGGCGCAGCACCGCCTCGGCGGTGGCGGGGTCGGCCACGCGCACGTCGTCGGCGATCTCCAGCAGCAGCCGCGGCCGCGGCCAGGGCGCGGCCAGCGCGCGCAGCGCGGTGGCGAGGTCGAGGCCGCGCGCGTCGCGCATCGCGTGCACGATGCCGCGGATGTCGCCGAGCAGTTCCTGCGCCAGCTGCTGCGCCGCGCGCACCTCCTCGCGCTGCGCCAGCGCGGGCTCGGCGGCGAGCGCGCGCAGGTTGAGTGTGAGCGCGGTGAGCTTGTGCCCGGCCACGTCGTGCAGCTCGCGCGCCATGCGCAACCGCTCGCTGTCGCGGGCGGAGTCGGCGAGCAGGGCGCGGGTGGCGAGCAGGTCGGCGTTGACCTGGGCCAGGCGGTCGCGGGCGCGTTCGGCGCTGACCGCGTAGTACGCGCACAGGGCGGCGAAGGCCTGGAAGCCCACGTACAGCGAGACCACGAGCAGCGGCGCGGCAGCGCCCCCGTTGCGCAGGATCAGGTACACCACGATGTCCGCCAGCAACACCGCCAGTACGGTGCTGCGGTGCGACCAGCACGCGGTGAGTTGCGCGGTCCAGACCACCAGCAGCACCTGTGCCGTGTGCAGGTTCGGGTTCAAGCCGATCAGGAGCAGGGCGCACGCCGCTTCCAGCCACAGCAGGCCGTCGGCCAGGCGCGGATGGCGCGGGCGCAACAGCTCCTCGACGAACATGGCCGTCAGGAAGGCGAGCAGCAGCGTGGCTGCGGCCGGCCACAGGGCCGCGTCGAGCCACTGCATGGACAGCGCCACGGTGGCCCACGCAAGCACGCCGGCGATGTTGAACGGATGCAGCAGCGCGCGCAGGCGCGCGGGCCAGCGCATGCCGTCATGGCGGGGGTAGAAGGGGGCGGCCGGAAGCACCATGCCGCCATGCTGCGGCGTGCGTCGGGGCTCCGCAATGCCGCCGGAGCAGGAAGTGACTTCCGGCAGGGCGAAGTGGTGACCGCCGACAGCGGTGGGCGGCGGGCGGCTGCGCGAGGCTGGTGGCGTCACCGGGGAGGGAGTCCGCCATGTCGTACTACGAGATCGTCCTGCAACTGCACGCCGTCGCCGGCACGCTGGCGTTGCTGTGCTTCTGGGCCGCCGCCGCGCTGCGCAAGGGCAGCCCGCGCCACCGCCTGGTCGGGCGGCTGTACCTGCTGGCGATGCTGGCGGTGGTGCTCAGCGGCATCCCGCTCGCCTGGCAGCGCTGGCTCGACGGCCAGCCGGTCGCGGCCGCGTTCCTCGCCTACCTGCTGGTGCTGGTCGTCACCGGCGTGTGGAGCGCGTGGCGCGCGATCCGCGACAAGCACGATCCGCGCGCCTACACCGGCGCGGTGTACCACGCGCTCGCGGTGGCCTGCCTGCTCGCCGGCCTTGGCGTGCTGGCGCTGGGCCTGCGCCACGGCCAGCCGTTGCTGGCCGGCTTCTCGCTGGTCGGCCTGTACGTCGGCGCGGACATGCTGCGCGTCCGCCGGCGCCTGGCCGCGCGGCCGCTGTGGTGGCGCGAGGAGCACTACACCGCGATGCTCGGCAACGGCGTGGCCACGCACATCGCGTTCCTGGCCATCGGCCTGCCGCGGCTGCTGCCGATGCTCGACGGCACGGTGCTGCACTACACCGCCTGGTTCGGGCCGTTGCTGGTCGCGCTCGCGGCGAAGCTGTGGCTGGACCGGCGCTGGCGCGTCCGGCGTTCGACGCCGCTGCCCGCGCACTGATCAGCGCAGCATCGGGGCGATGACGACGTGCCCGGCGGGGACTTCTTCGTCCCTGCCGGTACGGGCGATCTCGAAGCCCTGCTTCCGCAACGCCTCGGCGACGGCCGCAACCCGCGCTTCGGCAAGCGCGCCGCGGTCTGCGGTAGCGCCGCGCAGTTCCACCGCGCGGGCCTGCCAGCGGTGCAGCGCCCATGCTGCCGTCCCGATCGTGTGCCGGCCGTCGTCGCCGATCCCGGCCGCGTCGTCGGCGAACGGCACCGGCGGCAGCGCCTGCAGGGCCGGCACCACCTCCACCGGCAGGGCCCCATCCCTGCCCGACAACTCCCGTTCCAGCGCATGGGCGGTGGGGACATCGAGCCCGGCGCGGGGCGAGAGGCGCCAGCGTGCGCGTTGGCCCTCGTCCAGCCATTCGAACTCGCCGAACCAGGCCAGGGCGAACTCGCGTGTCGCCGCAATCGCCGCCTCGCGCGCGCTGCGCACCTGCCGGTCGCGCGCCACTGTGTCCTGCAGCCCGGCCACACTCTCGCGCAGTTGCGCGAACGCCGCCTGTTCCTGTGCGAGCTGCGCGTCGTCGGCTAGCATCACTTCGCGCAGCGAAACCGTGACTGGTCGAGTGATCGCCGCTTCCAGCCGCCGTTCCAGCTTCGCGGCCAGTTGCGGCTGGTGGCGGGGGGTAAGCAATACAAGGTCGAGCGCGTAGGCCTGGCCAACGCGCTCGACGCGCAGCGCAGAGATTCGGCCACCGGCCTTGCGCGCCTCCTCCTCGAGCACGCCACGCAGGGTGCGTTCGGCCACGCCGCGCGCGGCGATGTCGCGCAGTGCCAGACCGAGCGGGATCGAGAGCAGCGCGAAGGAGCCCACGATCAGGGTCGCTTGCCAGGCGGTCTGTTGCGGCGAATCGCTGCGGCCGAAACCGTACCAGCGCGCCATGATCGTCACCGACAGCGCGATCGCGAGCAGGTTGGTCATGAACAGGAACGCCGCGCCACCGGCGATCGCGGCATTGGCGGTCGCAAGACCGTATCCGACGACTGCGAGCGGCGGCATCAGCGCGGTGGCGATGGCAACACCGACGATGGTCTCGCCCTTGCGGGTGATGGTGGCGTACGCGCCGGCCAGACCTGAAAACACCGCCACCAGCAGGTCGAACAGGGTCGGCTCGGTCCGCGCCAGGATCTCCGGCGTGGCCTCGCGCAGCGGCGAGGCGGCGACGATCAGGCCAGCGGTCAGCAGCGCCAGGGCCACACCCGTGGCCAGCGTGATCAACGCCCGCCGCAGGGTGCGGAAGTCGAACAGCGCAAGCGCCATGCCCATCTCGATGATCGGCCCCATCAGCGGCGAGATCAGCATCGCGCCGATGATCACGGCGGCCGAGTTCTGCAGCAGGCCGAGCGTGGCGATGCCGCCCGACATCACGATCATGAAGGCATAGCGCGGGCCGAGCGCGCCGGCCTCCGCCACGTGCGCGATCACCGCGACGCGGTCCACCAGCAGATGTTCGTGGCGCCAGTACCGCAGCCAGCGCCACCACACGCGCGCATCCAGGCTCATCCAGAACTCTCCCGTGCTCCGGCCCGGGCGAGCTTACCGGCCCGGGGCGTCACCGACACCGGGCGTGCTGCAGGCGGCCAGGGGCGGCGGACGCGGCCGGCGCCGGAAGGGGCTCAGACGTCGCCGTCCTTGAGCCAGCCCTCGCCGGTGCCGCGGTGGTACACGCGGTCGCCGTCGAGCACGGTGCCGGCGGGGTACGAGGGCAGTTGCGCGAGCCGGGCGTAGAGCGGGGCGAAGTCGGGACGGGTGGCTTCGAACAGTTGCTCGAAGCTCTCGATCACGAAGTAGGTCTTCTGGTAGGTGTCGATGCGGTAGCGGGTGCGCATGATCCGCTCGAGGTCGAAGCCGATGCGGTTGGGCGCGTCGGATTCGAGGCAGTAGATGCTCTCGCCCTTCGAGGAGACGATGCCGCTGCCGTAGATGCGCAGCCCGTCGCGCTGCGCGATCAGGCCGAACTCGACCGTGTACCAGTACAGGCGGGTCAGGTTGACCAGCGCCTCGGGGCCGATCGCGTGCGCCTTCACCCCGCCCTGGCCGTAGGCCTGCATGTAGTCGGCGAACACCGGGTGCATCAGCAGCGGCACGTGGCCGAACAGGTCGTGGAACAGGTCCGGCTCGCTGATGTAGTCGAGCTGGTCGGGGCGGCGGATCCACCAGGTCACCGGGAAGCGGCGGTGGGCCAGGTGGTCGAAGAAGGTCAGCTCCGGCAACAGGCCCTCCACGCCGACCAGCTCCCAGCCGGTGGCCCGGCGCAGCAGGCGGTTGAGGTCGTCGAACTTCGGGATCCGGTCCGCCGGCATCGCCATCGCGTCCAGCGCCTGCAGGTACTCGTCGCAGGCGCGGCCGGGCAGCAGCGCGTGCTGGCGCGCGAACAGGGTGGCCCAGACTTCGTGGTCGGTGGCGCTGTAGCTGGCCCAGGGCTGCTCGACCACGGCCGTGGTGTAGACCGGGACATAGCCCTTGTCGGTCAGCTGGTGCTCGACGCGGCGCGGGGTGGCGGGGTTCATGGCGGACCTCCCGGGAGCAGCCACCGACTGTAGCGCGCGGGCCGCGCAATGGGATTGCAAGCTTGCGCACCCAGGCGCCACGGGCGCATGATTCTTGCTTGAATCGGCGGAATGATGCACGAAAATGACGGTTTCGCTCGACCGCACCGACCTCCTGCTCCTGGCCGAGCTGCAGCGCGCCGGGCGCCTGACCAATGCCGAGCTGGCCGAGCGTGTGCACCTGTCGCCCTCGGCCTGCCTGCGCCGGGTGCAGCGGCTGGAACGCGAGGGGGTGATCGCCGGCTACCGCGCCGAGGTGGATCCGGCCCGGCTGGGCCTGGGCCTGCAGGCGTTCGTGCGGGTGCAGCTGACCCGCCACGACCCCGAGGCGATCGCCGCGTTCTCGGCCCACGTCAATGCCTGGGACGAGGTGATCGCCTGCCATGCGCTGACCGGCGACATGGACTACCTGCTGCACGTGGTGGTGCAGGACCTGGAGCACTTCTCGCGCTTCCTGCTCGACCGCCTGCTCACCCAGGCCGGCGTGGCCGACGTCAACTCCAGCTTCGTGCTGCGCACGGTCAAGGCCTTCCGCGGCCTGCCGTTGCCGGCGCGCTAGCGCGGCGCGGCCTCGCACTTCGGCGCGCGCCCGAGCAGGCGGCCGAGCCGGCTCTGCTGCGCCTGGCACGCGGCGCGGGCCTGCGCCGCCGCCTGCGCGGCCTTGGCCCGCGCCTGCGCCTGCAGCGCCTCGCGCCGGGCCTGGCGCACCTGCGCCAGCGTTTGCCGGATCTGCGGCAGCGCCGCCAGCGCGGCGCGTTCGCCTTCGAGGATGGCGCGGTTCTTCTGCTCGAAGTCGGCCGGGCCGATGTCGTTCACCTGCGGCCGGATCACCACGTCGGCGCGCGCCAGCTCCTGCGCGCCGAGCTTCTGGCCCATGATCCGCACCGACTGCTGGACGATGCCGAGCATGCTGTCGGGCGCCTCGCCGGCGGCCTTGGCGGAGATGTCCACCGCGATCACGACGTCGGCGCCGAGCTGGCGCGCGGCGTCCACCGGCACCGGGCTGACCACGCCGCCGTCCACGTAGCGGAAGCGGCCGATCGTCACCGGCTCGAACACGCCGGGGATGCTGCTCGAGGCGCGCACCGCCTGGCCGGTGTTGCCGCGCACGAACACGGTGCGCTCGCCGTCGTGCAGGCGCGTGGCCACCGCCGCGAACGGCTTGCGCAGGCGTTCGATCGGGCGCCCGCCGACCAGGGTGTTGACGTAGTCCTGCAGCTTCTGGCCCTGCACCAGCCCGCCGGAAAACAGGCGCACGTCGCGGATCTTCTCCTCGTCGAGGGCGAAGGCGTGTTCCTGCAGGGCGAAGGCGTCCATGCCGCCGGCGTACAGCGCGCCGACCACGCTGCCGGCGCTGGTGCCGGCGACCACGTCCACCGTGATGCCGTTGGCCTCCAGCATCTTGATCACGCCGATGTGGGCGAAGCCCTTGGCCGCGCCGCCGCCGAGCGCCAGGCCGACCCGCACCTTCGGCTCCGGCACCGCCGGCAGCGGGGTGGCGGCCGGCGGCGTGGGGCGGGCGGTGTCCGCGCAGGCGCCGAGCAGGACGAGCAGGGACAGGCACAGCAGGCGGAGCGCGGTCATCGCGGCGACAGGGGAGAGGACGGGGCGGGTGGCGCAGGATACCGGCCGCCGCCGCAACGGCGGCCGAACCGCGCCGGCTCAGCGCGCCCGGGGCGCGGCGCGGCCGAAGCGTTCGCCGAAGAAGTCGCCCTGGTTCCACTTCGGGCGCTCGGCGACGTTGCCGGCCAGCACGCCGATGCGCGCGTTGAGCCGCGCCAGGCGCGCGGCGTCGGCGTACTGGATCGGCAGCCGGGTGTCGTCGCAGGGCTGGTGGTAGCAGCGGCGCAGGAAGTCGCGCAGCGCCAGGCGCGGGTCGTTGGCCGGCGTGGGCGCCGGCATCGGCTGGCCGGGCTGCGGCGCGCGCGCCGGCAGGATGCCGCCGTCCAGGTACACCGCCGGGATCCCCGCGCGCACGAATGCGTACTGGTCGCTGCGCACGAACACCACTTCCTCCGGGAACGGATCGGGCGACAGCGGCAGCCCCAGCTCCTGCGCCGCCTGCCGCACCAGCGGCGCGAGCGTGGAGTGCTCGACCCCGATCGGCACCACGTCGCGGCTCGGCGCCAGCAGCACCGGCATGTCCAGGTTGATGTTGGCCACCAGCGAGCTGCGCGGCACGGTCGGCTCGCGCACGAACCACTCCGCGCCGAGCAGGCCCTTCTCCTCCGCGGTCAGGGCCACGAACAGCATCGAGCGCTTGGGCGGGTTGGGCGTGGTGCGCAGGATGTGCGCGGCCTCGAGCAGGATCGCCACGCCGAGCGCGTTGTCGAGCGCGCCGTTGTAGATCGCATCGCCCTCGACCGCAGCGCCGATGCCGACGTGGTCCAGGTGCGCGGTGTAGACCACGTGCTCGCCGGCGCGCGCGCCGCCGCTGCCGCGCAGCCGGCCGACCACGTTGCGCGAGTCGAGCCGTTCGAGCGTGGTGCGGCCGGCGAGCAGCAGCGTGCCGGGCAGCTCGAACGCGCGCGCCCGGCCGGCCTGCACCGCCGCGTACAGGCGCGCGGCGGTGTGCGGGGTGCCGGCGAACAGCGCGTCGGCCGCGGCCGCGCTCACGCTGGCGCTGGCCTGGAGCTGCGGGAAGGTGTCGATGCCGCCGCCGTCGGCGCCGCGCAGGCGCATGCCCGGCTTGTCCCAGTTCGCCGCCGCGCGCGCCCACGGCGCGCGCGCCTCGTCCTCGGCCGAGTTGAGGAACACCACGCCGACCGCGCCGCGTTCGCTCAGCACCTCGAGCTTGCGCCGGGTCGAGGCGTGGTAGGCGCGCTCGTCGTTGGAGAAACGCGCCGGTGCGCCGGAGAACAGCACCGCGATCCGGCCGCGCACATCCGCGCCGGCGAAGTCGTCGTGGCCCAGCTCCGGCGCGTGCACGCCCTGGCCGACGAACACCGCCGGCGCCTCCAGCCGGTGTTCCTGCGCGTGGTAGTTCAGCCCCGGCAGGTACTGCTCGGCGAAGGCGAGCTCGACCGTGCGGCCGTCGCGGCGGATCGCCAGGCGCGCGCCCTCGCGCACGCGGATGGCCTTGAGCAGCGGCACGGTCTGGTACCAGCCGCCGTCCTCGCCGGCCGGTTCCAGCCCGATCGCGGCGAAGCGCTGCGCCACGTACAGCGCGGCCAGGTCGTAGCCGCGGGTGCCGGTCTCGCGCCCTTCCAGCAGGTCGTCGGCGAGGAAGCGGACGTCGGCCTCGATCCGCCGCGCCGGGCCCGGATCCGGCGCCTCCGCCGCCGGCCGCGGCACCGGCGCGGGCGCGCGCTCGCAGGCGGCGAGGGCAAGGACGGCGGCAACGAGGACGGGCAGACGATGCATCGCGCAGGGCTCCGGGGGCGAACCGCCGCACGCTAGCACCGCGGCGGGGGCATTGCGACCGCGGGCAGGCGCGCGCCCTGACGTTCAGGACCGGTCGCGATCCCCGCGCGGCGCGGGGAAACGCAGCACCGTGCCGCGCGTGTCCTCGCGTGGCGGCCGGTGCCACAGCACCGGCACCGCGCGCGGCGCGGGCGGTTCGAGTTCGTCGCGCGCATGCGCGGCGGCCTGCTGCGCCTGTTCCTCTTCCAGCTCCCAGCTGTAGCGTTTGCGCGGCGGGGCCGGGTCGCGCCGGCGCAGCCACAGCGCGGCGAGCACGCCGGCCACCGCGCCGCCGAGGTGCGACTGCCAGGACACGCCCGGTTCCTGCGGCAGCACGGTGAGCAGCATGCCGCCGTAGAGGAAGAACGCGATCATCGCCGCCGCCACCGCCGGCCGGTCGCGGCGCAGCAGGCCGAGCGTGAACACCAGGAACATCAGGCCGTGGGTCAGCCCGCTGGCGCCGAGGTGGCGGGTGCCGGGCGCGCCGAGCAGCCACGCGCCCAGGCCCGCGCCCAGCCACAGCAGCGGCAGCGCGCGCAGGGTGGCGCGCGGATACACGGTGCCGGCGAGGGTGCCGAGCAGCAGCAGCGCGCCGGCGTTGGCGGCCAGGTGCGCGAACGACCCGTGCAGCAGCGGCGCGGTCGCGATCCCGAGCAGGCCCGCCGGCGTCCCCGGCTGCACCGTCCACGCGCCGACGTCGAAGGTCGGTTGCGCGGTGAACACCGCCAGCAGCCCCAGCACGAAGGCCAGGCTGGCGTTCAGCGCGCGCAGCAGGCGGCGGTGGTCGGCGGCGCGCTGCGCGGCCGGATCGGCGGGCTGGTCAGGGATCGGCAGGTGCATGCGGGGCAGATGGAGGCGGCGGCGGCGATTGCAAGCCGGGCGGAGCCTTGGGCGGGCGGCGCAGGCTCAGCACCACGGTCACCGCCAGCACCACCGCCACCGCCAGCAGCGACCACAGCACCGGGATCTTGTACACGTCGGCCAGCAGCATCTTCACCCCGATCAGCATCAGCACGATCGCCAGGCCGTAGGGCAGCAGGTGGAAGCGGTCGGCCATGCCGGCGAGCAGGAAGAACATCGCGCGCAGGCCGAGCACCGCGAACACGTTCGAGGTCAGGACGATGAACGGGTCGTCGGTGATGGCGAAGATCGCCGGGATCGAATCCACGGCGAAGATCAGGTCGGTCACCCCCACCATCACGATCACGATGAACAGCGGCGTGTAGCGCCGGCGCCGGCCCTCGCCCACCCACAGCGCGCCGCCGCGGTAGTTGCGGGTCAGCGGCAGGTGCCCGGTCAGCCAGCGCAGCACCGGGTTGCGCTCCAGGTCCGGCGCCTGGCCGGCGGCGAGCAGCATCTTGATCCCGGTCAGCAGCAGGAACGCGCCGAAGACGTACAGGATCCAGTGGAAGCGGGCCAGCAGCAGCGCGCCGGCGAAGATCATGATCGCGCGCAGCACGATCGCGCCGATCACGCCGATCACCAGCACCCGCTGGCGCTGTTCCTCCGGCACCGCGAAGTAGGTGAACAGCACCAGGAACACGAAGATGTTGTCCACCGCCAGCGACTTCTCGACCAGGTAGCCGGTCAGGAACTCGAGCGCGACCTGCTGGCCGAGCGCGTCGCCGGAGGTGCGCGAGACCCACCACCACAGCCAGGCGTTGAACAGCAGCGCGAGCGCGACCCAGCCCGCGCTCCACCACGCGGCCTCCCTGAACGTGACCTTGTGCGGCCCGCCGTGGCGCATCAGCCGCAGGTCCGCCAGCAGGGCGGCGAGGACGAGCGCGGCGAACGCGCCCCACAACAACGGATTGCCGATCGTGTCCATGCAAGCTCCCGGAACAAGAACGCCTCGTGGCCGCAGCCGCGAGGCGTCGTGGGAACCCGGGAACGGGGGACGCTTCGCCGCTGGCGGCGAAGGTCTCGCTCGCAGGCCGGATCGCCTGCCTGCCGCACCGGGGCCGCGGGGCCCGGACTGACGATGCGGCAATGGGAGCTACTCCCCTTCACCGCCGATCCTAGCGGGGTTCCGGGGCCGGCGCCAGCGCGCCGGTAGAATGGGCCGATGAACGCGACGTTGCCGGTGGTCCGGCTGAAGAATCCGTGGAAATCCACCCATCCGTGGATCTTCCAGAAACTGGTGGAGAAGCCCGCGCAGAAGCCGCGCCCGGGCAGCCTCGTGGACGTGCTCGGGGTGGACGGCGGGTTCGTCGGCCGCGGCTTCTACAACGGCCATTCGCGCATCGCGGTGCGGATCCTGGAGACCGATCCGGACGTGGCGGTGGACGCGGCCTGGTTCGCGCGCCGGATCGGCGAGGCGGTGCGCCTGCGCCGCGAGATCCTGCGCCTGGACGAGGTCAGCGACGCCTGGCGGGTGGTGCACAGCGAGGGCGACGGGCTGTCCGGGCTGGTGGTGGACCGCTACGCCGACCTGCTGGTGGTGGAGTTCTTCGCCGCGGGCATGTTCCGCCACCGCGAGTGGATCTTTGATGCGCTGCGCGCGCAGTTCCCCGGCTGCCGTTTCCACAGTTTCGCCGACGAGCACGTGCAGAAGCAGGAGTCGTTCGACTTCGGCGGTTCCGAGCCGGCGGCGCCGGCGGTGATCAGCGAGCACGGGGTGAGGTTCCGCGCCGATCCGGCCGGGGCGCACAAGACCGGGTTCTTCGCCGACCAGCGCGAGAACCGGCACTGGCTGGCGCAGCACTGCGCGGACAAGCGCGTGCTGGATCTGTGCTGCAACACGGGGGGCTTCGCGGTGCATGCGGCGGCGCGCGGCGCGCGCGAGGTGACCGGGGTGGACATAGACGCCGACGTGATCGAGATCGCGCGCGGCAACGCCCGGCTCAACGGGGTGCGCCCGCGCTTCGTGCAGGCGGACATCTTCCCGTGGCTGCGCGATGCGGCGGCGCGCGGGGAGCGCTGGGACGTGGTGATCCTGGATCCGGCGAAGATGACCCGCGACCGGGAGCAGGTGATCCCGGCACTGAAGAAGTACCTGGACATGAACAAGCTGGCGCTGGGGGTGGTGGCCCCGGGCGGGCTGTTCGCCACGTTCTCCTGCACCGGGCTGGTGAGCGAGGAGCAGTTCCTGGACATGCTGCGTCGCGCCGCGTTCTACGCCGGGCGCAGCGTGCAGATCCTGAAGGTCGGCGGCGCCGGCCCCGACCATCCGTGGCTGGCGCAGGTGCCGGAGTCGCGCTACCTCAAGGCAGTGTTCTGCCGGGTGTTGGACTGAGCAGGCGGGTTCGTCGCCGGCGCCCGCCCGAAGCGACCGACGCTTGCACGTGCACGCGTGCCGCAGCAGCCGACATGCGCGCGTCGCACGCGGTGAGACCGCCGCCGCTACACTGGCCTGGTAGTTCGAGGAGGCGTCCATGGAGCTCGTGTTTCTCGTCCTCGCCGCTGGCTTCGGGGCCCTGCTGGTGTATGTGGCCATGGCGCGCCAGGCGCGGAGCGCGGAGGCCGAGCGCGCGCGCCTGGCCGATGAACTGCAACGGGAGCGGCACGGCATCAGGGAGCTCACCGCCGAGGTCGCCCGGCTCGGGGAGCGCGCGGGAGCGGTGCCGCGGCTGGAGGCCGAGCGCGACCAGGCCCGCGGCGACGCGCAGCGCGAGGCGGAGGCCGCGCACCGGGCGCGCGCGGCGCTGGAGGCGTGCGAGCGTGAGCTGGCGGCGCTGGCCGAGCGCCTGCGGGCGGCCGAGCACCGGCTCGAGGCGCTGCGCGACGAACTGGAACGCGAGCGCAAGGCGCATGCCGAGGCGCGCGCGCACCTGCAGCACAGCGAACGCGCCAACCAGGAGATGCGGGAGTTCCTGGCGAATGCGCAGGAGCGGTTGTCCGCGGTCTTCGCCGACCTGGCCGGCAAGACCTTCGACGAGCGCGCGCAGCGCGCCGCGCAGCAGTCCAAGAGCGACCTGGAGACGCTGCTCAAGCCGTTCTCGGAGCAGATCGTCCAGTTCCGCCAGCGCGTGGACACGGTGTACGGCGACGAAGCCAAGGAACGCCGCGAATTGCTCGGCGCAGTGCAGGAACTGCGCAAGCTCAACCAGGAAATGGCCACCCAGGCCGCGGCGCTGACCCGCGCCCTCAAGGGCAGCGCCAAGGTGCGCGGCGACTGGGGCGAACTGATGCTGGAAAGCGTGCTGCGCGGCTCCGGGCTGGAGGAAGGCGCGCACTACGAACGGCAGAAGAGCACCGCCGACGACGAAGGCCGGCGGCTGCAGCCCGACATCGTGATCCGCCTGCCGGACGAACGGCGCATCGTGGTGGACAGCAAGGTCAACCTGGTCGCCTGGCAGGAGGCGATGAACGCCGACACGCCGGAGCAGCAGCTGGAGGCGATGCGGCGCCACGCCGCCGCGCTGCGCCAGCACGTGCGCGACCTGGGCGAACGCAACTACCCCAAGGCGCTGGGCGATTCCGCGCTCGACATCACCATCGCCTTCGTCCCGATCGAAGGTGCGCTCTCGGCCGCGCTCGGTGTGGATGAGAAGCTGCAGACCGACGCCTTCGAGCGCAAGGTCGTGTTTGCCTCTCCCAACACCCTCATGGCGATGCTGCGCGTGGTGGAGCGACTGTGGACGCGTGACAAGATCCAGAAGCAGGCGCGCGCAATCAGCCAGGCAGGCGAGAAGCTGCTCGACGCCCTGGTCGGCTTCCTCAAGGAGTTCGACGAGGTCGGCGGCAAGCTCAAGGGGGCGACCGACGCCTTCCACGCCGCGCGCAACCGGCTGAGCGAATCGCGTCAGGCCGTGATCCCGCGCGCGCGGCGGCTGGTGGAACTCGGCGTGCGCGGGCGCAAGGCCCTGCCCGACGAACTCACGCCCGAGGCGCCGGCAGCGGCGCTGCTCTCATCGCTTGACGGAGACGACCAGCCGGACGGGGGCGCGGACGAGGCGGAGTAGCGCGCCCGCCTACGGCAGGTCGATGTCGGGCAGCTCGTTCGGCGGTACCGGGATCGCATCCACCGGCACGGTCAGGTCGGTGTCCTCGCGCAGGTACTCCGGCAGCGACGCGTCGGACTCGAGCGTGCGGTCGCCGAAGATCTGGTAGTCGCGGCGCTGCAGCCAGGCGTCGCGCAGCAGCGCGTACTCGTCGGTCGCGCCCTCGCGCATCGCGTCCACCGCCAGCAGTTGCGCGCGCAGGTCCACCAGCTGCAGGCCCTGCAGGAACACCCGCGCCTTGTCCTCCTCGATCTGGCGCAGCGGCGCCAGCGGCGCATCGCCGGCCATGCCGAGGACATCGCGCAGGGTGCGCGGGCCGAACAGCGGCAGTTCCAGATAGCGCGAGCGCTTCCAGCCCCAGACCGCGAGGGTCTGGCCGAAGTCCTCGCTGCGGTGCGGCAGGCCGACGCTGGTGGCCGGATCGAGGAAGCCGCCGAAGCCGAGGGTGAGGTTGAGGGTGAAGCGGCCGAGGGCCTGCGCGGCCTGCTTCGGCTTGCCCTGCAGCAGCGCGTTGAGCGCGCTGACCGGCTGGCCGAGGTTGCCGAAGAAGTTGCCGAAGCCGAGCCGCACCGGGCGCGGCACGACGGCGACGTAGGCGCGCGCGAGCGGGCGCGCGAGGTGCCGGTCCACCGTGTCGTTGAAGCGGTGCACGCGGCGGTTGAACGGCTCCCACGGGTCGTAGGCGGCGGGGATCTCGGCCGGGGCGGGCAGCACGCTGTCGGCGCCCTCGCCGTACAGCGCGGCGTAGTCGAGTTCGGCCTGGGTCGGGGCGGCGTCGGGCTCCGACGGGGCCGCTGCGGGTGCTGCGGCCGGCGCGCCGGGGATGGCGGGCGGCGGGACGGCCTCGGTGCCCGCTGCCGCCGGTGCCTCTGGCGCCTCTGGTGCCGGGACCGTCGCTGCGGGCGTCTCCGGGGCGCTGGCCTCGCCGAGCACGGCCGCGGGCGCCTCCGGCGCGCGCGCCGGCGCCGGTGCATGCGCGCACGCGGCCAGCGCGAGGATCAGCGGAACCAGCAGGAGCGGGCGGCGCCACATGCGGGCAGTCTATCCGCTCAGCGTGCGTAACCCAGGCCGGCGTCGAGCCGGTAGGCGGTGCGCAGTTCGACCAGCCCGGGCGGCGTGCCCTCGATCCGCACCGGGCCGCCGGCGCGCACGGCCAGCTCGGCCAGCAGCGCCAGCCCGGCGCTGTCCACGCGTTCCACCGCGCGCAGGTCGAAGCAGGCCGCGCCGGCCGCCTGCGCCAGCGCCTGCGGCCACAGCGCGGCGACCGCGGCGCGGTCGAGCGGGCCGGCGAACACCAGCCGGTCGCCGTCGCGGGTGAGCGGGGCGGACATGCGCGGCGGGCCTATTGCCGGTTGGGGTCGGCCTGCAGCCGGCCGGCGCGCAGGTCGGCGGCGACCTCGGCGATGGACTTGCGCGACAGCGGCGCGTCGAACTGGGTGCGGAAGGTCTGGACGAAGGACACGCCCTCGACGATCACGTCGAACACCTTCCAGCCGCTGCCGCTGCGCCGCATCAGGTAGTCCACCGGCACCGGCTCGCCGCCGCGGCGCAGGTATTCGCTGGCGACCTTCACGATCGCCCCGCCGCGCAGCGGCGTCTCCGCCTTCACCCGCACCTTCAGCCCGCTGTCGAGCCCGAGCAGGGCGCTGCCGTAGCGCGCCATCAGGCTGTCGGCGAGCGCGTCGGCGAACAGGGCGACGTCGGCTTCGGCCGCGCCGCGGCCGTGCCGGCCGAGCACCATGCGCGCGGCGTAGTCGCGGTCGAACATCTGCTCGAACTCGGTGGCGATGAAGCGGTTGAGCGCGGCGCGGTCGCGGCTGAACTCGTCGCGGCGCCGTTCGAGCGTGGCGATGATGCGGGTGCTGTTGGCCAGCACCAGCTGGCTGGGCGTGGCCGCGGCCGGCGCGGCGGCGGCGCGCGCGGGCTGCGCGGGCGCGGACAGCGGCAGCGCGGCGGCGAGCGCCGCAGCGAGCAGGGAGACGAACAGGGGCGTACGGGTCATGGCGTGTCTTCCGTGGGGGAACCGGAATCGGGCGACTCGGCGGCGGGCGCGGCCTGCGCGCCGCCGCCGGAGAACATGTACTTGCCGACCAGCTGGATCAGGTCCACCGCGCTCTGGGTCAGCGCGATCTCGTCGCCGGGCTTGAGCGTCTCGACGTCGCCGCCCGGGGTCAGGCCGACGTAGCTCTCGCCGAGCAGGCCGCTGGTGAAGATGCCGGCCGCGGTATCGGCGGGCAGGTCCTGGTAGCGCGCATCGATCGCCAGGGTGACGACCGAGTCGAACTTGACCGGGTCGAGCTCGATCTTCTCCACCTGCCCGACCACCACGCCGCCGATCTTGACCGGCGCGGCCACGCGCAGCTGGCCGACGCTGGAGAAGCGCGCGGTCAGCGGATAGGTGGCGTCGCCGAAACCGAGGCGGACGTTGGTCGAGGCGATCGCCAGCACCAGCAGGCTCGCCAGGGCGAGCAGCAGGAAGGCGCCGACCGCGAATTCGAGACGAGGGCCGCGCATGGCTCAGCTCCGGAACAGGAAGGCGGACAGGACGAAGTTGAACATCAGCACCAGCAGCGAGGCGTTGACCACCGCGCGCGTGGTCGCCACCGAGGTGCCCTCGATGGTCGGCTCGGCGTGGTAGCCGACGAAGGCCGCGACCAGCGCCGCGGTGGCGCCGAACACCGCGGCCTTGAGGAAGGCCACGCCGTAGTCGTCGGCCAGGTCCACGTTCTCGCGCAGGCCGGGCCAGAAGTAGCCGGGGTCGAGCCCGATCACGTGCACTGCCTCCAGGTAGCTGGCGGCGATGGCGAAGCTGCAGAAGAACGCGGTCAGCAGCGGCACGGTGATCACCGCGGCCCAGAACCGCGGCGCCACCGTCTTGGCCACCGGGTCTATCGCCATCAGGCCGAGCGCGGTGATCTGGTCGGTGGCGCGCATCAGGCCGAGTTCGGCGGCGATCGAGGAGCCGGCGCGGCCGATGAACAGCAGCGCGGTCAGCACCGGGCCGAGCTCGCGGTACAGCGACAGGCCGAGCAGGGTCGAGAGCGAGTTCGCGGCGCCGAAGGTGCTCAGCGAGCGGTAGCCCTGCAGGGTCAGCACCAGGCCCACGAACGCGCCGCCGACCGCGATGATCGGCAGCGAGCGCGCGCCGGTCTTGTAGATCTCGCGGGTGAGCTCGGTGAGGAAGTCGCGGCTGGGGCGCGAGGCGCGCAGCACCGAGAGCGTGAACAGGCCGGCGGCGCCGAGCGCGCGGGTGGTGGCGGCAAGCGGCATCAGGCGGCCTCCGGACGTTCGGCGGCGTCGAACGCGATCGGGCCGTCCGGCGCGCCGTGCAGGAACTGGCGCACGAACGGATCCGGGCTGGCCATCAGTTCGGCCGGCGTGCCGTCGAACACGATCCCGCCGTTGGCGATCACCACCGCGTGGTCGGCGATCGGCAGGGTTTCGCGCACATGGTGGCTGACCACGATGCTGGTCAGGCCCAGGGTGCGGTTGAGGCGCTGCACCAGCGCCATCACCACGCCGGAGGCGATCGGGTCCAGGCCGGTGAGCGGTTCGTCGTACAGCATCAGGGGCGGGTCGAGCGCGAGTGCGCGCGCCAGCGCCACGCGCCGGGCCATGCCGCCGGAGAGCTCGCGCGGGTAGCGCTCGGCGGCGGCGCGCAGGCCGACCGCGTGCAGCTTCATCGCCACCAGGCGCCGGACCAGCGGTTCGGGCAGCGCGGTGTGCGCGCGCAGCGGCAGGGCCACGTTCTCGGCCACGGTCAGGTCGGTGAGCAGGCCGTTGTTCTGCAGCAGCACGCCGATGCCCTTGCGCAGCTCGAGCAGCGCGCGCCGCTGCCGCGGCACCGGCTGGCCCAGCACCTCGACCGTGCCGGCGGCGGGCGCGAGCTCGCCGGTGAGCGCGGCCAGCAGGGTGGACTTGCCGCAGCCCGACGGGCCCAGCACCGCGGTCACGCCGCCGCGCGCCACGCGCAGGTCCAGGTCGCGCAGCACGGTGCGGCCGCCGCGCTCGAGGCGGACGTTGCGCAGCTGGACGGCGGCGGGAGCGGTCATCACGGAACCAGGGGGCGGGGGCGGATGCACGAACGGCGCAGCTTGGCCAAGCCGGGCTGAACCGGCGCCGAGCGGGAAGCGCGCATTCTCGCAGCTTCGCGCCGTCTTAGCGCGTGCGACGGCGCTCCGGCATGATCGCGCCGATGTCCGCGCCGGCCGACTTCCGCCTCCACCACTCCAATTCGCTCCAGGCGCTGGCGCTCGCGCTGGCGCTGGAGCTGCGCACGCCGGCGCCGGGCCAGCCGCTGCTGGCGCCGGAGGTGGTGCTGATCCCGCAGGCGGCGATGCGGCGCTGGCTGCAGGCCGAGCTGGCGCGCGTGCACGGCATCGCCGCCAACCTCGAGTTCCTCGCCCCCGGCGAGTTCGTGCGCCGCGCGCTGGACGCCAACCTGCCCGGCGCAGGCGAGGAACTGGACCTGGCCGGCCTGCACTGGCGCCTGTACGCCCTGCTCACCGATCCCGAGGCCCTGCGCGCGCCGGCGCTGGCGCCGCTGCGGTCGGCGCTGGCCGGCGCCGACCCGCTCAAGCCCTGGGCGCTGGCCGGCGAGCTGGCGCTGGTGTTCGAGCGCTACCAGGCCTGGCGCCGCGACTGGCTGCTGGCGTGGGAGGCCGGCGAGGCCCCGCGCGATCCGCAGCTCGCCTTCCAGGCCGCGCTGTGGCGGCGCCTGGCCGCCGGCCGCCGCCATCGCGCGCGCCGCGTCGCCGACTACCTGCACCGCTTCGGCGCCGACGGCCCGCAGACGCCCGCCGGCCTGCCGTCGCGGCTGTTCGCCTTCGCCACCCTCAACGTCTCGCCCGACGTGCTGCGGGTGATCGCCAGCCAGGCGCGGGTGGGCACGCTGCATTTCTACCTGCCCACGCCCTCGCGCAAGTACTGGGGCGACCTGCGCAGCTTCGCCGAACGCATGCGCGAGGGCGAGGATCCGCTCGAGACCGACGAGAATCCGCTGCTCGCCGCCTGGGGCTACGCCGGGCGCGATTTCATGGCCGTGCTCGGCGGCTACGAGGTGGTGCACCCGACCGACGAATCCGAGTACTACGCCGATCCGGAAGACCAGCCCGGGGACGATCCGGACGAGGACACGCTGCTCGGCCGCCTGCAGCGCGACCTGCTGCACCGGCGCGCGCCGCGGCCGTGGCGCGCGGCGGTGGAGCCGGGCGACGTCAGCCTGCAGCTGCACGCCTGCCACACCCGCCTGCGCGAGGTGCAGGTGCTGCACGACCGGCTGCAGGCGCTGCTCGACGATCCGCGCTTCGATCCGCCGCTGCAGCCGCGCGAGATCGCGGTGCTCGCGCCCGACCTCGACCCCTACCTGCCGGCGATCGCGGCGGTGTTCGGCGCCGCGCGCGGCCAGCCGGGCGAGATCCCGTACACCCTCGCCGATGCCAGCGTGCTGGCCAGCGAACCGCTGGCCGAGGTGGCGCTGCGGCTGCTGGCGCTGCCGCTGTCGCGCTTCGGCCTGCACGAGGTGCTGGACCTGCTGGCCACGCCGGCGATCGCCGAAGCCGCCGGGCTCACCCCGGAGGCGCTCGACCGCCTGCGCGACTGGCTGCAGGCGGCCGGCGCGCGCTGGGGCCTGGACGCCGCGCACCGCGCCCGCCACGACGCGCCGGCGGAGGAGGCCTGCACCTGGCGCTTCGCGCTCGACCGCCTGCTGCTCGGCCACGCCACCGGCGCCGAGGCCGACCTCGCCGGCGTGGCGCCGCTGCCGCTGCTCGAGGGCGGCGCGCTGGATGCGCTGGACGCGCTGCTGCGCCTGCTCGAGGTGCTGGCCACGCACGAACGCACCCTGGCCGCGGCGCTGACCCCGGCGCAGTGGCGCGAACGGGTGCTGGCCCTGCTCGAGGCGCTGCTGCCGCGGCCGCCGCGCGATGTGCGCGATGCGCGCACGCTCGAACGCCTGCGCGAGCTGTTCGACGGCTTCGCCCGCCAGGCGCAGGCCGCCGGGTTCGAGCGTGCGCTGCCGCCCGAGGTGGTGCGCGCGCACCTGCAGGCGGTGCTGGCCGAGGCCGACGCCCGCGCGCCGCTGCTCGGCGGCGGGGTCAGCTTCGCGCGCATGGTGCCGATGCGGCTGCTGCCGTTCCGGGTGATCTGCGTGCTCGGCCTGAACGACGGCGAGTTCCCGCGCCGCGACCCGGGCAGCGGGCTCAACCGCCTGGCCCAGGCGCTGGGCACGCGCGAGCGCCGCGCCGGCGACCGTTCGCTGCGCGACGACGACCGCTTCCTGTTCCTGCAGCTGTTCGCCGCCGCCGGCGAGGTGTTCTACGTCAGCTGGTGCGGCGCCGATCCGCACGACGGCAGCAAGCGCCTGCCTTCGACGGTGGTGACCGAGCTGCTGGAAGCTGCGGCGCGCTACCACCACGATCCGGAAACCGCGCGCACGGCGCTGGTGCTGCACCACCCGTTGCAACCGTTCGCGCCGGACGCGTTCGGCGACGGCCGCGACCCGCGCCGCTTCAGCTACGGCGCGGCCTGGCAGGCGGCCGCGCACGCCGGCCCGCAGCCGCGCCGCGCCCTGCCGGCGTTCGCCGCTGCGCCGCTGGTGCCACCGGCCGCGCCCGCGGCGTCGGAACCGATGTCGGTGCAGGCGCTGGCCGGGTTTCTGTGCGACATGCCCGGCGCGTTCCTGCGCCAGCGGCTGGACATGCGGCTGCCGGATGCGGTGGCCACGCTCGACGACACCGAGCCGCTGCAGCTGCCCGCGCACGGGCTGGAGCGGCATGCCGCGCGGCGGCTCGTGTTCGAGGCGCTGTGCGCGGGCGAGGACGACGTCGCGGCCCTGCATGCGCGCCTGTGCGCGCGCGCCCTGCTCCCGCCCGGCCCGGCCGGCCGGCGCCAGGCCGGCCTGCTGCGCGCGGAAGTGCTGCCGTACGCGCGGGCGTTCCGGCAGTGGCGTGGCGACGAGGAGCCGGTCACCGCGCGTTGCGAAGCCTGGCTCGGCCCGTGGTGCGTGCAGGCCGCCTTCGACGGCCTGTACCGGCAGGGGCTGGTGCGCCTGCGCTTCGGCGCGCTGGATGGCGTGGCGCAGATCCGCCACGGCCTGGACTGGCTGCTGCTGTGCGCGACGGAACAGCCGGTGACGCTGTGGCAGCTGGCCGAGTTCGAGCATGGCGTGGCGCTGCAGCCGCGCGCGCCGGTGCCGGCGGCGCAGGCGCGGGAGGCGCTGCTGGCGCTGCTGGCACTGTGCGCGGCCGGGCTGCGCGAACCGCTGCCGTTCCTGCCGCGCAGCGGCTGGACGTGGTATGCGGCGATGCAGGACACGCGCGGCGACCCCGACCAGGCCGAACAGCGGGCCTGGGAGGCGGCGCGCAAGACCTGGCGCCAGGATCGCGGCTGGAGCGAGGGCGACGAACCCGGCGCGCGCCTGGCGCTGCGCGGCCGCGACCCGTTCGCCGACGCCGCGCAGGGCGCCCGCTTCCGCGCGCTCGCGCGCACCGTGTTCGACGCGGTGCTGCAGGCCCAAGCCACGGAGCTGCCGGCATGAGCGCCGTGCGCGACCCCTGGCTCGACCTGCCGCTGACCGGCCTGCGCCTGATCGAGGCCAGCGCCGGCACCGGCAAGACCTACACCCTGGCCACGCTCGCGCTGCGCCAGATCGTCGAACGCGGCCTGCGCCCGGCGCAGCTGCTCGCGGTCACCTTCACCCGCGCCGCCACCGCCGAGCTGCGCGCGCGGATCCGCGCCCGGCTCGCGCTCGCCGCGCGCCTGGCCGCGGGCGATGCGCCGGACGCCGCGACGGAGGCGGCGGAGGTCGCGCTGTGCCGCGCCGTGCTCGCCGCGCGCCCCGACGGCGAAAGCGACGCCGCGCTCGCGCGACGCCTGCGCCGCGCGGTGTACGAGATGGACCTCGCCGCGATCTGCACGATTGACGGCTTCTGCCAGCGCGTGCTCGCCGAGCACGTGCTCGATGCCGCCGCGCTGCCGGCGCCGGAGCTGCTCGGCAGCGCGCGCGAGTTGTACCTCGACGTCGCCGCCGACGTGTGGCGCGGGCTCGCCGCGGAACCGGGCGCGGCGGAGGTGCTCGCGGCCGAGTGGCCCCAGGGCCCCGAGGCGCTGGCGAAGGATCTGCCGAAGCTGCTGCGCGCGACGGCCCTGGCCCCGGCCCCGGCGCCGGACGCGGCCGATCCGCAGCCGACGCTCGAACGTGCCGCGGCGGCCTTGCGCGAGGCCTTCCTGCGCCATGGCGATGCGTTCCGCGACCAACTCGAGGCGGCGATCCGCGACGACGTGCTCCACCGCAGCAGCTATCAGGCTGACCTCACGGCACGGCTCTGGCCGGCGCTCGCGCAGTGGTGCGCGACGGGCGAGGCCGCGGCGCCGATCCACAGCCATTTCGACCGCTTGTTGCCCCGGACCCTGCTGGCCAAGACCAAGAAGAACCACGCCGGGCGCACCCCGCATTCGCCGCTGTGCGATGCCGCCGCCGCGTGGAGCGAGGCGATGGCCGCGCGCGACACCTGGCTCGCCAACCGCCGCATCGCCCTGCTGCACCGCGTGCGCGCCGAGGCCGCGCGCCGGCTCGATGCGCTCAAGCGCGCGCGCCGGGTGCAGACCTTCGACGATTTGCTGGCGCAGGTGCACGCGGCACTGGCCGGCCCGCGCGGCGAGGCGCTGGCGCAGGCGCTGCGCGCGCAGTACGCGGCGGCGCTGGTGGACGAGTTCCAGGACACCGATCCGCGCCAGTGGGCGATCTTCGACCGCGTGTTCGGCGGCGGCAGTCCGGCGCCGGCGCTGTGCCTGGTCGGCGATCCCAAGCAGGCGATCTACCGCTTCCGCGGCGGCGACGTGCACACCTACCTCGACGCGGCCGCGCGGGCCGAGCGCGCGCCGGCGCTGGTCACCAACTTCCGCGCGCGGCCCTGCGTGCTGGACGCGGTCAACGCCCTGTACGCCCGCGCCGGCGCCGCCGCGTTCGTGGATCCGCGCATCGGCTACGAGCCGCTGGTGCCCGGCGGCCGGGTGGACGATGCGGATTTCCTGCACGACGGCGCGCCCGCGCCGGCGCTGCGGGTCCGGGCGTTGCCATCGCGGCCGGACGGCAAGCCCTGGAGCGCCGACGACTCGCGCGCGCTCGCCACTTCCGCCTGCGTGGCCGAGATCGTGCAACTGCTCGCCGACGGCCGCGCGCGCCTGCGGCGTCGGTGTGACGACGATGGCGAGGGCGCGTACACGCCGGTGCAACCCGGCGACATCGCCGTGCTGGTGCGCGAGCACAAGGAGGCCACCCGCATCCGCGCCGCGCTGGCCGCGGCCGGCGTGCCCGCGGTCGCGGCCGGCAAGCAGAGCCTGTTCGCCACCGATGAGGCGCTGGAACTGCTGACGGTGCTGGAGGCCCTGCAGCACCCCGGCCACGACGGCCGCCTGCGCGCCGCGCTGGCGACGGTGCTGCTCGGCCTGGACGCGGCCGCGCTGGCCGCGTTCGACGCCGAGCCCGAGCGCCTGGCGCACTGGCAGGCGGAGGCGCTGGCCTGGCGCGAACGCTGGCAGCGGCACGGCCCGCTGGCGCTGGTCTCGGACCTGTGCGCGCAGCGCGCGCCGGCGCTGCTCGCGCTCGCCGACGGCGAACGCCGGCTCACCAACACCCTCCAGCTCGGCGAGGAACTGCAGGCGGCCGACGCGCGCGCGCTGGGCGAGGCGGGCCTGGTGGACTGGCTGCGGCGGCGCATCGCCGAGGCCGATCCCGACGACGAGACCCAGGCGCTGCGGCTCGAATCCGATGCCGCGCGGGTGCAGATCGTGACCCTGCACAAGAGCAAGGGCCTGGAGTATCCGCTGGTGTTCCTGCCCTACGCCGGCATCGGCAAGGACAGCACCCGGCATTCCGCGCGCTGGTGCGAGACCCGCGACGGCCACGGCGTGGTGCTGCAGCTCGCCCCCGACGATGCCGCGCGCCAGGCCGAGGCCCGCGAACAGCAGGCCGAGGACGCGCGCCTGCTCTATGTCGGCCTGACCCGCGCCCGGCACGCGCTGTGGCTGTGCACCGGGCCGCTGTACCGGCACGACACCACGCCGCTGGCGCCGATGCTGCGCGGCCTCGATGCGCTCGCCGCCGACAGCGCCGGCGCGATCGTGCTCGACACCGCGCCTCCGCCCGAAACCCCGCCGCAGGCGCCGCCGCCGGAACGCCCGCCGCAGGTGGCCCCGGCGCGGGCGCCGGCCGGCCCGCGCCCGCGCGACTGGTGGGTGCACAGCTTCAGCCAGCTCACCCGCGACGCCGAACCCGCGCTCGCCGAACGCGGCGGCGAGGACGAGGCCGAAGCGCCGGCACCGGACGAGGCGCAGGCGCGCTTCGCCGGCGCCCGCTTCGGCGTGGCCCTGCACGACGCGCTCGAACGCACCCGCTTCGAAGCCTGGCGCGACTGGGACGAGGGCCCCGCGCCGCCCGGCGAACGCGCGCTGCTGATCGAAGCGCTGCGCGCGCGCGGCTATGCCGAGGCCGAGCTCGAGGCCGGCGTCGCGCTGCTCACCACCCTGGTCGGCCGCACCCTCACCACGCCGCTGCCCGAAGGCGCGCGCCTGTGCGAACTGCCGCCCTCCGCGCGCCGCGCCGAACTCGAGTTCCACTTCCGCCTCGCCCCGACCGCGGTGGAGGCGCTGCTGGCCACGCTGCACGCGCACGGCCTGCTGCGCGGGCGCACCGGCTTTGGCGCCTGGCGCCGGCTCGAAGGCCTGATGACCGGCAAGATCGACCTGGTGTACGCGCACGACGGCCGCTACTTCCTGCTCGACTACAAGTCCAACCGCCTGCCCGACTACGGCCCGGACGCGCTGGCGCAGGCGATGGCCGAGAGCGAGTACGACCTGCAGGCGCTGCTGTACACCCTGGCCCTGCACCGCTGGCTGCGCTTCCGCCTCGGCGCCGGGTACGACTACGCGCGCGACTTCGGTGGCGTGCGCTACCTGTTCTGCCGCGGCCTGGCCCCGCGCGAGCCGGCGCGGCCGGGCGTGCACGCGTTCGTGCCGGCGCCGGCGCTGGTCGAGGCGGTGGACGCGCTGTTCGCCGGCGCGGCGGCGGAGGTGGCCGCATGAGCCTGCTCGAACGGCTGCGTGAGGCCGGCGCGCTGCGGCGGGTGGACCTCGCCCTCGCCGACACCCTGCGCCGGCACGCGCCGGCCACGCCCGAACCGGTGCTCGCCGCCGCCGCGCTCGCCTCGGCGGCCATCGCCGAGGGCCATGCCGGTTGCGACCTGCGCGCGGCGCCGGAGGCGGACGCCGACTGGCCGCCGCCGGCGGCCTGGGAGACGCAGCTCGTGGCCTCGCCCTGGGTCGCCACGCCCGCCGCGGACGCGGAGGCCGACCCGACCCGGCCGCTGGTGCTGGAAGCCGGGCTGCTGTACCTGCGCCGCTACCGCGAGCACGAACGCCGGCTGGCGCAGGACCTGCGCCGGATCGCGGCCGCCGGGGAGGGGACGGCGCCCGCGGCGGCGCTCGCCCCGCTGTTCGCCGCGCTGTTCCCGCATGCGCACGAGGACGACGCCCAGGCCCGCGCCGCCGCGCTCGCCCTGCGCCGCCGCCTGCTGTTGATCACCGGCGGCCCCGGCACCGGCAAGACCACCACCGTGGCGCGCCTGTTGCTGCTGCTGGTCGCGCAGGCCCGGCTCGAGGGCGCGCCCGCACCGCGGATCGCGCTGGCCGCGCCCACCGGCCGCGCCGCGCGCCGGCTGGCCGAGAGCCTGCAGCGCGGCCTGGCCGGGCTGCGCGCCCTGCCCGGCGTCGCCCCGGAGCTGTGCGCGGCCGTACCCGCCGGCGCGCAGACCCTGCACCGCCTGCTCGGCCTGCGCCCCGACCGTCCGCAGGCCCGCTACCACGCCACCCAGCGCCTGCCCTGCGACGTGGTGGTGGTGGACGAGGCCTCGATGGTGGACCTGCCGCTGATGGCGCGCCTGGCCGAGGCGGTGGCGACCGGCGCGCGCCTGGTCCTGCTCGGCGATCCGGAGCAATTGCCCTCGGTGGAAGCCGGCGACGTGCTGGCCGCGATCTGCGCCGCCGCCGGCGCCGGCGATGCGCTCGCGGACGCGGATGCCCGCGCGCTCGCGCCGCTGCTCGGCGCCGCGGCGGTCGCGCCGGAAACCGCGGCGCCGCTCGCCGGCCACCGCGTGCACCTGCGCCGCGGCTACCGCCAGGCCGAGAGCCTCGAACTCGCCCCGCTCGCCGAGGCGGTGCGCACCGGCGAGGCCGACGCCGCGCTCGCGCTGCTGCGCGCCGGCGGCTTGTCCGGCGTGCGGTTCCACGAGGACGTGCACGATCCGCTCGCCGGGCCGCTGCGCGAGGCACTGCTCGCCCCGTGGCGCGCGCTCGCCCAGGCCCGCGATCCGGACAGCGCGCTGGCGCTGGCCGCGCGCCAGTGCCTGCTCACCGCGCTGCGCGACGGCGCGGCCCGGCTCAACGCACGCATCGAGGAGGCCCTCGCCGGCCCGCGCCGCGCGCCGTACTTCCACGGCCGCCTGCTGCTCGTCACCGAGAACGACCACCGCCAGGGGCTGTTCAACGGCGACATCGGCGTGTGCCTGCACGAGGCGTCGGGAGGGACGCGGGTCTGGTTCGCCGGCGAGGACGGCACGCCGCGCGCGTTCCATCCCGCGGCGCTGCCGGCGCATGCGAGCGCCTTCGCCCTCACCGTGCACAAGGCGCAGGGCTCGGAGTTCGACACGGTGTGGCTGCTGCTGCCGCGCCAGGATGCGCGCGTGCTCTCGCGCGAGCTGGTCTACACCGCGCTCACCCGCGCCCGCCGCGCGTTGCACCTGTGCGGCGACGCCGACGCGCTCGGCGCGGCGCTGGCGCGGCGCGCGCAGCGCGTCTCCGGCCTGGCCTGGCGGCTGGGCGCGACGGCCGCGGCCTGAAGCCGGCTTCACGGCTCGCCAACACCGGCGGGCCTAGCGTGAACCTGGGTGCCAGGGGCGGGAGCACGCGTCATGAGCCTGCTGAAGAAAAACCACATCCTGGGCGCGGGCGGCGGCGCGCTGGCCGGCGGCATCGCCGGGGCCGCGCTAGGCGCGGCGATCGCCGGCCCGCCGGGCATGGCGGCGGGCGCGGTGGCGGGCGTGGCGCTCGGCGCCACCGCCGGCGACCGCATCGCCGAGGCCCGCGACCAGCGCGACAACCTCGGCCACTTCGAGCAGATCTACCTGCACATGCCCTACTACCTGCCGGGCCACGACTGGAACGACTACCGCCCCGCCTACCGCTACGGCCTGGAGAGCTACCAGCGCCACGGCGGCGAGGCCTTCGCCGCGGTCGAGTCGCAATTGCAGGGCAACTGGGAAGCCCATGCCCGCTACGGCTCGCGCCTGAGCTGGGAACAGGCCCGGCCCGCGGTCGAACACGCCTGGCGCGCGCTGGACGAGGCCCTGCGCAAGGACCGCCCCGCGGCGGCGTGAGTCGTTGCGGGGAGGCGCGGGGGGTTGGCCACGGATGGACACGGCGGGCTCAGGCGGTCGTTGCAACACACTCGCCGAGCTTGTAGGCCGGCGTCCTGAAGCCCAAGGTCTTCCTCGGGCGCTGGTTCAATCGTAAAGCAATCTCGTCGAGCTGAGCTTGGGAGTG
>NZ_VNKO01000025.1 GCF_008033445.1 Vulcaniibacterium gelatinicum
GCCCAACTACCTGGGCTGGTTCCGGGCGCTGGAGCGGAACGCTCAAACGGGCGCAGGAGCCGCGTCATTGCTCAGGTTGGCCATGGCATGACCATCCCGTCCACAATCAACGCGAACAGCGCCTTTTTTTTAGCCGATGCGGACGCGCTCGCCGTCGCCGGCGCGCACCACCTGGCCGATCGCGCCGTGCGGCAGGCCCAGGCGCGCGAGGTCGGCGCTCACCGCGGCCACGTCGCCGGGCGCCAGCACCAGCACGAAGCCGACGCCGCAGTTGAAGGTGCGCCACATCTCCGGCATCGGCACCGCGCCTTCGCGCTGCAGCCAGTCGAACACCGGCGGCAGCACGATCGCCGAGGCCTCGATGTCCAGGCCGAGCCCGTCCGGGATCACCCGGATGATGTTCTCGGTCAGCCCGCCGCCGGTGATGTGCGCCATCGCGTGCAGGTCGTACCTCGACAGCAGCTCCAGCACCGGCTTGACGTACAGCCGGGTGGGCGCCATCAGCGCATCGATCAGCTTCACGCCGCCGAGGTCGAGCTCGGCGGGGCGGCCGGCGCGGTCGTAGATCCTGCGGATCAGCGAATAACCGTTGGAATGCGGGCCGCTGGAGGCGATGCCAAGCAGCACGTCGCCCTCACGCACCTTCGAGCCGTCGAGCAGCTTCGACTTCTCGACCGCCGCCACGCAGAAGCCGGCCAGGTCGTACTCGCCCGGCGGGTACATGTCGGGCATCTCCGCGGTCTCGCCGCCGATCAGGGCGCAGCCGGAGAGCTCGCAGCCGCGCGCGATGCCGCCGATCACCGCCACCGTGGTGTCCACGTCGAGCTTGCCGGTGGCGAAGTAGTCGAGGAAGAACAGCGGCTCGGCGCCCTGCACCAGCACGTCGTTGACGCACATGGCGACGAGATCGATGCCGATGGTGTCGTGGCGGTTCAGCTGCTGGGCGAGCTTGAGCTTGGTGCCCACGCCGTCGGTGCCGGAGACCAGCACCGGCTCGCGGTACTTGCCGGAAAGGTCGAACAGCGCGCCGAAGCCGCCCAGTCCGCCCATCACCTCCGGGCGGAAGCTGCGCCTGACCAGCGGCTTGATGCGTTCGACGACTTCGTTGCCCGCGTCGATGTCGACGCCGGCGTCGCGGTAGGTGAGCGGAGTGGGGGTGTTCACGCAGGATTCCGTCGGGGGGTGCCCGGCAGCGCGCGCGGTGCGCTGGAAGGGCCGGCATTTTAGCAGGGCGTGCCGGCCGGCATGGACGCGCTGCGGCGCCTGCGGCACCATGCGCGCGGATGAAGACAGGGACGATGGCATGCGCCAGCTGATCCGGATCGCGACCCTGCTCGCGTTGTGCCTGGCCGGCGCCGCGGCCTGGGCGCAGCGCGTGGAGGGCGAGATGGCCCGCGCGGAGGGCATGTACCAGGCGGAGGTGCCGGTCCGCAACCAGGGCGAGGCCGAGCGCCGCGCCGGCTTCGCGCGGGCGCTGGTGGAGGTGCTGACCCGGCTCTCCGGGGACCGCGGCGTCGCCGCGCGGCCTGGCGTGGCGCAGGAATTGCGCCGCGCCGAGGAGCTGGTGGAGGGCTACGACTACCGCCAGGACGAGGGCGTCTCGCCGAGCGGCGCGCCCACCTTCCGTACCCTGCTGGTGGTGCGCTTCGACCCGGCCGAGGTGGACGCGGTGGCCGCGCTGGTCGGCCTGCCGGTCTGGCCCGAGCCGCGCCCGAAGCCGGTGCTGTGGCTGGCGATTGACGACGGCCGCGGCCCGCGCCTGGTGGCGCTGCCGCAGCGCAACGCTGCGCGCGCGATCCTGGACCGTGCGGTCGAGCGCGGCTACCGCCTCGGCCTGCCGGCCGGCAGCGCCGCCGAGCAGGCCGCGGTGGGCGCGATCTGGCGCGGCGACGCGGCCGCAATCGCGCGCCTGTCGGCCCGCTACAGCCCGCCGATGCAGCTGATCGGCAAGCTCTACCGCGCCCCGGGCGGCGGCTGGGCCGCCGAGTGGCAGTTCGTGGACCAGGGCAAGGTGTTGGCGCGCTGGAGCACCAGCGATGCCGATGCCCGGCGGGCGATGGCGGCCGGCGCCGACGGTGCCGCCGATGCGCTGATCAAGCGCTATGCCAAGCCCGGCGTGCCGCCGAAGCTGGCCGCGCCTGGCCGCTACACGGTGCGCATCCAGGGCGTGGACGACGCCGAGGACTACCTGCGCCTGGCCGGCTGGCTGCAGGGCCAGGCGGTGGTGCGCGGGATCGTGCCGCGCGAGGCCGGGGCCGACGGCCTGCTGCTCGAACTGGACCTGGCCACCGGCGTGCAGGGCCTGCGCCGTGCCGCCACCCGCGACGAGGTGCTGGTGCCGGCCGAGGGCGAGGCCGAGCCGGCGCTGTTCTTCCTGCGCTGACCGACGAGGGGAACGAGGATGGAAGCGGGAAGCCCCGGCGCCTACCTGGCGCGACGCTGGCAGTGGCTGCTGATCGCGCTGGTCACCGGCTGGCTGCTGTGGCTGCTGGCGCCGATCCTCACCCCGTTCGTGCTCGCCGCGATGCTCGGCTGGCTCGGCGATCCGCTGGTGGACCGGCTGCAGAAATGGCGCCTGTCGCGTGCGCTCGCGGTCACCATCGTGTTCCTGGCCATGACCCTGGTGCTGGTGCTGGCGCTGCTGCTGCTGGTGCCGATGGTCGAGCGCCAGATCGTGGTCCTGATCGAATCGCTGCCGGCCTACCGCGACTGGTTCATCGGCACGGTGCTGCCGTGGATCGAGCGCAAGACCGGCTTCCAGCTGCTGGTCTGGCTCGACCCGGCGCGGATCTTCGAACTGATCCGCGACCACTGGGAGCGCGCCGGCGGCATCGCCACCACCATGCTCGGCTACCTCTCGCGTTCGGGCTTCGCCGTGATCGCGTGGCTGGCCAACATCGTGCTGATCCCGGTGCTCACGTTCTACTTCCTGCGCGACTGGGACCTGCTGGTCGAGCGCGTGGCCGCGCTGGTGCCGCGCGACCACATCGCCACCGTCAGCCGGCTCGCGCGCGAGGCGGACGAGGTGCTGGGCGCCTTCCTGCGCGGGCAGTTCATGGTGATGCTGGTGCTTGGCGCGCTGTACGCGCTCGGGCTGTGGGCGGTGGGGCTGGAGCTGGGCCTGCTGATCGGCCTGATCGCGGGGCTGGTCAGCTTCGTGCCGTACCTCGGCCCGACCACCGGCGTGGTGCTGGGGGTGATCGCGGCGCTGGTGCAGTTCGGCGACTGGGAACACGTGGCGCTGGTGCTGGGCGTGTTCGGCCTGGGCCAGGTGATCGAGAGCTACTGGCTGACGCCGAAGCTGGTCGGCGACCGGATCGGCCTGCATCCGGTGGCGGTGATCTTCGCGATCATGGCCGGCGGACAGCTGTTCGGCTTCCTCGGCGTGCTGCTGGCGCTGCCGGTGGCGGCAGTGGCGAACGTGCTGCTGCGCTACGCGCACGAGCGTTATCGGCACAGCCGGCTGTACGCCGGCGAGCGCGCGCCGGTGCTGCTGGACGAGTACGTGGACGCCGATCCGCCGGCCAGCGGCCCGCGGGAGGACGGCGAACGGCCGTGAGCACGCGTGACGGGGGCGGGCGGCAGCTGCCGCTGGCGCTGCGGTATCCGCCGGACCAGCGTTTCGAAACCTTCGTGGCCGCGCCCGAGGGGGCGCTGGCCCTGCTCGCGGCGCTGGCGCGCGGCGAAGTGCGCGAAGGCTGCTACCTGAGCGGGCCGGCCGGGGTCGGCAAGACCCACCTGGCGCTGGCGGCCTGCGCCGCGGCGGACGCGGCCGGTCGGCGCGCGGCCTACCTGCCGCTGGCGGCCGCGGCGGGCCGCGCGCGGGAGGCGCTGGAGGCGTTGCACGACCACGACCTGGTCGCCCTCGACGGGCTGGAGGCGATCGCCGGCCGGCGCGAGGACGAGGTGGCCCTGTTCGACTTCCACAACCGCGCCCGCGGCGCCGGCGCCGCGCTGCTGTACACCGCGCGCGCGGCGCCCGACGCGCTGTCGCTGACCCTGCCCGACCTGCGCTCGCGCCTGGCCCAGTGCGCGCGCATCGTGCTCGCCCCGCTCGACGACGCCGGCCGCCGCGCCGCGCTGCACGAACGCGCGCGCCGGCGCGGGCTGGTGATCGAGGAGGCGGCGATGGACTGGCTGCTGCGCCGGGTCGAGCGCGACCTGGCCAGCCTGACTGCGCTGCTCGACCGCCTCGACCGCGCCTCGCTCGCCGCGCAGCGGCGGGTGACGGTGCCGTTCCTGCGCGCGGTGCTGGGCGGGGAGTGAACCTCCGTTCTTCACGCGTCCTTGCGCGCGGGTTGGAATAGTCCGCATCCGCAGCGCCGGCTGCGATCCGGCGTGTTCAGCGATCCCTCGTCGCGCAAGGAGTACTGCATGAATCCGAAACTCACTTCGATCCTGGCCGCCGGCGCGCTGGTGCTCGCGGCCTGCACGTCCCCCACTGCCGAACAGAAGGCCGAGGAGGCCGCCGCCAAGGCGAAGGCTGCCGGCGAGGAGGCAAGACAGGCCGCCGAAGCCGCAGGCGATGCCGCTGCCGCCGGCGCCGAAGCCGCCGCCGCGCAGGCCGCGGCCGCCGCGGGCACCGCCGCCGCCGCGGCGGATGCTGCCGCCGACGACGTGCAGTCGGCTTACGAGGAAGGCAAGGCCAGCGGCGCCGAGGCGATCGGCGAGGCCGCGCAGAACGTCGCCGACAAGATGAAGCAGGAGGCGGCCGAGGCCAAGCAGACTGCCGAGGCCGAGCAGAAGGACTGAAAAGGGGTCAGAGTGCTTTTTCGCCGGGCGAAAAAGCACTCTGACCTCCTTTTCCCTCCAGCATGCGGTCGAGCTCGTCGAGCCGTTGCGGCGTGCCCACGTCGGTCCACGTGCCGCGGTGGTGTTCGCCGGTGACCGCGTCGCGGGCCATCGCCGCGCGCAGCAGCGGGGCCAGCTTGAAGCGCGGCGGGGTTTCGTCCGCGCCCGGAGCGTCGCCAATGATCCGCCGCCAGGGGTCGAACAGCGAGGGGCGGTAGAGGCCGATGCCGGCGAAGGTCAGGCGCGGCGCGCCGGCCTCGCGCACGCGGCCGCGGTCGAGGACGAAGTCGCCGTGCGGGTGCTGCGGCGGGTTGTCCACCAGCACCAGGTGCGCCTCGCCGGCGGGTTCGCGCGGCAGGCGGGCGAAGTCGTAGTCGGTCCAGATGTCGCCGTTGACCACCAGGAACGGCGCCCCGGGCGGATCGGCGAGCAGCGGCAGCGCGTTGAGGATGCCGCCGCCGGTTTCCAGCGGCACCGCGCCTTCGTAGATGTAGTGCAGGTGCAGGCCCCAGCGCGCGCCGTTGCCGAGCGCGGGCGGGAACTGCGCGGCCAGCCAGCTGGTGTTGACCACCACCTCGTGCACGCCGAGCGCGGCGAGCTTTTCCAGGTGCCAGACGATCAGCGGCTTGCCGCCGGCCGGCAGCAGCGGCTTGGGCGTGCGCTCGGTCAGCGGCCGCATGCGTTCGCCCAGGCCGGCGGCGAGGATCAGCGCGCGCATCGGCTCAGCCGTTCGGGATCTGGTCGCCGGTGCCGGCGGTCCAGTGCTCGTACATCGTCTCCGCCGGGCGTACCCGGGTCTCGATCAGCGCGCGCAGCGGATCGAGCTCGGGGTAGCGCGGCAGCACCGTGTCGAGGTAGCGGAAGAAGCGCGGCACGTCGGCCACGTACTTCGACTTGCGGTCGCGGTGGTGCAGGCGGGCGAAGATGCCGATCACCTTGAGGTGGCGCTGCACGCCGATCCAGTCGGCGTCGCGCAGGAAGCGCTCGCGCGGCGGCACCGGCAGGCCGGCGGCGGCGGCGCGGGCGTGGTAGCGCGCCAGCCATTCGGTCACGCGCTCCTCCGGCCAGCTCAGGAACGCGTCCTTGAACAGGCACAGCGGGTCGTAGGCGATCGGGCCGCGCACCGCGTCCTGGAAGTCGAGCACGGCCGGGCCGTCGGGCACCGGCATCAGGTTGCGCGGCATGAAGTCGCGGTGCACCAGCACCTGCGGCTGCGCCAGCGCGGCGTCGATCAGGCGGCGGTGCACCAGCTCGAGCCGTTCCAGGTCGTCGCAGTCGAGCACCAGCGCGAGGTGGTGGCCGAGGAACCACTCGTCGAACAGGCGCAGCTCGCGCGCGAGCAGGGCCTCGTCGTAGCGCGGCAGGTCGTCGGGGCAGGGGATCGCCTGCAGCTTCAGCAGCTGGCCGATCGCGGCGTCGAACAGCGCGTCGGCGTTGTCCTCGTGCAGGACGTGCAGGTACGTGTCGGGGCCGAGGTCCTCGAGCAGCAGGAAGCCGGCCTCGACGTCGCGGGCGAAGATTTTCGGCACGCGCACGCCGCCGGCTTCGAGCAGGGCGTGGATGCGCAGCCACGGGCGCACGTCCTCCAGCGCCGGCGGCGAGTCCATGACGATGCGGCTCGGGGCGATGCCGGTAGTGCGCCAGTAGCTGCGGAAGCCGGCGTCGGCCGAGGCGCGCACCAGGCCGAGCGCGGGCGCGCCGACGGCGGCGCGCGCCCAGGCCAGGCGCGCGGAGTCGCGGTCGGCGGCGGGAGCGGGACGGTCCATGCGCGATCCTGCGGGACGGGGCCCACAGGGTAGCCGGCCGCGCGTCGCGGGTGAATCACGGCGGCGGCCCCGCGACGGCGGCGTCGCGGGGCGATGCGACCACCGGGCTTCAGTTCGCCGGTGCGGTTTCCGCGGCGCCCTCGAGTGCGGCCAGCCAGGCGTCGTCGGAGCCGTCCTCGATGCCTTCGAACAGGAACGTGGACAGGTAGCGCTCGCCGGTGTCGGGCAGCATCGCCAGCAGCACCGAGCCTTCCGGCGCGCGCGCGGCCACTTGCAGCGCGGCGGCGACGGTGGCGCCGGCGGAGATGCCGACGAAGATGCCTTCCTCCGCGGCCAGCCGACGGGCGGTGTCGCGTGCCAGCACTTCGTCCACCGGCAGCACTTCATCGGCCACGTCGCGGTCGAGCACCGGCGGCACGAAGTCGGGCGTCCAGCCCTGGATCCGGTGCGGCTGCCAGGCGCGGCCCGACAGCAGCGCGGCGCCGGCCGGTTCGCTGGCGACGATCCGGATCTCCGGGCGCGCGAGCTTGAGCACCTGCCCGGCGCCGGTGAGCGTGCCGCCGGTGCCCCAGCCGGTGACGAAGTAGTCCAGGCGCTTGCCGGCGAAGTCGCGCAGGATCTCCGGGCCGGTGGTGCTGCGATGCCAGGCGGGGTTGGCTTCGTTCTCGAACTGGCGGGCGAGGAACCAGCCGTGCCTGCGCGCCAGTTCCTCGGCCCTGCGCACCATGCCGGTGCCGCGTTCGGCCGCGGGGGTCAGGATCACCTTCGCCCCGTAGGCGCGCATCAGCTTGCGCCGTTCCACCGAGAAGGTCTCGGTCATCACCGCCACGAACCGGTAGCCGCGCGCGGCGGCCACCATCGCCAGCGCCACGCCGGTGTTGCCGGAGGTGGCCTCGACGATGGTGTCGCCGGGCTTGAGCAGGCCGCGCCTCTCGGCGTCGAGCACGATCGCGAGCGCGAGCCGGTCCTTGACCGAACCGCCGGGATTGAACGACTCGACCTTGGCGTAGAGCGCGACGTGCCTGGGCGCGACGCGGTGCAGTTTGACGATCGGCGTGCCGCCGATGGTGTCGAGGATGCTGTCGTGGACGGTCATGGGGGGCTTCGGGAGGGTGCGATGCGGGAGGGAACGGAGCAGAAGGAGGATTCAGGCCGCCGCGGCCGGACGGGGCGGGGCGCCCAGCGGCGCGGCGCCGAACCAGTGCAGGCGCGCCGCCAGCGCGGCGACCTCGCCCAGGATCAGCAGCGCGGGCGCCTGCACGGCATGGGCGCACGCGGTGTGCGGCAGGTCGGCGAGGGTGCCGGTGACCACGCGCTGCTGCGGCAGCGAGCCGTTCTCGACCAGCGCGAACGGCGTGGCCGGGTCGCGGCCGTGCGCGATCAGCCGTTGCGCCAGCGTTTCCAGGCCGGTCACGCCCATGTACACCGCCAGCGTCTGCCGCTCCTGCGCCAGCGTGCGCCCGTCGAGCGCGTCGGCTGCATCGCGGGCATGGGCGGTGACCAGCCGCACCGAGTGCGCGTGCTCGCGGTGGGTGAGCGGCACGCCGGCGTAGGCGGCGCAGGCCAGCGCCGCGGTGACGCCGGGCACCACCTCGTAGGGGATGCCGTGCGCGCGCAGGAACTCCAGTTCCTCGCCGCCGCGGCCGAACACGAACGGATCGCCGCCCTTGAGCCGCACCACGCGCCGGCCGGCGCGCGCGTGCTCGAGCATCAGCGCGTGGATGCGCGCCTGGGTGGCGTGGTGGTCGCCGCCGACGGCCTTGCCGACCGCGATCCGCTCCGCGTCACGGCGCGCCAGCGCCAGCACCGCCTCGCTCACCAGGCGGTCGTGCAGGATCACGTCGGCCTGGTTGAGCACGCGCAGCGCGCGCAAGGTGAGCAGGCCGGGGTCGCCGGGCCCGGCGCCGACCAGGGCCACGCGGCCCTGCGCGCGTTGCGGCGCGTGCGCATCGAGCGTGGCGAGCAGCAGGCGTTCGGCGCCGGCATGCTCGCCGCGCCGCAGCAGGCCGGGGATCGTGCCCTCGAGCACGCGCTCGAAGAAACCGCGGCGCGCGGCCAGGTCGGGCAGGCGGGCGCGGATCCGGGCGCGATGCCGCGCGAGCAGGGTCGCGAGCGCGCCGAGCGAGTCGTCCAGCAGCGTTTCCAGCCGCTCGCGCAGGTGCCGCGCCAGCATCGGCGCGGTACCACCGCTGGAGATCGCGATCTGCAGCGGCCCGCGTTCGACCCGCGCCGGCACCTGGAAGGTGGAGGCCTGCGCGTCGTCCACGACGTTGGTCCAGATCCCGCGGGCGTCCGCCGCCGCGGCGGCGGCGCGGTTGACCGCCGCGTCGTCGGTGGCGGCGACCACGAGCCGGATTCCGTCGAGCCAGTCCGGGACGAAGCGGCCGGGCAGATGTTCGATCCGCTGCTGCGCCGCCAGCGCCGCCAGTTCCGGTTCCAGCGCCGGCGCGCCGACCCGCACCCGCGCCCCGGCCGCGAGCAGGGCCTGCGCCTTGCGCCGCGCGACCGCGCCGCCGCCGATCACGAGCACGGGGCGGTCGCGCAGGTCGAGGAACACGGGGAACAGCGGGGCGGACATCGTGGCGGCCGGGGAGGGACGGAGCCACGCTAGCGGCCTGCGTACACGCGCGGAAATGACCGCTGGCTGTGGCCTCATGCCGCGGACGCATCGGCGCTTGCTGGACAGGCCGAAAACCCGCTGGCTAGAGTCCCTCCATTCAGTTCGGAGGGCCTTTCCCCGGACGCCGCCCTCCGCTGCCGACGCCGCCATGACCCTGACCCAGCTGCGCTACTTCGTCGCGATCGTGGACGCGGGCTTCAACATCACCGCCGCGGCCGAGCGCGTGCACGCCACCCAGCCGGGCCTGTCCAAGCAGCTCAAGCAGCTGGAGGACGAGCTCGGCTTCCTGCTGTTCGTGCGCAAGGGCCGCAGCCTGGAAGGGCTGACCCCGGCCGGGGCGCAGGTGCTCGAGCACGCGCGCCGGTTGCTGGCCGAGGCCGCCAACATCCGCAGCCTGGCCGCCAACCAGCGCGGCGAGGCGCAGGGGCGGCTGCTGATCGCCACCACCCACACCCAGGCGCGGTTCGTGCTGCCGCCGGCGATCGCGCGGGTGAAGCAGGCCTACCCGCAGGTCAGCGTGCACCTGCAGCCGAGCGCCGATGCCGATGTGCTGCAGCTGCTGGCGCGCGGCGAGGCCGACGTGGCCCTGGTCAGCACCGCCGGCGAGACCCCGGGCGACGGCGTGGCGGTGCCGCTGTTCCGCTGGAAGCGGGTGGTGCTGGTGCCGAAGGGCCATCCGCTGGCCGCCGGCGCGCCGCCGACCCTGGCGCAACTGGCGCAGGTGCCGCTGGTCAGCTACGAGTCCTCGTTGCGCGCCGATTCCTCGCTGCGGCGCGCGTTCGCGGCGCAGGGGCTGGAGCCGCAGCTGGCGATGACCGCGCGCGACGCCGACCTGATCAAGACCTACGTGCGCACCGGCATCGGCGTGGGCCTGCTGGCGGAGATGGCGATGACTGCGGACGACGCCGAGGATCTGGTCGCGCGCCCGGCGCCGGAGGCGATCCCCGCCTGCATCGCCTGGGCGGTGCTGCCGCGCGAGCGCGTGCTGCGCGACTACACCCTCGAACTGCTGCTGGCGCTGGCGCCGCAGCTCGACCGCCACGACCTGCGCCGGACCGTCGCCGGCCACCAGGATCCGGTCTGGCCGGAAGCGCCGTGGTGGCGGGGTTAGGCGGCGCGGCCTTCGACCTCGTTCCAGAACTCGTGCAGGCCGCACTCGCGCTTGAGGCCGAAGAAGCGGGTGTCCTCCTCGCGCATGCCGGGCTCGAGCCGGCGCGTGCTGTGCACGTCGCCGATGGACACGTAGCCCTGGTGCCAGAGCGGGTGCCAGGGCAGGTCGTGGGCGTGCAGGTAGCGGCCGATGTCGCGGTCGCTCCAGTCGGCGAGCGGGTGCAGCTTCCAGCGGCCCTCGCGCAGTTCCAGGAATCCGATCGCGGCGCGGCTCGCCGACTGGCTGCGGCGCAGCCCCGCGATCCAGGTGCGCACGCCGAGCTCGCGCAACGCGCGCTGCATCGGTTCGATCTTGTGCACGCGGTGGTACTCGTCCAGCCCGGCCACGCCGAGCGCGGGCAGCGCGGCCACGCGCGAGGCGTCCCAGGCCCGGCGCGGGTCGGGGCGGTACACGTGCAGGTCGAGGGCGAGCCGCACGCGCAGCTCCTCGACGAAGCGATGGGTTTCCGGGAACAGGTAGCCGGTGTCCACCAGGATCACCGGGATGTCGGGCCGCTCGCGCGTGGTCAGGTGCAGCGCCACCGCGGCCTGCGCGCCGAAGCTCGACGACAGCGCATGTGCGCCGGCGAGGTTCGCCAGCGCCCAGGCCACGCGCTGCTGCGCGGTGCGCGTGGCCAGCCAGCGGTTGAGTTCGGCCAGGGCGCGCGGCGACTCCGCCGCGGCGACGGGATCGGGCGGGATCATGCGACGAGCTCCAGGCGCAGCGACCGGTCGGCGACGATGCCGGTGCGGACCAGGAAATCGCCGAAGCGCTCGCCCTCGCTGCATTCGGCGGCGTAGCGGGCGAGCAGCGGATCGAGCGCGGCCAGGATCGCGGCTTCGTCCACGTTCTCGCGGTACAGCGTGTTCAGGCGCTGGCCGCGGTGGTCGGCGCCGAGCATCAGGTTGTAGCGGCCGGGGGCCTTGCCCACCAGCGCCACCTCGCCCAGGTAGGGGCGCGAGCAGCCGTTCGGGCAGCCGCTGATGCGCAGGTGGATCGGCGCCTGGCGCAGGCCGTGGCGTTCGAGCAGGGCCTCGAAGCGGTCGAGGAACGCAGGCAGGTGGCGCTCGGCCTCGGCCATCGCCAGGCCGCAGGTGGGCAGTGCCACGCAGGCGAGCGCATCGAGCCGCGCGGGCGTGGCGCGCGCGTGCAGGTCGAGGCCGTGCGCGGCGGCCAGCATGTCCACGCGCGTGCGCAGCGCGGCCGGCACGTTGGCGAGCACCAGGTTCTGGTTCGGGGTGAGCCGGAACTGCGCGCCGTCCACGTCCAGCAGCGCGCGCGCGATCTCGCGCAGGCCGGTCTGGTGCGGCTGCTCGCGGTCCCACACCCGGCCGGCGGGGATGCGCAGGGTCAGGTGCACGCGGCCGTCCTCGCCCTCGGCCCAGCCGAAGCGGTCGCCGTTGTGCGCGAACGCGAACGGCCGCGCCGGTTCCAGCGCAAAGCCGGCGCGGCGCTCCACCTCGGCCCGGAACGCGGCCAGGCCACGGTCCTCGATCGTGTACTTCAGGCGCGCGCGCTTGCGCACGGCGCGGTTGCCCCAGTCGCGCTGGGTGGTCACCACCGCCTCGGCGAGCGCGATCGCCCGCTCCGGCGCGACGAAGCCGAGCACGTCGCCCAGGCGCGGGAACGTCTCCGGATCGCCATGGGTGGCGCCCATGCCGCCGCCGACGGCGACGTCGTAGCCGACCACCCGGCCGGCCTCGACGATGGCGATGAAGCCCAGGTCCTGGGCGAACACGTCCACGTCGTTCACTGGCGGGATCGCGAAGCCGATCTTGAACTTGCGCGGCAGGTAGGCCTGGCCGTAGACCGGCTCGGGCGTGTCCTCGCCGCCGGCGACCAGTGCCTCGTCCAGCCACAGCTCGTACCAGGCGCGGGTGCGCGGCAGCAGGTGCGCCGACAGTGCGGCGGCGAGCGCGTGCACTTCGGCATGCACGCCGGAGAGGTGCGGGTTGGCGCCGACCGCGACGTTGCGCACCACGTCGCCGCAGGCGGCGATGGTGTCCAGCAGCGCGGCATGGAGCGCCTGCATCGTGGTCTTCAGTTCGCGCTTGACCACGCCGTGGAACTGGATCGCCTGGCGGGTGGTGATGCGCAGGCCGCGCTCGGCGTAGGCCGTGGCGATCCCGTCCAGCCGCAGCCACTGCGCGGGCGTGAGCACGCCGCCCGGGGTGCGGGTGCGGACCATGAACTGGTACGCGGGCTCCAGCTTCTGCCGCCGGCGTTCCTCGCGCAGGTCGCGGTCGTCCTGTTGGTAGCTGCCGTGGTACTTGATCAGGGTCTGGTCGGCCTCGGCCAGCGCGCCGGTGACCGGGTCGGCGAGCGAGGCGCGCAGCGTGCCGCGCAGGCCGCGGCTGGTGCGCTTGATGTCTTCGACGGAGTGGCTGGCCATCAGTACACGTCCCGGGCGTAGCGGCCCTGCCGTTGCAGGGCGTCGAGGTAGTCGGCGGCGTCCTCCGCACTGCGGCCGCCGTGCTCGGCGACCAGCGCCAGCAGCGCGGCGTGCACGTCGCGGCCCATGCGCGTGGCGCCGCACACGTACAGGTGCGCGCCGTTCTCGAGCCAGGCGTACAGCGTGCGGCCATGCTCGCGCAGGCGGTGCTGCACGTAGTGTTTCTCGGCCTGGTCACGCGAGAAGGCGAGGTCGAGCCGGTGCAGGCGGCCCTCGCGCAGCGCCTGCTGCCATTCGAGCTGGTAGAGGAAGTCGGTGCGGAAGCGTGGGTTGCCGAACAACAGCCAATGGCGTCCGCGTGCGCCGGCCACGGCGCGCTCCTGGACGAAGCCGCGGAACGGAGCGACGCCGGTGCCGGCGCCGATCATGACGATGGCGCGGTCGGGGTCGCGCGGCAGGCGGAAGCGTTCGTTGCGTTCGACGAACACCGGCAGCGTCGCCCCCTCCTCCTGCACGGCGAGGAAGTGCGAGGCCACGCCGAAGCGCGCCTCGCCCGCGCGCTCCCAGGCCGCGTGCGCGACGGTCAGGTGCGCCTCCTCGCCGACCGCGCGCATGCTCGAGGCGATCGAGTACAGCCGCGGCGTCAGCGGCCGCAGCGCGGCCACCAGCGCCGCGGCATCGAACAGGCCGGGCCGGCCGCGCACCAGGTCGAGCACCTGCCGGCCCTCGAGCCAGTGGGCGAACGCCTGCGCGCGTTCGGGCGCGAGCAGGGCGGCCAGCGCCGCCTCGCCGCTGCGCTCGGCCACGGCGGCGACGAACGGCCGCGCCAGCCGGGTCAGCTCGCGGCGCTGGCCGAGCCACTCGCGCAGCGGCAGCGTTTCCCCGTCGTGGCGCACCGGCGCATCGCCGTCCAGGGCCAGGGCCTGGAGCACCGCGGCGACCAGCGCGGGGTCGTTGCGCGGCCACACCCCGAGCGCATCGCCCGGTTCGTAGCGCAGGCCGGAACCGGCGAGCGAAAGCTCGAGGTGGCGCACGTCGCGGTCCGAGCCGCGTCCGGTGATGCGCTGGTTGACCAGCAGCTCGGCCGCGAACGGACGCTCGCGCGAGCACACCGGGGCCTGCACCGCGGGCGCGGGCGGCCGCAGCGGCGTCACCGTGGCCAGCGCCGGTTGCGGACGCAGCGCCTCGCGTGCTTCGGCCAGGGCGCGTTCCAGCCACGGCGTGGCCACGGACGCGATGTCCAGGTCGGCATCGCCGCGCGGCAGCCAGCGGCTGGCGCCGAGCGCCTCCAGGCGCGCGTCGAGCAGGCGGCCGATCGCGCAGAACTGCGGGTAGCTCGAATCGCCCAGCCCCAGCACCGCGTAGCGCAGTTGCGGCAGGCGCGGCGCACGCCGGCCCTGCAGGAATTCGACGAACCCGCGTGCGTCGTCCGGCGGCTCGCCGTCGCCCTGGGTGCTGATCACCACGATCAGGTGGCGCTCGTCCGCCAGCTCGCGCAGCGGGTAGGCGTCGGCGCGCAGCACGCGCACGGGCAGGCCCGCCTCGCGCATGCGCGCGGCCAGGCCCTCGGCCAGGCGCTGGGCGTTGCCGGTCTGGCTGCCGAACACGATGCTGAGCGGCGTGGCGGCCTGCGCGGCCGCTGCCGGCGCCGCTTCCTGTGCGGCCGGGGCGGGGCTCGACGCCGCCACGCTGCGCGCCAGGCCGGCCGTGTAGCCCGACAGCCACCACAGCGCGGCCGCGTCCAGGCCCTCGGTCAGGCACAGCAGCTGCGCCTGACGGTTCTCGGTCAGCGGCAGGGGCGTGACGGGCAGGGCGGGGGCGGCGGACATGGCCGGCACGGTACGTCCGCGCGCGGCGCGCACGGAAAGGAGGCGTGCGCATACGCTTATGCCCGGCGCATGCTTGGCCGCGGCGGGACCGCCGCCGATACTGCGCGGCCAACCCTGCGAGGCGCCGATGGAGCTGCCGACCGAATTCCTGCTGTACATGCTGGCCGGGTTCGCCGCCCAGCTCGTGGACGGCGCGCTCGGCATGGCCTACGGCGTCACCGCGTCCAGCCTGCTGCTGGGCCTGGGCCTGCCGCCGGCGGTGACCAGCGCCACCGTGCACACCGCCGAGTGCTTCACCACCGGCGCCTCGGCGATCTCGCACCACGCCTTCGGCAACATCGACCGGCAACTGTTCCGGCGCCTGCTCCTGCCCGGCGTGCTCGGCGCGGCCGCGGGCGCGTACCTGCTGACGAGCCTCGACGGCGCCGCGCTGCGGCCGTGGATCGCCGGCTACCTGGTGCTGATGGGCGTGGTGATCGTGCTCAAGGCCTTCCGCCAGGTGCCGCCGCGGCAGGTGGTCTCGCACGTGACCCCACTCGGTTTCATCGGCGCCTTCCTGGACGCGATCGGCGGCGGCGGCTGGGGGCCGATCGTGGCCAGCAACCTGCTCGCGCGCGGCAATCCGCTGCGGCTGACCGTCGGCAGCGTGAACGCGGTGGAGTTCTTCGTCACCCTCACCGCGTCGCTGACCTTCCTGCTGACGCTGGGGCTGGGCTACTGGAAGATCGTGGCCGCGCTCGCCCTCGGCGGCCTGTTCGCGGCCCCGTTCGGCGCCTGGCTGGTCCGGCACGTCAACCCGCGGCCGATGATGTGCCTGGTCGGGCTGGTGGTCGTGGGCCTCGGCGCCTACACGATCGGCCGCCATTTCGGCCAGTTTTGAGCAGGCGCCGCCGATGGGGCAGGATTCCCGCATTCCCGTCCGTTCCCGACCGATGTCCCTCCCGTCCCTGAGCCATCTCGACCGCCTGGAGGCCGAGAGCATCCACATCCTGCGCGAGGTCGCGGCCGAGTTCCGCAACCCCGTGCTGCTGTACTCGATCGGCAAGGACAGTTCGGTGCTGCTGCACCTGCTGCTCAAGGCGTTCGCGCCCGCGCGGCCGCCGATCCCGCTGCTGCACGTGGACACCGGCTGGAAGTTCCGCGAGATGATCGCCTTCCGCGACCGGCGCGCCGCCGAGACCGGCGTGCAGTTGCACGTGCACACCAACCCGGACGGCCTGGCCCAGGGCATCAACCCGATCACCCACGGCGCCACCGTCCACACCGACGTGATGAAGACCCAGGCGCTGAAGCAGGCGCTGGACAAGTTCGGGTTCGACGCCGCGATCGGCGGCGCGCGCCGCGACGAGGAGAAGTCGCGCGCCAAGGAGCGGGTGTTTTCGTTCCGCAACGCGCAGCACCGCTGGGACCCCAAGGCCCAGCGCCCCGAGCTGTGGAACCTGTACAACACCCGCATCCGCCAGGGCGAGAGCGTGCGCGTGTTCCCGCTGTCGAACTGGACCGAGCTCGACGTGTGGCTGTACATCTACCGCGAGCGCATCCCGGTGCCCTCGCTGTACTTCGCCGCCGAGCGCCCGGTGGTCGAACGCGACGGCGCGCTGATCCTGGTGGACGACGAGCGCCTGCCGCTGCGCCCGGGCGAGGTGCCGATGCGCAGGAAGGTGCGGTTCCGCACCCTCGGCTGCTACCCGCTGACCGGCGCGATCGAGTCCGAGGCCGACACGCTCGAGAAGGTGATCGCCGAGATGCTGGTGGCCACCACTTCCGAGCGGCAGGGACGGGTGATCGACCACGACCCGTCGGCGTCCATGGAGAAGAAGAAGCTGGAGGGGTACTTCTGATGGGCGGGCCTCCCACCGACCTCGCCGCGTACCTGGCCGAGTACGAGCACAAGGACCTGCTGCGCTTCATCACCTGCGGCAGCGTGGACGACGGCAAGAGCACCCTGATCGGGCGCCTGCTGTACGAGAGCAAGGCGCTGTTCGCCGACCAGCTGTCCGCGCTCGAGGCCGACAGCCGCCGCCACGGCACCCAGGGCGCGGAGATGGACTTCGCCCTGCTGCTCGACGGCCTGTCGGCCGAACGCGAGCAGGGCATCACCATCGACGTGGCCTACCGCTTCTTCGGCACCGACAAGCGGCGCTTCATCGTCGCCGACTGCCCGGGCCACGAGCAGTACACCCGCAACATGGCCACCGGCGCCTCCACCGCGGACCTGGCGGTGGTGCTGGTGGACGCGCGCAAGGGCGTGCTCGACCAGACCCGCCGCCACAGCTATATCGTCTCCCTGCTCGGCATCCGCCACGTGCTGCTGGCGGTCAACAAGATGGACCTGGTCGGCTACGACCAGGCCACGTTCGAGCGGATCGCGGGCGAGTACCGCGCGCTGGCGGCGCAGCTCGGCATCCCGCACGTGCACTGCCTGCCGCTGTCGGCGCTGCGCGGCGACAACCTCACCGTACGTTCGGCGGCGATGCCGTGGTACGAGGGCCCGAGCCTGCTCGAGCACCTGGAGACGGTGCAGGTCGGGCGCGACGGGCCGGAGGCCGGCTTGCGGCTGCCGGTGCAATGGGTGAATCGCCCGCACCAGGACTTCCGCGGCTTCGCCGGCACCATCGCCGCCGGCAGCGTGCGTCCGGGCGACGCCGTGGTGGTGCTGCCTTCGGGGCGGCGGACCACGGTCGCGCGCGTGCTCGGCCCCGACGGCGAACTCGCCGTCGCCGTCGCCGGGCAGGCGGTGACGCTCACCCTCGCCGACGAAGTGGACGTCAGCCGCGGCGACGTGATCGCGGCCGCGGCCGCGCCGCCGCAGGTCGCCGACCAGTTCGCCGCGCACCTGCTGTGGATGGACGACCAGCCGATGCTGCCCGGGCGTCCGTACTGGATCAGGCTCGGCACCGCTACCGCGGTGGCCACCATCACCGAACTCAAGCACCGGGTGGACGTGCACACCCGCGCCCCGCTCGCCGCCAAGCACCTGGAGCTGAACGAGGTCGGCTACTGCAACCTCAGTCTGGATCGTCCGCTCGCGTTCGAGCCCTATGCCGCCAACCGCGCGCTCGGCGGTTTCATCCTGATCGACCGCCTGACCAACGCCACCGTCGGCGCCGGCACCCTCGACTTCGCGCTGCGCCGCGCCGGCAACATCCACTGGCAGCACCTGGACGTGGACAAGGCCGCGCGCGCCCGGATCAAGCGCCAGACGCCGCGCTGCGTGTGGTTCACCGGCCTGTCCGGCGCCGGCAAGTCCACCATCGCCAACCTGGTGGAGAAGCGCCTGCACGCGCTCGGCCTGCACACCTACACGCTCGACGGCGACAACGTGCGCCACGGCCTCAACCGTGACCTGGGCTTCACCGACGAGGACCGGGTCGAGAACCTGCGCCGCGTGGCCGAGGTGGCCAAATTGATGGTGGATGCCGGCCTGATCGTGCTGGTCAGCTTCATCTCGCCGTTCCGCGCCGAGCGGCGCGCGGCGCGGGCGTTGTTCGAGCCGGGCGAGTTCGTGGAGGTGTTCGTGGACACCCCGCTCGAGGAGGCGGAGCGGCGCGACACGAAGGGGCTGTACGCCAAGGCGCGGCGCGGCGAACTGCCGCACTTCACCGGCATCGATTCCCCGTACGAGCCGCCGGAAGCGCCGGAGCTGCATCTGGACACCACCGCTGCCCCAGCCGAGGAGCTGGCCGAGCGGGTGATCGCGCGCCTGGTCCACGACTGAGCAACTGTCTTGATCAGGCCATGGCGGGAGCCCCTGCCATGGCGTCCCGCATGCGTGCATTGAGGATGACCAGCATCTTCCGCATGACGGCGACGATGGCGACCTTTCCAGCCTTTCCGCG
>NZ_VNKO01000026.1 GCF_008033445.1 Vulcaniibacterium gelatinicum
TCAGGCAGTGGTGCACGAACGTCATGCGCTCCAAGGTCGAGCCGATGAAGGACGTCGCGCGGATGATCCGCAAGCACTTCGACGGCATCCTGGCCTGGAGCCAGACCCGCCAGACCAACGGCTTCCTGGAAGCCATCAACGGCCTGTTCCAGGCCGCCAAGCGCAAGGCCCGCGGCTACACCCGGCTCGACACCATGCGCACCGTCATCTTCCTGATCGCCGGCAAGCTCGACTTCTCGCGCCTCAACCCGCACGTGGCATAACCCACTCGAATTTCAAAAGAGCCATGAATGATCTTTTCCGTAAATCCGCCTTGCCGGTGATCTTGCTTGCCCTCGCGGGCTGCGCCACGCAGGGCAAGCCACCGCCGACCATCTCGCTCGATGAGCCGGTGCAGGCCCAGCCGCTGCCCGAGCCGCCTGCGCCGGTGGAGGTGGTGGCCGTGCCCGAGGTGCTGCCGATGCCGGCGCAGTTGAAGCCCGTGCCCGAGGCGGAAGATGCCAAACCCACGCCGGAACCGGCAGACGAGAGGGTGCGCGTCTCGCGCGCCAATGCCGAGGCCCGCGTCGCGCCCACGCGCGAGGGCTACGTCAATGCGATTCAGGTGTGGCCCTTCACGGATGGCGCGCTCTATCAGGTCTATGCGGCCGTGGGCCGCGTGACCGTGGTTTCGCTCCAGCCGGGCGAGGAGCTGGTGACGGTGGCTGCCGGAGATACCGTGCGCTGGATCGTGGGCGACACGTCCAGCGGCAGCGGCGCCGACTTGCGCGTGAGCGTGCTGGTCAAACCCATCCGCTCTGGCCTCAAGACCAATCTCGTCATCACCACCAGCCGCAGAACGTACCTGCTGGAGCTGACCTCGACGGAGAAGACGTGGATGGCATCCGTGTCGTGGGAGTACCCACGCGACCGGATACTGGCTTTGCAGCGCCAGGCACAGGCGGCCAGCGCCGCCGCGCCGGTCGATACCGGGCTGGCGCTGGAGAACCTGCGCTTCCGCTACGCGGTCAGCGGCAGTAATCCGCCGTGGAAGCCGCTGCGCGCCTTCGACGACGGGCAGAAGGTCTATATCCAGTTCCCCGCCGGCATCGCGCAAGGCGAGCTGCCGCCGCTGTTTGTCATCGGCGCGCAGGGCGACGGGCAACTGGTGAACTACCGCTTCCGCTCGCCGTACTACATCGTGGATCGACTGTTCGGCGCGGCTGAACTGCGCCTGGGCGGTGACAAGGGCGACGTGGTGCGGATCGAGCGCACGGACGGCACGCGGAGGAACTGACCATGAGCCAGGACGACACTCCCGACCTTGCCGCGCCTTCGGCGAGCAAGGTAGCGCCCGAGGCGGTGGCGCTGCGCGCCCAGCCGCGCCCGGTCACGCGCCTGAACCGGCGCACGCTGGCCATCCTCGTCGGCAGCCTGTCGGTCGCCGTGCTCGGCGCCACGATCTGGTCATTGCAGCCACATCGGCGTGGCGTGGGCGAGCAGACCGAGCTTTACAACGTCGATCGCGTGTCGAAGTCCGAAGGACTGGATGGCCTGCCGGCCGACTACTCGAAGCTGCCGCCGAAGGTGCCCGAGCTGGGGCCGCCGCTGCCGGGCGATCTGGGGCCGGCCATCGTGAACTCGCAGCAGCCAGCCGTGGCCGCTTACGCTGCCCCCGGCCACGATCCCAACGACGCCTTGCGCAAGGAGGCGGAAGCCGCGTCGGCTTCGTCGGTATTCTTCCGCTCGGGCGGTCAAGGCCAGGCCGCCGTTACGGTGGCGCAGGTAACGCCGGGTGCGCCTGGTGGTGCAAGCGCGCTCGCGGCCTTCGACCCGCTCGCTGCCGGGCCGGCATCGGTGGCGGCGCAGCTTGCCGACCCGACCGCCGTGCAGAACCGGCAAGACCAGAAGGAAGCATTCCTGAAAGCGGGCTCTACGGAAACACGCAATTCCGGCAATCTGGCGCTGCCGGCGTCGCCCTACCAGGTGATGGCCGGAACCGTGATCGCGGGCGCGCTGGTGACGGGCATCAAGTCGGACTTGCCGGGCGACGTAATCGCCACGGTGACGGAGCCGGTCTTTGACACGGCCACGGGCAAGTTCCTACTGATCCCGCAGGGATCGCGCATCCTCGGGCGCTACAATAGCCAGGTCAGCTACGGACAGAGCCGCGTGCAGGTGGTGTGGAACCGGATCATCCTGCCCGACACGTCCTCGCTGACGCTCGACAACCTCGTGGGCACCGACCCGGCCGGCTACGCCGGCCTGGAAGACGACGTGGACTGGCACTGGAAGCGCATCGTCGCCGGTGCGGTGCTGACGACGCTGCTGGGCGTGGGCGCCGAACTGGCCGCGCCGGAGAACCGCCAGGACGGCAACCGCATCGTCATCGCCGGGCGCGATAGCGCCCAGGACAGCATCAATCAGGTCGGCCAGGAGATCACCCGGCGCAACATGAACATCCAGCCGACCCTGACCGAGCGGCCTGGCCTGCCGGTTCGCATCATCGTCAACCGGGATCTGGTGCTACGGCCCTACCAGCCGCTGTTCTTCAATCGGGGAGCTTCGCAATGAGCACGACCAACAAGCTGCGGCTCGGGCCGCTGCCCAAGACCGAGAACGTCAAGCTGACCTTTGCCTGCCCGGCCAGCCTGAAAGCCGACCTCGATCGCTACGCCGCGATGCACGCGCAGACGTATGGCGAGGCGGTCGATGCAGAGAAGTTGATCCCGCACATGCTAGAGGCGTTCATGGCGGGGGATAGAGGATTCAAGAAGGGAGGCACGGACAAGACCGCGCCCCCCTAAACCAAGCTAATCGTGTACTCAGCTCGGCGAATTGCCGAAACGGCTGCCCGGATCGATCAACAGGTTGTTGTCACCCTTCGTAGTGGGAAGCGTCAGGCATGCCTCGAAGCCTGAACCCTGTCCAGGCCTCGGCGACCTTAGAACCAGCGCACTGTCGGTGCGCTGTGCAATCGCCTGAACAATCGCCAACCCGAGACCGCTGCCATCCCTGAGCTTTCCCACACGCTCGAATCGGTCCGTCAAACGGGCAAGAACGTCGCCCGGCACGATCGGTCCATCGTTGGCGACCGTCAGCACGCCATCGTTGGTCAGCGAAACATGGATGGGCGTACCGTCCGCGCCATGGCGCAAGGCATTTTCGACGAGGTTGCGATAGAGGATGGCGAATACGTCGGGGTCGAGGTCCGACATCAGAGGATCGGGTGGCAGCACCAGGGAGATTCGATCCGCGCTCGTGGTACGAGACAACTCGTCGGTCAGGATCCGCGCCACGTGCCGCAGATCCGAGGCGTGCTCCAGACGCAGCCGCCCGCCTTCGGCCCGCGCCAGTTGCATCAAGCGTTCGGAGAGCCGTGTCAGGCGCTTGAGTGTCGCTTCGATATCGGATGCGCGGGCCTTTGCCGCCGGGTCGCCCGTCTCTGCCTGCAGGCGCTGGGCCTGCGCGATGGCGCCCGCCAGCGGCGTGCGCAGTTCATGGGCGGCATTGGCGGCGAAGCTGCGCTCGGCTTCGAAGGCGGCGCCGAGCCGCCCGAGCAAGCCGTTCAGGGTGTCGGCCACCGGCGCGATCTCTGCCGGCAGTTCATCCGCCGGGACCAGCGACAGATCGCGTACCCCACGTGCCGCCAGCCGTTCACGGAAGCGCCGCAAGGGGGCCAGGGTCGTACGCACGGTCAGCACGATGGCCAGCAGCGCAATGGGCAGAAAAATCAACAAGGGCAGAACCAAACCCATCTGGATCTCACGCGCCACGACCATGCGATGCTCCAGCGGTTCGGCGACAGTGAGCCGGATAGAGCCTTGCAGTGTCTCTTCGCTGTAGAAGCGGTGGGTCGTGGACTGACTGAATCCGATGCCACTCCAATGAGGGAAGACCACCGGGTTGGCGTCGTGCGAAAGCAGCAGGATGCGTCCTTGGGCATCGCGCACGGCATAGGTGAGCAGTTCGTTGTGCTCGCGGATTTCGGCCAGGCGCTGGGTCACCCCTTCTTCCTCACGCCCAAGAACGTCTGCGACTGCCAGCGGCAGGATTCGCTGCGCCGTTTCCTGGAGGGCCGAGTCAAAGATTTCTTCGATGGCATTGCGCGCCAGGACCGCCGTCACTGAGGCGGCACCGATCCAGAGCCCCGTCAGCAGGACTCCCAGCGAAAGCCCCAGGCGCCGCTGCAGGCTTCCGGGCATCCTCATGCCTGCCCCAACCGATAGCCCAGTCCGCGTTCGGTCACGATGATCTCGGCGCCCAGTTTCTTGCGCAGGCGGCTGACATGCACCTCAATGGTGTTGCTCTCCACCTCGGTGTCGAAGGCATAGAGCTTTTCTTCCAGTTGTGTCTTCGAGAGCAACTGGCCAGGCCGGGATAGAAAGGCCTCGAACAACGCCCATTCGCGCGCCGTCAGCGGCACCAAGTGGCCGTCTCGGCGGATGCTGCGTGCGGCCAAGTCGATCTGTAGCGGCCCATGGGTAAGGATGGGATTGGGATTGCCGCTGTACCGCCGCGCGACCGACCCGATGCGCGCCGACAGCTCTGCCAGATCAAACGGCTTGACGAGGTAATCGTCGGCGCCAGCATTCAGCCCCTCGATCCGGTCCGACACCTGATCCAGCGCCGTCAGGATGATGACCGGTGTGACCACGCCCCGCGCGCGCAGGCGCCGCAGGAAGGGAATGCCCCGGCCATCCGGCAGCATCAAATCGAGCAGGGCAAGGTCGTAGGGCACACCCGCGATCGCGCTGTCTCCCGCATCCAGGCGGCGCACCCAATCCACAGAATGGCCATCGCTCGCAATCTGGTCGCGCACGGCTGCACCGAGCACGTCATCGTCTTCAATCAGCAGGACACGCATGGAACCTTTCCTCTATAGGGGCCAACGCAACGGCATACCTGACGACAACCTGAAGATTTTTTCTTTCAGGGCTCAGGCTGCGGTCACGTTGGCAGAGCATCCTCAAGCCATCAAGGATAAAGGAGCTCACCATGAAATCATTCCTACCGATTGCCGTGATCATCGCGTTGACCGCCTCTGGCGCCGCTTTGGCCGATGACGATTGCCGCCGACCCATGGCCGAATGGCAGTCCCGCGAAGCCGTGACGGCCCATGTTACGGCCCTGGGCGTCACGGCGGAGCGCTTGCGCATCGACGATGGCTGCTACGAAGTCCGTGGCCGGGATAGCGATGGCAATCGGGTCGGCCTGAAGATCGACCCCACCTCGCTGGCCATCCTGAAGCTGGAGGTTCGCTTCCGCTCCGGCGCCGATGCGGTGCGCTACCTGCCTGCTGTACGCGGCCAGGCGGCCAAGACGAGCAAACCCGCGGACGACAGGCTGCAACGTGCGCCTGTCCCGGTGACGCCAGAGGGCTCACGCTAGGGAGCGCGCTATGTACCTTGCCGGGCCCATGCTGGCCACCCTGGCTGTTCTGTACGCCGCCGTGCTCGGTGCTCAGACCTATGCTCCCTACGGTGCAGACATCGCACTGGGTATTGCACTCGGCGCGGCATCCATTGCCGCAATGAGTCTGACCTTGATCCTGTCCGCACGCCCGCGTTGGGCCGAACCCCTATTTGGGGGGCTCGATCGGATGTATAAGGTTCACAAATGGCTGGGAATTGCCGCACTGGCCCTGATGATCGGGCACAACACCCTCGAGCCCGAGCTAGAAAATGTTGTGCGCGAAACGCGGCTGGGAGAATTTGCTTCGGACGTCGGTGAAGTCGCATTCAATGGCCTCATCGGGCTGATCCTGATCAGTTGGATCAAGCGGATTCCCTTCACTCGGCTGGAGTTGCCCTGGTCGATCTGGCGCTTCACTCACCGCTTCACCGGGCTTCTGTTTGCCGTCGCCGCACTCCACCAGTTTGCCGTCGACAAGCCCTCCGGCCTGGACGGCACGCTGGATCTATACCTGAACGCATTGAGCCTGGCCGGGTTGGCTGCTTGGTTGTTCATGCAGTTCGTCGCACCGTACCTGCGTCCGCGTGCCTTTGTGCTGGAGAACATCGACCGGCACGGGTCGGTCGCGGAGGTCACGCTGCGCCCGGAAGGTCGTGCCCTGCGCTGGCGACCGGGTCAGTTCGCTTTCCTGTCGGCCCCCGATGCGGGGATGGCCGAGGCTCATCCTTTCACCATCGCGAGTGCTCCGCGTGCGGATGGTCACCTGCGTTTCGGCATCAAAGCCCTGGGTGGCTGGACCCGGCGCCTGCCCGAACGTCTGGCACACGGTCAGCGCCTGCGGGTCGAGGGGCCCTACGGTCGCTTCGTTTTCCGCAAACGCGCGCGGCGCCAGGTCTGGCTGGCCGGCGGTATCGGCATCACCCCTTTCCTGGCCTGGGCCGAGGCATTGACCGATACCGACCAGCAGGAGATTGCTCTGGTCTGGGTGGTGACAACGCGGACCGAGGCTTTCGCCGCCGAGCGCTTGGCCGCCATCGCCGCGCGCCATGCCGGCCTGACGGTGCATATCGTGGCCAGCGCCGAAGACGGGCGCTTCACAGCGCAACGGTTGACCCAACTGGTGCCTTTCCCACTGCACGAATCGGAGTTGTTTTACTGCGGACCGACAGGGCTGCGCGATGCCGTCGTATCTGGGCTCCAAGCGGCGGGACAGCGCCCGCGCCGCGTTCATCACGAGGCGTTCGAGCTGCGCTAGACGGCCCCACACCTCCACCAATGACATCGCCTCATTTGCAAAGGAATCATCATGAAAAAACTCGTCTCTTTCCTGGTTGTATCCACCGCCCTGGCACTGCCTGGCCTGGCTGCGGCACGTCCGGTCACCCTGACCACCACACTCAAAAACTATGGGGGCGATGGCGCCTATCTGGCGTTGTACCTGACCGATGCGAACGGCGCCTATGTACGCACGCTGTGGGTCGCGGGCAAAAAATCAAAGTACTACAAGCACCTGACGGACTGGCATCGCGCCACCGGCGGCAAGGGCCCGCAGATTGATGGCATCACCGGCGCCAGCGTGGGCGCAGGCCGCAGTCTGAAGGTGACGGTGGATCTGGCCGACGCCCTGTTCGATGCGGGCTACAAGTTGAACGTGGATGCCGCCGCCGAGGACATGCAGGACAGCCCGCGTGATGTGTCGGTGCCGCTGACAACCGCAGGCGCTGGCAAGCCCGTTGCGGGGCGGCGCTATGTCGCCGATTTCAGCTATGGGCTCTGACGCTGATTGGAGGCCTGCGCGATGATGCGAATCCTGCACCGCTGGCTGGGCTTGGTGCTGACCGTCCTGCTGCTGGTCACGGCGCTGAGCGGCGCGGCGCTGTCGCTGTTTCCGGCGCTGGAGTCGGCCCGCACCGTGCAGCCGGAAGCCACGCTGACCGTGGCCGATCTGGCCGCGCGGGTGCAAGCGGCGCACCCGGGTCTGGAACAGATCAGGCGCGCGCCCTCGGGACAGATCAGCGCATGGTGGTTCGATGGCGACCAGCCGGGCTCGGCGGTGATCAACCCGGCCACGGGCCTCGACGTGGCCAGCGCCGATCCGGACTCACTGCGGCGCTGGCTCACCAACCTGCACCGCTCGCTCTTTCTGGGCGACGGCGGTCGCTGGATGGTGGCGACGGGCGCGCTGGCGATGCTGCTGCTGGCCCTCTCCGGCGCGGTGCTGGTAGCCCGCCGCACGGGTGGCTGGCGACGCTGGTTCACACGCCTGCGTGGCCCGCTGCTTGGCCGCTTGCACACCGACATCGCGCGCGTGGCGGTGCTGGGTCTCGTGCTGTCTTCGGTGACCGCGCTGTGGATGGCGGCCGAAACCTTGGAGCTCGTCACGATCGACACCGCCAGCCTGGAAACGCCAGCCGCGGTCAGCGGCCAAGCCGGCCTGGCGCTGACCGAGATGCCCGCGCTGCGCGCCACGCCGGTGGCCGAGCTGCGCGAGTTGAGCTTTCCCGCCGCAGACGATGCACAGGACATGTTCACCCTCAAAACCGAGCGGGGCATGGGGCATGTGGACCAAGGCACCGGCACCCTGCTGGACTGGCAAGACCTGGGTTTGAGGCAGCGTGCGTCGGAGACGGTCTACATGCTGCACACCGGGCAGGGCGCCGCCGCCTTCGGGCTCATCTTGGGCCTGATGGCACTGGGGGTGCCGGTGCTGGCGGTGACGGGGGTGCTGACCTGGCTGCCCGGATGGCGCAACCGCCCCAGACTCCAAGGCAACACAGCGCCCACGCAGGCCGACACCATTGTGCTGGTGGGCTCCGAAGGCGGCAGCACCTGGGCTTTTGCCGCCACGCTGGCGCGCGCTTTGCGCGACGCCGGGCAGTTGGTTCACGTGGCCCCCATGGCGGGCTTTGCGCCCGCACGCTATCGCCAGGCCCGGCGCTTTGTAGTCCTCGCCGCCACCTATGGCGAGGGCGATGCCCCAGCCTCGGCCAAGGGCTTTCTCGATCAACTCCAAGCCTTGAAGACCGTGCCCACCGCACCGCTGGCGGTTCTGGGTTTTGGCGACAGCAGCTTCCCAGCCTTTTGCGCGTTTGCCCGCGCCGTGGATCAGACTGCCCAGGCCAAGGGCTGGCCTGCCTTGATGGCCTTTGACACTATCGACCGCCAATCGCCGCAGGACTTTGCCCACTGGGGCCGCGCCCTGGGCCAGGCGCTGGGCATCGAACTGGAACTCGCTCACCAAGCGGCTGTGCCGGCCACCCAGACGCTGACCCTGTTGGCTCGCAGCGATTACGGCGCGGCCGTGCAAGTACCGATGTCGATCTTGCGCTTTGCGTTGCCTACGGCTTCCTTCTGGCAGCGCCTGACGGGCCAGCACTTCACGCGCTTCGAACCCGGCGACTTGCTGGGCATCGTGCCCGAAGGCTCAGCGGTCCCGCGCCTGTACTCGCTGGCCTCGGGCGCGCGCGATGGCTTCATCGAAATTGTCGTGCGTCGGCATGTCGGCGGCCTGGCCTCGGGCCAACTCACCCAGATGGAGCCCGGCCAGACGGTTCGCGCTTTCTTGCGGCGCCATCCGGGCTTTCATGCAGGCCCGGGCCGGGCGCCGCTGATTCTGATTGGCGCGGGCACCGGCGTGGGGCCTCTGGCGGGCTTCATCCGCAACAACACGTCAGACCGTCCCGTGCACCTGTTCTTCGGGCTGCGTCACCCAGACAGCGATTTCCTCTATCAGAACGAATTGTCGAGCTGGCAGACCGATGGCAAGCTGGCGCATCTGTCCATCGCCGTCTCACGCGGGGAGCGGCCGCAGTATGTGCAGGACGTGCTTCGGCTGCAGGCACCACAGGTTGTGGCGGCTATCCGCCAAGGCGCCAGGATCATGGTGTGCGGCGGGCGGGACATGGCCCGTGGCGTGACGGAAGCACTGACCGACATCTTGAAACCCGCTGGGCTGACGCCCGCCATGCTCAAAGCCGGGGACCGCTATGTCGAAGACATCTACTGAACTGATCCGCCATGCGTTGAATGGCCCCACCATGGGCACGCGCTGGTCTGCCCTGTTTTTCGCCGTGCCGGGATTCGACACCGGCCCGGTGCAGGCAGCCTTGCAGCAGGCAACCGACGAGGTGGACGCACAGATGTCCACCTGGAATCCGGACAGCGACCTGATGCGCCTGAACCGGGCGCCGGTAAACACACCGGTTGTGGTGCCTGATGAACTGGCTCAGGTACTGGCCCTGGGCGTGGCCATCGGGCGCGCCTCGGGCGGCGCCTTCGACATCGGCATGGGTGATGCAGTGCAAGCTTGGGGTTTCGGCCCGGAGGCCGTCAATGAAGAAGGCATTCGCCGTGCCCTGTCCGCGCCACGCCGCCCTGCGCACGAGACGCTGGAACTGGCGGGTAGTCGGGTGCGCAAACGCGAGGCCATCACGCTTGACCTGAATGGCATCGCCAAGGGATACGGAGTGGATCGACTGGCGCAGACCCTGCGCAGCTTTGGCATCACCGCGGGGCTGGTCGGCATCGACGGCGAGATGCGCGCGCTGGGCCTGCGGCCCGGTGGCGAGGCATGGACGATTGCGGTCGAGGCGCCCGATCCAGACTGCCGCGCTCCGAATTCGATCCTGCGCCTGCAAGATGGCGCTGTCGCCACCTCGGGCGACTACCGGCATGGCGTGACGGTGCAGGGCCGCCGCTTGTCGCACACAATGGACCCGCTGCGGGGCGCGCCGCTGCTGTCTTCGCCAGCGTCGGTCACCGTGCTTGCCCCGACCTGTGCAGAAGCCGACGCCTGGGCCACAGCCTTCATGGTGACAGGCTCCGAAGCCGGGTTGGCACTCGCGGCGCGGCAGGGACTGAGCGTGTTGTTCCTGATACGGGATGGCAGGGGTGGGCTACTGTCAAAAGGATGCGGATTGTTCCAGGTTGAGGACCGAAGTCGGCGCACTGCACAATCCATTTGATGCTGAAACCGACGAGCTACGAATGCGGATTCGTGGGCTATGATGATGTGGCAGGCTCGTCGTTGCTCAGCAATCCAGCACGACGCAGCGCGATGTGTCCTTCTCTCCCGATGCTCCTATGTAGCTCCTAGCCTACGAAGCCGCCATTCTGCAAAGCGGCCTTGAAAAGAGCTAACCTGCTGTCCCATATACGGTTTCAAGCCCTGCGTGATCTGTACGAAGGGCTTGACACCGGAACTTTTTTGTTGCCTAGCGTTCCGGGGCGTCCCATTGCAGCCCGGCCAACGTGGGGGTACCGTTGGGGGTATCGGCCCCCTGCTGGGGGTATCGGGTGGGGGTATCGGCATGGCGACGGGTGCGGGCAAGCTGACAGCGGCGGCGATCAAGGCGGCCGAGCCGGGGCTCTGTCAGCGGGGCGGCGTCGTGCCGCAGCCAATGCAGCCATGCCTCCCGCAATGGGACGGGGACGGAGTTCATGCGTGCGGTCCTTCTCGGTTCCGGCGAAGGCCGGAACGCGCGATCGATCGGAAGCACCGGACACCGCCGGGCGTCACGCCCGACGTCAGGCGCCGGCGTAGGGGAAGGCGTCGCTCACGCGATGGGAGGTCGAAGTCGGTGCGCCGGCGGAGGATCGGCGTGCGGATGTTGCGCGGGGGCCGAAACCCTCACTGCGATCGGAGCGGGCAACACCGGCGTCGATGCCGGCAGCGCGGCGGTCCTCGGCAGGCAGCCGCAGCGGCAGGCCCCGGCGTCGCAGCAGGAACCCTCGGCCTGTGCGGTATCCGCCGTGTGATCCGATGCCGGAGCGGCACCGTGATCGGGGCACTCGTGCCCCTCGTCGTGAGGTGGGGTGGCGGCGGCGCCCGCTTCGTGCGCGCATCCGCCCATCCCGCCGGCGTAGGGGGCACTGACCGCCAGCAGCACGGACAGCAGCAGCGGAAGGACGGTTGACAGCCGCAGCATGAGCGAACGACGCCGTCGAGGTGCGACCAGCATCACCGCCCGAGGGTGACGGCGATGTGGCGATCAGGTGCAGCGGCTAGCGTGGCGCCACGTAGCCGCCGGGCACGCCCTCGGGGCTGAGCACCACCTGCCATAGCTGCGCGTGGCGGACGCGGAACATCGCCATGCTGGCGTGCAGGTAGTAGCGCCACATGCGACGGAAGCGCTCGTCGTAGCGCGCGGGCAAGGTGTGCCAGGCGGCCTCGATGTTGTCGCGCCAGGCCTGCAGCGTGCGGTCGTAGTCGGTGCCGAAGTTGTGCCAGTCCTCGAGAACGAACAGGCCCTCGCTGGCGGCGGCGATCTGCGCGGCCGAGGGCAGCATCGAGTTCGGGAAGATGTAGCGGTCGATCCACGGATCGGTGCGGTTGGTGGAGACGTTGGTGCCGATCGTGTGCAACACCGTGAGGCCGTCGGCCGGCAGGCAGCGCCGCACCATCTCGAAGTAGCGGCGGTAGTTCCTCACGCCGACGTGCTCGAACATGCCGATCGAGAACACGCGGTCGAAGCGTTCGTCGAGCTCGCGATAGTCCTGCAGCCGGATCTCGATCGGCAGCCCGGCGCACAGCTCGCGCGCGAACGCCGCCTGCTCGCGCGAGACGGTGATGCCCACGCCGCGCACGCCGTAGCGCTCGGCGGCGAACTTCAGCGCCTCGCCCCAGCCGCAGCCGATGTCGAGCACGCGCATGCCCGGCTGCAGGCCGAGCTTGCGGCAGACCAGGTCGAGCTTGGCTTCCTGCGCGGCGTCGAGATCGGCCGCCTCGCGCCAGTAGCCGCAGCTATACACCAGCCTGCGGCCCAGCATCGCGCGGTAGAGGTCGTTGCCGAGGTCGTAGTGGCGCTCGCCGACGCGGTAGGCGCGGCGTCCGGCCTGGGCGTTGATCAGCGTGGCGCGCAGCGCCAGCCACAGGTCACCGATGCCGCGCACGCGGCGGTCGAGCCCGGCCTTGAGCAGGCGCGCCAGCAGCACGTCGAGTTGCGCGGCGTCCCACCAGCCGTCCATGTAGGCCTCGCCGAAACCGAGCGAGCCGGTCGCGAGCACGCGCGCGAACAGGCGCTCGTCGCGCACCTGCAGATCCCACGGACGGTCGCCGTCGAGGCGCACGTCGGCCTCGGCGAGCAACGCCGCGAACCGCCTGCGCAGAGGCGAAGCGGCCACGGCACGGGGCGACGACGCCGGCGGCGCGTGCCGCGTGGCGTGCGGACCGTGGGACACGTCGGGGGTGCGCATGGCGGGCATCCGGCGAGCCGGCGGCGACCTTGCCGCGGCGGCTGAAATGGAACCCACGGTGACGGCGAACGCGGCGTGAAGGCCGGCCGCGCCGACGCGCTCCTCGTGGGCGCCCGGTTCCAGGCGCACGCGGCGCAGCAGCAGCGCGTTGAGCGCGACGATGACCGAGCTGCCGGACATCGACAGCGCGGCGATCTCCGGCGACAGCGTCAGCGGATAGGCGACACCGGCGGCGAGCGGAAAGGCGATCAGGTTGTAGCCGACCGCCCAGCCGAGGTTCTGGTGCATCTTGCGCAGCGTGGCGCGGGCGATGGTGACCGCGCGCACGACGTCGTAGGGATCGCTGCGCATCAGCACCACGTCGGCGCTTTCGATGGCGACGTCGGTGCCGGCGCCGATCGCGAAGCCGACGTCGGCCTGGGTCAGCGCCGGGGCGTCGTTGACGCCGTCGCCGACCATGCCGACCTTGCGCCCCTGCGCCTGCAGCTTCTTCACCTCGGCCGCCTTGTCGCCCGGCAGCACGTCGGCGAGCACGATGTCGATGCCAAGATCGGCCGCCACGCGCTCGGCGGTGGGGCGGTTGTCGCCGGTGATCATCGCCACCTGCACGCCGCGGCGGTGCAGTTCCTGGATGGTCGCCTGCGAGGTCGGCCGGATCGCGTCGGCGATCGCGAACAGCCCCGCCAGCCGGCCACCGACACCGACGAAGATCACCGTGCGTCCGCCGCCAGCCAGGCGCGAGGCCTCCGCCTCCAGTTCCGCCAGCTCGACGCCGTGCGCCTGCATCAGCAGCCGGTTGCCGAGCAGCACCGCGACGCCGTCGACCACGCCGGTGGCGCCCTGGCCGTCGATGTTGGTGAAGCCGGTGGCGAGCACCGCCGGCGCGCCGGAACGCTTGAGGATGGCCTGCGCCAGCGGATGCTCGGAGTGCGCCTCGACGGCTGCCGCGATGGCCAGCAGGCGCTCCGGGGTCCAGCCGTCGGCCACCACCATGTCCACCACTTCCGGCTGGCCGACCGTCAGCGTGCCGGTCTTGTCGAACACGATCACGTCCAGCCGCGCGCTCTGCTCGATCGCCTCGGCGTGCTTGAACAGGATGCCGTGGCGCGCGCCGAGGCCGGTACCGATCATGATCGCCATCGGCGTGGCCAGGCCCAGCGCGTCGGGGCAGGCGCGCACGAAGGCGTAGGCCTCCTGTGTCGCAAAGCCGGTGTCCAGCGCCAAGCGGGCCAGCGGCATGGCCGCGCCCGAGGCATGGGTCCAGGTCTCGGCGAGCATCCCGCCCAGCGCCTTCCACACCGCATCCCGTGCGGTGTCGCCCATCAGCACCCGGTGCTC
>NZ_VNKO01000027.1 GCF_008033445.1 Vulcaniibacterium gelatinicum
AGGGCTATCGCCTGAAGGGCCGCACGCCGGCGATGGCGCTTCAGCAGGCGCTGCAGATCGACGCGCTGCCGCCGATGATCCCCGAGCCCGAGGAGACCGCAGAAACCATCCCTGATACCCTCGCCGCATGACCCCGTCGGCCAAGGCCAGGTGTCCGCCCCTCTCAGGGGCTACTGGAGGGGCGGACTGTCGGGGAAATACTCAACACGAACACCTTGGCTTGTGCTGCCTCGATGTCCTCGGCGGCATGGATCGCCTTGAGCATCGCCGCCACCTCGCGCACCTTGCCGCTGGGCACCACGCTGAACACGTTGCGGTAGAAGTGCACCACGCAGCGCTGCCAGCGGCTGTCCGGGTAGTGCTCGCCCAGGCTCTCCACCAGGCCGCCACACGCGTCGGAAATGAACACCTGCGGGGCGCCCAGGCCGCGCGCCTTCAGGTGGGCCAGAAAGCCGCTCCAGCCGGCCTTGTCCTCCTTCGCGCCCTCGGCCACGCCCAGCACCTTGCGATACCCGTCCGCGTCCACGCCGATCGCGACCAGCACCGACACGTTGCGCACCTCGCCCGCCCAGGTGCGCTTGAGCACGATCCCGTCCAGATACACGTAGGGGTAGCTTCCCGTGATCGCCTCGTTGCGCCAGGCCTCGATCCGCGCATAGACCTTCTGGTTCAAGCGGCTCACCGCCCCGGCGCTGACCCGCGTGCCCCACAGCGCCTCGGTGATGTCCTCGACCCGCCGCACCGACACCCCGGCCAGGTACATCTCGATCAGCGACTCCTCCACCGACGCCTCCCGCCGCCGGTAGCGCTCGATGATCGCCGTCTCCAGCGGCAGTTTGCGCAGCTTGGGCACCCTCAGCCTCACCTCGCCCGCTCTCGTATGCAGCGTGCGCTCATAGTGTCCGGCCAGCGTGTCCCGGCGCTGCTCGCTGCGCTCGTAGCGCCCCGCACCGCACACGCGGTCCGCTTCGGCGTCCAGCAGCCCGTTCAAGGTCTCCTCGACCGTGCTGCGCACGATGGTCCCGAGGTGGTCCTGGATCCGGGCCTCGTCGATCTTGATCACCTTGCCCAGGGCAGGCGTAGACTCGTTCATGGTGGTGGTCCTTGTTGATTGGTTGGAACGTCGCAGTCCCAAACTTCAGCCAGGGCCACCGCCTTCGTCAAATGTGCGAAACAAACGTTACGTCATCGTCGAGTTGCCTGCCGGTGTTCGCATGATGGCTGCTCCAGGGGTAATCGCCTGGTGTACCGACCATGCCGGCGCGCACCGGGTTGAGTTCGATGTACCGGTAGCAGGCGAGCGCGTAGCGATCGCTGTCTACCAACGCCGACTTGAAGCGCCCTTCCCAGAGCGTTCCGGTCCTGCGGTAGCGCGTGTTGAAGCAGGCGACGTAACGGCGACCGACCGCCTGCATCATTCGCGACAAGGCGCCCGGCCGTGGACGACAGCCGCAGCATGGCCGCAGGATGGCGGTGCGTCACTCGGAAAGCTGCACGGGCAGCGGTCGGAAATGAACCTGACCCCTTTTCCGGTCAGTCCAGCTCGCGGTGATGCACGGCGACGTCCTCCCAGCCGCGCGCGCGGAAGTGCTCGGCGAGGCGTTCGGCGAGGTACACGGAGCGGTGGCGGCCGCCGGTGCAGCCGAAGGCGACGGTGGCGTAGCTGCGGGCTTCGGTGCGCAGGTGCGGGAGCCAGTGGTCGAGGAAGGCGGTGACCTGGGCGAGGTAGGCGGCGACCGGGTCCTGGGCGTCGAGGAATTCGCGCACCGCGGCGTCGCGGCCGGAGAGCGGGCGCAGTTCGGGGTTCCAGTGCGGGTTGGGCAGCACCCGGGCGTCGAACACGAAGTCGGCGTCGGCGGGCACGCCGTGGCGGTAGGCGAAGGATTCGAACAGCAGCGAGGGGCCGGTGCTCTCGCTCAGGGCGAAGCGGGTGGTGATGTGGCGGCGCAGCTGGTGGACGTTGAGGTCGCTGGTGTCCACCACCTCGTCGGCGATTCGGCGCAGCGGGCGCAGCACCTGGCGTTCGAGCGAGATCGCGTCCGCCAGCGGCAGGCCGAGGTGGCTGAGCGGGTGGCGGCGGCGGGTGTCGGCGTAGCGGCGCAGCAGCACCTCGTCGCGGGTGTCGAAGAACAGCAGCTTCGGGTCGAAGCCGAGCTTGCCCACCGCCGAGAGCCACTCGGGGATGCTGGCGAGGTCGGTGTTGCGGTTGCGCACGTCAATGCCGACCGCGAGCTTGGCCGGGGTGGCCTCGTCGCCGGCGACGCTGCGCACGAACGCGGGCAGCAGTTCCGCCGGCAGGTTGTCCACGCAGTAGAAGCCGAGGTCCTCGAAGGTGTTCAGCGCCACCGACTTGCCCGAGCCGGACATGCCGCTGACCACCACCAGGCTGGGCGCGGCCGGGTGCGCGGGCGCCAGGCTCATGGCGTGCCCCGTTCCAGGAAATGGCTGTGCCGGGCCATGAACGCGGCCGCGGGGTCCACGCCCTTGGCGCGCAGGATGTGCATGCGGGTGGCGGCCTCGGTCAGCACCGCGAGGTTGCGGCCGGGCATCACCGGCAGGGTGATCATGGGCACGTCGAGGTCGAGCACGCGGCGGCTGCCGAGGTCGCCGGTGATGCGTTCGATGCCGCCGGGATGCGGTTCGAGCTGCGGCCGGGTCAGGTGCACGATCAGGCGCAGGTACTTGTTCCGCTTCACCGCGGTGTCGCCGAACATCTCGCGCACGTTGAGCACGCCCAGGCCGCGCACTTCGAGCAGGTCCTGGAGCAGCTCGGGGCAGGTGCCGTCCAGCACGTCGGGCGCGATCTGGGTGAACTCGGGCGCGTCGTCGGCGACCAGGCGGTGGCCACGGGTGAGCAGCTCCAGCGCGAGCTCGCTCTTGCCCGAGCCGGACTCGCCGGTGATCAGCACGCCGATCGAGTAGATCTCCATGAACACCCCGTGCAGGGTGACGCGCGGGGCGAGCGTGCGCGCGAGCCGGTACAGCAGGTGGTTGAGCAGCTCGTGGCCGCGCCGCGGCGAGGACCACAGCGGGGTGTGCGACTCCTCGGCGGCGGCGCGCAGGTCCTCCGGGCAGCGCTGGTTCTTGCTGATCACCAGCGCGAGCGGGCGGAACTGGATGATCTTCTCGATCGTCTCCCAGCGCTGGCGCGCGTCGAGCGCGTCGAGCCAGGACAGTTCCTCGGTGCCGAGGATCTGCACCTTGTTGGGGTAGATGATGTTGAGGTAGCCGGCGAGCGAGGGCCGGCGGGCGACGGTCTCCACCGCCTCGAGCACGCGGTCCTCGCCGGCGCGGCCGGCGATCCAGCTCAGTTCCAGCCGTTCGCGCTGCTGGTCGAACAGCTCGCGGGCGGTGATGCGGGCGTTCATGCGGCGTCTTCGAGCAGGAGCGAGCGCAGGCGGGCGAGGTCGGGCGCGGCGCGCAGGCTGGCGCGGAACCCGGGGTCGGCGAAGCGCGCGGCGAGTTCGGCGAGCAGTTGCAGGTGCTGCTGCACGTAATGCTCGGGCACCGCCATCGCGAACACCAGGTCCACCGGCTGGCCGTCGGCGGCGTCGAAGTCCACCGGGCGGTCCAGGCGCAGGAACGCGCCGCGCGCGTCCTCGAAGGCGTCGGTGCGGCCGTGCGGGATGGCGATGCCGTGGCCGATCGCGGTGCTGCCCAGCCGTTCGCGGCTGCGCAGGCTGGCGCCGATCGCCTGCGCGCGCGGGGTGCGCTCGGCGATGCCGGCGTCGGCGAGCAGGCGTGCGGCGGCGTCGAGCACGGCGTCGCGGTCGCCGGGCTCGACCAGGATGACGATCCGCTCGGCGTTCAGCAGCTGGCTGAGGGGCATCCGCGGGCCGGGCGTCAGCCGTAGCTGCGAGCGGCGCTGTTGCCGCGGTGCTGGTCCACCAGCTTCTCCTTGTGCTTGAGCAGGAGGCGGTCGAGCTTGTCGGCGAGCAGATCAATGGCGGCGTACATGTTCTCGGCCGAGGCGTCGGCGTGCAGGGTGCGGCCGCCGATGCTGATGTTGGCCTCGGCCTTGTGCGCCGGCTTGTCCAGGCTCAGCTGGGTGCGCACCTCGAAGGGCTGGTCGAAATGCCGGGCCAGGCGCGCGAGCTTGCTTTCCACGTAGCTGCGCAGCGCCGGCGTGACTTCGATCTGCTGGCCGTGGGTCTCGATACGCATCGTCCACCTCCTTCGTCAGGTCCGGGGATGAGGGTAGCGCGCCGGCGGCCCGCTGGGCAGTCCGTCCGGCCGGATCCGGGCGGTCAGTCCATGCGGACGCGCTCGTGGGAGGCCGGGATGTTCATCGCTTCCCGGTACTTGGCGACGGTGCGGCGCGCCACCGGGACGCCGGTGGCCTTCAGGGTCTCGGCCAGGCGCGCGTCGGAGAGCGGCTTGCGCGGGTTCTCGGCCTCGATGAGACGCCGGATCATGGCCTGGATCGCGGTGCTGGAGGTTTCGCCGCCGGCGCCGGTCTCGATGCCGGAGGCGAAGAAGGCGCGCAGGGGGATGGTTCCACGCGGGGTGCGCGCGTACTTGCGCGCGATCGCGCGCGAGATGGTGGATTCGTGCAGGCCGACCTCGGCGGCGACCTCGCGCAGGGTCAGGGGGCGCAGCGCCTGTTCGCCGAACTCCAGGAAGGCGGCCTGTTCGCGCACCAGGCAGCGCATCACCTTGAGCAGGGTCTCGCCGCGCGCCTTCAGGCTCTTGAGCAGCCAGCGCGCCTCCTGCAGGCGGCCGCGCAGGTAGGCGGCGTCGGCCTCGTCGGCGGAGCGGATCAGGCGTTCGTAGCCGCGGTGGATGGAGACCGGGGGCAGGGCGCCGGCGGCCAGCGCCACCCGCCACTGGCCGTGCTCGCGCCAGACCACGCAGTCGGGGACGATGTAGGTGTCGGCGCCCAGGCCGCCATGCTGGGCGCCGGGGCGGGGGTCGAGCGAGCGCAGCAGTTGCACCGCGCCCTCGACCTCGGCCAGCGGTAGACCGAGTTCCTGGGCCAGGCCCGGCACGCCGGCGCGGGGCAGGCGTTCGAGCCAGTGCTCGGCCAGGGACAGGGCCAAGGCCCGGCCCGGGGTGGCCTCCGGCAGCAGCTCGAGTTGCAGGCGCAGGCATTCGGCCAGGCAGCGGGCGCCGACCCCGACCGGGTCGAAGTGCTGCACCCGGTGCAGTACGGTGACGATCTCGTCCTCGGTGACCCCGAGCTCGGCCGGCAGGGCCGCGGCGATGTCCGCGAGCGGGGCGCGCAGGTAACCGTCGGCGTCAATGGCCTCGATCAGGGCCGCCCCGATCAGGCGGTCGCGGGGCGAGAGGGCGCTCAGGTGCAGTTGCCACAGCAGGTGGTCCTGCAGGGTCTCGGGCTCGGCCGCCTGGTCCGCGGGGGGAGCATCCTCGTCCGGCGCGTGGCCGCCGCCGGCCGTGGCCGGCCACGGTTCCTCCGGTTCCCAGGCGGGGGTGTCCTCCTCGGGCGGCGCCTGGCCGGGCTCGGATTCCGCGGCCGCCGGCGCCGGCTCGGCCTCCTCCGCGCCCCGCGGCTCGGGTTCGGCCCAGTCCAGCAGGGGGTTGCTCTCCACCGCCTGGCGGATCTCCTGCTCCAGCTCCGGCTGCGACAACTGCAGCAGGCGGATCGCCTGGCGCAGCTGGGGCGTCATCACCAGATGCTGACCGAGCGAGGCTTGCAGGCGGGGCTTCATGTCGTATCCGTGTCAACGCGGCCGGCCGGCGCCGTCGGCCGCGCGCCCGTCAGAGGCGGAAGGCCTCGCCGAGATAGACGCGACGGACGTCCGGGTTCGCCAGCAGCGCCTCCGGAGCCCCCTGGGCGAGCACGCTGCCTTCGTTGAGGATATACGCCCGGTCGCAGATGCCCAAGGTTTCCCGGACGTTGTGGTCCGTGATCAGGACCCCGATGCCGCGCGACTTGAGGTGGCGGACGATGCGCTGGATCTCGCCGACCGAGATCGGATCCACGCCGGCGAAGGGCTCGTCGAGCAGCATCAGCCGCGGCCGTGCGGCCAGGGCACGCGCGATCTCCACCCGCCGGCGTTCGCCGCCGGACAGGCTGGCGCCGCTCTGGCCGGCGACGTGTCCGACCTGCAGCTCGTCCAGCAGCCGTTCGAGTTCGCGCTCGCGCCCGGCGGCGTCGAGGTCGTCGCGCAGTTCGAGCACCAGGCGCAGGTTGTCGGCGACGCTGAGCTTGCGGAACACCGACGGTTCCTGCGGCAGGTAGCCCACGCCGAGCTTGGCGCGCACGTACATCGGCTGGTCGGTGATGTCGCGGCCGTCGAGCACGATGCGGCCGGCGTCGGCCGGCACCAGGCCGACGATCATGTAGAAGCAGGTGGTCTTGCCGGCGCCGTTGGGGCCGAGCAGGCCGACCACTTCGCCCGCATCCAGGCTCAGGCCGAAATCGCGCACGACCTCGCGCGCGCGGTAACGCTTGCGCAGTCCGCTGGCGACCAGCATCAGGGCGCGCCTCCGTCCGGCGTGCGCGCGCCACGCGGCAGGATCCGCATCTTGACCCGGCCCGCGCCCTGGCCGCCGCTTTCGACCCGGCCGCTCTGCAGGTTGTAGACCACGCGCTGGCCGCTCATCGTGCCGCGCGGCTGGGTGATCTCGACGTTGCCGGTGAAGGTCACGATCTCGGTGCGCAGGTCGTAGTCCACGCGCGCGGCGCGCGCGGTCATCGGCGTGCCGTCGTCCATCTGCTGCTTGAGCACCGTGGGCGAGCCGGTCAGCACCGCCCGTACCGGGTCGCCGCCGGCAAGGGTGATCTCGGCGCGGTCGGAGCGGATGTCGAGGCTGCCCTGGCGGATGACCACTCCGCCGGTGAGCAGGGTGACGCCGTTGCCGTCCATCGAGCCTTCCTGGTAGCCGGCCTCGATGTCCATCGGCTGGTTGCGATCCGACGAGCGCGCGAACGCGGTGCCTGCCGCGAGCAGCGCGGCGAGCGCAAGGACGGACAGCGGGTCAGCGGGTCGGCGCATAGCGGTTGTGCACGTCGGCAAGCAGCGCGTACCGCTTGCGGTCGAGGTCGGCGCGGAAGCCACGGCCGCGCAGTATAGAGCCCGGGCGGGTGATGGTGACCACGTCGGGCGTGCTCGCCAGGTTTCGTTCGGGGTACACGTTCAGGCTCTGCGTGGCGAAGGTGAGCTTCGGCGTGATCGTGGGCGGGCTTTCCGCGACCACATCTCCGCGCAGACGCACCTCGTCGCCGTCGGCGCTGACCCAGCCGGTGCGTGCGCGCATCACCCAGTGGCCGCCTTCGCGCGCGGGGAAGCGGAACTCGGGCGTGGCCAGGGCCATGGTGCGGTCGCCGGGATGGCGTTCCAGATGCGGGCCGCGCAGGATGAAGGCCTCGCGGCCCCGGCTGTCGAGCGCAACCAGTTCGAAGTCGTGCAGCAGGTAGTCTGCCCGCGCCTGCGCCATGCTCGCGAGCTGTGGCGCCGAGCGCTGCGTCCACACCGCCCAGCCGCTGATCGCGGCGGCCACCAGCAGCGCCAGGCCGAGCAGGCCGCGCCAGCTCACCGTGTGCCTCCGCCGGCATCGGCCGGCACGGCGTGCGCGGCGGATTCGCCTAGGATCGCCTCGACCCGGCCCTGCGCGAGCAGCAGCAGGTCGCACAGCTCGCGCACCGCGCCCGCGCCGCCGCGGGCCTGCGTGCGCCAGTGCACGCGCGCGGCGATCCACGGGTGCGCGTCGGCCGGCGCCACCGCCAGGCCCGCGTGCCGCAGCGCGGTCAGGTCGGGCAGGTCGTCGCCCATGAACGCGACCTGCTCCGGCGCCAGCGCCAGCCGTTCGCGCAGCGTCTCCATGCATGCGCGCTTGTCGGCCACGCCCATGTGCGCCTCGATCCCGAGTTCGGCCGCGCGCCGCTCGACCATCGGACTGCGCCGCGCGGTGACCAGCGCGACGTGCACCCCGGCGCGGCGCAGCAGCACCAGGCCCTGGCCGTCGTGGACATGGAACGCCTTGAGCTCGCGGCCCTCGCCGTCGAAATACAGGCGGCCGTCGGTCAGCGTGCCGTCCACGTCAAGGCCGAGCAGGCGGATCCTGGCGGCGCGGGCGAGCAGCGCGGGATCGTGTTCGACGCTCATACCACCCGCGCCCGCAGCAGGTCGTGGATGTTGAGTGCGCCGACCACCCTGCCGGCGTCGTCCACCACCACCAGCGCGTTGATCTTGTGCGCTTCCATCAGCTGCGCGGCCTCGACCGCGAGCGCGTCGGCGTGGATGGTCTTGGGCGTGCGCGTCATCACCTCGGCGATGCGGGTGTGGCGCAGGTCCACGGTCGCATCGTCGAGGGTGCGGCGCAGGTCGCCGTCGGTGTACAGGCCGAGCAGACGATCCTCGGCGTCCACCACCGCGCTCATGCCCAGGCGCTTGCGGCTCATCTCCACCAGGGTCTCGCTGATGCTCGCGGTCTCGCGCACCTTCGGCACGTCCTCGCCGTGGTGCATCACGTCGCGGATGTGCAGCAGCAGGCGGCGGCCGAGCGCGCCGGCCGGGTGCGAGCGGGCGAAGTCCTCGGCAGTGAAGCCGCGCGCCTCGAGCAGCGCCACCGCGAGCGCGTCGCCCATCGCCAGCGCCGCGGTGGTGCTGGCGGTGGGGGCAAGGTCGAGCGGGCAGGCCTCGGCCGGCACGCTCACGTCCAGGTGCAGGTCGGCCTCGCGGGCGAGGGTGGAGGTGGCGCGGCCGGTCATCGCGATCAGGCGGTTGCCCTGGCGCTTGAGCACCGGCAGCAGCATCAGCAGCTCGTCGCTCTCGCCCGAGTTCGACAGCGCCAGCACCACGTCGGCGTCGGTGACCATGCCCAGGTCGCCGTGGCCGGCCTCGCCGGGGTGCATGTAGAAGGCCGGGGTGCCGGTCGAGGCCAGGGTGGCGGCGATCTTGCGCGCGACGTGGCCCGACTTGCCCATGCCGGTGCAGACCACGCGCCCGCGGCACTCGAGCATCAGCCGGCAGGCGGCGCTGAACTGGCCGTCGATGCGCGCGGCGACCGCGGCCAGGCCGCGCGCCTCGATCTCGAACACGCGCCGGCCGCTGGCGGCGAAGTCGAAGGGCTCGGGAGTGGGGGCGGGGGACGCCATCGGCGTGGGGCTTCCGCTAGACTGAACGCACCATTCTAAGCCGAACCGCCCGAACCCTCCGGCGGCGGCCCGTTCCCCGAGTTGCGATGACCCCCGACCTGATCCGACAGCTGATCGAACAGGGCCTGCCCGGCGCCCGCGCCGAGGTCCGCGGCGACGACGGCGTGCACTTCGAGGCCACCGTGGTCTGCGAGGCGTTCCGCGGCAAGCTGCCGCTGGCCCGCCACCGCATGGTGTACGCCACCCTCGGCGAGCGCATGGGCGGGGAGATCCACGCCCTGGCGCTGCGGACCCTGACGCCGGAAGAAGCGGGGCACTGACCGTGCAGAAGATCGTGGTCGAAGGCGGCATCCCGCTGCACGGCGAGGTCCGCATCTCCGGGGCCAAGAACGCGGTGCTGCCGATCCTGTGCGCGACCCTGCTCGCGGACGAGCCGGTGGAGATCAGCAACGTCCCGCACCTGCACGACGTGGTGACCACGGCCAAGCTGCTCGGCGGCCTGGGCGCGGGCATCACCATCGACCAGGGCACGATCGGCAGCGGCGGCGAGAGCGCGATCGTGGTGGATCCGCGCAGCGTCTCCAGCCACGTTGCGCCATACGAGCTGGTCAAGACCATGCGCGCCTCGGTGCTGGTGCTGGGGCCGCTGCTGGCGCGCTACGGCGACGCCGAGGTCTCGCTGCCCGGCGGCTGCGCGATCGGCTCGCGGCCGGTGGACCAGCACATCAAGGGCCTGCAGGCGTTGGGCGCCGAGATCAGCGTGGACCACGGCTTCATCAAGGCGCGCGCGAAGCGGCTGCGCGGCGCGCACCACGTGTTCGAGATGGTCAGCGTGGGCGCGACCGAGAACGTGCTGATGGCGGCGGCCCTGGCCGAGGGCACCACGGTGCTCGAGAACGCGGCGATGGAGCCGGAGATCGCCGACCTGGCCGAGTGCCTGAACGCGATGGGCGCGCGGATCAGCGGCGCGGGCACGCCACGGATCGTGGTCGAGGGCGTGCCGCGGCTGCACGGCTGCCGTCACGCGGTGATCGCCGACCGGATCGAGACCGGCACCTTCCTGGTCGCCGCGGCGATGACCGGCGGCCGCGTGACCGCGCGCCGCACCCGCCCCGACACGCTCGAGGCGGTGCTGGAGAAGCTGCGCGAGGCCGGGGCGACGGTGACGGTCGAGGACGACCGCATCACCCTGGACATGCACGGCCGCCGTCCGCGCGCGGTGGACATCACCACCCGTCCGCATCCCGGCTTCCCCACCGACATGCAGGCCCAGTTCATGGCCATGAACTGCATCGCCGAGGGCGTGGGGGTGATCAACGAGACGATCTTCGAGAACCGCTTCATGCACGTGAACGAGCTGCTGCGGCTCGGCGCCGACATCCGCGTCGAGGGCCACACCGCGGTGGTGCGCGGGGTGGAGCGGCTCGGCGGCGCGCCGGTGATGGCCACCGACCTGCGCGCCTCGGCCTCGCTGGTGCTCGCCGGACTGGTGGCCGAGGGCGAAACGGTGGTGGACCGCATCTACCACCTCGACCGCGGCTACGAGCACATCGAGGAGAAGCTCGGCGGCCTGGGCGCGCGGATCCGGCGCATCGGCTGAACGCCGCGCTGCGGCTTCAGCGCAGCGTCTTCACCCGCAGGTCGATCTCGTCCTTGCCGTTGCGCCGCTGCAGGATCCGCGCCGGCACCGGCAGGCCGTCCACCACCCAGGCGATGGTCTGCTTCTCGCCGTCGGTGCGCACCACGCGCGTGGCCTGGCGGACCTTGCCGCCGATGCTGAGCGGTTCGCGGCCGGCGACGGTGTAGTGCAGCTCGCGCACCCGGCCGTCGTCCACCATGCGGTAGCGCAGCGGGCGGCCGGCGGCCAGGTCGCGGGCCACCGCCAGGTTGACCAGCAGCGCGTCGAGGTCGCCTGGCTGCAGCTTCACCGGCCCGGCGCGTTCGGGCTTGACGTCTCCGCTCCAGGTGGCCACGCCGCGTTCCCAGTCGTAGATCGCGGTCTTGCGGTTGCGCTTGACCAGCAGCAGCGAGGTGTCGCTGCCCGACAGCGGTCGCCACTGGCCGTTGCGATCCTCGAACTCGGTGATCTGCTCGAGGGTGGCGATCGCGTTGCGGATGTCCAGGCGGTAGCGCCAGCGGCCCTCGCCCTCGCGCGTGAGCACCATCCGGCCCTCGGCCTGCAGGCCCATGTAGCTCGCGCTGTACTCCAGATCGAATGGTTCCAGCGCGAGCGCCGGTGGCGTCAGCACTGCAAGCAGCAGGGCAAGGGAGAGCAGCAGCACGCAACGCCGCCCGGCGCGGGTTGACGCGGGTGCCGCAACGGAGGGATCCGGACGCATGGCGACAGGACACATCAGCTTTCCTCGGGATGCAGACGGCCATTGGAATCTAGACGCAGCGGGTGCAACAGCGGATGACCGTCGAGGAGCACGGTCGCGCCGCATTCAGCCAGGCGGCCGCTCGTCGCCAGCGCCACCGTCGCCACCAGCAGCGGGTGTTCGACCGTGAGCACGCGTGCGGCCAGGCGCTCGGGGGTGTCGTCCGGCCGTACCGGCACCACCGCCTGCGCGATCACCGCGCCGGCGTCGAGTTCGGGGGTCACGAAGTGCACGCTGGCACCGTGTTCGCGTTCGCCGGCGGCGAGCGCGCGGGCATGGGTGCGCAGGCCGGGGTATTTGGGCAGCAGCGAGGGGTGGATGTTGAGCAGGCGGCCGCGGAAACGGGCGACGAAGGCATCGCCGAGGATGCGCATGTAGCCGGCGCACACGATCCAGTCCGGCGCGCAGGCGGCGACCGCGCCGGCCAGCGCGGCGTCGAAGTCCTCGCGCCGGGCACAGGCGCGCGCGTCGCGGGCCCAGCGCAGCGCCGCCGGCACGCGCTGCAGCGCCGGGGCGTCGGGGCGGTCGGAGAACACGCCGACGACCTGCGCGTCCAGCGTGCTTGCCGCGATCGCGTCGAGCAGCGCCTGCAGGTTGCTGCCGCGGCCGGAGGCGAGGACGGCAAGGCGAGGGAAAGGGGTCGGAGTCATTTTTGACGGGGAAAGGGGTCGGGGAAAGGGGTCAGAGTCATTTTTCGCAAAAAATGACTCTGAAGACTCATGTCGCCGCCTCCTGAGGGTGGCGGTACGTTCGTGTTGCCAAACGCGAATGTCCGCACCCAGGAGGCGACGAAGATGTCACTTTATGCCGCTTGCGACCTGCATTCCAACAACACCGTTCTCGCAGTCATTGATGACACTGGCTCCCTGCGATGCCGCCAGAGGCTGCCCAACGAGCTGGGCCTGATCGATGCTGCATTGGCTCCGTTCCGGGATGGCCTGTGCGGTGTGGCGGTGGAATCGACCTACAACGCCTACTGGCTGATCGACGGGCTGCAGGCAGCAGGCTACCCAGCGCAGATGGTCAACACGTTGGCCGTGCCTCAGTACGCAGGACTGAAGTTCGGTGATGACGATTCCGATGCCCGCCACCTGGCGAACCTGATGCGTCTCGGGCTGCTGCCGACAGCCTACATCTATCCGCGCGAGCAGCGACCGCTGCGCGACCTGCTGCGTCGACGCATGCTGTTGATCCAGCAGTCGGTACGCCTGCTGCACTCGGTGCAGGGCTACTGGGCGCGCGCCACCGGCCATCGCCTCTCGGCCAACGACTTCCGCCACCTCACCCGAAGTCAGCTTTCACAGACCTTCCGCGACCCAACGGAACTGTTTGCCGTCGTCAGCCTGCTGCAGGCATGGCGAAGCCTCCAGGAAAAGGCCCATGCCATGGAGGAATGGCTGGCCGAGGACCTCCGACGCCGTTCGGACCTGGTGGCGCTACGCACGGTACCCGGGATCGGCCTGGTACTGGGGCTTACGATCGTGATGGAGAGCGGCAACGTCTCACGCTTCGACGACGTCGGCCAGTACGCGTCGTATTGCCGGCTTGTGCCGGCCGGCCGCTATTCCAACGGCAAGCTCAAGGCAGCGGGCAATCGCAAGTGCGGCAACCGATACCTCGCCTGGGCGTGGATGGAGGCCGCCAACTTCGCCATTCGCTTCGACCCCGCGATCCGCGGCTGGTACCAGCGCAACGCCGCCCGCAAGCCGCGATTGGTCGCACTGAAGGCGGTCGCCCACAAGCTCGCGCGTGCAGGCTTCTACCTGCTGCGCGACGGCGGCCGCTTTGACGTACATCGTGCTTTTGCCTGACCGGTTTGCGGCCGTGAGCCTGCAACAGGGGTTTGGCATCCAGCCAGCGAATCTGAAGAGGTCCGGCCGCAAACCACCATGACACCGCCCGTCGCTCGAGCCCGCATGGGGTGGTCTGCAAGACCGCGACTCTGAGGCGCCAGACGCCTGTGGACGATCCGACGGACAACCGGAAGAGTGTTGGGCGCAGTAATGCGTGGGCGGCGCAAGCCGCTAGATCCCGAAGGGTGACGGAGGCGGTGACCCGCCTCGCATCAACAACACCACCGGAGCCGGTGTATCAGGTCAAGCACCCATCCATCGGCCCGGACACGGGAGAAGAGCGCTCGTGCCTATTGACTGGGGCGGCGAAATGGTGACCCCTTTTAGGTTCCTTTTAGGTTGGTTCTTTTAGGTTTTTTTTGGCGCTGTTCGCGTTGATTGTTGATCGTCTCAGTCGGTGAGCCGGCCCGAGCGCAGGCTTTCCCCGTGGCCTGAGGTGTTCGGGCGGGGAGAGGACGGTATGCGGGCACGTGAACTCAAGCGCT
>NZ_VNKO01000028.1 GCF_008033445.1 Vulcaniibacterium gelatinicum
TCAGGCAGTGGTGCACGAACGTCATGCGCTCCAAGGTCGAGCCGATGAAGGACGTCGCGCGGATGATCCGCAAGCACTTCGACGGCATCCTGGCCTGGAGCCAGACCCGCCAGACCAACGGCTTCCTCGAAGCGCTCAACGGCCTGTTTCAGTCCGCCAAGCGCCGCGCTCGCGGCTTCACCCGCTTCACCACTATCAGAACCGTCATCTTCCTGATCGCCGGCAAGCTCGACTTCGCAGTGATCAACCCTCATGCCCGGCAACCCACTTGAAATTCAACAGAGCCTCTGGTACATGAGCATCCTCGGCAGCCTGATGACGCTGGCCTACTTCATCTTCGGCAAGAACGACGCGGTCGGCATCCTGCAGAACCTGTTCCCCAGCTTCACCGCCTGCTACAGCCTGTACCTGGACATCCGCCACCGCGGCTGGAAGCGCGACCGCAACAGCCACTGAGAGGACCGCGATGCGGGTGCTGCTGGTCGAGGATTCCGCGGTGCTCGGGCAGGCCCTGCACGACCACCTGGAGCGCGCCGGCCACGCCTGCGACCTCGCCACCGACGGCCAGCAGGCGCTGGCCCACCTGCACGCGCACGCCTACGATGCGGTGGTGCTCGACCTGATGCTGCCCCGGCTGGATGGCTTCTCCGTGCTGGAACGCCTGCGCGCGGGCGGCGACACGGTGCCGGTGCTAGTGCTGTCGGCGCGCGACCAGGTGGCCGACCGCGTGCGGGCGCTGGATGCCGGGGCCGACGACTACCTGGTGAAACCGTTCGCGCTGGACGAGCTGCTGGCGCGCCTGCGTGCGCTGGTGCGCCGCCCGCCGCGCGCGCAGCCGCCGCTGCTGCGGCTGGGGGCGATCGAACTGGACCCGCGCCTGCGCCTGGCCCGCCACGCCGGCCGCGACCTCGACCTCTCGCCCAAGGAATACGCACTGCTGGAGGTGCTGCTGCGCGAGCGCGGCCACGTGCTCTCGCGCGCGCAGCTGTTCGAGCGCCTGTACGACCACGGCAGCGACGCCTCCGACAAGGTGGTGGAGGTGATCCTGAGCACCCTGCGCGCCAAGCTGGCGCGCGCCGGTGCCGGCAACCCGGTCCAGACCCGCCGCGGCTTCGGCTACACCATCCCATGAAATACCCATGAAACGCCCATGAGCACGCCCCTGCCCACGCCAACCGAGCCGCCGCCGCGCGCCGCCCGCGGGCGCGACTGGTCGCTGCGGCGCCGCCTGGCCTGGCAGCTGGCGCTGGCCGCCGGCGCTGTGCTGGCGCTGCTGTTCGTGCTGCTGGACACCCTGATCGACCGCGAGATCTACGCCCATCTCGACCAGGGCCTGACCCTGCGCGCCGAGGTGATCGCGCATTCCCTGCAGCGGCACGGCGCCGACCTGCCGCTGGCGGACTACCAGGAGGACGGGCATACCGAGTTCTACACCCTGTTCGACCGCGACGGCCGCGTGCTGGCCACCTCGCCGAACAGCCACGGGCTGGCGCTGCCGCGGCCCGCGCCGGGTGCCGGGGCGCTGCCGCGCTACTACGACGCCCGCCTGCCGGACGGCCATGCCGGCCGCCTGCTGGCGCTGGCGCAGGTGGATGCCGACGGCCGCCCGGGCGTGCTCGCGGTGGGCACCGAGCGCGCGCACTGGGATTCGGTGGAACGCCGCGTGCACATGCTGCTGGCGTCCGGGATCGCGCTGGCGCTGGTGGTGGTGGTGCTGCTCAGCCTGTGGCTGGTCGGGCGCAGCTTCGGATTGCTGGAACGGCTGCGCGCACAGGTCGCGGGCGTCGATGCTGACACCCCCGCGCGGCTGCCCGACGACCTGCCGGCCGAGCTGCATCCGTTCGCGCAGGCCCTGCAGGCCGGCGTGGAGCGCTTGCGCCTGGCCCTGCAGCGCGAGCGCCGCTTCGCCCGCGACGTGGCGCACGAGCTGCGCACCCCGGTGGCCGAGATCCGCGCCAGCGCCGAGGCCGCCCTGCCGCAGGTGCAGGAGGTGCCGGCGCGGCAGGCGCTGCAGGCCAGCCTGGAGGCCAGCCAGCGCATGCAGCGCAGCATCGAATCGCTGCTGACCCTGGCGCGGATCGAGTCCGGGCTGGAACGGCCGTCCACCGATCCGTTCGACCTCGGCGCCCTGCTGCGCACGCTGCTGGACGCCGCCGCGCCGCGGCTGCAGGCGCGCGCGCTGGAGCTGGCCGACACCCTGCCCAACAGCGCCTGGTGCATGGGCGATGCCGGGATGCTGGAACGGCTGGCCAGCAACCTGCTGGACAACGCCATCGAGTACGCGCCGCCCGCCAGCCGCGTGCGGGTCCACCTGTGGCGCACCCCGGACGGTTGGCGCCTGGTGGTGGGAAATTCCGCGCCCGGACTGGCGGAGGCCGACGTGGCGTACTTCGGCGAACGTTTCTGGCGCCGCGAAGGCGAAGGCGGCACCGCGCTGCATGCCGGCCTCGGCCTGGCCCTGTGCCGGGCGCTCGCGGACGCGCTCGCGGTCCCGCTGGAATTCGCGCTGGAAGACGGCCAGCTGCAGGCCCGCATCGGCCCGCTGCCGGTGCTGTAAGCGCCTCGTTCGTGGCAAGTCTTTCCCATTCGTGGTGAGCCCTGACCCATTCGTGGTGGAGCTTGACCCGTTCGTAGTGAGCCTCACCCCCCGTTCGTGGTGAGCCTGTCGAACCACGGACGGGCCCGTTCCCCATCACACGTCTCCACGCGCCTGCCGGTGGCGTCTTAAGCAAGCCCAAAGCCTGGCGCGCGAAGCTGGCGGCCCCTTCCGCCCGCCAGACGCCGCCATGCCGCCCAGGATCCCGCGCACGCCCCTCCGTTCCGACCGCCCGCACGGGGTGCGGCGATGAGCCCGCGCCTGCGCCGCACCGCCGGCATCGCAGGTGCCGCCGTCATCCTCGTCCTGCTGGGCTGGCGGCTGTGGCCGCGCAGCGAGACCACCAGCGCCGCCGCCGCGCCCCCGGCCGCCGCCCCCGATGGCAGCGTGCAGCTGGCGCCTTCGCAGGTGCAGGGGCTGGGCATCGCGCTGGCGCCGGTGCGGCGCGCCGACAGCGTGCCGGTCACTGGCCTGCCGGCGCAGACCGAGGCCCCGCTGGAGGCCAGCCAGCAGGTGGCCTCGCCGTGGGCGGGCATGGTCTCGGCGCTGCTGGTGCACGAAGGGGAGCAAGTCCGCGCCGGGCAGCCGGTGCTGCGCCTGCGCAGCCCGGAGGCGCTGCGCGCGGGCGCCGACCTGGCGCGCGCCGGCAGCGAGGCGGACGTGGCCAGCCGCCAGGCGCGGCGCGACGCACAGCTGCTGGCGGAAGGCATCATCCCGGCGGCGCGCAGCGAGCAGAGCCAGGCCCAGGCGCGTGCCGCGCAGGCGGAACTGGCGCGCGCCCGCGATGCCCTCGGCGGGGCGCGGGTGCGCCTGGCGGAGGGCGGCGAGATCGCGCTGCTGGCGCCGATCTCCGGCAAGGTGCTGCGGCGCATGGTGCGCCCCGGGGACGCGCTGCAGGCGCAGCAACCGGCGCTGCTGATCGCCGATCCCGCGCGCCTGGACATCGGCTTCGCGGTCGCCGCCGGCCTGCGCGCGCAGCTCGCGCCGGGGCTGCGGGTGGCGCTGGCCGACGGCAGCGCGGCGCGGGTGGCGGCGATCGGCGCCGACCTCGACCCGGCCAGCCAGCAGGTGCCGGTGCGCGCCCGCTTCGAGGACCCCGCCGGGCATGTCCCCGGCGAACGCTTCGCGGTCACCCTGCTGCTGCCGGCACCGGCCGACGCGCTGGCGATCCCGGCCCAGGCGCTGCTGCCGGACGGCGAGCGCCACGTGGCCTATGCCCGCGACGGCGACCGCTTCCGCGCCGTGCGCATCACCCGCGTGCTCGGGAACGATGGCGTGCACGCGGTGGTGCAGGCGCCCACGCTGCGCCCCGGGATGGACGTGGTGACCCGCGGCACCGCCGCCCTGAAGGCGCTGCTGCCGACGCCGGCCGCCGCTCCCGCCAACGCCCCCGCGCAGTGAGGCCGCCGTGCTGACCCGCCTCACCGAATTCTCGCTGCGCCAGCGCCTGCTGGTCCTGCTGGCCGCGCTCGGGCTCGCCGCGGCCGGGGCCTGGGCGTTCGCGCACCTGCCGATCGACGCCTATCCCGACATCTCCCCGACCCAGGTCAAGCTGATCCTGAAGGCCCCGGGCATGACCCCGGAGGAAGTGGAGCAGCGCGTGATCGCGCCGCTGGAAATGGAACTGCTGGGCACCCCGCGCGCCAGCATGCTGCGCTCCACCGCCAAGTACGCGATCGCCGACCTCACCCTCGACTTCGAGGAAGGCACCGACCTCTACTGGGCGCGGCAGCAGGTCGCGGAGCGCTATGCCGCGGTGGCACCGGGCCTGCCGGCCGGCATCGAGGGCGGGCTGGCGCCGATCTCCACCCCGCTGTCGGACGTGTACATGTTCAGCATCGAGGGCGGCGGCCTGAGCCTGGCCCAGCGCCGCACCCTGCTCGACTGGACCCTGCGCCCGGCGCTGCGCACCCTGCCCGGGGTGGCAGACGTCAACGCGCTGGGCGGGCAGGCGCGCAGCTTCGTGGTGGTGCCGGACCCGGCCAAGCTGGCGCAGGCCGGGCTGAGCCTGGCCGACCTCGCGCAGGCGATCGAGCGCAACAACCGCAACGACGGCGCCGGCCGGGTGGATGCCGGCGAGGAAACCCTGATCGTGCGCGTCGAGGGCGCGCTGCGCGATGCCGCCGACATCGCCGCGCTGCCGCTGCGCGAAGGCCCGCCGCCGCTGCGGGTGGGCGACGTGGCGCAGGTGCGGGTGGACGCGCTGACCCGCTACGGCGCGGTGACCCGCGACGGCAAGGGCGAGACGGTCGAGGGCATCGTCGTCGCGCTGCGCGGCGCGGATGCCAGCACCTTGGTCACGTCGGTGCGCCAGCGCCTGGACGAACTGGCCCCGGGCTTGCCGCCGGGGGTGCGGATCGTGCCGTTCTACGACCGCAGCAGCCTGATCCAGCGCGCGGTCGGCACCGTCGAGCGCGCGCTGCTGGAGGCCACCGTGCTGGTGGTGGTGCTGCTGCTGCTGTTCCTGGGCGAACTGCGCGCGGCGCTGGTGGTGGCGTTGATGCTGCCGTTCGCGGCGCTGGCCACCTTCCTGCTGATGCGGCTGACCGGGATGAGCGCCAACCTGATGAGCCTGGGTGGTCTTGCGATCGCGATCGGCATGCTGGTGGACGCCGCGGTGGTGGTGGTGGAGAACGCCGTCAGCCGGCTCGACCCGCATGCGCCCGGCGCGCATCTGCCGCGCCTGCACCGGGTGTACGCCGCCACCCGCGAGGTGGCGGTGCCGGTCGCCGCCGGCATCCTCATCATCTGCCTCACCTTCATGCCGCTGCTGACCCTGCAGGGGCTGGAAGGCAAGCTGTTCGCGCCGGTGGCGCTGACCATCGTGTTCGCGCTGGGCGCCTCGCTGCTGCTGTCGCTGACCCTGGTGCCGGTGCTGGCCTCGCTGCTGCTGAAGGAGCGCGCGCACGGCGAGCCGTGGCTGATGCGCCGGCTGCATGCGCTGTACCCGCCGCTGCTGGAGCGCGCGCTGGCGCATCCGCGGGTGGCGCTGGGCGCGGCTGCCGGCGCCCTGCTGCTGGGCGTGCTGGCCTGGCTGGGCACCGGCAAGACCTTCATGCCGACCATGGACGAAGGCGACATCCTGCTGCAGCTGCAGAAGCCGGCCTCGATCAGCCTGCAGGCCTCGCTGGCGACCGACGATGCGGTGGCGCGCGCGATCCGGGCGCGGGTGCCGGAGGTGCGCCACGTCATCGCGCGCGCCGGCTCGGACGAGCTCGGGTTGGACCCGATGGGCCTGAACGAGACCGATATGTTCATGCAGCTGGCGCCGCGCGATGCGTGGCAGGTCGCGGACAAGGAGGCGCTGGCCGAGCGCATCCGCAAGGTGATGGCGGATTTCCCGGGGCTGGACTACGGCTTCACCCAGCCGATCGAGATGCGGGTGTCGGAGATGCTGACCGGCAGCCGCGGCGACGTGGCGATCAAGGTGTTCGGCCCGGACCTGGCGACGCTGGGCGAGCTGTCCGCGCGCATCGCCGCCACCCTGGAAGGCATCCGCGGCGCGCAGGACGTGCTCACCCAGGCCGCCGACCACGTGCAGTACCTGCAGGTGCGGGTGGACCCGCAGGCCGCCGGCCGTGCCGGGCTCAGCGTCAGCGCGGTGCAGGACGAGCTGCGCGCGCAGCTGGAAGGCATGCGCGCGGGCAGCGTGATCGAACCCGACAAGCGCACCCCGATCCTGGTGCGCGGCGACGGCGACCTGCGGCAATCGGCCGAGCGCTTCGGGCGCAGCCTGCTGGCGCGCGGCGACGGCAACGGCGACATCCCGCTGGCGGCCGTGGCCGAGATCGCCCCCGCCGCCGGCCCGGTCGCGGTGCGCCGCGAAGGCGGCTCGCGCTTTGCCCTGATCCAGTCCAACGTCAGCGGGCGCGACCTGGTCGGCTTCGTGGCCGAGGCGCGCGCCGCGGTGGCGCGCCAGGTGCCGCTGCCGCCCGGCTACCGGCTGGTGTGGGGCGGCCAGTTCGAGAACCAGCAGCGCGCCGCCGCGCGCCTCGGGCTGGTGGTGCCGGTCGCGCTGGGGCTGATCTTCGTGGTGCTGTTCATGACCTTCGGCTCGGCGCGCCAGGCGCTGCTGATCCTCGGCAACATCCCGTTCGCGCTGGTCGGCGGCATCCTCGCGCTGTGGCTGTCGGGGCAGTACCTGTCGGTGCCTGCCTCGGTCGGCTTCATCGCCCTGCTCGGTATCGCAGTGCTCAACGGGCTGGTGCTGGTGGCGCACTTCAACCAGTTGCACGCCCTGGGGCTGCCGATCGAGCGGGTGGTGCGCGAGGGCGCCCTGCGGCGCCTGCGCCCGGTGCTGATGACCGCCAGCATCACCGCGTTCGGCCTGGTGCCGCTGCTGCTGGCCAGCGGGCCCGGCTCGGAGATCCAGCGCCCGCTGGCCATCGTGGTGATCGGCGGGCTGGTGAGTTCGACCGCGCTGACCCTGCTGCTGCTGCCGCTGCTGTACCGCCGCTTCGCCCATCCCGCGCCGACCGCCCCCGGAGCCTCGCCATGAACACCCCGATCCGCATGACCCTGGTGTTCCCGCCGGAGCTGGAGGACGGCATCACCGAGGCCTTGTCCGCGCACGCCGGCCTGCCCGGCTACACCCTGTTCCATGCCGAGGGCCACACCAGCGATTTCCGGCGTGCCTCCGCGGGCGAGCAGGTGCGCGGGCGCGTGCAGCGGCGGGTGCTGTGGATGCTGATCGACCCGGCGCAACTGGACGTAGCGCTGGATGCGGTGCGCGCCACGGTGGCTTCGCAGGACGTGCGCTGGTGGACCGAGCCGGTACTGGCTGCGGGGAGGCTGGCATGAAGACGCGCCTTGCGATCGCCCCGCCACTGCTGGCGCTGGTGCTGGGCGCGCTCCCGGCGCACGCCGGCGACACCGCGTTCCTGCCGCCGGAGCCGTTGGCCCAGCGCGCGCTGGCCGCCCAGCCCGAGGTGCGCGCCGCGGTCGCGGCGGCGCAGGCCACCCATGCCGACTCGCGCGCGCTGGCGGCCGGCAGCTACGAATGGGAAGCGCAGCTGATCCCACAGCGGCGCAGCGTGGCGCCCGACCTGCGCTACCGCGAGTTCGAGGGCCAGATCAGCCGCCGCATCCGGCTTCCGGGCAAGGCCGCGCTGGACCGTGCGATCGGCCAGCATGCGGACATCGCCGCAAACCTTCGGATCGACGATGCCACCCACCAGGCCGCACGCCGGCTGGGCCACGACTGGATGGGCTGGCTGCGCGCGCGCCTGCTGGACGCGGACACGCAGGCGCAGCTGGAGCTGATGCGGCAGGCGCGCCAGGCGCTGGCGCGCCGGGTGCAGTTGGGCGATGCCGCGCGCCGCGAGCTGGACACGATGGACGCCGAGCTCGCGCAGTTGCAGGCCGAGGCACTGCGCACCGCCTCCGAGGCCGAGGCCGCGCGCAAGGCGCTGGCCGTCACCTACCCGCAGCTGCCGCTGCCGGCCACGCCGCCGTCGCTGCCGGACCCTGCACCGCTGCCGGGCGGCGTCGCCTACTGGCGCGACCTGATCATCGCGCGCAGCCACGAGATCGGGATCGCCGAACAGGACGCGCTGCGCCAGCAGCAGGTGGCCGCGCGCGCACGCGCCGACCGTCGGCCCGACCCAAGCATCGGCCTGCGTGTGCTGGACGACCGCGGCGGCGCCGAGCGCGCGGTCGGGGTGGTGCTGTCGGTGCCGCTGGGCGGCCGCTACCGGCGCGACGTCGCCGCGCGCGAGGCGGCGCGCGCCGACATGGCGCAGGCCGACGTGGATGGCATGCGGCTGTCGATCACGCGCGAGGCCCAGGCCACCGCCGACCTCGCCGAGGCGCGGCACGCGCAGTGGCAGGCGCTGCAGGCCGCGGCTACCGCGCAGGAAGCCGCCGCCGCGCGCACCCGGCGCGCCTGGGAACTGGGCGAGGCACCGCTGGCCGAATGGCTGCTGGCGCAGCGCAACGCCCGCGCCAGCCGCAGCCAGGAGCGCCAGGCGCGGGTGGACGCGCTGGAAGCGGCGCTGCTGGTGCGGATCGACAGCCACGAGCTGTGGCACGACAACGAGGACGAGGCCGACGGCACGCCGCGCGAATGAGCACGCAGGCGCATCGGCGGCGACCGCCCGCGCCGGACTGCCGCGCGGAGGCCGGTGCTACGATCCGCAGCCCTGCCCATGGAAGTCCCGCCGTGACCGCATCGCTGCGCACGCTCATGCTCGCCCTGTGCCTGCTCCCCGCGCTGGCGCGCGCGCAGGCACCGGCGCAGGACACCGCCGCTGATGCCGCCTTCCGCGCGATCTACCAGTCGGAGTGGACCTGGCGGACGCAGCAGGCCGGCGGCTGGAACGAAGACAGCGATGCCGATGCCGGGGCCGCGCAGGACCGCCTGCCCGACGTCGGCGCCCCCGCGCAGGCGGCGCGCCTGGCCTACCTCGAGGGCGTGCTGCGCCGGCTGGATGCGATCGACGTCGCCGCGCTCTCGCCCGGCGAGCGCCTGAACTACGCGGTGTACCGGCCGCAGATCGAGCACCGGATCGCCGCGCTGCGCTTTCGCGAATACGAGATGCCGTTCAATTCCGACAGCGCGTTCTGGTCGGACCTCGACTTCATGGCGCGCTCCGAGCTGCGCGATGCCGCCGCCTACCGCGCCTACGCCGCGCGCCTGCGCGACGTGCCGCGCTATTTCGACCAGCAGATCGCCAACATGCGCGCCGGGCTGGCACGCGGGTTCTCGGTGCCGCGCGCGGTGCTCGCCGGCCGCGACGGCGGGAGACTTGGACGGCTGCTTCCGGGGCATCCTCGGCGGCTTCTTCGACCCCGGCCTCGCGGGCGAGTGCCATGATGGCCTCCTGTGCCGCGCGTTGGGGTTTGGTGTCACCACCTTCCCAGCGGTTGACCGTGGCGAACGAGACCCCGAGCCGCTCGGCGAGCTGCTCCTGGGTGAGATCAAGCTTCGCGCGGATGGCGCGAAGCGTGGCGGGTAGAGGTGTTTGTTTTGTCATGTTTGCGATATTTGCAATATCGCATCGTCTTGTCAAGCGCAGCGTCAACCAAAAATCCTCTTCGCGACCAACACCGAAGACCAAACCCACCTGGCGCCATCGTCAACCGCAGTGTAAACTGACAACTGAAGTGTCAACCAATGAAATGGAGCAGCCTGTGAGCGAGCGAATGTCGAAGGCGCCTGTTTACTATGCGCTGGCACAGGCGCATTTCAATCCTGTTGCCGCGATGGCCAAGTACGTCGACCAGATCCAGGATCGGCTGCGGCGCGAGGGCTACCCACTATTCGAGCCGCAGCAGGTCACTCACTTGGTGGTCCCGGGTCCTGGACAGGCACAGCGCGTCGAGCCGCAGATCCAGCAGACGGTTTCCTGGCTCATGACCAGGAGCGACCGGACGGCCGGTTACATCCTTTCGCCCTCGGCGATCACCTTCCACACGACTCATTACGAAACCCACAATGAGTTCATCCCGGAATTGCTGCGCGGTTTGAATGCAGTGCATGAAACCGTAACCCTCGACCACGTTGGCCGACTGGGACTGCGCTACCTGGATGCCGTATTGCCACAAGCTGGCGAAACCGTCGAACAGTACCTGGTCGGTGGACTGCATGGCGTGGACTTCAATGCAACTCGCCGACACACGATGACCGAGTCTGTGTTTACTACAGAAACTCGCCCACTCCTACCAACTGGGACGTTGGTGGCCCGCGTGTACAGAATGACTGCACCGCTCGGCTTCCCTCCAGACATGCTACCTAGCGGTCTGGCGGTGAATCCACGGTTCGAGATGAAAGAACCTCGCGAACATGGCGTGATCGACACGGATCATTACACCGAAGGGCGTATGCCAATCGATATGGACAAGCTTGGAGAGCAGCTGCTTTCGCTTCATGCGACGATCAAATCCGTGTTCGAAGCAACCACGACGGGTCACGCACGCAAGGCATGGGCATGAGATCATTGGAGGCATCCGCTATGTACACCGAAGCATTGCCTACACATCGAAGTGCGCCGTTCGTCGTGCCAATCAGTGCTGCCGCCACGGCAGCATTCGCGTTGATCGGCTCGACGCTCGCTGTCAGCGGTACCGGTAGCGTGTTCGATATCTCCCGCGCCGGGGAGTGGCGCAAGCTGGTCGAGGCTCGCGTTCCGGTCTATGTCGATATTGGAGTGACAGACGACGTCGTCGAGCGTCCGGATCTTCGTTCCGCTTCGGAACACCTAGCCAACATCCGGCAGGTGCTCAATCCTGCCATCGCTGATCTGGCGGCGGTATTTGGTGTCTCCAGGCAAGCGATCTACAAGTGGATTGGCGGCGAGTCGATGCCTGAGGCCGATAATTTCAAGCGAATCCAATCGCTCAGCCATGTGGCCGATGCTTTTCACGAAGCTGGAATCACACGCGCGCCTGCGATGCTGAAAATGAAGGCGTTCGAAGGCCGGTCGCTGATGGATCTAATCACATCCGACCAGCTTTTGCCATCGCACGTTCAGTCATTGATTGCCGAAGCACGGGCCATGGATATGGCATACGACCGTTCCGGGCTGGCGCGAACCAAAGCCGAACCTTCGGACGATTGGCGTGCCGAGGCTTCCATTCCCGGGTCTCCCGAGCAATGACCTGGGAGGAAGATGAATGCTGGCACGGGATACGGATTGGCGACAGGGCGACATACTCACTCGCCAAACTGCGGCACTACTGGGTTTGGTCGAGACGGCGGATGACGAGGTCCGTGCCATCATCATCACGCATGACTGTGACATCTCACATGAAGCCGAGCATTGCATCGAGGTCATCCTCGCTGACGTAATCGGCGATGCAACGCTTGACCCGCAGCTCTCTTATGCCAAGAACCCGCGTCGACTCCATCTTGCGTACGACGCTGCGGATGGCAGTCTACTGATACTAGAGCTTCGGCAAGGGAATCGACGCGCCATCACCAAAGACACCTTTGCCAAGTACGCGGCGAGGGACGATAGCGTCTTGCTCCCGATCGAATCGAAGCGAGTTTTGAAACAGTGGCTTGCCGCCCGCTATGGAAGGCCGGCGTTTCCAAATGCATTCGAGAACCGGCTGAGCAAGCGCTCCGGCAAACGAGAGGTCAAGAACTGGGTTGGAAAGATTCTGGAGCCGGAAGCAAGGCATCTGGTTGGTCTGTTCTTTGATTTGGGGGAGCAGCGCTGGACTGAAGTAGCAGAGGATGAACCATACGTGCTGTCCATATCCGTGGTTTACGACGCCGTCAATGGGGGCTCATCTGCACGTGAATCCGCCGAACGCGTCGCAAAGCAGTTGCGCGACCTTTTCGAGAAGGCCTACGGGACACCAGATATAGCCACCGAAATCGCACTCGATGCCTGCGAAGCGGTGCCCGACACGCACATGACGCTTGCCGATCTTCGACGCGTAGATCAGTGGCGACTCGAATACATCAGCTTACGCGACGACAAGCAAGGGGATTTTCTTGGCGCTGTTCGCGTTGATTGTTGATCGTCTCAGTCGGTGAGCCGGCCCGAGCGCAGGCTTTCCCCGTGGCCTGAGGTGTTCGGGCGGGGAGAGGACGGTATGCGGGCACGTGAACTCAAGCGCTG
>NZ_VNKO01000029.1 GCF_008033445.1 Vulcaniibacterium gelatinicum
GACGGGGTCTGCGACTCATCAAAAGCTCCTTGAACTCGGCGATCATGATCGCCTCAGGGAGCAGGAAGTCCACCTATCCGGCTGTCCAGATTTCCGGGGCCACCTCTCTTTGACGAAACCGCCATGTCCCGCCCACCTTGAAGGCCGGAATTTCCCCGTGCGCGGCGAGCCGGTAGAGCGTCCGCTTGCCGACTTTCAAGTAGGCAGCCAACTCGTCGAGTGTGCAGATCGCCTGCTGGCGCGCTGTCATACCACCCCCACAAGTTCCGCCTTCGTACAGCCCCAATCGAGGATTTTTTTCAAGACTTTGCAAGGTATTGCGCCTAATATGCAAAAGTCAAGAGTCAACATCCCGCGATCTGCTGGGCGATTGATGTGACTCAAATTTCCAGAGAGGGTGTGCTGGGGCAGTCCGATCCGGCGATAGGTAAAGGTTTGATCGGGAGCCTACAAGTGCTGCGGGCAGCCGCAGCCAAACGCCGATCCTCACGTTGTAACCGAGCGCCCGCAGCCCCTTGCTCGTCCGCATGTTTCTTGGCGGAAACTCGTCTGGACGCGCCCAGCCGACGATTTCATCGAGTCTGCTCGGACTATCGCAACCCGACGCCGACCCAGCCGAGATTTTTCACGAAGCAAAACGGCCACTTGGTACGGGCGGGCACCCTCAAGAACAGTGCTTTGCTAACGAACCTCATATGCGGACGCGGGTTCGGTTCCCTGTTCCGCCACCAACACCCAAGGGCCAACCGGAACGGTTGGCCCTTTTTCTCGCAGGTGCGAATCAACGTGCTCGCACCGCCCAGCCAGCCGACAAAGCCTCCGCCTGCGCGAGCACCGTCTGCACGGCGGCGTCCTGGAGGTCCGGAGGGTAGCCATACTTGCGCAGGATGCGCTTGACCAGCACCCGCATTCGAGCGCGCGCCGATTCACGATGCGCCCAATCGACCGAGACGTTCTCCTTTAGACTCACCAGCAGTTCGTGGGCGATCACGCGCAGCTTCTCGTCGCCCATCACCTGCACGGCGGATTCGTTCTCCGCGAGTGCGTCGTAGAAGGCAATCTCTTCGTCCGACAAGCCGGACTCTTCCCCGCGCCGCCGGGCGGCGCGGATGTCCTTGGCGAGCTGGATCAGCTCCTGCAGCACCTCGGCCGTCGTGATCGCGTTGGCGTGGTAGCGCGCGACCGCCTCCTCCAGCCGCTCCGAAAACGCACGGGTCTGCACGACGTTGGCCTTGGCGCGTGAGCGGATGCCGTCGTTGAGGAGCTTGCGCAGGGCTTCCAGCGCCAGGTTCTTCTTCTCCATCTGCTGCACTTCGGCCAGGAACTCGTCGGACAGGATGGAGATGTCCGGGCTCTTGATGCCTGCGGCCGCCAGGATGTCCACGATCTCGGTCGAGACCACCGCGCGGCTGACGATCTGCTGGATCGCAAGCTCCCGATCCTGGGCGGAGGTGCCTGCGCCTACGCTCGACTTGACCAGCGCTGCGCGAATGGCCTGGAAGAAGCCCACCTCTTCGCGGATATTCCGCGCCTCATCGCTGGATGCCGCCAGCGCGAACGCCTTGGACAGCGCCAGCACGGCGTCCTGGTAGCGCCGGTGCGCCGCCTTCTTGCCCTCGGGCGTCCTTTCCTGGGCGGCCCACTGTTGCTGCCTCTCCAGAATCCACTCGATGGCGCCAGCCATCATCGCAAGACGCGCTTGCGGCGAACCGTTCAAGGCCGAAAGGTAGTCGAAGCCGTGGAACATGTCGCGCACGACCTCGTACTTCTCCATCATGACCGCAATCGCCTCGGCCTCGTCGATACCGGTGTTCTCGCGGTCGCGCGGTGAGTATTGGGCCAGCGCGTTCTTCAGGTTCTGCGCAATGCCGATGTAGTCCACGATCAGCCCGGCCGGCTTGTCGCGGAACACGCGGTTGACGCGCGCGATGGCCTGCATCAGGCCGTGGCCGCGCATCGGCTTGTCCACGTACATCGTATGCATGCAGGGCGCGTCGAAGCCGGTCAGCCACATGTCGCGCACGATCACGAGCTTGAGCGGGTCCTTCGGGTCGCGGGCGCGCTTGGCAAGCAGATCCCGCCGCGCCTTGTTGCCGATGTGCTTCTGCCAGTCGGCCGGATCGGAGGCCGCGCCCGTCATCACGATCTTGACGCTGCCGGCGTGGTCGTCATCGCTGTGCCATCCGGGACGCAGCTTCACGATCTCGTCGTAGAGCTTGACGCAGATGCGCCGGCTCATGCAGACGATCATCGCCTTGCCGTCCAGGGCCGCCACCCGATCCTCGAAGTGGCGGACGATGTCCTCCGCGACCAACCTCAAGCGCTTGTCCGCGCCGACCAGGGCCTCCACCGTGGCCCACTTCTGCTTCGTGCGTTCGCGGGCGGACTCTTCCTCGCCTTCCAGGATCTCCTCGATCTCCGCGTCGAGCTTGGGTTTTTCGTCCTCGGCCAGCTCGATGCGCGCCAGGCGCGACTCGTAGTAGATCGGCACCGTGGCGCCGTCTTCCACCGCGCGGCTGATGTCGTAGATGTCGATGTAGTGGCCGAACACCGCCGGGGTGTTCACGTCGTCGGCCTCGATGGGCGTGCCGGTGAAGCCGATGAACGAGGCGTTCGGCAGGGCATCGCGCATGTACTTGGCGAAGCCGTAGGAAATCTCGCCGGTCCTGGCGTCCACCTTGGCCTTGAAACCGTACTGGCTGCGGTGCGCCTCGTCGGCGATGACCACGACATTGCGCCGCAAGGTGAGCGGCCCCTCGACCTCGCCGAACTTCTGCAACGTGGTGAAGATCACCCCGCCCGACGCTCGGTTGAGCAGTTCCTTCAAGTGCTCGCGCCCCTCGGCCTGCACCGGCGTCTGGCGGATCAGGTCGCGGCACATCGAGAAGGTGGCGAAGAGCTGATCGTCCAGGTCGTTGCGGTCGGTCAGCACGACCAGCGTCGGGTTTTCCATCGCAGGATGCTTGACCAAGAGGCCGGCGTAGAAGGCCATCAACAGGCTCTTGCCCGAACCCTGCGTGTGCCAGATCACGCCGGCACGCCGATCGCCGGGGCGCTGGCTCTTGACCGAGGGCAGGCCGTAGTCGGCCGGGTCCTCCTTCGCGACATGGGCAGGCGGCATGGCACGCACGGTCTGCTCCACCGCCTTCTTCACCGCGTGGAACTGGTGGTAGCCGGCGATGATCTTGACGAGGCTGGCTCCCGTCTCGCCGAACACCGTGAAGTCGCGCAGCAGGTCCAGCAGGCGCCGAGGCTCGAACACGCCGGCGATCAGCGTCTCCAGCTCCGGCGCTCCCTTGGGCGCCACCTCCCGGCCGTCGGTGGTGCGCCACGGCATGAAGCGTTCGAGATCGGCCGAGAGCGAGCCCACCCGCGCCACGAGTCCATCGGACGCCACCAGCAGCGCGTTCGTCTGGAAGAGCTGCGGAATCTGCTGCTTGTAGGTCTGCAACTGATTGAACGCGGCCACGACGGTGGCCTGGTGGTCTCCCGGCGCCTTGAGCTCGATCACCGCGAGCGGCAGGCCGTTGACGAACAGCACCACATCGGGCCGCCGCTGATACTGTCCGTTGATGACCACGAACTGGTTCACCGCCAGCCAGTCGTTGTTGGCCGGGTCATCGAAGTCGATCAGCCGCGCCTTGCCGGCGGTGAGCACGCCATCGTCCGCGTAGTACTCCACATCCACGCCTTCGGTCAGCAGACGATGGAGCCGGCGGTTCTCTTCCAGAAGGTTCGGCAGCTCGGACTGCGTCACGCGCCGGATCGCGTCGTGCCGGGCTTCAGCAGGCAGCGAGGGGTTCAGGCGGGCCACCGCTTGCTCAAAGCGCCGCTTCAGCACCACCTCGTCGTGGCTCTCGCGCTCGGGGCGATGCCCGTCGGGGCCGATGTTCTCCTCGCGTTCGATGCTGTAGCCGAGCGCGCGCAGCTGATCCAGCAGGGCGTTTTCGACCTCGGCTTCCGACAGAAAGGCCATCCTTCAAGCTCCGGCCGGTGTTGGCAGCGCCAACATGTTCTCGATCAGGCGGATCATCACGTCCTTGTTCTTGGCGTCCGATTCCGCCACCAGCAGCGCCAGCGCCGCCAGCCCCACGTCGTTGATGACGGGCTCGCCGTTGCGCAGCAGGCGCCCGTTGCGCGCCAGAAAGTCCACGAACAAAAAGGCCCCGGTACGCTTGTTGCCGTCGGAAAACGGGTGGTTCTTGATGACGAAGTACAGCAGATGCGCCGCCTTGGTTTCGATGCTGGGGTAGGCTGGTTCGCCAAACACCGTCTGCTCCAGGTTGCCCAGAATGGCGGCGAAGGCGTCGCCGCGCTCGCGCCCGAACAGATCGGACGCTTCCCCGCGCGCCATCAGATCGGCTTTGAGCCGCGCGATCGCCGCGCGGGCTTCGTCCAGGGCGGGCAGCACCCCGCCCGGGCTGCCTGCCGGGGCGGTGAGCAAGCCTTCGTCGTAGCGTTGTAGCCACAAAAACGTTTGCGTGTAGCGGGCGATCACGTCCACCAGCCCGCGGCCCTGCTCGGCGGTCAGCGTCTCGCCTGCCGCGGCCTTTCTCACCAGCGCCAACGCAGCTTCCAGTTCGGCGGCGTTTTGCTCGAAGCGCTGCCGGTCCAGGCTGTAGCCCTGGGTCAGATGCTCGCGCAGCACCCGCGTGGCCCATTGGCGGAAGCGCGTACCTTGCTGCGACTTGACGCGGTAGCCGACCGAAATGATGACGTCCAGGTTGTAGTACTCGACCTGGTAGGTTTTGCCGTCAGCGGCAGTATGTGCAAATTTTGCACACACTGCCCCGCGCTCCAGTTCGCCTTCCGCGAACACATTGCGGATGTGCTTGGTCACGACCGAGCGCTCGCGGCCAAACAGCGCGGCCATCTGCTCCTGGGTCAGCCAGACGGTCTCGCGGTCCAACCGCACCTCGACCCGCGCTTCCGCGCTGTCGTAGATGATGACGTCGGCGGCAGGGTTCATCGGCTTTCCTCCCTGAAATGGATCGTGAATGCGCTGGACTCAACGACAAGCGCATCGTGCTTGCTCATGCCGCGACGCGCTCCAGGAAGGTTTCGGCATCCTTCACCCGCAGTTCGCCGGAAATGAGCTTGGGCAGCAGGGTGTCGCGCAGGGTGGCGAGGGCGCGGGACTCGTGAATGCGGCACATGATCTGTTCGATGAATGGTCGAACCAGGCCCGCGAATGCTGCCGCTAGGCGCTCCGGCGGCAACACAACCTCGTAGCGTGCCATGTCCTCCCAGCTTGTCCGCGGCATCTTCGTTCCGGACGACCCGGCATTTGTGTACTCGACGAACGCGACGCTCGAAACGTGGCCGAGAACGAAGCCGAACCACTCGTCCGAGCGGGGCGTTACTACAACGATGTCGGTAGAGCAAACCCCATCGATCGGTGCCACTCCAACCTTGTGGAAGTAAGGTCGAAGCTTCCCAAACAAGATCTCGCCCTTTTTGAAGCGGAATTTGTTGCTCTCGAGTCCGTCCGCCATGCCCCACTCCGGAAGAGCAATACATCGCCTAGGCATATGTTCGAGAGCGATGTATGGCGTATCTGGTGCTATCTGTCCCGGCTGAACACTGCGACGGTTATGCTCCGCCACATCGCCGATCGTTCCCACCCCCCACCCCTTCGGAATCTCGCCGAGTTCGGAGTCGACGAGGCGGTCGGGGAAAAGGTCGTAGAGGTGGGCGGGCAGGCCGGGCAGGGTCTCGCCGCGGCGCCAGCGGCCCTCCATCTTGGCGCGCACGGGCTCGAAGTCCACGAACCATGCCTTGAACAGCGCCCGCGCCATCGCCTCCAGCGTCTCGCTCATCCGCCGGTTCAGCTCGATCTTGTCGTCCAGCGCGCCGAGGATGTGGGCGATGGCGCGTTGTTCGGACAAGGGTGGAAGCAACACTTTCAGATGGTCGAGCGCTTCGGATGGCACGCGCTGGCGGCCGGATGTACCCGTCATCTGGCTGATCGCATACCCACTGACGCCTTCCCACTTCGTCAGGTAGTAGGCGTAGTCCGTATCACTAACACCATCTCGGCCACGAATCACGATGAACTCTGTCGACCCGTGGCCGATCTCACCCGGTAGTCCAGCGAAACGGGCGATCTTCCCATTCTCAAGACAAGGCGTAATTCGGGCCATTAGCGTGTCGCCGACCACGAAGCGAGAACCGCCACCGTCGAACTGCCGCTGCTCGCTCGCATACGCTGAACGTGAGCCTGCGCTGACCGCTCCCATGTCGACAAACGGGTAAGTCGCGCCACGGGTAAGCTGGACCCGTGGGTTCACCGTTACAGCCTGGCTGAAAGGTAGCTCGCGCCACTCACCCGCCATACCCCAGCTCCTTCAGGTTGGCCTCGATCGCGGCGTCCAGCCGGGCGGCTTCTTCGCGCTGTTGCCGCCACTGGGCGGATAGGCGCGCCATCTTTTCCTCGAAGGGCTCGCCGTCGTCTTCCTGCGCTGCCGCGCCCACATAGCGCCCGGGGGTGAGCACATGGCCGTGCTTGCGGATCTCGTCCAGCGTGGCGGATTTGCAGAAGCCGGGCACGTCTTGATACGCACCCGCCTCTTTTTCGCCGCGCCAGGCGTGGTAGGTGTCGGCGATCTTCTTGATTTCGGCGTCCGTGAGTTCGCGCCGGGTGCGGTCCACCAGCACGCCCATCTGGCGCGCGTCGATGAAGAGCACCTGCCCGCGGCGGTCGCGCAGGCCCTTGCCCGGGTTCTTGTTACGGGCCAGGAACCACAGGCAGGCGGGGATCTGCGTGGAGTAGAAGAGCTGCCCGGGCAGCGCCACCATGCAATCCACCACGTCGGCTTCGATCATGGCTTTGCGGATCTCGCCTTCGCCCGACTGCTGCGAGGACATGGAACCGTTGGCCAGCACCACGCCCGCGGTGCCGTTGGGCGCAAGGTGATGATGGATGTGTTGCAGCCAGGCGAAGTTGGCGTTGCCCACGGGCGGCACACCAAACTTCCAGCGCGCGTCCTCGCGCAGGCGGTCCCCGCCCCAATCGGAGATGTTGAACGGCGGGTTGGCGAGGATGTAATCGGCCTTGAGATCGCGCAGTTCGTCCTTGTGGAAGCTGCCTTCGTTGTTCCATCGGATGTCGGCGTCGATTCCGCGCACCGCCAGGTTCATCTTGCACAGTCGCCAGGTGGTGTAGTTGCTCTCCTGGCCGTAGATGGCGATGTCGCCCAGCCGCCCGCCGTGCTCCTCGACGAACTTTTCGCTCTGCACGAACATGCCACCCGAACCGCAGCAGGGGTCATACACCCGCCCGTGGTAAGGCTCCAGCATCTCCACCAGCACGCGAACCACCGAGCGCGGGGTGTAGAACTCGCCGCCCCGCTTGCCTTCGGCGCCGGCGAACTGGCCCAGGAAGTATTCGTACACCCGGCCCAGCAGGTCCTTGGCGCGGTGGGCTTCATCGCCCAGGCCGATGCGGGAGAACAGGTCGATCAGCTCGCCCAGCATCACCTTGTTGAGCGCCGGGCGGGCGTAGTCCTTGGGCAGCACGCCTTTGAGCGATTCGTTCTCCTTCTCGATGGCGCGCATGGCCTCGTCGATCAGAAGGCCGATCTCCGGCCGCTTGGCGTTGGCCTGCAAGTGCGACCAGCGCGCCTCTTTCGGCACCCAGAAGACGTTGTCGGCCAGGTACTCGTCGCGGTCTTCGGCCGCCTGCGGGTCTTCGGCCAGAAGTGCCTGGTGCCTGGCCTCGAAGGCGTCGGAGATGTACTTCAGGAAGATCAGGCCCAGCACGACGTGCTTGTAGTCGCTGGGCTCCATGTTGCCGCGCAGCTTGTCGGCGGCCTTGAAGAGCTCGGCCTCGAAGCCGAGGCTGGCGCCGTTGCCGTTGCTTTTGCTTTTGTTCGTGTCGCTCCGTGCCATGTATCAAAATCCCATGTGCGATGCGTGTCGGTCGTGGATGGCCCATACCTCAAGGCGAGCTTGGCGTTCTGCACGCCCTCAAGTGCCTAGCGGTCGGCGAGCCACAGGCGGTGCTGTTCCTGGCCCAGCGAGCAGTCTACCCCCAGCGTAGCGGCATGTTGCCGGTCACCACCATGCGCACGCGCAGCACGATGATCCGGCCATCGTGCCATGGCTACCCCGGCAAATCGTTCAACTGGTAGCTGGTCGAACGCCCGCCCGCGGCCGATTTGCGCAGCACGCCACGCGCCACCAGATCGTTGATATCGCGCAGGGCCGTGTCCGGAGAGCACTTGGCGATGGCCGCCCATTTGCTACTGGTGAGCTTGCCCTCGAAGCCGTCGAGCAGCCGGTTGAGCAGCTTCACCTGTCGCTCGTTCAGCGGCGTGGCCGCCCAGTGCTGCCAGAAGCGCGCCTTGGCAAGGACGGCGTCAAGCGTGTGGTGGGCTTGATCGACCGCACGGTGCAAGACAGCGAAGAACCAGGCCAGCCACTCGGTGACATCGAGCGTGCCCTTCTGGGTGCGCTCCAGGATCTCGTAGTACGCCTTGCGCTCACGCTGGATTTGGGCCGACAGGCTGTAGAAGCGCTGCGGGCTTCCATCGGCGCGCGCCAGCAGCAGATCGCCGATGGCGCGGGCGATCCGGCCGTTGCCGTCGTCGAACGGGTGGATGGTAACGAACCAGAGATGCCCGAGGCCGGCCTTGACGAGGGGCAGATCCGATGTGGATCCATTCACCCAGTCGAGCAAGCGATCCATCTCGGCCTGCAGCCGACCGGCAGGCGGCGCTTCAAAGTGCACCCGCTGGCGCCCGAGGGGACCGGAGACCACCTGCATCGGGCCGTGGGCATCGTCACGCCAGGTGCCCACCTTGATCTTGGTGAGCCCCGAGTAGCCGGTGGGGAACAGCGCTGCGTGCCAGCCGAACAACCGCTCGCACGTGACCGGTGCGCCGCAGTTGGCGGTGGCGTCCAGCACCATCTCGACCACACCCTCGACGTGCCGATCCACCGGAGCCAGGGCGCCGATGTCTACCCCTAGGCGGCGGGCGATGCTCGAACGCACGGATTCGGTGTCCAGCCGCTCGCCCTCGATCTCGCTGGTCTTGACCACGTCCTCGGTGAGGGCCGCCAGGCTCGCTTGGTCGCGCAACGCCAAGCCAACGTCGGCCAGCCGGCCCAACAACACCCCCTGGGCACGACTGACCGCCACTATCGGCTGCGCCAGCACAGCGAGGTCGTAGCGCCAGTTCGGCCAATCGGGGGCCTGCCAGATGTAGTGGTAACCGCCGCTTTTCATGCGGAGATTATGGCTCGGAATCTCCGCGCCGGCAAGTTATTCACCGTATAACATGCGGTGAATGTCCCCTTGTTCGCCGCAGGATGGGGCGAGGAAGGCGCGCTTCGGCAGTTGCCGGCGTTGGCACCCTCGCTCTGGGCGCCAGCCGGCCCCGTCGACTGCTACGGCCGACACGGCGCGGGCCTGCGGGCGCCGTTCGCCGTACAGGAATGTTTTATTACAGACGTTCGCCCTCAAGCGCTTTGCTTGACTTTGCGAACTGAGAATCCAGCGGCGTGGATGCGCCGTGCTCCACCACCAATCACCCGAAACCCGACCGGTCACCGGGCCCGGAGCCGGGGCTGCTCCCGCTGCATCGCATCCTGGGCAGGCGGCTGTTCCGGTTGGCGGTGGTATGCGTCAACCGCCTGCACGGTGTCCTGCGGCACCGGCTGTGAATGAGCGTGGTGCAGTGGCGGTGTCTGCGGCCACCGGAGGGCGTGCTCCGCCATGGGCAGCGACAGCGCATGCCGCGACTCCACCGACACCATGCGCGGTGGTGCCGTCGCGTACCAGCGCTCCAGGCCCAGGAGCTTGCCCTGCGCGTCCAGCTCGACATGGGTGATGGCCAGGCCATGGCGTGCCGCTTCCACGGTGAGCGCGGCGGCCGCCTGCTCGCTGTGCGGGCCGTGGGCGATGCAGAGGTGGCCCCGGAAATCTGGACAGCCGGATAGGTGGACTTCCTGCTCCCTGAGGCGATCAT
>NZ_VNKO01000003.1 GCF_008033445.1 Vulcaniibacterium gelatinicum
GATCTTCGAGCGGGTGAATGCGTACCTGGCGCGCAAGGGCTTGAGCCTGCGCGCGGGCACGATCGTGGACGCCACGATCATCGCCGCGCCGAGCTCGACCAAGAACCGGGACGGCGAGCGCGACCCGGAGATGCACCAGACGAGGAAGGGCGACCAGTGGCACTTCGGGATGAAGGCGCACATCGGCGTCGATGACGAGTCCGGCCTGGTGCACCACGTGGAATGCACGGCGGCGAACGTGGCCGACGTGACCCAGGTGCACAAGTTGCTGCACGGCCGGGAGGACACGGTGTGCGGCGACAGCGGGTATACCGGCGCGGACAAGCGCGAGGAGCTGCAGGGGGTGGACGCCGGATTCCTGATCGCGGAGAAGCCCTCGAAGCTGCGCGCGATCCGGAATCGGCGCGAACGTCGCTACGCCGAGCGCTGGGAGCGCTACAAGGCGAGCCTGCGGGCGAAGGTGGAGCATCCGTTTCGGGTGATCAAGCGGCAGTTCGGCTACACCAAGGTGCGCTACCGCGGTCTGGCGAAGAACGCGGCGCAGGTGCTGACGCTGTTCGCGCTGTCGAACCTGTGGATGGCGCGCCGCTGTTTGTTGCAACCGACGGGGTAAATCCGCCCGATGGGCGGGGAAACCCGTCGAAAATCGCCGGAAATGGTGGGAAAGCGATCAAATCGAGGCTGGTCCGGCGCGCTGATGCTGAAATCCGAGTATCAGAGTGCGTTGATCAGACCTTCCCTAGTACAAGAAATAAACCAGCTCCGCCGCCGGACTGACCCTGAATCCGCACAGCGGGATGCTCTCGGCGAGGTCGGGGCCATCAGGCCGGGGGATGATCTGGTGGGTGAAGTAGGCTTCGAAGGCGCCCCACTCGGCCAGCGCTTCCATCGCTTGCAGGAGCTCCCCCGCAACGAACGGCCATTCTTCGAGCTCGAACAGCTCCCCCATGCCTTCCGGCACCAGGAAAAATTGTCCTTCCTGGCGGGCATGGAAACTGCCGACAGGTCTGACTTCGACTTTGTGGCCGGGCGAATCCGGGCAGGCCGCAGCGCCCACGCGCCAACCAGTCGCTGCGGGGAACTGCGCGAACGCTTCCCGCATGTTTTCCACGAGTTCGGAAACGAGCATATGGTCACTCCGGATCAAACACGCACCTTCACGCAGGGCGGCTACTGCCTCACCTGCGTGCGTATCCGGAACGAGCCAACGAAATAGAAATGGGGAAGCGGCCGCGGGTCGGCCTGCGAGTGATGGGCGACGCGCCCGCCCCTCTCCCGCAAGCGGAAGAGGGGCGACACCGAGGGAGACGAAACGGAGGTTCTCAGAGCATCGGCAACTTCAGCCCCTGCTCCTTCGCACACCGCTTCGCGATCTCGTAGCCGGCATCGGCATGGCGCATCACGCCGGTGCCGGGGTCGTTCCAGAGGACGCGGGCGAGGCGTTTGTCGGCGGCTTCGCTGCCGTCGCAGACGATGACCACGCCGCTGTGCTGGCTGTAGCCCATGCCGACGCCGCCGCCGTGGTGCAGGCTGACCCAGGTGGCGCCGCCGGCGACGTTGAGCATGGCGTTGAGCAGGGGCCAGTCGGAGACGGCGTCGGAGCCGTCGAGCATGGCCTCGGTCTCGCGGTTGGGGCTGGCGACGCTGCCGGAGTCGAGGTGGTCGCGGCCGATGACGATGGGGGCCTTCAGTTCGCCGTTGCGCACCATTTCGTTGAAGGCCAGGCCGAGCTTGTGGCGCGTCCCCAAGCCGACCCAGCAGATGCGCGCGGGCAGGCCCTGGAAGGCGATGCGTTCGCGGGCCATGTCGAGCCAGCGGTGCAGGTGGGCGTCGTCGGGGATCAGTTCCTTGACCTTGGCGTCGGTCTTGTAGATGTCCTCGGGGTCGCCGCTGAGCGCGACCCAGCGGAACGGGCCGACGCCGCGGCAGAACAGCGGACGCACGTAGGCAGGAACGAAGCCGGGGAAATCGAAGGCGCTCTTGCAGCCTTCGTCGAAGGCCATCTGGCGGATGTTGTTGCCGTAGTCGAACACGGGGATGCCCATGTCCTCGAACGCGAGCATGGCCTCCACGTGCACGCGCATGGACTTCTTGGCCGCGTCGCGCACGCGCTCGGGGTCCTGCACCTGCAGGCGCTGCCACTGCTCCACGGTCCAGCCGGCCGGCAGGTAGCCGTGCACGGGGTCGTGGGCGGAGGTCTGGTCGGTGACGGCGTCGGGGCGCACGCCGCGGCGCACCAGCTCGGGCAGCACTTCCGCGGCGTTGCCGAGCAGGGCGATGGAGCGGGCCTGGCCTGCCTCGGTGTACTTCTCGATGCGGGCCAGGGCGTCGTCGAGGTCGGTGGCCTGTTCGTCCACGTAGCGGGTGCGCAGGCGGAAATCAATGCGGCTCTGCTGGCACTCGATCGCGAGCATGCAGGCGCCGGCCATGGTCGCCGCCAGCGGCTGGGCGCCGCCCATGCCGCCCAGGCCGGCGGTCAGGATCCACTTGCCCTTGAGGTCGCCCTGGTAGTGCTGGCGGCCCATCTCGACGAAGGTTTCGTAGGTGCCCTGCACGATGCCCTGCGAGCCGATGTAGATCCAGCTGCCCGCGGTCATCTGGCCGTACATCATCAGGCCCTTGCGGTCGAGCTCGTGGAAGTGCTCCCAGGTCGCCCAGTGCGGAACGAGGTTGGAGTTGGCGAGCAGCACGCGCGGGGCGTCGGGGTGGGTGGGGAAGACGCCGACCGGCTTGCCGGACTGGATCAGCAGGGTCTCGTCGTCGTTCAGTTCGCGCAGCGCCTCGAGGATGGCGTCGAAGGACTCCCAGTCGCGCGCGGCGCGGCCGATGCCGCCGTACACCACCAGCTCGGCCGGGTTCTCGGCGACGTCCGGATCCAGGTTGTTCTGGAGCATGCGGTAGGCGGCCTCGGTCAGCCAGGACTTGCAGTGCAGCTGGCTGCCGCGCGGGGCGCGGACGACGCGGGAGGGGTCCTTGCGGGTGGGCATGGCGTACTCCGGACGGGGAACCGGCCAATTATCGCAAGCCGCAAACGGCGACGCCCGGCGCGGGGCCGGGCGTCGGGATCGGGAAGGGGCCGACGTCAGTTCACCGACGGATCGAGCATGCGCAGGGCGTCGGCCACATTGGTGCGGCCGGTGCGTTCCAGGTCGTCGCGGCTGTAGCTGCGGCCGCTGGCGTTCACGCAGACCGGTTCGGCCTTGGCGTTCTTGCCCGCCTCCTGGCGCGCGTTGCGGGTGGCGACGATGCGCGAGCCGGTATGACGCAGGCAAGCCGGTGAAGCTTCGCGCGGGGCGGTGTCTGCGGCGGGATCGCCGGCAGTGGCGGAAGGTGCCTGCGGAGCAGGCGCTGGCGCCTGTGCGAATGCGGCGGCAGCCACGACCGAAACGAGGGCGATCATGAGGATGCGGCGCATGGGGCACCTCCGGATTCGGAACGAAGTTGCGTTCGACTCCCCCTGTATACGCCTGCGGAGCGCGCTTTTCACGTGCCTGCAGCCCCCGGTTCAGAGACTCGTCAGACTGGCAGGCGGCGGCCGCTATCATCCAGCCGATGACCACATTCCGTGCACTCCTGGCCTCGTGCTGCCTGGCCTGGACCTTGGCCGGCTGCGCCGGCTGGCGGTCCGTCGCCCAGTCCACTCCGGCCGCCGCGCCCATCGCGCCCGCACCGGCGCCGCTGGTGCTGGTCTCGCTCGACGGTTTCCATCCCGATTGGCTGGATCCGGCGGCCACGCCGCATCTGGCGCGGCTGGCGCGAGAGGGGGTGTCTGCGGCGATGCGGCCGTCCTATCCATCGCTCACCTTCCCCAACCACTACACCGTGGTGACGGGGCGGCGGCCCGACCGGCACGGGATCGTGCACAACATCATGCGCGACCCGGCGCTGGGACGGTTCGCGAACTCCGACCCGGAAGCGGTCGGCGACGGGCGCTGGTGGCAGGAGGGCGAGCCGTTGTGGGTCACGGCGGAGAAGGCGGGGCTGCGCACGGCGACGTATTTCTGGCCGGGCAGCGAGGCGGCGGTGCACGGCGTGCGGCCCTCGCGCTGGAAGCGCTACGACGGCACGATCCCGGCGCAGGCGCGGGTGGACGAGGTGCTGGCGTGGCTGGATGCGCCCGCAGCCGCGCGGCCCCGGTTCGTCACGCTCTACTTCGGCATGGTGGACGAGGCCGTGCACGACCACGGGCCGGATTCGGCGCAGGCGCGGGCGGCGATCGCGGCGGTGGACGCGGCGCTCGGGCGGCTGGTGGCGGGACTGGAAACGCGCGGCCTGCTCGATGCGGTGCATCTGGTGGTGGTGTCCGACCACGGCATGGCGGCGGTGCCGCCGACGCAGGTGCTCGCGCTCGAGGACATGGTGGATCCCGCCGATGCGGAATGGGTGACATACGGGCAGGTGCTCGGCTTCGTGCCGCGCGCGGGGCGCGAGGCGGCGGCGGAGGCGGCGCTGCTCGGGACGCACCGCGGCTATGCGTGCTGGCGCCGGGAGGCACTGCCGGCGCGATGGCACTACGGCACGCACCGGCGGGTGCCGCCGATCGTGTGCCAGACCGAGGAAGGTTGGGATGCGTTGCCGCGGGCGCGTCTGGCGCAGCGGCCGGCGACGGTGCGCGGATCGCATGGTTACGATCCGGCGCTGGCTTCGATGCGGGCGCTGTTCGTGGCGCGCGGACCGGCGTTGCGCGCGGGCGCGACCCTGCTGGTGTTCGACAACGTGCACGTGTATCCGCTGCTGGCGCGGTTGCTCGGGGTGGATCCGCTGGCGGGCGATTGGGACCGGTGCGTGCTGGCGGGGGCGCTGCGGGAGCCGGTGGCGGGCTGCGGGCGCTGAGCCCCGGCTGCCATGTCCGAATCCGGCGAGTTCGACCCTGCCCGCGGTGCTAGCCTGCGGACATGGACTCCCCCACCGCCACGCTCGCCCTCGATCCGCAGGTCTGCGAACAGGCGCGGCTGAGCCGCGATCCGCGCTTCGACGGGTTGTTCTTCACCGCGGTGCGGAGCACGGGGATCTATTGCCGGCCGGTGTGCCCGGCGCCGACGCCCAAGCGCGAGAACGTCGCCTATTTCGGCACCGCCGCGGCGGCGGAAGCGGCGGGGTTCCGGCCGTGCCTGCGCTGCCGGCCGGAGCTGTCGCCGGAGGACGGGGCGTGGCGGCGCGGCGACGCGGTGCTGGCGCGGGCGCTGAAGCTGATCGAGGCGGGCGCGCTGGCGGAGCAGCCGCTGGCGGCGCTGGCCGAGCGGGTGCACATCGGCGAGCGGCACTTGCGGCGGCTGTTCGTGGAACGGCTCGGCGCCTCGCCGATCGGCGTGCACGGCACGCGCCGGTTGCTGTTCGCCAAGCAGTTGCTGACCGAGACCCGGCTGCCGGTCACCGAGATCGCGCTGGCGGCGGGCTTCCGCAGCCTGCGCCGATTCAACGACGCGTTCCGCGCCGCCTACCGGATGGCGCCGCGCGACCTGCGCCGGCAGGCGCAGGCGGACGTACCGGGCGAGACGCTGACGCTGCGCCTGGCGTACCGGCCGCCGTACGACTTCGCGGCGATGCTGGCGTTCCTCGGCGCGCGGGCGCTGCCGGGCGCGGAGGTGGTGGACGCAGGCCATTACCTGCGCGCGATCGGCCCTGCGGACGCGCCGGGCTGGCTGCGGGTCGGCGCGTGGGGCGGCGAGGAGCATGCGCTGCGGCTCGAGCTGCACGGCGCATCGCCGGCGACGCTGCTGCCGCTGGCGCAGCGGGTGCGGCGGATGTTCGACCTGGACGCCGATCCGCAGGCGATCGCCGCGACGCTCGGACGCGATGCGCGGCTGCGGCCGCTGCTGCGCCGGCGCCCGGGACTGCGCCTGCCGAGCGGCTGGGACGGATTCGAGATCGCGGTGCGCGCGATCCTCGGCCAGCAGGTCAGCGTGCCGGCGGCGCGGACCCTGGCCTCGCGGCTGGCGGCGCGTTTCGGCACGCCGTTGCCGGACGGCTTCCCGCACGGGTTGCGGCACCGGTTCCCCACCCCCGAAGCCCTGGCCGAAGCCGACCTGGAATCGGTCGGGGTGATGCGGGCGCGCGCCGACGCGGTACGCGGCGTGGCACGGGCGCTGCTGGACGGGCGGGTGGATTTCCGCCCCGAGCAGACGCTGGAGGAATTCGCCGCGCGCTGGGTCGCCCTGCCCGGCATCGGGCCGTGGACCGCGCAGTACATCGCGCTGCGCGCGCTCGGCCATCCCGACGCGTTCCCGGCCGAGGACCTGGTGCTGCAGCGCGCGGCCGCCGACGACGGCGGGCGGCTGACGGCGAAGGCGCTGCGCGCGCGTGCGGAAGCCTGGCGGCCGTGGCGCGCGTACGCGGTGATCCATCTGTGGCGCGAGGCGATGGCCACATCGGCGAAGACGAGGGGCACGACATGATCATCTTCCAGTACCACCCCACCCCGGTCGGCGCGCTGCTGCTGGCCGCGGACGCCACCGGCCTGCGCCACATCGAGTTCCCCGAGGCGCGGCACCCGGCGAAACCGGGCGCGGACTGGCGCGAGGGCGACGATGCGCTGCTGCGCGAGACGCGGCGCCAGCTCGACGAATATTTCGCCGGCGCACGCCGCAGCTTCGATCTGCCGCTCGCGCCGCACGGCACCCCGTTCCAGCTCATGGTGTGGCGCGCGCTGGCGACGATCCCCTACGGCGCCACACTCAGCTACGCCGGACTCGCCACACGCGTGGGCAAACCGAACGCGGTGCGCGCGGTGGGCGCGGCGAACGGCCGCAACCCGCTGCCGATCGTGCTGCCGTGCCACCGCGTGATCGGCGCCGACGGCAGCCTGACCGGCTTCGGCGGCGGCTTGCCGGTCAAACGATTCCTGCTCGAACTGGAAGGCGCGCTGGCTGCGCCGGGGCTGTTCGCCGCCGCGACCGCGGCGCGCTGAGCGCGCTCACTCCGCCAGCAGTTGCCGCATCGTCCGCTCGAACACCGCGGCGATGCGCTCGCCGGCGCGGTGTCGGCCGTTCTCCACCAGCCGTTCGCCGGCCACGTGCACTTCCTGCACCAGCGGCCGGTTGCCGGCGAACAGCCAGCGGTCCACCGCGTCCTCCGCGCGCACGCCGGCGAAGGTGGCCGCGTCGGTGTCGAGCTGCAGCCAGTCGGCGCAGGCGCCGGGCTCGAGCGCGCCGACTGCCTGCCCGCTGCCCGCCGCGCCGCCGGCGAGCGCGCCGCGCAGCAGCGTCTCGCCCACGCTCGACGAGACGCCGACCGCGATGTTGCGGTGGCGGGTGGCCAGGCGCTGGCCGTATTCGAGCCAGCGCAGTTCCTCCACCGGCGAGACCGACACGTGCGAGTCCGAGCCGATGCCCCAGCGGCCGCCGGCCTCGAGGTAGGCGCGCAGCGGGAACAGGCCGTCGCCGAGGTTGGCCTCGGTGGTCGGGCAGATCGCCACCGTGGCGCCGGCACGGGCGATGCCCTGCACTTCCGCCTCGGTCAGGTGGGTGGCGTGGACCAGGGTCCAGCGCGCGTCCACGTCCGCGTTCGCCAGCAGCCATTCCACCGGGCGCGCATTGCGCAGCGCCAGGCAGTCCTGCACCTCGCCGATCTGCTCGGCAATGTGGATGTGCACCGGCAGGTCGGGCGGCAGCGCGGCGAGCACCGCGCGCATCGCCTCCAGCGGCACCGCGCGCAGGCTGTGCAGAGCGCAGCCCAGGCGCAGGCGTTCGTCCTGGCGCGGCCGCAACCGCTCGAGCAGGCGCAGGTAGCCGTCCACGTCGTGGCCGAAGCGGCGCTGCCGTTCCGACAGCGGGCGGCCGTCGAAGCCGCCGGTCATGTACAGCACCGGCAGCAGGGTCAGGCGGATGCCGGTCTCGCGCGCGGCCTCGATCAGCGCATGCGACATCGCCGCCGGATCGTCGTAGGGCGTGCCGTCGGGCTGGTGGTGCAGGTAGTGGAACTCGCAGACCGTGGTGTAGCCGGCCTCGAGCATCTCCGCGTACAGCTGCGCGGCCACCGCGTGCACCGCCTCCGGCGTCATGCGCGCGGCGAAGCGGTACATGGTCTCGCGCCAGGTCCAGAAGCTGTCCTCCGGATGCGTCTGGCGCTCGGCCAGGCCCGCCATCGCGCGCTGGAACGCGTGCGAATGCAGGTTGGGGATGCCGGGCACGATCCAGCGGCCCGCGGCTTCGCGCGGCGGCCGGGCCGGGCCCAAGCGGCCGTCAGCGACGTCGAAGCCGGCGTCGGCGCGCCAGCCGGCGGGGGTCCACAGCATCGAGGCGTCGAGGCTCGGCATGGGCGCATTGTCCATCGCCCGCGGCCGGGATGCGACTTCGCCGTCTAGAATCGCGGCATGACTGCCTGGGACGGATTGATCGTCGGCGCCTCGCTGGCCACGCTCGACGGGGACCATTACGGCGCGATCGCCGACGGTGCGCTCGGCTGGCGTGACGGCACGCTCGTGTTCGTCGGCCCGCGCGCGGCGCTGCCCGGCGAGCCGCATGCGCTGGCGCGCGAGGTGATCGAGGCCCCGGGCTGGATCACGCCCGGGCTGGTGGACTGCCACACCCACCTGGTCTTCGCCGGCGACCGTGCGCGCGAGTTCGAGCTGCGCCTGCAGGGCGCCAGCTACGAGGAGATCGCCCGCGCCGGCGGCGGCATCCTCTCCACCGTGCGCGCGGTGCGCGAGACCGACGAGGACCTCCTGCTCGCACAGTCGCTGCCGCGCGCGCAGGCGCTGCTCGCCGACGGCGCCACCACGCTGGAGATCAAGTCCGGCTACGGCCTGGACCTGGACAACGAACGCAAGCTGCTGCGCGTCGCCCGCCGCATCGGCCAGGCGCTCGGCGTGACCGTGCGCACCACCTTCCTCGGCGCGCACGCGCTGCCGCCGGAGTACGCCGGCCGCGCCGACGATTACATCGCCGCGGTCTGCGCGTGGCTGCCGGTGCTGCATGGCGAGGGCCTGGTGGATGCGGTGGACGCGTTCTGCGAAGGCATCGGCTTCAGCCCGGCACAGACCCGGCGCGTGTTCGAGGCCGCACGCGCGCTCGACCTGCCGGTGAAGCTGCACGCCGACCAGCTCAGCGACCTCGGCGGCGCGGCGCTGGCGGCGGAGTTCGACGCGCTCTCGGCCGACCATGTCGAATACACCAGCGAGGCCGGCGTGCGCGCGATGGCCGCGCACGGCACCGTGGCCGTGCTGCTGCCGGGCGCGTTCCACGTGTTGCGGGAGACGAAGCTGCCGCCGCTGGATGCGCTGCGCGCCCACGGCGTACCGATGGCGGTGGCCACCGACTGCAATCCCGGCACCGCGCCACTGCTGTCGCTGCGCCAGGCGATGCAGCTGGCCTGCACCCATTTCCGCCTGACCCCGGAGGAAGCGCTGCGCGGCGCCACCGTGCACGCCGCGCGCGCGCTGGGCCTGTCCGATCGCGGCGTGCTGCGCCCGGGCATGCGCGCCGATTTCGTGCACTGGCGCGTCGGCCATCCGGCCGAGCTGGCCTACTGGCTGGGCGGTGCGCTGGCGCGGGCGGTGTACGCCGGCGGCCGGCGGCTCCACTGACGCCCCACGGGCGCCCTCCGCCGCAAACAAAAGGCCCCGCGTCCGCGGGGCCTTTTTTCGTCAGGCGATGGCGCGGAGGGTCACTCCTTCGCCGCGGCCTTCTTCGCCACCGCCTTCTTGGCCGGCGCCTTGGTCACGGCCTTGGCGGCCGCCTTCTTCACCACCGGCGCCTTGGCCGTGCCGGCCTTCTTGGCCGGAGACTTCGGACGCGCGTTGCCGTAGCTGGCGTTGTAGCGCTTGCCCTTGGCGGTCTTGCGGTCGCCCTTGCCCATCGTCGTGCTCCTGGAATGCGTGTGGATTTCGCTGCGCTGCGCGCAAGGGCGCGAAGCCTAGCACAAGCGCCGCCGCTCAGGGCGCGCAGCAGGCGTCCTGCGCGCAGCCGTCGGAGAGCCGCAGGTTGGCCAGGTGGGCCAGCCCGACCAGCGTGCCGCCCAGGGTCATCACCACCGCATGCGGCAGCAGCGACTGGTGCAGCGGTGCGTACAGCAGGCCCGCCCACAACGCCGCCAGCCCCAGCACCAGCAGCCCCAGCGCGCGCACCGCGCGGTGCCGGCGGTAGCCCCACAGCAGGCTGAACAGCCCGAGCAGGGTCGCGAAGATCACGAACCCCCGTTCGAACCCGTCGCCCAGCCACACCGCCACCCCCAACGGCGGCAGCACCGCCACCAGCAGCGGCAGCAGCGCGCAATGCGCCGCGCACAGCAGCGAGCCGAGCGCGCCGAGGCGGTCGGGCAACGAGCGGTGCGGGGCCAGGCGGGGCATGGATGACTTCCGGCTCAGGTTCGATTTGTTGGTACATTATAACATTACCTGAAACCGGTCCAGGATGGTTCCCGCATGCCGCAGCACTCCCAGCCTCGCCCCCCCGCCCGCCTGCCGCTGGCCCTGGCCCTGCAATTGGCCCTGAGCCTCCCCGCGCTCGCCGCCCCGGGCGCCGAGGATCCCCGTCACCGCGAACCCAAGGAGTTGGAGACGGTGGAGGTCCGCGGCGTGGTGCTCGGCGGCACCGCCGAGGCGCTGGCCCGCCCGGTGGAGGTGCTGGCCGGCGAGGGGCTGGATGCGGTCAAGGCCGTGACCCTGGGCGACACCGTCAACCGCCTGCCGGGCGTGCAGTCCACCTATTTCGGCCCCGGCGTCGGCCGTCCGATCGTGCGCGGTCTGGAAGGCGCGCGCGTGCAGGTGCTCGCCGACGGCCTGGGCAGCGGCGACGTGTCCACGGTCAGCGCCGACCACGCGGTGTCCATCGAACCGTTCCTTGCCGACCAGGTCGAGGTGCTCAAGGGCCCGGCCACCCTGCTCTACGGCAGCGGCGCGATCGGCGGCGCGGTGAACGTGATCGACGGCCGCGTGCCCGAGCGCGTGACGGAGGCGCCGCTCGAAGGCCGCGCGGAACTGCGCCACGGCTCGGTCAACGACGAGAAGACCGGCATGGTCCGGCTCGACGCCACCGCCGCCTCCGGCAACCTGGTGTTCCACTTCGACGCCCTGCACCGCGAGACCGGCGACTACGAGATCCCCGGCTTTGCCGAGAGCGCCGCGCTGCTGGCCGAGGAAGGCGAGGAACCCGACCCGGCCACGCGCGGCCTGCTGCCGAACAGCGCCGTGCGCACCGACAGCGGCGCGCTCGGCGTGTCCTGGATCGGCGCGCGCGGCTTCCTCGGCGTCGCCTACAGCCTGTTCGACACCCGCTACGGCATACCCGGCCACGCCCACGAGGAACACGAGGGCGAGGAACACGAAGGCGAAGAAGAAGAGGCGCACGGCGAAGGCGGCGTGCGCATCGCCCTGGACCAGCGCCGCAGCGAAGTGCGCGGCGGCTTGGACGACCTCGGCCCGTTCGCCTCGGTGCGGCTGAAGATCGCCGACACCGACTACACCCACACCGAATTCGAAGGTGGCGAAGTCGGCACCGTGTTCGACAACCGCGGCCGCGAGGCGCGCCTGGAGCTCACCCACCGCCCGTGGGGCGGCTGGAAGGGCGCGTTCGGCCTGCAGTGGTCGGACCGCGATTTCGCCGCGATCGGCGAGGAGGCGTTCGTGCCCGCCTCGCGTTCGCGCGATACCGGCCTGTTCTGGATCGGCGAGCGCGGCTTCGGCCCGGTCAAGCTCGAGCTCGGCGCGCGCCACGACCGCAACCGCGTCGCGGTGGACGAGAGCGTGGCCATCGGCCCCGACCGCGACTTCGACACCACCAGCCTCTCGGCCGCGCTGAAGTGGGACGTGAACGAGTCGCTGCACTTCTCCCTCGGCCTGGACCGCGCGCAGCGCGCGCCGACCGCGGAGGAGCTGTACTCCGACGGCGTGCACGTGGCCACGCAGAGCGTGGAACGCGGCGATCCGGCGCTCGACGTCGAGACCGCCCACCGCGCCGAGCTCGGCGCGCACTGGCACGGCGAGCGCCTCAAGCTCGGCGTCTCGCTGTACGAGGTGCGTTTCGACGACTTCATCTATCTCACCGACACCGGGCTGGTCGAGGAGGAACTGCCGGTGCGGCAGTGGACCCAGGGCGACGCGCGCTTCCGCGGCGTGGAGGCCGAGGCCGAATGGCAGATCGCCGACAATGCCAGCGGCGCGTGGGACCTGCGCCTGTTCGGCGACCGCGTGCGCGCCACGCTCGACGCCGGCGGCCATCTCCCGCGGATCGTGCCGGCGCGCCTGGGCGGCGAGCTGCGCTGGGAACTCGGCGCCTGGCGCGCCTCGCTCGGCGCGGTGCGCTACCTGCGCCAGGACGAGGTGGCGGCGAACGAACGCGAAACGCCCGGCTATACCCTGGTGGACGCGCACCTGGCCTGGCACCGCGACACGCCGGGCGGCAACGCCTGGGAGGTGTTCCTGGACGGCAGCAACCTGCTCGACGAGGAGGCGCGCCCGCACACCTCGTTCCTCAAGGACCTGGCGCCGCTGCCGGGGCGCGGCTTCACCGTCGGGGTGCGGACCTTCTTCTGAGGACCGCGTGCCGGGGGCGGGCGCTCAGCCCCCGGCGCAACGGGCGCACAGCCCGTGCACTTCCAGCGTCTGCGCGCGCGGGGCGAAGCCGAGCTCGCGCGCGCGCGTCTCGAGCGATTCGACCACGCTGGCGTCCTCCAGCTCGGTCGCCGACTGGCAGCGGTCGCAGATCAGGAACGGCACCGCGTGCGCCGCGGCGCCGGGGTGATGGCAGCCGACGTAGGCGTTGATCGAGGCGAGCTTGTGGATGAAGCCGTGCTCGAGCAGGAAGTCGAGCGCGCGGTACACCGTCGGCGGCGCGGCGCCCTCGTGGCTGGCCTTCATCAGGTCCAGCAGCTCGTAGGCCTTGACCGGGTGGCCGGCGTCGGCGATCAGGCGCAGCGCGCTGGCCCGGATCGCGGTCAGGCGCAGGCCGCGCTGCGCGCACACCCGCTCCACCTCGCGCACGAACGCGTCGGCGTCGTGCACGTGGTGCTGCGGATCGGTGCAGGCGGGGGTGTGGCGGCCCATGCCGCAAGCATGGTGCCGGAGCCCCGGCAAGACAAGCGCGCGGGTCAGGCCGGGATCCGCGCCAGCGCCGCGTCGATGCGCTCGAGCGCCTGGTCGCGCCCGGCCAGGTACACGGTGTGGCCGATGTCCGGGCTGACCTGGGTGCCGGTGATCGCCACCCGCATCGGCTGCGCCACCTTGCCCATGCCCAGGCCGAGCGCCTGCGCGGTCTCGGCCAGCGCGGCATTCACCGCCTCGGCGCTCCACTGCGGCAGCGCCGCGAGCCGGTCGCGCGCCTCGCGCAGCGGCGCGGCGGCGGCGGCGGTGAGGTGCTTGGCCACCGCGGCCTCGTCGTAGTGCGTGAGCGGCCGGTACCAGACCGCGGCGCGCTCGGCCATGTCCTTCAGCGTCTGCACCCGTTCGCGCAGCGCGATCACCACGTCGGCCGGATCGGGGCCTGCGGCGAGGTCGTAGCCCTGCTGGCGCAGGTGCCACTCCAGGTGCGCGGCGACCTCGCGCGGGTCGTCGTTCTTCAGGTACTGCTGGTTGAGCCAGCCGAGCTTGACCGTGTCGAAGCGCGCCGCGGACTGGTTCACGTCCTCGATCCGGAACTTCTCGATCATCTCGGCGATGGAGAAGATCTCCTGGTCGCCGTGCGACCAGCCCAGCCGCACCAGGTAGTTCAGCATCGCGTGCGGCAGGTAGCCGTCGTCGCGCCACTGCATCACGCTGACCGCGCCGTGGCGCTTGGACAGCTTGGTGCCGTCGGCGCCGAGGATCATCGGCAGGTGGGCGAAGTCCGGCACCGGCGCACCGAGCGCGTGGTACAGGTTGATCTGGCGCGGGGTGTTGTTGACGTGGTCGTCGCCGCGGATCACGTCGGTGATGCGCATGTCGATGTCGTCCACCACCACCGCGAAGTTGTAGGTGGGGTAGCCGTCCGGGCGCAGCAGCACCAGGTCGTCGAGTTCCTCGTTGGCGATCTCGATCCGGCCCTTGACCTTGTCGTGGAAGGCCACGCTGCCTGCGGTCGGGTTCTTGAAGCGGATCACCTTGTTCGGGTCGTCGCGCTCGAGCAGGCCCAGGTCGCGGGCGCGGCCGTCGTAGCGCGGCTTGCGCCCTTCGGCCAGCGCCTGCTGGCGCATCGCGTCGAGTTCCTCGCGCGTCTCGTAGGCGAAGTAGGCCTTGCCGGCGCGCACCAGGTCGTAGGCGACCTGGCGGTAACGCTCCAGGCGCGCGGTCTGGTACACCGGGCCCTCGTCCGGATCCAGGCCCAGCCAGTGCATGCCGTCCAGGATCGCCTGCACCGCCTCCGGCGTGCTGCGCTCGCGGTCGGTGTCCTCGATGCGCAGGATGAACTGGCCGCCGCGCCGGCGCGCCTCCAGCCAGCAGTACAGGGCCGTGCGCGCGCCGCCGATGTGCAGGTAGCCGGTGGGGCTGGGGGCGAAGCGGGTACGGCAGGTCATGACCGGGCTCGGGATGCGGGGAAAGCGCGGAATTCTAGCCTCCCCGCCGGCGGCGGGGAGGCTCCGCCTACAATGCCGCGATGCCGACCCTGTTCGTTTCCGACCTCCACCTCGACCCCGCCCGCCCCGCGATCACCGAGCTGTTCGGCCGGTTCCTGGACGGCGAGGCGCGCCATGCCGACGCGCTGTACATCCTGGGCGACCTGTTCGAGGCCTGGGTCGGGGACGACGATCCGTCCGAGGCCGGCGCCTTCGTCGCCGGGGGCCTGGCAGCGCTCGCGCGCGCCGGCGTGCCGGTGTACTTCGTGCGCGGCAACCGCGATTTCCTGCTCGGCGAGGACTACGCCCGCCGCTGCGGCATGACCGTGCTGCCCGACCCGGCGGTGGTGGTGCTGTACGGGCGGCCGGTGCTGCTGATGCACGGCGACCTGCTGTGCACCGACGACACCGCCTACCAGCAGTTCCGCGCCCAGACCCGCGACCCCGAGTGGCAGCGCCGGTTCCTGGCCCAGCCGCTCGCCGCGCGCCTGGCGTTCGCACAGCAGGCCCGCGCCGCCAGCCGAGCGCACCAGGGCGCGCTCAAGGATGCGGGCACGATGGAGACGATCACCGACGTCTCCCCCGCCACGGTGTCGGCCACCTTCGCCCGCTACGGCATCGGCACCCTGATCCACGGCCACACCCACCGCCCCGCGGTGCACACGCACGAAGGCGGCACGCGCATCGTGCTCGGCGACTGGTACGCGCAGGGCTCGGTGCTGCGCTACCGCGCCGACGGCTTCCAGCTCGAAGCGCTGTAAGGCCCCTCGTCCTCTGCGCTTTTCCACCCACGCGCCCGGAACGTGGGGAGCCCGTCCATGGGGTCTCCCGGGCGGGACTGTCGGCGGCAAGGATGCCGCCGACAAGCCCACAGGGACGTGTTCACGGCGTGTCCCGCCCGGGAGACCCCATGGGCGGGCTGGCGACGAAACACGAGTGCCGCCTTGCAATGCCACCCTGGATCATGGCGGCAATCGCTACGACCGCGCCCCCGCATCCAACTGCTGCAACGCCTCCAGCTCGTCCGCATCGAACCCCGCCGCGCTGCGCGCCTCGAGGTTGAACGGCCCGTACAGCACCGGCCGCGCGTACTCCGCCAGCAACGCCCGGAACCGCGCCCGCGGCTCCACTCCCGCACGCTCGCAATGCCAGCGGAACCAGCGCGACCCCGCCGCCACGTGCGCCACCTCCTCGCGCAGGATCAGCTCGAGGATCCCCGCGGTCTCCTCGTCCCCCAGCGCCCGCAGCTTCGCGATCATCCCCGGCGTGACGTCCAGCCCGCGCGCCTCCAGCACCCGCGGCACCAGCGCCATCCGCGCCATGCCGTCGTGCGCGGTCTTTTCCGCCATCTCCCACAGCCCGTTGTGCGCGTCGAAATCGCCGTAGTCGTGGCCGAGCGCACGCAACCGCGCACGCAGCAACCGGAAATGGCGTGCCTCGTCCTGCGCCACCGACACCCAGTCGGCGTAGTACGCGCGCGGCAGGCCGCGGAAGCGGTACACCGCGTCCCAGGCCAGGTCGATCGCGTTGAACTCGATGTGCGCCACCGCGTGCACGAACGCGACCAGCCCCTCCGGCGTGCCGAACCCCCGCTTCGGCAGCGCGCGTGGCGGCACCAGCCGCGGCCGCGCCGGCCGGCCCGGCATGCGGATCGGCTCCGGCGGCGGCGCATCGTCGGGAATCGCCGACTCCCCGCGGGCGAAGGCTTCGGCCGCGGAGAACGTGGCCGCGACCTTGGCCTCCGGCGTGTCCGCGTCGAGGCAGGCGCGGGCGGCGGCGAACAGGTCCAAGGGATTACGACGCCCGCCGCTTCTTCTTCGCCTCGTCCGAACGCATCTGCTGCAGGCGCTCGAAATAGCCCGGCTCCACGCCGGTCACGTACTCGCCGCTGAAGCACGAACTGTCGAACCTGCGGCCCGGGAACTTCGGCCCGGCCACCGCCGCCTCGAGGTCGGCCAGGTCCTGGTAGATCAGCCAGTCGCAGCCGAGCAGCGCCTGCACCTCCTCCTCGCTGCGGCCGTGCGCGATCAGCTCCTCCGCCGACGGCATGTCGATGCCGTAGATGTTCGGGTAGCGCACCGGCGGCGCGGCCGAGGCCAGGTACACCTTGCGCGCGCCGGCTTCGCGCGCCATCTGCACGATCTGCTGCGAGGTGGTGCCGCGCACGATCGAGTCGTCCACCAGCAGCACCACCCGGCCGCGGAACTCGAGCGGGATCGGGTTGAGCTTGCGCTTGACCGACTTCGCCCGCTCGCCCTGCCCCGGCATGATGAAGGTGCGGCCGACGTAGCGGTTCTTGATGAAGCCCTCGCGGTACTTCACCCCGAGCACGTTGGCGATCTCGAGCGCGGCGTCGCGCGAGGTGTCCGGGATCGGGATCACCACGTCGATGTCGTGGTCCGGACGCAGGCGCAGGATCTTCTCGCCGAGCTTGACGCCCATGCGCATCCGCGCCTTGTGCACCGAGATGTCCTCGATCATCGAGTCCGGGCGCGCGAAATAGACGTACTCGAAGATGCACGGCGCGTGCGGGCGCGGCTCGCAGCAGACACGGGTGTGCAGCTCGCCGCGTGCGGTGACCACCACCGCCTCGCCGGGGGCCACGTCGCGCATGCGCTCGAAGCCGAGCACGTCGAGCGCGACCGACTCGGAGGCGACCATGTACTCGTCGCCGGCCGGCGTGGTGCGCCGGCCGAGCACCAGCGGGCGGATGCCGTTCGGGTCGCGGAACGCGACCAGGCCCAGCCCCAGCACCGCCGTGATCACCGCATAGCCGCCCACGCAGCGCCGGTGCACGCCGGCGACCGCGGCGAACGCGGCCTCCGGGTTCAGCGCCTTCTGCGTGTCGAGCTCGTGCGCGAACACGTTCAGCAGCACTTCCGAGTCGGACTCGGTGTTGACGTTGCGGCGGTCCTGCTCGAACACCTCGCGGCGCAGCGCGTCGGTGTTGATCAGGTTGCCGTTGTGGACCAGGGCGATGCCGTAGGGCGAGTTGACGTAGAACGGCTGGGCCTCGTCCGAGCCCTCCGAGCCGGCGGTCGGGTAGCGGCAGTGGGCGATGCCCACGCGCCCGGTCAGCTGCCGCATCGCGGCCTCGTCGAACACGTCGCGGACCAGGCCGTTGCCCTTGTGCAGGCGCATCCGGCCGCCGTCGGCGGTGGCGATGCCGGCCGCGTCCTGGCCACGGTGCTGCAGCACCGTCAGGCCGTCATACAGCGCGGCGGCCACGTTTCCGGTGCCTGCGATTCCGACGATGCCACACATGCGGGGTTCTCTCCGCGGCCGGGCCGCTGTGATGCGAAATCAGGGGTGCGGACGGACCAGGCCGTCGATGCCGAGCCGCGCCTTCACCTGCGCGCGCAGCTGCTCGGCCTCGGCGCGCGCGAGCACGGGCCCGACGCGCACGCGGGTCAGCGTGCCCTTGTCGGTGCTCACCTGCTCGGTGAAGGCGCTGAAGCCGGCGGCGCGCGCACGGTCGCGCAGCGCAACGGCCTCGGCGGGCTTGCTGAAGGCGCCGAGCTGCACGGCGAAGCCCACCTCGCTCGCGGCGGGCGGCTTGGGCGCCGGCATCGGCGGGGTGGCCGGCTTGGCCGCGGCGGTCGGCGCCGGCGGCTGCGACGGCGCCGGGGCCGGCTCGGCCGCATCCAGAGTCACCACCCGGGCGTCCACGTCGCCGCGCACCTGCTGCGCGCGCAGGCGGGCGGCCTCGGCCTCGGCGTGGGTGGCGAACGGGCCGATGCGCACGCGCTGCAGCGTCTTGCCCTCCGCCTGCACCGCCTCGCGCCAGGCCGGCATACGGGCGGCGCGCAGCGCGGCCACCTGCCGGTCGGCGGCGGCGACGCTGGCGTAGCTGCCGAAGTTCACCGCGTAGTCGCCGCCGGCGGTCGGCGCGGGCAGCTTGTCCTGCGCCGCGGCCGGCGCGGCCGCGTCCGGCTGCGGCGCGGGCTCGGGTTCGGATGCGGGTTGGGACGCCGCGGGCGCAGCCTCGCCCGCTGCCGCGGGCGTGCTCGCGTCCAGGCCGATCACGCCTTCCGCGGCGGCCGGCGCGGGCGCCGTCAGCGGCAGGTCGCGGGTCTCGTAATCGCCCTCCGGCGCGGCCGGCATCTCCAGCGGCACGTCCGACACGCCGCTCTCCGGCGCGGGCCCCTGCACCAGCATCGGCAGGAAGATCACCGCCAGCGCGACCAGCACGGCGGCGCCGACCAGGCGCTGTTTCAGGGCAGGTTCCATTCGGGAGCTCGGCGCGGCCGGCGGAGGACCGGCGTCAGGACAGCCGCGGAATTATACCCGCCGCTCCCGCGCCGCCCATGAACCGAGCACCGCCTGCGCCGCGGCGACGGTGTGGAAGGAACCGAACACCAGCACCCGGTCGCCGGCGCGCGCCTCGGCCCGGACCGCGGCGAGCGCCTCGGCCACGGTGTCGCAGCGGACGGCGGTGGCCGCGGCGGTGCCGGCCAGGCGCTCGGCGAAGGCGTCCACCGGCTCGCCGCGCGGCCCGGCCTGCTCCAGGCCGGCGATGCACCAGGCGTCCACCTCGTGCGCCAGCTCGGCCACCACGCCCGCCGCGTCCTTGTCCGCCAGCGCCGCGTACACCGCCCAGGTGCGGCCCGCATGCGGGCTGGCACGCAGCCAGTCCGCCAGGGCGCGCGCCGCCTGCGGGTTGTGGCCGACGTCGAGCAGCCAGGCCACGCCGTCGCGCTCGATCCGCTGCAACCGCCCCGGCACCATCGCCGCGGCCACGCCCTCGGCCAGCGCCGCCTTCGGCAGCGGCCGTCCGAGCGCGCGCAGGGCCGCGATCGCGGTGGCGGCGTTGCGCAGCTGCACCGGCGCGGCCAGGCGCGGCATCGGCAGCTCGACCGAGAACCCCACCTCGCGCCAGCGCCAGTGCTGCGCATCCACCGGTTCGAAGAAGAAGTCGCAGCGCGCGCGCACCGCCGAGGCGCCGATCGCATAGGCATGGCGCAGCACGCTCGCCGGCGGGTCGTCCTCGCCCAGCACCAGCGGTTTCCACGGCCGCGCGATGCCGGCCTTCTCCTGTCCGATCGTTTCCCGGTCCGGGCCCAGCCAGTCCTGGTGGTCCAGGTCCACGGTCGTGATCACCGCGACGTCGGGATCCACCAGGTTCACCGCATCCAGGCGCCCGCCCAGGCCCACCTCCAGCACCGCCAGGTCGAGCCCGGCGCGCTGGAACAGCCACAGCGCGGCGAGCGTGCCGTACTCGAAATAGGTCAGCGGCGTGTCCGCGCGCGCGGCCTCCACCGCCGCGAACGCCGCCGCCAGCGCCTCGTCGGTGGCCTCCACGCCGTCCACGCGCACCCGCTCGTTGTAGCGCAACAGGTGCGGCGAGGTGTAGGCGCCGACCTTCCACCCCGCCGCGCGCGCGATCGCCTCGATGAAAGCCACCGTCGAGCCCTTGCCGTTGGTGCCGCCGACGGTGATCACCTTGCGCGCCGGGCGCCGCAGCCCCATCCGCGCCGCGACCTCGCGCACGCGCTCGAGGCCGAGCGCGATGGCCTTCGGGTGCTGGCGCTCGATCCAGGCGAGCCAGTCGGCGAGGGAACGGGACATGGGCGGCATTGTAGGGACGGGCCGCGTCACAACGCGCGGTGCACGGCCTCGCCGAACAACGGGGTGTCATGGCTGCAGTCGTTCAGGCGCACCACTTCCAGGCGTTCGACATCGGGGCCCTCGAGCAGGTTCAGCGTGGTCGGCGCCTGGCGGAAGCTCCACAGCCGCGCCAGCGGCAGGCCGAGCACGCGGCACAGCAGGACGCGGTTGACCGCATCGTGGGCGACGATGAGCAGGGTGTCGTCCTCGCCCAGGCCCGCGCAGGCGCGCACCAGCGCCGGCCAGGCGCGGTCGAGCACGTGCTGCAGCGATTCGCCCTGCGGCATCAGCACCTCGTGCGGGGTATGGCGCCAGGCGTGCAGGCGTTCGCCGTCGCGTTCGCGGATCTCGCCGGCGAGCAGCCCTTCCCAGGCGCCGTGGGCGATCTCCATCAACCCCTCGTCGGTGCGCAGCATCGCCGCGCGCGCATCGCCCAGCGCCAGCTCCGCGGTGCGGCGCGCGCGCTGCAGCGGCGAGGACACGGCACGGGCGATGGCGACCTCGTGCAGGCGCACGCCGAGCGCGCGCGCCTGCGCCTCGCCCAGCGGCGAGAGCGGGATGTCGGTCTGGCCCTGGTAGCGGCCTTCGGCGTTCCACGGGGTTTCGCCGTGGCGGGCAAGCAGGATCTTCATCGTCACACCTGTTGCAGCGAGAGGATTCCCGGCGTCGCGCGCAACTGCGCGAGTTGGGCTTCGTCGAGGGGGCGGTCCACCGTGATCGCGGCGCGCGCGTAGCCGTCGCCGGCCGCGCCGAGGGCGAAGTTGACGATGTTGATCCCGGCCGCACCGAGCGTGCTGCCGACCACGCCGACCATGCCCGGGCGGTCCTCGTTGCGCATCAGCAGCACGTGCGCCTGCGGGTCGAACTCGATCTCCACCCCGTCCAGGCGCACCACGCGCGGGCCGCGGTGCAAGGTCGCCTCGATCTCGCGGGTGCGCTGCCCGTCCGCGACCTGGATCCGCACCAGGCGGTCGAAGCCGTCGCCATCGCCGCCCACCGTCTCCGACACGGTGAGCCCGCGCGCAGCGGCCTCGTGCAGCGCGTTCACCGGCGTGACCCGGCCGGAATGCTCGCCGAGCAGCGCGGCCACGAGCAGGCGGGTGAGCGGACGGGTGTCCAGCGCCTCGGTGCGGCCGGCGTAGGTGACGTGCAGGCCGGTCGGCGCCGGCACCAGCTTCGCGGCCAGGCGGCCGAGCGCCGACATCAGCGGCATCCACGGCCCGACCTCGCGTGCGGCCTCGGCCGACAGCGGCGGCAGGTTGACGCAGCCGGCGACCGCGCCGGTCTGCAGGAAGTCCACGATCTGGCGCGCGAGGATGGTGCTGACCGCCTGCTGCGCCTCGCTGGTGGAAGCGCCCAGGTGCGGGGTCAGGATCAGGCGCGGGTGCCGGCGCAGCGGCGAATCGGCGGGCAGCGGTTCGGTGGCGAAGGTGTCGAGCGCGGCGCCGGCGAGGTGGCCTTCGTCGAGCAGGCGCAGCAGCGCAGCCTCGTCCACCAGGCCGCCGCGCGCGGCGTTGATCAGCCACGCACCGCGCTTCATCGAACGCAGGCGCGCCTCCGACAGCAGGTGGGTGGTCTCCTTCGTGCGCGGCACGTGCAGGGTCACGATGTCGGCGCTGGCGAGCAGCTCGTCGAGGGATTTCAGCGGCACGCTGCCCTTGCCCGCCGCCGCCGGCGGCAGGAACGGGTCGTGCGCGATCACCTCCATGCCGATGCCCTGGGCCTTGCGCGCGACGGTGCTGCCGATCCTCCCCAGGCCGATCACGCCGAGGGTCTTGCCCTCCAGCTCGAAGCCGGTCAGCCCCGCCTTCGGCCACTCGCCGGCCTTCATCCCGGCGTCGGCGCGCGGGATGTGGCGGGCCAGGGCGAACAGCAGCGACAGCGCGTGCTCGGCCGCGGCCAGGGTGTTGCCGTCGGGCGCATTCATCACCGCGATGCCGCGCGCGGTGGCGGCGTCCACGTCAATGGTGTCCACGCCGGCGCCGGCGCGGCCGATCACCTTCAGCCGCGGCGCGGCGGCGATCGCCTCGGCGGGTACCTGGGTGGCCGAGCGCACGATCAGCACGTCCACGTCCGCGAGCGCGGCGGCGAGCCGGGCGGGGTCCTTGATCGGGTCGGAGGTCTCGACCTGCCAGCCCGCTTCGCGCAGCAGGGTCAGGCCGTCTTCATGGATGCCGTCGCAGGCCAGGATCTTCATGTTTCGCAGGCTCCGGTGAGGGAAGGGAGCGCGGAAACCTGCGGGCCGGCACTGCGTGAAAGCCGCTGGAGCGCCGCGGGACGGGCCCGGGCGCGGAACCACTCACGTGTCGGGAGACGGGGCCGGCTGGCATGGGAATCCGCGACCGGCCCAGCGTAACAGAGTCCGGCCCTGTCGCGACCGGCCAAAACGAAAGTGCCCGTCCGAAGACGGGCCCCCTCGCGTCGGATCGGGCCGGCCACCGGCCCGGGTGGCATCTCATTCCGCCGCCTGCACCCCCTGCCCCGCCGACGGCACACCCATCTCCGCCAGCAGCGCCGGCGCCGGCATCACCTCCTGCATGATCCAGCGCATGTAGCGCTGGTCCACCGCGATCATGCGCGTCATGGTCGGATCGAACACCCAGTTCGAGCTCACCGACTCCCAGTTGCCGTCGAACGCCAGCCCGACCAGCCGCCCGTACGCATCGAGCACCGGCGAACCGGAGTTGCCGCCGGTGATGTCCAGGTCGGACAGGAAGTTGACCGGCACCGTGCCCAGACGCGGATCGTCGAGGCCGGCGTAGCGCTTCGCAGCGATCGCCTCCAGCTGCACCTTCGGCGCGTCGAACGGCTCCTCGCCGGTGGCCTTGGCCGCCACTTCCTCGAGCCGGGTGAATTCGGTCTGCACGCTGCCGTCGGCCTTGGTGTAGCCCATCACGTTGCCGAAGGTGATGCGCAGGGTCGAGTTGGCGTCCGGATACACGAACTGGCCGCGGCTCTTCTTGTAATCGGCCACCGCCTGCAGGTACCGCGGCCGCGCCACCAGCGCCTCGCCGGTGCGGATCTTGGCCTCCTCCTCGAGCTTGAGCACGGTCGGCATCACCGCCACCGCGAACCGGATCGCCGGATCGTCGCTGGCCTCGAACGCGGCGCGGTCGGCGGCGAACCACTGCATGCGCGCCTCGAGGTTGCCGAGCCTGCTGCCGGCGAGCGTGTCGAGCGCGCGCTGCACCGCCGCCTCGTCGTTGCCGCCGAGCCAGGCGTCCACCGCCGCCACGCGCTGCGCCGCCGGCAGCTTGAGGTACTCGCGCAGCCAGTACTCGACCAGCTTGCGGTCCATCTCCGGGTGCCAGCGGCGGTCCATCTGCTTCAGCGCGCCCTCGATCGAAGGCAGGTCGCGCTCCTGGTACCCCAGCTCGCGCTCGACGTCGGGCTTCTGCTTCTCGATCGCCAACCGGTACAGCGAGGCGGCCGCGCCGAGCACGCCGCTGCTGCGCAACTGGCCGAACACCAGGTCGCGCTCGCGCGTGGCCCGCGCCTGCGCCGCCAGCGCCACCAACGTCCGGTGCGCCTGCAGCGCGGCCCGGCCCTTCGCGCCCTGGCCGCGCAGCCAGGCCAGCACGGCCTGTTCCTCGGCCTGCTTGGCCGCAGCCGCGCCGATGCGCTTGAAGCCGTCGAGCTGGCCGTCATAGTTCTTCATCGCGTTCTGCCAGCTGCGCACCGTGTTCGCGTACTTCACCGCGATCTCGGGGTTGCGCTTGCCTTCGGCCTCCACCAGCGCCACCAGGCGCTTGTAGTGGCCGCCGACCACCGGATAGGTCCACTCCGCGGTGTCCCGGAACTCGTCGAGCAGGGCATAGCGGTTGGTGCGGCCGGGGTAGCCCGCGACCATCACGAAGTCGCCCGCGCCCAGCGGCCGGTCGGCGAGCTTCAGCCAGCGCCGGGGCTGGTACGGCACGTTGTCGGGCGAGTACGCCGCGGGCTTGCCGTCCTTGCCGACGTAGGCGCGGTAGAAGGCGAAGTCGCCGGTGTGGCGCGGCCACATCCAGTTGTCCACCTCGCCGCCGTAATTGCCCACGCTGCCCTGCGGCGCGTAGACCAGGCGCACGTCCTTGATCTCGAGGTTGCGGAACAGGCGGTAGGCGGCGCCGCCCATGAAGCTGGCCACGCGGCAGCGGTAGCCGGGCTCGGCCTCGCACTCGGCGACCAGCGTCTTCTCCATCGCGTCGGCCGCGCGCGTACGCGCCAGCGGGCCGTCGGCGGCGGCGATCGCGGCCTGCATCTGCGCGGTCACGTCGCGGATGGACTCGAGCACGTAGATGCGCGCGTTCGGCCCGGCCGACAGCTCCTCGGCGGTGCCGGCGGCGACGAACCCGTCCTTCATCAGGTTCTTCTCGGGCGTGGAGTTGAGCTGGATCGCGCCGTAGGCGCAGTGGTGGTTGGTCACCACCAGCCCCTGCGGCGAGACGAAGCTCGCGGTGCAGCCGCCGAGCGAGACCACCGCGCCCATCGGATCGCCGGTGAGGTCGGCGAGCTGGGCCGGGTCGAGCTTCAGGCCGGCCTGTTTCAGCGGGCCGGCGATCTCCGGCAGTTGCTGCGGCACCCACATGCCTTCGCCGGCATGGACGGCCTGGACGAGGCCGGAGGCGGCGAGGGCGAGGGCAAGGGCGAGACGGGTCGGACGCACGGACGGATTCCCCGGGTGAAAGGATCCCGGAGTTTAGCCCGCCCCGTGCGCCGCGTCGGGCATGACCGAAGGCACGGGCGACGCGGGGCCGTCGCGGCACGGCGCGTATAATCCGCGCCCTCGCCGCGCAATGGCGGCGCCGCCGGCCCTGCCCCATGTCGCAGTCCCCCTTCCCCGCCACCATGCGCGCGCTGGTCAAGCGCGAGGCCGCCAAGGGCATCTGGATGGAACAGGTGCCGGTGCCCGTGCCGGGCCCGAACGAGGTGCTGATCCGGCTCGAGAAGACCGCGATCTGCGGCACCGACCTGCACATCTACCTGTGGGACGAGTGGAGCCAGCGCACGATCCGGCCGGGGCTGGTGATCGGGCACGAGTTCGTCGGCCGCATCGCCGAACTCGGCCCGGGCGTGACCGGTTACCGCGTGGGCCAGCGAGTCAGCGCCGAAGGCCACATCGTCTGCGGCCACTGCCGCAACTGCCGCGGCGGGCGCCAGCACCTGTGCCCGAACACGGTGGGCATCGGCGTCAACCGCGACGGCGCGTTCGCCGAGTACATCGTCATGCCGGCCAGCAACCTGTGGCCGATCCCGGACCAGATCCCGAGCGAGCTGGCCGCGTTCTTCGACCCGTTCGGCAACGCCGCGCACTGCGCGCTCGAGTTCGACGTGGTCGGCGAGGACGTGCTGATCACCGGCGCCGGCCCGATCGGCATCATCGCCGCCGGCATCTGCAAGCACATCGGCGCACGCAACGTGGTGGTCACCGACGTCAACGACTACCGCCTCAAGCTCGCCGCCGACATGGGCGCCACGCGCGTGGTCAACGTCGCCAACACCTCGCTCAAGGAGGTGATGGCCGACCTGCACATGGAAGGCTTCGACGTGGGCCTGGAGATGAGCGGCAATCCGCGCGCGTTCAACGACATGCTCGACTGCATGTACCACGGCGGCAAGATCGCCCTGCTCGGCATCCTGCCCAAGGGCGCGGGCTGCGACTGGGACCGGATCATCTTCAAGGGCCTGACCCTGCACGGCATCTACGGCCGGCGGATGTACGAGACCTGGTACAAGATGACCCAGCTGGTGCTCGGCGGCTTCCCGCTGCACAAGGTGCTCACCCACCAGCTCCCGATCGAGGAGTTCCAGAAGGGCTTCGATCTGATGGAATCGGGCAGGGCCGGCAAGGTCGTGCTGAGCTGGAACTGAGCGGGCGGCCGCCTCAGGCCACCCGCACCCGCAGCCCGTCGCGCCGCCAGCGCGCGGCCAGCACCGCGAACATCGCGGTCAGCCACAGGCCGAGGTGCCACTCGAGCACGTTGCCCCAGCGGTCGTTGGCCTGCTCGTCGAGCACGAAGTACTCGCGCGCGATGCTGGCCAGCCCCAGCGCCATGAACCCGGCGGCGACGATCAGCAGCGGACGATAGGCCGGCGGCCGCGGCGGACGCGACAGCGCGGCCAGCGTCGCCAGCAGCGCCAGGTAGGTGCCACCGAAGTAGAGCTTGACGCCGTAGCGGCGCAGCACCGCGTAGATCTCGCCCTCGCTGCCCAGGAACGTGGCGTACAGGGCCAGGAACGCGCCGGCCACCAGCCCCAGCCACGGCAGCAGCCGCGCCGGGCCGCGCGCCGTGCCCCGCAGCCACTGCGCCACCGCCAGCCAGCACAGCACCTGCAGCGCGGCGCAGGGCAGCATGACCATGCGGAACAGGTCGTTGCCCAGGCCGTGGCGCGCGGCGCGACTGATCGAAACACAGCCCTGCGTGTAGGGATTGCAGTCGGGGATCAGGCCATCGCTGACCGACAGCCACCAGGCCAGGTGCGCGGCCAGGAACGGCAGCAGCGCGCACAGCAGCGGCAGCGGCCAGAGCGGGAGTCCGGGGCGCGGAGCGTCGGCCATGGCGCATGCTAGCGCCCGTGGCCGGCGGCCGCGAGCCGCTAGAATGCCGGTCCTCGCGCAGTTCCCCACAGGATCCCGCCATGTCCAGCGCCCCGGCCTCCGCCCGGCCCACCCTCACCCGGCGTTACGCCGACACCCTCGACGAGATCCGCGCCCAGGGCCTGTACAAGTCCGAGCGCATCATCACCTCGCCGCAGTCGGCGGAGATCACGCTCGCCGACGGCCGCACGGTGCTGAACTTCTGCGCCAACAACTACCTCGGCCTGGCCGACCATCCGGACATCATCGCCGCGGCCAAGCAGGCGCTGGACACACACGGCTTCGGCATGGCCAGCGTGCGCTTCATCTGCGGCACGCAGGACCTGCACAAGCAGTTGGAAAAGACGATCGCCGACTTCTTCGGCACCGAGGACACGATCCTGTACGCGGCCTGCTTCGACGCCAACGGCGGCCTGTTCGAGCCGCTGCTGGACGAGAACGACGCGATCGTCTCCGACGCGCTCAACCATGCCTCGATCATTGACGGCATCCGCCTGTGCAAGGCCAAACGCTACCGCTACGCCAACTGCGACATGGCCGATCTCGAGCGCCAGCTGCAGCAGGCGAAGGCCGACGGCGCGCGCACGATCCTGATCACCACCGACGGCGTGTTCTCGATGGACGGCTTCATCGCCCCGCTCGACGAGATCACCGCGCTGGCCCGGAAGTACGACGCGCTCGTGCACATCGACGAATGCCACGCCACCGGCTTCCTCGGCCCGACCGGCCGCGGCTCGGCCGAGGTCAAGGGCGTGATGGACCGGATCGACATCTTCACCGGCACGCTGGGCAAGGCGATGGGCGGCGCGCTCGGCGGCTTCACCACCGCCAGGAAGGAAGTGATCGAGCTGCTGCGCCAGCGCTCGCGCCCGTACCTGTTCTCCAACTCGCTGCCGCCGCACGTGGTGGCCGCCGGCATCAAGGCGTTCGAGATGCTGGACGCGGCCGGCGAGCTGCGCCAGCGGCTGGCCGAGAACACCCGCTACTTCCGCGAGCGCATGACCGACGCCGGCTTCGACCTCAAGCCCGGCACGCACCCGATCTGCCCGGTGATGCTGTACGACGCGCCGCTGGCGCAGCGCTTCGCCGAACGCCTGCTCGAGGAAGGCATCTACGCGATCGGCTTCTTCTTCCCGGTGGTGCCCAAGGGCCAGGCGCGCATCCGCACCCAGATGAGCGCGGCGCACACCCGCGAGCACCTCGACCGCGCGGTGGACGCCTTCACCCGCATCGGCCGCGAGCTGGGCGTGCTGAAGACGGGCTGAGCATCGGCGCCAATGCCCGCACCTCGGCGGGCGCGAGGTGCCGCCAGGCGCCCTTGGCCACATCGCCGAGCACGACCGGGCCGATCGCCACCCGCACCAGCCGCAGCACTTCCACCCCGCAGGCCGCGAGCAGGCGCCGGATGTGCCGGTTGCGGCCTTCGTCCAGCACCAGTTCGAGCCAGGCGTTCCGCTCGCCCGCGCGCAGCAGGCGCGCCGATTTCGCCGCCAGGTGCTCGCCGTCGCAGGCCACGCCGGTTTCGAGCCGGGCCAGCAGCGCCGCGTCCGGTATCGTGTCCACCTGCACGTGGTAGGTCTTGTCGGGCCCGCGCGCCGGGTCGGTGATCGCCGCAGCCCACACGGGGTCGTTGCTGAACAGCAGCAGCCCCTCGCTGGCCTTGTCCAGCCGTCCCACCGGCGCCAGCCACGGCAGCCCGGCGCCGTCGAAGCAGCGATAGACCGTCGCCCGCCCCTGCTCGTCGCGCGCCGTGGTGACCAGGCCGCGGGGCTTGTTCAAGGCGAGGTACAGCCGCGGCGCGGCATCGAGCGGCGCGCCGTCGAGCGTGATGCAGTGCCGGCCCGGAGCGATCGGGTGTTCCGGATCGCGCACGATGCGGCCATCCACCCGCACCCGTCCGTCGCGGATCCGGCGCGCGGCCTCACTGCGCGAGCACACGCCGTGCCGCGACAGCACGCGGGCCAGGCCATGGCGGGGCGGACGCTGCTGCCTCATGCGCGGACGGCCGCGGTGGCCGCGGCCGTCGAAACGGGGGTGCCGGCTCAGCGCTTCTCGTCGCCCGGCGCCTGCGGCGCAGGCGTCGGCGCGGCCTGGCCCTCCGCCGGTGCCGCCGCCGATGCCGCACCGCGGGCCACGCGCACTCCGCGCGCCTTCATCCAGGCGTCGAACTCGTCGGCGGTCATGCGCTTGCCGTTCTGGTGCATGTTGAAGCGCCAGGGCGTGTTGTCGAACTGCGTGCGCGGCTTGTAGGTGGCCGGGTCAATGACGTCGGCGGCCGGCGAAGGCGCCGGCTGCACGCTGGCGACGTTGCGGCACTGCTCGATCTTCAGGCGCAGCAGCACCTGGTCCACCGACTGCGCCTCGTCCAGGGCCTGGGCCAGCACCCCGCTCGGTGCCCCGAGCTGATGGATCGGGGTCACCAGTTCGGGCGCCACCGGCGGCAGCACCGTCGGCCGCACCGGCAACGCCGGCGGCGCGGCGAGTGCGGCGCAATCGGCCGGACTCTGGGCCTGCGCGGCCGCGACCAGCCCCCACAGCGACACCCCGATCAGCACGCGATGCATGCCCCACCTCCCGCACGAACTCGCCGCAGTGTAGGCCACGTCCCGGAGCGGCACAACGAACACGCTCTCCCGCGGCCGAATTGTGACGGCAGGCAGGCTCTCGCTCCGAATTCAGCAGGACGCCACCCCCGTCGGGGCGGCGCGCCCAGCGTCTCCCGCGGCTTGGGCGACGGCTTCTGCCGGCGCCGCGTTCGTACCGCTCAGCCACCGCCCTCGACGGAGCGAGGTTTGTTCAGTTCTCAGGCTCGGGCTTGCGCACGCACTTGTAGTCCGTGCTGTGCGGACCGTAAGAGACCGGATGCGTCCCGCGCGGGCACTTCGGGCGCAGCGGCTGGATGCTTTGCTGCTGCCTGTCCCGGGGCGTGGATTTCGTCTTGATCACGAGGCGACCTGCTTGCGGCTGCGGTTGCTGCTCCGATTGCGGCTGTGCGGAGACATTCCCGGCCGTGGCGTCGGCGGTGGCACCACCCTTCTGACCGTCGGCGGCGTACAACGGCACGGCGACGGCCAGGGCGGCCAAGGCGGCGACAGTGCGGAAGCGACGAGCGACATGTTTCATGGGACGGCTCCTTTCGGTCACGGAAAAATCGGCGCTCCCCTTTCCGGGATGGGGTGGCTCAGGCACCGGGTTTCTATCGCTTGGCCAAGACAGCAGTCAACCACTGCGACCCCGTTCATTCGGGTTGCCGTCAGGTCATGCCGGCACGCCGCATGCGCCCCAAAAGGAAGAAGCCCGGCCAGGCCGGGCTTCTTCGATACCGCTACCGCTCCATGCGATCGGCAGATCAGTTCTGCGCGTTCAGCTCGGTGCGACGGTTGGTTTCGCTCTTGCAGCCGGGGAACGCATCGCCCAGCGACTCGAGCGGACGGCTCTCGCCGTAGCCGTTCGGACCCGCCAGACGCGCGGCGTCGATGCCGTTGCTGGTCAGGTAGTCGTACACCGCGCGGGCGCGGCGCTCGGACAGGCCCTGGTTGTACTCGTCGCTGCCGCACTCATCGGTGTGGCCCGCGACCTCGACGCGCAGGTCCGGATACCGCTTCAGGATCTCGATCGCCTCGTTCAGGATCGCGATCGCGTCCGGACGCAGCTCGGACTTGTCGAAGTCGAAGTTCACGCCCTTGAGGTCGATGGACACCGGCACCGGGCAGCCGTCCGGACCGATGGTCTGACCCGGCTGCGAGCCCGGGCACTTGTCGTCGCAGTTGTTCACGCCGTCGCGGTCGTCGTCCAGGTCGGCGCAGCTCGGCGCGACCGGGGCCGGCGCGACCGGGGCGGTCGGCTCGGGGCCGAGCGGGATGACCACGCCCACCGAGGCGAGCAGGTCGGCGAACCAGTCCTGGTTGCGCGCGCTCACACTCTGGTCGTCGAAGTCGGCGCGATAGGCGAGCTCGGTGCGCAGGCCCACGCGACCCATGTCGCCCTGCATGCCCACGCCCACCTTGGCCGCCAGGTTGCCGTTCTTACGCTGGGCAGGCGAGTTCGGGCTCGGAATCACATACTCCTCCTCCGAGCGCTGGTAGCCCAAGCCCATCAGGAGGTACGGATGCCAGTTGTCCCCGCCCGCGTTGAAGTGGCGGCGCAAGTCGAAGGAGATGCCGTACTGGCTCCAGAGCAGATTGCGGTTGGCCTCGAACTTGGGGTTCTGGTAATTCAGCTCGGCGTCGAGCGACCAGTTCGGGCTGACGAACTTGCCCAGGCCCAAGCCTAAGAACGGAGCATTGCGGGTTCCGCGTTCAGAGTCCTGGATGTTGAAACCCGCCGAGCCAGTCACGTACCAGCGGTCGTCGAAGTCCTGGGCCGTAGCGGCCTGCGCGGCGAACAGACCGCCGAGCAGCGCGACGCTGAGAAGTTTCTTTTTCATGCTCAACTCCTTGATCAGGGTATTAAGAAACCGGTACAGCGCGAATCGATTGGACGGCCGTCAGCACGCCATCTCGGGCACCCTAGGTGCGGCCGCGTGAAAGCCGCGTTAACGCTAACATAACAGATGGGCCGCCGGCCACCCGCGCGGCGGGCGACCCATTCAGGTTCGCTCCGACTTCAGTCCGGATATCAGACCCGGTAGAGGTTCAGGTAATCCGAGATGGACATCGCCTCCAGCTCGGCCGGATCACCGGCCAGCTCCATCAGGCGGTCGGCCTGGGCCCTGGACAGGTGGGCGCGGATGGCGGCCTCGAACTTGGCCATCAACACCGGGATGCCCTCGGCGCGGCGGCGGCGGTGGCCGATCGGGTAGTCGATGGACACCTTGTCGGTGGCGGTGCCGTCCTTGAAGAACACCTGCACCGAGTTGCCGATGTAGCGCTTGTCCGGGTCGAAGTAGTCCTTGGTGAACTGCGGGTTCTCGCGCACCGTCATCTTCTCGCGCAGGGCGTCGATGCGCGGGTCGGCGGCGACGGCGTCGGTGTAGTCCTCGGCGGTGAGGCGGCCGAAGATCAGCGGCACGGCGACCATGTACTGGAGGCAGTGGTCGCGGTCGGCGTAGTTCGCCAGCGGGCCGGTCTTGTCGATGATGCGCACGCCGGCCTCCTGGGTCTCGATCTCGACCCGCTCGATCTCGTCCAGGCGGTCCTTGACTTGCGGATGCAGCTGCATCGCGCACTCGACCGCGGTCTGGGCGTGGAACTCGGCCGGGAAGCTGATCTTGAACAGCACGTTCTCCATCACGTACGTGCCGAACGGGCGCTCGAAGCGGAACTCCTGGCCCTTGAAGGCGACGTCGTAGAAGCCCCAGGTCTTGGCGGTCAGCGCGCTCGGGTAACCGATCTCCTTCTTCTGCACCGCGTTCAGGGCGTGGATCACGGCGCGGCGGCAGGCGTCGCCCGCGGCCCAGCTCTTGCGCGGGCCGGTGTTCGGGGCGTGGCGGTAGGTGCGCAGCACGCCGTTGTCGATCCAGCTGTGCGAGACGGCGTTGATCACCTCATCCTTCGTGCCGCCGAGCATCGCGGCCGAGACCGCGGTCGAGGCCAGGCGGACCAGGATCACGTGGTCCAGGCCGACCCGGTTGAAGGCGTTCTGCAGGGCGTACACGCCCTGGATCTCGTGCGCCTTGACCGCCCACTTCAGCACCTCGCCGACGGTCATCGGCTCGTCGCCGTCGCGCACCGCCTGGCGGCTCTTCCAGTCGGCCACGGCCAGGATCGCGCCGAGGTTGTCCGACGGGTGGCCCCACTCGGCCGCCAGCCAGGTGTCGTTGAAGTCGAGCCAGCGCACCAGGGTGCCGATGTTGAACGCGGCCTGGACCGGGTCGAGCTCGAACGAGGTGCCCGGCACCAGCGCGCCGCCGGGCAGGATCGCGCCGGGCACGATCGGGCCGAGGTGCCGCACGCACTCGGGGAACTTCATCGCCAGCATCGCGCAGGCCAGCGAGTCCATCAGCATGTAGCGCGCGGTGTCCAGCGCCTCCTTCGACTCGACCTGATAGTCGAGGACGTAGTCGGCGACGGCGACCATCGGCTGGTCGGGATTGGGGCGGGCGGCGGAACGGAGGTCGTAGTGGCTCATGCGCGGCTTCGCGGGCGAGAGGGAAGCCCGCTATTTTGCCAGAGCCGCGACAGGCGCCCCCGCCACCGCCAAAAGCATCGGAAAATCAGTGGGTTCCGATCCGCGTTCAGCCGGAGTTCGGTTTCCGGCCGTTACCGTGCGCGCGCTTTCCGGCCCGCCGCCGTTCAGGCGGGCACCGGCGCCGGCCCCCTCCCCGGCCGGCGCCCGGGCAAAGGCAGCCGCAGAGCCGCCGCCTTCGTATTGCGAATCCTTCGCAAGAGCCCGGCCATCCCTGGCCGGACTTTTCACGACGCCATGCCGGTCCCCGGCGCCGATCCCGTCTTCCCATGGAGCGGGGGCGGCACCGCCCGGCGCAACGGAGCAAGGAGTCCGACGACATGAAGCTGGCCTGGATCCTCTGGCTGTCGCAGATCCTGCCGCAGCCCGCCGCCGATTCGCTGTGCCTGAGCGCCACCGTGTACCTGGAGGCCCGCGACCAGTCGGTGCGCGGCCAGCAGGCGGTGGCCGAGGTGGCCCTGCGCCGTCGCGACAGCGGCCTGTGGGGCGACAGCGTGTGCGAGGTGGTCACCGCCCGCAAGCAGTTCGCGCCGACCCTCGTCTCCCCCCACACCCGGCTGAGGAACACCGAGGCCTGGGCACGGGCGGTCACCGTGGCCCTGGAGGCCGAGCGCAACTGGGCCCTGCCCCCCGGCCGGCGCAAGGAGCTGGTGCCGGGCGCCAGCCATTTCGCCGCCCACGCCCTCGCCAGCCCGAGCTGGCGCAACGCCTACCAGGTGGCGGTGATCGGCGACCACACCTTCTACAAGGTCCAGGCCCTGCGGCCGCGCGGTTCCTGAGTTTCGTTGCCCGGCGGGCATGAACGAAGAGGCCGCGCATCGCTGCGCGGCCTCTTCCACGTCCGGCGCTGGCGGCATGCGCGGGGAAGTCGCCAGGCCTCAGCGCCGCTCGATCGGCACGTACTCGCGGTCTTCCGGGCCGACGTAGTTCGCGCTCGGGCGGATGATCTTGCCGTCCTCGCGCTGCTCGATCACGTGCGCGCTCCAGCCGGTGGTGCGCGCGATCACGAACAGCGGGGTGAACATCGGCGTCGGGATGCCCATCATGTGGTAGGCGGACGCCGAGTACCAGTCGAGGTTCGGGAACATCTTCTTCAGGTCCCACATCAGCGTCTCGATCCGCTCGCTGACGTCGAACAGGGTCTGGTTGCCGCCCTCCGCGCAGAGCCTGCGCGAGATCTCCTTGATGATCGGGTTGCGCGGGTCGCCCACGGTGTACACCGGATGGCCGAAGCCGATGATGATCTCCTTGCGCTCCACCCGCGCGCGGATGTCGGCCTCGGCCTCGTCGGCGCTGCGGTAGCGGGCGATGATGTCCATCGCCACCTCGTTGGCGCCGCCGTGCTTCGGGCCGCGCAGCGCGCCGATCGCGCCGGTGATGCACGAATGCAGGTCGCTGCCGGTGCCGGCGATCACGCGCGCGGTGAAGGTCGAGGCGTTGAACTCGTGCTCGGCGTACAGGATCAGCGACTTGTCGAGCGAGTCGGCGTGCAACTGCGACGGCGGCTCGCCGTGGAGCAGGTGCAGGAAGTGGGCGGCGACGCTGTCGTCGTCGGTCTCGACATCAATGCGGCGGCCGTTGCGGGTGAAGTGCCACCAGTACAGCAGCATCGAGCCGAAGCTGGCGATCAGGCGGTCGGCGATGTCGCGCGCCTCGGCGGCCGGGTGCCCCTCGCGCTCGGGCAGCACGGTGCCGAGCACCGAGCAGCCGGTGCGCAGCACGTCCATCGGGTGGGCATTGGCCGGCACCAGCTCCAGCGCCTCCTGCACGATCGCCGGCAGGCCGCGCAGGCGCTTGAGCTTGGCCTTGTAGGCCTTCAGCTGCGAGGTGGTGGGCAGCACCCCGTGCACCAGCAGGTGCGCCACCTCCTCGAAGGTGGACCGGGTGGCCAGGTCCTTGATGTCGTAGCCGCGGTAATGCAGGTCGTTGCCGCTGCGGCCCACGGTGCACAGCGCGGTATTGCCCGCGGCGGTGCCGGACAGGGCGACGGACTTCTTGGCCTTCGGGAGGACTTGCTCGGTCATCTGCCTGCTCTCACTTCTTCGCGAAAAGGGTGTCGAGCTTGCGCTCGTACTCGTGGTAGCCGATCCGCTCGTACAGCTCCTCGCGGGTCTGCATCATGTCCACCACGTTGCGCTGGTGGCCGTCGCGGCGGATCGCCTCGTACACGGCCTCGGCCGCCTTGTTCATGGCGCGGAACGCCGACAGCGGGAACAGCTGGATCGCCACCCCCGCCGAGGCCAGCTCCTCGCGCGTGAACAGCGGCGTCTTGCCGAACTCGGTGATGTTGGCCAGCACCGGCGCCTTCACTGCCTCGACGAAGCGGCGGTAGGTGTCGAGGTCGTAGGCAGCCTCGGCGAAGATGCCGTCGGCGCCGGCCTCCACGCACGCCAATGCGCGCTCGATCGCCGCGTCCACGCCCTCCACCGCGATCGCGTCGGTGCGGGCGATCAGGAAGAAGTCCGGATCGGTCCTGGCGTCGGCCGCGGCCTTCACCCGGTCCACCATCTCGCCCAGCGGCACGATCTCCTTGCCGGGGCGGTGGCCGCAGCGCTTGGCGCCGACCTGGTCCTCGATGTGGCAGGCCGCCGCGCCGGCCTTGATCAACGACTTCACCGTGCGCTCGATGTTGAATGCGCTCGGGCCGAAGCCGGTGTCAATGTCCACCAGCAGCGGCAGGTCGCACACGTCGGTGATGCGCCGGGTGTCGATCAGCACGTCCTCGAGCGTGTTGATGCCGAGGTCGGGCAGGCCGAGCGAACCGGCGGCGACGCCGCCGCCGGAGAGGTAGATCGCACGGTAGCCGGCGCGTTTGGCCAGCAGGGCATGGTTGGCGTTGATCGCGCCGATCACCTGCAGCGGCTGCTCGGCGGCCAGGGCCTGGCGGAATCGTGCGCCGGGGGATGGCATCGTGGTTCGGCTCCCGTCAAGTGAAAGCCACGGAGCGGCACGGATGAACACGGATCATTGTCTTCTCATCCGTGTCCATCCGCGGAAACCCGTGGCGGGGGCGCTTTAGCCCAGCAGGTGAGCGACACCGGCGCGTTCTTCTTCCAGCTCGGCAAGCGTCTTGTTCATGCGCTCGCGGCTGAAGTCGTCGATCGGCAGGTCGCGCACGATGCTGTACTCGCCATTCTGCGTGGTCACCGGGAAGCCGTACATCACGCCTTCCGGGATGCCGTAGCTGCCGTCGGACGGCACGCCCATGGTCACCCACTTGCCGTTCGAGCCCAGCAGCCAGTCGCGCACGTGGTCGATCGCCGCATTGGCCGCCGAAGCCGCGGACGACAGGCCGCGCGCCTCGATGATGGCGGCGCCGCGCTTGCCGACGGTCGGGATGAACACGTTCGCGTTCCACTCCGGGTCGTTGATCATGTCCTTCAGCGACTTGCCGCCGGCGGTGGCGAAGCGGTAGTCGGGGTACATGGTCGGGCTATGGTTGCCCCACACCACCAGGCGCTCGATGTCGCCGACCGCCACGCCGGCCTTGGCCGCAAGCTGGCTCAGCGCGCGGTTGTGATCGAGGCGCAGCATCGCGGTGAAGTTCTTCGCCGGCAGGTCGGGCGCCGACTTCATGGCGATGTAGGCGTTGGTGTTGGCCGGGTTGCCGACCACCAGCACCTTGACGTCGCGGCTGGCCACCTCGTTCAGCGCCCGGCCCTGCTCGATGAAGATCTTGGCGTTCTCCAGCAGCAGGTCCTTGCGCTCCATGCCCGGGCCGCGCGGCTTGGCGCCGACCAGCAGGGCGACGTCGGCGTCCTTGAACGCCACACGCGGATCGTCGGTGCCGACCATGCCGGCGAGCAGCGGGAACGCGCAGTCCTCCAGCTCCATCATCACGCCGCGCAGCGCGGCCTGCGCCTTCTCCAGCGGCAGTTCGAGCAGCTGCAGGATCACCGGCTGGTCCTTGCCGAGCATCTCGCCCGAAGCGATGCGGAACAGCAGGGCGTAACCGATCTGGCCGGCGGCACCGGTGACGGCGACGCGGATGGGCTTCTTCATGGGGGGCACTCCAATGAACTGGATGTCGGGGACTACGGTTTCGTCATCCCGGCGCGAGTCGGGATCCACCCTGCCTTCCGCATGGCCGCCGGATGGCATTCCATGCAGCCGCCGGAAGCGGGATGGGCCCCGGCTTCCGCCGGGGCGACGGGGTGGTTACTGCAACTCGGCGAAGAACTCCTGGAACCGCTGCAGACCCGGCGCCAGCTGCGGCGTCGGGCAGGTGTAGCTGATGCGCAAGGCACGCGGCTCGCCGAAGGCCGAGCCCGGCACGCAGGCCACGCCCTTGGCTTCGAGCAGCGCGTTGCACAGTTCGACGTCGTTGCCAACCTTCAGCCCGGTCGGGCCATGGGTCCGGCCGTAGTAGGCGCTGACGTCGGGGAACACGTAGAACGCGCCCTGCGGCCGCGGGCAGCGCAGGCCCGGGATCTGCGCCAGCGCCGCCAGCACCTGGTCGCGCTTGGCCTGGAACTCGGCGCACTTCTGCACCGGCACGTCCTGCGGCCCGGTCAGCGCGGCGATCGCCGCGGCGGTGGTGATCTCGGGCAGGTTGGTGATGTGGTTCGAGTTCATCGTGACCACGGCCTGGGCCACCTGCTCGGGGCCGGCCATGAAGCCCACGCGCCAACCCGGCATGCCGTAGGTCTTCGACAGCGAATCGATGAAGATCACCCGGTCGCGCAGCTCCGGCCGCGCGTGCACGAAGTTGTGGTAGCCGACGCCGTCGAACACCATCCGGTTGTAGATGTCGTCGGTGATGATCCAGGTGTCCGGATGCCGCACCAGCACCTCGGCGAGCGCGGCGATCTCGTCCTTCGTATAGACCATGCCGGTCGGGTTCGAAGGATTGTTGAACAGGAACACCTTGGGCTTCTTCGCCAGCGCGGCGTCGAGCTGCGCCGGCGTGAGCTTGTAGTCCTGCTCCGGCGGGCACGGCAGCAGCTCGATCTTCGCGTTGACGATCTCGGCGATGTCCAGGTAGCTGGTCCAGTACGGGGTCGGGAACGCGATCGTGTCGCCCTCGTCCAGCAAGGCCTCGGCCAGGTTGTAGATCACGTGCTTGGCGCCGACACCGGTGGCGCAGTGGGCGCGGGTGTAGCCGGTCAGGCCGATCCCTTCCATGTGCCGGAGGAAGGCGTCCAGCAGTGCATCGGCGCCACGGTTGCTGCCGTACTGCCCGGAATCCCTGGCCAGCGCCTCGCGCGCGGCCGCGTACACGTGTTCGCCGGGGAGGAAATTGGGAACGCCGATCGAGAAGCTGATGATGTCGCGGCCTTCGGCCTTCAGGCGCTTGGCCTTCTCGGCCACGAGCATGATCGCGCTGGGCTTGGCGCGGCCGATGCGCCGGGCAAGCTGGGGCATGGAGATTGACCTGGTGGGGAGGCTGTGTATTGTACCGGCGCGGCCGGCCCGACGCAGCGGGCCGGCGTGGTCGCGCGGGGGCGGCGGCCGCCGCGAGGGGAAACATCCACAGGGGAAGGAGCACCATGACCGCACGCCGTAACGGTGGCTTCCGGGCCATCCTGCCGTTCGCCGCACTCCTGCTCGCCGCCCTGCTCAGTCTCGATGCGGCAGCGGTCACCCGCGCCAGGGTCGCCACCGACAACGACGGCAACCTGGTCAAGGTGGATGGCAGCATCGTCCTGATCGAGCCGGACATCGAGCTCTCCCTGGTCACCGCCGGCGGGTTGCTGGAGCCACGCAAGGAATGGTCCGACACCGCGCGGCGACTGTTCCCGGCGCAGGTCCGCCGCCAGCTCGCCGGGCGCAATGTCGAGCTCAAGCCCGACTTCGACGTCCCGGACGACCTCGACCCCGCTTCCCGCCTCGGCCAGATCGTCCGGCTCAACGAGGCGGTGGCGATGAGCATCACCCAGTACTCGATGCCCGGCAGCGTGCTGGCGACCAAGCGCGACGCGAAGGGCCGGGCGCGGATGGACTGGAGCCTGGGCACCGGCGTGTCGGCCCTGCGCGAGGCCACCGGCGCCGACTACGCGCTGTTCACCTACATCCGCGACAGCTACACCAGCGGCGGGCGCGCGGCATTGCGCATCGTCGGCTTCCTCCTGTTAGGCGGCGACATCGGCGGCGGCGCGCAGATCGGGGTGTCAACGCTGGTGGACCTGCGCACCGGCCAGGTCGTCTGGTACAACCTGCTCGCCAGCCAGACCGGCGACCTGCGCGACGAGCAGGGCGCGCAGCAGACGGTCAGGAACATGCTGCAGAAGCTGCCGCTCTGAGCCATGCGCCCGCGCCTGCCCCTCCGCACGATCGCTGCGGTGATGCTGGCCACCGCCGGCATCGGCATCGCATCCGCCGGAACCGTCGCCCACCTGCGCCCCGGGGAGCGTCCCGCGGCCGGTTCCACCGAGGCCGAGCTCTGGTACGCCATGGACCAGGCCGAGAAGGAAATCCGGCAGTCGCCCTACCTGGTGCGTGACCCGGCCCTGCAGGCCTATGTCGAGGGCGTGGTGTGCAAGGTCGCCGGCCCGTACTGCCGCGACCTGCGCGTCTACATCGTGGACATCCCGGTGTTCAACGCCTCGATGGCCCCGAACGGGGCCACCCTGGTGTTCACCGGAGCGCTCCTGCGCATGCGCGACGAGGCCGAACTCGCCGTGGTGATGGGCCACGAATTCGCCCACTACAAGGCCCGGCACTCGCTGGAAGGCTGGAACTCGGCCAAGCGCACGACCGCCTTCCTCAACACCTTCGGCCTGATCACGTTCGTCGCCGGCGTGCCCATCGCCGGCAACATCGCCATGCTCGGCGGCATCTCCTCGCTGTTCAAACAGTCGCGCGACAACGAGCGCGAGGCCGACCGGATCGGTTTCGAGGCCGCCACCGCGCAGGGCTACGACCCGCAGGCCGGGGTCCGGCTGTGGGAGCGCCTGCGGCGCGAGGAGAAGGCCGACCGCACGCACAAGGACCGTGCGGTGTTCGCCAGCCATCCGCAAAGCGAGGAGCGCATCGCCGACATCCGCGCCGCGGCCGCCACCCTCGCGCCCGGGCCGGCGACGACCAACCTCGAGACCTTCCGCGCTGCGATGCGGCCTTTCCAGGAGAAGTGGCTGGAGGCGGAGCTGTCGCGCCGCACCTACGACACGACCCTCCAGGTCCTCACCGAACTGCGGCAGGACGCGCCGCCCGAGAGCAAAGCGCTGTACACCTTCTACCTCGGCGAGGCCCACCGCCGCCGCAACCGCGGCGACGACAAGGCCAAGGCGGCCGCGCTCTACGCCGAGGCATTGTCGCTGCCGCAGCCGCCCGCCGCCGCCTGGCGCGAGCAGGGCATGCTGCTGCGCGAGCAGGGTGACCAGGCCAGCGCGCTGGCCGCGTTGCGCCGGTACCTGGAGGCGGCGCCCGACGCCGGGGACGCGGCGCTGGTCAGGCACTACATCACGAAACTGGAAACGACCCCATGACGCTCCGCAAGGGACAGGTCCGCGCGCTGCACGTCCTCCTCCTGCTGCTGGTCGCGCTGCTGGCCGCCTGCGCCAGCCCGGGCGGCCGGCTGCAGACGAAGGGCACGATCAAGGTGTTCGACATGACCCTCGACACGCCGCTGGACTGGGCGCGGATCAAGTCGCACCGCAACGAGCTGTGGACCATCGACGGCGTCATGCTCAACCGGCTGCTGATCTTCTCCGGGATCAAGCCGAACGAGCACGTGTTCCAGCTCCGGCGCGAGCGCAAGTCGCGCCCGGACGGGCCGTGGTACCGGCCCGGCATGCGCCTGGACGAGCTGCAGAAGCTGGTCACCGACGGCCTGGCCGACCAGCAGTGGACCGGCATCCGCGCCAGCAACCTCCGCCCGCACCAGTTCGGGAGCGTCGAAGGCGTGCGCTTCGACCTCGAACTGGCCAATCCGAGCGGGCTGCTCTACCGCGGAACGGTGGCCGTCGCCGAACGCAACGGCCGCCTGACCGTGCTGGTGTGGCTTGCGCCGCAGGAGCACTACCACGACCGCGACGTGGCCGCGGTCAACCACATGCTGGACACGATGCGCTTCAACTAGCCGCGTTCAGGCGGCCAGGATCCGGTTCCACTCGGCCACGCGGTCGGCCCTGGCGGCGAGCGCCGCCTCGGCGTCGCCCTCGATCCGCACCGAGCGGATCCGGTCGCCCTGGCGCATCGCGTCCACCACGTCCTGCCCTTGCACCACCTTGCCGAACACGGTGTGCTTGCCGTCCAGCCACGGGCAGGCGACGTGGGTGATGAAGAACTGGCTGCCGTTGGTGTTCGGGCCGGCATTGGCCATGGACAGCACGCCGCGCTCGTGGCGCAGGCCGTTGCCGGTCTCGTCCTCGAAGCGGTAGCCGGGGCCACCGCGGCCGGTGCCCTCGGGGCAGCCGCCCTGGATCATGAAATCGGCGATCACGCGGTGGAAGGTCAGGCCGTCGTAGAAGCCGCGCCGGGCCAGGTTGACGAAATTGGCGACGGTGAGCGGGGCCTTGTCGGCGGCCAGCTCGATGCGGATCGCGCCGCGGTCGGTGTCGAAATGGGCGGTGAGGGACATGGGAGCTCCGTTCAGCGGGGAAGAGGGCTGCGCGCCGGCTATAATACCCGGCTTCCCTTCCCCGCCCTTCCGCGCCAGCTCCGGCGCGAGCCTCCCTCATGCCGATCGAACGCCTGCGCAACATCGCCATCGTCGCCCACGTGGACCATGGCAAGACCACCCTCGTGGACCAGCTGCTCAAGCAGTCCGGCACGCTCAGCGAGCGCGCGGTGGTGCCGGAGCGGGTGATGGACAGCAACGACCTGGAGAAGGAACGCGGCATCACCATCCTCTCCAAGAACACCGCGATCCGCTGGACCGATCCGAAGACCGGCGAGGCCTGGCGCATCAACATCGTGGACACCCCCGGCCACGCCGATTTCGGCGGCGAGGTCGAGCGCGTGCTGTCCATGGTGGACTCGGTGCTGATCCTGGTGGACGCGTTCGACGGGCCGATGCCGCAGACGCGGTTCGTCACCCAGAAGGCGTTCGCGATGGGCTTCAAGCCGATCGTGGTCATCAACAAGGTGGACCGCCCCGGCGCGCGCCCGGGCTGGGTGCTGGACCAGACCTTCGACCTGTTCGACCGCCTCGGCGCCACCGACGAGCAGCTCGACTTCCCGGTGGTGTATGCCTCCGGCTTGCAGGGCTACGCCGGCCTGACCGAGGACGTGCGCGGCGGCGACATGACGGCGCTGTTCGAGGCGATCGTGCAGCACGTGCCGGCACCGCCGGTGGATCCGGACGGCCCGTTCCAGATGCGCATCAGCTCGCTCGACTACAACAGCTACGTCGGCATCATCGGCGTCGGCCGGATCCAGCGCGGCAAGGTGCGCACCAACATGCCGGTCACGGTGCTCGACCGCGAGGGCAAGGCGCGCGGCGGCCGCGTGCTGCAGGTGCTGGGCTTCATGGGCCTGGAGCGGATCGAGGTGCCGGAGGCGCAGGCCGGCGACATCATCGCCATCAGCGGCGTGGAGGGGCTGGGCATCTCCGAGACCGTGTGCGACCCGAGCGCGCCGGAGGCGCTGCCGGTGCTGACCGTGGACGAGCCGACCATCTCGATGACCTTCCAGGTCAACGACTCGCCCTTCGCCGGCCACAAGGAACGCAGCGGCGGCAAGTTCCTCACCAGCCGCCAGCTGCGCGACCGCCTGCTGCGCGAGACCCAGCACAACGTCGCGCTCAAGGTCGAGGACACCGCCGACGCCGACAAGTTCAAGGTCTCCGGCCGCGGCGAGCTGCACCTGTCCATCCTGATCGAGACCATGCGCCGCGAGGGCTACGAGCTGGCGGTGTCGCGTCCGGAAGTGATCGTGCGCGAGATCGACGGCGTGCCGCAGGAGCCCTACGAGCAGCTCGTGGTGGACCTGGACGAGCAGTACCAGGGCGGCGTGATGGGCCGCCTGGGCGAGCGCAAGGCGCAGCTGCGCAACATGGAGCCCGACGGCAAGGACCGGGTGCGCATGGAGTTCATCATCCCCGCGCGCGGCCTGATCGGCTTCCAGACCGAGTTCCGCACCCTCACCGCCGGCACCGGCCTGCTGTTCCACGTGTTCGACCACTACGGCCCGAAGGCCGAGGGCGCGATCGGCCAGCGCCAGAACGGCGTGCTGATCTCCAACGACACCGGCACCTCGACCGCCTACGCCCAGTTCGCGCTGCAGGAGCGCGGCCGGCTGCTGATCGAGCCGGGCGAGGAGATCTACGAAGGCCAGATCATCGGCATCCACGCCAAGGACAACGACCTCACCGTCAACGCCCTGCGCGCCAAGCAGCTCACCAACTTCCGCGCCGCCGGCAAGGACGACAACCTGATGCTGACCCCGCCGCTGAAGATGTCGCTGGAGCAGGCGCTGGAGTTCATCGACGACGACGAGCTGGTCGAGGTCACGCCGAAAGCGATCCGCCTGCGCAAGAAGCTGCGCGCCGAAGTGGACCGCAAGCGGGCCTCGCGCGCGGCCTGAGCCGGGCCGTCAGGCGCCGGCCGGCGCCGCCAGCTGCCCCTGCTTGCGCACGATCAGCATCGCAATCTCGAGCGCCTGCTCGTAGTTCAGGCGCGGATCCACGCTGGAGCGGTAGGCGCGCTCGAGGTCGCGCTCGGTGAGCTCGCGCGCGCCGCCCAGGCACTCGGTGACGTCCTCGCCGGTGAGCTCCAGGTGCACGCCGCCCAGGCGCGTGCCGGCGGCCGCGTGCAGGTCGAAGGCCTGCTCGAGCTCGCTGCGGATGTTGTCGAAACGACGGGTCTTGTAGCCGTTGGCGGTGGCCTCGGTGTTGCCGTGCATCGGGTCGCACACCCACAGCACGCGCCGGCCCTCGCGCTTGACCGCCTGCAGCAGCGGCGGCAGCTTCGCCGCGACGTTGGCCGCGCCCATGCGGTGGATCAGGGTCAGCCGCCCCGGCTCGTCGTCGGGATTGAGCGCCTCGACCAGCCGCAGCAGCTGGTCCGGCGTCACCGACGGGCCGATCTTGATCCCCACCGGATTGCGGATGCCGCGGAAGTACTCCACGTGCGCTCCGTCCAGCGCGGCGGTGCGCATCCCGATCCACGGGAAATGGGTGCTCAGGTTGAACCAGCCCCACTGCCGCGGCACCTGCCGGGTCAGCGCCTCCTCGTACGGCAGCAGCAGTGCCTCGTGCGAGGTGTAGAAGTCCACCCGGTTGAGGTTGTGCACCTCGCTGCCGGACAGCGTCTCCATGAAGCGCACCGCGTCGCCGATCGCGGCGACCATGCGCTGGTATTCCTCCGCCAGCGGCGAATGGCGCACCCAGCCCAGGTCCCAGTACTCGGGATGGTGCAGGTCGGCGAAACCGCCGTCGATCAGGGCGCGCACGAAGTTCATGGTCATGGCCGAGCGCGCGTGCGCCTTGACCATGCGCCGCGGGTCCGGCGTGCGTGCGGCCGGATCGAACTCGGGCGCGTTGACCATGTCGCCGCGGTAGCTCGGCAGCGTCACCCCGCCGATGGTCTCGGCGTCGGCCGAGCGCGGCTTGGCGTACTGGCCGGCGAAGCGGCCCACCCGCACCACCGGCTTGCGCAGGCCGTGCACCAGCACCAGGCTCATCTGCAGCAGCACCTTGAGCCGGTTGGAGATCACCTCCGAGTTGCACTCGGCGAAGCTCTCGGCGCAGTCGCCGCCCTGGAGCAGGAAGCGGCGCCCATCCTGGGCCTCGGCCAGCTGCTGCCGGAGCGCCAGGATCTCCCACGAGGTCACCAGCGGCGGCAACGCGCGCAGCTCGGCCTGCACCGCGGCGAGCTCGGCGGGATCCGGATACTCGGGGATCTGCGCCGCCGGACGCGCGCGCCAGCTCGACGGCGACCAGCCCTCGGGCAGGTGCACGGGATGCAGGGAGCGGTCGGTCGGGGTCATCGGTCGCAAGGGGGTGTTGCGGTGCATCAAGGCATCATCGCGCCCGACCGCCGGCGCCGCAACCGTTGCGCGCGCAACGACCCGGCCGGCGCGGCGGACCTCAGCGACGGCGGAACGCGGCGAACGCCGCCCAGCCCGCCAACAGCACGAACCAGACCAGGCTCCAGGCCGGCATGGACAGGCCGAGGAAGCTCCAGTCCACGTTGGCGCACTCGCCCGAGCCGGTCAGCACCTTGCGGATCACGCCGGTGAGCGGCATCGCCTCGAGCATGTAGTCAAGGCCGGGGCCGCACGCCGGCACCCGGTCGGGCGGCAGGTGCTGCAGCCACACGTGCCGCCCTGCGATCCCGAGCCCCACCAGCGCCGGCAGCAGCGCGACCACACCCCACGCGCGCCGTCCGCCCGCGCCCTGCGGCGCATGCAGCCCGCCGAGCAGGAACACCAGGCCCAGCGCGGCGAAGGCCACGCGCTGGAAAATGCACAGCGGGCACGGCTCCAGGCCGCCATGCAACTGGGTGTAGAGCGCGAACCCGATCAGCGCGGCGCAGGCAAGGAAGCCGGCGAGGAACTGGGCGCGGAAGGACCAGCGGAAGGGAGATGTCGTCATGCTGCGCACGATAGGCGGTCTGGCGCGTCCGCGGTAGCCTTGCGCGCGGCGGCGCACGGGCCGGGTTCACGCTGGTCGCGGGGGGGCGCCGCCGGAAACAGGAACGCCCCGGCAAGACCGGGGCGTCTCGGAGGCATCGCAGGGCTGCGCGGCGGCAGCCCGGCCGGATGGCTTACTCGGCCTCGGCGGCCTCGGCGGCCTGCGGGCGGTCCACCAGCTCGACATACGCCATCGGCGCGTTGTCGCCGGGGCGGAAGCCGCACTTGAGGATGCGCAGGTAGCCGCCCGGACGCTCGCGGTAGCGCGGGCCGAGCTCGACGAAGAGCTTGCCCACCGCCTGCTTGTCGCGCAGGCGGGCGAACGCGAGGCGGCGGTTGGCCACGCCGTCGTTCTTGGCCAGCGTGATCAGCGGCTCGGCGACCCGGCGCAGCTCCTTGGCCTTCGGCAGGGTGGTACGGATCAGTTCGTGCTTGATCAGCGACGCGGCCATGTTGCGGAACATCGCTTCGCGATGGGCGCTGGTGCGGCTGAACTTGCGTCCGGAGTTCTGGTGGCGCATGGTCGTGGTTCCTTTAACCCATCATGCCGTGCGAGGCGAGGCCCGCGGGCGGCCAGTTTTCGAGCTTCATCCCGAGCGAAAGGCCGCGCTGGGCCAGCACTTCCTTGATCTCGGTGAGCGACTTCTTACCCAGGTTCGGCGTCTTGAGCAGCTCCACCTCGGTCTTCTGGATCAGGTCGCCGATGTAGTAGATGCTCTCGGCCTTGAGGCAGTTGGCCGAACGCACGGTCAGCTCGAGGTCGTCGATCGGGCGCAGCAGGATCGGATCGATGCCGCCCGCGGCCGGCTTCGCCGCACCGCGCTCGCGGTGGGTGAAGTCGCCGAACACGCTGAGCTGGTCGGTGAGGATGTCGGCGGCGGTGCGCACGGCCTCCTCGGCGTCGATCGTGCCGTTGGTCTCGATGTCGAGGATCAGCTTGTCCAGGTCGGTGCGCTGCTCGACGCGCGCGGCCTCGACCGCGTACGCCACGCGGCGCACGGGCGAGAACGAGGCGTCCAGCATCAGGCGGCCGATCGCGCGGGTCTCCTCGTCCGGACGGCGACGGGCGGCGGCCGGCTGATAGCCGAAGCCGCGCTCGATCTTCAGGCGCATGTTCAGCGCCGTGTCCTTGGTGAGGTGGCAGATCACGTGGCCGGGGTTGAGCACCTCGACGTTGTGGTCGGTCTTGATGTCGCCGGCGGTGACCACACCCGGGCCCTGCTTGCTCAGGGTCAGGGTGGAGGAATCGCCGGTGTGCATGCGGATCGCGACATCCTTGAGGTTCAGCAGGACTTCGAGCACGTCCTCCTGCAGCCCCTCGACCGTGGTGTACTCGTGCAGGACGCCGTCGATCTCGACCTCGGTGATCGCAAAGCCGGGGATGGACGAGAGCAGCACGCGGCGCAGCGCGTTGCCGAGGGTGTGGCCGTAGCCGCGCTCCAGCGGCTCGATCACGACCTTGGCGCGGTGCTCGCTGATGCGCTCGATCTGCGGGCCACGCGGGCGCAGCACTTGGGTGGCGGTAACCGTCATTCGTGATGTCTCCTGCGACCGCCCGGGGGCGGCGGCCGATGGCAATGGATTACTTCGAGTACAGCTCGACGATCAGCGCTTCGTTGATGTCGGCCGGCAGGTCGGCGCGGTCGGGCACGGCCTTGAACACGCCGGCGAACTTCTTCGCGTCCACCTCGATCCACGACGGCGTCAGGTCCATCTGCTGGGCGACGGTCAGCGCCTCCTGCACCCGCAGCTGCTTCTGCGCGCGCTCGGACAGGGCGATGGTGTCGCCCGGCTTGACCTGGTACGAGGGCAGGTTCACCGACTTGCCGTTGACCAGCACGCCGCGGTGCGAGACCAGCTGGCGCGCGGCCGGGCGGGTCACGGCGAAGCCCATGCGGTAGACGACGTTGTCGAGGCGCGCCTCGAGCATCTGCAGCAGGGTCTCGCCGGTGTTGCCCTTCCGGGTCGAGGCCTTCTTGTAGTAGTTGCGGAACTGCCGCTCCAGCAGGCCGTAGATGCGCTTGACCTTCTGCTTCTCGCGCAGCTGGGTGGCATAGTCGGAAAGCTTGCCCTTGCGCGCGGTGGGGCCGTGCTGGCCGGGCTTCTGCTCCAGCTTGCACTTGGAGTCGAGCGCGCGGGTCGGCGTCTTCAGGCCGAGGTCGGCGCCCTCGCGGCGGGCGAGCTTGCAGGTGGGACCGATGTAACGAGCCATGTGTCTTCAGCTCCTCAGACGCGCCGCTTCTTGGGCGGACGGCAGCCGTTGTGCGGGATCGGCGTGACGTCGATGATGTTGGTGATCTTGTAGCCGACGGCGTTCAGCGAACGCACCGCCGACTCGCGGCCCGGACCCGGGCCCTTGATGCGCACCTCGAGCGACTTCAGCCCGTAGTCGAGCGCGGCACGGCCGGCCTTCTCGGCGGCGACCTGCGCGGCGAACGGGGTGGACTTGCGCGAACCGCGGAAGCCCGCACCGCCCGAGGTCGCCCACGCCAGCGCGTTGCCCTGGCGGTCGGTGATCGTGACGATGGTGTTGTTGAACGAGGCATGGACGTGCGCGATGCCGTCGGTGACGACGCGCTTGATCTTCTTCTTGGTCTTGGCAGCAGCAGCCGGCTTGGCCATGGTCTGGGTTCCTTACTTCTTGATGGCCTTGCGCGGGCCCTTGCGGGTGCGCGCGTTGGTACGGGTGCGCTGGCCACGCACGGGCAGGCCGCGACGGTGGCGCAGGCCGCGGTAGCAGCCGAGGTCCATCAGGCGCTTGATCGCCATGCCGACTTCGCGGCGCAGGTCGCCCTCGACCGTGTACTTGCCGATCTCGGCGCGCAGGCGCTCGACCTCGGCCTCGGTCAGGTCGCGGATCTTGGTGGACGGGCTGACGCCGGCCGCCTCGCAGACCTGCTTCGAACGGGTACGGCCGATGCCGTAGATGCTTTGCAGCCCGACCCAGACGTGCTTCTGGGCAGGCAGGTTGACGCCTGCAATACGCGCCATGACGCGATCTCCAAACTGGTTGGCCGCCGGGTTTGGCTACCCGGCCGAGTGAATCGGAAATTGTATCAGGGTCCCGAAAGCCCAGGAAGCCCGCGGCAGGGCCGCGGACCCGGCATGGGGAGTGTGCCCATGCTCCGGCGACGGACCCCGGCTGGCCCCAGGCCGACCGGCCTGGACCGCCCGCGCCACCCCGCGCGGGACCACCGGAGCCCACCCGCGCGCGGGACCGCCGCGCGGGTCGCCCATTCGGGATCCCGGGATCGCTCCGGGATCCGCCGCGGCACCGGGTCGTGCCGCACGGCGCGGGCGTGGCCCGCCGCCGTCTTCGGAGCGCCGGCCCGGCCGGCGCCCCGCCCCCTCACCGGCCTGGCAGGCCGGAGCGGGACCCCTTGAGGTTGGCCTTCTTCAGCAGGCTCTCGTACTGGTGCGACATCAGGTGGGCCTGGATCTGGGCGATGAAGTCCATCACCACGACCACCACGATCAGCAGCGAGGTGCCGCCGAAGTAGAACGAAGTGCCGAACTCGGTACGCATGAATTCCGGCAGCAGGCACACCAGCACCAGGTACAGCGCGCCGGCGGCCGTGAGCCGGGTCAGCACGCCGTCAATGTAGTCCGCCGTCGCCTTGCCCGGACGGATGCCCGGGATCAGCGCGCCCGACTTCTTCAGGTTGTCGGCGGTCTCCTGCGAGTTGAACACCAGCGCGGTGTAGAAGAACGCGAAGCCGACGATCAACCCGCCGTACAGCAGCATGTGCAGCGGCTCGCCCGGAGCCAGCGCCTGCGCCGCCTTCTGCAGCCAGGTCGCCTGGCCGGAGCTGCCGAACCAGGTGCTGGCCGTGGCCGGGAACATGATCAGGCTCGAGGCGAAGATCGGCGGGATCACGCCCGACATGTTGAGCTTGAGCGGCAGGAACGAGGTCTGGTTCATGTACGCGCTGCGGCCGCCCTGGCGGCGCGCGTAGTTGACCGTGACCCGGCGCTGGCCGCGCTCGATGAACACCACGAAGAAGGTGAACGCCAGCACGATCACCAGGATCGCGATCACCGTCAGCGGGCTCATGTCGCCGTTGCGCGCCTGCTCGAGCGTGCTCAGCACCGCGCCCGGCAGGCCGGCGACGATGCCGGCGAAGATGATCAGCGACACGCCGTTGCCGATGCCGCGCTCGGTCACCTGCTCGCCGAGCCACATCAGGAACATCGTGCCCGCGGTCAGCGCCACCACCGCGGTCAGGACGAAGCCCGGGCCGGGGTTGTACACGACCGGGATGCCGTTGCTGGCGCCGGAGTTCTGCAGCGCGATGGCGATGCCGGCGGCCTGGAAGATCGCCAGCGGGATCGCGCCCATGCGCGAGTACTGGGTGATCCGGCGGCGGCCGGACTCGCCCTCCTTCGACATCGCCTTCCAGCTCGGCAGGATCTGCGTCATCAGCTGGACGATGATCGAGGCCGAAATGTACGGGATCACGTTCAGCGCGAACAGGCTGAAGCGCTCCAGGGCACCACCGGAGAACATGTTGAACATGTCCACGATGGTGCCTTCCTGGGTCTCCATCAGCTGCAGCATCGCCTCCGGGTTCACGCCCGGGACCGGGATGTAGCAGCCGATGCGATAGACGATCAGCGCCCCGAGCACGAACAGCAGGCGCTGGCGGAGCTCGGTGAACTTGCCGAGCCCGCCGCCGAGGGAAGCCGCGTTGCCGCCTCGCGCCATGTGTCGCTTACTCCGCCAGGACCTGGCCGCCGACGGCCTCGATCGCCGCACGTGCGCCGGCGGTGGCCGGCACGCCCTTGAGCACGAACGCCTTGGTGACCTCGCCCTTCTTCACCACCTTGGCCTGCTTGGCGGTGGTCGGCACCAGCCCGGCGGCGCGCAGCGCGGCGAAATCGATCGTGCCGGCCTCGAGCTTGTCGAGCTGGTACAGCAGCACCTCGGCGGTGTCCTTGGCGGTGCGCGAACGGAAGCCGACCTTCGGCAGGCGGCGCTGCAACGGCATCTGGCCGCCTTCGAAGCCGGCCTTGACCTTGCCCTTGCCCGAACGCGCGTACTGGCCCTTGTGGCCGCGACCGGCGGTCTTGCCGAGGCCCGAGCCGATGCCGCGGCCGACGCGGACGCGCTCCTTGCGGGCGCCGGCGGCGGGCTTGAGAGTGTTCAGACGCATGTGGTTACTCCTCCACGCGGACGAGGTAGTGGAGCTGGTTGATCAGACCCCGCACCTGCGGGCTGTCCTTGAGCTCGCGCACGTCGTTGAGCTTGTTCAGGCCGAGCGCGCGCACCGACAGGCGGTGGCGCTGCTGGGCGCCGCGCAGGCCGCGCACCAGGCGAACCTTGACGGTGCCGGCGGCCGTGGTCTCGTTGTTCTTAGCCATTGACCAGGTCCTCCACCTTCTTGCCGCGCTTGGCCGCGATCCGCGACGGCGACTGCATGCTGGTCAGGCCCTTGACGGTGGCGCGCACCAGGTTGATCGGGTTGCGCGAACCGACGGCCTTGGCCAGCACGTTCTTCACGCCCACCGCCTCGAGCACGGCGCGCATGGCGCCGCCGGCGATCACGCCGGTACCCTCGGAGGCCGGCTGCATGAACACGCGCGCCGCGCCGTGCCCGGCCTTGACCGGGTGCCAGAGCGTGCCGTTGTTGAGCTCGACCGCGGCCATGTTGCGGCGCGCGTACTCCATGGACTTCTGGATCGCGACCGGCACCTCGCGGGCCTTGCCGTAGCCGAAGCCGACCTTGCCGGCGCCGTCGCCCACCACCGTCAGCGCGGTGAAGGTGAACTGGCGGCCGCCCTTGACCGTCTTGCTGACGCGGTTGACCGCGATCAGCTTCTCGATCATGCCGTCGTCGATTTCCTCGCGGTTGCGCTCGCGATCGCGGCCCCGCGGTTCACGTTGTTCTGCCATGTGGATCTCTCGCTGTCTGGATGGAATTTGCGGCGTGGCCGCTTATGGTTGTGGATTACCGCGGGTGTTTCGCGGCGGCGGACAACCCGTCGCCGCGCCCGGCACCACCCGTGCCGGCGGGTCGGTCCTGCGTGGGGCCTGCGCCCCGCGCATTCAAGTCAGAACTGCAGGCCGCCCTCGCGCGCCGCGTCCGCGAGCGCCTTCACGCGCCCGTGGTAGCGGTAGCCGGAGCGGTCGAACGCCACCTTCTCGATGCCGGCCGCGCGGGCGCGCTCGGCGATCATGCGGCCGACCTTGGCGGCGGCCTCGATGTTCTTCAGGCTCTTGAGGCCCTCGCGGACCTCGGCCTGCGCGGTCGAGGCCGAAGCCAGGACCTTCGAGCCGTCGGCGGTGAACAGCTGCGCGTAGATGTGCTGGCCGGTGCGCAGCACCGACAGGCGCGGCACGCCGAGCTTGCGGATGTGGGCACGCGTGGCCTTGGCGCGGCGCAGGCGGGCGATCTTCTTTTCCATGGTTTTGTTCCTCGAAGCTGAAGGAGCGGTTCCCGCGGGACCCGGCCCGGAAAGACCGGACCCCGTCGGTGCAGGCCGCGTCAGGCCTTCTTGGCTTCCTTACGGATGATGTTCTCGCCGGCGTACTTCACGCCCTTGCCCTTGTAGGGCTCCGGCGGACGGAACGCGCGGATCTTGGCGGCGACTTCGCCGACGCGCTGCTTGTCGGGGCCGCTGACCACGATCTCGGTCTGGCTCGGCGTGGCGAGGGTGATGCCCTCCGGCGCCTTGAACACGACCGGGTGGGAGAAGCCCAGCGACAGGCTCAGGTCCTTGCCCTGCATCGCGGCGCGGTAGCCGACGCCGACCAGCTCGAGCTTGCGCTCGAAGCCCTCGGACACGCCCTTGACCATGTTGGCCAGGATCGCGCGCAGGGTGCCGGCGAGCGGCACCAGCGACTCGTCGGCGGTGCTGAACATGGCCTGGCCGTTCTCGATGGCGAGCTCGATGCCGGCCGGCTTGGCCACGCTCAGGGTGCCCTTCGGGCCCTTGGCGCTGATGCTCTGCGGTGCGACGGTGACCTCGACGCCCTTGGGCAGGGCCACCGGCTTCTTGGCAACTCGGGACATGCGTGTTCCTCCCTTAGGCCACGAAGCACAGGACCTCACCGCCGACGCCCATCTGGCGCGCCTGCGCATCGGTCATGATGCCCTTGGAGGTGGAGATGATCGCGACGCCCAGGCCCCCGAGGACCTTCGGCAGCGCGTCCTTGCCGCGGTACTGGCGCAGGCCCGAGCGCGAGACGCGCTGCAGGCGCTCGATCACCGGGCGGCCTTCGAAATACTTCAGCACGATCTCCAGCTGCGCCTTGGCGCCGTCCTGGATCACGCGGTAGTCGGCGATGTAGCCCTCGTCCTTCAGGACCTTGGCGATCGCCGCCTTGATCTTGGACGACGGCATGGACACCGTCGGCTTGCCGACCGCGGCCGCATTCTTGATGCGGACCAGCATGTCGGCGATGGGATCAGTCATGCTCATGGATGTTTCCTTCGAGTAGCACCGATATCCGCGGGATCGCGAATTTCGTCTTGCCGGTTACCAGGACGCCTTGCGCAGGCCGGGGACGTCGCCGCGCATGGTGGCCTCGCGCAGCTTGTTGCGGCCCAGGCCGAACTTGGAGTACACGCCGCGCGGGCGCCCCGTCAGGGCGCAGCGGTTGCGCTGGCGGCAGGGCGAGGAGTCGCGCGGCAGCTTCTGCAGCTTGACCACCGCCTCCATCTTCTCCTCGTACGACGCGGTCGTGCTGGAGATGACCTTCTTCAGCGCCTCGCGCTTGGCGGCGTAGCGCTTGGCCAGCTTGGCGCGCTTGGCCTCGCGGTTGACCATCGAAGTCTTGGCCATGTGTCGGAGCCCCTCAGTTGCGGAACGGGAAGCGGAAGCCCTCGAGCAGGGCCTTGGCCTCGGCGTCGGTCTTCGCGGTGGTGGTGATGGCGATGTCCATGCCGCGCAGGGCGTCGATCTGGTCGAAGTCGATCTCCGGGAAGATGATCTGCTCCTTCACGCCCATGTTGTAGTTGCCGCGGCCGTCGAACGAACGCCCGGACACGCCGCGGAAGTCGCGGACGCGCGGCAGGGCGATGTTCACCAGACGGTCGAGGAACTCGTACATGCGGGCGCGGCGCAGGGTCACCTTGCAGCCGATCGGCCAGCCGTCACGGATCTTGAACGACGCCACCGAGATGCGCGACTTGGTCACCAGCGGCTTCTGGCCGGCGATCTTGGCCATGTCGGCCACCGCGTTCTCGAGCACCTTCTTGTTGGCAGCGGCCTCGCCCACGCCCATGTTGAGCGTGATCTTGACGAGACGGGGCACTTCCATCGGGTTGGTGTAGCCGAACTGCTTCATCAGCTTCGGCACCACCTCTTCCTTGTAGATCTTTTCAAGCCGGGTCATGTGGGCATTCCTCAGGCGTCGACCGCCTCACCGCTGGAGCGGAACACACGCAGCTTGCGTCCATCCTCCAGCACCTTGAAACCGACGCGTTCGCCCTTGCCGGTGGCCGGGTTGAACAGCATCACGTTGGAAATGTGGATCGGCGCCTCGCGCTCGATCACGCCGCCGGGCTGGCCGGCCTGCGGGTTCGGCTTGGTGTGGCGCTTGACCATGTTGATGTTCGAGACGACGACGCGGTCGCCGGCCACGCGCAGCACCTCGCCCTTCTTGCCCTTGTCCTTGCCGGCGATGACGACCACCTGGTCGCCCTTGCGGATACGGTTCATGTCAGCTCCTTCCGCTCAGAGCACTTCAGGCGCGAGCGAGACGATCTTCATGAACTTCTCGGACCGCAGCTCGCGGGTCACCGGCCCGAAGATGCGGGTGCCGATCGGTTCATGCTTGTTGTTCAGCAGCACGGCGGCGTTGCCGTCGAAGCGGATCAGGGAACCATCCGGACGGCGCACACCCTTGCGGGTGCGGACGACGACCGCGTTGTACACGTCGCCCTTCTTCACCTTGCCGCGCGGGATGGCGTCCTTGACGGTCACCTTGATGATGTCGCCGATGTGGGCGTAGCGGCGCTTGGAGCCGCCGAGCACCTTGATGCACATCAGCTCCTTCGCGCCCGAGTTGTCGGCGACCTCGAGATAGCTCTGCATCTGGATCATGGCTGCCTCTCCTTACTCGGCCGCACGGGCGACGATCTCGACGACCCGCCAGTTCTTGGTCTTGGACAGGGGCGCGCACTCGACCACGCGCACGATGTCGCCCTCGTTGCAGGCGTTCTCGGCGTCGTGGGCGTGGAGCCTGGTCGAGCGACGGATGTACTTGCCGTACAGCTCGTGCTTGACGTGGCGCTCGACGAGCACGGTCACGGTCTTGTCCATCTTGTTGCTGACGACGCGGCCTTCGACCGTGCGCAGCTTCTTCTGGGTGTTCTCGGTCATGGCAGGCCTCACTTCGTCGCGCCGTCGCGCAGCGCGCCGAGCAGCATGTTCACGCGGGCGATCTCGCGGCGCACGCGCCGGACCTCGTGGGTCTTGGCGAGCTGGCCGGTGGCCTTCTGCATGCGCAGCGCGAACTGCTCCTTCTGCAGCTCCACCAGGTGGGCCTTGAGCTCGTCCGACGACTTCTGACGCAGTTGCTTGAGTTCCATCAGCGCACCGTCCGGGTCACGAATTGGGTGGTCACCGACAGCTTGGCAGCGGCCAGGCGGAACGCCTCGCGCGCGACTTCCTCGCTGACGCCCTCGATCTCGTAGATCATGCGGCCCGGCTGGATCTGCGCGACCCAGTACTCGACGTTGCCCTTGCCCGAGCCCATTCGGACCTCGATCGGCTTCTGGGTGATCGGCTTGTCCGGGAACACGCGGATCCACATCTTGCCGCCGCGCTTGACGTAGCGGCTGATGGCGCGGCGCGCGGCCTCGATCTGGCGCGCGGTCAGGCGCCCGAACGAGGTGGCCTTCAGGCCGTACTCGCCGAAGCTGACCGCGTTGCCGTTCCAGCTCAGGCCTTCGTTGCGGCCCTTGTGGACCTTGCGGTATTTGGTTCGCTTGGGTTGCAGCATGGCTTAGTCCCTCGCCTCGCGGGGGGCACGGGCCGGGCGGGACGGACGCTCGCTACGCTCGGCGCGCGGGGCCTCCTCCTGCTTTTCCTGCCCGATCTGGCTGAAGTCGAACACCTCGCCCTTGTAGATCCACACCTTGACGCCGATGACGCCGTAGGTGGTGTGGGCCTCGGCGAAGCCGTAGTCGATGTCGGCGCGGAGGGTGTGCAGGGGCACGCGCCCCTCGCGGTACCACTCCGAACGCGCGATCTCGGCGCCGTTGAGGCGGCCGGCGACGTTGACCTTGATGCCGAGCGCGCCCAGGCGCATGGCGTTGCCGACCGCGCGCTTCATCGCGCGGCGGAACATGATGCGGCGCTCGAGCTGCTGGGCGATGGACTCGGCCACCAGCTGCGCATCGAGCTCGGGCTTGCGCACCTCGGTCACGTTGATGTGCGCCGGGACGCCCATCAGCTCGCTGACCTCCTTGCGCAGCTTCTCGATGTCCTCGCCGCGCTTGCCGATCACCACCCCCGGGCGGGCGGTGTGGATCGTCACGCGCGCGGTCTTGGCCGGACGCTCGATCAGGATCCTGCTGATCCCGGCCTGCGCCAGCTTCTTGCGCAGCATCTCGCGAACCTTGAGGTCGGCGGCGAGGTACTCGGCGTATTCCTTCTTGCCGGCGTACCACTTCGAGTTCCAGTCCTTGGCGATGCCCAGGCGGATGCCGGTCGGATGAACTTTATGACCCATCTGTCTTCACTCCGCCTTACTTGCCGGCACCGACGACCACGGTGATGTGGCTGGTGCGCTTGAGGATGCGGGTACCACGGCCCTTGGCGCGGGCCGCGAAACGCTTCAGCGCCGGGCCCTCGTCGACCATGATCGTCTTGACCTTCAGTTCGTCGATGTCGGCGCCCTGGTTGTTCTCGGCGTTGGCGATGGCCGACTCCACCACCTTGCGGATCAGGTGGGCGGCCTTCTTGTCCGAGAACTTCAGCAGGTTGACCGCGCGCTCGGCCGACAGGCCACGCACCTGGTCGGCGACCAGGCGGGCCTTCTGCGGGGAGATGCGCGCGGTGCGCAGGATGGCTTTCGCTTCCATGGTCATCTCCTTACTTGCCGGCCTTCTTGTCGCCGCCGTGGCCCTTGAAGGTCCGGGTCACCGCGAACTCGCCCAGCTTGTGGCCGACCATGTTCTCGTTGACCAGCACCGGGATGTGATTCTTGCCGTTGTGCACGGCGATGGTGAAACCGATCATCTCGGGCAGGATCGTCGAGCGGCGCGACCAGGTCTTGATCGGCTTCTTGCTGCTGCCCGCTGCCTCCACCTTCTTCAACAGGTGGTGGTCAACGAACGGTCCCTTCTTCAGTGAACGTGCCATGGCCGATTAGCTCCTGCGGTCGCGCACGATGAACTGCTGGGTGCGCTTGTTCTTGCGGGTCTTGTAACCCTTGGTCGGCACGCCCCACGGCGTGACCGGGTGCGGGTTGCCCTGGCCGGCGCGGCCTTCGCCGCCGCCGTGCGGGTGGTCCACCGGGTTCATCGCCGCGCCGCGCACGGTCGGACGGATGCCGCGCCAGCGCTTGGCGCCGGCCTTGCCGAGCTTCTCGAGGTTGTGCTCCTCGTTGCCGACCTCGCCGATGGTCGCGCGGCATTCGGCCGGAACCTTGCGCATCTCGCCCGAGCGCAGGCGCAGCGTGGCGTACCCCTGCTCGCGCGCGATCAGCTGCACGCCGGCGCCGGCAGCGCGGGCGAGCTGGGCGCCCTTGCCCGGCTTCATCTCGATGCAGTGCACGGTGGCGCCGATCGGGATGTTGCGCAGCGGCAGGGTGTTGCCGACCTTGATCGGGGCGTCACGGCCCGAGATCACCTGGTCGCCGCTCTTCAGGCCCTTCGGGGCGATGATGTAGCGGCGCTCGCCGTCCACGTAGCACAGCAGCGCGATGTGCGCAGTGCGGTTGGGGTCGTACTCGATCCGCTCCACGCGCGCCGGAATGCCTTCCTTGTCGCGCTTGAAGTCAATGATCCGGTAGTGCTGCTTGTGGCCGCCGCCGATGTGGCGGGTGGTGATGCGGCCGTAGTTGTTGCGGCCGCCGGTCTTGCCCTGCTTCTCGACCAGCGCGGCGTGCGGACGGCCCTTGTGCAGGCCCGGCGTCACCACGCGGACCGCGCTGCGGCGGCCGGCGGAAGTGGGCTTGAAAGTCATCAATGCCATGGGTCGTGTCCTCAGGCCTTGGCCATCATCACGTCGATCGTCTGGCCCTCGGCCAGGGTCACGTACGCCTTGCGCCAGTCGCCGCGGCGGCCCTGGCGGAAACGGAAGGACTTGTTCTTGCCCTTCACGTTCACCACATTCACCGCCTCGACCTTGACCTCGAACAGCTGCTCGACCGCGGCCTTGACGTCGGCCTTGGTGGCGCTCTTCGCGACCTCGAAGACGTACTGGTTCGACACTTCCTGCAGGCGCGCGGTCTTCTCGGACACGCGCGGCGCACGGATCACTTCATAGACGTTGACGGCGCTCATGCCAGCCACTCCTCGATCTTCTTGACCGCCTCGGTGGTCACCACGACGGTGTCGGCGGCGACCAGCGTGACCGGATCCAGGCCCTGCACGTCGCGCACCTCCACGTAGGGGATGTTGCGCGCGGACAGGTACAGCGCCTCGGAGGCGTCCTCGGTGACGATCAGCGGACGCTGGCCGACTTCCAGACCCTTGAGCTTGGCGATCAGGCCCTTGGTCTTCGGTGCGTCCACGTCGAACGCCTCGACCACCTTGATCCGGCCCTGGCGGTTGAGCTCCGACAGGATCGCGGCAATCGCCGCGCGGTACATCTTGCGGTTGACCTTCTGCGCGAAGCTGCGCGGCTTGGCCGCGAAGGTCACGCCGCCACCGACGAAGATCGGCGCGGTCAGCGCGCCGTGACGGGCGCCGCCGCCCTTCTGGCGCTTGGACTTCTTGGTGGTGCCGCTGACTTCCGAACGCGTCTTCTGCGCCTTGGTGCCGGCGCGGCCGGCGTTACGGTAGGCGACGACGACCTGGTGCACCAGGTCCTCGTTGAATTCGCGCCCGAACACGGCCTCGGACACCGCCAGCTTGTTGCTGCTACCCGTGATGGCGAGTTCCATAAATCAGGCTCCCTTGCTGGTCGGCCGCACGATGACGTCGCCGCCCGGCGCGCCGGGGACGGCGCCCTTGACCGCGATCAGGCCGCGCTCGGCGTCCACCTTGACGACCTGGAGGTTCTGCACGGTGTGGGTCTCGTGACCCATGTGACCGGCCATCTTCTTGCCCGGGAACACGCGGCCCGGCGTCTGGCGCTGGCCGATCGAGCCCGGGGCGCGATGCGACAGCGAGTTGCCGTGGCTGGCATCACCCATGGTGAAGTTCCAGCGCTTGATGGTGCCGGCGAAGCCCTTGCCCTTGGTCACGCCCTGCACATCCACGGCCTGGCCGACCTGGAAGATGTCGGCGCGGATCTCGCCGCCGAGCTGGAACTGGCCGACCTGGTCGTCTGGGATGCGGAACTCCCACAGCCCGCGGCCGGCCTCGACCTTGGCCTTGGCCAGGTGCCCGGCCTCCGGCTTGTTCAGCAGCGAGGCGCGCTTGACGCCGGCGGTGACCTGGATGGCGCTGTAGCCGTCGGTCTCCACCGTCTTGATCTGGGTGATGCGGTTCGGCGTGGCCTCGATCAGGGTCACCGGCACGGACTTGCCGTCCTCGGTGAAGATCCGGCTCATGCCGGCCTTGCGGCCGACAATGCCCAACGAATGCTTCTTCGCGGTCATGGCGGCGTCCTCAGGTCAGCTTGATCTGCACGTCGACGCCGGCCGCGAGCTCGAGCTTCATCAGCGCGTCCACGGTCTTGTCGTTGGGGTCGACGATGTCGAGCACGCGCTTGTGCGTGCGAGTCTCGTACTGGTCGCGCGCGTCCTTGTCGACGTGCGGCGACACCAGCACGGTGTAGCGCTCGATCTTGGTCGGCAACGGGATCGGGCCGCGCACCTGCGCGCCGGTCCGCTTGGCCGTCTCGACGATCTCGCTGGCCGAGCGGTCGATCAGACGATGATCGAACGCCTTGAGCCGAATCCGGATCTTCTGGTCCGCCATGACGGAGTTCCTCGGTATAAAGAGCGACGGGCCCGGCGGCTGGGTGCGCCGGACCCCGGTTTTGGTTCCCTCGACGCCCGGGGCTGAGCCCTGCACCCCGCGCGCTTCCCTGGTTCGAAAAACAAGGCAGGCCGGTCATCCCGGCCCGCCCAGACGGAGAATTGCGAACGCGCCGAAACGCCCCGCCATCGATGTCCCGAACATGCTTCGGAACGGGCGGAGCACTGCCGCGCGACCTATCCCTGTCTGGCGAAAACGAGGCGCCTCCTGCCCCTCATTTCGCTGATTCGCGGCCAAACCTGAACAGGTCTGCCGCGAGGGTCTTGCATTCTAGCGGGGAGCCGGGGCGGAGCGCAAGCCTGTCGCGCACACCGCCGCCCCTACCCGGACCCGACCGCCTGCGGCCGGGCCCGGAATCCGGCGCCCGCGACCGTGTCGCGGCGACGCCGGGCACCGCCCGCCCCAGCCCTCTCCCGCGCGCGGGAGAGGGGGAAACACGGGGCTTACTTCAGGATCTTCGCCACCACGCCGGCGCCGACCGTGCGGCCACCCTCGCGGATCGCGAACCGCAGACCCTCTTCCATCGCCACCGGGTTGATCAGCGACACCGACAGCTTCACGTTGTCGCCCGGCATCACCATATCCACGCCCTCCGGCAGCGTCACCGCGCCGGTCACGTCCGTGGTCCGGAAGTAGAACTGCGGGCGGTAGCCCTTGAAGAACGGCGTGTGACGGCCGCCCTCCTCCTTCGACAGCACGTACACCTCGCACTCGAAGTCGGTGTGCGGGGTGATCGTGCCCGGCTTCGCCAGCACCTGGCCGCGCTCCACCTCGTCGCGCTTGGTGCCGCGCAGCAGCAGACCCGCGTTGTCGCCCGCCTGGCCCTGGTCCAGCAGCTTGCGGAACATCTCCACGCCGGTCACCGTCGTCTTCTGCGTCGGACGGATGCCCACGATCTCGACTTCGTCGCCCACCTTGATCACGCCGCGCTCGATGCGGCCGGTCACCACCGTGCCGCGGCCCGAGATCGAGAACACGTCCTCCACCGGCATCAGGAACGGCTTGTCAATGTCGCGCTGCGGCTCCGGAATGTACGAGTCCAGCGCGTCCACCAGCTTGATGATCGACGGCACCCCGATCTCCGACTGGTCGCCCTCCAGCGCCTTCAGCGCCGAACCCTTGATGATCGGCGTGTCGTCGCCCGGGAAGTCGTACTTGCTCAGCAGCTCGCGGACCTCCATCTCCACCAGCTCCAGCAGCTCGGCGTCGTCCACCATGTCCGCCTTGTTCATGTACACCACGATGTACGGCACGCCCACCTGCCGCGCCAGCAGGATGTGCTCGCGCGTCTGCGGCATCGGGCCGTCCGCCGCCGACACCACCAGGATCGCGCCGTCCATCTGCGCCGCACCCGTGATCATGTTCTTCACGTAGTCCGCGTGGCCCGGGCAGTCCACGTGCGCGTAGTGCCGGGTCGGCGACTCGTACTCCACGTGCGCCGTCGAGATCGTGATCCCGCGCGCCTTCTCCTCCGGCGCCGCGTCAATCTGGTCGTACGCCTTGAACTCGCCGCCGAAACGCTCCGCACCGATCTTCGTCAGCGCCGCCGTCAGCGTCGTCTTGCCGTGGTCCACGTGACCGATCGTGCCCACGTTCACGTGCGGCTTCTTGCGCTCGAACTTTTCTTTGGACATGGCTTGCTACCTTGAGTGTTCTGGATTCGTGACTGGGATCAGGACTTCTTGATCACCGCTTCGGCGATGTTGGCCGGGGCCTCGGCGTAGTGGTCGAACTCCATGGTGAAGGTCGCGCGGCCCTGCGACATCGAGCGCAGGGTGGTCGCGTAACCGAACATCTCGCCGAGCGGGATCATCGCGCGGATGATCTTGCCGGAGGGGCTGTCGTCCTGGCCCTGGAGGATGCCGCGACGGCGGCTCACGTCGCCCATCACGTCGCCGAGGTAATCCTCGGGGGTGACGATCTCGACCTTCATGATCGGCTCGAGCAGGACCGGGCTGGCCTTCATGAAGCCTTCCTTGAAGGCCATGCTGCCCGCGATCTTGAACGCCATTTCGGACGAGTCCACCTCGTGGTAGGAGCCATCCACGAGCCGGACCTTGACGTCCACGACCGGGTAGCCGGCGAGCACGCCGTTGGCGGCGGCCTCCTGGATGCCCTTGTCCACCGCCGGGATGTACTCCTTCGGGATCACGCCGCCGACGATGGCGTTCTCGAACACGTAGCCCTTGCCTTCCTCGTTCGGCGACATCTCGATCCAGACGTGGCCGAACTGGCCCTTGCCGCCGGACTGGCGCACGAACTTGCCTTCGACCTTGACCGGCTTGCGGATGGTCTCGCGGTAGGCGACCTGCGGCTTGCCGACGTTGGCCTCGACGTTGAACTCGCGCTTCATGCGGTCAACGATGATCTCCAGGTGCAGCTCGCCCATGCCGGAGATGATGGTCTGGCCGGATTCCTCGTCGGTGCGGACGCGGAAGGACGGGTCCTCCTGCGCCAGGCGCGACAGGGCGATGCCCATCTTCTCCTGGTCGGACTTGGTCTTGGGCTCGACCGCCATCGAGATGACCGGCTCGGGGAAGGTCATGCGCTCGAGGGTGATGACGTGGTCGGGGGCGCACAGGGTGTCGCCGGTGGTCACGTCCTTCAGGCCCACGGCCGCGGCGATGTCGCCGGCGCGCACTTCCTTGATCTCGTCGCGCTGGTTGGCGTGCATCTGCAGGATGCGGCCGATGCGCTCCTTCTTCGACTTGACCGGGTTGTAGACCTGGTCGCCGGCGCTGAGCACGCCGGAGTAGACGCGGAAGAAGGTCAGGGTACCGACGTAGGGGTCGGTCATGATCTTGAACGCCAGCGCGGAAAACGGCTCGTTGTCCGAGGCCTTGCGCGAGGCCTCCTGCTCGCGCTCGTCCACGCCCCTGACCGGCGGGCGGTCGGCCGGCGACGGCAGGAAGCGCACGACCGCGTCGAGCATGGCCTGCACGCCCTTGTTCTTGAACGCGGTGCCGCAGAAGGCCGGGATGATCTCGCACTTGATGGTGCGCTCGCGGATGCCCGCGATGACCTCCTCCTCGGACAGCTCGCCCTCGTTGAGGTACTTGTCCATCAGCTCTTCGGAGGCCTCGGCCGCGGCCTCGACCATGAAGGCGCGCGCGGCGGCACACTCGTCGGCGAGGTGCGCGGGGATCTCGGCGTACTCGAACTTGGTGCCCTTGGACTCCATGTCCCAGACGATCGCCTTCATCTTCAGCAGGTCGACCACGCCCTCGAAGCTGTCCTCGGCGCCGATCGGCACCTGCATCGGCACCGGGTAGGCGCCCAGGCGCGACTTCAGCTGCTCCATCACCTTGCCGAAGTTGGCGCCGGTGCGGTCCATCTTGTTGACGAAGGCCAGGCGCGGCACGTTGTACTTGTTGGCCTGGCGCCACACCGTCTCCGACTGCGGCTGCACGCCGCCAACCGCGCACAGCACGAACACCGCGCCGTCGAGCACGCGCAGCGAGCGCTCCACCTCGATGGTGAAGTCCACGTGGCCCGGGGTGTCAATGATGTTGAAGCGGTGCTCGGGGAAGGACATGTCCATGCCCTTCCAGAAGCAGGTGGTGGCGGCCGAGGTGATGGTGATGCCGCGCTCCTGCTCCTGCTCCATCCAGTCCATCGTCGCGGCGCCTTCGTGCACCTCGCCGATCTTGTGGTTGACGCCGGTGTAGAACAGGATGCGCTCGGTCGTCGTGGTCTTGCCGGCATCAATGTGGGCCATGATGCCGAAGTTGCGGTAGCGCTCGATGGGAGTGGTGCGAGCCACGGGAATCTCTCGTGTTGCCGTCGTGCGGACGGGGTTTCCGGAAGGCTCAAGCCGCCTTGCGGCGGCCTGGGCTTGGGGGCGCGGCGGAAGTTCGCCGCGCCGGGCCGGGACGGCCCGGCAGGGACATCACCAGCGGTAGTGGGCGAACGCCTTGTTCGCTTCCGCCATGCGGTGGGTTTCCTCGCGCTTCTTGATCGCGCCGCCGCGGTTCTCGGAGGCGTCGATCAGCTCGGCGGCAAGCTTGCGCGGCATGCCGTTCTCGCCGCGCTTGCGCGCGGACTCGATCAGCCAGCGCATCGCCAGCGCCATGCGGCGGGAGGCACGCACTTCGACCGGCACCTGGTAGGTGGCGCCGCCGACGCGGCGGGACTTGACCTCGACCGCGGGGGCGACGTTGCCGAGCGCCTTCTCGACCAGCTCGAGCGGGTTGGCGTTCTTCTCGCCGATGACATCCATGGCGCCGTAGACGATCTTCTCGGCGACCGACTTCTTGCCGCTCTGCATCACCATGTTGATGAAGCGGGCGATGGTTTCGCTGCCGTGCTTGGGATCGGGCAGCACGCTGCGGCGGGGGACGGAACCTTTACGCGACATAGTGCATCACCCTCAGGACTTCGGACGCTTGGCGCCGTACTTGGAACGACCCTGGCGGCGCTTGGTGACGCCGGCGGCGTCGAGCGAACCGCGCACGGTGTGGTAGCGCACGCCCGGCAGGTCCTTGACGCGACCGCCGCGGATCAGCACCACCGAGTGCTCCTGCAGGTTGTGACCCTCGCCGCCGATGTACGAGATCACCTCGTAGCCGTTGGTCAGGCGCACCTTGGCCACCTTGCGCAGGGCCGAGTTCGGCTTCTTCGGCGTGGTGGTATAGACGCGGGTGCACACGCCGCGGCGCTGCGGGCAGTTCGCCAGCGCGGGCGAAGCGCTCTTGTGGGTTTGCGGGCTGCGCGGCTTGCGCACCAGCTGGTTGATCGTTGCCATTCGTGGGCTCTTTGCGGTTAGGCCGGGGCCTTGACTGAAAACGAAGCAGGCCGAACGGATCCGGCCCACTTAGACGGAAAAGTATAGCCCGCGTTAAACACGAGGGTCAACGCGAGCCGGCGGGGACCTCGGGGGCGGCCCCCCGGGGTCCGGATCTACGGTTCCCGCCCGTCCCTGGGCCGAACACGAGGCGGATCCGTCCGCCTCATTTCGGGGTCTGGGGCGGCCCGGAGGCCGCCGGGGGCATGGTTCAGCTGGCGCTCGACTCCTCGCCCGCCGCGGCCGGTTCGGCCTCGGCGGTGCCGCCGGCCAGCGTCTCCAGCTCGGCCTCGGTCAGGCCCGAGGCGGTGCGGCGACGCTGGTTGTGGTAGGCCAGCCCGGTGCCGGCCGGAATCAGGCGGCCGACGATCACGTTCTCCTTCAGGCCGCGCAGGCTGTCGCGGGTGCCCCGCACCGCGGCCTCGGTGAGCACGCGGGTGGTCTCCTGGAACGAGGCCGCCGAGATGAACGACTCGGTCGCCAGCGAGGCCTTGGTGATGCCGAGCAGCACCGGCTCGAACTTGGCCGGCAGTTCGCCCTTGGCCACGGCGGCGGCGTTGGCCTCGATCACGCGCTGGCGCTCGACCTGCTCGCCCTGCAGGAAGCGGGTGTCGCCCGGATCGGTGATCTCGACCTTGCGCAGCATCTGGCGAATGATCACCTCGATGTGCTTGTCGTTGATCTTCACGCCCTGCAGGCGGTAGACGTCCTGGATCTCCTTGACCAGGTACGCGGCCAGCTCCTCCACGCCCTTCAGGCGCAGGATGTCCTGCGGGTTGGGCTCGCCGTCCACGACCGTCTCGCCCTTCTCCACGTGCTCGCCCTCGAACACGATGATCTGGCGGTACTTCGGGATCAGCTCCTCGTGCTCCTCGCCGTCGGTGCCCTTGATGATCAGGCGCTGCTTGCCCTTGGTGTCCTTGCCGAAGCTGACCACGCCCGACTTCTCGGCCAGGATCGCCGGATCCTTGGGCTTGCGGGCCTCGAACAAGTCGGCCACGCGCGGCAGGCCGCCGGTGATGTCGCGGGTCTTGGACGCCTCCTGCGGGATCTTGGCGACCACGTCGCCGACCCCGACCGCGTCGCCGTCCTGCAGGTTGACGATCGAGCGCGGCGGCAGCAGGTACTGCGCCGGCAGGTCGGTGCCCGGGATGGTCAGGTCGTTGCCGTCCTTGTCCACGATCCGGACCAGCGGACGCAGGTCCTTGCCGGCCGAGCCGCGACGCTTGGGATCGGTGATCTCGCGCGAGGCCAGGCCGGTGAGCTCGTCGGTCTTCTCGATGACGGTGACGCCGTCCACGAAGTCCACGAAGCGCACGTAGCCGGCCACTTCCGAGACGATCGGGTGGTTGTGCGGGTCCCAGTTGGCGATGGTCTGGCCGGCCTTGACCTCGCCGCCGTCGCGGACGCTGATGGTGGCGCCGTACGGCAGCTTGTAGCGCTCGCGCTCGCGGCCGTGGGCGTCGAGCACCGACACCTCGCCCGAGCGCGACACCGCCACCAGGTGGCCGGCGGCGTGCTCGACGTGCTTGAGGTTGTTGAACTTCACCGAGCCGGTGGTCTTGACCGTGACGTTGTCGATCGCCGCCGCGCGCGAGGCCGCGCCGCCGATGTGGAACGTACGCATGGTCAGCTGCGTGCCCGGCTCGCCGATGGACTGCGCGGCGACCACGCCGACCGCCTCGCCGAGGTTGACCAGGTGGCCGCGGCCGAGGTCGCGGCCGTAGCAGTGCGCGCACACGCCGAAGGCGCTCTCGCAGGTGATGGTCGAGCGGACCTTGATCGCCTGGACGCCGGCCTCCTCGAGCTTCTGCACCCACTGCTCGTCGAGCAGCGTGTTGCGGGTGACGAACGGATCCTCGTCGTTGCCCGGCAGGAACACGTCCTCGGCCACGATCCGGCCGAGCACGCGGTCGCGCAGCGGCTCGACCACGTCGCCGCCTTCCACGATCGGGGTCATGGTCAGGCCGTCGCGGGTGCCGCAGTCCACCTCGGTGACCACCACGTCCTGGGCCACGTCCACCAGGCGCCGGGTCAGGTAGCCCGAGTTCGCGGTCTTGAGCGCGGTGTCGGCCAGGCCCTTGCGCGCGCCGTGGGTGGAGATGAAGTACTGCAGGACGTTCAGGCCCTCGCGGAAGTTCGCGGTGATCGGGGTCTCGATGATCGAGCCGTCCGGCTTGGCCATCAGGCCGCGCATGCCGGCCAGCTGGCGGATCTGCGCCTGCGAACCGCGCGCGCCCGAGTCGGCCATGATGAAGATCGAGTTCATGGACTTCTGCTCGACCGTCTCGCCCTTGGCGTTGACCACCTTCTCGGTGCCGATCGCGTCCATCATCGCCTTGGCGACCTTCTCGTTGGTGCGCGACCAGATGTCCACGACCTTGTTGTAGCGCTCGCCGGCAGTGACCAGGCCCGACTGGTACTGCTGCTGGATCTCCAGCACCTCGGCCTCGGCCTCGGCCAGGATCTCCTTCTTCTCCGCCGGGATGATCATGTCGTCGATGCCGATGGACACGCCGGCGCGGGTGGCGAAGCCGAAGCCGGTGTACATCAGCTTGTCGGCGAACACGACCGTGTCCTTCAGACCCAGGCGCCGATAGCAGGAGTTGATCAGGCGCGAGATGTTCTTCTTGGTCAGCTCGACGTTGATCAGCTCGAACGGCAGGCCCTCGGGCAGGATCTCGTGCAGCAGCGCGCGCCCGACGGTGGTCTCCACCAGGCTGCGGCGCGGGACGCGGCTGCCGTCCTCGGCGATCACCACCTCGTCGATGCGCACCTTGATCCGGGCGTGCAGCTCGACCACGCGGTTGTCGTAGGCGCGCTTGACCTCGGCGACGTTGGCGAACGCCATCCCCTCGCCCTTCTTGTTCTCCAGGGCGCGGGTCATGTAGTACAGGCCGAGCACCACGTCCTGCGACGGCACGATGATCGGCTCGCCGTTGGCCGGGCTGAGGATGTTGTTGGTGGACATCATCAGCGCGCGCGCCTCGAGCTGGGCCTCCAGGCTCAGCGGCACGTGCACGGCCATCTGGTCGCCGTCGAAGTCGGCGTTGAACGCGGTGCACACCAGCGGGTGCAGCTGGATCGCCTTGCCCTCGATCAGCACCGGCTCGAAGGCCTGGATGCCGAGGCGGTGCAGGGTCGGGGCGCGGTTGAGCAGGACCGGATGCTCGCGGATCACCTCCTCGAGGATGTCCCACACCTCCGGCTCCTCGCGCTCGACCAGCTTCTTGGCCGCCTTGATCGTGGTGGCCAGGCCGCGGCGCTGCAGCTTGGAGAAGATGAACGGCTTGAACAGCTCCAGCGCCATCTTCTTCGGCAGGCCGCACTCGTGCAGGCGCAGGGTCGGGCCGACCACGATCACCGAGCGGCCGGAGTAGTCCACGCGCTTGCCGAGCAGGTTCTGGCGGAACCGGCCCTGCTTGCCCTTGATCATGTCGGCCAGCGACTTGAGCGGGCGCTTGTTGGTGCCGGTGATGGCGCGGCCGCGGCGGCCGTTGTCCATCAGCGCGTCGACCGCCTCCTGCAGCATGCGCTTCTCGTTGCGCACGATGATGTCGGGCGCGTTGAGCTCGAGCAGGCGCTTGAGGCGGTTGTTGCGGTTGATGACCCGGCGGTACAGGTCGTTCAGGTCCGAGGTCGCGAAGCGGCCGCCGTCGAGCGGCACCAGCGGGCGCAGGTCGGGCGGCAGCACCGGCAGGACGGTCAGCACCATCCACTCCGGGCGGTTGCCGGACTCGATGAATGCCTCGATCAGCTTGATGCGCTTGGTCAGGCGCTTGAGCTTGGTCTCGGAGTTGGTGGCGGCGATCTCCTCCTTGAGCCGGACCAGTTCGGACTGGAGGTCGATCGTGCGCAGCAGCTCGTGCACGGCCTCGGCGCCCATCGCGGCGTCGAAGTCGTCGCCGTGCTCCTGGCGGGCCTGCATGTACTGCTCCTCGGTGAGCAGGGTGCCGCGCTCGAGCGGGGTCAGGCCCGGCTCGGTGACCACGTAGGCCTCGAAGTAGAGGATGCGCTCGATGTCGCGCAGGGTCATGTCGAGCATCAGGCCGATGCGCGAGGGCAGCGACTTCAGGAACCAGATGTGCGCGACCGGGCTGGCCAGGTCGATGTGGCCCATGCGCTCGCGGCGCACCTTGGCCAGGGTGACCTCGGTGCCGCACTTCTCGCAGACCACGCCGCGGTGCTTCATGCGCTTGTACTTGCCGCACAGGCACTCGTAGTCCTTGATCGGGCCGAAGATCGCGGCGCAGAACAGGCCGTCGCGCTCCGGCTTGAAGGTGCGGTAGTTGATCGTCTCGGGCTTCTTCACCTCGCCGTACGACCAGGAGCGGATGAGGTCCGGCGACGCCAGGCCGATCTTGATCGCGTCGAAGTCGAGCGTCTGGCGCTGCTGGTTGAAGAGGTTGAGCAGGTCTTTCATGTCTGTCTCCTAGCGGAGGAACTCGTCGAGGACGGGAAGGGAACAGGGGGTCGGGAGCAGGGGGGGGAGGGCAGGCTGTTCCCTGCTCCCTCTACCCTGCTCCCCGCTTCTCGTCAGTGCTCCTCCAGCTCCATGTTGATCGCCAGCGAGCGGATTTCCTTCACCAGCACGTTGAAGGACTCCGGCATGCCGGCGACCATCTCGTGCACGCCGTCCACGATGTTCTTGTACATCTGGTTGCGGCCCTGCACGTCGTCGGACTTCACCGTCAGCATCTCCTGCAGGGTGTAGGCCGCACCGTAGGCCTCCAGCGCCCACACCTCCATCTCGCCGAAGCGCTGGCCGCCGAACTGCGCCTTGCCGCCCAGCGGCTGCTGGGTGACCAGCGAGTACGGGCCGGTCGAGCGCGCGTGCATCTTGTCGTCCACGAGGTGGTTCAGCTTCAGCATGTGCATGTAGCCGACCGTGACCGGACGCTCGAACGCCTCGCCGGTGCGGCCGTCGTACAGCGTGGTCTGGCCGCTCTCGGGCAGGTCGGCCAGGCGCAGCATGGCCTTGATCTCGTCCTCCGCCGCGCCGTCGAACACCGGGGTGGCCATCGGCACGCCGTCGGTGAGGTTGGCGGCCAGGCGCAGCAGCTCCTCGTCGGAGAACTGCGACAGGTCCACGCGCTCGCCGAGCAGCTTGCGGTCGTGGTTGTAGATCTGGTCCAGGAACGCGCGCAGCTCGGACACCTTGGCCTGCGCCTCGAGCATGCGCTGGATCTTCTGGCCCAGGCCCTTGGCGGCCCAGCCCAGGTGCGTCTCGAGGATCTGGCCGATGTTCATGCGGCTCGGCACGCCGAGCGGGTTGAGCACGATGTCCACCGGGGTGCCGTCGGCCATGTACGGCATGTCCTCGACCGGCACGATGGTCGAGACCACGCCCTTGTTGCCGTGGCGGCCGGCCATCTTGTCGCCCGGCTGGATCCGGCGCTTCACCGCCAGGAACACCTTGACCATCTTCAGCACGCCCGGAGCGAGGTCGTCGCCCTGGGTGATCTTGGCGCGCTTGTCGGCGAAGCGCTTCTCGAACTCGGCCTTGTGCGCCTCGATCTGCTTGGACGCGCGCTCGATGGCGTCGTTGGCCTCGTCGTCCTTCATCCGCAGCTGGAACCAGTCGGACTTCTTCAGGCCGTCGAGGTAGGCGTCGGTGACGGTGTCGCCCTTCTTCAGGCCCGGGCCGCCGTTGGCGACCTTGCCGACCAGCTGCGAGCGCAGGCGCGCGTAGATCGCGCTCTCCAGGATCCGGAACTGGTCGTCGAAGTCCTTCTTGACGCGCTTGATCTCGTTCTCCTCGATCTGGCGCGCACGCTTGTCCTTCTCGATCCCGTCGCGGGTGAAGACCTGCACGTCAATGACGGTGCCGTCCATGCCCGGCGGCACGCGCAGCGAGCTGTCCTTCACGTCGGAGGCCTTCTCGCCGAAGATCGCACGCAGCAGCTTCTCCTCGGGGGTGAGCTGCGACTCGCCCTTCGGCGTGACCTTGCCGACCAGGATGTCGCCGGCGCGGACCTCGGCGCCGATGTAGACCACGCCCGACTCGTCCAGGCGCGAGAGCGCCTGCTCGGACACGTTCGGGATGTCGGCGGTGATCTCCTCGGGGCCGAGCTTGGTGTCGCGCGCGACGCAGGTCAGCTCCTCGATGTGGATCGTGGTGTAGCGATCCTCCTCGACCACGCGCTCGGAGAGCAGGATCGAGTCCTCGAAGTTGTAGCCGTTCCACGGCATGAACGCGACCAGCATGTTCTGGCCGAGCGCCAGCTCGCCGATGTCGGTCGAGGGGCCGTCGGCCAGCACGTCGCCGCGGGCCACGCGGTCGCCCACGTTCACCAGCGGACGCTGGTTGATGCAGGTGTTCTGGTTGGAGCGGGTGTACTTGACCAGCGTGTAGATGTCCACGCCGGCGTCGGTCTCGCCCGAGATCTCGTCCTCGTTCACCTTGACCACGATGCGGCCGGCGTCCACCTGCTCGATCACGCCGCCGCGGGCCGCGTTCACGGTCACGCCCGAGTCGCGCGCCACGGCGCGCTCGATGCCGGTGCCGACCAGCGGCTTCTGCGCGCGCAGCGTCGGCACCGCCTGGCGCTGCATGTTGGCGCCCATCAGCGCGCGGTTGGCGTCGTCGTGCTCGAGGAACGGCACCAGCGCCGCCGCCACCGACACGGTCTGCATCGGCGAGACGTCCATGTAGTGGATCTCGCTCGGCGGCTTGAGCAGCGACTCGCCCTGGTAGCGGCAGGCGACGAACTGCGCGGTCAGGTTGCCCTTCTCGTCCTGCGGCGCGTTGGCCTGGGCGATGACGTACTCGTTCTCCTCGATCGCCGACAGGTACTCGACCTCGTCGGTGACCTTGCCGTTGACGACCTTGCGGTACGGGGTCTCGAGGAAGCCGTAGCGGTTGGTGCGCGCGAACACCGCCAGCGAGTTGATCAGGCCGATGTTCGGGCCTTCCGGGGTCTCGATGGTGCAGACGCGGCCGTAGTGGGTCGGGTGCACGTCGCGCACCTCGAAGCCGGCGCGCTCGCGGGTCAGGCCGCCCGGGCCGAGCGCCGAGACGCGGCGCTTGTGGGTGACCTCGGACAGCGGGTTGTTCTGGTCCATGAACTGCGACAGCTGCGAGGAGCCGAAGAACTCCTTGATCGCGGCCGCCACCGGCTTGGCGTTGATCAGCTCCTGCGGCGTGAGCCCCTCGGACTCGGCCATGGACAGGCGCTCCTTGACCGCGCGCTCGACGCGGACCAGGCCGACACGGAACACGTTCTCGGCCATCTCGCCGACGCTGCGCACGCGGCGGTTGCCGAGGTGGTCGATGTCGTCCACGGTGCCGCGGCCGTTGCGGATCTCGCACAGCACCTTGATCACGTCGAGGATGTCGGAGGTCTGGCCCTGCGCGGCGAGCAGGCGCTGCGCCTCTTCGTCCTTGCCGCCCTTGTACTCGCTGAAGTAGCGGTGGTCGAACAGCACCGCCGGACCCTCGACCGACTTGCGGCCGAGGCGGCGGTTGAACTTCATCCGGCCCACGGCCGAGAGGTCGTAGCGCTCGAAGGTGAAGAACAGGTTGTGGAACAGGTTCTCGGCGGCCTCCTTGGTCGGCGGCTCGCCCGGGCGCATCATGCGGTAGATCTCGACCAGCGCCTCGAGCTTGGTCTTGGTCGGATCCAGGCGCAGGGTGTTGGACAGGTACGGGCCGCGGTCGAGGTCGTTGACCCAGATCGTGCCGATGCTCTCGATCCCGGCCTTGCGGAACCTGGCCAGGTGGTCCTCGGTGATCTCGTCGTTGGCGGCGGCCAGCAGCTCGCCGGTCTTCGCGTCCACCACGTCGTGGGCGAGGATGCGGCCGACCAGGTAGCCGTCCGGCACCGCCAGCGCGGCGATGCCCGACTGCTCGAGCTGCTTGACGTGGCGCGCGGTGATGCGCTTGCCGGCCTCGACGATCACGCGGTCGCCGTCGGCCAGGTCGAAGTCGAGGGTCTCGCCGCGCAGGCGCTCGGGCACCAGTTCGAGCTGCACGCCTTCCGGCAGGATGTGGAAGGTGTTGATCTCGAAGAAGTGCCGCAGCATCTCCTCGTTGGTGTAGCCGAGGGCGCGCAGCAGGATCGTCACCGGCAGCTTGCGGCGACGGTCGATGCGGGTGAACACGGCGTCCTTCGGGTCGAACTCGAAGTCGAGCCAGGAGCCGCGGTAGGGGATGATGCGGGCGCTGTACAACAGCTTGCCCGAACTGTGGGTCTTGCCGCGGTCGTGGTCGAAGAACACGCCCGGCGAGCGGTGCAGCTGGGAGACGATGACGCGCTCGGTGCCGTTGACGATGAAGGTGCCGTTCTGGGTCATGAGCGGGATCTCGCCCATGTACACCTCCTGCTCCTTCACATACTTGATCGCCTTGGTGGACGACTCGCGGTCGTAGATCACCAGGCGCACGGTCACGCGCAGCGGCGCACCGTAGGACAGGCCGCGGTTGCGGCACTCGCGCTCGTCGAACGGCGGCTCGCCGAGCTTGTAGCCCACGTACTCGAGGGCGGCGTTGCCGCTGTAGCTGACGATCGGGAACACCGACTTGAGCGCGGCGTGCAGGCCCTTGTCCTCACGCCTGGACGGCTCGACGTCCGCCTGGAGGAACTCGCGGTAGGAGTCCACCTGGATCGCGAGCAGGTACGGCACCTCGAGGATCGAGCGGCGCTTGCCGAAGTCCTTGCGGATGCGCTTCTTTTCGGTGAACGAGTAGGTCGTGGACGCTGTGGTCATGGGGCTGCCGCCTCGGTTGGAGCCGGGATCGGGGATCGCGGACCGGGTGCCGGCGACGACGGGAGAAGCAGGGCCCTCGCGGTGCGGGGAGGCTGCGTCATCGTTGCGTCGCCTGTTCCTGGTCGTGAATCTCAAATCCCTCGGGGGAGATTTGAACTGTCAGTTGGAAGCCGCGGGTATTGCCGGCACCCGCACGCCCTCTGCTGCTGCTTCCAACTACCAACTCGGTTGGGTTTTGCTGTCCTGCTGCAACGGCCAAAGGCCGGGGGCTTTCGCCCCCAGCCTCGGCTGGTCGCCAGTATCTCGCCGGCGACGCAAGTACCGCTTACTTGACTTCGACAGTCGCGCCAGCGGCCTCGAGCTCCTTCTTGAACTTCTCGGCGTCTTCCTTCGAGACGGCTTCCTTGACCGTCTGCGGGGCACCCTCGACCAGGTCCTTGGCCTCCTTCAGGCCCAGGCCGGTGATGGCGCGCACCGCCTTGATCACCTCGACCTTCTTCTCGCCGGCGGCCTTCAGCACGACGGTGAACTCGGTCTGCTCCTCGACCGGGGCCGCGGCGGCGACCGGGCCGGCGGCGACGGCCACCGGGGCGGCGGCGGAGACGCCGAACTTCTCTTCGATCGCCTTCACCAGCTCCATCACTTCCATCAGCGACTTGGCGGCGATGGCTTCGACGATCTGCTCGTTGGAAAGGGACATTGTGGTTTACCTCTGGAAATTGGAATCGGTAGGGGGGCGTCGCAACCGGCGGGGCGGTTGCCTCAGGCGGCGGACTCGGCCGGGGCGGCGTCGCCGCCACCCTGCTTGTCGGCCACGGCCTTCACGGCGCGGGCGAACATCGCGGCCGGCTCGGCCAGGACGCGCGCCAGCATCGCCAGCGCCTGCTCGCGGGTCGGCAGCGAAGCCAGCACCTCGACGTGGGCGGCGGGCAGCAGCTTGCCCTCCATCGCCACGACCTTGGGCTTGAGCTTCTCGTTGCCCTTGGCGAACTCCTTGATCAGGCGGCCGGCGGCGCCGGGCTCCTCGATCGAGAACGCGTACAGCAGCGGGCCGGTGAGGACGTCCTTGACGCACTCGTAGCCGGTGCCCGCCACGGCGCGCGCGGCCAGGGTGTTCTTGACCACCTTCAGGTACACGCCGGTCTCGCGAGCCTTCTTGCGCATCGCGGTCATCTGCTCGACCGTGGTGCCCGCGTACTCGGCGGCGACCAGGGAGTGGGCCTTCGCGGCCACTTCCGCCAGTTCGGCGACGACGGCTTGCTTCTGGGACAGGTTGAGAGCCATTGCACTCCTCCAAATGAACTCCGCTCGCGGCTCCTGCCGCTTGCGGTCCTGGGCGGCGCCGTCCTGGCGCCGGGGACGCGGAAGCGTCCCGGTGGTGGCCCTTCCAGAAAATGCTTCCAGAGGGGGCATCACCATCTGCGCAGGCCATTGCCCTGCCGGGCGCCGATTAAGCGGTCCCGCCTGCGGACGACGACGACTCCGTGCCTTCCGAGCCTCCCTGCCCGTCGTCGTTGCGCGCGGACCGCGCCTGCGGTCTTTGACGGCGTCGCCTCGGGCCGGAGCCCTCGGCGATGCCCTCAAAATTGGGTTACTTCAGCGAGAGCGACGCCTGGTCCACGATCACGCCCGGGCCCATGGTCGAGCTGAGCGAGATCTTCTGCAGGTAGGTGCCCTTCGCGCTGGCCGGCTTGGCCTTGAGCAGGTCGTGCAGCAGGGCGTGCAGGTTGCCCTTCAGCGCTTCCGGCTCGAAGCTGGCCTTGCCGATCGTGCAGTGGATGATGCCGGCCTTGTCGGTGCGGTAACGCACCTGGCCCGCCTTGGCGTTGCGCACCGCCTCGGCCGGGTTCGGCGACACCGTGCCGACCTTCGGGTTCGGCATCAGGCCGCGCGGACCGAGCACCTGGCCGAGCTTGCCGACCACGCGCATCGCGTCGGGGGTGGCGATCACCACGTCGTAATTGAGGTCGCCGGCCTGCATCTTCTCGGCCAGGTCGTCCATGCCGACCACGTCGGCGCCGGCGGCCAGGGCCTCCTCGGCCTTGGCGCCCGGCGGGCAGAACACGGCCACGCGCACGCTCTTGCCGGTGCCGGCGGGCAGCACGGTCGAGCCGCGCACCTGCTGGTCGGACTTCTTCGCGTCCACGCCCAGGCGCACCGCCACGTCAATGGACTCGGCGAACTTGGCCGTGGCGTGCTGCTTGATGATCTTCAGAGCCTCGTCGATCGGGTACGCCTTGCCCGGCTGCACCGCGGCCTTGATCGCCTTCTGTCGCTTGGTCATCGCCATGGTCTCAGCCCTCCACCACCAGGCCCATCGAGCGGGCCGAGCCCGCGATCGTGCGCACCGCCGCCTCGAGGCTGGCCGCGGTCAGGTCGGGTTCCTTCGCCTTGGCGATCTCCTCGAGCTGCTTGCGGGTGACCTTGCCCACCTTCTCCGTGTTCGGGCGCTTGGAACCCGACTGGATGCCGGCGGCCTTCTTCAGCAGGATCGAGGCCGGCGGGGTCTTGGTGACGAAGGTGAAGGTGCGGTCGGAGTAGGCGGTGATGACCACCGGGATCGGCAGGCCCGGCTCCAGCTTCTGCGTGGCGGCGTTGAACGCCTTGCAGAACTCCATGATGTTCAGGCCGCGCTGGCCGAGCGCCGGGCCCACGGGCGGGCTCGGGTTGGCCTGGCCGGCCTTGACCTGCAATTTGATGTAACCGACGACTTTCTTTGCCATTGCTTTGCTCCTGCGAGTGCGAACGCCTTGCGGCTCCTCGCGTCAGTTGCCGGGACGAACCGCTCGCCCCGGCGTATCCCTCGGTTCAGGCCTTCTCGACCTGGCCGAATTCCAGCTCCACCGGCGTGGAACGGCCGAAGATCAGCACGGCCACGCGCAGGCGGTTCTTCTCGTAGTTGACTTCCTCGACCACGCCGTTGAAGTCGTTGAACGGGCCGTCCACGACCCGCACCATCTCGCCCGGCTCGAACAGCACCTTCGGCTTGGGCTTCTCCACGCCCTCCTGGACCCGGTCGAGGATGGCCGCGGCCTCCTCGTCGCGGATCGGCAGCGGGCGGTCGGCGGTGCCGCCGATGAAGCCCATCACCTTCGGCGTCTCCTTGACCAGGTGCCAGCTCTCGTTGTCCATGCGCGGGATGCCGCCCTCGTCGTGGGTGGCGATCTGCACCAGGACGTAGCCCGGGAAGAACTTGCGCTCGGAACGGCGTTTCTGGCCGGAGCGCATCTCCACGACCTCCTCGGTCGGCACCAGCACCTCGCCGAAGCGGTCCTGCATGCCCATGCGCGCGATCCGGTCGCGCAGCGCCTGGGCCACCGCCTTCTCGAAGCCGGAATAGGCGTGGACCACGTACCAGCGCTTGGTAACTTCGCTCATGCTCACCGTCCCAGCAGGAACTTGACCGCGGCCTGGATCACGACGTCGAAGCCGGCCAGGATCAGGCTGATCACGATCACCGCGACGATGATCGCCAGCGTCGCCCGGCCCGCCTCCTGGCGGGTCGGCCACACCACCTTGCGCAGCTCGAAGCGGGCCTCGGCCAGGAACTCGCGGGTCTGCGCGCCCTTGGCCGTGGTCAGGAACACCACGGCGCCGGCGACCAGGCCGCCGATCACCGCCAGGCCGCGCAGGGCGCCCGGCCACTGGCCGAACCAGTAGAAGGCGAACACGCCCGCCGCGACCAGCGCGAGCGCCAGCGCGTGCTTGACGATGTCGCCTGGATTGGCGGCCTTGGGTTGTTCGACCTTGCTGTTCATCCGCTCTGTCGCCGTCGGGTCTCGACCGCGTCGTCAAGATTTCGGACCCGACCGTCCTTCGGCCGGGCCGCGCGGGCACGGGGCCCGCGGGAGTGGCACGCCAGGAGGGACTCGAACCCCCAACCTGCGGTTTTGGAGACCGCTGCTCTGCCGATTGAGCTACTGGCGTACTGGTTTTTGGGTCGTTTCCGGAAAAGGCAACGGCGGCTTGCGCCGCCTGCCCTCACCCCAGCCCTCTCCCGCGCGCGGGAGAGGGGGAAACACGGGGCTTACTTCAGGATCTTCGCCACCACGCCGGCGCCGACCGTGCGGCCACCCTCGCGGATCGCGAACCGCAGACCCTCTTCCATCGCCACCGGGTTGATCAGCGACACCGACAGCTTCACGTTGTCGCCCGGCATCACCATATCCACGCCCTCCGGCAGCGTCACCGCGCCGGTCACGTCCGTGGTCCGGAAGTAGAACTGCGGGCGGTAGCCCTTGAAGAACGGCGTGTGACGGCCGCCCTCCTCCTTCGACAGCACGTACACCTCGCACTCGAAGTCGGTGTGCGGGGTGATCGTGCCCGGCTTCGCCAGCACCTGGCCGCGCTCCACCTCGTCGCGCTTGGTGCCGCGCAGCAGCAGACCCGCGTTGTCGCCCGCCTGGCCCTGGTCCAGCAGCTTGCGGAACATCTCCACGCCGGTCACCGTCGTCTTCTGCGTCGGACGGATGCCCACGATCTCGACTTCGTCGCCCACCTTGATCACGCCGCGCTCGATGCGGCCGGTCACCACCGTGCCGCGGCCCGAGATCGAGAACACGTCCTCCACCGGCATCAGGAACGGCTTGTCAATGTCGCGCTGCGGCTCCGGAATGTACGAGTCCAGCGCGTCCACCAGCTTGATGATCGACGGCACCCCGATCTCCGACTGGTCGCCCTCCAGCGCCTTCAGCGCCGAACCCTTGATGATCGGCGTGTCGTCGCCCGGGAAGTCGTACTTGCTCAGCAGCTCGCGGACCTCCATCTCCACCAGCTCCAGCAGCTCGGCGTCGTCCACCATGTCCGCCTTGTTCATGTACACCACGATGTACGGCACGCCCACCTGCCGCGCCAGCAGGATGTGCTCGCGCGTCTGCGGCATCGGGCCGTCCGCCGCCGACACCACCAGGATCGCGCCGTCCATCTGCGCCGCACCCGTGATCATGTTCTTCACGTAGTCCGCGTGGCCCGGGCAGTCCACGTGCGCGTAGTGCCGGGTCGGCGACTCGTACTCCACGTGCGCCGTCGAGATCGTGATCCCGCGCGCCTTCTCCTCCGGCGCCGCGTCAATCTGGTCGTACGCCTTGAACTCGCCGCCGAAACGCTCCGCACCGATCTTCGTCAGCGCCGCCGTCAGCGTCGTCTTGCCGTGGTCCACGTGACCGATCGTGCCCACGTTCACGTGCGGCTTCTTGCGCTCGAACTTTTCCTTGGACATTGCGAGTTACCTGAGGACAAGGTGGAGTTGCGATGTGGTGCTCACGACTGGAATCGAACCAGCGACCTCCTCCTTACCAAGGAGGTGCTCTACCGACTGAGCTACGTGAGCAGGTTTTGGGCAGCGCTGCGTCGCGGCGTCAATGGAGCGGGAGACGGGAATCGAACCCGCACCATCAGCTTGGAAGGCTGAGGTTCTACCATTGAACTACTCCCGCGCCGGCAGCCCTGCTTGGGTGTTGCAACCGGCGGGTGGTAAGGCCGCCGGGTGTTGCGGTGGAACTGGTGGAGGGAGGTGGATTCGAACCACCGAAGGCGTAAGCCAGCAGATTTACAGTCTGCCCCCGTTGGCCGCTTGGGTATCCCTCCAAAAGAGCCCGAAATGATCGCTTGGCCGGTGCGGGATGTCAACGCATCAGACGTTGAAGCGGAAATGCAGGACGTCGCCCTCCTGCACCCTGTAGTCCCGGCCCTCCAGGCGCAGGCGCCCGGCGTCGCGGGCGCCGGCCTCGCCGCCGTAGCGGATGAAGTCCTCGTAGGCGATGGTCTCGGCGCGGATGAAGCCCTTCTCGAAGTCGGAGTGGATCACCCCCGCCGCCTGCGGGGCGGTGGCGCCGGCCTTGACCGTCCAGGCGCGCACCTCCTTCGGGCCGGCGGTGAAGTAGGTCTGCAGGCCGAGCAGGCGGTAGGCGGCGCGGATCACCCGGTTCAGGCCGGGCTCGTCCAGGCCCAGGTCGGCCAGGAAGGCGTCGCGGTCGGCGTCGTCGAGCTGGCTGAGCTCTTCCTCGATCGCGGCGCAGACCGGGACCACCTCGGCGCCCTCCCCCGCGGCCCGGGCGCGCACGGCGTCCAGGTACGGGTTGTCGCGGAAGCCGTCCTCGAGCACGTTGGCCACGTACATCACCGGCTTGAGGGTGAGCAGGAACAGGTCGCGGACCTGGGCCCGCTCGTCCTCGGACAAACCCAGGGCCCGGGCCGGCCGGCCCTCGTTCAGGCCGGCGGCGAGGCGGGTCAGGGCCTCCTTGCGGGCCACGGCCTCCTTGTCCCCGGTCTTGGCGGCGCGCTCGGCCTTGGCCAGGGCCTTCTCCACCGTCTCCAGGTCGGCCAGGGCCAGCTCGGTGTCAATGGTCTCGATGTCGGAGATCGGGTCCACCCGGCCGGCGACATGGACGATGTCGGGGTGCTCGAAGCAGCGCACGACGTGGGCGATCGCGTCCACCTCGCGGATGTGGGCCAGGAACTTGTTGCCCAGGCCCTCGCCCTGGGCCGCGCCGGCGACCAGGCCGGCGATGTCCACGAACTCGACCGCGGTGGGGATCACCTTCTGCGGCTTGACGATCCCGGCCAGCGCGTTCAGGCGCGGGTCCGGCACCGGGACCACGCCGACGTTCGGCTCGATCGTGCAGAAGGGGAAGTTGGCGGCGGCGATGCCGGCCTTGGTCAAGGCGTTGAACAGGGTCGACTTGCCGACGTTGGGCAGGCCGACGATGCCGCATTTGATGCCCATGGGGACGGGAACTCCGGTTATTTCGGGGTGTGCAGGCGCTTCATCGCCTCGTTGAAGTCGCCCGCGACCGCCAGCGGCAGGACCGCGAGGGCGTCGTCGATGGCGCGCAGGATGGCGGCCTCGTCGTCGCGCCCGGGCCGGCCGAGCACCCAGGGGGTGACTTTGTCCTTGTGCCCGGGATGGCCGATGCCGATCCGCAGGCGGTGGAACCGGCCATGGCCGAGCAGGCGCATGGTGTCGCGCAGGCCGTTCTGGCCGCCGTGGCCGCCGTCGAACTTGAGCCGGGCGGTGCCGGGCGGCAGGTCGAGGTCGTCGTGGACCAGCAGGGCCTGCTCCGGCTCGATCTTCCAGTAGCGCAGGGCGGCCAGCACCGCCTTGCCCGAGAGGTTCATGAACGTGGCCGGCTTGAGCAGCCAGACCGGCTGTCCGGCCACCTCGGCCTTGGCGGTCTCGCCGAACAGCCTGGCCTCCAGGCCGAAGCGCGCCCCCGCCTGCGCGGCGAGCGCGTCCACGAACCAGAACCCGGCGTTGTGCCGGGTGCGGGCGTGTTCCGGGCCCGGGTTGCCCAGGCCGACGATGAGGCGCAATCCGGTCATGCCGACTCGATCAGCGGCCGTCCGCTCCGTCCGCCCGGTTCATGCCGCGGCGCGGGGAGCGGACGAACCCGGCCGCCGGCGAAACCGAAGCCCGCCGGCGGGGTGGGCGACGCGATGCGGCGGCCGCGGGCGGCCGCCGCGCGCGATCACTTCTCTTCCTTCTTGACCTTGGCCGCCGGCACTTCGGCCGGCTCCGGCGCGGCGGTCTCCTCGACCTCCTCGCGGCCATGCTTGGCCACGACCACGGCCACGTCGTGCTCCTTGCCGAGCCGGAGCTCGGGGATCTCGACGCCGGCCGGCAGCTTGAGGTCGGACAGGTGGACGATGTCGCCGACCTTCAGCCCGGCCAGGTCCACCTCGATGAACTCCGGCAGGTCCTTCGGCAGGCAGCTGATCTCGATCTCGTTGAGTTCGTGGGTCACCACCACGCCCGCGGTCTTGCCGGCCGGCGACTTCTCCTGGTTGAGGAAGTGCAGCGGCACCTTCACGCGCAGGGTCTGGTTCTCGTCCACGCGCTGGAAGTCCAGGTGCATGATCAGCTGCTTGTACGGGTGGCGCTGCATGTCGCGCAGCAGCACCTTCTGCACCTGGCCGTCCACCTCGAGGTCGAGGATCGAGGAGTAGAACCACTCGTTCTGGCTGGCCAGCCAGACCTTGTCGTGGTCGAGCTGCAGCGGCTGCGGGGCGGCGCTGCCGCCGTAGAGGATGGCCGGGATCTGCGCCGTGCGGCGGAGGCGGCGGCTCGCACCCTTCCCCCCGACCTCGCGGCGCGTGGCCGTGATCTTGTGTTCGGTAGCCATGTTGCGTTCTCTCTTGCTTGCGTTGCATTGGGCCGCCTCGCGGCGGCAGGGCGACTCCCCCGCGACCAGGGGAGCCGGAAAACCTCAGTCCACGTACAGCGAACTCACCGATTCGCCGAAGGCGATGCGGCGGATGGTCTCGGCCAGCAGCTCGGCGACGCTGAGCTGGCGGATCCGGCTGCAGGCCCTGGCCGCCTCGCTGAGCGGGATGGTGTCGGTGACCACCAGCTCGTCGAGCTGCGACTTGCTGATGTTGCTGATCGCCGGGCCCGACAGCACCGGGTGGGTGCAGTAGGCCACCACCCGGGTGGCGCCGTTGTCCTTGAGCGCGGCGGCGGCGGCGCACAGGGTGCCGGCGGTGTCCACGATGTCGTCCACCAGCACGCAGGTCTTGCCGGCGACGTCGCCGATGATGTTCATCACCGTGGCGACGTTGGCGCGCGGGCGGCGCTTGTCGATGATCGCCAGGTCCGCGTCGTCCAGGCGCTTGGCGATCGCGCGTGCGCGCACCACGCCGCCGACGTCGGGCGAGACCACGATCAGGTTGTCGGTGCCCTGCGCGCGCCAGATGTCGGCCAGCAGCAGCGGCGAGGCGTAGACGTTGTCCACGGGCATGTCGAAGAAGCCCTGGATCTGGTCGGCGTGCAGGTCCACGGTCAGGACCCGGTCGGCGCCGACCGCGCCGAACATCTTGGCCGCGACCTTGGCCGTGATCGGCACCCGCGAGGAGCGCGGGCGGCGGTCCTGGCGGGCGTAGCCGAAGTACGGCACCACCGCGGTGACGCTGGCGGCCGAGGCGCGCTTGAGCGCGTCGATCAGCACCAGCAGCTCCATGAAGTTCTCGGCGGTGGGCGCGCAGGTCGGCTGGACGACGAACACCTCCTGCCGGCGCACGTTCTCCTCGATCTCGACCTGCACCTCGCCGTCGGAGAAGCGACCGACCAGGGCCTTGCCCGGGCGCACGCCCAGCTCGCGGCAGACCGCCTCGGCCAGCGGGCGGTTGGCGTTGCCGGTGAAGACAAGCAGGTTGCGGTCGTCTTGCATCGTCTTCTCGCTGCGCTCTGACCGTGGCGGTGGGGGGGTGGGGAACCGGGGACCGGGCGACTGGCAGGGGCGGTAGGATTCGAACCTACGAATGCCGGGATCAAAACCCGGTGCCTTGGACCGCTTGGCGACGCCCCTGTTTCGTTCCGGGAGCCGGCGATGCGGCCCGGCACCGGCGTCAGCCGGCCCGCAGCCCCTGCCGTTCGGCCGCCGCCAGCAGCGGCGAACGCGCCGCGCCCGCCGCGACCCAGGCGCGCAGGCCGGCCGGCAGCCGCGCAAGCGCGGCCTCGGCGGCCTCGCGGCTGGCGAATTCGACGAACACGCCGCTGCCCGTGCCGGTCAACCGTGGCGTGCCGACCTGCGCCAGCGCGGCGAACACGGCCTCGACGGCCGGCTCGCGGCGGCGCAGCACCGGCTCGAACGCGTTGCCGTGCACCGTTCCCGAAAGGAAGTCGGCTATTGTCGCGGGGGGCGAATCGCGCGTCAATTCAGGCGCTTGGAACAGCGCCGCGGTCGGCACGTGGACGCCGGGGTCGGCGAGCAGGTACCAGGCGGGCGGCAGCGGGACCGGGGTCAGCCGCTCGCCCACCCCTTCGGCCCAGGCGTTCTCGCCGCGGACGAACACCGGCACGTCGGCGCCCAGGCGCAGGCCGAGCGCGGCCAGGCGCTCGCGACCCAAGTGCCGCCCCCACAGCGCGTCCAGCGCCACCAGCGTGGTCGCGGCATCGGACGAGCCGCCGCCGAACCCGCCGCCGGCCGGAATGCGTTTTTCGATGACGATCTCCGCCCCTTGGGTGACGTTGGCTTCCTGTTGGAGCAGTTTGGCGGCACGAACCACGAGGTCGTCGGCTTCCGCCACGCCCGGCGCGCCCTCCCCGATGCGCCGGATCCGGCCGTCCTCGCGCAGGCGGATGCGCAGGGTGTCGCCCCAGTCGAGCAACCGGAACACGGTCTGCAGGGTGTGGTAGCCGTCGGCGCGGCGGCCGGTGACGTGCAGGAACAGGTTGAGCTTGGCCGGGGCCGGCCAGACGGTCCAGGCCCCGCTCATGGCCGCCAGGCATCCACGATCAGGCGCACCCGGGCCTCGCCGCGGCGGGCCTCGATCCGGGCGGGCAGCTCGGGGGCGCCGGCCACGGCCTGCCAGCCGTCGTACTCGATGGTCCAACCGCCCTGCTCCAGCCGCGCCAGGCGGCCGTCCCGGCCGAACGCCAGGGAGGGCGGGCCGAGCCGGTCCGCCGCGGCCGGGGCGCCGCGCACCCAGGCGCCGAGCGCGGTCACCGGGATCTCCCAGCGGGTGGCCTCGCGCAGCAGGGCCACCGGGTCGGGGCCGGAACGGGGGCCGCCGTCGAAGCCTTCCAGGGTCGCGCCGGAGGCGTCGCCGTGCAGACGCCAGCTCTGGCGGGTGACGGGGGCGCTGAGCTCGAGCACGTAGCGCTCGCCTTCCTGCCACCAGTCCAGGCGCCCGCTGCCGCCGTCGCGGCCGTTGGAGAGGGCGACGCGGCCGGACAGGCCCCAGGCCGTGTGCTGCGCCAGCGCCCGCTCACGCGCGGCCTGGTGTGCGGCGGGCGGGACGGCCAGCGGCGGCAGCCCGGGCCGTTCGGGGCGGGCCGCGCAGGCGGACAGCAGCAGCGCGGCCAGCGCGCCGACGAGGCGGACACGCGTCATGGGCGGAATTTTTCCAGCGCCCGCTTGAGCGCGCGGTTGTCGGGGTCGAGCTTGCGCGCTTCCTCGAACCAGGTGCGCGCCTCGTCCTGCCGGCCCAGCACCCACAGCACCTCGGCGATGTGCGCGGCGATCTCGGCGTCCTTCTGCATCGAGTACGCGCGGCGCAGCTGCACCAGCGCCTCCTGGTGCCGACCGAGGCGGTACAGCACCCAGCCGTGGCTATCGATGATCGCGGCGTTGTCGGGCTCGGCGGCGCGGGCGCGGTCGATCAGCTCCAGCGCCTCGGCGTAGCGGTCGGTGCGGTCGGCGAGGGTGTAGCCGAGCGCGTTGAGGGCGCTGACGTTGTCCGGCTCGATCGCCAGGATCCGGCGCAGGTCGGCCTCGGCGCGCGGGATGTCGTCGCGGCGCTCCCAGGCCAGGGCGCGCGAGTACAACAGCGCCGGGTCGTCGGGGAACGCGGCCAGGCCGCGGGCGAAGGCGTCCATCTCGGCCTCCGGCGCGCGGTCCTTCTGCCGCAGCTCGGCCTCGAGCAGGTAGGCGTCGCGGCGCGCGTCCTCCTCGGCCGCGGCGTCGGCCTGCAGCTTGCCGAGTTCGGCATAGGCCTCGTCCCTGCGCCCGAGTTCGTGCAGCACGTTCGCCCCGCGCAGGCGCGCGGCCGAACGCAAGGGGCCGCCCGGCACGCTGCGATACCACTCCAGCGCCTCGGCATGCCGGTCCAGGAACTCCGCCACCTGTCCCAGCAGCAGCCGGCGCTCGGGATCGGGGCGTGCGGAGTCGGCGCGCAGCTCGTCGTAGAGCGCGGTCAGCCCGGCCTCGTCCTCGGCTTCCGCCAGCAGCGAGGCGCGCAGGCGGTAGCTGCGTTCGTCCTGCGGGCCGCGCGCCATCACCCGCGCGGCCTCGGCGTACTCGCCGAGCGCGCCGTATTCGGCGGCGAGCGCCCAGCGCAGGTCGTCGAGCAGCAGCGCCTGGTCGCCGATCGCGGCCAGCGCGCGCCGCGCCCCCTCCCGGTCGCCGGCCTCGCGCAGCTGGCTGGCGCGCAGCAGGGCCACCCGGGGCTCGCCCGGAAAACGCTCGACCACGATGTCCACGATGCGCGCCGCCAGTTCGGGGCGTTGCAGGCGCTGGGCGAGGCCGCCGAAGGCGAGCCAGGCCTGGAGCCGGTCCGGGATCGCATCCGCCTCGACCAGCGCTTCCAGCACCTGCGCGACCAGTTGCGGATCCTTGCCGCCGCTGCCGAGGGCGACCAGGGCATGGCGCCAGCCGATGTCGTCGCCGCTGCGCAGCAGGGCCTGGAGCTGGCGGCGCGCGGTGCGGGCGTCGCCGCGGCGCAGGGCCAGGGTGGCCTCGACGCCGCCCATGCCCGGCGAACGCGCCGCGCGCTTGCGCCACAACGCGAGCCCCTGCTCGGCGAGGTCGTCGCGGTTGGCGAGCAGGGCGATGCGGGTGGCGCGCTCGGCCAGGCCGGCGTCGTCCACCGCGCGCGCGGCCTGCAGGTACCAGTGCGCGGCCTGTTCGAGCTGGCCGGCCTGGAGCGCGAACTCGCCGGCCATCAGCGGCGTCAGCGGTTCCTGCGGGCGGGTCGCCGCAGCCGCGGCGGCTGGCCAGGCCAGCGCGCAGGCGAGCAACGGCGCCAGCCACGCTTTCGCGGCCGGCATGCGACGCGGCGGGGTCGGGGCGCGCTGCGTGGCAGGCATCGTTCAAGTCCGGGGGAAGGCGGGCCGGTAGAATGACGGCCCTCGGCAGCCAGCTTAGCGCAAGCGCCTGAACGCGGTTCCATGAGCCTGTACGCCATCGGCCTCAACCACCAGACCGCGCCGGTCGGGCTGCGCGAACGCGTGGCGTTCTCGGCCGAGGCGCTGCCGGCGGCGCTGTGCGAGCTGCGCGCGCTGCCTTCGGTGCAGGAGGTCGCGCTGCTGTCCACCTGCAACCGCACCGAGCTGTACGCGCTCGGCGACGACGGCCAGGCGCTGTGCGACTGGCTCGCCGAACACGCCGGCACCGGGCCGGCGCACGACCTGCACGCCTACCTCTACCGGCACCAGGATCTGGACGCCGTCCGGCATCTGTTCCGGGTCGCCACCGGGCTGGATTCGCTGGTGCTCGGCGAGCCGCAGATCCTGGGCCAGGTGAAGGAGGCCTGGGCCACCGCGCGCGCCGCCGGCACGCTCGGGCCGCAGCTCGACCGCCTGTTCCAGCAGGCCTTCGCCACCGCCAAGCGCGCCCGCACCGACACCCGGATCGGCGCCAGCCCGGTGTCGGTGGCCTCGGTCGCGGTGCGGCTGGCGCAGGAATCGTTCGCGCGGCTGGAGGAATCCACCGTGCTGCTGGTCGGCGCCGGCGAGACCATCGAACTGGCCGCGCGCCATCTCAGCGACGGCAAGGTGCAGCGGCTGCTGGTCGCCAACCGCACCCTGGCCCATGCCCAGGAACTGGCCAGCCGCCACGGCGGCGTGGCCCTGCCGTTGACCGAACTCGAGCGCCACCTGGCCGAGGCCGACATCGTGCTCTCGGCCACCGCCAGCCGCACGCCGATCATCGGCCGCGCCCAGGTCGCGGCCGCGCTCGCCCAGCGCCGGCACCGGCACAACTACAGGCCGATCCTGCTGCTCGACCTGGCGGTGCCACGCGACATCGAGCCGGCGGTGGCGGAACTGCCCGACGTGTTCCTGTACACCGTGGACGACCTCGAGCGCGCGCTCGAGGACAACCGCCGCAGCCGGCGCGAGGCCGCGCGCGAGGCCGAGGCGATCGTCGAGCTGCACGCCGCGCGCTTCGTCGAACACAGCCTGGCCGCCGCCCGCCACGAGCCGCTCAAGCGCCTGCGTGCGCACGGCGAACGCGCCCGCGCCCAGGCGCTGGCGAAGGCGCGCGCGCAGCTCGCCAGCGGGCGGCCGCCGGAGGAAGTGCTGGAACTGCTCGCGCACACGCTCACCAACCGCCTGCTGCACGCGCCCACCGCGGCGCTGCGCGAAGCCGCGCTGACCGGCGATGCCGAGCTGGCGCGCGCGGCGGAGCGGATGTTCCCGCCGGACGCGGAAGGCGACGATCCCGCCGGCTAGTGCCGCGCGCGCTTTGACGCCGGCCCTGCCGGCCGGCAAGGTGCGCAGCCGCCTTGCCTTCCCCTCCCCGCCGAGCTCCGCTCCGCCGATGACCCCGTCCCTGCGCCGCAAGCTGGAAGCGCTCGCCGAGCGCCGCGAAGAACTCGAGCGCCTGCTCGCCGATCCCGCGGCGGCCAGCGACCCCGAGCGCTTCCGCGCGCTCTCGCGCGAGTTCGCCCAGCTCGAGCCGGTGGCGCGCGCGCTCGCCGCCGAGGCGCAGGCGCGGCGCGACCTGGCCGCCGCCGAGGCGATGCGCGACGACCCCGAGCTGCGCGAACTGGCCGAGGAGGAAATCGCCGCCGCGAGCGCGCGCCTGGCGGCACTGGAGACCGAACTGCTCGCGCACCTGGTGCCGAAGGACCCGCGCGACGAGGGCAACCTGTACCTGGAGGTGCGCGCCGGCACCGGCGGCGACGAGGCCGCGCTGTTCGCCGGCGACCTGTTCCGGATGTACGCGCGCTACGCCGAGCGCCAGGGCTGGAAGGTGGAGGTCGAATCGGCCAGCCCCGGCGAGCACGGCGGCTACAAGGAGATCGTGGCCCGGATCGAGGGCCGCGGCGCGTACTCGAAGCTGAAGTTCGAATCCGGCACCCATCGCGTGCAGCGCGTGCCCGAGACCGAGTCGCAGGGCCGCATCCACACCTCGGCGGCGACGGTGGCGATCATCGCCGAGGATCCCAGCGACGTCGCGGTCGAGCTCAACCCGGCCGACCTGCGCATCGACACCTACCGCTCCTCCGGCGCCGGCGGCCAGCACGTCAACAAGACCGAGTCGGCGATCCGCATCACCCACCTGCCGACCGGGATCGTGGTCGAGTCGCAGAGCGAGCGCTCGCAGCACGCCAACCGCGACAAGGCGATGAAGCGCCTGAAGGCGGTGCTGGTGGAGGCCGAACTGGCCCGGCGCGAGGCCGCGCAGGCGCAAGAGCGCAGGCTGCAGGTGGGCAGCGGCGACCGCAGCCAGCGGATCCGCACCTACAACTTCCCGCAGGGCCGGATCACCGACCACCGGGTGGAGGGCCTGACCCTGTACGACCTGCCGAACGTGCTCGACGGCCACCTCGAACCGCTGATCGAGCGCCTGCAGCGCGAGCACCAGGCCGACGCCCTGGCGCAGCTGGCCGGGGCCCAGGCGGCCTGACCCGCCGACCGGCTGCGACGGTTCCGGCCCCCGCCGCATCCACACTGACGACATGGCCGCCGCCTCGAGCTTCGCGATCGACGTGCCCGAGAGCCTGCTCGCCCGCGCGCGCGCCGGCGAGCGGGCGGCGTTCGAGCAGTTGTACCGCTGGTTCGAGCGGCCGGTGTTCACCCTCGCCCTGCGCATGTGCGGCGACCGCGAGGACGCCGCCGAGGTGCTGCAGGAAACGATGCTCAAGGTGTACGCGCAACTTGCCAGCTTCCGCGGCCGCGACGGCAGCCCGTTCTGGGGCTGGGTGCGGCAGATCGCGGTCAACGAGGCACTGATGCGGCTGCGGCGCGACCGCCGCCTGGCACAGGAAGTGGCGGCCGAGGCGGCCGCCGAATCCGAGGACCACGCCCCGCCGCCACCGGCCGCCGCCGATGCCGCGCTGCTGCAGCGCGCGCTGGCCGCGCTGCCGGCCGCGACCCGCAGCGTGCTCTGGCTGTACCACGCCGAGGGCTACACCCACGAGGAGATCGCGGCGCTGATGCAACGCACGCCCAGTTTTTCCAAGTCGCAGCTCGCGCGCGGCACCCGCCGCCTGCGCGCGCTGCTCGAGATCGCGGAGCCCACCCATGCCTGACGACATCCGCTCCATCCCCGCCCCGGGGAGCTGGGCCGAGGCCTTCGCCGCCCTGCCGCCGGAACGCCCCGACACCGACCTGTGGCCCGCGCTGGCCGCGCGGCTCGATGCCCGCCGCGGCCCGCGCTGGCCGACCTGGCTGGCGATCGCCGCCACGCTCGTGCTCGCGGTCGCGCTGCCGATGCGCCTGCTCGAACGCGCGCCCGCGGAGCCGGCGACGGACACCGCCGCGACGTCCGCGCCGGCCTCGGAACTGGACCGCTACTACGCCGAATCGGCGCGCCTGGAGACCCTGCTCGCCGCGACCCGCGACGAGCGCGTGGCCAGCGCCACCGGCATGGCGCTCGCCGGCGAACTCGATGCCGAGTTGGCGACGATCGACGCCGCGCTGCGCGATCCCGCCCTGGAAGAGGCGCAGCGGCTGGCGCTGTGGCGGCAGCGCGTGGACACGCTGCGCACGCTGGTCAGTTTCGAAGGCACCCAGCGCTGGCTCGCCGCGCAGGGCGAGCGCTACGACGCCGCGCTGGTGAGCGTGGATTGAGGCAACGCTGATGCAGTCAGCGTTGCCGCGCGTGCCATGGATGTCGCGCTGCGACGCTTTTGCCGTCCCCCGCATCCGGATGCAGTGGACGTACCCGTTTCCGATGAGGTGACCATGCCGCTTTCCCCTTCCCACCGCCTGGCCCGCGCGCTCGCGCTCGGCCTGCTGTTCAGCGGCGCCGCCGCCGCGCAGCAACCCACACCCAAGGCACGCGAGGCCGACAAGGCCGCCGAACTCGAGGCCGCGCGCGCCGAACTGCAGCGCGCCGCGCGCCGCGTCGCCGAACTGTCGCGCGAGCTCGGCGAGCAGAACACGCACGTGTTCGCCGATCGCCACGAACTGCGTCGCCCGGTGATCGGCGTGCTGCTCGCGCCCGACGACGAAGCCGGCGTGCGCATCGCCGGCGTCACCCCCGGCAGCCCGGCGGCCAAGGCCGGCCTGCGCGCCGGCGACCGCCTGCTGCGCATCGGCGGCACGCAGATCCTCGGCAGCAGCGGCGAGCTGCGGCTGGAGAACGCGCGCAAGCTGTTGCGCGCGCGGGACACCAGGACGCCGGTGCGGATCGAATACGCGCGCAGCGGCCGCACCGCCACGGTCAGCGTCACCCCGACGCTGGAGAACCGGCTGGTGGTCTGGAGCGGCGACGCACCGATGGCGCTGGCCGAAGGCCATCCGCTGCCGCCGGGCGTGGCCCCGCACATCCGGCACGAGGTGATGCGGCTGGGCGACTGCAAGGGCGAGGACTGCAAGGTCGTGGCGCTGAGCGAGGCGCTGCGCTGGCACGGCCTCAACCTGGCCTCGGTGGACGCGCGCCTGGGGCGTTATTTCGGCACCAGCGAGGGTGTGCTGGTGCTCAGCACCGGCGAGGGACTGCGCGGGCTGGAGCCGGGCGACGTGCTGCGCAAGGTTGACGGCAAGCCGGTGCGCACCCCGCGCGAGGCGATGGCCGCGCTGCACGCCAAACCCGCCGGCAGCAAGGTCACGGTCGAGTACCTGCGCGACCGCAAGGCCGCGACCGTGCAGGTGACGGTGCCGAAGGCCAGGCCGCTGCCGGTTCCGCCTGCGCCGCCGAAACCGCCCGCGCCGCCGGCTGCGCCCAAGGCGGCACCGCCGCCGCCCCCGCCTCCGCCGCCGGCCACATCCTTCGAGTACGAGATCGCCGGTGACGGCGGGCAGGTGCTGATCGCTTGGGCGGCGCCGCAGACGGTCGAGTTCGAACGGGTCGAAGTGCGCACCGACACCAACGACTGAACACTGCTGCGAGCCACCGCGCACGGCCCGGCCTGCACCGGGCCGTGCGCGTTTGTACCGCGCTCAGCGCGCGCCGTCCGCTCCGCGGGATGCGGGCCGGGCGGCGACCAGCGCCGTGCGCAACGCCTGTGCCTGGCGCCGCACCCACTCGGCCACGCGCGCATCCGGCACCAGCCCCTGCCCGTCGGCGACGTAGTCGAGCCCGGCCAGCACCTCGCGGTACGGGCCGAAGCCCTGCACCCGGAACGGGATCACGATCGCGCGGCCGCCTTCGGCACGCGCGCGTTCGACGAAGGCGCGGATGCGCGCCTCGGCGTCGCGGCGCTTGTCCGGCCAGTCCTCGCGCAGGGTTTCCACCTGCACACGCCGGAACGGCAGGGCCTGCCGCACCGGCTCGGCGCGCGCTTCCAGCCGCGCCAGCCAGCGCGCGTTCTCGGCATCGTCGCCGGGCCCGTGGGCGAGGATCAGCACGTCCTCGCGCGCGGGATCCTCGCTCAGCGCGCGGGCGCGGGCGGCGAGCACCTCGTCCATCTCCGGCGCCTCCAGCAGGCCTTCGCGGCCGAGGGCGAAGTCGGCGTCGCTGTCGAGCCGCCAGAACTCCATCCGGTGGCCGCCGTGCGCGCCATGCCCGGCCTGCGCATCCGCCGCCGGCCGCGCCGGCGCACCCGGCGCCAGGCCCAGGATCTGCGCGGTGCGCTCGTACCAGCTCTCGCCACTGACGAACAGCCGCACCACCCCGATCCGGCGCACGCCCTGCGCCTGCAGCCGCGCCACGCCCTCCTGCAGGCTGGCCGCGTCGGCCATGCCGAAGGCGACCTCGAGCGGGAACTCCGCGCGCAACGGTTGCAACGCCTGCGTGACCTCGCGGTTCCACTCGGCGTTGCCGCCGTGCGCCATCACCAGCACGCCGAAGCCGTCGTCGCGCCCTGCCGCCGCCGCGGGCAAGGCCAGTCCGAAGGCCATCAGCATCGTCAACATCCACGTTCTCATCGTTCCTGTCTCCTGCGACGTTACCAGGCGAACGCCACGCTCAGCGCGAGGCTGCGGCCGGGGCGGGTGTAGCGGTCCAGCGCCGGATCGGCGGCGGTCAGCCCGCCGACGTCGGCCCAGTCCCAGTACTTGCGATCGGTGAGGTTGAACACGCCGAGATCGAGCGTGGCGCCGGGCGCGAAGTCCCAGTGCGCGAGCAGGTCGAACACGGCATGTCCCGGCGGCGTGAACTGCGCCACCCCCGGCGTCAGGTCCGGCATGCGCCGCTGCCGGCGTGCGAAGCGGCCGTGCAGGCCGATGCCCCATGCCTGCGCGTCATAGCTCAGCCCGAGCGCGGCGCGCGCGGGGTCCACACTGGCGAGCGGCCGGCCGCTGCGCGCGTCCTCGCCGCGCTGCCATGCCGCCGCGCCCTGCAGGCGCAAGCCGCGCAGCGCCTCGCGCCAGGCGCCGAAGTCGAACCCGGCCTTGAACTCGAGTCCCTCGATCGTCGCCTCGGCGACGTTGCGCGACTGGAACACGCGGATCGGCGAGGCCGGCGGCGCGCTGACCAGCACCCCGGACTCGATGAAGTCGTCGTAGCGGTTGTGGAACACGGCCAGGCTCGCGTGCAGCGCGGGGCCGGCGTGGCGCAGGCCGAGTTCGAAGCCGTCGCTGGTTTCCGGTTTCAGGTCTGGATTGGGGATCGTGGCGTAGCCGTGCTGGAGGTTGGTGAAGCCGAGGTTGACGTCGTTGTACGGCGGCGAACGGAAGCCGCGCGCGTAGTTGCCGAACACCGACCAGTCCTCCGCGAACGTCCACACCGCGCCGAACTTGGGCGCGACGCTGGTTTCGGTGATGTCGGCGGGGACGATGCCCGGGTTGTCCTCGGCGAAGATCGGGTCCGGCTGCGGGCGCAGCGCGTAGCGGTCCACGCGCAGGCCCGGCACCAGGCGCAGGCGGCCGTCGGCGAGCGCGACCTCGTCCTGCACGAACAGCGCGGCGTTGGTGATCTCGCTGGGCGGGAAATCGCGCACCGGGAACACGTCCGGCGGCACCACGCGGGTGACCTGGCCGGTGGCCAGGGTGATCGCGCGGCCGTCGCGCTTCTGCCGCACTTCGGTGCGGGTCAGCTCCAGCCCCCAGGTCAGGGCGTGCTGCGCCGTGCCGGTGGCGAAGTCCTTGTGCAGCACGGCCTCCATGCCGAGCACGCGCTGGTCGAAGTCGAACTCGCGCTCGCGGCGCAGGGCCACGCCCGCCGCGTTGCGCTGGTGTTCGACCGTCGCCTGGGTGGTTTCGCTGTCCTGCCGGTACACCTGCCACTGCATGCGGTCGGCGAGCACGCTGCCGAGCGCATCGTGCTCGTGCGCGAGCGAGATCCGGGCCCGGGTCTGGTGGTCGTCGCCGATCAGCGACAGCGTGGTGGCGCGGGTGCGCGGCTGGAAGCCGAGCAGATGGCGCACGTCCGTGTCCGTCTCGTCCTCGTTGCCTTCCACGGTCAGCCGCCAGCGCTGGTCCGTGTCCGGTTCGAACACCAGCTTGGCCAGCAGGCTGCGGCCGTTGCGCTCCTGCGGGTTGGGCGTGGTGCGCAGCGCGCCGTCCACCGCGCGCGTGCCCTGGTTGCGGGTTTCGGTGCCCTGGCGGTGGCCGAGGGCGAGCAGTCCCGACCAGCGTTCGCCGCCGAGGGCGAGTGTGGCGCCGGCGAACAGACCCTGCCAGTCGCTCTCGTAGCCGAGCTTGACATCGAAGTGGGCGTCCCTGCCCGGCGCCAGGTCATCGGCGGGATCCTTGGTGACGAAGGCGACCACGCCGCCCAGCGCGTCGGAGCCGTACAGGGCGCTGGCCGGGCCGCGCACGATCTCCACGCGCTTGAGCGTGTCCAGGTCCACGAAGTTGCGGTTGGCATCGGAGAAGCTGCCGATCGCGAAGCTGTCGGAGACGGCGATGCCGTCGGTCTCGATCCGCACCCGGTTGCCGCCCAGGCCGCGCACGCGGATGTCCTTCAGGCCGAAGCGGCCGGTGCCGCTGCCGACCGAGACGCCGGGTTCGTAGCGCACCAGGTCCTTCAGGTCGCGCACCAGCTGGCGGTCGAGCTGTTCGCGCTCGATCACGCTGACGGTGTTCGGCACTTCGGCCAGGGTGCGTTCGGTGCGGGTGGCGGTGACGGTGACGGTGTCGAGGTCATGCGCGTCGGTGGCCGGCGCGGGGGCGGGCGCGGCGTGGGCGGATGCGGCGAGGGCGGCAAGTACGGCGAGCGGGAGCGGCTTGAGCGGCAAAGGCATGGCAGTCCATCGGCAGGGGAACCGGGAGGGCTGGCATGCGGCAGGGCCGCGGCTGGCGCTCGGGGGAGAGAGATCGGATCGCGCCGCGGCCCGGCATGGGCAGGGCCGCGGCGCGCGGGGCTACTTGGTCAGGATCAGTTTGTCGTTGCGGGTGTGGCGCAGGCGGTAGACCTCGCCACCGTGGCGGATCAGCACCTCACGCGCGCCGCGCAGCAGCACGGTGCTGTCCAGACAGCCCGGCGCCGGAGCCGGGGCGGGCTGCAGCGACAGCGAAGCACGAGGACCGGCGGCACGGCGCAACACGAGCGTCCGGATCGGGGGAGTCATCCTTGAAGCCTCCTGTGGCACGGTTCCGTAAACGATAATGATTCTCGTTTGCTTGTCAAGCGATTTGCCGAGGGCTGGTGACCTGGCGTGCGATGCAGGTGGCGGCAGCTTCGGGCGGGGGCGCCGGTCTGCCTGGGGTGGGGTTCGCCGCGTGGGCTCCGCGTCCGGCTCCGACACGCGGCCGCAGACCATCCCTGGCCTGCTCGAACCCCACCCCAGGCAGACCGACGCCTCGGGGATCTGTGTGTCAAAGCTTCGTCGGCCCCATGCGCTGTTGCCGTTGCTCGCCCCTCAAGCGCCCTGATGCCACCCGAGGGTTCGGTGTGCGGGGGTGTCGCGTCAAGCCGGCCATGGATGGCCGGCGCGCGAGTCAGGGCACGACGCCCTGACCGAGCGGAAAGCGACACCCCCCGCGCACCGGACCCGGGACGGCCAAACCACCCGCAATCAAACCAGCCCCGGGCCGATCAAACCTCCCGCAATCAAAGAGACAGAGCGCGGCGACTCAGGCAGTGGCCGCCTCGATCCTGCGCCACACCGCTTCCTCGAACCGGTCCACGAGCGCCAGCGCCTCCAGGTTCTGCTGCAGCTGCTCGACGCGGGTGGCGCCGAGCAGCACCGTGGACACGTGCGGATTGCGCAGGCACCACGCGATCGCCAGCGGTGCGGGCGCCACGCCGAGTTCCGCGGCGAGTTCGGTGAACCGGCGCGCACGCTCCAGGCGCCGCTCCTGCGCATCCCCGATCACCCAGCGCCGCAGCCAGCCGTACCGCTCCTCGCCCAGGCGCGCATCGGGCGGCATGCCCTCGTTGTACTTGCCGGTGAGCAGCCCCGAGGCCAGCGGCGACCAGATCGTGGTGCCCATCCCGTACTCCGCGTACAGCGGCGCGTACTCGAGCTCCACCCGCTCCCGGTGCAGCAGGTTGTACTGCGGCTGCTCCATGGTCGGCGGATGCAGGTGGTGCGCGCGCGCCACCTTGTGCGCCTCGCGGATCGCCGCCGCCGGCCATTCCGACGTCCCCCAGTACAGCACCTTGCCCTGCCGGATCAGGGTGTCCATCGCCCACACCGTCTCCTCGATCGGCGTGTCGGGGTCCGGACGGTGGCAGAAGTACAGATCGAGGTAATCCACGCGCAGGCGCCGCAGTGCGTCGTGGCAGGCGTCGCGCACGTGCTTGCGCGACAGCCCCTTCTGGGTCGGGCGCGGGCCCTTGGCCGCGCCGAAGAACACCTTGCTCGACACGCACCAGGCATCGCGCGGCAGGCGCAGGTCGGCGAGCGCGTCGCCCATCACCCGCTCGGCCTCGCCGTCGGCGTAGCCCTCGGCGTTGTCGAAGAAATTGATCCCGTGGTCGTAGGCGCAGGCCAGCAGCTCGCGCGCCTCGCCGCGGCCGATCCGGTTGCCGAAGGTGACCCAGGCGCCGAAGGACAGCGCCGAAAGCTGCAGGCCGGAAGCGCCGAGGCGGCGGTATTGCATGGCAGGGCTCCTGGGAACGCCGGGAATGCGCGGCGCGGCACAGTGTAGCCACGTGCCCGCAGCGGCCCGCGGGGGTACAATGCGCGGGCTTTCCTCCTCCGGGGAGTAGCCCACCCGCCACGGCGGGGTCGCGCGTCAACACACTTGGCCGGCCGGCCATGGCGCGCGGGTGGCAGCCAGACGGCTGCGACGGACAAGACCGAAGGCGGCACCGCGCAGCCCGGGCCGGGCACGCGATGCCTGCCTTCGCGTCCTGCGAACGCCCGGCCCCGGATCCCCCGATGGAATCGTTGCTCGTCTCCACCCTCGCGGTGGCGGTCGCCGAGATCGGCGACAAGACCCAACTGCTCGCCCTCCTGCTCGCCGCGCGCTTCCGCCGGCCGCTGCCGATCGCGGCCGGGATCCTGGTCGCCACCCTGCTCAACCACGCGCTCGCCGGCTGGCTGGGCGCGCTCGCCGCGCAATGGCTCACGCCGGAGCTGCTGCGCTGGGGCGTGGCCGGCAGCTTCCTGGCCGTCGCGCTCTGGTCGCTGCGGCCCGACGCGCTCGACGACGGCGGACCGGCGCCCACCCGCAACGCCTTCCTGGCGACCGCCGTCGCCTTCTTCCTGGCCGAGATCGGCGACAAGACCCAGGTCGCCACCGTACTGCTCGCCACCCAGTACGCGCCGCTGTCGGCGGTGGTGGCCGGCACCACGCTCGGCCTGCTGGCCGCGAACGTGCCGGTGGTGGTGCTGGGTGCGTGCTTCGCGCAGCGGCTGCCGTTGCGGGCGGCGCGGCGGACGGCGGCGGCGTTGTTCCTCGGGCTCGGGGGGTGGGTGGCCTGGCGCGGGATCGGCGCGTGAGGCGCTATCCTCGCCCCGGACGCGGCAGGGGAGGCGCATGCGCGCGACGCTGCAGAAGATGGGGGAGATCGTCCGCACGCTGCTGACGCGGCCGGACGAGATCGTGCTCGAGGTGGGCGCCAGCGGCGAGCTGCAGGTCGCGCGCCTGCGCGTGGTGCTGGCCGGCCTGCTGCTGCTCCTGCCGCTGGCCAACGCGCTCACCGGCGGCACCGTGAACGAAACCCTGATCGGCCTTGGCGCCGCGGTGCTGGTCAACGTCTTCGCCCACGTCTGGCTGGCGCTGGCGCGGCGCCGGCGGCGCTACCGCTGGCTGCCGTTCGCCACCTCGGCCTTCGACGTCACCGCCACCACCGGCGTGCTGGTGCTGCTGGCGTTCAACCACCTGCCCTCGGCGCTCAACAGCCTGATCGTCTGGTGCGGCTACCCGCTGGCGCTGATGCTCACCGCGCTGCGCGGCGACGGGCGCGTGACCCTGTTCGCGGGGGGGCTCGCGCTGATCGAGTACGCCCTCCTGGTGCTGGCGGTGTTCGCGCTCGCGCCCTCGCCCGAGGCCCTGCTCTCGGCCGATTACGGTGCGGTCACGGCCAGCGCGCAAGTGCAGCGCCTGGTCCTGCTCGTGCTGTTCGCCCTGATCACCACCACGGTGGTGTACCGCATGCAGCGCCTGGTGGAGATGTCCGGGCGCGACGGCCTGACCGGCCTGCCCAACCGCAGCTGGCTGCTGCACCGCATGCCGCGCCTGCTGGAGACGGCGCGGCGCGAGGGCACCAGCGTGTGCGTGGCGCTGATCGACCTGGACTGGTTCAGGCGCCTGAACGAGGACATCGGCCACCAGGCCGCCGACCGCGCCCTGCTGCACGTGGTGCGGATCCTGCAGGAGCTGCTCGAGGACGGCGAGTGGCTGGTGCGCCTGGGCGGCGGCGAGGAGTTCCTGCTGGTCCTGCGCAAGCCGCTGGGCACGTCCTGGGAGCGGGTGGACCTGATGCGGCGCACCGTCGCCGGGCGCCACTTCGTCCCGGAACCGCACGGCGAGCCGCTGCCGGTCACCTTCAGCGCCGGGGTGGCCTGCTTCCCGCACGAGGCCGACGACCTCTCCAGCCTGCTGCGCCGCGCCGACCAGCGCCTGCACGCGGCCAAGCGGATGGGACGCAACCGGGTGCTGGCCCGCGACGCCTGACCTGCGGCGGTTGCCGCGCGTGCCCCTGCGCACTAGGCTGCCGCGTCCGGCCGCGCGGGCGGCACACGGGGGAGACACGATGGAAGCTCTGGCACGGGTCGGCTTCGGCCTGTTCGGCCTGGCGGTGCTGGTCGGCATCGCCTGGCTGTTCTCGAACAACCGCAGGGCGGTGGACTGGCGGCTGGTGGCGACCGGCATCGCCCTCCAGGTCGCGTTCGCGGCGCTGGTCCTGATCGTGCCCGGCGGACGCGACGTGTTCGACGCGCTCGGCCGCGGCTTCGTCAAGATCCTCGGCTTCGTGGCGGCGGGCTCGAACTTCATCTTCGGCTCGCTGATGGACACCTCGAAGTTCGGCTTCGTCTTCGCCTTCCAGGTGCTGCCCACGATCATCTTCTTCGCCTCGCTGATGGGCGTGATGTACCACCTCGGGGTCATGCAGATGGTGGTCCGCGGCATGGCCTGGGCGATCACCAAGCTGATGCGGGTCTCCGGCGCGGAGACCACCAGCGTCTGCGCCAGCGTGTTCATCGGCCAGACCGAGGCGCCGCTCACGGTGCGCCCGTACATCCCGCGCATGACCGAATCGGAACTGCTGACGATGATGATCGGCGGCATGGCGCACATCGCCGGCGGCGTGCTGGCGGCCTACGTCGGCATGCTCGGCGGCGACGACCCGGCCCAGCAGGCGTTCTACGCCAAGCACCTGCTCGCGGCCTCGATCATGGCCGCGCCGGCCACGCTGGTGGTGGCCAAGCTGTTGGTCCCGGAGACCGGCGAGCCGCTCACCCGGGGCACGGTGCGGATCCAGGTCGAAAAGACCGCGAGCAACGTGATCGACGCCGCCGCCAGCGGCGCCGCCGACGGCCTGCGCCTGGCGCTGAACATCGCCGCCATGCTGCTGGCCTTCATCGCCCTGATCGCGCTGATCAACTGGCCGCTGACCTGGCTGGGCGAGGCCACCGGGCTGCAGCAGGCGCTGGGCAAGCCCACCGACCTGGCCGCCCTCTTCGGCATCCTGCTGGCGCCGCTGGCGTGGGTGATCGGCGTGCCGTGGCAGGACGCGACCGTGGTCGGCTCGCTGATCGGGCAGAAGGTGGTGATCAACGAGTTCGTCGCCTACCTGCAGCTCGCCGACATCGTCAATGGGCGCACGCCGGGCGTGACGCTCAGCGACCAGGGCCGGCTGATCGCCACCTATGCGTTGTGCGGCTTCGCCAACTTCAGTTCGATCGCGATCCAGATCGGCGGCATCGGCGGACTGGCGCCGGAGCGGCGCTCCGACCTGGCCCGGTTCGGCCTGCGCGCGGTGCTGGGCGGCTCGATCGCCACGTTCATGACCGCCACCATCGCCGGCGTGCTGACCTGGTTCGGCTCCTGAACCTGCGCGCGCCGCCCGTCCGCCCATGTCCCAGGCCAGCGTCACCGTCGTCGGTTCCTTCAACGTGGACCACGTCTGGCGCTGCGCCCGCCTGCCGCGGCCCGGCGAGACACTGGGCGGGCGCTACCTGAGCGGCCCCGGCGGCAAGGGCTTCAACCAGGCCATGGCCAGCGCCCGCGCCGGCGCCGCCACCCGCTTCGTCTGCGCGCTGGGCGAGGACGCCGGCGGCCAGCTCGCGCGCGCCCTCGCCGCGGCCGAGGGCATCGAGCTGCACGAGACGCGCAGCAGCGAACCGACCGGCACCGCCGGCATCTTCGTGGACGCGCAGGGGCGCAACAGCATCGTGATCGGCCCCGGCGCGAACGCGGCCCTGACGCCGGCCGACATCGAGGCCGAACGCGAGGCGCTGGTGCATGCCGCGGTGGTGCTGGCGCAACTGGAAACGCCGCTGCCGGCGGTGGAGCACGCGCTGCGCCTGGCCGGCGCCGCGGGCGCGTGCACGCTGCTCAACCCCGCGCCGGCCGACGTGGCGCTGCCGCAGGCGCTGCTGGCGCTGGTCCGCATCGCCACCCCGAACGAAACCGAGTTCTGCGCCTGGGCACAACGACAGACCGGCTCCGCGCCGGACCCCGACGCACTCGCCGCGCTGGCCGACGCCGCGCTGCACGCGCTGTGCCGGCGCCTGCTGCCGCAGGGCACGGTGGTGGTCACGCTCGGCGCCGCCGGCTGTTTCGTCTCGCATGCCGACCACGCCCGCCACGGCGACGCCCTGCCCTGCTACCGCGTGCCCGCCGCGCCGGCGCAGGCGGTGGACACCACCGGCGCGGGCGATGCCTTCAACGGCGCGCTGGCCGCCTCGCTGGCGCTGGAGCCGCAGGCCCCGTTCGCGCAGCACGTGCGCTTCGCCAGCCGCTACGCGGCGCTGTCGGTGGAGCGCCACGGCGCGGCGCTGGCGATGCCGCGGCGGGCCGAGGTGGACGCCCGCTTCGGCCCCTGACCGCGGCCCCCGGGGCCGCCCCGCTAGAATGCGCGCCATGCGCATCGGGCCGTACCAGATCGAGCCGAAGGTGGTCCTGGCGCCGATGGCCGGCGTCACCGACAAGCCGTTCCGGATGCTGTGCAAGCGCCTGGGCGCGGGCCTGTGCGTGTCGGAGATGACCACCTCCGACCCGCGCTTGTGGAACACCGCCAAGTCGCGCCACCGCATGGACCACGCCGGCGAGCCGGCGCCGGTCAGCGTGCAGATCGCCGGCACCGTGCCCGAGGCGATGGCCGAGGCCGCGCGCCACAACGTCGCCCACGGCGCGCAGATCATCGACATCAACATGGGCTGCCCGGCCAAGAAGGTGTGCAACGTCTGGGCCGGCTCGGCGCTGATGCGCGACCCGCCGCTGGTCGCGCGCATCCTCGAGGCGGTGGTGGAGGCGGTGGACGTGCCGGTCACGCTCAAGATCCGCACCGGCTGGGCCGCCGGCCACCGCAACGCGCTGGAGATCGCGCGCATCGCCGAGGCCAGCGGCATCGCCGCGCTGGCCATCCATGGCCGCACCCGCGACCAGCTGTACACCGGCCAGGCCGAGTACGACACCATCGCCGAGGTCAAGGCGGCGCTGTCCATCCCGGTGATCGCCAACGGCGACGTGGACTCGCCGGAGAAGGCCGCGCAGGTGCTGCGCGCCACCGGCGCCGACGCGGTGATGGTCGGCCGCGCCGCGCAGGGCCGGCCGTGGATCTTCCGCGGGATCGCGCACTACCTCGCCACCGGCGAGCGCCTGCCGGAGCCGTCGCTGGCGGAGGTGCGTGACATCCTGCTCGGCCACCTCGAACAGTTGCACGCGTTCTACGGCGAGGCAGCGGGGGTGCGCATCGCGCGCAAGCACCTGGGCTGGTACGCCAAGGACCATCCGGAGAACGCCGCCTTCCGCGCCGTGGTCAACCGCGCCGAAACCGCCGAGGCGCAGCTGCGCCTGACCCGCGACTATTTCGATGCCCTGATCGCAGGCATTCCGCCGGAACGCTCGCTAGCTGCGTAACAGGCACACGTACCGACGCCGTGCGTGTCGTCGGCACGCACGGCGCCCGAAACCTGCAGAGGAAAGCACCGACAAGACAACAGGCACCTGCCATCACAGATCCGCCACTCCCACCGCATTCGCAACCCTCACTGCATCCTGGACTGCCTTCTCCACCTGGACCAGCGCATCTGCGGTGGCACGTTTGACGCAAACGGAAGGACTTGGCCGACCGTTCGGAATCTGCTCGGCGAGTTCTTCACAGATGGTCGTTGCTGCCTTGCTGACACGGCCCTCCAGCTCGCGCACATCCGCGACACGCGCAAGATCGAGATCGCCATAATCGACGGCAATGCTCATGCTCGTTTCTTCGACGTAGCCATAACCACGATTGTCGAAGACGCGCCTGTACACAATCTGCGGCGCGGTGACCGTCACGGGCTTCAGCTCTGGAACCGCGCTTTGCGCCTGCGCTGCCGAGGCACCGGATGCAACCAGCAGCACCAGTGTCGCTCCACTTGCAACAATCTTGCCAGTCATGATCGTTCTCCTGACATTGGCCCTGCTCACGCCAGACTTTCCTGACAGACAGGATCCGGCACAGGGCAGTTAACGGGATCAATCCATCGCCATCGGGAGCGTGGCTGCCATGCCACCCGCCGGCACTGCCTCGTCGGAACCTCCAGATCCACCTTCGAGCCACGCGCACGCGCCGGACTTTGTGCGCATGTGTAATGTGCCGATTTAGCTGGCACACAGCCCGAAGCTGCAATCCCCCGTGCGGGGGAGGCATCGAGTGGCCGCATCCACCGCCGACACTGCACCGCCAGCCGCCACGTGGATTAAGCCGCAGTCAGGGTGCAGAAACCCCGCCTGCTACGCGCGTGCCTGGCACTTGCCGCCGCGGCAAGCACGTTCCACGGGCAAGTGGCCGGGATCCGCATCGCGTGCCAACACTCGGGCTGGTACGCTAGGCACCGCGCGGAGCATTCCGCCGCCTGAGCCGCCATGAGCGAAGCCAACCGTTCCTGCGAGTTCCCCTACCTGCACGGCTTCTCGCCGACCGAGCAGGCGCGCCTGGTCAAGCAGGCGCGGCTGGCCGAATCCACCATCTTCCGCAACATCGACTACACCGGCGTGACCCGCCTGCTCGAGGTCGGCTGCGGCGTCGGCGCGCAGACCGAGATCCTGCTGCGCCGCTTCCCCGACCTGCACGTCACCGGCGTGGACCTGAGCCAGGTGCAGCTCGACGCCGCCGCGCGCAACCTCGGCGCCATGCCCTGGCTCGCAGGCCGCTACACCCTGCAGCAGGCCGACGCCACCGACCTGCCCTATGAGGCGCGCAGTTTCGACGGCGCGTTCCTGTGCTGGGTGCTCGAGCACGTGCCCACCCCGGCGCGGGTGCTGGCCGAGGTGCGGCGCGTGCTGCGCCCCGGCTCGCCCGTGTACGTGACCGAGGTGATGAACTCCTCGTTCCTGCTCGACCCGTACTCGCCCAACACCTGGCGCTACTGGATGGCGTTCAACGACTTCCAGTACGACAGCGGCGGCGACCCGTTCATCGGCGCCAAGCTCGGCAACCTGCTGCTCGCCGGCGGCTTCCACGACGTCTCCACCGAGATCAAGACCTTCCACTTCGACAACCGCGAGCCGGGCCGGCGCAAGAGCATGGTCGCGTTCTGGGAGGAACTGCTGCTCTCGGCCGCGGACCAGCTGATCCAGGCCGGCAAGGTCACCCCCGACACCGTCGAGGGCATGCGCCGCGAGATGCACCAGGTGCAGAACGACCCGAACGCGGTGTTCTTCTACGCCTTCGTGCAGGCGCGGGCGGTCGTCTACTGACTCCCACTCGGCGCCCGGATCCCACCCGCGAAGCCGCAGGCGGCCCTGGCCGCCGCCGGGTGCCCCCCAACGGGCAGCGGCGCCGACGGGCCCTCACCCTGAATCCACCCCCAAGGGGCAAGATGCGTCCCCCCCGCCCCGCCCTGTATCATGGGCGGCCATCCTTTCATCCGAATCGAAGGATATCTGTCCGATGACCAGCTCCAGCTACCTGTTCACCTCCGAATCGGTCTCCGAAGGCCATCCGGACAAGATCGCCGACCAGATCTCGGATGCGGTGCTCGATGCGATCCTCGCCCAGGACAAGCGCGCGCGCGTGGCCTGCGAGACGCTGGTGAAGACGGGCGCGGCGATCGTCGCCGGCGAGGTGACCACCGGCGCATGGGTGGACATCGAGGCGCTGGCGCGCCAGGTCATCAACGCCATCGGCTACGACAACTCCAATGTCGGCTTCGACGGCCACACCTGCGCCATCATCAACATGCTCGGCAAGCAGTCGCCGGACATCGCCGCCGGCGTGGACCGCAAGAAGCCTGAGGAACAGGGCGCGGGCGACCAGGGCCTGATGTTCGGCTACGCCTGCAACGAGGCGCCCGAATTCATGCCGGCGCCGATCTACTACAGCCACCGCCTGGTCGAGCAGCAGGCCAAGGTGCGCAAGCAGAAGAACTCCAAGCTGCCGTGGCTGCGCCCGGACGCCAAGAGCCAGGTCACGCTACGCTACGAGAACGACAAGGTCGTGGGCCTGGACGCGGTGGTGCTGTCCACCCAGCACGACCCGGGCATCAAGCACAAGGACATCGTCGAGGGCGTGTACGAGCACATCCTGCGGCCGGTGCTGCCGAAGGCGTGGCTGGACAAGCTGCCCAAGGGCAAGCTGCACATCAACCCGACCGGGATCTTCGTGATCGGCGGCCCGGTGGGCGACTGCGGCCTGACCGGGCGCAAGATCATCGTGGACACCTACGGCGGCATGGCCCGCCACGGCGGCGGCGCGTTCTCCGGCAAGGACCCGTCGAAGGTGGACCGCTCGGCCGCCTACGCCGCGCGCTACGTGGCCAAGAACATCGTCGCCGCCGGCCTGGCCGACAAGTGCGAGGTGCAGGTCAGCTACGCGATCGGCGTGGCCGAGCCGACCTCGATCTCGGTCACCACCTTCGGCACCGGCAGGATCTCCGACGACCGGATCGAGAAGCTGATCCGCAAGCATTTCGACCTGCGTCCGTACGGCATCGTGAAGATGCTCGACCTGATCCATCCGATCTACCAGGACACCGCCGCCTACGGCCACTTCGGCCGCAAGCCGAAGCAGGTCAGCTACACCGACGGCGCCGGCAAGAAGCAGACCGCCACCGCCTTCTCCTGGGAGAAGACCGACAAGGCCGAGGAACTGCGCAAGGACGCCGGCCTGAAGAAGTAACCCACCGGACCCGGGCGTGCGGCGCACTGCCGCACGCCCTGCCCCGCCGAGGGGCGCTGCGACCGTGAAGGCACGGCCAGGCTCGGCGGGACGCGACACGCAGCAACGGCGCCCGTTCATCGAATCCCCCCGGATTCCGACCCGACGGAGCAACCCATGAACGCACAGATCAAGCCCGCCCCCGACTACAAGGTCGCCGACATCTCGCTCGCCGACTGGGGCCGCAAGGAGATCCAGATCGCCGAGCACGAGATGCCCGGCCTGATGGCGATCCGCCGCAAGTACGCCGCCGAGCAGCCGCTCAAGGGCGTGCGCGTCACCGGTTCGCTGCACATGACGATCCAGACCGCGGTGCTGATCGAGACCCTGAAGGATCTCGGCGCCAGCGTGCGCTGGGCGAGCTGCAACATCTTCTCGACCCAGGACCACGCCGCCGCGGCGATCGCCGCCAGCGGGGTGCCGGTGTTCGCCTGGAAGGGCGAGACGCTGGAGGAGTACTGGGACTGCACCCTCGACGCCATCACCCACCCGGGCATGAAGGGCCCGGAGCTGGTGGTGGACGACGGCGGCGACGTGACCCTGCTGATCCACAAGGGCTACGAGCTCGAGCAGGGCAGCAGGTGGGTGGACGAGCCGGCGTCCTCGCACGAGGAACAGGTGATCAAGAACCTGCTCAAGCGCGTGGCGAAGGAGCGCCCGGGCTTCTGGACCAACGTCGTGAAGGACTGGCGCGGCGTGTCCGAGGAGACCACGACCGGCGTGCACCGCCTGTACCAGCTCGCCGAGGCCGGCAAGCTGCTGGTGCCGGCGATCAACGTCAACGACTCGGTCACCAAGAGCAAGTTCGACAACCTGTACGGCTGCCGCGAGTCGCTGGCCGACGGCCTCAAGCGCGCGATGGACGTGATGCTGGCCGGCAAGGTCGCGGTGGTGTGCGGCTACGGCGACGTCGGCAAGGGCTCGGCGCACTCGCTGCGCGCCTACGGCTGCCGCGTGATCGTCACCGAGATTGATCCGATCAACGCCCTGCAGGCGGCGATGGAGGGCTTCCAGGTCGCCACCGTGGAGGACACGCTCGGCATCGCCGACATCTACGTCACCGCCACCGGCAACAAGGACGTGATCACGCTCGAGCACATGCTGCGGATGAAGGACCAGGCCATCGTCTGCAACATCGGCCACTTCGACAACGAGATCCAGGTGGACGCGCTCAACGCCTCGGGCGCCACCAGGGTCAACATCAAGCCGCAGGTGGACAAGTACGTGCTGCCGAACGGGCGCGAGATCTTCCTGCTCGCCGAGGGCCGGCTGGTCAACCTCGGCTGCGCCACCGGCCACCCGAGCTTCGTGATGTCGAACTCGTTCTCGAACCAGACGCTCGCGCAGATCGACCTGTGGAAGAACCGCGACGTGTACGAGAAGACGGTGTACCGCCTGCCGAAGAAGCTGGACGAGGAAGTCGCGCGCCTGCACCTGGACAAGATCGGCGTGAAGCTGACCCGGCTGACCCCGGAACAGGCCGACTACCTCGGCGTGCCGGTCGAGGGCCCGTACAAGCCGGAGCATTACCGGTACTGATCGCCGCACAGGCGGAACGCAGAACGGGCGCTTCGGCGCCCGTTTCCGTTTGCGCCGCCGTCATCCCGGTGGGCCGCGGGCTGAAATGCTTTCCTTCCATCGCGATGAAGCGATAGACTGACCCGGCCACCCAGGACCGCCCGCGCGATGGTGCCGATCAGCTTCGAGTTCTACCCGCCCAAGACCGACGAGCAGCGCGCCCAGCTCGACCGTACCGCGCGCCGGCTCAAGGCCGAGGCGCCGGAATACGTTTCCTGCACCTTCGGCGCCGGCGGCTCGACCCTGTCGTACACGCCGGAGACCGTGCAGCGGCTGCGCGACGCGCACGGCTTCGAGGCCGCGCCGCACCTGTCGTGCATGGGCGGCACCCGCGAGGAGATCCGGCAGTTGCTCAAGCTGTACCGGGCGATGGGCTGCCGGCGCCTGGTCGCGCTGCGCGGCGACCTGCCCTCGGGCATGGCGCGGATGGGCGATTTCCGCCACGCCTCGGACCTGGTCGAGTTCATCCGCCGCGAGCACGACGGGTACTTCCACATCGAGGTGGGCTGCTACCCGGAGATGCACCCGCAGGCGGAGGACGCCTTCGCCGACCTGCGCCATTTCAAGGCCAAGGTGGACGCCGGCGCGGACGGCGCGATCACCCAGTACTTCTACAACGCCGACGCCTACTTCCGCTTCGTGGACGACGCACGCCGGCTCGGGGTGACGATCCCGATCGTGCCGGGGGTCATGCCGATCTCCAACTTCACCCAGTTGCGGCGCTTCTCCGAAGCCTGCGGCGCGGAGCTGCCGCGCTGGCTGGTCAAGCGCATGCTGGCCTACGGCGACGACGTGGCGTCCATCCGCGCCTTCGCCGCCGAGTTCGTGGCCGACCTGTGCCGGCGGCTGATCGCGGGCGGCGCGCCCGGCCTGCACTTCTACACGCTCAACCTGTCGAAGCCGACCCTCGCGGTGCTGGCGCAGCTGCGCTGAGCGGGCGGCGCCGGCTCAGGCCGGTTCCACCCGCAGCGAGGCGCCTTCCACGCCCACGATGCGCACGCGCGCGCCGGCCGGCAGGTCCGGGCCGAGCGCGACCCAGAACGCGTCGCCGATCTTGAGCCGGCCGCGGCCGTCCACGATCGCCGACTCCAGCGGATGCACCTCCCCCACCAGCTGTTCGCCGCGGCGGTTGAGCAGCGGCTGCGTGCTGGCGCCCTGCGGATGGCGCTGCTTGTAGCGCCACCCGATCCACACCGACACCAGCGACAGCAGCGCGAACAGCATCCACTGCGCCGGATACGACATCGGCACCAGCATCTCGACCAGCGCGGTGCCGACCGCGGCGAAGCCGAGCCAGAGCATGAACGTGCCGGGCAACAGCGCCTCGAGCGCGAACAGGGCCAGCGCCACGCCCCACCAGAACCACGGCGATGCCATCATCGGCGCCTCCACTCAGGCCTTGGGCGCGGCCGGCGCCGGCTTGGCCGCCGCCGTCCTGTCCTGCACCGCCTTGGCCAGCTCGGCGATGCCGCCCAGCGCACCGAGCACGCCGGTGGCCTCCACCGGCAGCAGCAACAGCTTCTGGTTCGGCGAGCCGGCGAACTCCTTCAGCGCCTCGACGTACTTCTGCGCGACGAAGTAGTTGATCGCCTGCACGTCGCCCTTCGCGATCGCGTCGGAGACCATCTGCGTGGCCTTGGCCTCGGCCTCGGCCAGGCGTTCGCGCGCCTCGGCCTCGCGGAACGCGGCCTCCTTCTTGCCTTCGGCCTCCAGGATCGCGGCCTGCTTGTCGCCCTCGGCGCGCAGGATCTCGGACTGGCGGTGCCCTTCCGCCTCGAGGATGCTGGCGCGCTTGTCGCGCTCGGCCTTCATCTGCCGCGCCATCGCCTCGACCAGGTCGCGCGGCGGCTGGATGTCCTTGAGCTCGATGCGGTTGACCTTCAGCCCCCACGGATGGGTGGCCTGGTCCACCGCCATCAGCACCTTGGCGTTGATCTCGTCGCGCTTGGACAGCGATTCGTCCAGGTCCATCGAGCCGATCGCGGTGCGGATGTTGGTCATCACCAGGTTCAGGATCGCGAGCTCGAGGTTGGCCACCTCGTAGGCCGCCTTGGCCGCGTCCAGCACCTGGAAGTAGACCACGCCGTCCACCTTCACCACGGCGTTGTCCTTGGTGATGACGTCCTGGCTCGGCACATCCATCACCTGCTCCATCATGTTGAGCTTGCGGCCGATGCTGTCGATCCACGGCACGATGAAGCCCAGGCCCGGCGACAGGGTGTGGGTGTAGCGGCCGAACCGCTCCACCGTCCATTCGTAACCCTGCGGCACCACGCGCACGCCCTTGAGCACGGTGACGAGCGCGAACAGCAGCAGCACGCCGACGAAGATCTCCATGGTTCCCCCTTGCATGCGGCGCCCTCCGGCCGCTGGGGAATGGTAGCGCGGGCCGGGGCCCTGGCCGACAATGGCCCGCACCGCCGCCACCGCTCCGGACCATGCACGCCGCCGACGACTTCCAGCCGCTCTCGCTCGCCGTGCTGACCGTCTCCGACACGCGCACAGCCGCCGACGACACCTCCGGCGACTACCTCGCCGCCGCCGCGGCCGAGGCCGGCCACCGCGTGGTCGCACGCGCGCTGCTGCCGGACGACAAGTACCGGCTGCGCGCGCAGGTGGCGCAGTGGATCGCCGATCCGGCGGTGGACGGGATCCTGGTCACCGGCGGCACCGGCTTCACCGGCCGCGACTCCACGCCCGAGGCGCTGCTGCCGCTGCTGGACAAGGAGATGCCGGGCTTCGGCGAGCTGTTCCGCGCGCTGAGCTACGCCGAGATCGGCACCAGCACGCTGCAGTCGCGCGCCTTCGCCGGGCTGGCCAACGGCACGTTCCTGTTCGCGCTGCCGGGTTCGACCTCGGCCTGCCGCACCGCGTGGGAGCAGATCATCCGCGCCCAGCTCGACGCGCGCACCCGTCCCTGCAACCTGGCCCGGCTGCGGCCGCGGCTGAAGGAGTGAGACGATGCCGATCGACACCACCCTGCGCCTGCTGGCCCGTGCCCGCGGCATGAGCGCGGCCGAACTCGCCGCCGCGATCCCGCGCGCCGGCGCCGACACCGTCGCCGCCTGGCTGCGCGGCGAGAAGCTGCCCGGCCGCCAGCAGCTCGCCGCGCTCGCCCGCACCCTGGGCGTGCCGGCCGGGGCGCTGCTGGCCGAACTCGCGCACACCCTCGACCCCGCGCGCACGCCGGGCGAACACCGCCTGCTCGCCGCCTACCGCGCGCTGACGCCGAAGCAGCAGGGCGCGCTGCTGGAGGTGGCGTGCGCGATGGCGGGGCAGCGCCCGACGCGCGCGCGCCGAAGCCGTTAGCCGGTGACGAAGCCGGGCCCGGCCTCGGCCGCGTCGGCTTGCTCGCGTTCGACCGCGGTCACCCGCGCCAGCGGCGGCCCGTGCCACAGCCAGCGCTCGAGCGCGGCGATCGCTGCCTCGCTCCCCACCGCCAGCACCTCGACGCTGCCGTCGGGCAGGTTGCGGGCATGGCCGCACAGGCCCAGCGGCACGGCCTGGGCCCGGGTCGCGGCGCGGAAGCTCACGCCCTGCACGCGGCCGCGGACGCGGAAACGCGCGGCCGCCACCTCAGCCGGCCTCCGCCGCCGGGCCGCCGGCGGCGGCGATCGCGTTCTCCAGGTCGGCCGCGGTCACCGGGCCGAGGAACCGCTTCGCCACACGGCCGTCGGGCGCGATCAGGTACGTCATCGGCAACCCGCGCGGCGTGTCGAAGTCGGCCGGCGGCGCGTACACGTCCACGATCGCCACCGGGTACACCACCGGATGTTCCTGCAGGAACGCGCGCATCGCCCCGGCGTCGATCTCCTCGTAGGCCAGGCCGACCACCTCGATGTGCTCGTGCATCGCATCCAGCGCGGACAGCTCGGGCATCTCCTTCAGGCACGGCGAGCACCAGGTGGCCCAGAAGTTGACCACCACCCACTTGCCGCGGCGGTCGGCCAAGTCCCAGGGCTTGCCGTCGAGCGTGGTGACGCGCAGCGCGGGGCGCTCGGGCTTCGCCGCCTCGGCCTGCGGCGGTGCGGCCGGCGCCGGCGCCGCTGCCGCCGGTTCCTGCTCCGGCGCGCGCTCCCCGCATCCGGCCAGGGCCAGCGCCGCCGCGGCCAGCCACGCCATCGCTCGCTTCGTCATCGCGCTCATGCTCCGTTGTCGTAGATCGAGGATACGCGCCGCTTGAGCAGCTCGCGCAGCGGCAGCCGCAGTTCGTCGAACGCGGCCATCGCCTGCCGCCCGAGCGGATCGTCGCGCGCCGGCAGGTGCGCCTCGGCGACCGGGATGCGCAGCTGGCAGGCTTCGTACAGCTCGGCCAAGGTGAGGTCGTCGAGGTCGCGCGCCAGCAGCCATTCGCCCGACTCGGCCCGACGCAGCAACCCGATCGCGTTGAGCTGGGCCAGCATGTGCTGCACCAGCGCGTCGGTCATGATCGGCTCCAGGCGCTCGATCTCGTCGCTATGCAGGCCCTCGCCCCTCTCGCGCGCCTGGGCGAAGCGGCCGAGCATGCGCAGCAGCGCGTACAGCTCGTAGCCGATCGGCAGGCGCAGCGCGGCGGGCTGGTAGCGGAATTCGGAGATCGCCGAGGCGAACGAGGCGCCGAGCAGGACCGCCACCCAGCCCAGGAACACCCACACCAGGAAGATCGGCACGAACGCCAGCGTGCCGTAGATCCGGTTGTAGCTGCCGAAGCCGGCGATGAAGCTGCCCAGCCCCCACTTCACCCCTTCCAGCAGCAGCACCGCGATCAGCGCGCCGGCGAACGCGTGCCGCCAGTGCACGGTGCGGTGCGGCACCACCTTGTAGATCGCGGCGAACGCGGCCAGCTCGATGAACAGCGGCGCCCCCTGCAGCAGCAGGTGCTCGAGCAGGCGGCCCGGCGGCGTCTCGAACAGCGCCAGCGCGAACAGGCGGGTGGACAGCGCCATGCTGGTCGCCGCGACCAGCGCGCCGAGGGTGAACACCGTCCAGTACACCAGGAAGCGGGTGAAGCGCGGCCGCGGCGCCTTGACCCGCCAGATCCGGTTGAAGGTGGCCTCGACGCTGGTCAGGGTGATCAGCAGCGACAGCACCAGGGCGATGATGCCGGCGGCGGTGAGCTGGCCGGCATTGGCCGAGAACTGGCGCAGGTAGGTCTCCACCGCGCGCGCCGAACTGGGTACGAAGTTGGAGAAGATGTAGTCGCTCAGCGCCACGCTCCAGCGCTCGTACACCGGGAACGCCGAGAGCACGCCGAACACGACGATGGACAGCGGCACCAGGGCGAACACCGTGGTGTAGGCCAGGGCGCCGGCGGCCTGGAACAGGTTGTCGTCGAGGAAGCGCCGCCACAGGAAGCGGAAGAAGGTGCCGGCCCGGGCGCGATCGCGCAGGCGTTCGCTCCAGCGATGGAACGTGTCGAGCGGCTGCATGGCGCGGCAAGCGTAACCGATGGCGGGGAAAAGGGGGTCGAGGTACATTGCGCCCATGCCCGAGATCCTGGTGCTCTACTACAGCCGCGGCGGTTCGGTGGCGCGCCTGGCGCGGCATGTCGCGCGCGGCGTCGGCGAGGTCGCGGGCATGGACGCGCGGCTGCGCACGGTGCCGCCGGTGGCGCCGGTGACCCAGGTCGCCGCGCCGCCGGTGCCCGAGGAGGGCGCACCCTACGCGACGGTGCAGGACCTGCTCGACTGCGCCGGCCTGGTGCTCGGCAGCCCGACCCGTTTCGGCAACATGGCCGCGCCGCTCAAGCACTTCCTCGACGGGCTCGGCAGCGAATGGGCGAGCGGCGCGCTGGTCGGCAAGCCGGCCGGGGTGTTCACCTCCACCGCGACCATGCACGGCGGCCAGGAGAGCACCCTGCTGTCCATGATGCTGCCGCTGCTGCACCACGGCTGCGTGATCGCCGGCATCCCCTACACCGAGCCTGCGCTCAACACCACCCGCAGCGGCGGCACGCCCTACGGCGCGAGCCACGTGTCCGGGCTGCAGGACGATCCGCAGCCGAGCGACGAGGAAGCCGCGCTCGCGCGCGCGCTCGGCCGGCGCATCGCCACGCTCGCCGCGAGGCTGGCATGAGCGCCCCGGTCCGCGTGCTGGTCGCCGCCCTGCTCGCGCTCGCCGCGTTGTACGCGTTCTGGTTCGCCACCGATCCCGACCCGCTGGCCGCCCTGCTGGTGTTCGCCGCACCGCCGGCCTTGCTCGCGCTCGCGGCCTGGGCCGGCTGGCGCCGCGCGCCGTTCCTAGCCGGGGTGCTGGCGCTGGGATGGTTCAGCCACGGGGTAATGACCGCCTGGGCCCACCCGGATCGCGCCGGGCTGGCCTGGGGCTCGATCGCGCTGGCGCTGGCGGTGGTGTTCGCCTCCGCCTGGCCCGGCCTGCGCGCCCGCTTCGGCCGGCGGGATTGAGCCGCGGCCGTATAATTCCGCGCCCGTCCGCGCCGAGCCGCAACGCCATGCAGGAACTCCTCGTCGTCACCACCGGCGGCACCATCGACAAGGTCTATTTCGACGACAAGTCGGACTACCAGGTCGGCGAGCCGCAGATCGCGCGCATCCTCGAGGAGCTCGGCGTCGCCTTCCGCTTCACCGTGATCCCGCTGCTGCGCAAGGACTCGCTGTACATCACCGACGCCGACCGCGAGCTGCTGCGCGCCACCATCGCCGCGCAGCCGATGCGCCACGTGCTGGTCACCCACGGCACCGACACCATGGTGGAGACGGCCAAGGTGCTGGCCGGCATCCCAGGCAAGACCATCGTCCTGACCGGCGCGCTCAACCCCGCGCGCTTCCGCGGCTCCGACGCCGAATTCAACATCGGCACCGCGGTCGGCGCGGTGCAATCGCTGCCGCCGGGCGTGTACATCGCCATGAACGGCCGCGTCTGGGATCCGCACAAGGTGCGCAAGAACATCGCCGCGAACCGCTTCGAACCGCTCGCCTGAGCCGGCGGCGCCGGAAGAAAAAAGCCCCGGCGCAAGGCCGGGGCCCGGGACGGACAGGGATCGTCCCGCAAGGATCAGAAGGTGATGCTCCAGCTGTTGATGTAGCCGGTGTCGCCGCCCGCGTTGTCGTTCACGCGCAGCTTCCAGGTGCCGTTCAGGGCCTCGCTCGACAGGTTCACCGTGTAGGTCTGGTTGATGTTGTCGGCGCTGCCGCCGCTGCGGTTGTGCAGCACGTAGATCGAGCCGTCCGGGGCGATCAGATCCACCTTCAGGTCGCCGATGTAGGTGTGCACGATGTTGACCGCCACCGGCACGCTGCTGCCGGCGTTGCCGCTGCGGCCGGACACCGTGATCGGGCTCTCCACCGTGGCGTTGTCGCTGATGGTGTAGTCGGCCGAGTTGGTGTAGGTCTGGGCCGTGCCGGTGGAATAGCTGCCGGTCAGGCTGACCCCGGAGTAGCTCGAGTAGGCCTTGACCCGCACGTAGTAGGTGCCGGCCTGGGCGGTGGCGATGTTGCAGGTCTCGTTGTTGCCGCTGAGGTACGGGCGGCAATCGTACGAGGTGTCGGTCGGCGCGCTGCCGAACTTCACGTAGAGGTCGGCGTCACCGGTGCCACCGGAGATCGTGAACTTCAGGTTCGACGCGCCCGCGGGAACGGTCATCGTGTAGTTCAGCGAGTTGCCGGTGGTCGCCGCCAGGCCGGTCTTGGGCACGCCGTTGCTGAGCACGGTGTCGCCGCCGCCACCACCGCCGCCGTTGGTCGCGTCGAGCACGGCCTTGGCGTTGAGGATGCCCGGGCCGATCGGCTGCGACGGCGTCGACGGGAACGGCGTGACGTTGGCCTTGATCAGCGCCTCGACCTCGGCCGGGGTCTTGGGCGTGGTGGCATGGGCCTGGATCAGCGCGACCACGCCGGCCACGTGCGGCGTGGCCATCGAGGTGCCGTTGTAGGAGGCGTAGCTCTCGGCGCCGGGCGTGGTGGTGCCGGCGTTGAGCGTGGACATGATGTTCGAACCCGGCGCGGCGATGTCGATGCCGGTGCCGTAGTTGGAGAAGCTCGAACGGGCGCCGGTGCTGGTGATCGAGGCCACCGCGATCACGTTGTTGCAGTTGGCCGGGCGGGCGTTGGAGACGTTGGTGTTGTCGTTGCCCGCCGCCACCACCACCGTGGTGCCGCGGCTCACCGCGCCGTCGATCGCGGCCTGGTAGGTGGTGCCGCAGGCGCCGCTGCCGCCCAGGCTCATGTTGATCACCTCGGCCGGGTTGGCGTTGGCCGGCACGCCGCTGACGGTGCCACCCGAGGCCCAGGTGATCGCGTCGGCGATGTCGGAGAGCATGCCGCCGCACTTGCCCAGCACGCGCGCGTGCACGATCCGGGCGTTGTGCGCGGTGCCGGCCACGCCCTTGGCGTTGTTGGTCAACGCGGCGACGGTGCCGGCGACGTGGGTGCCGTGCCAGCTCGAGTTCGAGGCCGGGTGGGTGTAGCCGCACTCGTTGGCGGCGACCCAGTCGCCCTCGTCCTGCGGATTGCTGTCGCGGCCGTTGCCATCGCGCGCGGCGGTGGCGTCGGAGATGAAGTCGTAGCCCGGAAGGGTATTGCTGTTGAGGTCGCTGTGGTTGGTGCTGCCGGTGTCAATCACCGCCACCACCACGCCGGTGCCGGTGGAGATGTCCCAGGCCTGCTCGGCCTTGATGCCGTAGGTGCCGTTGAACCCCCACTGCTGGCTGTAGTTGGTGTCGTTCGGGGTCAGCGCCGGGTACATGCGCGCGTCCACCTCCACGTACTCGACGTTCGGATCGGCGGCGATCTGCCGCATCAGCGCCTCGGCCTCGACCCGGTCGAGCTTGCGGTCGGCCTTGACCACGTCGGCGCCGATCCCCATGCGGCGCAGGTGGCCGAGCGCCACCGCCCGGCCGCCGACCTTGGCCGCCGCAGCGCGGTTCAGCGCGCCCCGGGCCTGGGCCACGTCGGCGCGCTGCGGCGTGCCCTCGCGGTAGCGGACGATGAAGCGGTCGTGGGTAGCGGCCGAGTCCAGGCCGGCGGTCTCGACCCGGCCGGCGAAGGCCGGGGCGGCGAGCGTGCACAGCGCGACCGAGGTCGCCACGGCGAGCGCATGCAGGCGCATGCAGCGGTTGCTTGCAACGGACATCAGATTCCCCTGGAAATGACGAATGATTGAGAGGGAGCCCGCCGGCAGACGGGCCTTGCTCGTGCACTGCCTGGTGGGCGGCCGGCAGCGCGGCCGCGCGTCCCTGCGACGCCGCGGACCGTGCCCCCTGCACTGTCCGCGATCGGCGCCCTGGCTGGTCAGGCCATGTCCGCGCCGCCTGCGCGGCGGCTGCGACCCCTGCAACAAATCGGGCCCCGGCATCCTGCCGGGGCCCGTCTCCTTCCTGGAGAACGACGCTCAGAAGGTGATGCTCCAGCTGTCAATGTAGCCCGTGTCGCCGGAGTACACATCGCGCACGCGCAGCTTCCAGGTGCCGTTCAGCGCCTCGCTCGACAGGTTCACCGTGTAGGTGGCGATCACGTTGTCCGCGCTGTCGGAGCTGCTGCTGTTCTTCAGCTGGTACAGCGAGCCGTCCGGCGCGACCAGGTCAATCACCAGGTCGCCGCGGTAGGTGTGCTTGATGTCCACCGCCACCTGCGCGTTCGACGGCGCGTTGCCGCTGCGGCCGGAGACCGAGATCGGGCTCTCGACCGTGCTGTTGTCGTTGATGGTGTAGTTGTTGGGGTTGGTGTAGGTCTGCACGCAATTGCTCGTGCAGGGCTCGGTGTAGCTGCCGGTCAGGCTCACGCCGCTGAAGCTGGTGTAGGCGTGCAGGCTGACGTACCAGGTGCCGGCCTGCGGCGTGGTGAAGCTGCAGGTTTCCTCGTTGCCGCTCTTGTACGGCCGGCAGTCGTAGGAGCTGCTGGTCGGCTGCGAGCCGAACTTGACGTACAGATCGGCGTCGCCAGAACCGCCGGTGATGACGAACTTCAGGTTGCTCGCCCCCGACGGCACCGACATGGTGTAGTGCAGCCAGTTGCCCTGGCTCGCCGACAGGTTGGAGACCGTTACGCCGTTGCTGAGCTCATTGCTCGGCGGCGGGGGCGGCGGGCTGCTGGTGAAGAAGGAGTACAGCAGCCGGTTCGGCGAGCCGGTGCCCGCGCTGGTGACCTTGTTCGGCGTGGCGGCGTTGATGATCGCGTTGGTCACCTGGGACGGGGTCGCCGACGGATTGGCCGCCAGGTACAGCGCGGCCACGCCGGCCACGTGCGGCGAGGCCATCGAGGTGCCGCTGATGGTGTTGGTGGCGGTGTCGCCGGTGGACCAGGCCGAGGTGATGGACGAGCCCGGGGCGAAGATGTCCAGGCACGAGCCGTAGTTGGAGAACGACGAACGCGCGTCGGTGTTGGTGGTGGAACCGACAGTGATCGCCGAGGCCGCGCGCGCCGGCGAGTAGTTGCAGGCGTTGCTGTTGTCGTTGCCCGCGGCCACCACCACGGTGACGCCGGCGTTGGTCATGCGCGTGACCGCGTCGTCCACCGCGGTGGATGCGCCGCCACCCAGGCTCATGTTGGCCACGGCCGGCTTGACGTGGTTCGAGGCGACCCAATCCATGCCGGCGATCACGCCCGAATTGGTGCCCGAGCCGTTGCAGTCGAGCACCCGCACCGGATGCAGGGTCACGCCCTTGGCCACACCCCAGGTCGCGCCGCCGACGGTGCCGGCGACGTGGGTGCCGTGGCCATTGCAGTCGGAAGTGCCGTTGCCGTCGCTGATCGCGGTGTAGCCGTTGCCGATCCGGCCGCCGAAGTCGGTGTGGCTGGCGCGGATGCCGGTGTCAATGATGTAGGCATGCACTCCGGACGCGGTGGTGTCGTAGGTGTAGGTGCCGCTCAGCGGCAGGTCGCGCTGGTCAATGCGATCCAGGCCCCAGGTGGCGTTGTTCTGGGTCGCGGTCGCCCGGACGTAGCCGTCCTCCTCGACGTAGGCGACGCGGTCGTCGGCGAGCAGGCGGGCGAGCGCGGCGTCGTCGGCGCGGACCACGAAGCCGCGCAGGGCGTGCTCGAAGCTGCGCATGACGTTGGCGCGATGGGCGCGGGCGATCTCCTGCGCGACGGTGGCCACGCGCGGGCGCTGCGAGCGCTCGCTGGCCAGGCTGGCCACCTCCTCCTTGAGGACCACGATGTACTGGCCCTTGACCGGCTGACGGGCCACGCGCAGGTCGGCGGCCTCGGCAGGGAGTGCGAAGGCCGCGGTGGCGAGCGCGACGGCAGTGGCGGCGGCGAGCAGGTGCTGCCGGGTGCGGTGCTGGATGGACATTCCGGTGAAACCCCCGAGTCGAATGGAAAGGTTGTCCGCGCCGGGTCGCGGCGCGGACGGGCTCGAACGACGGTGGTGCCCGCACCGCGTCCCGCGAGGGCCGCGATGCGGCGACGGCGGCCTGCCGGGCGGCATCGCTGCCTCCCCTTCCCCGGCCCGCCGGCCGTCTCCCCACCCCGGCGGCAGCGCCGGGCGCATCCCCCATGCGCCCCGGAACCGCGCCCCCGGAATGGGGGAGGTCGCGTGGCGACCTTCCTTCCCGCCACGACGACCGTCACCTCCCTGTCCCGGCGCGTCCTGCACCGGCGATCCCGGAACCCCGGCGGCCTCACGGCCCGAGCCGCGGTACCGCCCCTGTCCTACGCGCGCTCCGGCGCGTCCGCCAATCCGCAATTTCCCTCAGCGGGCCCCGTCGGAGGCCCCGCCGCGGAAGGTCAGGAAACGATCCGGAAGCGGCAGTCCTTCCCGCAGAACCGCTGGCGGCGCGGATCGGACCGCCGCCTGCGTCACGGTTTAGTGACCGGACGGTGTCCGTGGCTTCTTGCTGGCTCTCAAATCTTTCTCAAATGGCGGGAAAAGTTTGAATTCGGTCACAGTTCCGAAATGACGCCCCCTCCATTCCCGCGCTATGCGACCGGGGCGCCGTACGCTTGCCGTTCAAGCTCCCCCCTGTGCGGTCCGCGAGGGGTTGCTCCACGCGGCACCCGGGGCCATCGGCCCGAGACTCCGCCTTGCCCGACGTCACGCGCACGCCCTGGCCTGCGGACACCCGGCATCTCCGGGTCGGGGACGTGCGCGTGGACCTGCGCTACCGCCGTGTCTCCCATCCCGAGGGCGAGACCGAACTGCCGCAGCGCATGTTCGAGCTGCTGCTGGTGTTCCTGGCCGAGCCGCAGGTGCTGCACACCCGGGCCGCGCTGTTCCAGCGCGTCTGGCCGGGCGTGATCGTCGAGGACGCCAACCTCTCGCAGAGCGTGTGGATGCTGCGCAAGGCGCTGGGCGAGACGCGCAAGCACTGGATCCGCACCGTCGCCAAGAGCGGCTACGTCTTCGAGCCGCCGACGCCGGTGACGGCGGACGCCCCCGCTGCGCCGCGGCCGTCGGCGCCCCCCGCACCGGTACCGGCGCCGGCGCCCGAACCGGCGGGCCCGGAACCCGCGGCGGCGGCCGGCATCGCCGCCCCGCCCGCCGCGCACCGGACACGCCCGCCACGCCGTTGGCGCTGGGCGGGCGCCGCCGCCTTCGCCCTGCTTGCCGCCGGCCTGGCGGCCTGGTGGTACCCCGGCCGCGAACGCCCCTCTGCGGCCGCGGCACCGACGCTCACGCTGACCCTGGTGACCGCCGAGGACGCCGCCGCCCCGCATGAGGTGCGCTGGCCGCTGCGACTGCTGCACGCCTGGCTGGAGTGGAAGCTGGGCAGCCTGCCGGAGGTCAACCTGGTGCCCGAGTCGAGTCTGGCCACCAACGCCGGCGCGACTCCGCCCCAGGTGGTGCTGCTCGCGGCCAGCGTCGTGCCCGGCCAGCCCCGCCGGGTTTCGTTGCTGGCCCGCTTCGAGGCGGGTGGACACGAACACCGACTGAGCCGCGAGGGCGATGCCACGCAAATGCCGGCGCTGGTGGATTCGCTCAGCCGCGAGGTGCTCGTGCAGCTGCTGCCGGCGCGCGCGGAGGAACCCTGGCCGGCGCTGGAGATCGGCGCGGATGCCGGTCGCCGCTACGCCGACGCGCGCGACGCGCTCAAGCGCCGCGACTGGGCCGAGAGCGCGGAGATCCTGCGCGAGGTGGTGGGCAGGGCGCCGCGCTTCGGCCTGGCCCGGATGGAACTGGCGCGGTCGTATTCGCGCCTGGCCCTGGCCGCGCCGGCGGTGGAACAGATGGAGGCCGCGCTGGAGCTGCTGGCACCGGTGCCGAAGGACGTGGCGCAGGCCCTGCATGCCTACCGGCTCGCGGTGGATCCGCGCCGCGAGGCCGCGGCCGTGGCCGCCTATGCCGAGCTCGCCCGCCGCCATCCCGGCAAGTCCGCCTGGACGCTCGACCACGCGCGTCTGCTCGCGCGCACCGGGCAATTGCAGCAGGCGTTGGCGATCCTGTCGCAGCCGCGCTGGCAGAGCGAGCCGGTCGGGCAGCAGATCGCGCGCCTGCTGACCCTGGGGGAGGTGCACCTGGGCCTGGGCGATTCGGTCAGCGCGCGCCGCGACGCACGCGCCGCCGACCAGCTCGCGCGCGAGGCCGGCCCCGGCTGGGTGCTGGAACGCGCCTCGGCCTCGCTGCTGTTGGCCCAGGCCGACGCGTTCGAACACGAAGGCTTCGGCGACCTGTCCGGTTTCGAACGCGCCGCGCGCCAGTTCGAAGCCGCCGGCGACCACACCGATGCCCTCTACGCGCGCTTCCTGGCCGAGACCCTGCGCCCGGGCAAGGGGCCGAACCCGCGCCTGGACGCGCTGCTGGTGCAGGCGCGCGAGGGCGGCTACCACTGGCTCGAGGTGCAGATCCTGCGCATGGAGGCATTCCGCCATTACCGCGAAGGCGACATGGCGCAGTACCGGGCGCGGCTGGAGCAGGCATTGGCCACCGCGCGCGCCTCCGGCGACACCCAGAGCCAGCAGTACCTGGAGTTCGACCTGCTCAACGAGGACCTGCTGCGGGCCAACTTCGCCAGTGCCGAACGGCGAATCGCGCGCCTGCGCGCGGCCGACCCGCACGGCGAGAACGCGCTGTGGATAGACCAGTTCGTGTCGGCGCTGGCCGGCATCCGCGGCCGCTACGCGCAGGCCGAGAGCACGCTCGACCGGCATCTGCGCAACGACGGCGACGGCCGCCCGCGCCTGACCGCCGCCACCGAACGCCTGGCCTGCGTCAAGGGCGAGCTGCGCCTGGTGCGCGGCGATCTCACCGGCGCACGCCGTTACGCCGCGCTGTGCGCCGAGTCGGCGCAGCCGAGCACGCGCCTGCAGGCCCTGCTGACCCGCGCCGGCGTCGAACTGATGGCCGGCGACCGCCAACGCGCCGGCCGCCTGCTCGACGCTGCGGAAACCGAGACCGCGCAGTTGCCGGACGGACCCGACCGCTGGGCCTACGCCATGCAGTTGGCGACCCTGCTCACCCGCATCGGCGCGCTCGACCGCGCCCAGGCCCTGTATGCCGCGGCGCGCACCCCTGTCCGGCATGCCGGGTACGCCTGGCTGACCGCCAACATCGAGACCGGGCTGGCCGAAGTCGCCGCCGCGCGCGGCGACTGGCCCGCCAGCCGCACCCATCTGGCCGCCGCCCGCCATGGCCTGCCGCGCGATGCCTGGCTGCTGACCAACCGTCTCGACGTGGTCGAAGCCGCGATGGCCCACGCCACCGGCGAGCAGGCCCGGGCCACGACCCGCCTGGCCGCGGTGCACGCGCAGGCGCACCGCCTGGGCGATGTCATCAGCCAGCTCGAAACCCACAGTCTGGCCGCACGCGGCGTGGACGTACCCGGTTGCGGCGAGGCTGAGCGCACCGCGCTCGAGGCCCGCACCGGCCTGCGCGGCGCGACCCTGGCCTGGCTCACCGGCGCCTCCGGCGCGGACAGCGCCGAACTGCGGCTGGCCGCGGCACCGGCGGAATCGGCCGCGCGCAAATGACCACCCGCGCGACGGCGCGGCGTCAGAACATCCCGGTCTCGAGCCGCGCCGCCTCGGACATCATGCTGCGGTTCCAGGGCGGGTCGAACACCAGCTCGACGTCGGCCTCGGCCACGGTCGGGATCAGCTCGAGCTTGCTGCGCACGTCGTCCACCAGGATCTCGCCCATGCCGCAGGCCGGCGCGGTCAGGGTCATGCGCACCTCGACCAGGCGCTGGCCGTCCTCGCGCCGACGCAGGCCGACCTCGTACACCAGGCCCAGGTCCACGATGTTGATCGGGATCTCGGGGTCGAAGCAGGTGCGCAACTGGCGCCAGACCAGCTTCTCCACGTCCTCGTCGCTCGCGCCCTCGGGCAGTTGCAGCGGCTCGGGCGGCTCCTTGCCGATCGCGTCGGCATCGCGCCCGGCGATGCGGAACAGGTTGCCCTCGACGAACACGGTCCAGCTGCCACCGAGCGCCTGGGTGATGTAGCCGACGCTGCCGGCGGGCAGGGTCACCTGCTCGCCCTGCGGAACCAGGACGGCGGCGCAGTCGCGCTCGAAACGGACGGGTTCGCTGCTGCGGGAATACATGACGGGAAGATGCGGGCACCGCAGCGCGGGACAAGATGCGATTTTAAGCCCCGCGCGCCGGCTATGCTGTCCGGATGCCCAACGCCCGACCGAATCCGGCACCCCATCGCACCCTGCCCCTGTTCGCGCTCGCACTGCTGCTGCTCGGCAGCGGCGGCGTGGCCGCGGCGTGGGTGGCGGTGGCCATGCTCTCCGGCCACCAGGCCGCGTGGATGGCGGTGGTGGCGGCGCTGGACGCGGCCTGGCTGCTGCGCCTGGCCGGCGTGCCGCGCGGCTGGCCGCGCCCGCTCGCGGCGGTGGCGGCGACCGGCCTGGCGATCGCGCTGGCGCACTGGTGGATCGTCGCCGCGCAGGTCGGCGGGCCGCTCGGCCTGGATTTCCTCGAAACCCTGCAGCGCCTCGGCCCGTCCCTGACCTGGACCCTCGCGCAGCTGGCCACCGACGTGCCCGGCGACGTGCTGTGGTACCTCGCGGCGCTGGCCGTGGCCGTGATCGCCGCGCGCTGAAGCTCAGTGCCCGCCGCCGTCGAGCGCCTTGAGCTCGGCGACCAGCGCCGCCGCCATCTCCGCGCCGTCGCCGTAGAGCATGCGCGTGTTGTCGGCGTAGAACAGCGCGTTCTCGATCCCGGCGAAGCCGGTGCCCTTGCCGCGCTTGATCACCACCACGTTCTTCGCGTTCACCACGTCCAGGATCGGCATGCCGTAGATCGGCGAGGACGGGTCGGTCTTCGCCACCGGGTTGACCACGTCGTTGGCGCCGATCACCAGCGCCACGTCGGTGTTGGCGAACTCGGGGTTGATGTCGTCCATGTCCGCGATCAGGTCGTAGGGCACGCCGGCCTCGGCCAGCAGCACGTTCATGTGCCCGGGCATGCGCCCGGCCACCGGGTGGATCGCGAACTTCACCTTCACCCCGCGCTCGAGCAGCTTCTGCGCCAGCTCCCAGATCTTGTGCTGCGCCTGCGCCACCGCCATGCCGTAGCCGGGCACCACCACCACCCGCTCGGCATAGGCCATCATCGCCGCCACGTCGCCGGCCTCGATCGGCTTCTGCGCGCCCTGGATCTCCTGCGCCTGCCCGCCGCCGCCGAAGCTGCCGAACAGCACGTTGCGCAGCGGCCGGTTCATCGCCCTGGCCATCAGCTGGGTGAGCAGCGTGCCGGCGGCGCCGACCATCGTGCCGGCGATGATCAGCGCCTCGTTGCCGAGCACGTAGCCCTCGAACGCCACCGCCAGGCCGGTCAGCGCGTTGTACAGCGAGATCACCACCGGCATGTCCGCGCCGCCGATCGGCAGCGTCATCAGCACACCGAGCGCGAGCGCGGCGAGGAAGAAGGCCACGATCGCCGGCACGCCGAGCGCGTGCACCACCATCCCGCCCAGCGCGAGCGCGAGCGCGAACACCGCGCCGTTGAACAGTTGCTGGCCCGGGAACACGTAGCGCTTGTCCATGCGTCCGTCGAGCTTGGCCCAGGCGACCACCGAGCCCGACAGCGAGACCGCGCCGATCAGCGCGCCGAGCGTGGCCAGCACCACGGCGGCCAGGGACGGCGCGCGCCCTTCGGCCGAGAACCGCAGCAGCTCCACCGCGCCGATCGCCGCCGCCGAACCGCCGCCCATGCCGTTGTACAGCGCGACCATCTGCGGCATGTCGGTGATCGGCACGCGCTTGCCCGAGACCCACGCCAGCACCGTGCCCAGCACCAGCGCGAGCACGATCAGGCCGAGGTTGTGCAGCCCCGGCAGCGCGAACGTGGCCACGGTGGCGATCAGCATGCCGGCGCCGGCCCACTGGATGCCGCTGCGCGCGGTGCGCGGCGAGGCCATGCGCTGCAGGCCGAGCAGGAACAGGGTGGCGGCGACGAAGTAGCTGGCCTTGGCCAGGGTGGGCAGCCAGCTCATGCCTGGCCTCCGGGCCGCTTCGACGACTTGAACATCTCCAGCATGCGCTCGGTGACCACGTAGCCGCCGGCGGCGTTGCCGGCGCCGAGCAGCACGGCGAGGAAGCCGATCGCCTTCTCCAGCGTGGAGTCGGCGTGCCCCAGCACCACCATCGCGCCGATCAGGACGATGCCGTGGATGAAGTTGCTGCCCGACATCAGCGGCGTGTGCAGGATCACCGGCACGCGGGCGATGATCACGTGGCCCGCGATCGCCGCGAGCATGAAGATGTACAGCGCCACGAATCCGTCGGTCATGCGCGGGCTCCCCAGGTCGCGTCCGCCCCATCATAACGAGCCCTGAACGCGGCCGTGGCGCGGTCAACCGCCGCCGCCCCGGGGCGTTCCCTCCTGCGCAGTCTCCCCTGCCACCGGAGGATCTACCGATGACCCGCACCCGCCTCGCCCTCGCCGCCGCCCTGCTGCTGGCCGCCGGGGCCGTCCATGCCGCCGACCGCGGCGACCGCGTCGAACGCCGCCTGGACCGGCGCGGCGACCGCATCGAGCACCGGCTCGACCTGCGCGGCGACCGCATTGACGCCCGCCTCGACCGCCGCGCCGCGCACGCCGAGGCCCATGGCCATGCGCGCCTGGCCGAGCATCTGGACCGCCGTGGCGACCGCGTTGATGCGCGGCTGGACCGTCGTGGCGAACGCATCAATGCCCGCCTCGATCGCCGCGGCGAGCGCTTCGACCGCCGCTGGGACCGCCACCACTGAGCCCGCGCCGATATGCTGCTGCGCGTGAGCGAAGCGCCCGCCGAGGCCGGCCCCCGCCCCGCGTCCGATCCGGACGCGGGCCCGGCCGCGCCGCGCACGCTGGACGCGTTCCTGCATGCGATCGCCGCGCGCGCGTTCCGCTTCGCCGAACTCGGCCTGCAGCACCGCGAGGACGCGCTCGACGCGGTCCAGGACGCGATGCTGCGCATGCTCCGCTATGCCGACCGCCCGGCCGCGGAATGGACGCCGTTGTTCTGGAGCGTGCTGCGCCGGCGCATGGTGGATGTGCAACGCCGGCGGCTGCTGCGCCTGGGCTGGCTGCGCGGCGATGCGCGCGAGGACGGCAGCGTGATTGATTGGACGCCCGACCCGCAGGCCGATCCCGCGCACCGCCACGACGACCGCGAGGCCTACGCGCGCCTGGCCGCGGCGCTGCGCGCGCTGCCGCGCCGCCAGCGCGAGGCCTTCACCCTGCGCGTGCTGGAGGAACTGGACGTGGCCGCCACCGCGCAGGCGATGGGCTGCAGCGAGGGCGCGGTGAAGACCCACCTCTTCCGTGCGCGCGAGGCGCTGCAACGACAGCTGGAGGATTTCCGATGACCACGCCCGGACCCGATCCGCACCGCGACGCCGAGTTCGACCGGCACGCACGGGAGTGCTACGCGCGGTCGCTATCGCGGCTGTCGCCGGCCACCCGCCTGCGCCTGCGTCCCGCGCCCGCGCCGCCCGCGCGCGCCTGGCGCATCGCCTGGCCGCTGGCCGCCGCCTGCGCGGTCGGCGTGCTGGCGATCGGCCTGACCCGCCTGCCGGCGCCGTCCGCCCCCGCGACGCCGACCGGCACCATGCCCACGGCGACGCTCGCCGGCGATGCCCCGCTCGATGCCGTGCTCGACGAATCCCCCGACCTCTACCTCTGGCTCGCATCCACCGATGCGCCCGACTTCCCTCTGGAGTGACCCGCCATGTCCCGATCCCGCCATGTCCTGCTGCTCGCCGCGCTGCTGGCCGGCCCCGCCCTCGCCGAGCAGGCCTCCGCGCCCGCGCGCAGCTATCCGGCCTGGGAACAGCTCAGCCAGGCCGAACGCGAGCTGCTGATCGCGCCGGTCCGCGAGCGCTGGAACGCCAACCCCGAAGCGCGCGCACGGATGATGCAGCACGCCCAGCGCTGGCAGACCATGACCCCCGAGCAGCGCGCCCGCGCCCGTCACGGCATGGGGCGCTGGGCGCACATGCCGCCGGAAAAGCGCGAGGCCATGCGCGCGCTGTTCGCGAAGATGCGCACGATGACCCCGGAGGAACGCCAGGCCTTCCGCGCGAAATGGAAGGCGATGACGCCCGAACAGCGCCGCGAGTGGCTGCGCGCCAACCCGCCGCCGAAGGAATGACCCGTTGCCGGGGAAATCCGGAGTGCGGCCGTCTCAGCCGCGCTCCGGCCACACCGTCCTGGCCAGCAGCTCGTCGCTCCAGTCAGGCGCGAGCGCGCCGTCCCTGAGCAGCAGCAGGGCGAAATTGAGCACGTTGCGCGCGTACATCTCGCTGGCGTGCACCGCGCCCTGGCTGGGCAGGTTGAGCGGGCCGGCGACGGTGACGCCGGCGTGCTCGATGGTCTGGCCGGGCCGGGTCAGTTCGCAGTTGCCGCCGGTCTCGGCGGCCAGATCCACGATCACGCTGCCCGGGCGCATGCCCTCGACCATCGCCGTGCTGACGATCTTCGGCGCCGGCCGCCCCGGCACCGCCGCGGTGCACACGATCACGTCCACGTTCTTCAGGTGCGCGGCCAGGCGGCGCTGCTGTTCGGCGCGTTCCTCGTCGGTGAGCGGGCGCGCATAGCCGCCCTCGCCCGCCGCGCTCACGCCCAGGTCGAGGAAGCGCCCGCCGAGCGATTCGATCTGCTCGCGCGTCTCCGGGCGCACGTCGAAGCCCTCGACCTGCGCGCCGAGCCGTTTCGCGGTGGCGATCGCCTGCAATCCGGCCACACCGGCGCCGATCACCAGCACCTTCGACGGGCGGATCGTGCCCGCGGCGGTGGTCAGCATCGGGAAGAAGCGCGGCGCCAGGGTGGCCGCGATCAGCACCGCCTTGTACCCGGCCATGCCGGCCTGCGAGCTGAGCACGTCCATCGCCTGGGCGCGGGTGGTGCGCGGCAGGCGTTCGAGCGGGAAAGCGACGATGCCGCGCGCCTGCATGGCCGCGGCGCGCACCGGATCGGCCTGCGGCTGCAGCATGCCGACCAGCACCGCGCCGGGCTTGAGGGCCTCGACGACGGCCACCGGCGGCGGCTGCACGCACAGCACCAGGTCGGCTTCGGCCAGCGCGGCGCGCGCATCGTCCACCAGTTGCGCGCCGGATTCGGCATAGGCGGCGTCGGCGAAGTGCGCGCCGGCGCCGAGCCCGCGCTCGATCCGCACCTGCGCGCCGGCCGCAACCAGCTTGCGGCAGGTCTCCGGCGTCAGCGCCACGCGCCGTTCGCCCGGCGCAGTCTCGCGCGCCACTCCGATGGTGATGCCCATGCTGCGCTCCGTCGTGACCCCGGCGCATCCTAGCGAATGCGCCGGCGGAACGCGCAACGCAGGGCGTCAGTTCTGGCCGACGGCGCGCTTCAGTCGCTCGCCCACGCGGCGCATCGCCTCGTCGAAGGGCTCCGGCCCAGCACCGACCTCCAGCCGCCCTTCGGCATGCAGCGCGGCGAGCTGCTCGGGCGAGGCCACCAGCACGCGCATGCCGCGCCGGTTGACCAAGAGCAGGCGCCCGGTCAGCGGGCTGATCCAGGCCACCTTGGCAGCGATGTTCTGCCCCTCCGCATCCACCAGCCGCAGCCACTCGCCGGGCGCCAGCCGGCGCATGCGCTCGGCCGCCTGCGGCTCGAAGTGCAGGCTGGCATGGCCGCCAACCACCCGCAGCACGCCCTGGTCGGCCTCCTCGTCGGCGACCTGCGGCGGCGGCAGATGGCGCACGCTGCGCGGCAGGTCCGGTTGCGCCAGCGCGCGCACCAGCCCCGCGAACCACTCCTGCGCCGCGCTCTCGTCCAGGCCGCAGCTCGCCAGGCAATCGGCGATCGCCGGCTGCAGCGCGAGCAGGCGGTCGGCGACGACGCCGCCGCGGCCCTGCGCGGCTAGCCCATCCACCACCACTAGCGCGTCGCCCAGCGCCAGCGTGTCCTCGTGCCGGGTCGAACCCAGCCCGTCGCGCAGCAGGGTCTGCACCAGATGGTGCTGCCAATGCTCGCTGAGGAACTGCGCCACGGCCTCGGTGAGCGGGGCCTTGCGCAGCCGTTCGCCGAGTGCGGCACCGGCCTGCAGGCGCGCCTGCAGCAGGCGTTCCTTGCCGTACACCGACTCGGCCGCGCGCTTCTCCAGCACTTCGGTCCGCCGACGCTGCTGTTCGAGCAGCGACTCCAGCTCCTCGGCGGCGGTCTCGAAGATCGCCAGATCCTCGTGGAAGTCGGCGACGATGCGCTGGGCCACGCCGGCCACGCGCTCGAGTAGTTCGCGGTCCTGCGGCGTGGCGCCCTCGTTGCCCTCGCAGGCCTCGGTGATCGCATCGAGCAGGCGCCGCGCGGGATGGGTGCGGCGCACGAACAGGGCATCGTCGTTGAGCGCCACCTTGACGTAGGGCAGCACCAGGCGTGCGTAAAGCCGGCGCGCACGGTCGAGCATGGCGTGGGTCTGGAACAGCGACTCGAACAGCAGGCCGACCATGTCAATGGCGTCGTGCTCGTGCTGGCTGAAGCAGGTCTGCTCGGGGTCCAGGCCGAGCCGGCGCGCACCCTCGGTGAGCTGCTGGCGGATGGTGTCGGCCAGGCTGCCGGCGCCGGCCAGCGCGCGCGCGAAGGGCTCGGGGGCGTCGCGCTGCAGCAGCGAGACCACGCTCACCACCTCGGCCGGGCGCAGCTCGCGGCGCGGCACGGCGCGACGGCCGGCGGACGCCTCGGCCGGCGGCGTGACGCGCTCGCGCCAGGCATGCACCAGCTCGCGCAGCTCGGTCAGGCGCTCGCGCGCCTCCAGCTCGGTTTCCACCGGCTCGGGGGCGGGCGGCGGAACGGGCGTGGCCGCCGGCGCCGGCTGCGCGGCGCGGGCCGCCTTCGAGATCCCGTAGCCGGCAGCGGCCAGCAGGGTGTTGACCCGGCCGTAGAGGTCGCCGAGCACGCTGTTGAGCTCGAGTTCGTACTGGCGGAACAGCAGCGGACGCAGGGTCTCGGGGATCTCGGCGTCGCGGTAGGTGGCCAGGAACGCGCCGGCCAGGCGGGTCGGGCCGAGCGGGTTGGCCGGCGCGCTCTGGCCGAGCGCCTGCGCCAGCTCCTCCAGCCGGCCTTCCAGGATTTCCAGCGGACGCGCGTAGCGCTGGCTGATGGACTCGGCCAGCTTCTGGCCAGCGAAATGGAACTCGAGCTGGCTCTCTTCCACCAGCCCCAGCGGGGTGCCGCTTCGCGCGCGCAGCGGCAGCACACGGAAATCCTCGAAGCCCTGCGCGATCATCTGCCGGTAGCGCATCACGTACGCGGCGTTGCGCTGGCGCAGGGCGAGCAGCGCGGCATGGTCGCTGCGGCGGATCATGACCAGCCCCGAGCGGCGCGCGGCGTCGTTGAGCGCGTCCTCGATCGGCTGGTACAGCGCGCTGGGCAGCCCCCCGAGCTGCTCCACCGCGACGCGCTTCATTTCCTCCAGCACTTCGGCAGGATTGCTGCGCGGTGGCTGGCCCACCCCCATCGCATGACCGGACATGGCACTTCCCCGAACAGACCGTCCGCGGCGAATTTCGACGCGCCACGGCAGCTTAGTGCCGATCCGCGTCAGGCGGACAACCTCGTTTCCAAATCGTGACATCCTTCCCAATTCATGAACACCGATCGTCACACCCCCCTGTCCTGCCTGGACCGCCGCCGGTCGGTTCCCGCCCGCCTGCTGGGCGAGCCCGGCCCGGATCACCCCACCCTGCTGCGGCTGCTGCAGTCCGCGGTGCGCGTGCCCGACCACGGCAAGCGCGTGCCGTGGCGCTTCCTGCGCATCGCCGGCGACGCCCGCCACGCGCTCGGCGAGGCGCTGGCCGCGCGGGCCCGCGAACGCGATCCGGAGGCGAGCGAGGCGGTGCTGGAGAAGGACCGCCAGCGCTTCGCCCATGCCCCGGTGGTGGTGGCGGTGATCGCGCGCCTGGGCCCGGACGAGAAGATCCCCGAGTCCGAGCGCTTCTCGTCCGCGTGCTGCGTCTGCTTCGCGCTGCTGCAGGCGGCGCAGGCGCTGGGCTTCGGCGCGCAGTGGCTGACCGGCTGGCCGGCCTACGACCCGGCAATCCTGCGCCTGCTCGGCCTGGCCGAGCACGAGCGCATCGTCGGCTTCATCCACATCGGCACGCCGAAGCAGGACGCGCCCGAGCGCGAGCGCCCGGACCCCGCGGCGCTGCTGTCCGACTGGACGCCGTGATGCCCTCGCCCCTGTACCTCATCGACGCCAGCCTGTACGTGTTCCGCGCCTGGCACTCGATGCCGGACGAGTTCCGCGACGCCGACGGCTGGCCGAGCAACGCGGTGCAGGGTTTCGCCCGCTTCCTGCTCGACCTGCTCGAGCGCGAACGCCCGCGGCACGTGGTGGTGGCGTTCGACGAGGCGCTCGACTCCTGCTTCCGCAACGCGCTGTACCCGGCCTACAAGGCCAACCGCGAGCCGGCGCCGGAGGAACTCAAGCGCCAGTTCGCGCACTGCAAGGCGCTGTGCGCGTCGCTCGGCCTGGCCGTGCTCGCGCATCCGGAGTACGAAGCCGACGACCTGATCGGCAGCGCCCTGCACGCATCGCGCGCGCACGGCCACCGCGGGGTGATCGTCTCGGCCGACAAGGACCTGTCGCAGCTGCTCGCCGGCGAGGACGAGCAGTGGGACTTCTCCCGCGACCAGCGCTGGAACGCGGCCGGCGTGCGCGCCCGGCACGGCGTGCACGCGCACCAGATCGCCGACTTCCTGGCCCTCACCGGCGATGCCATAGACAACATCCCCGGCGTGCCCGGCATCGGCGCCAAGACCGCGGCCCTGCTGCTGGCGCACTTCGGCACGCTCGACGCGCTGCTGGCGCGCGTGGACGAGGTGCCGTTCCTGCGCCTGCGCGGCGCGGCGCAGATCGCCGCGCGCCTGCGCGAACAGCGCGCGGCGGTGCTGCTGTGGCGGCAGCTGACCACGATCGCGTGCGATGCGCCGGTGGCCGCCCTCGCGCCGTACCCGCGCGGCGCTGCCGACGGCGCGGCGCTGCAGGCGCTGTGCGAGCACCTGCGCTTCGGCCCGATGTCGCGCCGCCGCCTGCACGCCGCCGCCGGCCTGCCCTACGCTCCGCCAGGGACGTAGGGCGGGCCTCGGCCCGCCACCCCGCCCGCGGGGTAGCATCCCTCGCATGAGCCCCCCCGACGACGAACCCTTCGAACTGCTCGCCCAGGGCCGCTGGCTGCGCCTGGTCCGGCGCGGCCGCTGGGAATCCTGCGAGCGCGTCCACGGCCAGGGCATGGCGGTGATCGTCATCGCCCGCACGCCCGCCGACGAGGTGCTGCTGGTGGAGCAGTACCGCGTGCCGCTGGGCCAGCGCACGATCGAGATGCCCGCCGGCCTGGTCGGCGACGAGTCCGGCGAGGACACGCTCGAGGATGCCGCGCGCCGCGAACTGGAGGAGGAAACCGGCTGGCGCGCGGACAAGGTGGAGGTGCTGCTGGTCGGCCCCACCTCCGCCGGCCTGACCAACGAACGCATCGCCTTCGTCCGCGCCACCGGATTGACCAAGGTCGGCCCCGGCGGCGGCGTGGGCGGCGAGGACATCACCGTGCACGCCGTGCCGCGCCGCGACGCGCCGCGCTGGCTGGTGCGCAAGCAGCGCGAGGGCTACGCCCTCGACATCAAGCTCTGGGCCGGGCTGTGGATGCTGGAGCGCGAGCCGGACGGGACGCCGCTGCCCCCGGCGTGAGGTCGCTCAGGCGAAGCGGTCCGTCGCCGTCACCAAGGCGTCCACGTTCTCGGCCTCGAACGCGGAATGGCCCGAGGTCGGGGTGATGACGAGTTCGCCCTTCGGCCAGGCCTTGTGCAGGTCCCAGGCGTTCTGCAGCGGGCAGACCACGTCGTAGCGGCCGTGCACGATCGCCCCGGGGATGTCGGCGAGGCGGTGCGCGTCGCGCAGCAACTGGTCCTCGACCTCGAAGAAGCCGCCGTGGACGAAGTAGTGGTTCTCGATCCGGGCGAAGGCGAGCGCGAACGCGTCCTCCTCGTGGCCGCTGATGAAGTCCGGGTCCTGGCGCAGGAACGAGGTGGCGCCCTCCCACACGCTCCACGCGCGGGCGGCGGCCAGGCGCACGGCCGGGTCGTCGGCGGTCAGGCGGCGGTGGTAGGCGCTCATCAGGTCGTGCCGCTCCACCGGCGGGATCGGCGCCAGGTAGTGCTCCCACGCATCCGGGAACAGGCGCGAGGCGCCCTCCTGGTAGAACCATTCCAGCTCCCAGCGGCGCAGCATGAAGATGCCGCGCAGCACCAGCTCGGTGACCCGCTCGGGGTGCGTCTCGGCATAGGCGAGCGCGAGCGTGGAGCCCCACGAGCCGCCGAACACCTGCCAGCGTTCGATACCCAGGCGCGTGCGCAGGGCCTCGATGTCGGCGACCAGGTGCCAGGTGGTGTTGTCGGTGAGGTCGGCGTGCGGCGTGGACCGGCCGGCGCCGCGCTGGTCGAACAGCACGATCCGGTACTTCGCCGGGTCGTGGAAGCGCCGCATTTTCTCGTTGCAGCCCGCGCCCGGCCCGCCGTGCAGCACCACCACCGGCTTGCCGCGCGGATTGCCGCACTGCTCGTAGTAGAGCGTGTGGCGCGCGTCCACCTTGAGCGTGCCGGTGTCGAAGGGCTGCAGCTCGGGATACAGCGTGCGCATGGGGGCGGCTTCCGGCCGGGGGCGGACGATGTTACCTCAGCGGCTCAGGCCCGCACCTGCCCAGACTCACCCGTTCGCGCCCTTCCAGGTCGCGTTCGGTGACGACCTCGACGAAGCCGGCGGCGCGCAGCAGCGCGCGCACCGCCGCGCCCTGGTCGTAGCCGTGCTCGAGCAGCAGCCAGCCGCCCGCGGCCAGGTGCGCGGGCGCGTCGCGGACGATGGCGCGGATCGCATCGAGCCCGTCCGCGCCCGAGGCCAGCGCAGCCGGGGGTTCGTGGCGCAGGGCGTCGAGGTGCGGATCGCCCTCGGCGACGTAGGGCGGATTGCTCGCGATCAGGTCGAAGCGCTCGCCGTGCAGCGGGGCGCACCAGTCGCCATGGCGGAACTCGACGTTGCCCAGCGCGAGCGCCTCGGCATTGGCCCGCGCCACCGCCAGCGCCGCGGCGCTGGCGTCGGTGGCGACCACCCGCGCCCACGGCCGCTCGCAGGCGATGGCGAGCGCGATCGCGCCGCTGCCGGTGCCGAGGTCGGCCACGCGCAGCGCGCGGCCCGCGGGCAGGCGCTCCAGCGCCAGTTCGACCAGGCGCTCGGTTTCCGGACGCGGGATCAGCGTGGCCGGGGTGACGCGCAGCTCGAAGCGCCAGAAGCCGCGCCGGCCGGTGAGGTAGGCCACCGGCTCGCCGGCCTGGCGCCGCTGCAGCAGGGCCTCGAACGCGGCCTGCACGGCCGGGGCGAGCGGCTCGTCGCCGTGCGCGTACAGCCAGCTGCGCGGCCGGCCGAGCGCGTGCGCGAGCAGCAGCTCGGCCTCGGCCGGCTCCACCCGGGCGCGGGCGTGGCACAGCGCGGCGGCGATGTCCGTGGCGGCGGGCGTCATCCCGCCATCGTACCCGTCACGCCGCCGCCTGCTCCGCGGTCACGCCGACCGCGTGCACCACCGCGGCGATCCTGAGCGCGCTCTGCACCGCCTGCGCGCTGGCGCCGTGCTGGCGGATGGTGCGCTCGTGCGAGTCCAGGCACGCGCCGCAGCCGTTGATCGCCGACACCGCGAGCGAAGCCAGCTCGAAGGTGAGCTTGTCCACGCCCGGGCGGGCCATCACGTTCATGCGCAGGCCGGTGCGCATCTGCCCGTACTCGTCGTTGTGGATCAGGTGCGTGGCGCGGTAGTAGATGTTGTTCATCGCCATGATCGCGGCGGCCGCCTTCGCGCCGTGGATCTCCTCGGGCGAGAGCTGCTCGGCGGCGAAGGCCTCGAGCGCGGCGGTCAGCGGCAGGTAGCGGGTGGCGATGGCGCAGGCGAGCGCGATCACCCGGATCTGCTTGCCGTCCAGGCCGGGGGAGCCGGCCTCGCTCAGCACCGAGTCGAGGTTGAGCTTGAGGTCCTTGGCGTAGTCTGGCAGCGCGTTGCGCAGGTCAGTCAGGCTCATGTCGCGGAACTCCAGGCAAAAAGAAACCGGGGCGAACCCCGGCGGCAGGCGGTCCGCATGCGGGCCGGCAGCGTTCCGGCCCGCATGCACGCTCGCGGGGATGGCGGGATCAGGCGACCTTGAGCACCTCGTCGCCCTGCTTCCAGTTGCAGGGGCACAGCTCGTCGGTCTGCAGCGCGTCGAGCACGCGCAGCACTTCCTCCGGGCTGCGGCCGACCGACAGGTCGGTCACGTACACGAAGCGGATGATGCCGTCCGGATCCACGATGAAGGTGGCGCGCTGGGCCACGCCCTCGTTCTTGTCCAGGATGCCCAGCGCCGAGGTCAGCTCGCGCTTGACGTCGGCCAGCATCGGGAACGGCAGGTCGTGCAGGTCCTTGTGGTGCGTGCGCCAGGCGTGGTGCACGAACTCGCTGTCGGTGGAGCCGGTCAGCAGCTGCGCGTCGCGGTCCAGGAACGCCTGGTTGTACTTGGCGAAGCCGGCGATCTCGGTCGGGCAGACGAAGGTGAAGTCCTTCGGGTAGAAGAACAGCACCAGCCACTTGCCCTTGTAGGTGTCGTTGTCGATCTCGACGAAGGCGTTCTTGAGATCGGTCGAGACGGTGGCCTTGAGCTTGAACTGGGGCAGCTTGTCGCCGACGGTCAGCATGGAGCGGTTCTCCTTGTGGGATGGTTGGGGAGGGGGACGGCCCGGGCGGGACACCCGGGCGACGGGGCACAGTGTGGGGGCGCCCCATTCATCCATCAAGGCGATTGTTTTGATGTTGACGATAGATCGAAACTATCGTAAACCGGTTCTGCCGCGCCGCCATCCGGGAGTGCGCCATGAACCTGCGCGACCTGCGCTACCTCGTCGCCCTCGCCGACCACCGCCACTTCGGCAAGGCCGCGGCCGCGTGCTTCGTCAGCCAGCCCACGCTCTCCACCCAGATCCGCAAGCTCGAGGACGAGCTCGGCGTGGCCCTGGTCGAGCGCGCCCCGCGCAAGGTGATGCTCACCGCCGCCGGGCGCGACATCGCCGAGCGCGCGCGCCGGATCGTGGCCGAGGTCGAGCAGATGAAGGAGGCCGCGCGCCGCAGCCAGGATCCGGAGGCCGGCACCGTGCGCCTGGGCCTGTTCCCGACCCTGGGCCCCTACCTGCTGCCGCACGTGGTGCCGCGCATCCGCGAGCGCTTCCCGCGCCTGGAGCTGCTGCTGGTGGAGGAGAAGAGCCCGGTGATCCTGGAGCGGTTGCGCAGCGGGAAGCTCGACGCCGGCCTGCTCGCCCTGCCCCTGCACGACGAGCAGCTGCACGCCGAATTCCTGTTCGAGGAACCCTTCCTGCTCGCGGTGCCCGGGACCCATCCGCTGGCGCGCAAGTCCGCGCTCGCGCTCAAGGACCTCGCCGACGAACGCCTGCTGCTGCTCGAGGACGGCCACTGCCTGCGCGAACAGGCGCTGGACGTGTGCCAGCTCGCCGGCGCCGGCGAGATGAGCGGCTTCCAGGCCACCAGTCTGGAGACCCTGCGCCAGATGGTGGCCGCCAACGTCGGCGTGACCCTGCTGCCCACGCTCGCGGTCAAACCGCCGGTGGCGCGCTCGCCCGACATCCGCCTGCTGCCGTTCCGCGACTCCCGCCCGAGCCGCCAGATCGCGATGGTCTGGCGCAAGAGTTCGGCGATGGGCGGGTTCCTGCAGCGCCTGGCGCAGGTGTTCCGCGAACTGCCCGAGGAGCTGTTCACGCCGACGGCGGAACCGGCGGCCGTCGCCGCAGCGAAACCGGCGCGGGGGAAAGCGCCCGCGGCGCGCGGCTGAGCCCGCCGCGGGGCGGGCCGGCCTCGGCATTCACGCGCCTTATCGGAATCATCGAATCAATCGAATTCCCCTACCCATTCCCGCAGGGTATGTTCGATTCGACCCGGTCCGTCCGGGCCGTTTCCTCCCGCCATACCGCCACGAGGTGACGCCATGAAGCCCCTGAAAGGCACCAAGACCGAGGAAAACCTGAAGTACGCCTTCGCCGGCGAGTCGCAGGCCAACCGGCGCTACCTCTACTTCGCCGCCAAGGCCGACGTGGAGGGCTACAACGACGTGGCCGCGGTGTTCCGCTCCACCGCCGAGGGCGAGACCGGCCATGCCCACGGCCACCTGGAGTACCTGGAGCAGTCGGGCGACCCGGCCACGGGGCTGCCGTTCGGGCCCACCGCGGAGAACCTGAAATCGGCGATCGCGGGCGAGACCCACGAGTACACCGACATGTACCCCGGCATGGCCAGGACCGCGCGCGAGGAAGGCTTCGACGAGATCGCCGACTGGTTCGAGACCCTGGCCAAGGCCGAGCGTTCGCACGCGAACCGGTTCACCAAGGCCTTGAACGAGTTGCAGTGATCCCGGCCCCGGCCCTCCCCCGCCAGGGGAGGGCCGGGAGCGCACGCAGCAGGGCGCGAAGGAGCGGGCATGTCGAATCCCGAAGGCGGCATCCGCGAGGGCAGCCTGGAAGCGCCGACCCGGCACCCGCTCGAGTGGCGCACGCCGGAGTTCTGGGACCGCGCCGCGCTCGAGGCGGAAATGGAGCGCGTGTTCGACATCTGCCACGGCTGCCGCCGCTGCGTCAGCCTGTGCCACGCCTTCCCCACCCTGTTCGACCTGGTGGACCAGTCCACGACGATGGAAGTGGACGGGGTGGCGAAGAGCGACTACGCCAAGGTCGTCGAGCAGTGCTACCTGTGCGACCTGTGCTACCAGACCAAGTGCCCGTACGTGCCGCCGCACCCGTGGAACGTGGACTTCCCGCACCTGATGCTGCGCGCCAAGGCGGTGGCGTTCCGCGAACGCGGCGCGGGCTTCGGCGCGCAGGTGCTGTCGAGCACCACCACCGTCGGCAGGCTCGCCTCGATCCCGGTGGTGGTGGAAGCGGTGAACTGGGGCAACCGCCAGCCGCCGCTGCGCAAGGCCATGGAGCGCACCCTCGGCGTGCACCGCGAGGCCGAGGTGCCGCGCTACCACGCGCGCACCGCGAAACGGCGCTTGCGCCGTGACGACGACGGCGCCGGCGCGGTCGCGGCCGGGCCGACCCGCGGCAAGGTTGCGATCTTCGCCACCTGCTATGGCAACTACAACCGGCCGCAGATGGTGGAGGACCTGGCCGCGGTGCTGCGCCACAACCGCATCCCGGTGAAGCTGATCCGGCACGAGCAGTGCTGCGGCATGCCCAAGCTCGAGCTGGGCGACCTGGAGCAGGTGGCGCGCTACCGGGAACGCAATCTCCCGCTGCTGCTCGAAGCCGTGGACGCGGGCTGGGACCTGACCGCGCCGATCCCGTCCTGCGTGCTGATGTTCCGGCAGGAACTGCCGCTGATGTTCCCTGGCGATCCGGACGTGCAACGGGTGAAGCAGGCGTTCTTCGATCCGTTCGACTACCTGATGCACCGCCACCGCGCCGGGCTGCTCGACACCGATTTCCGGCACTCGCTCGGCACCGTGGCGCTGCACGCGCCCTGCCACCAGCGGGTGCAGAACATCGGCCCGAAGACCAAGCAGGTGCTCGAACTGATCCCGAATACGGTCGTCAGCGCGATCGAGCGCTGCTCCGGCCACGACGGCACCTACGGCGTGAAGGTCGCCACCTACGAACGCGCGCGGAGGATCGCCCGGCCGGTGGAGCAGCGCGTGCAGCAGGTGCAGCCGGCGCACTTCGCCAGCGACTGCCCGATGGCCGCCGCGCACATCGCCCACGGCCTGGCCGACGGCACCGCCCCGGAACACCCGATCAGCCTGTTGCGCCGGGCCTACGGGATCTGAATCATCCACGCATGGACAAGCTGACCCGCGCCGACCTGCTCAGCCTGGAGCGCTACGCCGCCGAGCGCCCCGCCTTTCGCGAACGCGCGATCGCGCACAAGCGCGCCCGCACCCTGGCCCTGGGGCCGCATGCCACGCTTCTGTTCGAGGACCGGCTGACCATCCAGTACCAGATCCAGGAGATGCTGCGGGTCGAGCGCATCTTCGAGCCGGAGGGGATCGAGGACGAGCTGGCCGCCTACAACCCGCTGATCCCCGACGGGCGCAACCTCAAGGCCACCATGCTGCTGGAGTTCCCGGACGAGGCCGAGCGCCGGCGCCGGCTGGCGGAGCTGGGCGGGATCGAGCACCGGGTGTATGCCGAGGTGGACGGGTTGCCGCGCGTGTTCGCCCACGCCGACGAGGACCTGCCGCGCAGCAGCGAGGGCAAGACCTCGGCGGTGCATTTCCTGCGCTTCGAGTTCGACGAGGCCCAGGTCATCGCCCTGCGCGGCGGGGCCGGGCTCGCCTTCGGCGTGGACGATCCGCGCATGCCGCTGCACGCGGACACCGGCGCCCTGCTGCGCGCGGCGCTGCTGGCCGACTTCGACTGAGCCCGGCGCTCAGGCCCCGGTCCCGACCGGGCAGCCCACCCCGGTGCCGCCGAGCCCGCAGTAGCCCTGCGGGTGCTTGGCCAGGTACTGCTGGTGCTCCTCCTCGGCGTAGTAGAACGGCGGCGCGGGGAACACGATCTCGGTGGTGATCGGGCCGTAACCGGCGGCGGTGAGCCGCGACTGGTAGGCCTCGCGGCTGGCGAGCGCGGCCTCGTACTGGGCCTCGGTGCTGCAATGGATCACCGAACGGTACTGGGTGCCGACGTCGTTGCCCTGGCGCATGCCCTGGGTCGGGTCGTGGCCTTCCCAGAACGCGCGCAGCAGGGTGTCGAAGCCGACCTGCGCCGGGTCGTACACCACCAGCACCACCTCGGCGTGCCCGGTCAGGCCGCTGCAGACCTCGCGGTAGGTGGCGTTCGGGGTATAGCCGCCGGCATAGCCGACCGCAGTGGTGTACACGCCGGGCAGGGTCCAGAACAGGCGCTCGGCGCCCCAGAAACAGCCCATCCCGAACTGGACCTGCGCCAGCCCGGCGAACGCATCGCGCAGCGGCCGGCCGTGGACGAAATGGCGGTTGCCCAGCGGCAGCGGCTCGCGGCGCCCGGGCAGGGCGTCCTGCGGCCGCGGCATGCGCTGCTTGAAGGCGCCGATTCCCAGCACCATGCCCCGTCTCCCGGCGGCCCTCCCCCTCGGGCCGCCATTACCCCTCCCGCCTCGGCCGCTGTCAACCGCGGCCGGGGCGGGCGCGCGGGCTACACTTGCCGTTCCGCTGCACGACCCACCGCAATGTCCGCGACCTCCGCTCCGCCGGCGCCCGAAGCCGCGCCCGCCAAGACCGACTTCATCCGCCAGATCGTCCGCGAGGACCTGGCCAGCGGCAAGCACACCGCGATCCGCACCCGCTTTCCGCCCGAACCCAACGGCTACCTGCACATCGGCCACGCCAAGGCGATCTGCCTGGACTTCGGCATCGCCCAGGAATTCGGCGGCACCTGCAACCTGCGCTTCGACGACACCAACCCGGTGAAGGAAGACCCCGAGTACGTGCGCGCGATCTGCGAGGACGTGCGCTGGCTCGGCTTCGACTGGCACGCGCTGCGCCACGCCTCGGACTACTTCGAGGTGTTCTACCTCGCCGCCGAGAAGCTGATCCGGCAGGGCGACGCCTACGTCTGCGACCTCACCGCCGAGCAGGTGCGCGAGTACCGCGGCACCCTGACCGAACCCGGCCGCGATTCGCCCTGGCGCAACCGCAGCGTGGAGGAGAACCTGGACCTGTTCCGGCGCATGCGCGCCGGCGAGTTCCCCGACGGCGCGCGCACGCTGCGGGCGAAGATCGACATGGCCAGCGGCAACATCAACCTGCGCGACCCGGCGCTGTACCGGATCAAGCACGTGCCGCACCCGATCGCCGGCGCGGGCTGGTGCATCTACCCGATGTACGACTTCGCCCACTCGCTGTCGGACGCGATCGAGGGCATCACCCACTCGCTGTGCACGCTCGAGTTCGAGGACCACCGCCCGCTGTACGACTGGTGCGTGGACCGGGTGGCGCTGCACCGGCACCCGGAGCTGCTGCGCCCGCTGCTCGACCAAGGCTATCCGCTGGAGGCCGCCAAGCCGCGCCAGATCGAGTTCTCGCGCCTGAACATCAACTACACGGTGATGAGCAAGCGCAAGCTGATGGCGCTGGTGCAGGAGGGCCTGGTGGACGGCTGGGACGATCCGCGCATGCCCACCCTGCAGGGCATCCGCCGCCGCGGCTACACCCCGGCCTCGTTGCGCCTGTTCGCCGAGCGCGTGGGCATCAGCAAGCAGAACTCGCTGATTGATTTCTCGGTGCTGGAGAACTGCCTGCGCGAGGACCTGGACGCGCACGCGCCGCGGCGGATGGCGGTGCTCGACCCGCTGCGGCTGGTGGTCACCAACCTGGCCGAGGACCACGTCGAGACGCTGCGCTTCGCCAACCATCCCAAGGATGAATCGCTCGGCACGCGCGAGGTGCCGTTCGCGCGCGAGCTGTGGATCGAGCGCGACGACTTCGCCGAGGTGCCGCCCAAGGGCTTCAAACGCCTGGTCCCGGGCGGTGAGGTGCGGCTGCGCGGCGCCGGCATCGTGCGTTGCGACGAGGTCGTCAAGGACACGGACGGACGCGTGGTCGAACTGCGCTGCACGCTCGACCCCGATTCGCGCCCCGGCCTGCCCGGCGCCGACCGCAAGGTCAAGGGCACCATCCACTGGGTCAGCGCGCGCCACGCGGTGGCCGCCGAGGTGCGCCTGTACGACCGCCTGTTCGCGGTGCCAGACCCGGACAACGACGAGGGCGGCCGCAGCTACAAGGACTGCCTCAACCCGGAGTCGCGCCGCACCGTGCGCGGCTGGGTGGAGCCCGCCGCCGCGGGCGCCGCGCCCGAGCAGTCGTTCCAGTTCGAGCGCCTGGGCTACTTCGTCGCCGACCGCCACGACCACCGCCCCGATGCGCCGGTGTTCAACCGCAGCGTCAGCCTGCGCGATACCTGGAGCGCCGCCTGAGAGAGCCGCCATGCGCCGGAACCGTGCCCATGTCCTCGTCTGGCTGGCCATCGTGCTGACCGCACTGGCCGCCTGCGCGGCGCCGACGCCGCAGGCGCCGGCCCAGGACGCTGCGGCCACGGCGCCCGCGCCGCGCAAACCGATGCGCACCGGCGGCCCGCTGCCGGCCGAACCGATGCCGGACGCGCCGGTGCAGGTGGACCGCAGCTGCCGCAACGACGCCGACTGCACGGTCAAGAACGTCGGCAACTGCTGTGGCTATTACCCGGCCTGCGTCAACGTGGACAGCCCCACCGACCCCGAGGGCGTGCAGGCGCGCTGCGCGCGCGAAGGCATCGCCTCGGTATGCGGCTTCCCCGAGATCGCCGGCTGCCGCTGCGTGGACGGGCAATGCCGGGAGCTCGCCGCCGGCACGGAGACGCGCTGATGCTGTACGCGCAACTGCACCTCACCCTGCCCGCGTGGGTGCACGAGACGATCGGAGACGACCACGTCTGCCCCGGCGACGAGGACAAGGTCGCGCTCGCGATCGAGCTCTCGCGCCGCAACGTCGAGGCGCGCACCGGCGGCCCGTTCGGCGCCGCGGTGTTCGGGCCCGACCACCGCCTGGTCGCGGTCGGCGTCAACCGCGTGCTGCCGCAGAACTGCTCGGTGGCGCATGCCGAGATCATGGCCTACGCCCTGGCCCAGCAGCGCGTGCAGCGTTCGCGGCTCAACTGCGACGAGGCCGGCAACCGCTACGGCCCGTACACCCTGGCCACCTCGGCGCAGCCCTGCTGCCAGTGCTACGGCGCGACCTTCTGGGCCGGCGTGGACCGGCTGCTGATCGGCGCGCGCAGCGAGGACGTGATGCGCCTGACCGAGTTCGACGAAGGCCCGCTCCCGGCCGACTGGCTCGGCGAACTCGAACGCCGCGGCATCGCCGTGGTCCGCGACCTGCACCGCGATGCCGCCTGCGAGGTGCTGCGCAAGTACGGCGAGCTGGGCGGGGTGTTTTATTGAAAAGCATGGACCACGGATCTGCACGGATGAACACGGATCAGGAAAGGGAGGAAAGTCAGGAGCGCGCATCGAGAAGCCGTGCATCATCACGGCACGGCATCGGAACCGAGGCACCCTCTCTTCTCCCTATCCGCGTTCATCCGTGGCTGAATCACCCTTCCCCACCAACGCATGACCCCGCACACCGGTTTGCTGTGCTACTGCCGTGCCGGGTTCGAGCCCGAGCTCGCGGCGGAGCTGACCGAACGCGCGGCGCAGGCCGGGCTGGCGGGGTATGCGAAGGCGATCCGCGGCGAAGGCTTCGTGCGTTTTCTCGGCGTGCCCGGGGAGGCGCTGGCGCGGGCCTTGCCGCTGCGCACGCTGATCTTCGCCCGGCAGGCGCTGGCGCTGCTGGCCGAGCTGCGCGGACTGGATCCGAAGGACCGGGTCGCGCCGGTGCTCGACGCGCTGTCCGGGCACGGCCCGTTCGGCGCGCTCGTGGTCGAGCATCCCGACAGCGACGCCGGCCGCCCGCTCGCCGGCCTGGCGCGCAGTTTCGGCAACGCGCTGCGCCCGGCGCTGCGCAAGGCCGGGCTGCTCACCGCGCAGGACGACGCGCGCCGGCCGCGCCTGCACGTGTGCCTGCTCGCCGGCGACCAGCTGCTGCTCGCCGCCGCCCCGCACGAGGCCTCGCCCTGGCCGCTCGGCATCCCGCGCCTGCGCCTGCATCCCGAAGCGCCGTCGCGCTCGGCGCTCAAGCTCGAAGAGGCGCTGCTGGTGCTGCTCGACGCCGACGAGCGCGCGCGGCTGTTGCGCCCGGGCATGCGCGCGGCCGACCTCGGTGCCGCCCCGGGCGGCTGGACCTGGGTGCTCGCGCGCCACGGCCTGCGCGTGACCGCGATAGACAACGGCCCGCTGCGCCCGCACCTGTTCGACACCGGCCTGGTCGAGCACCTGCGCGCCGACGGCTTCACCTGGCAGCCGCCCAGGCCGCTGGACTGGATGGTGTGCGACATGGTCGAACAACCGCGCCGGGTCGCCACGCGCATCGCGCAGTGGTTCCGCGAGGGCTGGTGCCGGCAGTCGGTCTTCAACCTCAAGCTGCCGATGAAGAAGCGCTGGGAGGAGACCGTGCTGTGCCTGGCGCTGCTGCGCGACCAGGCCGCCCACCCGCTGACGCTGCGCGCGCGCCAGCTCTACCACGACCGCGAGGAGATCACGGTGTTCGCGACGCGTGCCGCGCCGTGAGCCCCGTCGCCAGCCGCGCCAGCCCCGCCGCCACGCCCGGCAACCTCCCGGCCACACCGAGCAGCGGGCCGCGCAGCAGGGTCGGCAGCAGCAGGTCGTTGCCGAACACGGCGTTGATCGCGGAGAACGCGTGCGCGGCGAGCGTGCATTCGCTGCGCCGGCTGCGCTCCCAGCGCGCCAGGCGGTGCGGCGAGGTCCAGTCGGCCTGGGCGCGGCGCGCGTCGGCGAGCAGCGCCTCCAGGCCGGCGACGTCGCGCAGGCCGAGGTTCACGCCCTGGCCGGCCAGCGGATGCACCACATGCGCGGCGTCGCCCAGCAGCAGCACGCGGCCGGCCACGTAGCGCTGCGCCAGCAGCCGCCGCAGCGGGAACAGGGCCCGCGCCGAACGCAGCCGGAACGCGCCCAGGCGGGCCTGGAAGGCCTCGGTCAGTTCGCGCTCGAAGGCCTCCGGCGCGAGCCCGTGCAGGCGCACGGCCTCGGCCTCGGGCAGGGTCCAGACGATCGAGGACAGCCGGTCGCCGGATTCGGCACAGGGCAGCACCGCGAGCGGGCCGCCGGGCAGGAACCGCTGCCAGGCGGTGAGCGCGTGCGGCCGCTCGCTCTCGACGTAGGCCACCAGGCCCTGCTGGCCGTAGTCGTGCAGGTCGGCCTCGATGCCGACGAGCTCGCGCAGCCTGGAGTGCGCGCCGTCGGCGGCGAGCGCCACGCGCGCCTCCAGCGCGGCGCCGTCGTCCAGCCGCAGCCGCACGCCGTGCGCGTCCTGCTCCAGCCCGACCACGCGCGCGGGGCAATGCACCTGCACGCCCGCGCCCGCCAGCGCCGCCCACAGCCGGTCCACGAGCAGGGCGTGCTCGACGATCCAGCCGAGCTCCGGCCGCGCCAGCGCGTCGGCGTCGAACGCCAGCGCGCCCTCGCCGCCGGCGTCCCACACCCGCATGTGCCGGTACGGTTGCGCCCGCGCCGCGCGCACGCCCGGCCAGACCTGCAGCCGTTCGAGCAGCGCGGCGTTGTCGGGTGCGAACGCGTACACGCGCAGGTCGCGCGGTTCCGGCGTCCACGGCGGCGGCTCGCGCGATTCGAGCAGCGCCGTCTGCAGCCCCGCGCGCGCCAGCGCCAGCGCGGCGGCCGCGCCGACCACGCCGCCGCCGACCACCGCTGCGTCCAGCCGCAGGCGCCGGGTCATGCGCCCCCCCGGCACAGCGCCGGCACGTCGCCGCGGTAGCCCATCGCGCCGCCGACCAGCCATGCCTGCAAGGCCGGGATCCGGTCGAGCGCGACCAGGCCCAGGCTGCGCAGCGGCCGCAACAGCAGCGCCTCGTCGGCGCTGAGCCGGGCCAGGCCGTGGCTGAAGGCGAGCGTCCGCGTGCGGTCCTCGTGGCGGCGGCGGACGTAGGCCTCGAGCAGCGCCGGCGCACCGGGATCGCCCCGCCCGGCCTCGATCAGCTCGGCCAGGGTGAGCGCGTCGCGCAGACCGAGGTTGAAGCCCTGCGCGCCGATCGGGTGCAGGGTCTGTGCGGCGTTGCCCACCAGCACTGCGCGCGGCGCGGTGGTGCGGCGCGCGACCACGCGCGCGAGCGGATAGGCGCTGCGCGGTCCGCAGGCGAGGAAGCGGCCCACGCGCCAGCCGAATGCGTCCTGCAGCCGGGCCAGGAATGCGGCCTCGTCGAGCGCGGCCACGGCCGGCGCCTCCGCGGTCGGCACCCCGTGCACCACGCCCCAGTGGCGGTCGCCGCGCGGCAGCAGCGCGGTCGGCCCGTGCGGGCCGAGCCGCTCCCAGGCGGTGCCGTCGGGCGCGCGCTCGGCGCGTGCGCGGGTCACGAACAGGGTCTGGTCGTAATCGTGGCGTTCGGCTTCGATCCCGAGCGCCTCGCGCACGGCGCTGGCGGTGCCGTCGGCGGCGACCAGCAGCCGGGCGCGCAACCGACGCTCGCCCGCGGGCGTCTCCAGCCGCAGCTCGCGCCCCTCGCCGTCGTCGGCGCCGACCGCCACGCAGCGCGCCGGCCGGTAGCGGACCAGGCCGCGCAGCTCGGCCAGCCGCGCCTCCAGCGCCTCGCCGAAGTCGCGCGCGACCACCACCTGGCCGAACGCCTCGCGCCCGTAGTCGGCGGCCTCGAACCGCGCGCGGCCGAAATCGCCGCGCCGGCTGACGTGGATGCGCCGGATCGGCGCGGTGGGCGCGCGCAACCGGCCCATCACGCCGAGCGCGGCGAGCGCGTTCACCGTGGCCTCGGCCAGGCTCAGGTTGCGCTCGTCGAACACCGGCGGCAGCGCGCCGGCGGGCGCGGCCTCGACCAGCGCCGCCTCCACCCCGATCCGGTCCAATGCGATCGCCAGGCTGGCGCCGACCAGGCCGCCGCCGACGATCACCACTTCGTGCTGCGCGAGGTTCATGGGCGGGGCGGGCGGCTGCGGCGGGGCCGGCAGGTGCGCCGACCGGGAAAAAACACGGGTCGGGTATGCTAACGGTTCTCTCCCGCCGCAGCCGTCCGCTTCCGATGACCCGTCCGTCCCTGCTCGCTCCCGGCCCGCTCGCGCTCACCGGCATGATCCTGCTCGCCGCGCTCTCGCGCCTGCTGCCGCACCCGCCGAACTTCTCGCCGGTGGAGGCGATCGCGCTGTTCGGCGGCGCCTACTTCGCGGCGCGGCATCTGGCCCTGCTGGTGCCGCTGGCGGCGATGTTCGTCTCCGACCTGGCCCTGGGCCTGCTGCGGGGCGGCATCTACCTCGACTATTTCGCCGGCGCCGGCTTCTGGCTGCAGTACGCCTGCATCGCCGCGCTGGTCGTGCTCGGCTTCGGCCTGCGCGGCAAGGTCTCCGCGGCGCGCGTGCTCGGCTACGCGCTGGCCGGCTCGAGCCTGTTCTTCCTGGTCACCAACTTCGGCGCCTGGCTGGGCTCGCCGCTGTACCCGCAGACCGCGGCCGGGCTGATGGCGGCCTACGTCGCCGGCATCCCGTTCTTCCAGTGGACCGTGCTCGGCACCCTGTTCTACGCCGCGCTTCTGTTCGGCGGCTTCGCCCTGCTCCGCGGCCGGGTGCCGGCGCTGCGCGCGCAGACGGTGTGACGTGGGCCACCGCCTGTCGAAGATCTACACCAGGACCGGCGACGACGGCACCACCGGCCTCGGCGACGGCACCCGGGTGGCCAAGGACGCCGCGCGCGTGGCCGCCTACGGCACCGTGGACGAGGCCAACTCGGCGCTCGGCCTGCTGCTCGCCGCGCCGCTGCCCGAGGACGTGCGCGCGGCGCTGACCGCGATCCAGCACCAGTTGTTCGACCTCGGCGGCGAGCTGTGCATCCCCGGCCACGCCGCGATCACCGACGCCGACATCGAACGGCTCGAGCGCCAGCTCGACGCTTGGAACGAGCCGCTGCCGCCGCTGAAGGACTTCATCCTGCCCGGCGGCGGCGAGGCCGCGGCGCGCTGCCACCTCGCCCGCACCATCGTCCGTCGCGCCGAGCGCGAAACGGTCGCGCTGGCGCGCCAGGAACCGGTGCGGCCGCAGGCGATCCGCTACCTCAACCGCCTGTCCGACCTGCTGTTCGTGCTGGCGCGGGTGCTGGCGCGCGCCGACGGCCACGGCGAGGTGCTGTGGAACCACGAGCGGCGCAAGGGCTGAAGGCCCGCGGCGGACTGTCGCCGCCTTCACCGCGGCGCTGACGCCGCTCCGCTACGCTCCGGCGGCCTGGCAGTCCTGATCGGCCCGAACCCTTGCTGCTCCTCACCCACCCTGCCTGCCTCGAGCACGACACCGGCGACTTCCATCCCGAGCGCCCGGAGCGGCTGCGCGTGGTGGTCGAGGCGCTGCGCGGGGCGTTCCCGGACTTGCCGTGGCGCGAGGCGTCGCGCGCCAGCCGCGGCCAGTTGCTGCGGGTGCACGACGAGGCGCTGCTGCGCCTGGTGCTGGAGACACGGCCGGCGCAGGCGGTGCGTCTGGATCCGGACACGGTGCTGTCGCCGGCTTCGGCCGAGGCCGCGCTGCGCGCCGCGGGCGCGGTGCTGGACGCCACCGACGCGGTGCTGCACGGGCAGACGCGGCGTGCCTTCTGCGCGGTGCGGCCGCCCGGCCACCACGCCACGCGCGAGGCGGCGATGGGCTTCTGCCTGTTCAACAACGTCGCGGTCGCGGCCGCGCACGCGCTGGCGCAGGGCGTGGAGCGGGTGGCGATCGCCGACTTCGACGTGCACCACGGCAACGGCACCCAGGCGATCTTCGCCGACGAGCCGCGGGTGCTGTTCCTGAGCACGCACCAGCTGCCGCTGTATCCCGACACCGGCACCAGTGCCGAGCGCGGGGTGGGCAACGTGTTCAACGCGCCGCTCGCGCCGGGCAGCGGCGGCGACGCGTTCCGCGCCGCCTGGCGCGAGCGCCTGCTGCCCGAGCTCGACGCGTTCGCGCCGCGGTTGCTGTTCGTCTCGGCCGGCTTCGACGCCGACCGCCGCGACCCGCTGGCGCACCTGGAACTGGGCCCCGACGACTACGCCTGGCTCACCGCGGAACTGGTCGCGCGCGCCGAGCGCCACGCCGCCGGGCGCGTGGTCTCGACCCTGGAAGGCGGCTACGACCTCGACGCGCTGCGCGAGGACAGCGTCGCCCACGTGCGCGCGCTGCTCGACTGACGCACGGGCAGTACCCGACCAAGCCGCCCGCAATCCAGCCCCGCGAGAACCAAGCCCCCGCGCTCAACAGCGGACAAGGAACCTCACCCCTCCGCCCCCGGCTCGAAGTCGAGCGCGGCGGAGTTGATGCAATAGCGCAGCCCCGTCGGCGGCGGTCCGTCCGGGAACACGTGCCCCAGGTGCGAGTCGCAGCGCGCGCAGCGCACCTCGATCCGGTGCATGCCGTGGCTGTGGTCGTGGTGCTCGCTCACCGCATCGGCGGCGATCGGCGCGAAATAGCTCGGCCACCCCGTCCCCGAGTCGTACTTGGCCGCGGAGGCGAACAACCGCGCACCGCAGGCCACGCAGGTGTAGGTGCCGGGCGCCTTGTGGTTCCACCAGCGTCCGGTGAACGCACGCTCCGTGGCCGAGCAGCGGCACACCGCGTACTGCTCGGGCGTGAGCCGGGCACGCCATTCGGCGTCGGATTTCTCGATCCTGGGCTTGTCCATGTGGGGGCTCCGCAGCGTCGGCCGCCGATTGTCCCGCGGCGGGCGTTCGCGACCAGTTACGGCCGCAACCGCCCGGCGGATGCACCCGGCCCTCCCGGCGGCCGGCGTTCGGCCGTAAGCTAACCGGCCGTTTGGCTGCGAGACTGGATCCCGCGTGCGCCCGAGCCTCCGCCTGCTGCCGCTGCCCCTGTGCATCGCCCTGTCCCTGGCCGCCCAGGTCCGGGCCCAGGACCGGGAAATGCCGGAGGACTGGAGCCTGTGCCCGGTCACCGACATCGTCCCCGCGTTCGAGGACGCCCAGACCGGCGTCTCCACCGCCGACCGCGCCACCCAGCACACCGACATCGAAGGCGACACACTCACCGGCACCGACAAGCACCCGGTGTTCGAAGGCAATGTCGCCCTGCGCCGCGGCGACCAGTTCCTCGGCGCGGACAAGCTGACCTTCGACAGCGAACAGCAACGCTACGTGGCCGAAGGCAGCATCCGCTACCAGGACGCGGGCCTGCGCCTGGTCGCAGAGCGCGCCGAGGGCGACCAGGCCCGCGACGAGCACCGCATCGAGACCGTCCGCTACCAGCTCCTGTCCCGCCGCGGCAACGGCGGCGCCGACCTGATCACTCTGCACGGCACCGAAGGCAGCCTGCACGGCTCCACCTACTCCACCTGCGATCCGTCCGAGCGGCTGTGGGAACTGCGCGCCGAGCGCATTGACATAGACACCGCCGAGGGCATGGGCGTGGCCCGCAACGCCACCCTGAGGGTCGGCCGGATCCCGGTGCTGTACGTGCCGTGGTTCATGTTCCCGGTGGACGACCGCCGCCGCACCGGCCTGCTGTATCCCTCGATCAGCAACTCCGGCCGCAACGGTTTCGACTGGCGCCAGCCGATCTACCTCAACCTCGCCCCCCACTACGACGCCACCCTCGAACCGCGCTGGATGAGCAAGCGCGGCCTGCAGCTGGGCGGCGAGTTCCGCTATCTCCTCCCGGGCGGCCGCGGCACCTTCCACGGCGCCTGGCTTCCCGACGACGAACTCGCCGTGCGCGGACGCGCCGAGGAGATCGCCCTCGGCATTCCCCCGGAAAATCGCCGCCGCGACAACCGCGGCAGCTTCGGCTTCAGCGGCTACCAGAATGTCGGCGCGCAATGGCAGGCGCGCGCCAGCCTCAACTGGATCAGCGATCCGCGCTGGATCGAGGATGCCAGCGGTTCCGCCGCCGGCAACGCCCTGTTCGCGCTGTCCAGCGACCTCGGCCTGTACGGCCGCGGCCGACACTGGGAAGCGGCGCTGATGGCCGATCACTGGCAACTGGCCGACTACACCCTGAGCGAGGCCTTCCTGCCCTTCGCACGGCTGCCGCGTGGTTACGTGCGCTGGGATCGGCCGCTCGGCCGCTGGCTCGAGGTCGGCATGCAAGCCGAGGCGGTACGCTTCTCCCACGAAGTGCTCAGCGGCGGCAGCCGGCTCGACATCAAGCCCTATCTCTCGCTGCCGCTGGAAGGCGCGAGCTGGTACCTGCGACCGACGCTGGCCTGGCGCCATACCACCTACCAGCTCGATGCCGACCTGGCCGCGAGCCTGGGCGGCGACCGCTCGCCAAGCCGCAGCCTGCCGATCACGACCGTGGACGCGGGCGTGTTCTTCGACCGGCAGACGCGTCTGGACGGTGTTCCGTTCCTGCACACGCTCGAGCCGCGCCTGTTCTACCTGCGCGTGCCCTACCGCGACCAGAACGGCCTGCCGCTGTTCGACACCCGGCCGCTCACGTTCGGCTGGAGCCAGCTGTTCCGCGACAACCGCTATTCCGGGCCAGACCGGCAGACCGATGCCAACCAGCTCACCGTCGCGCTCACCAGCCGCCTGATCCGCGAGACCGACGGCCGCGAGAAGCTGGCAGCGAGCATCGGCCAGATCCACTACTTCGACGACTCGCGGGTCACGGTGCCGGGCGAGCGGCCGGTGGAGCGCGGCAAGTCGGCCTGGATCGCCGATCTCGGCTACGCGCCGACCGACCGCTGGACCATCGGCGCCGCCTACTACTGGGATCCGAAGTTCCGCCGCGAGGATCTCGCCAGCATCCGCGCACGCTACCTGATCGGCGAGGAGGGCATCGTCAACCTCGCCTACCGCTACCGGCGCGACCTGCTCAAGCAGGTGGATTTCTCGTTCCTGTATCCGGTGTCGCCGAACTGGAGCCTGGTCGGCCGCTACTACTACTCCCTGCTCGACAACAAGCCGCTCGAGGCGATCGCGGGCGTGCAATGGGAGAGCTGCTGCCTGGCGGTGCGCCTGGTCGGACGGCGCTATGTGCGCGACCGTATCGGCGAGCTGAACAACTCGATCCAGCTCGAGATCGAGCTCAAGGGCCTGGGCTCGGCCGGTCCCGACACGGAACAGGTGTTGCGCCGTGCTATCCTCGGCTACCACCGCGACGACCTCCATCTCGTCCCGCTGCCCGAGATCCGCAGCGGCGATCCCCGCGAGCCAGATCCGATCCCATGACCACACTTCTGCGCCGGTTCGCCGGTTCCCTGCTTGCCCTGGCGCTGCTGGTCGGCGCGGCCGCACAGGCCCAGCAGCTGCAGCCCATCGACCGCATCGCGGCGGTCGTGAACGAGGACGTGATCCTGCACAGCGAACTCGAACGGGCGCTGCGCAACATCCGCGCCCAGTACGCCGGACGCGAGGACCAGTTGCCACCGCCGAACGTGCTGCGCCGGCAGGTGCTGGAACGGATGGTGCTCACCCGCCTGCAGGTCGCGCGCGCGCTCGAATCCGGCATTCGCGTCGGCGACCAGGAACTCGACGCGGCGATCGCCAACATCGCCGCCCAGAACGGCTTGACCCTCGACCAGTTGCGCGAACGGCTGGCGCAGGAGGGGCAGAGCCTGGCCGAGTTCCGCACCTCGATCCGCGATGAAATCCTGATGCAGCGGCTGCGCCAGCGCTTCGCCCAGAGCCGGATCACCGTCACCGAGGCCGAGGTGGATGCCGCACTCGCGGCGCAGGCCGGCGGTGGCCAGCAATACCGTCTGGCCCACATCCTGGTCGCGCTGCCGGAAGGCGCCACCCCCGAGCAGATCGCCACCGGCGAGCAGAAGATCATCGGCATCAAGGGGCTGATCGACCGTGGCGAGATGGACTTTGCCGCCGCCGCGGTGCGCTACTCCGACAGCCCCAACGCGCTCGAGGGCGGTGATCTCGGCTGGCGCACGCTGGACGAGATCCCGGCTGCATTCGCCAACGTCGTCCGCAGCATGGCGCCCGGCCAGGTCTTCGGGCCGGTGCGCGGGCCGAGCGGGTTCCAGCTGCTCAAACTGGTCGAGGTGCGCGACGCCTCCGCGGCCGCGCCGATGCTGGTGAGCGAGTTCAATGCCCGCCACATCCTGATCCGGGTGGACCAGGACACCACGCCCGAGCAGGCGCGGGCGCGGATCGACGCGCTGGCCGCGCGCATCGCCGGCGGCGCCGACTTCGCCGCCGTCGCCCGCGAGGCTTCCGAAGACGCCAACAGCCGCGACCAAGGCGGCGATCTCGGCTGGTTCCCGCAGGACGCCTTCGGCCCGGAGTTCGGCGCGCTGGTCGCCTCGCTCGCCGACGGCGGGGTGTCGGCGCCGTTCCGCAGCGAGGCCGGCTGGCACCTGGTGCAGCGGCTCGGCAGCCGCCAGCGCGACGTCGGCGACCAGAACCGCCGCGAGCAGGTGCGCGAGACCATCGGCCGGCGCAAGCTCGAGGACGAGTACAACCGCTTCCTGCGCGAGCTGCGCGGCGACGCCTACGTCGAGTTCCGCAACCCCGACGGCAGCGTCCAGTCCGGAGGTTGAGCATGCGCCGGCCGCGGCTTGCGCTGGTTCCGGGTGAGCCGGCCGGCGTCGGCCCGGAGCTGTGCGTGCGGCTTGCCCAGGAACCGCGCGCGGACTGCGGCCTGATCGCCTTCGCCGACCCCGACACGCTGCACGCCGCCGCCGAGGCGCTCGGCCTGCCGCTGCGTCCGTTGCCGGTGGACGCCACCCCGCACGCCCCCGGCGACCTGCCGCTGCTGCCGGTGACCAATCCGGCCCCGGTCGTGTTCGGCCGGCCCGACCCGCGCAACGCCCGCGCCGTGGTTGGCGCGCTGCACGCCGCGGCGCAAGCCTGCCTGGAAGGCACGCTCGACGGCCTGGTCACCGGGCCGATCCACAAGGCCACGGTCAACGCCGGAGGCATTCCCTACACCGGCACCACCGAGCTGCTGGCCGCGCACGCCGGCTGCGAGGTGGTGATGATGCTGGCCACTGACCAGTTGCGCGTGGCCCTGGCCACCACCCACCTGCCGCTGCGCGAGGTGCCGGATGCGATCATCCCGGCCGGGCTGGAAGCCAGCCTGCGCATCCTCCACGCCGCGCTGCGCCTGGACTTCGGCATCGCCGAACCCGTCATCGCCGTGCTCGGCCTCAATCCGCACGCCGGCGAGTCCGGCCACCTCGGCCGCGAGGAAATCGAGGTGATCGAACCGGTGCTGCATGCCCTGCGCGGCGAGGGCCTGTGCCTGCTCGGGCCACTGCCGGCCGACACCGCGTTCCTGCCGCGCAAGCTGGCCGGTTACGACGCGGTGCTGGCGATGTACCACGACCAGGGCCTGCCGGTGCTCAAGCACAGCGGCTTCGAGCACGCGGTGAACATCACCCTCGGCCTGCCCTACCCGCGCGTGGCCGTGGACCACGGCACCGCGCTCGACCTTGCCGGCAAGGGCATCGCCGATCCCTCCAGCCTGTTCGCGGCCGTCGCCGCCTGCGCCCGCATCGCCAACACGCGCAGCGCAAGAACTGGACGCGGATGAACGCGGATAGGGCATTCTGATGACCATCGCCCTATCCGCGTGCCTCCGCGTCAATCCGCGTCAAAAAAGATCCGGAATCGGCAGATGACCCGCGCGCAGTTCACCGAACCGGCCAAGAAGCACCTCGGCCAGCACTTCCTGCACGAGCGCGGGATCATCGGCAGGATCGTGCAGGCGGTGGACCCGCAACCGGGCGACCATCTGGTCGAGATCGGGCCGGGCCAGGGCGCGATCACCTTTCCGCTGCTCGATCGCCACGGCGAACTCACCGTGATCGAGTTCGACCGCGACCTGATCTTCCCGCTCACCGAGGCCGCGCGCGCGCACGGCACGCTCGAGGTCATCCACCGCGACGTGCTCGCCGTGGACTTCACCGCGCTGGCCCGCAACTTCGGGCCCGGCGCGCAGCTGCGCCTGGTCGGCAACCTGCCCTACAACCTGTCCTCGCCGATCCTGTTCCATGCCCTGGAACACGCCGCGGCGATCCGCGACATGCACTTCATGCTGCAGAAGGAAGTGGTGGACCGGATGGCGGCGCCGCCGGGCAGCAAGGTGTACGGGCGCCTGAGCGTGATGCTGCAGGCATACTGCGCGGTGACACCGCTGTTCACCGTGCCGCCGGGCGCGTTCCGGCCGCCGCCGAAGGTGGATTCGGCGGTGGTGCGGCTGGTGCCGAAGCCGCCCGCGCAGGTCGGCATCGCCGATCCGGCGCGCTTCGCCGACATCGTCCGCGCCGCCTTCGGCCAGCGCCGCAAGACCCTGCGCAACGCGCTCGCCGGGGTGGCCGACGCCGCGCAGATCGAGGCCGCCGGGCTCGAGCCCGGCCTGCGCGCCGAGCAGGTGGACGTGGCCGGCTTCGTGCGCCTGGCCAACCTGCCCGCCGCATGACGCAGCACGCACGCGCCCGTTGCTACACTGGCGCCATGTCCAGGGACCCGCACGATTACGACTTCGACATCGCCGTCTCCACGCGCTTCCTCGACGAGCAGTCGGCGCCGGAGGAGGACCGTTACGTGTTCGCCTACACCATCCGGATCCGCAACTGCGGCCGGGTGCCCGCGCGCCTGCTCGGCCGGCACTGGGTGATCACCGACGCCAACGGCAAGGTGCAGGAGGTGGTCGGCGAGGGCGTGGTCGGCGAGCAACCGTGGCTGCGCCCCGGGGAGACCTTCGAATACACCTCCGGCGCGGTGCTCGGAACCAGCCTCGGCACCATGCGCGGCAGCTACGACATGCTGGCCGACGACGGCACCCGCTTCGCCGCGCCGATCCCGGCCTTCACCCTGAGCGTGCCGCGCACGCTGCACTGAGACCGTCACGGATGAGCGTCTGGGCCATCGGCGACCTGCAGGGCTGCTACGACCCGCTGCAACGCCTGCTCGAGAAGATCCGCTTCGACCCCGCCGCCGACCGGCTGTGGTTCTGCGGCGACCTGGTCAACCGCGGCGGGCAGTCGCTGGAGACGCTGCAGCTGGTGCACTCGCTGCGCGCCTGCAGCGTGGTCACGCTCGGCAACCACGACCTGTCGCTGCTGGCCATCGGCGAACGCCGCGAGGAGGAGCAGCGCCGGGTCAACGAGGACCTGCGCCGGGTGCTGTTCGCCGAGGACCGCGACCTGCTGCTCGGCTGGCTGCGCACGCAGAAGCTGCTGCATGCCGACCGCGCGCTCGGCTGGATGATGGTGCACGCCGGGCTGGCGCCGAAGTGGACCACGACCATGGCCGAACGGCACGCGCGCGAGGTCGAACGGCGCCTGCACGGCGAGGACCACCGCAAGCTGCTCAAGAACATGTACGGCGACAAGCCGGCGTGGTCGCCGTCGCTGACCGGCATCGACCGCGAACGCGCGATCATCAACGTGTTCACCCGCCTGCGCTACTGCACCCCGCGCGGCAGGATCGCGTTCGAGGAGAAGGGCGCCCCCGGCACCCAGCCGGCCGGCCTGTACCCGTGGTACGAAGTGCCCGGCCGCGCCGAGCGCGACCTGAAGATCGTCTGCGGCCACTGGAGCACGCTCGGCCTGTTCATCGGCCACGGCGTGTACGCGATTGACACCGGCGCGGTCTGGGGCGGCCGGCTCACCGCCCTGCAACTGGACACCGACGAACTGCGCGTGGTGCAGGTGCCAGGCCGCGACGTGCCCGCAAAACCGCCACGCCCGCGCCCGCCGCAGCCGCACCGTCCGCAGCCGGCCACCGCCGGTCAGGTCCGCACGTAATCCACGCACTCGAACGCATGGGCGTGGCGCGCGTCGGCGGGGTGCGCCTCGCGCGCGGTGACACGCCATTGCGCCGGGTCGAACGCGGGGAAGAACGCGTCGGCGCCGGCGATCGCGGTGTCCACGTGGGTCAGGTGCATGCGCGCGGCGTGCGGCAGGCACAGCGCATAGACTTCGCCGCCGCCGATCACGCACAGCTCGGCGGCGCCTTCGTCGGCCGCCGCCGCCAGCGCCGCGGCCAGCGAGGCCACCGGCTGCATGCCCGGCCACGGCGCGGCGCCGGCGCGGGTGAGCACCAGGTTGCGCCGTCCCGGCAGCGCGCGGCCGAGCGACTCGGCGGTGCGCCGGCCCATCAGCACCGGCTTGCCCAGGGTGAGGGCCTTGAAGCGGCGCAGGTCGTCCGGCAGGTGCCAGGGCAGCGCGTTGCCGCGCCCGATCGCGCGGTTGCGGTCGAGCGCGGCGATGAGGACCAGCGCGCTCACACCGCCACCGGCGCCTTGATCGCCGGGTGCGGGTCGTAGCCCTCGATCGCGATGTCGTCCCAGGTGAAGGCGAACAGGTCGGTGACTGCCGGATTGAGCCGCAGCCGCGGCAGCGGGCGCGGCGCGCGCGTCAGTTGCTCCCGCGCCTGTTCGAAGTGGTTGGCGTACAGGTGCGCATCGCCCAGCGTGTGCACGAACTCGCCGGCGCGCAGGCCCGTGACCTGCGCGACCATGTGGGTGAGCAGCGCGTAGCTGGCGATGTTGAACGGCACGCCGAGGAAGATGTCGGCGCTGCGCTGGTAGAGCTGGCAGCTCAGGCGCCCGTTGGCGACGTAGAACTGGAACAGCACGTGGCACGGCTGCAGCGCCATCCGCGGCAGGTCGGCCACGTTCCAGGCGGACACCACCAGCCGGCGCGAGTCCGGATTGCGCTTGATCTCCTCGACCACCCAGCGCATCTGGTCGATCTCGCGCCCGTCCGGCGCGGCCCAGCGCCGCCACTGCTTGCCGTATACCGGGCCGAGTTCGCCCTGCGCGTCCGCCCACTCGTCCCAGATCGTGACCTGGTGCTGGCGCAGCCAGGCGATATTGGTCTCGCCGCGCAGGAACCACAGCAGCTCGTGCACGATCGAGCGCAGGTGCAGCTTCTTGGTGGTGACCAGCGGGAAGCCCTGCTCGAGGTCGAAGCGCATCTGCCAGCCGAACACGCTGCGCGTGCCGGTGCCGGTGCGGTCGGCCTTGTCGGTGCCGTGCTCGAGGACGTGGCGGAGCAGGTCGAGGTACTGCTTCATGGCGCGGGCTTCCGGCTCGGTGCCGCAGCGTCGGCAGACGGCGCGGGCGGCTGCGGCTGCAGGGTCGGCGCCCGGCGCGACAGCCACAGCCAGGCCAGGCCGAGCGCGATCAGCGGCAGGCTCAGCACCTGCCCCATCGTCAACCAGTCGAAGGCGAGGTAGCCGATCTGCGCGTCCGGCTCGCGCACGAACTCGACCGCGAAGCGGAAGCAGCCGTACAGCAGTGCGAACAGGCCGCCCACCGCATGGCGCGGCCGCGGCCGGCGCGAGAACCACCACAGCACCGCGAACAGCACCAGCCCCTCGAGCGTGGCCTGGTACAGCTGCGAGGGATGGCGGGCGAAGGCGTCGAGCGCGCCGGCTTCGAACTGGGCGCGCAGCGTGGCCGGATCGAGCCCGGCGTACTCGGGCGGCAGGGCGCGCGGGAACACCACGCCCCAGTCGCCTCCGGTCGGCTTGCCCCACAGCTCGCCGCCGATGTAGTTGCCGATCCGGCCGAAGCCGAGCCCCGGCGGCACCAGCGGGGCGATGAACTCGGCGGTGTCCATGAAGTGCAGGCGGTGCCGGCGCGACCACCACCACACCGCCGCCAGCACGCCGAGCAGGCCGCCGTGGAAGCTCATCCCGCCCTCCCACACCCGCACCAGCATCAGCGGGTCGGCGAGGAATTCGGAGAAGGCGTAGAACAGCACGTAGCCGATGCGCCCGCCCAGCACCACGCCGAGCATGGCGTAGAACATCAGGTCGCTGAAGCCGTGCTCGTCCACGCCCGGCAGGCGCCCGGCGCGCACCCGGCTGCGGCCGAGCAGCCAGGCCGCGACGAAGCCGAGCAGGTACATCAACCCGTACCAGTGCACCTTGAGCGGACCGAGCGAGAGCGCGACGGGGTCTATCTGGTGCAGGACGGTCATGCGGCGTGGGCTCCGGGCGTCGTCCCCCAATTGTGCCCGAGCGGGGCTAGGCGGGCAGCTGCCGCCGCAGCGCGCGCCGCCGCGCCCACAGGTTCAGGCACTCCACCAGCGCCGAGAAGCCCATCGCGCCGTAGATGTAGCCCTTCGGGATGTGCATCTCGAAGCCCTCGGCGATCAGGTACACGCCGATCAGCACGATGAACGCCAGCGCCAGCATCTTGATGGTCGGATTGCGCTCGATGAAGTGGCCGAGCGGCGTGGCCGCGAGCAGCATCACCGCCACCGCGAGCAGGATCGCGGCGACCATGATCCCGGTCTGGTTGGCCATGCCGACCGCGGCGATCACCGAGTCGAGCGAGAACACGATGTCGATCACCGCGATCTGCGCGATCACCATCCAGAACGAGGCCAGCGGCTTGGTGTCGATGTCCTCCGATTCCGGCTCGCCCTCGACCAGGTCGCGGATCTCCATCACGCCCTTCACCAGCAGGAACACACCGCCCAGGATCAGCACCAGGTCGCGCACCGAGACGCCCTGGCCGAACACGCGGAACAGGTCCTGGGTCAGGCTGGCCAGCCAGGCCAGGGTCAGCAGCAGGCCGATGCGCATCAGGCAGGCGGCGGCGATGCCGAACTTGCGCGCCTTCTCGCGCCGGGACGGCGGCAGCTTGCTGACCGCGATCGAGATGAACACCAGGTTGTCGATGCCGAGCACGATCTCGATCGCGCTCAGCGTCACCAGGGTGATCCACGCCTGCGGATCGGCCAGCCATTCGAGCCCCATCGGTGCTACATCCTCCTCACAGCAGGCACGGGCCGACGATCAGGCCCCACACCAGCAACACGTTCAACATGGTCACGAACACCGCGGCCGAGCCCATGTCCTTGGCGCGTCCCGCCAGTTCGTGGAATTCGGCGCCGTAGCGCTCGATCACCGCCTCGATCGCGGAATTGAGCAGCTCGGCCGCCAGCACCAGCAGGCAGCTGCCCAGCAGCAGCGCCCGCTCGACCCCGTCCTGGCCCAGCCAGAAGCCCAGCGGCGCCAGCACCGTCAGCAGGTACACCTCGAGCCGGAACGAGGACTCGTGCAGCCAGGCCGCGCGCAGCCCCTGCAGGGACCACTGCGCAGCCTTCAGGATCCGCGCCGGCCGGCGCGGCAGGTGCCCGATCTCGTCCGCCACTTACGCCGCCCGCCGCTGGGTTCCGGGCCCGGGCGACCGCGCGCAACGTCCCCGCGCGCGATGGGCGCGGGCGGACAGGGTCTGCGCGGGGTCGGGCATGGCGGGCATCCGGGTGGGTGCGGCCGGACGGCCGCAGGGAAACCGGGATTTTGCCACAAGGGTCGCCGCGGCCGGCCCGTTCAGGCCGGGACGGGCCGCGGCCCGGGACCGCGATCTCAGTCCTCGTCGGCGTAGATGGCCACGCCGCGGCTGCCGTCGGGGCGGATCCAGCCGCGGTACATGCCCGGGGTGTTGAACGGCATGGCGATGTTGCCCTCGCGGTCGAGCGCGATCGCGCCACCGTCGCCGCCGAGCGCCGGGACGACGCGGTTGACCACTTCCTCGGCCGCCTCGGCCAGCGCATCGCCGCGATAGGCCACCCGGGCGCAGATGTCGTGCGCGACCGCGGCGCGGATGTAGTACTCGCCCCAGCCGGTGCCGGACACGCCGCACTGCGCGTTGGCATAGGTGCCGGCGCCGATCACCGGCGAGTCGCCGATCCGGTTCCACTTCTTGTTGGTCATGCCGCCGGTGGAGGTGGCCACGGCGATGTGGCCGTGCACGTCCAGGGCGACCGCGCCGACGGTGCCGAAGTACACCCCGCGCTCGGTGGGGATCCCGGCCTGGCCGGCGCGCTCCCGCTCCCGGGCGCGTTCGAGCTGGCGGCGGCGCGCCTCGGTGTCGAACCAGGTGTTGGGCACGCGCGCGATCTCGGGGCGGGTGTCGGCGAAGGCCTCGGCGCCGGCGCCGGCCAGCATCACGTGCGGGGAGTGCTCCATCACCGCGCGCGCGAGCAGCACCGGGTTGCGCACCGTGGTCACGCCTGCCACCGCGCCGGCGCGCAGGGTGTGGCCTTCCATCACCGCGGCGTCGAGCTGGTGGCTGCCGTCGGCGGCGAACACCGCGCCCTTGCCGGCGTTGAAGCGCGGCGAATCCTCCAGCACCAGCACCGCGGCCTGCACCGCGTCGAGCGCAGTGCCGCCGCGCTGCAGCACCGCGTTGCCGGCATCGAGCGCACGCTCCAGATCCGCGCGCACCGCGCGCTCGTCCTCGGCGCTGAGCGCGCTGCGCTCGATCACGCCCGCGCCGCCGTGGATCACCAGCGCGGTGCGGGGTTTGTCCTGGGCGTGGGCGGTCATGGCGGCAAGGCTGAGCAGCAGAACGAGGACTGGGCGGATGCGGCGCATGGGAGCCTCCGGCGGCAAGGCCGACAGCATAGCCCCGGCCGGCTTCAGCCGAAGTGGATCGTCACCTCGGTTCCGGCCCCCGGCGCGCTGTGCAGCTGCACCGGCCAGCCGAAGCGCTCACCGAGGCGGTGCACGATGGACAGGCCCAGCCCCTTGCGCCCCGCGGCCCCCGTGCCGTCCGCGCCGCCACGGTAGAACGGATCGAAGGCGCGCGCCGCCGTGGCCGCGTCCATGCCGGGGCCGGTGTCGCGGACGCTGAGCCGGTCGGCACCGATCCGGACCTCGATCTCGCCGCGCTCGGTGAAGCGCGCCGCGTTCTCGAGCAGGTTGCCGAGCATCACCCCGAGCACGCGCGGCGGCGCATGCAGCACCGGCGAGGCCTCGGCGACCACGCGCAGCTCCACCGGCTTGTCGGCGAGCAGGGGCCGCACCTTCTCGACCTCGGCCTGCACCACCCCGGCCACGGCGAAATCCTCGCTCAGCGGCTCGACCTCGGCTTCGCGCGCCAGGATCAGGAAGGCATCGATCACCGCCTCCATGTCGCGCGCGGCATGCTGGATGCGTTGCAGCGAACGGCGGCCGCGCTCGGACAGCGGCTCGCGGTCGAGCAGGTCGGTGCCGACCCGGACCACGGTCAGCGGGGTGCGCAGTTCGTGGCTGGCGTCGCGGGTGAAGTTGCGCTCGCGGGCGACGAACGCCTCGAGCCGGCGGCCGAGCGAATGCAGCGCACGCGCGAGCTGCTGGGTCTCGCCGTTGCGCACGTCGGCCGGCAGGCGCTCGGGCGCGAGCGCACCGATGTCGGGCTCGCGCGGGTCCCAGCGCGCCACCTCGCGCGCCAGCCAGTTCACCGGCGCCACCAGCCGCTGGGACAGGCGGTACATCAGCCACGACACCGCCAGCACCGCCAGCAGCGCGATCGCCACCGGCAGCACCACCAGCCCGTACAGCAGTTCGTTGACCAGGCTGCGCTGGTACACCAGGTACAAGGTGCCGGCAGGACGGCGCTCGACCCGCACCAGGGCATCGCGACCGGACAGGTCGTGGTAGCCCGCCGGCAGCGCGGCGATCCCGGCCGGCAGGCCTTCGGCGCCGACCCCGGCCGGGACGAACCAGCCGCGCACCAGCCGCGTGTTCGGCACCGGATGCACCGGATCGGCCGCGCGCATCTCGAAGAAGTGGGCCGCCTCGGCGGCCGAGGCCTTGCGCACGTAGCTGCGCTCGATCACCGACGACACCGCCCAGCCGCCGAGCACGACGGCGAGGCTGACGCCGAACACCTGCAGCAGGAACGCGACCCGGACCCGGCGCGGCAGCGCGTGGCTCATGGCGCCCCCTGCCCGCCCCGGCCGTTCAGTTGTTGGGTTGCTCGAGGTCGGCGATCCGGTAGCCGGCGCTCTGCACGGTGTGCAGCAGCGGCTTGCCGAACGGCTTGTCGATGGTCTTGCGCAGGTTGTACAGGTGGCTGCGCAGGGTGTCCGAGTCGGGCAGGCCGTTGCCCCAGATCTCGCGTTCGATCTCCTGGCGGCTGACCACGCGCGGCGACTCGCGCATCAGGATCGTGAGCAGCTTCAATCCGATCGGCGAGAGCTGCAGTTCGGTGCCGCCGCGGGTCACGCGCAGGCTGGCCGGGTCGAGCACCAGGTCGCCGACCTTGAGCACCTCGGCGCCGACCTGGCGGCGTTCGCGGCGGATCAGGGCGCGCAGGCGCGCCTCCAGTTCCTGGATCGCGAACGGCTTGGTCAGGTAGTCGTCGGCGCCGGCGCCCAGGCCGGTGAGCTTCTCGTCGAGGGTGTCGCGCGCGGTCAGCATCAGCACCGGGGTGGAACGGCGCGCCTCCTCGCGCAACTTGCGGCACACCTCCACGCCGTCCAGGCGCGGCAGCATCAGGTCCAGGACGATGACGTCGTAGGTGTTCTCGGTCGCCAGGCGGTAGCCGTCGAGGCCGTCGGCGGCGTAGTCCACCTCGAAGCCGCGGGTTTCGAGGTATTCGCCCACCATCTCGGAAATGTTGCGGTTGTCCTCGACGATGAGGACGAGCCCGGCCGGTTCGGCGTCGTTGCGCATGTCGCCTCCTGAACGAAGGGTACAGGGCTGTCTTCAGGTTTGTGAAAGCTGCCGGCGCGGGGGTGGAGAGGGCGTGAAGGCGGTAGGCTTGCGCGCCCGGTCCCGCCATTTCGTCCGCCATGCCGTTCGAGCGCTACCTGCCGGTCCTGCTCCTGGTCGGTTCCAACGTGTTCATGACCTTCGCCTGGTACGGGCACCTGAAGGACAAGTCGGCGCCGCTGCCGTCGGTGATCCTGGCCAGCTGGGGGATCGCGCTGTTCGAGTACCTGCTGATGGTGCCGGCCAACCGGATCGGCCACGCGGTGTACTCGGCGCCGCAGCTCAAGGGACTGCAGGAAGTGATCACCCTGCTGGTCTTCGCCGGTTTCTCGACCTGGTACCTGGGGCAGCCGCTGAAATGGAACCACTGGGCCGGCTTCTGCCTGATCGTGGCGGCGGCCTGGCTGATTTTCCTGGAGTAAGGCGCGGGGCCTCCTTCGCCGCTTGCGGGAAGGGGCGTGTTCCTGTCGCTTCGGGCGGGGGCGCCGGTATGCCTGGGGTGGGGTTCGCCGCGTGGGCTCCGCGTCCGGCTCCGACACGCGGCCCCGCGCCCTAGAACCGGATCTTCCCGCTCAGGATGTCCTTGAACATCACCCAGTCGCCGGCGAAGGAATAGAACGGGTGCCGGAACGTCGCCGGGCGGTTCTTCTCGAAGAAGAAATGCCCGACCCACGCGAAACCGTAGCCGGCCGCGAGCGCGGCGAGCAGCCACCAGGGATTGCCCTGCACGACCGCCAGCGCGACCAGCGCCAGCGCCACGCAACTGCCGATGAAATGCAGGCGCCGGCAGGTGCGGTTGCGGTGCTCGCCCAGATAGAACGGATAGAACTCGCGGAAACTGGAGAATCGCTGCGTCATGGTGCCCTCCCCGCTCCGGGATCCGCCGGGGACCGGCCCGTGCTCAGGACGACGGCCCCTGCCCCTGCTCCGCCGCCTTGGCGCGGTCCCAGTACCGATCCTGCCCCTCCAGCGGCAGCGCGGCAAGCTCCACGCCCTCGGCCGCGGCCAGCGCCTCCATCGCCCGGAACCGGCGCTCGAACTTGAGATTGGCCCGGCGCAGCGCGCTGCCCACGTCCACCTTCGCGTGCCGGGCCAGGTTGGCGCACACGAACAGCACATCGCCGATCTCGTCCTCGAGCTTGTCGCGCGCGGCCGCATCGTCGGGATCGGCGGCGAGCGCCGCGAACTCGGCGCGCACCTCCTCGATCTCCTCGTGCAGCTTGGCGATCACCGGCTCCGGCCCCGGCCAGTCGAAACCGACCTTGGCCGCCTTGTGCTGCAGCTTCACCGCCCGCTGCCACTCCGGCAGGCCGCGGGCGATGCCCGCGAGCGCGGAAGTGTCGCCGTCGCCGTTGGCCGCGCGCTCGGCGCGCTTGTGCTCCTCCCAGGCCCGGGTCTGGGCCGCGGCGTCGGCCACCGTCGCGTCGCCGAACACGTGCGGATGCCGGCGCACCATCTTGTCGCAGATCGCCGCGACCACGTCGCCGAACGCGAACGCCCCCTGCTCCTCGGCCATGCGCGCATGGAACACCACCTGCAGCAACAGGTCGCCGAGCTCCTCCTTCAACGCCGCCAGGTCGCCGCGGTCGATCGCGTCGGCGACCTCGTAGGCCTCCTCGATCGTGTACGGGGCGATGGTGGCGAAGCTCTGCTGCACGTCCCACGGGCAGCCGCGCTGCGGGTCGCGCAGCCGGGCCATGATTTCGAGCAGCCGATCCATTGGGTGAGGTGTGTTCATGTCGTCGTGTTGGAGGAACGGGTTTTTGGACGCGGATCAACGCGGATCAAACAACACTTTCCCGGACAAGCGCCCCATCGGATGGCAACGGCATGCCCCAACGGCAGTGACGCGTGCCGAGACCCTTCTCCAAGCAGGCTTTATCCGTGTGCATCCGCGTTGATCCGCGTCAAAACCGCTTCAAAATCAAACCCACTCCCGCCACGGCAACTGCGGGTCGCCCAGGGCGATGAAATCGCCGTTGAGCAGGGTTTCGCGCTGGTTGTAGCGCAGCGGACGGCCCTTGGGGTCGAGCACCACGCCGCCGGCGGCCTCGAGCACACACTGGCCGGCGGCGGTGTCCCATTCGCTGGTCGGGCCGAAGCGCGGATACACGTCCATCGCGCCCTCGGCCAGCATGCAAAACTTCAGCGACGAGCCGATCCCGACCGGTTCGATCCTGCCCATGCGCTGCAGGAATGCCTCGGTGCGGGCGTCGCGGTGCGAGCGGCTGGCGGCCACGCGCAGCGGCGCCACCGCCGGCACCCGGGTGCGCAGGCGGATGTCGCGGCCGTCCTCGCGCCGGAACGCGCCGACCTCGCGCATGGCGTGCCACAGCCGCCCGCCCACCGGCTGCAGCACGATGCCGAACACCGGCACGCCGTGCTCGACCAGGGCCAGGTTCACGGTGAACTCGCCGTTGCGCTTGATGAACTCGCGGGTGCCGTCGAGCGGATCCACCAGCCACAGCCGCGGCCAGTCCGCGCGCACGCGCCATGGCGCGTCCTCCGCCGCCTCCTCGGACAGCACCGGGATGTCGGGCGTGAGCCGTTCCAGGCCCTCGACCAGGATCCGGTGCGCGGCCAGGTCGGCCGCGGTCAGCGGGCTGGCGTCGGCCTTGTGCTCGACCGCGAAGGCGCTGTCGTAGATGCCCAGGATCGCGGCGGCGGCGTCGCGCGCCAGGGCGATCGCGGTCTCGCGGAAGGCCTCGGTCAGCCTCATCGGCAATGCCTCAGCCATTCGCGGGCGATGAACAGTGCCGCGATCGAGCGGCCCTCGGAGAAATCCTCGCGCAGGATCAGCTCGTGCAGCGCTTCGAGCTTCCACGGCACGACCTCGGGCGGCTCGGGCTCGTCGCCCGGCAGCCGCTCCGGATACAGGTCGCGCGCCAGCACCAGCTGGGTCTGGTGGCTCATGTAGGTCGGCGCCAGGGTCAGCGGGCGCAGCACCTGCAGCGAGCGTGCGCCGTAGCCCGCTTCCTCCTTCAGCTCGCGGTTGGCGGCCTCGAGCGCGGTCTCGCCGGGGTCGATGCGGCCCTTGACCAGGCCGAGCTCGTAGCGGTGCACGCCGGCGGCGTACTCGCGCACCAGCAGCACCGTGTCCGGGTCGAGCAGCGGCACCACCACCACCGCGCCGTGGCCGCGCCCGTGCAGGCGTTCGTAGCGGCGGCGCTCGCCGTTGCTGAACTCCAGGTCGAGCCGTTCCATCCGGTAGGGCCCGGCGTCGTGCTCGGTGATGCCGTGGATGGTGGGCAGGGGGCGGGACATGGGGCTGAGGGCTGGGGGTGCATGCCCGATAATGCCGGCATGCAGGACATTTCCCGGACGTTTCCCATCATATCGGACAGCGACCGCTGGCGAGCCCGCGACCTGGCGGTGCTGTGGCACCCGTGCACGCAGATGCGCGAGCACCCGGACCTGCTGCCGCTGGTGCCGGTGGCGCGCGGCGACGGCGCCTGGCTGGTCGGCCACGACGGCCGCCGCTGGCTGGACGCGGTGTCGAGCTGGTGGACCAACCTGCACGGCCATGCCGAACCGCGCATCGCGGCCGCGGTCGCGGCGCAGGCGCGCACGCTGGAGCAGGTGATCCTGGCCGGTTTCTCGCATCCGCCGGCGGTGGAACTGGCCGAGCGCCTGCTCGCCCTGGTCCCGCGCGAGCCGGGGCGCGCGCCGCTGGCCAAGGTGTTCTATGCCGACAACGGCTCGGCCGGCGTGGAAGTGGCGCTGAAGATGGCCTTCCACTGGTTCCGCAACCGCGGCGAGACCCGGCGCACCAGATTCGTGGCGCTCGAGAACGGCTACCACGGCGAAACCCTCGGCGCGCTCGCGGTCGGCGACATCCCGCTGTACCGGCGGGTGTACGCGCCGCTGCTGGCCGAGGCCCTGTTCGCGCCCTCGCCCGACGCGTACCTGGCCGAACCCGGCGAAGGCCCGGCCGGACGCGCCGAGCGCGCGGCCGGGGCGCTGGCCGAGCTGCTCGACCGCCACGGCGGCGAGGTCTGCGCGCTGATCCTGGAACCGCGCGTGCAATGCGCCGGCGGCATGCGCATGCACGATCCGCTGTACCTGCGCCGCGTGCGCGAGCTGTGCGACGCGCACGGCATCTTCCTGATCGCCGACGAGATCGCGGTCGGTTTCGGCCGTACCGGGACGCTGTTCGCCTGCGAGCAGGCGCCCGCCGCCGGCGACGGGCCGGGCGGCATCCAGCCCGACCTGATGTGCGTGTCCAAGGGCCTCACCGGCGGCTTCCTGCCGCTGGCGGCGGTGCTGGCGACGCAGGCGATCTACGACGGCTTCCTCGACGACTCGCGCGAGCGCGCGTTCCTGCATTCGCACAGCTACACCGGCAATCCGCTCGCCTGCGCGGCGGGGCTGGCCTCGCTGGAGATCCTCGAACAGGACCGGGTGCTGGAGCGCAACCGCGCCACCGCCGCGCGCATGGCCGAACTCGCCGCGCCGCTGGCGGAGCTGCCGCACGTGGCCGAGGTGCGCCAGGCGGGGATGATCCTGGCCTTCGAGCTGACCCGGAACGGCGACCGCCGCACCCCGTTCGAGCCCGCGCTGCGCGTGGGCCTGCGCGCCTACCGCGCCGCGATCGCGCGCGGGGTGCTGCTGCGCCCCCTGGGCGACGTGCTGTACTGGATGCCGCCGTACTGCGTGGACGAGGCACAGCTCGCGCTGCTCGCACAGGTCACGCGCGAGGCGATCGAGGAGGCCACCGCATGCGCCTGACCCGGGTGCACGTGGACGCGCCGCTCGCGCCCGGCGCGCGGGTGGCGCTGCCGGAGGCCGCCGCCACGCACCTCGCGCGGGTGCTGCGCCTGCAGCCGGGCGATGCCTGCGTGCTGTTCAACGGCGACGGCCACGACTACGACGCCGTGCTGACCGCGGTCGGCAAGCGCGGGGCCGAAGCCGAGGTGGCCGCGGCACGCGCGGTGGAGAACGAATCGCCGCTGCGGCTGGTGCTGCTGCAGGGCATCGCCCGCGGCGAGAAGATGGACTGGATCCTGCAGAAGGCCACCGAGCTCGGCGTGGCCGGGTTCGTGCCGGTGCACAGCGAGCGCAGCGAGGTGCGGCTCGACGCGGAGCGCGCCAGCAAGCGCCTGGCGCACTGGCGCGGGGTGGTGGTGGCCGCCTGCGAACAGTGCGGGCGGGCGCGGGTACCGGACGTCGCCGCGCCGCTGCCGCTGGCGCAGGCGCTCGCGGCGCTGCCGGACGGGGCGCGTTTCCTGCTCGATCCGCAGGCGGCGGCGGGCGTGGCGGGCGTCGCGCCCGATCCGCGCGCGCCCTGCGTGCTCGCCATCGGCCCCGAGGGCGGCTGGTCGCCGCGCGACCGCGCGCTGCTGCATGCCGCCGGATTCCGCGGCCTGCGCCTGGGACCGCGCGTGCTGCGCACCGAGACCGCCGGGATCGCCGCGATCGCGGCGCTGCAGGCGCGGTGCGGGGACTTGGCCTGAGGCCGCGGCCCCGCCGGGCTCGGGCGCTCAGGCCGCCTGCTTCAACGCGTCCTTGATCAGCTGCTCGAGCTGCGCCAGGTCGGGCAGCAGGGCCGCGTCCTCGCGCAGCATCACCCGCTGCAGCACCGCCGGCGGCAGTTCGCCCTGCTCGTCCTCCGCCACCAGCGCATCGCGCGCGACCGTGACCAGGCGCGGGAAGCCCTGGGTCAGCAGGGCGAAGTACGGAAAGCGCGGGTCGCCGCCCAGCGCCTTGAGCACCAGCACCTTGCTACCCAGGCCGCCCTGCTCCTCGGCGTTGCCGCCCAGGCGCGCGAACGCCACCATCGGCAGCAGCCAGCCGCGCCAGCGGATGCGGCCCAGCAGCCAGTCGGGCGCCCCCGGGATCGGCTCGGGGTCGGCGTAGGACAGCACCTCGGCGATGGTGGCGTTGGGCAGCAGCAGGCGCGCGCCGGCGATCTGGATCAGCACGCCGCGGATGTCTTGGCTCTGGTTGGACATGGACAGCTCGCTCGGATGGGCTCGGGCGTGTGTGGATCAGGCCGGCCAGCGTTGCCGGAGCAACCCGACCAGGTCGGACGGCGTGGCCGCCTGTCCGCCGCGTGCGATGAGTTCGGCCGGCGCGGCCGGGTCGTAGCAGCCCTCCGGGGTCTGGCCGAGGATCAACGCGCCGCGACTGGCATGGCGCAGAGCCGGCTCGACCTGGGCCGGGTCGGCGCCGCTGAGCATGACGATGGCGCTGTCGGAGGGCGGCAACCCGGCGAGCAGGTCGCCGCCGGCGACGAAGCGCAAGCCCTCCCCCGTGGCTTCGACCCCCAGCTCCGGCGGCACGACGTATACCTGACCGCGCTGGACCACGGCTCCGACCTCGGCCAGCTGCACCGGCAAGGCACTGGCCCGGGCCATCTGCTGCACCAGCCGGTCGTAGCGGCCACCGTCCAGGCGCTGGCTGACCAGCAGTGGACGGGGGAAATCGGCCGGCACCGCCGAGAGCAACTGGCGGATCGCATCCGGCCCGCCAATGCCGCCGAATACCAGCACCGCGCCCCGCACGGTGTCGGGGCCATGCGCCACGGGCGGGGGCGGTGGCCCCTCCTCCAGTTCGAGCGCTGCGATCCGCTGCTCCAGCTCGGCCAGGTCGCGGGCGAAGCGGCCGGACGCGGCCGGCACCTCAGTCACCACCGGAGCGGCGGCGGCCTCGTCGAAATCGAGCGCGTTGATGTCGTCGGTGAGGGCCAGGCCGGCGAAGGCGGGGGCGGCCGGTGCAAGCTCTGCCCCCGCGGGCGTCGGCGCGGGCGGCGCCCAGGCTTCCGCTTCGCCCTCGGCAGGAGCCGTGTCCGCCGCGGGCGGCAATACATTGCCGTGACCGTACAGCTTGGCCGCCAGATGCCGCACCCAGCGCGCCGCGTCCCAGCCTTCGCGGCGGGCGGCGAGCTCGGCCTCGTCGTAGATCACTTCGATCGCCGGGTCGCCTAGCACCGCATCGAGGCGGTCGAGCGCGTCCTCGACCACGGGGTCGAGCGCGACCAGCACCGCCTGCGGCGCCGCGGCCGCCAGCACACCGGCGTCGGCGAGCTGACTCGGGTCGGCCTCGAACACCAGCTCCGCCCCGGCCTCACGCAATGCGACGCGCAGGCGCTCGCACGCCTCTCCCGGCCGCGCCAGCAACGCCACACGCCGGGACTCAGGCATTGGCGCGCTCCTGGGCCAGCAGCTCGAACACGTTGCGCAGCAGCTCGTGCTCCTGGTACGGCTTGCCGAGGTAACGGTCCACGCCGATGTCGAACGCACGCTGGCGGTGCTTCTCGCCGGTCCGCGAGGTGATCATGATGATCGGCACGTTGCGCAGGCGCGCGTCGGCCTTCATCGCGGTGGCGAGCTCGTAGCCGTCCATGCGCGGCATCTCGATGTCGAGCAGCATCAGGTCGGGCACGCGCTCGTCCATGCGCTCGAGCGCGTCCAGGCCGTCCTTCGCGGTCATCACCTCGAAGTTGTGGCGCTCGAGTACACGACCGGTGACCTTGCGCATCGTCACCGAGTCGTCCACCACCATCACCAGCGGCACGCGGCGCTGCTCGGCCGCCGGCGCCGGCGCGGCCTCGCGCGGCAGCGCGGCAGCGCGGCGCACCAGCGGCGCGACGTCGAGGATCACCACGACACTGCCGTCGCCCATGATCGTGGCACCGAAGATGCCGGGGATCGAGGCGACCTGCGGTCCGACCGGCTTGACCACGATTTCGCGGCTGCCGAGCACCTGGTCGATGCAGACCGCGGCGCGCAGCTCGCCGGAGCGGATCAACAGCAGCGGCATCTGCAGCTGGCCCTCGGCCTTGGCCGGGGCGTGGCCGACCAGCAGGCCGAGGTCGTGCAGCGCGTAGTCCTCGCCGCCGTAGCGGTAGCTCGCGTCCGCACGCCCGAGCTGGTCACGGCCAATGCGGCCCACGCCGCGCACCGAGGCGATCGGCACGGCGAAGGTGGTGTCGTCGATCCGGACGAACACCGCCTGGGTGACCGCCAGCGTCTGCGGCAGGCGCAGGGTGAAGGTGGTGCCCTCGCCTTTCTTCGAGCGGATGTCGAGCGAACCGCCGAGCTGGCGCACTTCCGCGGCGACCACGTCCATGCCGACGCCACGGCCGGCCAGGCGGCTGACGGTATCGGCGGTGGAGAAGCCGGACTCCAGGATCAGCGCATCGAGGTCGGAATCGCTCAGCACCGCGCCCGGGCGGACCAGGCCACGCTCCTCGGCGCGCTTGCGGATCGCGGCGCGGTTCAGGCCGGCGCCGTCGTCGCCCACCTCGAGCACGACTTCGGAGCCTTCGCGGCGGACCGCGATCCGGACCACGCCTTCCTCGGGCTTGCCGGCCTTGCGCCGCACCTCCGGCGTCTCCAGGCCGTGGGCGACCGCGTTGCGCAGCATGTGCTCCAGCGGCGCGGTCATGCGCTCGAGCACGTTGCGGTCGAGCTCGCCCTGCGCGCCCTCGAGCTTGAGCTGTACCTGCTTGCCGGTCTCGGCCGCGGCCTGGCGCAGCACCCTGCGCAGGCGCGGCACCAGCGCGTCGAACGGCACCATGCGCGTGCGCATGAGGCCTTCCTGCAGGTCCGAACTCACCCGCGACTGCTGCAGCAGCAGGGTTTCGTACTGGCGGGTGAGGTCGTCCATCGAGCTCTGCAGGCTCGCCAGGTCGTTGGCGGTCTCCGCCAGCGCGCGCGAGAGCTGCTGCAGGGTCGAGAAGCGGTCGAGCTCGAGCGGGTCGAAGGTGTCGTCGGCGTCCTCGTGCTCGCGCTGGTAGCGGGCGATGATCTGCGCCTCGGTCTCGATCTCCAGGCGGCGCAGCTGGTCACGCAGACGGATGTTCGTCTGCTCCATTTCGGTCACCGCCGCACGGAACGCGCCCAGCTGCTGCTCCAGACGCGCGCGGTAGATCGCGACCTCGCCGGCATAGTTCACCAATCGGTCGAGCAGATCGGCGCGCACGCGCACTTGTTCCTGCGGAGCGCGGATGCCGACGTCCTCCTCCTCGCCGGCCAGCGCTTCGGTGATCGGCGCCGACAGCGGCTTGAGTTCGACCTTCGGCGCCGGCACCGGCTCGGCCGGGCGGGACGGGGCGGCCGCCGCGGTCTGGCCGCGCGCGCGCGCGTCGAACTCGGCGATCAGCGTCTCCGGCATGGCGATCGCGCGGCGCTTGCCGACGCGGGTCACCATCGCGTGCAGGCGGTCGAAGCCGCGCTCCAGCAGCGGGATGCCGTCCTGGCCGAGTTCGGTGCGGTGGTCCACCACCGCCTCGAGCAGCGACTCCATCACGTGGCCGAGTTCGCCGACCGCCATGATGCCGGCCATGCGCGCGCCGCCCTTGAGCGTGTGCAGGTCGCGCTGCAGGCCGACCAGCGGCTCGCGCTCCCCCGGCGCCTGGCGCAGTTGCGCCAGCAGGCCGTCGGCGTGGTCGAGCAGATCCACGCTCTCCTCGACGAAGATGTCCACGAGGTCGGCGTCGAGCTCGGTCATGTCGAGCGGTGCGTCCGGATCCTCGCCCCCACCGGCCGCAGCCTCGGCCAGCAGCTCGGCCACCGCCGGTTCGGGCTCCGCCGCGGGAACCGCTTCCTCGGCCGGGGGCGCCGCGGCTTCCGCCTCGCGCGCCGCCGCCGCTTCCGCCGCGGCCTGCTCGCGCGCCAGGCGCTCGGCTTCGTATTCGGCCTCCAGCCGTGCGTACTCCGCCTCCTCCTCGGCCTGGAGACGTTCGGCTTCGAGACGTTCGGCTTCGAGGCGTTCGGCTTCGAGGCGTTCGGCTTCGAGGCGTTCGGCTTCGAGACGTTCGGCTTCGAGACGTTCGGCTTCGAGACGTTCGGCTTCGAGACGTTCGGCTTCGAGACGTTCGGCTTCGAGACGTTCGGCTTCGAGACGTTCGGCTTCGAGGCGTTCGGCTTCGAGGCGTTCGGCTTCGAGACGTTCGGCTTCGAGACGTTCGGCTTCGAGGCGTTCGGCTTCGAGACGTTCGGCTTCGAGACGTTCGGCTTCGAGGACGTCCGCATCGAGCGCGAGCTGCGCCTCGAGCGCGGCGAAAGCATCGTCGGCAGCTTCGGCAGCCGGTTCCGTCTCCGGCTCGACCGTCTCCGGTGCGGCCGGCGCGACCTCGACCAGATCGGTGAAGGCACTCAGATCCAGCTCGTGCAGCGCGACATCTTCCTGCTCGTGTTCGTGCACCGGCTCGGGCTCGGCGCGGAACAGCGGCGCCTTCGCCTCGGGCAGGCTGTCGCAGAGGGCGGCAAGCTCGGCCGCGAGCGCATCCTGGCGCGGCACGCGCGGCGAGGGGCTCTGCAGGGCCTGGATCGTGCGCCGGATCGCCTCGGCAGTGGCGGCGATCGCGGCCACGCCAGCCTCGGTGGGCCGCTCGCCGGCGGCGAGCAGGCGCTTGACGTAGGCCTCGGCGGGTGTGGTGACGTCGGTGATGCACGGCACGTCGGCGGTGAGGAACGCGCCGTTCATGGTGTGGATGGCGCGCATCAGCGCCTCGTCGGCCGGTACCGGCGCCGTCTGCGCCTGGGCGAGCCAGACTTCCAGCGTGATCAGATGGCCGGTGACCTCGGCGGCGAGGATCTCGAGCAGCACCGGATCCACTGCGGCGGGGACGGCATCCTCGAACTCGACCGCCTCCGGCACCGCCTCGGCGACTGGCGCCGCCGCGGCCGGGACAGGTTCCGGCGCCGCCTCGACCACTGCCGCGGCCGGCGTGTACCAGGCCTCTTCGCCTGCGGCGAGACGGTCGGCTACTGCCTCCATGCCCGGCAGGTCGGCGCTCAGCGGCGCCTCGCCGCGCAGCGCGGCGTGCAGCTGCGGCAGGGTGTAGAACGCCTGGTCCACCATCGCGATGACGGCCGGGCTCGGCGGCCGCGTGCCGTCCAGCACGCGGTTGAGCATGTTCTCGATCTTCCAGCTGAACTCGCCCAGCGTCTTGGCGCCGACCAGGCGGCCGCTGCCCTTGAGGGTGTGGAACACGCGGCGGATCGGGCGCAGCTTCTCCAGGTCCTCCGGATGCGCGCGCCACGGCGGCAGCAGTTCGTCGAGGTGGCTGATCTCCTCCTCGAACTCCTCCAGGAAGACCTCGCGGATCTCGTCGTCAATGTCCTCGCTGGTCTCGAACCCGCCGGCAGCGGCCGGCATCGGCGCGGGCGGGTGCGGCGCGGGCGTCGGCGGCACGATGGCCGCGGCCTCGGGCCCGGGAGCCGGCACGGCTTCGACCGGAGCGGGAGGCGCGGGCGCCGCGACCGGTTCGACGGCCTCGGCCTCGGGCGCCGCCGGCGCCGGCGCGACGGCCGGTTCGGGCGGCAGCGGCCAGTAGCGCAGCGATTCCAGGCTCTGGCGCGCGATCTCCAGAATGTGGTCGCGGTTGCCGCGCTCCTCGCGCAGCGCCTCGAGGTAGTACTCGATGCTGGCCAGGGCGTCGGCGAGGGTGTCGAGCTGCTGGCCGTTGGGCACGCGCCGGCGGCCGAGCAGTTCGGCCTGGGTGTAACGGCGGATGGCGGTGAGGTAGTCGGCCGGCAGCGGCAGTTCGAGCATGCGCAGCGCGCCGGCCACTTCCTCGAGCAGGCGCGGCACTTCGGCCAGTTCGTTGTGGTCCCAGTTGGTCTCGACGAAGGCGACGAAGGCCTGGCGGGCGTCGCCGAAGTTGGCGATCGCCTCGCGCACCAGCACCTCGATCACCTTGCGCGTCTCGCTGGCGAGCAGATCCTCCCCGCCCTGGTCCGGCCGGCCCAGGCGCGCGACCTGGTCGTCGAGCGAGGCGTCCACGTACAGCAGGGCGCCGGCGATGTCGAGCAGCGCGCCTTCGTCGGCCGGGCGCTTGCCGCTGACGATCTCGTGCATCGCGTCGCGCTGCTGCAGCACGACGGTGCGGGCCATGCCCAGGCCGAGCATACCCAGCGTATCGGCGACGCTGGTCAGGGCCTGGACCTGCGGTTCGAGGTCGGACACGCCGGTCTGGCGGGTGCGCAGGTGCAGGTCGAGCGCGTCCTTGACCCGCAGCAGGTCCTCCTTGATCGCGGAGGACACGGTGTCGAGCAGGGCGCGGTTGTGGCCGCTGATGCCGGCGCGCGCGGCCTCGATCTCGGCCTGGGTGTGCAGGTAGGCGCCGAGGTCGAAGGTGCGGCGCAGCACGTCCACCGCGGGGTGCGGTTGCGCGCCCTGCGCGACGTGGTAGAGCAGCTGACGGGTCGGCTCGAAGGTGGCGTCCTCGCGCAGCACGCCGCCGGACTCGGCGATCTGGCGGGCTTCGCGTTCCACGCTCGCGAACGCCTGGCGCAGCGACTTCGACGGCGCCACCGCCCCGTCGCGCAGCGCGGCGGCGACCGAGGCGGCCACCCACAGCATGCGCCGCGCCGACTCCTGTTCGGTGCTCTCGAGCAGGCCCTCGAGGGCGCCGGCCAGCGCCGCCGGATTCGCCGGCGCGCCGCCTTCCGGCCACGCCGCGAGCGCATCGCGCAGGGCCGCGGCCTGCTGCACGGCGAGCTGCTGCCGGCTCTGCCGCGGCAGCGGCGTCGGCGCCGGCAGCGTCTCCGGCAGCGGCCGGTCCAGGCGCGGGGCGAACAGCACGCTCTCGCCGAGGCCGGCCTCGCCGCGCGCGGCGCGCAGGTCGTTGAGCAGCGGCAGCAGCACGATCGGGATGTCCTTGTGCCCGCCCTGCAGCCGCTCCAGGTAGTCGGGCAACTGCACCACGCCGCGCATCAGCGCGGTGCAGGCCTCGTCGCGGTCGGCGACCGCGGCCGCGCCCTCGTGCAGCGCACGCGCCAGCCGCTCCATCTCCTCGGCGACCATCGCCGGGGCGTACAGCTCCACCATCCGCAGCGTGCCCTGCACTTGGTGCAGCAGCGTGGCGCACTGGTGCATGCGCTCGCGGTCGCCCGGATTCTCGGCGAAGGCCTCGAGCTCGTGCCGCGCCTGGCGCAGCGTCTCGTCGAGCTCGGGCTTGATCCAGCCGAGCGTGGTGGTGTCAATGGCGTCACGCACGGCGGTCATCGCGCACCCCGTCGGTACGCGGTGCGCGCGGCGCGGCGCCGGGAGGCAGACCTGTTCATCCGTCGCTACGCCCCACCCGTCAGGCCGGCAGCTTGAAGTCCGCCACCGAACGACGCAGGTCGGCGGCGAGCTGGGCCAGGTTGCCGATGGACTGCGCGGTCTGGCTGGCGCCCTGCGCGGTCTGCACGGTGATCGCCTGGATCGTCTGCATCGTCTGGGTGATGTTCGACGCGGCGCTCGACTGCTGCTGCGCGGCCTGGGAGATGTTCTGGATCAGGTTCGACAGGTCGGACGACACCTTTTCGATCTCGCCCAGGGCGGTGCCGGCGTCCTCGGCCAGGCGCGCGCCGGCCACCACCTCGGAGGTCGTCTGCTCCATCGAGCTGACCGCCTCGATGGTGTCGGCCTGAATCGTCTGCACCAGGGTCTCGATTCGCTTGGTCGCGGCCGAGGCGCGTTCGGCGAGGCGCTGCACCTCGTCCGCCACCACTGCGAAGCCGCGGCCCGCCTCGCCCGCCGACGCCGCCTGGATCGCCGCGTTCAGCGCCAGGATGTTGGTCTGCTCCGAGATGTCGTTGATCAGTTCCACGATCGAGCCGATTTCCTGCGAGCTCTCACCCAGGCGCTTGATGCGCTTGGAGGTTTCCTGGATCTGGTCGCGGATCGAGTCCATGCCGGCGATCGTCTGCCGCACCACGCCGGCGCCGCTGGTCGCGATCTGCGCCGAGCGGCGCGCCACTTCGGCGGACTCGGCGGTGTTGCGCGACACCTCGTTGATGCTCGCCGCGATCTCGTTGATGCGGTTCGAGGCCGAGGTGATCTCCTGCGCCTGGTGTTCGGCAGCCTCGGCCAGGTGCATGGCGGTGGCCTGCGTCTCCTGGGCGCTGGCGGCAACCTGCACCGAGGTGTCGTTGATCGTCTGCACCAGGGTGCGCAGCTGCTCGACCGCGAAGTTGATCGAGTCGGCGATCGCGCCGGTCATGTCCTCGGTGACCGTGGCCTTGACCGTCAGGTCGCCTTCGGCGAGCGAGCCCATCTCGTCCAGCAGGCGCATGATCGCCTCCTGGTTGCGGTCGTTGAGCTCCTTGGTGGTCTGGTAGCGGATCTGCTGGGCGCGGTACAGGCTGTACAGCAGGCCGGCGATGGACAGCAGCGCGGCGATGCCGGAGATGATGCCGAGCCAGAAGTTCGGGAACAGGCGGGTGTCCTTGACCGAGCCGAACGCGGTGAATGCCTCGAACAGCTTCTGGCTGTCGGCCAGCAGCTTGTCCGAGCCGCCGGTGATCTCGGCGGCAGCCGACTGGGCGCGGAACAGGTTCTGCGAGGAGCCGAGGATGGCGTCGAGGTCCTTCTTCATCTCGGTCCACTGCTGGTTGGCCAGGTTGAGCTGGGCCACTGCGGCGGGATTGGTCACGCGCTGGATGTTGCCGGCGCCTTCGCGCAGGCCGCGCATGACGTTGTCGAACACGCCCGCGTCGCGCGCCAGCGCGTCACCGGCGAGTTGCGCACCGGGGCCGCCGGCACGGATCTCGGCGATGCGCCGGGCCATGGTCGAGGCCAGCACCACCTGGCGCAGGGCGATGTACACCTGCGAGGATGCGGCGCCGCCGGCCGACATCGCGCGCACCAGTTCGTCGAGCTGCTGCTGCAGCTGCGGCACGCGGCCGATGAAGCGGTCGGCGTTGCCGGCCAGCTCCAGCACCGCCTTCTCCGAGGCGATCACCTGGTCGGCGCTGCTGCCCATCGGCCCCCAGGTGCGGGCGACCTGCGCGATCGGGTCGGACACGCCCGGCTCGTCGCCGTAGCGCCCCTGCAGCATCGCCACGTTCTCCTCGATCCGGGTCTTGGTGGCCTTGAACGCCTCGAACGCCTCGCGCTGGCCGTTGACCGCCTCGCGGCCCTGGTTGGCGAGCTGCTGCGACAGCACCTGCAACTCCGCGGCCGCCGAACTCGCGCCGGCAAGCCGGCTGCCCTGCCAGGTGGCCACGCCGGTGTTGAGGCCGAACACCGCCACCGAGACCAGCAGCGCGATCAACCAGAAGTTGGTGCCAAGGCTGCGGCCCTTGGCGGCGGCTGCGTCCATCATCGTGCTCATGTTCGACCTCGGGTTTTCTCAACTGTGCGGCAATCAGGCCGCGGCTTGTCTGAATTCGGGGGTGCGCGCCAGCAGCGACAGGCTGAACACGCCCCACGGGTGATCGCCCAGGCGGTAGGCGCGGGAGACGAAGTGCGCGTAGCGGCCCTCGGCCAGGCCGTCGGGCTCGATCCGCTGCTCCTCGGTGAAGCTGCGCTGGCCGTACAGCTCGTCGATGGTCACCGCGACGTCGCCGCCGGGCTGGCGCACCACCAGCACGCGCTGACCCTCGTGCAACACCGTGCGCTCGCCCTCCAGGAACTGCCTGAGATCCACCACCGGCAGCAGGTTGCCGCGGATGTTGGCCACGCCGAGCATCCAGGGCTGCGCGCCGGGCACGGGCGTGACCTGCGGCAGCTGCAGGACTTCGACCACCTCGTCGAAGCCCGAGGCCAGGCGCCGCGAGCCGATCCGGTAGCCGACGCCGCGCCACAGGCCCGGCGCGTCGAGCTGCTCGGGCAGGCCGGCGACGTGCGCCAGGCTGCGCCGCTCGTAGTCGGCGAGCACCTCGAACGGGGACATCACGGCCTGCACTTCGCTCATGCTCAGGCGCCGAGCAGCTCGTTGATGCGCGCGATCAGCTGGTCCTCGCGCGGCGGCTTGACGATGTAGTCCTTGGCGCCCTGGCGCAGGCCCCAGGCGCGATCGGTCTCCATGCCCTTGGTGCTGACGATCAGCACGGGGATCGCGCTGGTGGCCGCATCGCGCGAGAGCGCGCGCGTGGCCTGGAAACCGTTCATGCCCGGCAGCACGATGTCCATCAGCACCAGGTCCGGCATCTCGCGCTTGCACATCGCGATGCCGTCCTCGGCGCTGACCGCCGACAGCACCTGGTGGCCGTTGCGTTCCAGCAGCTGGGTGAGCACCGCCGTGTCGGTCGGCGAGTCCTCGATCAGCAGGATTTTTGCCATGGATGCCCTACCCCCCGGTCAGGCGTTGACGTGTTTGCGGATGGCCTCGAGCAGTTCCTCGCGCGTGAACGGCTTGGTCAGGTACTGCTCGGAGCCGACGATGCGGCCACGCGCCTTGTCGAACAGGCCGTCCTTGGAGGACAGCATGATCACGGGCGTGTTCTTGAACATCTGGTTGTTCTTGATCAGCGCGCAGGTCTGGTAGCCGTCCAGGCGCGGCATCATGATGTCCACGAAGATGATCTGCGGCTGGCTGTCGGCGATCTTGGCGAGGGCCTCGAAGCCGTCGGTCGCCGTCATCACCTCGCACCCCTCGCGCTTGAGCAGCGTCTCGGCGGTGCGCCGGATCGTCTTCGAGTCGTCGATGACCATCACCCTCAATCCGGTGAGGCTGCCGGTCCGACCTTCTTCCTGCATCACCGTTCCCCCTCGATGCGCGCGGCGCGCCGAAAGGGTTCGCCGGCGCCACTGCGGAAGTCCTATATCCCAGTCCGGCCACGGCATGTCAAGCGCGACACACTCGGGTTGTGACGTCCAGGCGGTCACCCCGGCGGGGGATGCGCCGAGCCGCCTGCTACCATCCCCGCCCACCCGCGCCTCGAACCCCCCGCATGCCGCTCGACATCATCGTCGTGATGGATCCGATCGGGTCCATCAAGATCGCCAAGGACTCGACCTTCGCGATGCTGCTGGAGGCGCAGCGGCGGGGACATCGGCTCCTCTACGTCCTGCCCGGGGGGCTGGCGGTGGCCGACGGCCGGGCACAGGCCACCGTGGCCCCGCTGGCGGTGCGCGACGACCCGGCCGGCTGGTTCGAACTCGGGCCGGGCGCGGTGCGCCCGTTCCAGCACGGCGACGTGGTGCTGATGCGCAAGGATCCCCCGGTGGATCCGGCGTACCTGCACGACACCCAGATCCTGGGCCTGGCGCAACGCGCCGGGGCACTGGTGGTCAACGACCCCCAGGGGCTGCGCGACATGAACGAGAAGCTGACCGCGCTGGAATTCCCGCAGTGCTGCCCGCCGACCCTGGTCAGCCGCGATCCGCGCGCGATCAAGGCCTTCGTCGCCGAGCACGGCGACGCGGTGCTCAAGACCCTGGACGGGATGGGCGGGCGTTCGATCTTCCGCGCCCGCCATGGCGACCCCAACCTCAACGTGATCCTGGAGACCCTGACCGAGGGCGGCCGGCACCTGGCGATGGCGCAGCGCTACATCCCCGAGATCGCCCAGGGCGACAAGCGCATCCTGCTGGTGGACGGCGTGCCGGTGGACTACTGCCTGGCGCGGATCCCGCAGGGCGACGAGTTCCGCGGCAACCTGGCCGCCGGCGGCCGCGGCGAGGGCCGGCCGCTGAGCGAGCGCGACCGCTGGATCGCGGCCCAGGTGGGGCCGGAGATGAAGCGCCGGGGGATGTTGTTCGTGGGCCTGGACGTGATCGGCGACTGGCTGACCGAGGTCAACGTCACCAGCCCCACCTGCATCCGCGAGCTGGACGCCCGGTTCGGCCTGAACATCGCCGGCCTGCTGTTCGACGCGATCGAAGCCCGGCGCTGAGGCGGTTGGCACGGCGATGAACGCTCCGGCCACGGCGGCACCCCGGATCGGCGAGCGCGAGCGCCTGAGCGCGACCGTGGTGCTCTCGCTGCTGGTGCACGCGATGCTGGTGTTGGGGGTCGGCTTCGCGCTCGAAGACGCGGCGCCGGTGGTGCCCACGCTCGACGTGATCCTGACCCGGACCCAGACCCCGCTGACCCCGGCCCAGGCCGACTTCCTGGCCCAGGCCAGCAACGTCGGCGGTGGCGAGCACGAGAAGAGCGTGCGCCCGCGCGATGCGCAGCAGGGCATCGCGCCGCAGCCGGAACCCGGGGTGGCGCCGCGACCGCTGCAGGCGCAGACCCCGGCGCCGCAACCGCCGCCCGAGGCGCGGGTGGTCGCCTCCGTGCGCGGCGAGCGGCCCGCGCCGCCGGCGCAACCCACCCCCACGCCGGCCGAGCAGCCGCTCCCGACGGGGCGGGAGAAGATCGAACGCGACATGGCGATGGCGCGGCTGGCGGCCGAGATCCACATGCGCACCGAGCGCTACGCCAAGCGGCCCAAGCGCAAGTTCGTCTCGGCCAGCACCCGGGAATATGAATACGCCGCCTACCTGCGCCAGTGGGTGGACCGGGTCGAACGGGTCGGCAACCTCAACTATCCCGACGAGGCGCGCCGGCGCCGGATCGGCGGGCTGCTGGTGATCAGCGTGGCGGTGCGCCGCGACGGCAGCGTGGAAGGCACCCGCATCATCCAGTCGAGCAACATCCCGATGCTCGACCAGGCCGCGCTGCGGATCGTGCAGCTGAGCGAACCGTTCCCGCCGCTGCCGAAGACGCGCGAGGACGTGGACATCCTGCACGTGACCCGCACCTGGCAGTTCCTGCCCGGCGGCGAGCTGGTGGACCGCTGAGGGTTCAGTGGCCGGCGCGCAGCGCTTCCTGCTCGGCCAGGGTGAGCGCGACCTGGTCGCGCAGGTAGGCCGGTTCGACCCGCTCCGGCGCCACTGCCTCGCCACGCGCGTAGGCCTGCGCCGCCAGCCGGGCGACCGCGGCGGCATGCGGCAGCGCCGCGGCGTCTACCGCGGCCAGGGGTGGGGCGAGACGGGTCGCCAGCGCCCCATTGGCGGCGGCGAAGCCGGTGCCCAAGCCGTACCAGGGGCCGGGCCGGTCCGGCAGGGTCACGGCGTCCGGCGGCATCACCCGTTCGGGGGACAGGGGGTGGACCTCGTCGCCGGCGAGCGCGAATGCGCCGGCGTAGACCTCGCCCATGCGGGCGTCCATCGCGGCCAGGACATGGGCCGGCGCGCCGGCCGGGGGCGGACCCGGGAGGGGATGCAGCGCCAGGGCCGCGAGCGTGGACACCGGCACCAGCGGCCGGTCGAGCGCCAGGGCGATGCCCTGCGCCACCGCGATCGCCAGGCGCACGCCGGTGAACGCGCCGGGGCCGCGGCCGACCGCGACCGCATCGAGCTGCGCCCGCGCCAACCCGGCCTCGGCCAGCAGCGCCTCCGCCCACGGCAGCGCCAGCTCGGCGTGCCGGCGCGGGGCGACCTCGAAGCGCTCGCGCACCGCGCCGTCCACGTACACGGCGACGGAGCAGGCTTCGGTGGCGGTTTCGAAGGCGAGCAGTCTCATTCCGGGTCCGGGATGGGGGTCGCCGCGGATTCTGCCGCAAAGAAGCGCACCACTTCGCCGATGTCGCGGGTCACCGCCATCGGCGGCAGCGAGTCGAGGAACACCCGGCCGTAGGCGCGCGTGCCCAGGCGCGGGTCGCACAGCACCAGCACGCCGCGGTCGGTCTCGGTGCGGATCAGGCGGCCGGCGCCCTGCTTGAGCGCGATCACCGCCTGCGGCAGCTGTTCGTCGCGGAACGGATTGCCGCCGGCGCGGCGGATCGCCTCGAGCCGGGCCTGGAACACCGGATCGTCCGGGGCGGCGAACGGCAGCTTGTCGATGACGACCACGCTCAGTGCCTCGCCGGCCACGTCCACGCCCTCGCGGAAGCTGGCCGCGCCGAGCAGCACGCCGTTGCCGGAGGCGCGGAACTGCTCCAGCAGCACGTGCCGCGGCGCCTGGCCCTGCACGAACAGCGGCCAGGGGCCGTCGCGCAGCGCCTCGGCCGCCTCGCGCAGGGCGCGGTGCGAGGCGAAGAGGACGAAGGCGCGGCCGCGCGAGGCCTCCAGCACCGGCCGCAGCGCCGCGACCAGCGCGGCGGTGTAGTCGCGCGACATCGGCTCGGGCAGGCGCGGCGGCAGGTAGCACAGCGCCTGGTGCGGCCAGTCGAAAGGGCTGGGTTCGAGCAGCGTGGCCGGATCCTCCAGCCCCAGGCGCACGGCGATGTGGCCGAAGTCGCCGGCGACCGCGAGCGTGGCCGAGGTGAACACCCAGGCCGCGCGCGAGCGCTCGCGGTGCGCACGCAGCGGGCCGGAGACGTCGAGCGGGGTGCGCTGCAGGCGGAAGCCGCGGGGGCTCAGTTCGTACCAGGAAATGGAAATGGGGTCAGAGTCATTTTCCGTCGAAGATGCTTCCTCTTCCGGGAGCTCACTACCGGAAAATGACTCTGACCCCATTTCCATTTCCCACCGCCGCAGCCGCGCCGCGGATTCGAGCGCCCGCGCATGGCAGGCCTCGAAGCCGGGCGCGGCCTCGCGCAGCGGCTCGAGCGCGTGCGCCAGCCGTTCCAGCGCGGCGTGCAGCGCATCGAAGGCCTCGTCCACTGCGGCGCCGTGCAGCGCGCGGGCGCGCGTGCCGCGCACCGGCAACGGCTCCATCGCCGCACGCAGGGCGCGCACGGCGTGCTCGAGCTGCTGCGCGGGCGTCTGCAGCACGGACAGCGCGCCCGGCACGTCGCGGCATTCGGCCAGCGCATCGCGCGCCAGTTCGACCAGCGGCCGCGCGCCGAGCGATTCGCCGAAGAACTGCGCCGCCAGTTCCGGCAGCTGGTGCGCCTCGTCCACGACGAAGGCCTGCGCGCCAGGCAGGATCTCGCCGAAGCCTTCGTGCTTGAGCGCCAGGTCGGCGAGCAGCAGGTGGTGGTTGACCACCACCAGATCCGCGGCCTGGGCCCGCGCGCGCGCCTGCACCAGGTAGCACTCCGACCAGAACGGGCATTCGCTGCCGAGGCAGTTGTCCACCGTGGACGTGACCAGCGGCAGCAGCGGCGAGTCCTCCGGCAGCGCCTCGAGTTCGGCCAGGTCGCCGAGCCGGGTGCGCCCGCTCCAGGCGACGATGCGCTGGAACTGCGCGGCCTGCTCGCGGGTGGCGAACGCCGGCTCGCCCTTGGCCTTCTCCAGCCGGTACTTGCACAGGTAGTTGGCGCGGCCCTTCAGCAGCGCGGTCTTCAGGCCGACGCCGAGCGCCTCACGCACGCGCGGCAGGTCGCGGTGGTAGAGCTGGTCCTGCAGCGCGCGGGTGCCGGTGGAGACGATGGTCTTGAAGCCCGACAGCAGTGCCGGCACCAGGTAGGCGAAGGTCTTGCCGGTGCCGGTGCCGGCCTCGGCCAGGAGCGTGTCGCGCTGCTCGAAGGCGTGCGCGATCGCCGCCGCCAGGCGCTGCTGCGCCGGACGCGGCACGAATCCGGGCATGGCGCGGGCGAGTGCGCCGTCCGCAGAGAGGGCGGCACGGCTGGCGGTGGCGAGCGGGCTCACGTCGGTCGCATCCTGCGGCAGTGGCGAGAAGTGGTTCAGAAGCGCTCCGGCGGCGCGACCCGGCAAGCGGCCAGCCGTGCGTGCGCCTCGTCGGCAGCGGCGGCGTCGCCCTGCGCACGCCGGACCTCGCGCACCGTGGCCCAGTGCCGGCGGCACAGCGGGCCGACCCTGGCGCCGAGCTCGAACGCGCGCCGCGCGAGCGCCTCGGCCTGGTCGAACCGGTGCAGCAGCAACGCGGCCTCGGCGCGTTCCTGCAGCAGCGCCGGATCCTCCGGAGCCAGCGCCAGCGCGCGGTCCAGCGCCTGCGCGGCCTCGGCGTGGCGGCCTTCGGCCTGGAACCGCTGCGCGGCCTGGCGCAGATCCTCGACCTGCGGATCGCGCAGCGGCTGCACCGCGAGTTCGCCGTCGCCATCGCCGGCCGCCGCGCGGACCGCAGCCAGCATCGCGGCAGGCTCGACCGCCGGCGGTGCCGGCGGCGCGGGAACCGTGGTGCAGGCCGCCAGCGACAGGACGAGCGCCGCCGCGCACAGCCGCACCTTCATCGCGGCGGCTCCTCCGGCGCCGGCGGTTCGGGCGCGGGCGCCGGCTCCTCCTCGTCGCCCCAGCCGAACCAGTCGCGCCAGCCGCCCGACTCCTCCTCGGCCGGGGCGAGGGTGCAGGGCTGGTACGGCGGCGCATAGCCGGCCACGAACGGGAAGCGGCGCGCGTCGGGGCAGCCCGGATCGGTGCTGTGGCTGCCCTGGATCCACTGCCATTCGAGGCCCTCGTCGCCGATCTCGAGCGGACGGCTCGGCAGGCGCAGGAAGATGTTGGCCCACACCCGCATCGCGCCGGTGGCGCCGTACAGGCCGGTGGGCTCGTTGCGGTCGTTGCCGACCCAGACCACGGCCAGATGGTCGCCGGTCCAGCCGGCGAACCAGCTGTCGCGGCTGTCGTTGCTGGTGCCGGTCTTGCCGGCGGGATTGAGCCGGCCGAGGCCGTCGCGCAGCAGCGGCCGCGCGGTGCCCGAGGTGACCGCGTGCTGCAGGGCGATGGTGATCAGGCGCGCGGCGATCGCATCGCCCTCCTGCGCCGGCGCCGGTTCGACGTCGTAGCGCTTGAGCGCGCGCCCCTCCGCGTCGAGCACGCCGCGCACCGCGTGCAGCGGCTGGATCTCGCCGCCGGAGGCGATGAACTGGTACAGCTGCGCCATCGCGTACGGGCTCTGGTCCACCGCGCCCAGGATCAGCGCCGGATGCGGCGCGGCCTCAATCCCGGCCAGGGTGCGGATCAGGTCGGCAAGCCGGCGCGGATCCACCTGCATGCCCAGCCGCACCGTGGCCAGGTTGTAGGACTGCGCCAGCGCGTCGATCAGGCGCACCGTGCCGTGGCTGCGGCCGTCGGAGTTGTTGGGCCGCCAGGTGCGGCCACGGCCGAGCTCCACCGCGACCGGGGTGTCCTCGATGAAGCTCGCCAGCGACCAGCGCCCCGGCTGCGCCAGCGCCAGCAGGTACACGAACGGCTTGAGCAGCGAGCCCACCGGCCGCTGCGCCTCGACCGCGCGGTTGAAGCCGGGATGGCGGAAGTCGCGGCTGCCGACCACCGCCAGCACCTCGCCGCCGTGCACGTCGGTGAGCACCAGCCCGGCCTCCAGCTCCGGCCGGCGCTTGCTCTGCAGCGCCTCCAGCGTGCGCGCCACCGCGCCTTCGGCGTAGGCCTGGGCCGAGGGCGACATGCCGGTGTGCACGGTCAGGCCTGCGCCTTGCAGCTCCTCCGCCGGATAGTCGCGGGCGAGCTGGCGCCGCACCAGGTCCACGTAGGCGGGGAACCGGTTGGCCAGGTTGGCCGGGCGCGGCGTGACCCCGAGCGGCGCGGCCAGCGCGCGCTGCAGCTCGGCGTCGGTGAGCAGGCCGCTCTCGTGCATCTTGCGCAGGGCGAGGTCGCGGCGTTCGCGCGCGCGCTGCGGGTGCCGGCGCGGGTCGTAGTAGGACGGCCCCTTGACGATGCCGATCAGCAGCGCGATCTGCTCGGTGCTCAGGTCGCGCAGGTCGCGCCCGAACCAGAACTCGGCGCCGGCGGCCACGCCGTGGATGGCCTGCGAGCCCTGCTGGCCCAGGTACACCTGGTTCAGGTACGCCTCGAGGATGGTGCGCTTGTCGTAGCGCGCCTCGATGATCATGGCGTACAGCATCTCGTTGAGCTTGCGCCGCAGGGTCTGTTCCTTGCCGATGCCGAGCAGGCCCGAGCGCGCCAGCTGCTGGGTCAGGGTGCTGGCGCCCTGGCGGGTCTCGCCCGCACGCAGGTTGACCCACAGCGCGCGCAGCAGGCCGCCCAGGTCGATGCCGAAGTGGCGGTTGAAGTCGCGGTCCTCCACCGCCTGCAGGCCGGTGACCAGCAGCTCCGGCACCTCCTCGATCTTCACCAGCCGCCGCTCCTCCTGCTGCTGGCCGTAGAGCGTGGCGATGCGCGCCGGGTCGAGCCGCGCGGTCTGCAGCGGCTGCCGGCGCGCGGCGTCGCGCAGGCTGGCCACCCGCCCGCCGGAGAGCACCACCTCGATCCGGCGCGGCGTGACCTGCCCGTCCACGTCGTGGAAGCCGCGGCTGGCGATCAGCCAGCGTCCGCCGTCCTGGGCGTAGGTGCCCGGGCGCACGCCGGCGCCGTCGTCGCGGTAGGCGGCCGCGTCCAGCTCGGTCTTCAGCGTGCGCGCGTCCATCGCCAGCCCCGGCCGCAACTCGAGCGGACGCGCGTACACGCGCGTGGGCAACTGCCAGCGCAGCTGGTCGAAGCGCTCCCCCACCTGGTGGTTCAGGTACAGCGTGTACGGGATCAGGAAGCCGAGCCCCAGCCCCGCCGCCGCCAGCAGCCAGGTCACCAGCCGCCGGCGCCAGGCGGGCGCGGGGGGGCTGTCCTCGAATTCTTCGTCGTGGTCTACGCGGGGCATGCGGGGAACGATGGAGGCAGGCGGCGAGTCTATCCCAGGCCCTGCGCGCCGCTGGCGCGGAACGGGCGCCGAAGTTCAGCGTCCGGCATGGATGCGGCGCGGCGCCGGACCGCTCACGCCACGCAGGCCGTCCACGATGCCCAGCAGCATGGCCCGGCTGTTGGCCAGCCGGGGCGGCACGAACAGGCCGAGCCGCAGCAGCTTCAGCGCCAGCCTGGGCACGTCCTGCAGGATCCAGACCCGCGGCGTGGCGCGGCGACGGTACAGGAGGAGACGGTTGCGCATCATGTAGTACAGCCGGCTCGGCGAATGCACGACCACTTCGCCGAGTCCCCAGCCGAGCCGGCGAGCATGGTCGCCGATGCGGTGGCGCATGCACGCGGTCGGCACGCCATACAGCCGGTAGCCGTGCCGGCGGGCGCGGAAACTCCATTCGACATCCACGTTGTCGATGAACAGGGCCTCGTCCATCGGCCCGGTCGCTTCCAGCACCTCGAGCGGTATCAGGCAGCCGGATGTGATGAGGAAATCGGCTTCGACCGGCTGCCCGTCGCGCGCGGGCAGCTTGCGGTTGAATGGAAACCCGATCCGGACGAACGGCGCCGGCCGGTCGTTGTTGAGGTCGAGGAACTGCGGGCCGACCGCACCCACCCGGTGCCGCGCCGACAGCGCCTGCCATGCTGCGAGCAGGCGCTCGACCATGTCCGCGGCCGGCAGACTGTCCTGATCCAGGCACAGCAGGAACCGCGCTCCGCGCGCCCGGGCCCAGACCGCGCCCTGGTTCACTGCCGCGGCCACGCCACGGTTCTCCCGGTTGCGCAACAGGGTGCACCCGGGCAGCGCGGCCGTCAGCAGCGGGAGCGCCTCGCCCGGGGTGGCATTGTCCACCACCAGTACGTGCCCCACTTGCGGCAGCACTGCCTGCAGCAGGTCGCGTAGCGCGGTCGGATCGGGATGCCAGGTGACCACCACGGCGCAGACCTGGCTGGCGAGGGAGTGGCCGGCGGCGGGAAGGGCGGACACGGTCATTCGAGCGCGAGCAGGTCGGCCACGGCGGACCGCAGGCCGAAGGAATAGCGGTGGTAGCGGCCGGAGGCCAGTTCGGCCAGCACCGCGCCGGCGCGATGCCGCCACGACGCCGGCGGCGCCGCGCGCAGGCGGGCATGCCGCCGCGCCGCTGCCAGCGCTTGGCGCCTGGATGGCGGAAAATCGGCACGCGTCGCGAGGAACCGCTCCAGCGCCGCCAATTTCTCCCCCACGCGCCGGAAGTGATGCCGCCTGGCCACATGCCGTGCGTCGTCGGCGCTGGAGAACAGCGGGCCCAGAAGCGGACGCGTGCGGATCCCGATCTGGTTGCCCGGGTGCAGCCGATAATCGATCCAGCGCTCCGCCAGCGTATCCAGACCGTCGTGGATGGCCGCCACCATCGCCAGCCATTCGTCGTGCACCCACGTCTCCGGGAACGGCAGGGCGGCAGGCAGCAGTTCGCGCCGGAATGCGGCCGTGGCGCCGGTCACGATGCTCCTGCGCAGCAGGACCTCGAACCCGCCGCCAGCATGCACCTGCGCCAGCTCGCGCGGGGACAACCCGATCGCCTGGAACAGGCCGCGTCCGAGCGGCGCACCCTGCGCATCCACCAGGCGCGCGTCGGTGTGCAGCAGCAGCAGCTCCGACCGGGACCGGAACACCCCCTCGATGCGAGCGATCTTGTCCGGGTACCAGACGTCGTCCTGGTCGCACAGGAAGATCAGCCCGCCGCCCGCCAACCGCAGCGCCGATTCGAAATTGCGCAGGCTGCCGAGGTTGCGCGGGTTGCGGCGCAGGACCACCTCGATGCCCCGCGCTTCGGCGCTCGCGCGAAAGGCGGTCAGCAACTCGAAGCTCGCGTCCGTGGAGCCGTCGTCCACCGCCACCACCTCGTCCGGCGGTCGCGTCTGCGCCAGCAGACTGTCGAGTTGTGCCGGGAGGAAGCGCGCGCCGTTGCAGGTGCACAGCACGACCGAGACGCGCGCCCGGTCCGCCGTGGCCTGCCGCCCAGCCGTCATGCCGCGCTCCGCACGGCCAACGACGGCACGGATCCGGTGCGAGCGGGCGATGGGAGGCCGAAGTCGGAAAGTCTCATACGTGCTCGCCGGTGCGGGCCCGGATTATAGGCGAGGGAGTCCCGCGGCCGGTCAGCGCGTGCGGGCACGACGGGCCGCTTCCAGTCTTCCGGCAAACTCCTCCGCTTCCGGCAGGCCCGGTTCCAGCGCTCTGGCCTGGGCCAGGGCGCGTGCCGCCGCTTCCACGTCGCCCGCACCGAGCCGCTCGTCGCCGATCCCGACCCAGCGTCGCGCGAGGCGCTGGCGGTCGCGACGAACCTCGGGCGTGGCGCCTTCGAGCGGCAGGCGAGCATCCAGGCAGGCGCGGGCGCGGGCGAGGCGGTTGTCGCGCAGGGCCTCGTCGAAGCACCGCCGCGCCTCGGGCAGCAGGCGGGCCTGGGCACGGCGCACCGCCGGATCGTCGGGGGCGAGTGCGCGCGCGGTGCGCAGGTGGTCGAAGGCGCTGTCGCCGGGCGGGGCGATCAGGTCGCCGCGGGCGGCCGCAGCCTCGGCGGCGGCCAGCGCGGCGCGCACCCGGCGCGCGACCGCCGGGCCGCGCTGCGGCGCCAG
>NZ_VNKO01000030.1 GCF_008033445.1 Vulcaniibacterium gelatinicum
GGGCGCTCGCGGGCCGCCCGCGCGGCCGCGGCCCGCAGCCGCCCGAGCAGGCCCTCCAGCGCCTGCGCGTCGCGCCCGAGCGCGCGCTCGCGCGCGGCCCGGTCGCGGTAGCGCGCTTCCAGTTCCGCGACCATGCGCGCCCGTGCACGCCGCGCCTGTTCCAGCCCGGCGAGTTGTGCGCGCTGTTCGGCCTGGCGCTGCGCCAGCGCCTGCCGCCGCTGCGCGATCTCGCGTTCGAGCGCGGCCACGTTCTGCAATTCGGCGCCCAGCTGCCGGATGCGCGCGAGCCGCTCGCGCTGCAGGTGGCGGTGGTAGACGAGCTGGCGCTGGCCGTCGGCGATGCGGTCCTGGGCCAGCAGCGCCTTCAGCGGTGCGGCCTCGCCGATCGCATAGCTCGCCCGCAGCAGCGCGGCCAGTTCGGCCCGGCGCGCATCCAGGTCCTGCGCCAGGGTGGCGCGTCGCGCCTGCAGCGCCGCCAGCGCCTGCTGCTCGCGCTCCAGCGCCGCCTCCAGCTCGCGCAGGGCGCGGCTGCGCCGCCCGACCTGTTCGTCGGCCTCGCGCAGCGCCCGGGCCGCGGTGCCGCGCGCACCCTCGAGCCGGCGCCGCTCCGCCGCCGCCTCGCGCAGCTCGCTGCGCACGCGCTCGAGCCGGCGCTCGGCCTCGCGGCTGTTCTGCTGCGCCTGCAGCAGCGCGGGGGCAGGGAGCAGCGCCAGCGCGGACAGCACGATCGCCGCGGGCGCGTGCCGGCGGCGCATCAGGCGAGCAGGCTCCGCCCGGTCATCTCCTCGGGCTTGGGCAGGCCGAGGAGGTCGAGGATGGTCGGGGCGACGTCGCGCAGCGCGCCGCCCGCACGCAGCGTCGCCGGGCGCGGGCCGACGTACACGAACGGCACCGGGCCGACCGTGTGCGCAGTGTGCGGCTGGCCGGTGACCGGGTCGCGCATCATCTCCAGGTTGCCGTGGTCGGCGGTGATCAGCAGCGCGCCGCCGGCGCGGCGCACCGCGGCCTCGACCGCGCCGATCGCCGCGTCCACCGCCTCGGCCGCCTTGACCGCGGCCTCGAAGTTGCCGGTGTGCCCGACCATGTCCGGATTGGCGATGTTGCACACGATCACGTCGAAGGCGCCGCTCTCGATCGCCTCGACCAGCTTCGCGGTCACCTCCGGGCAGCTCATCTCCGGCTGCAGGTCGTAGGTGGCGACCTTCGGGCTCGGGATCAGGATCCGCTGCTCGCCCGGGTACGGCTCCTCGCGCCCGCCGCTGAAGAAGAAGGTCACGTGCGCGTACTTCTCGGTCTCGGCGATGCGCAGTTGGGTCAGGCCGTGGCCGGCGAGCAGCTCGCCGAGGGTGTGGCGCAGGTCGTCAGGCGGGAACGCCACCGCCGCCGGCAGCTTGGCGTCGTATTCGGTCAGGCACACGAAGCGCGCCAGGCGCGGCCGTCGCGCCTGGAAACCGGCGAAATCGGGCGCCACGAACGCCGCGGTGAGCTGGCGCGCGCGGTCGGCGCGGAAGTTCATGAACACCACCGCGTCGCCGTCGTGCATCGGCGTGGCTCCCGTGAGCACGGTCGGGGCCACGAACTCGTCGGTCTCGCCGCGCTCGTAGGCGGCGGCGAGCGCGGCCAGCGCGTCGGGCGCGCGGTGTTCGCTCACCGCCTCCACGATCGCATCCCAGGCGCGGCGCACGCGTTCCCAGCGCCGGTCGCGGTCCATCGCGTAGTAGCGCCCGCACACGCTGTGGATGCGTGCGTTGCCGAGCGAGGCGCACCTGTCCTGCAGCGCCTGCAGGCTCGACTGCGCCGACTGCGGCGGCATGTCGCGGCCGTCGAGGAAGGCGTGCACCGCCACCTTCGCCACGCCCTCGCGCCTGGCCAGCTCCAGCATCGCGAAGATGTGCGCCTCGTGGCTGTGCACGCCGCCGGGCGAGAGCAGGCCCATCACGTGCAGCGTGCCGCCGCTGGCCTGGACCGCGGCGCACGCGCCGCGCAGCTCGGGGTTGGCGAAAAAGCTGCCGTCCTCGATCGCGGCGTCGATCCGGGTCAGGTCCTGGTACACGATGCGCCCGGCGCCCAGGTTCATGTGCCCGACCTCGGAATTGCCCATCTGCCCGTCGGGCAGGCCGACGTGGCGGCCTTCGGTGTGGATCAGGGTGTGCGGCGCCTGCGCCCACAGCCGGCGCCAGTGCGGGATCGCGGCATGGGCGAGGGCATTGTCGGCCGGGTCCTCGCGATGCCCCCAGCCGTCGAGGATCAGCAGGACCACGGGCCGGACGGCGGGACGGGCGGTTGCGGACACGGCAGTTTCCGGTGACTTTGGGCAGTGGCGGCGCGCGCGACGCCAGGCGCAGATTGTAGCGAAGCGGACTTAAACCTCCGGCCCGAGCCGCGCATCCGAGCTACAGCCCTCCCTCCACGCCAAGGACTTCCCATGACCCGTCTCGCCCTCGTCCTCGCCGCCGCGCTGGCCGCCACTCCCGCCCTCGCCCAGCAAGGCCCCGACATCGACAAGGTCAACGGCAGCATCACCGCCGAGGCCGGCCGCAGCTACGGCAAGCTGGATACCGTCAACGGCAGCATCCGGATCGAGGCCGACGCCCGCACCGGCGACGCCGAGACCGTCAACGGCAGCATCCGCGTGGCTGGGCAGGCGCGCACCGGCGACCTCGGCACGGTCAACGGCAGCGTCCGTGTCGGCAGCCAGGCCGTGGTGGACGGCGGCATCGAGACCGTCAACGGCAGCGTGTTCGTGGACCGCGGCTCGCGCGTGGCCGCCGGCGTCGAGACCGTCAACGGCGCGATCGGCCTGGTGGACACCGACCTGGGCGGCGGCATCGAGACCGTCAACGGCGACGTCACCGTCGGCATCGGCTCGCACGTGCGCGGCGGCCTGACCGTGCGCAAGCCGCAGGCGCAGTGGATCCGCATCGGCAAGCAGCGCCCGCCGCGGATCGTGATCGGCCCGAACGCGCGCGTGGACGGGCCGCTGGTGTTCGAACGCGAGGTCCGGCTGTACGTGCACGAAACCGCGACCATCGGCCCGGTCACCGGCGCCATCGCGGTGCGCTACAGCGGCGCGCGCGCGCCGAAGGATTGACCCCGGCCCCGGCCCGGCCGGCCGCGACATCGCCTTGCCCCGGCATCGCTAGAATCGGGGGCTTCCCGCTCGTGGAGGCCCCCATGTCATACCGTTTGACCCTACCCCTGGCCTGCCTGCTCGCGCTTGCCGGCTGCAAGCGCGAGGCCGAGGCCCCGGCGCCCGCCGCCCCCGCCGCGCCGCCGGTGGCCGCCCACAGCTTCAGCCCCGCCATCACCGCCGCCGACTTCGCCGAACACGTCAAGACGCTGGCCTCGGACGAATTCGAGGGCCGCGCCCCCGGCACCGTCGGCGAGGACAAGACGGTCGAATACCTGCGCACCCAGTTCGAACGCATGGGCTACCAGCCCGGCGCGCCCGACGGCAGCTGGTTCCAGACCGTGCCGATGCAGGTCAGCACCGCCGATCCCGCGACCACGCTCACGCTCGAGGTCGGCGGCAAGACCCGGACCCTGGCCTTCGGCACCGACATGGTGGTCGGCACCCGCACCGGCCAGCCCGAGGTCAAGCTCGAGGGCAGCGAGATGGTCTTCGTCGGCTACGGCGTGGACGCACCCGAGCAGAAGTGGAACGACTACGCCGGCCTCGACGTCAAGGGCAAGACCGTGGTCATCCTGGTCAACGACCCCGGCTTCCACGCCGGCGACGAATCGCTGTTCGAGGGCCGGCGCATGACCTACTACGGCCGCTGGACCTACAAGTTCGAGGAAGCCGCGCGCAAGGGCGCCGCCGCCGCCCTGATCGTGCACGACGATGCCGGCGCGTCGTACGGCTGGGACGTGGTCAGGAACTCCTGGAGCGGCGAGCAGTTCGACCTGCGCGCGGCCGACGATCCCGAACCGCGCCTGCCGATCCAGGGCTGGATCACCGGGGAGGCGGCCAGGCGCCTGTTCGCCGACGCCGGCCTCGACTTCGAGGCGCTGCGCGCGGCCGCCAACAAGCGCGGTTTCAAGCCGGTGCCGCTCAAGGCCAAGGCCTCGGTGACGCTCAAGAGCACGGTCGCGGAGAAGTCCTCGCGCAACGTGATCGCCCGGCTGCCCGGGCGCGAACGCCCGGACGAGGCGGTCGTGTACATGGCGCACTGGGACCACCTCGGCAAGCATGAGGGCGAAGGCGACACCATCTACAATGGCGCGGTGGACAACGCCACCGGCGTGGCCGGCATCCTCGAGATCGCCGAGGCCTTCGCCACGCAGGAACCCAGGCCGAAGCGCACGCTGCTGTTCGTCGCGGTCACGCTCGAGGAATCGGGCCTGCTCGGCTCGAAGTACTACGTCGCGCACCCGTCCGTGCCGATGGACAAGACCGTCGCGGTGATCAACCTCGACGCCATGCCGGTGTACGGCAAGTCGCGCGACATGATCGTGATCGGCCTGGGCAATTCCGAGCTCGAGGACATCCTCAAAGAAGTGGCAGCCAAGCAGGGCCGCACCCTGCGCGCCGAGACCGCGGTCGAGGCCGGCTACTACTTCCGCTCCGACCACTTCAACCTCGCCAAGGCCGGCGTGCCCGCGCTGTACGCCAAGGGCGGCGAGGACCTGCTCGAGGGCGGTGCCGAGGCCGGGCGCAAGGCGGCCGAGGACTACACCGCCAACCGCTACCACAAGCCGGCCGACGAGTTCGATCCGAACTGGAAGCTCGACGGCGTGGTGCAGGACCTCGAGGCGCTGTACGCGGTCGGCCGCCAGCTGGCCGATTCCGACCGCTGGCCGAACTGGTACCAAGGCAACCCGTTCCGCGCCGCGCGCGAGGCCTCGCGCAAGGCCGCGACCGCGCCGTGACCATTCCCGCCACGCTGCCGGTGCGCCGCGCACCGGCGGCGCGCGCGGGGCTGTTCAGCCACCGCGCGGGCACGTAGCCTGTGCCCTTCTTCGCCGGGGAGTCGGTCATGCGCATCGCCTATGCCTGCGTGCTTGTCGCCGCACTGCTGCCCTACCTGTGGGTGCTGATCGCCAAGCGCAGCGGCAAACGCTACGACAACCGCGATCCGCGTGGCTGGCTCGCGCGCCAGGACGACCCGCGCGTGCAGCGCGCCCACGCCGCGCACCTCAACGCCTTCGAGGCCTTCCCCGCCTTCGCCGCCGGCGTGCTGATGGCACAGCTGGCTGGCGTGGACCCGATCCGGATCGCGACCCTCGCGCTCGCCTTCGTCGTCTTCCGGGTGCTGCACGGACTGTGTTATCTGGCCGGCCGCGCCACCCTGCGCAGCCTGGCCTGGCTCGGCGGTTTCGCCTGCGTGCTCGCACTGATGGCGCTGGCCATCACGCGCCTGGCCACGAGCGCCGCATGAGCGCCCAGATCCTGGAATCGCTGGCCCCGTTGCTCGAGGCGACGCGCCACGATGGCTATGCCTTCGTCGAAGCGCCGCGGATGCGGGCGTTGATGGCGCCCTACGGCAGCTTCGACGACTGGGCGACCTTCGCCGCGAGCTGGGACGCGCTCGGCCCCGACCCGTACCTGCAGGCGCACGGCCGCCAGCGCCGTCGCCGCTACGCCGTGTTCGCCGCCAAGGCCGACGGCGCGATCATGCGCGAGCCGCACCAGCCGCATTACCAGTCGCTGGCCTACAACCCGTTGCAGGGCGACATCGAGCGCTGGTTCGACCCGGTCCTGCCCGAGGTCGCCGGCAGCCGCTCGCTGCGCAGCATCCTCGCCTTCGCCTGCGACGCCTTCGGCCGGCTCGCCCCGGCGGTCCCCGCCTGGCACATCGAGCTGCACCAGTTCCGGATCGAGGCCCGTCCCGACCAGCCCGGCGAGCCCACCCCCGAGGGCGTGCACCGCGACGGCGTGGACTACGTGCTGGTACTGATGGTCCGCCGCCACAACATCGAGCGCGGCACCACCACCATCCACGCTCCCGACGGCCGCCCCTTGGGCAGCTTCACCCTGGCCCAGCCCTTCGACGCCGCGCTGGTGGACGACCGCCGCGTGTTCCACGGCGTCACCCCGGTGGTCCCGCTCGACCCCACCCGCCCCGCGCACCGCGACGTACTGGTGGTGACCCTGCGCGCCCTGGGCGCCGCGCCGCCGACGGCCTGAGCCCGGGCCGGGAGCCGCTCGTGCCTGCTGCGTAAGCGTCAGCCGACCGCACCTTGTCGCACATCGTTGCGCTGTGGCAAGGGCAACAGCGTGTCGAGATCGCGGTCGAGCGTGGTCGGCAGGCGCGTGAGCACGTCGGTCAGCCAGGCGTGCGGGTC
>NZ_VNKO01000031.1 GCF_008033445.1 Vulcaniibacterium gelatinicum
GGCCAGATTGAGGGCCGACGCGAAAAGCAGCCTCTCGTCCATGGGGTCAGGGCTCAGATAAGGAGAGCCGAATCCTGCCCGGCATCCACTCGGAATTCAAAAGAGGCAAAATTGAACCAGAGCACGAAAGGCACATAGTGGCCGGCGGCTTGGCGCGCGGCGCCGTCGACAAACAGGACTGCGCCGCCTTCCCTGATGGTCATCAGGCCAAAACCGATCGCAATCAAGGAGACCACGCGCATCCAGATCGCGCGTTCGCTGTGTGCCGTCATGTTCGTTGCTCCCGATTTGTGGAAGGGTTTGGAGGTCGCAGTCGCGCTTGCGGAGAAGACAGGTGTTTCATGTGTTGCTTTCGATGCCACGGCGATAGATGGCAAACACGGCTGGTGCGTCACGGCGGATGCGACAGACCTTGCCCGCCAACAGCGACTGCATGACCAGTCCCTGGATCGTGCCGATGAACAACACGGCGGCGGCCTCCACATCCAGTCCCGCATCCAGTTCGCCCTGCGCCTTGCCGGCTTCGAGCAGGCGATGCAACCGCTCGCCGTAGTGCTGAATCAAGGTCTGCACCATTCGCTTGGGCAGGGTCTCTCCAGGTCGCTGCAATTCGCCGAAGAGCATCCTCGGCACACCCGGGTGCTCGGACACGAAGTCGATATGCGTCATGAAGACCGCCTCAAGGGCTGCGACCGGAGACGTAGTGCCTTCTGCTGCCTTGTCCACCCGAGCCAGCAGGCGTTCCGTGACCCAGGACATCACCGCCTGCAGGATGGCGTCCTTGGTCGGGAAGTGACGAAACAGCGCCCCCTGGGTCAGCCCCATACGCTGTGCGATGGCTGTGGTCGTGATGTCGCTGGGGTTCTGCTCGGCGGCCAAGTCGACCACCGCCTCGACTGTGGCCGCGCGCCGCTCATCGGCCGGTAGATGCTTGGAGTGTCCACTCATTGCTTGCGCCTTCGAAAGTGAGTAATCTATTACTATCTTAGCACCATGCAAGCTTGCCGCAAGAGGGGAAGCGCGAAAAGGAGGCCGCAATGGACAACAGAACCGTGATCTCAGACGACGGGCAACGGTCGATTTCGGGCAGACGCAAACGTCGCTCTCCGCGCCTCATTGGCGGAGGGGAGCCGGTTCATCACAAGTCCGGCGGGGTGTAAATGGAGCTGCGCCATCTTCGGTGCTTCGTCGCCGTCGCCGAAGAACTCCACTTCGCGCGCGCCGCCGAGCGGCTGCACATCGAGCAGTCGCCGCTGTCGCGGGCCATCAAGGAACTGGAAGAAGAACTCGGCGTGATGCTGTTTGCCCGCACCACGCGCAGTACGCGGCTGACCCATGCCGGAACATTGTTCTTGGAACATGTGCGTCGTGTGTTTGCTGCCTTGGAGCAAGCGCGAGAGAGCGTGAAAGCAGCGGCAAACGGTTTTCACGGGCAGTTGCGCGTGGCTTTGTCGGACGGCATCACGCCGTCGCGCCTGCCGACCTTACTGGCGTTGTGTCGCCAGGAAGAACCCGAGGTCGAGATCCGCTTTTTCGAGGTGTCACTATCGCAGCAGATCAAAGGGCTGCATGATGATCTGTACGACGTGGGGTTTGCCCAATCCGACGAGGTGGGCGACGGCATAGTCACTTTGCCCGCTTGGAGCGATGCACTCATGGTGGCAGTGCCGGCCCGGCATCCACTGCTGGCCCACAAGCGTATTCCCTTGGACGAGTTGCTGCGCTACCCGCTGGTCTTGTGCGATCCGCAAGTGTGTGAGGGCCACGCCAAGCACGTTGAACGAGTGCTGCGTCGTGCTGACATGGAACCGCTGATCGCAGAACGGGTTGCCACGTGCGATCTGATGATGGCACTGGTATCGGCCGGCTTCGCGCTTGGACTAGCGGGCGCTGCACACATTGCCGCCAGCCGTGAACCGGGCGTCGTAGCTCGGCCGCTGGCGTCGCGAGTGCCGCCACTGACGACCTACTTGCTCCGTCTCGACGGCGATCCGTCTGACGAACTGACACGTTTTATTGAGCGCGTGCAGACCATCGAGTCGCAGGAAACTCCCAGGGCCATACGAGGCAGCAACCCTGATCCCCCGGAGGAATTGATGCCATGAAGAAGATCATCCCATTCTTGTTGACGGCCATTCTGACCGCCTGCGGCCAGTCCGAAACGCCTCAGAATGCCAACACGTCGGAAGCGAATATCCCGACGGTGGAAGAACTGGCGGCCAATCCCGAACGACTCAAGGAACTGCGCCAGCAGTGCAAAACCGACCGCCTGAAGCTCGGCGACGTGTTGTGCAACCGGGTGGCCGAAGCCACGCGCAAGCGGTTCTATGGCGATGGCGAAACCCCTTACACGCCGCCGAAGGAACCGCCCAAGTTCTGATTGTTGGCAGATAGCCGCATCGCCTTCATTTTTCTGCTCGACACGCCGCAATGCGCCTGCGCTTGCGGCGTTTTTCTTTGGTTCGACGCTGCACTCATTCTTTCTTTTTGCTCGACCTTTCTGCTCAAAACGGTCTTTGACCGGCACTGACCCGGCACCGAACCTGACGCCTGCGGCACGTCCTTGTGCCGCTCTTTCCATGAGGAAAAAGCGCAGGAGAAATCGGAGGCCGGGTCATGCAAGGGACGAACGTGCTGTTCGGTCAGATCGCCGTGGTATTCGGCATCGTGATCGCCGGCGTGTGGGGCGCCACACAATGGACAGCATCGGCCCTTGGCTATCAAGTACGCCTTGGCTCGCCCTGGTTCGACTTTCTTGGCACGTCGATCTACCACCCGTGGAAACTGTTTGGCCTCTTTTGAATTCCGAGTGGATGCCGGGCAGGATTCGGCTCTCCTTATCTGAGCCCTGACCCCATGGACGAGAGGCTGCTTTTCGCGTCGGCCCTCAATCTGGCC
>NZ_VNKO01000032.1 GCF_008033445.1 Vulcaniibacterium gelatinicum
GGCCAGGATCGCGTGCTGGGCGGGGGTCAGGGTGATGGTGCTCATGGTCTGCTCCTGGATAGGGATGGATCGGCGCGAGTCAGTCTTCCCAGAGGTGCTCGCCATCGAGGCTGATCCACAGGCGCGCATCGCGCGCGGTGGCCATCTCGCGCACCGCCAAGCCGGTTTTGAGGTGGGTGCCGGTCTTGCCGGTGAAGTCGTAACGCTGGCCGTCGTGCATCACGGTCGTTGGGCCTTGCTCGTCGAACTCGATTCGGATCAGGCGGGTGCCGAGGGCGTTGCCGTTGGTGTCGGTGACCTGGGGTTGGCGGATGCGCAGGGTCATGGTCTGCTCCTTGGTGCGTGGTGATCGGGTGAGGTGATGAACGCGCTGTTCGCGTGAGAAGCCAAGCGTTCTTGCTTGGCTTCGCATTGCTCGTCAGACCTTGCGCAACACCGCGATGCCGGCCTGCGCCAGTTCGAGCGCGGCGGCGTGGAAGGCCATCTCGCCGACCCAGGGCGCAGCCCTTGCGTCGTCAAACAAGCGGTCGATGACCGGCCGGGCCTTGGCGCGCATCGCGGCGCAGGCGGCTTCGAGCTCGTCGCGGCTGGCGGCGGCCACCTCCTTGCGGCAAGTGCGCACCAGCACGGTCAGGGCGGCCTCGGCGAGCTTGGTGGCGAGAAGGTCGGGGATGTGGGGGTTCATCGGGCGTCCTTTCGGTCGGGTGGTTCGGGGTGACGTGATGAACGCGCTTCTCGCCCGTGAAGCCAAGCGTTTTCTGCGGGTGTTGGCCAAGAACTGACGATGACTTGATCGAAGAGGGCCATGGGCATCTCGATTCGCGCCTACGCCCGCCACCGTGGGGTATCGGACACCGCCGTGCACAAGGCCATCCGCACCGGGCGCATCACGCCCGAGGCGGACGGCACCATCGACCCAGACCGGGCCGACCGCGACTGGACCCGGAACTCCGAGCCGCCGAAGGCGGGAACGGGCTCCCGGACCGTGAAGGTGCGGGTGGCGGGGGATCCGGCCCCCAACCTCGCCACCGGCCTGCCCGCAGGCGGCACCACGCTCGTGCAGGCGCGCACGGTCAACGAGGTGGTCAAGGCGCAGACCAACAAGGTGCGGCTGGCCCGCCTCAAGGGCGAACTGGTCGATCGCCACCAGGCCATCGCGCATGTGTTCAAGCTCGCCCGTACGGAGCGCGACGCCTGGCTCAACTGGCCGGCGCGGATCTCGGCGCAGATGGCGGCCCGGCTCGGCGTGGAGGCCCACACCCTGCACGTGGCCCTGGATGCCGCCGTGCGCGAGCACCTCGCCGAGCTCGGGGAACTCAAGGTTCGGGTCGATTGATGGACGAGTTCGCCTATGAGGGCTGGGACGTCATCGAGCGCGCTTGGCGCGAGGGCCTCACGCCGGACCCGCTGCTCACCGTCTCCGAATGGGCCGACCGTCACCGGGTGCTGTCGAGCAAGGCCTCGAGCGAGCCGGGGCGCTGGCGCACCAGCCGCACGCCGTATCTGAAGGCGATCATGGACTGCCTGTCGCCGACCTCGCCCGTCGAGCGCGTGGTGTTCATGAAGGGCGCGCAGGTGGGCGCGACCGAGACCGGCTCGAACTGGATCGGCTACGTGATCCACCACGCCCCCGGGCCGATGATGGCGGTGTGGCCCACCGTGGAGATGGCCAAGCGCAACTCCAAGCAGCGCATCGACCCGCTGGTCGAGGAGTCGCCGGTGCTCTGCGAACTCATCGCTCCGGCGCGTTCGCGCGACTCGGGCAACACCATCCTCGCCAAGGAGTTTCGTGGCGGCGTGCTGGTGATGACCGGCGCGAACAGCGCGGTGGGCCTGCGCTCGATGCCGGTGCGCTATCTCTTTCTCGACGAGGTGGACGCCTACCCGCTCGATGTCGAGGGGGAGGGCGATGCGATCTCGCTCGCTGAGGCGCGCACGCGCACCTTTGCGCGGCGCAAGATCTTCATCGTCTCGACGCCGACGATCGCGGGCGCCTCGGCCATCGAGCGTGAGTACGAGGCCAGCGACCAGCGCCGCTACTTCGTGCCCTGCCCGCATTGCTCGCACCGGCAGTGGCTGCGCTTCGAGCAACTGCGTTGGGAGAAGGGCCGGCCCGAGACGGCGGCGTATGTGTGCGAATCATGCGAGACGGCGATCGCCGAGCACCACAAGACCTGGATGCTGGAGCACGGCGAGTGGCGCGCGACGGCGGAAGGCTCGGGCAAGACGGCGGGGTTTCATCTGTCGTCGCTGTACAGCCCGCTGGGCTGGCGCGCCTGGCGCGAGATCGCCGCCGCGTGGGAAGCCGCCGTCAACAAGGAATCGGGATCGGCCGCTGCCATCAAGACTTTCAAGAACACCGAGCTCGGCGAGACCTGGGTCGAGGAGGGCGAAGCGCCCGACTGGCAACGCCTGCTGGAGCGCCGCGAGGACTATGCCATCGGCACCATTCCCGCCGGCGGGCTCTTGCTCACCGCCGGCGCCGACGTGCAGAAGGACCGCATCGAGGTCTCGGTCTGGGCCTTCGGGCGTGGCAAGGAGGCCTGGCTCATCGAGCACCGGGTGCTGATGGGCGACACCGCACGGGATGCGGTGTGGAAGGCGCTGGGCGGGATGCTCGCCGAGACCTGGACCCATGCCTCGGGCGCGGCCATGCCGCTGGCCCGCTTGGCGCTGGACA
>NZ_VNKO01000033.1 GCF_008033445.1 Vulcaniibacterium gelatinicum
ACCTGCGCACCGCTGCGGCGATCGCCACCCCGGTCGAGCGTTCGCTGCAGCGGTTGGCGGAACTGGAGCACGGGCAGCCGCAGCCGCCGTCGCCGGCATGGGCGCAGACGCACGCGCGCGGCGAACCGGAGGCCCCGCGCCTGGCGCTGAGATGATGAGGAACCGGGACCGGAGGGCAATGTTCCGGCGGCAATTGAATCTTGGGCCTCCTCCGCGTCCCTCCGTCATTCTCCGACTCGCTGCTCGCGGCCTTCCGCGCCGTGCCCGGCGCTGGGTGCAGCACGCTGCGCATCCCCAGTCCGACCGCACGCGCTTGCCATCCCGCGGGTTTTGCAGTGCAATACCCCCCGCCATGCCGGACGCACGGCGACGGCCATCCACGCCACCATCTGCCGAAGGGACTCGCGATGCCACGCTTCCGCCGTCACCCCCTGTCCGTCCTGTCCGCGCTGCTGGTCCTCGGCTGCGCCGCTGCCCGGCCGGCCGATGCCCCGCCGGCCGCGGCCGACCCGCTCGAGCGTCTGCCCGAACTGCCTGCCATCGCACGGCCGGCACCGTTTGCGCTGGAGCGGGCGATGGGGGCGGAGTGTTTCTATCCCGGGCGTCCGGACCGTCCCTTCAGCACCACTTCTCAGGTCATGCGCACCGGGTACTGCTTCGGACCGATGCCGCGGCACATGGCGAAGGCGTGGCGGGCGATCGCACCGAAGCTGCCGAGACAACCGGCGTTTGCCGCGGAGGGGCCGTTCGAGCGGGTGAGCTATCGCCTCGTGCCGGGCTTCGGCGCCCGGCCGGACGTGCTCGTGGATCTGGGCGAGACATCCGATGCGTTTCTGGTGCTGCGCTCGTTCGAGGGCCGACGGCCGGAGGACACGGTGTATGCGGTGTGGACCGAGTCCTGCAGAGCCCACGTGATCTGTCCGGGAGCCGTCTACGGTCGGCAGGTATTCCGGCTCGAGGCCGACGGACAGGCCCGGGACGTCACCGCGGCGGTGATGCCGCTGCCGCCCTCGCCCACAGCGCTCGAACAACGCGTCATGGAGGAGTACGGCGTCAGCGAGCCGTTCGAACTGCTGGACAAACTGGCGGAGACATCCACCACGCGCTGGGTGACCGAGTATGACCCCGTGGATCCGCCGCCGTCCGAATACCCACGAGTATGGGACGGGCATTTCGGATTCGTGATCTGGGACGGGGCGCGGTTCGAACTGCGCGAGCGGGTACCGCGGGCGCTGTGGCCCTGCGCGCCTTGGCGTCACAGCCGCCGTGATGCTTTCGGTCCTTGTCACAGCTTCGGCGACCTGCGGCCCGGGTCGCGGTGGATCGAGCTCGATGGAGAGATGGCAGGCAAGGGGGCTGAGCGATGAGCCGCGATCAAGCTTTTGACATCCGCGCCAGCGCCGATGAGGTGGTCCGCCTGGCGCAACAGGGACAGATGCTCGAAGCGCTGCAGCGGCTGGAGCAGCGCCGGGCCGCGCAGCCGCCGGCGATCCAGGAGGCGTTGGACCGCTACGTGGTCGCCTTCGCGGGCGACCGCCTCGCGGCCGGGGCGCACGATGCCCGGCAGGCGGGCCTCGGCCCTGCGCTCGAGCGACTGGATGCCGCGCGCGGGGTGCCGCGTCTGCCCGATCACCGAACCGAAGTGGAAGTCCTCACGAAAGCGCAGCAATACGACATCTACGCCAGCATCGCCCGCGTGCGGGGCAACGGCGCGATCGCACGCGCGCTCGATCGCGCGGAGGAACGCGTCATCCTCGGCCTGCGGCAGGAGACCGACACCCGGGCTTCTGCCACCCGAGGGCATCCGGACCGGCAGGAGCCGGACGATCCAAGCACGCCCCTCGACGAGTCCTCACGGGGCACGGGGGTCTACGACGACCGCATCGTGGTGCTGTGGACCGACGCGCAGGGCGGACGGAATCTGGAGGCTGCCCCGCGGGCCAGCACCGAACCGACCGCACAATACGACCACCGTGCGGGCCACCGGGGGCATCCACCCGCCGCCGGTTACGAGAGCATCAAGCCGCGCAGAATCCAGGGAGAGGATGCCAACCGCGATGGTCTGCGCGACCTCGGCCGCCTGCGCGAGGGCATCTATGAGCTGCAGCCAGCCACCCACCCGGTGAGCAGGGAGTGGAATGCCACGGGCGTGGATCGCGCGCTGCGCCCCACGGCGGCCGCCGTGCAGCGCGGGGCGGGGCAGGTGGAGCGCGACACCAACGGCGATGGCTGGTTCACCGCCACCGACGTCAAAGGTCGCCAGCCCCTCAACAACTCGTTCAAGATCCACCGCGGTTCGCTCGGCAGCACTGATTCGGCCGGCTGCCAGACGATTCATCCGCGCGAATACGATGCCTTCATGGATGCCGTCCACGGCAACCCGCGCCAGACGACGTGGCAGTACGTCCTCACCTCCACGCGCGGCGGCGGGGAACTGCAGCAGCAACCCGTGCGCGTGCCACCACCGTTCGAGGGCACACGCCAGCCGCATC
>NZ_VNKO01000034.1 GCF_008033445.1 Vulcaniibacterium gelatinicum
GTAAGCGTCCGCTGCCCCCACCTACCCTCAGTCCCTGGTCTGTTGCAGGGTCATGCGCTTTCCAGCCGGGAGGGCGACGATGACGATGCAGGGCAAGCGGGAGCAGTGGGCGGAGCGGATTGCGGCCTGGGAGCGCAGCGGCCTGAGCCGGCGGGTCTGGTGCGCGGAGCACGGTGTCAACGTGCACACGCTGGACTATTGGCGTCGGCAGCTGGGTGGTCGCAGGCAGGGATCGCGCCCGCGCAAGGCGGGTGCGGCACTGGTGCCGGTGATGGTGGCGCCCCTGCCTTCGCCGGCGCCTGCCCCGGCGCCGGGGCTCACGGTGCGGTTGCCCAATGGCTTGGTGCTGCAGGTGCCGCTGGCGGCTGACGCAGCCCGGGTGGCGCAGTGGGTTCAGTCCTTGCAGGCATGTTGACCCCGCGCGTGTGGTGGCTGGCGGTGACGCCGGTGGACCTGCGCTGCGGCGCGGACCGCCTGCTGGTCACGGTGCGCCAGGCGTTGGGGCGCGAACCCCTCGATGGCAGCGCCTACGTGTTCCGCAACCGTGCGGCCACGCGGATCAAGGTGCTGTGGGTGGATGCGCAGGGGGTGTGGCTGGCGGCGCGTCGCCTGCACGAAGGCCGCTTCGTCTGGCCGCATGCCGGCGATGCGGTGTGGATGCTGTCGCCGGAACAGTTTGCGTGGTTGTGTGCGGGGGTGGACTGGCGGCGGCTCTCGCGGCGCGGGGCAGGGCTTGGCAGGCATGTGTGAATCGGCGAGCATGGCGCGATGTCCGTGCCCGCACTCGATGCCATCACCGACCTGGAGACGTTGCGGGCGCTGGTACGCGAGCAGATCGAAGTGATCGCGCAGCGTGACGCGGCGATCGCGCAACGCGATCGGCTGATCGCGCACCGGGAGGCGAAGATTGCGGCGCTGACCCAGGAGATCGCGCGCTTGCGGCGGGTGCAGTATGCGGCTCGCTCGGAGCGGCTGGATCCGGCCCAGCGCACGCTGTTCGAGGAGGCGATCGCGGCCGACATCGCCGCGGTGGAGGACGAGCTGGCGGCGCTGCAGGATGCGCCGGTGCCTGCGGGGCATGCCCCGCGCCGGCCGGCCCGGCGCCGCCCGCTGCCGCCGGAACTGCCGCGCATCGAGACCGTGCATGCCCCGGAGCGCTGTGCGTGCGCCGCCTGCGGCCAGGCCCTGGTGCAGATCGGCGAGCACGTCAGCGAGAAGCTGGACTGCGAACCGCTGAAGTTCTTCGTCCGTCGCGACGTGTACCCGCAATACGCCTGCAGGCGCTGCGAGACGATCGTGGCCGAGCCGGTGGCCCCGTCGGTGCTCGATCGCGGGATCGCCGCGCCGGGCCTGCTGGCGCAGGTGGTGGTCCAGAAATACACCGACCACCTGCCGTTGTACCGGCAGGAGGCGATGTTTGCCCGCAGCGGGATCGCGCTGGGCCGCACCACCCTGGCCGAATGGTGCGGCGTGGTCGGCCTGCGCCTGGAGCCGCTGGTGGAGGCCCTGCGGCAGCGCCTGCGGCAGGCCCCGGTGCTGCATGCCGACGAGACCCCGGTGGCGCAGCTGGACCCGGGCGCGGGGAAGACGAAGCGGGCGTACCTGTTCGCCTATCGCACCGCCGATGACATCCCGATCGTGGTGTTCGACTACTGCCCCAGCCGCGCCGGCAAACACGCGCAGGCGTTCCTGGGCGACTGGCAAGGCGCGCTGATGGTGGACGACTATGCCGGCTACAAGGCGCTGTTCGCCCACGGCATCACCGAATTGGGCTGCTGGGCGCATGCGCGGCGCAAGTTCTTCGATGTGCACGCCGCCAGCGGCAGCCCGTTGGCGGCCGAGGCCCTGCGGCGCATCGCCGCGATCTATCACGCCGACGCCGGCGGCCGCGGTCTGGCGACCCCGGCGCGAGGCGCGTACCGGCGCCGCCACCTGGCACCGCTGCTGGACGAGTTCCGGCGCTGGCTCGAGGACCTGCACCCCAAGGTGCTGGGCAACAGCGGCCTGCACAAGGCCATCGCGTACACCCGCCACCGCTGGCCGGCGCTCACACGCCTGCTCGGGGACGGCCGCTACCCGATCGACAACAATCCGGTCGAGAACGCGATCCGGCCCGTTGCCCTGGGCCGGAAGAACTGGTTGTTCGCCGGCTCGGAAACGGCGGGCAAACGCGCTGCCGCGATCATGAGCCTGCTGGCCACGGCCAAGGCCAATGGCCTGGACCCGCACGCCTGGCTGACCGACGTGCTCACGCGCCTGCCGACCACGCTCGACCGCGATCTCGACACGCTGTTGCCCTTGCCACAGCGCAACGATGTGCGACAAGGTGCGGTCGGCTGACGCTTAC
>NZ_VNKO01000035.1 GCF_008033445.1 Vulcaniibacterium gelatinicum
TGCGCCGGATCGCGGAAGTCGGCAGCCCCCGGCGTTTGCGCCGCCGGCGGCGCTGCCTGCGCCAGCCGCGACTCCGCCGCGCGCAACGCCGCCAGCGTCTCCCGCCCCACCACCCCGTCCACCCTCAACCCCTGCGCGCGCTGGAACGCCTCCACCGCCTCGCGCGTGCGGGGGCCGAAATGGCCGTCCTCGCGCAGGGGGTTGCCGGCGGTGCTTGTCACACCAATTTCATTGAGACTTTCCTGCAGCCTGCGCACGACTTGACCACGATCACCTTGCCGCAGAGGACGCCCAGAAAAAGATGGCTCCACAAGCGCGGAATTGAGCGCCTCGGCGTTTCGCATTCCGGCAATTTCTTCCAATGTGGCCAGCCGAAGCAGATCGACCTTTTCGGCATGGGCCCGTTTGAGCAGCCCAGGCCACCACGAGGGAGAACTCCTGAACAACCTTTCGTTATGGGCGATCTTGTAATCCTGCACCGCTTCGACGATGTCCCTGTCGGACAAGCTCGACAGATCGCGACCCTGACCGAACCTTTCTTCAATCCCTTTTCTGAAGATCGTCGGGGTGAGATTCCGGAACTGAACCGCAGTGCTCCAGAGTGCATCGTGGACTGATCGCCCACGCCCATCGAGATCGATGCCAGTCGCCTTCAGGCGCTGACGCTGCCTCTCGTAATGCGTCCTACCGATGAAATCATGCTGGTCTTGCGCGAACCCCGGATCCGTTCTTGCCAGCTCTCGCCACACCGCATCGAACTCCGGCGTCGAAGGTTGCAGGCCAGCGAAACGGTGCGCGTATTTCGACTGGCTCAGATATTCACGCAACGTCCCCGTCTTCGTGGAGAGCTGGTAGGTCCCGTAAGACACGCCCCCATGATCACCCCTCCCCGTCGAGATCACGCCGGGGCCGCGACCGCCGGACTCGTAGCGCTCAGAAGTCCTCCCGAGCCTCCATTGCTCCAGTTCCATCAGCGCCGACTCCTTGTCCTTCACCATTTCCGCTCACTCCTTCGACAGATCCATGTCGCTCTTGGCGCTAATTCTTTTGCGTATGCAATGCGCCAATCCTGCGCTCGATCTCCGCCGCTCTTGCCGAGGTCCAGTTCAGCTCGCACGACTTGGCGTCAATCAACTGCCCTTGCCCCTCCGTTTCTGGATCCCAGGCGCACTCCTTGTCGCGTCGCGCGATCCATTCACCATGCTCTTTCTCGAGCCGGATCGCGGCTTCCTCCTGCAGCATGGACTGCAATTTTCGATAGCCTGCGTCAAGCCTGGAGTCCTGATACTCGAACTCCTCCGCAATGCAATCCAGGATTTCTGGCGTCGCGCCGGTGCTGGCATCAGCACACGCCAGATACGACTGTCGGAACCCCTCGCCCTCGACGATCGGTTCCGGTCTTTCCGGCGCCCCATCCCAAGATGCTGCGGCATCCACCACGGTCGCCACATCCCTGTCGCTTCCGCCGTCAGGTCCGGAGCCATTCGCGACCATCTGCGCGACCTCCGGGGAAGGGGCTGGCCGGGGTATTGCACCCGCAGACTCACCTGTCGGTGTAGCCACCGGGTTGCCGTCTGCTGCTTCCCTATCGCACCCCGCCAACAACAATACGACCACCACGACGACACAACGAAGCAAACAAGCTTGTTTGATCACGTCAGATCTGCTCACTTGGCAATTCTCTCTCTTCCTGAATATCGGCGTTGTCCGGGTTCTCCATGGCCTGGCCTGCGCCCCGCATGCATCGAACATCTGATCGCAGCGTCCATCCACTGCCGATGGCTTCCCGACCCAGGACTTCGTCGCAAACAGCTCGCCGCACGCCATCGCCAGATCGGCGAATGTGCGGTTGTGCACATGGCAACCGGTCGCAGCATCGGATAGGCACAGGCCCTGGCAAGGCCCTCCGCGCGATCCTTCCCACCCACCCTGTCTTGATCTGCAGGTCTTTCCGGCCGTCGCAATTGCCGCCCGAGCACGCAAACGGCCGACCTTTGCGAGTGAATGAGAGCTGCGCCCTTGCGGCTCCGCCTGGCAGGTGAGCGCACGCGCGGCCCACGCCGGCGGCGGGCGTCTGGCGCGACGGTCCGGGCCGGATGGCGGATATTGGTGACATCTCCACTCCCTGGAGCGCAGACAGGCATCCCTGTACGCCCGCAGTCTGCCACACCCGCCCCGCGACCTGCCTCCCGCCCGACCATGACCTTCGGCCCGCCCGCTCGCGCCGGGGGCTGCTACGCTGCGCGGTCGTCGTCCGTGCCCGGGGGAATCGTCCGATGCGTCGT
>NZ_VNKO01000036.1 GCF_008033445.1 Vulcaniibacterium gelatinicum
AGCGTCTGCCGGAAGGCCGCATGCGCCGGATGCGCCGGATCGCGGAAGTCGGCAGCCCCCGGCGTTTGCGCCGCCGGCGGCGCTGCCTGCGCCAGCCGCGACTCCGCCGCGCGCAACGCCGCCAGCGTCTCCCGCCCCACCACCCCGTCCACCCTCACCCCCTGCGCGCGCTGGAACGCCTCCACCGCCTCGCGCGTGCGGGGGCCGAAATGGCCGTCCTCGCGCAGGGGGTTGCCGGCGGTGTCGCGGATGTCGAGGCGGTTGAGGCGCTGTTGCAGCGTGAGTACCGCAGCGCCCCTGTCTCCCCGGTCGAGAAACCCATCCCCCGACTCGACTGCGATATGGCGCGGGCCGGATCCGGTTTTTATCTTGTTGGCACGATCCGCAACGGCGAGTCCCGCCTCAACTGTACGAACCAGATCTGGCAGTCGACGTTGCCATTCTCTGGCATACCGCTCGCAATCTTCGGCGGCACGGATACTCCACGGCCTCGACGGCATCACTCCATTGACGACTCGTCGCGCGTTGTAGAAATCTTGCGAAGCTTCGTTGACATAGCGATCGAGACGCTTGCCAGTGAATAGTCCGTCCCGCATTCCGAGAACGAGGATCCTGGCCGCGATCTCCGGTTCTTTCGCCAGTTCTGGACGCCGGACCAGCTCGCCATCCAGGCCGAGCAAAGCGTCGAACTTCGTGTAATTGTCTATGTGCGTCAAATGCACATAGCCGCGCCCGAAGTATTCCTCGCCCCCGCGGTATCCAAGCTTGCGCGCCTGGCTCCTGCCGAAATCCTCGTCGGGAGCGTCGAAATTCCTGGTCTCATGCTGCGCCGTCGCCAGCAAGTACGCGATTTGTGCCTGATCTGTGACCCCGTTCTGTAACGCGGTCCTGACGATCAGATGGATCGATTCCGTGCGGTCAATACCAAAGCCCCCGCGGCTGCGGCCATATCCGTTACTCACGAGGGCGCTCCATCAAAGGCAGATTCATCCATGAAGGTCGCGGCATCGCGGGATGCCTAAAAAGAACCGCGCGTCACGGATCTTTCACTTCCAGCATCCGCCCCTCGACCAAGCGCTCCTTGACGATGCGGGGAGCATCCGCGTTCCGCCGGTCCTCCGTGACCCGCTCGATGAGAATGGGCGTCCCGCCGCGAACCTCGTAAACATCGAACACGTGATAACAACACCCGTCCGTGGCCGAGACCTTCAATTTTCCAGACTCGATCGAAAACAACCCGTTGTATCCGACCGTCAACTCGGAAAAAGCCGGGCTGTGCACATAACGCCTGTTCGCAGCGTCGAACAGGAACACGTCATAGGAAGGCCCACCGTAATTGCCGTCCCGTCCCGTCATGATCAAGAGATCCTCCGGGCCGTCCGCATTGACATCCGCCATCACGAAGGTCTGGCCCTGACGGACGAACGCGTCGGTCAGCTCCCCTCGGTAGAACGTCGCCTCGCGATTGACATGGATCGCCTCGAGGGGCAGCACCTGACGCACGCGCCCATCGTCACTCGTCACGGTCAGCTTCACCGCCTCGTCGCAGTACACGACCGGAGGGATGTCCTCCCGGCAATTGCGCGCGTTCAGTCGCAGGGAATGTTCGCCCACGTGCAGGACCAACACGCCCGAATCGTCCAGTGCCGCGTTGGCTGTGATCGGCCCGGCGGCATGAAGCCGTGGCGGGGAAGTTGCATGCTCCGAGGTCGCCGGCGTGGCGTCGGCATCTGTTGCTTGGCGTGAATGAGATGCGGGTTGCGCGCATGCCGCGATGAACATGACGACCGGCATGATCACCCATCGTTCCATGTTCCGCCTTCGCAACCGGGACGGCTGCATGGCAAGTCCTTCGGGCTCGCGCCGTATGTCCTGCAGGCATGCGATGTCGGAAAGGCCGCTCCGGCTGCAGTTGTCTGCGGCGCATGGCTGACAACGGTCTGATGCCTCCGTCGCAGGCGCAGAAGTTCCCGCGGAGAGCGCGAAAGCGGGCGGCCGGACAGACGAGCCGAGCTGGACGATGGATGCTGGCGACATCTCCTTCTCCCTGGAGCACCGATGGGTATCCCTGCCTGCCGGTAGTCTGCCACACCCGCCCCGCGACCTGCCTCCCGCCCGACCATGACCTTCGGCCCGCCCGCTCGCGCCGGGGGCTGCTACGCTGCGCGGTCGTCGTCCGTGCCCGGGGGAATCGTCCGATGCGTCGT
>NZ_VNKO01000037.1 GCF_008033445.1 Vulcaniibacterium gelatinicum
AGAGGTGGCCCCGTTTGTTTGAACAGCTCAGCCCGGTTCGATAAGTGGATTCCTGCCGGGGTTACGCAGCCTTGGGCAACGGCTGCGGTTGCGGTTTGAAGTAGACCTGATCGGGTGTGCGTCGATCAAGCCGGCTGTGCGGTCGCCGGGCGTTGTAGAAGTCAATGTAACGCTCCAGCGCCAGGCGGGCGTGGCTGACAGTTTCGTAGGCGTGCAGGTAGACCTCCTCGTACTTGATCGTGCGCCACAACCGCTCGATGAACACGTTGTCGCGCCAGCAGCCCTTGCCGTCCATGCTGATGCGGATGCCATGCGCCTTGAGCAGACCGGTGAACGCCTCACTGGTGAACTGGCAGCCCTGGTCGGTATTGAAGATCTCGGGCGTGCCGTAGCGCTGCAGCGCCTCCTCGACAGCGTCGATGCAGAACTGGCTGTCGAGGGTGTTCGACAGCCGCCAGGCCAGGACCTTGCGACTGTGCCAGTCCATCACCGCGGCCAGGTAGACGAAGCCGCGGGCCATCGGTACGTAGGTGATGTCCATCGCCCAGACCTGGTTGAGCCGGTCAATGGCCAGGCCGCGCAGCAGGTACGGGTAGATCGGATGCGCGCGATGACGACGGCTGGTGTTGGGCTTGCGGTACAGCGCCTCGGTCCCCATGCGCCGCATCAGCGTGGACACGTGCTTGCGGCCGACAGGGAAGCCTTCGGCATTGAGCAGGTCGCGCAGCATCCGGGCACCGGCGAACGGTCGATCCAGGTGCAGCTCGTCGATGCGACGCATCAGCGCCAGGTCGCGTTCGGACATGGGCGTGGGCAGGGAGTACACGCTGCCGCGGCTGATCCCCAGTGCCTGCGCCTGGCGGGTGAGCGGGAGGTCGTGGTCGCGATCGATCATCGCCTTGCGCTCAGCCATCCCGCCTTGACGAGCGCACCTTGCAAAAAATCGTTCTCCAGCGCCAACTCGCCGATCTTGGCGTGCAACGCCTTGAGGTCGACCGCCGGCTCGGCGGCCTTGGCGCCACCGCCAAATACCGTGGCCGCCTGCTCGAGCAGTTGGGTCTTCCACTGCGCGATCTGGTTGGGGTGAACATCGAACTGCTGGGCCAACTCGGCCAGCGTCTTCTCGCCCCGGAGGGCGGCCAGCGCCACCTTGGCCTTGAACTCGGGCGAGTGGTTGCGACGGGGTCTGCGACTCATCAAAAGCTCCTTGAACTCGGCGATCATGATCGCCTCAGGGAGCAGGAAGTCCACCTATCCGGCTGTCCAGATTTCCGGGGCCACCTCT
>NZ_VNKO01000038.1 GCF_008033445.1 Vulcaniibacterium gelatinicum
GGTGGATTCAATTGGTCATCGCAACGGTAGCCTAACTGCCCCCTTGGGGGGAGGTACCGATGGCACGACGTGGACGACCGGGGCTGCCCGATGGGATGAGGCAGCAAGTGTGGCTGCTTTGGAAGCAGGGCCGGCCCGCCAGTGAGATTGGGCGGGCGCTGGGCTGCAAGGCGGCGGCGGTGCGTGGCGTATTGGCGGCGCACGGCGGGATCGCCCCTGCGGTGCGCATACGCCATGCCGCAGGCTTGACGCTGGCCGAGCGGGAAGAGGTTTCGCGTGGGCTGGCGGCCGGGTGGTCGTATCGGGAGATTGCGCGTCGCCTGGATCGCGCGCCCTCCACGATCAGTCGGGAGGTGGATCGCAACGGTGGCCCTCGCGCCTATCGGGCCGGGAGGGCCGAGGAGCAGGCCTGGGAACGGGCCCGCCGGCCCAAGGCCAGCCTGCTGGCGCAGGACGCGGAGCTGCGGAAGCTGGTGGCACAACGGCTGGCCTTGCAGTGGTCGCCTGAGCAGATCTCGGCTTGGCTTAAGCTGGAGTTCCCCGACGACGAGACGCTGCGTGTGTCGCACGAGACCATTTATCGCAGTTTGTTCATCCAGGCGCGAGGCGCCCTGAAAAAGGAGCTTTGCGCACACCTGCGCAGCGGCCGGACGATGCGGCGGGCGAAGTCGGCGACCAAGGCGTCGCGCGGCGGCATCGTCGACGCTGTCTCCATCCGCGAACGTCCTGCCGAGGTCGAGGATCGTGCCGTGCCGGGTCATTGGGAAGGCGATCTGATCAGCGGCAGCAAGAACTCCCACGTGGCAACGCTCGTCGAGCGGCACTCGCGGTTCGTGATGCTGGTGAAGGTCAATGGGAAGGACACAGCCAGCGTCGTTTCGGCGCTCAGCAAGCAAGTGCAGACGCTGCCAGAGGCCCTCCGCAGATCACTGACCTGGGATCGGGGGACGGAAATGGCGGGCCACAAGGACTTCACGGTCGCCACCGACGTCCAGGTCTACTTCTGTGATCCGAAAAGCCCCTGGCAGCGCGGCTCAAACGAGAACACCAATGGCCTGCTGCGGCAGTACCTGCCCGACGGGACCGACCTGTCGGTCCACTCCCAAGCTCAGCTCGACGAGATTGCTTTACGATTGAACCAGCGCCCGAGGAAGACCTTGGGCTTCAGGACGCCGGCCTACAAGCTCGGCGAGTGTGTTGCAACGACCGCCTGAGCCCGCC
>NZ_VNKO01000039.1 GCF_008033445.1 Vulcaniibacterium gelatinicum
GCGGCGAGGGTATCAGGGATGGTTTCTGCGGTCTCCTCGGGCTCGGGGATCATCGGCGGCAGCGCGTCGATCTGCAGCGCCTGCTGAAGCGCCATCGCCGGCGTGCGGCCCTTCAGGCGATAGCCCTGATGGCTGCGGCGATGGTTGTAGTAGTCGAGGAACACGTCGAGGTCGCGCTGGATCTCGGCGGGTGTCAGGTACCAGGTCTGGCGGCCGGCGACGCGGAAGCATTCGTCGAGGAGCGTGCGGTTCATGCGCTCGACGAAGCCGTTGGTGCGCGGTGTGGCGATCTTGGTGCGGCGGTGCTCGATGTCGTGCATCGCCAGCACGAGCTCGAAGGGATGCTCGTCGGGCTTGCCGCAGAACTCGCGGCCGTTGTCGGTGAGCACGGCGCCGACATCGACGCCGATCGCCTCGTAGAACGGCAGCACGCGGTCGATGAGCAGGTCGGCGGCGGTGATCGGCATCTTGCTGGTGTAGACCTTGGCGAAGGCCAGCGAGCAGAAGGTGTCGACGACGACCTGTACGTAGACCTTGCCGACGCCCTTCAAGGTGCCCCAGTAGAAGGTGTCCTGGTTCAGCAGCTCGCCCGGGGCGTTGGACTCGATGTGCTGCGGCAGGGCGTCGCTGCCGGCCTTCTCGAGCAGCAGGCGCTGCTCTTCGGTGAGGACGAAGGTGGTGTCGCGTGCCTTCTCCTCGAGCTTCAGCAGACGCTGGTGGCGCTTGAGCATGTCGTGGCGCTGCCAGACGCCGCGCACGCCCGAGGGGCTCACGTCGACGCCGGACAGGCGCAACTGGTTGGCGATGAACTGCGCGCCCTTGGTCGGGTGCAGCAGGCAGAAGTCGAGGATGGCCTGCTCGACTTCCGGCGAAACACGGTTGGGATGCGGGTTTCGTGGCCCGCGGCGCTGTTCGATCAGGGCTTCGAGGCCGCCCGTCTGGTAGGCGCGGCGGATCTCGTAGAACGAGTCGCGGTGGTAGCCCATCAGCTTGCAGGCCTTGGACACGTTGCCGAGGGCCTCGGCGAGTTGCAGCAGGGAGGTCTTACGTTTGATAGCGTTCGTTGTGGCGGACATCTGGTCGCTCCGGTTGGCTTGGCAAGGTGTGGTAACCACCAATCTACCGAAGGCCAGGTGTCCGCCCCTCTCAGGGGCTACTGGAGGGGCGGACTGTCGGGGAAATACTCAACACGAACA
>NZ_VNKO01000004.1 GCF_008033445.1 Vulcaniibacterium gelatinicum
CAGCGCTTGAGTTCACGTGCCCGCATACCGTCCTCTCCCCGCCCGAACACCTCAGGCCACGGGGAAAGCCTGCGCTCGGGCCGGCTCACCGACTGAGACGATCAACAATCAACGCGAACAGCGCCAAAGAAAAACCCGGCCGAAGCCGGGTTCTTCTCGACACGACGGGCGCGCCGGAATCAGGCCGGCTGCACCTGGTCGGCCTGCAGGCCCTTCTGGCCCTGCACGACCACGAAGGTGACCTGCTGGCCTTCCTTCAGGCTCTTGAAGCCCTGCATCTGGATCGCGCGGAAGTGGACGAACACGTCCTCGCCGTTGGCGCGGCTGATGAAGCCGAAGCCCTTGGCATCGTTGAACCACTTGACGGTACCGGTTTCACGGTTCGACATCGCACATGCTCCCTGGAGCGGTGGTGGTGGAAAAACGCCGAGATCCGGCGTGCTGGCTCCAAGGAGGAAGCGAGGTGCATCTACGGCATGGGCCGCATCAGGCCACGATTCACTGTGACCTTGGCAAACGCAGCGTCGGCAACTTAGCGTGGGGTCTGTGAAAATGCAACGGCCGCCGATCCGGCGCGCCGCCCCCGTGCCGACCGCCCATGGAAACCCAGACCCTGCTGTATCTGCTCGCCGCCGCGCTGGTCGTGATCGGCCTGATCGGCACCGTCCTGCCGGTGCTGCCGGGCCTGCCGCTGGTCTTCGCAGGGCTGCTGCTGGCGGCCTGGATCGGGGATTTCCAGCAGGTCGGCCCGGCCACGCTGGTCGTGCTGGGCGTGCTGACCGCCCTCTCCTTCGCGGTGGACTTCTGGGCCACGGCGCACGGCGCCCGGCGCGTGGGCGCCAGCCGGAAGGCGATGGTCGGCGCCGTGCTCGGCACCTTCGCCGGGCTGCTGTTCATGCCGGTCGGGCTGCTGGTGGGGCCGTTCGTGGGCGCACTCGCCGGCGAGCTGCTGCACGGCCGCGAAGTGCGGCAGGCGGCGAAGGTCGGTTTCGGCACCTGGCTCGGGATCGTCCTGGCGGTGGTGCTCAAGTTCGGGCTGGCGCTGGCGATGCTCGGGATCTTCGCGCTGGCGTGGTGGACCTGACGCAGGCTGCCCGGGAGGGAACCGCCATGCACATGCGACGCATCCTCGCCATTGATGGCGGCGGCATCCGCGGCCTGGTTGCCTGCCTGTGGCTGGCGGGCGTGGAGGACGCGCTGGCCGCGGCCGGGAAACCCGGGCTCATGCCGCGTTTCGACCTGATCGCCGGCAGTTCCACCGGGGCGCTGGTCGCATGCGCCCTGGCCCGCGGCCTGGAACCGCGCCGCATCGCCGCGCTGTACCGCGAGCACCGCCACGAGATCTTCCCGGGCCTGGCCGGGCGGCTGTGGTCGCGCGCCGGGCGCCTGTTCACCCACGGCCCGTCGGCGCCAAAGTACGACGGCAAGGGGTTGGAGCATGTGCTGCGCGAGGTGCTCGGTGACGCCCGGCTCGGCGACGCCGCGCGGCCGGTGCTGGTCACCAGCTACGACACCATTTCGCGCTCGCCGGTGATCTTCAAGAGCTTCAAGCCCGAGCACCGCCAGTTGCCGATGTGGGAGGTGTGCCGGGCCTCGGCCGCGGCGCCGACCTACTTTCCCGCCCACGGCATGGTCGTCGAGGGACAACAGCGGGCGCTCATCGACGGTGGCGTGGTCGCCAACAATCCCACCGCCTGCGCCATCGCCGAGGCGCTGCGCAAGGATGCGCGCGTGCATGACAGCCACGAGCTGGTGGTGCTCTCGGTCGGCAGCGGCGAGCGCAACCGGCCGATCTCGCTGCGCGAGGCGCGGGAATGGGGTGCGCTGGAGTGGGCGGTGCCGATCATCGACGTGCTGTTCGACGGCAGTGCCGAGGCGGTGGACTACATCGCGCGGCACCTGGTCGGCGACGGCTACGTGCGCCTGCAGACGCGCCTGACCCTCGGCCTGGACGACATTGACGACACCAGCGAGACCAACCTGCTGGCGCTCGAGAAGCTGGCCGGGGACTACCTGCTGCAGGCGGAGACGCGGGCAAAGCTGGCCCGGCTCGTGACGCTGCTGTAAGCCGGGTTCCGTGCTTGCGTGTGGTGTTCGTCGCTTCGGGCGTGGCGCGGGCGTTTGCGCGCGCACCGAATCCGGGACGACCAAGCCTCCCGCAATCAAACCTGACCAGGGGCGGCCATCTCACCCGCTGCTTTCCGAGGCGACTCAGCCCGACGGACGTGCACGCTGGCGTTCGATCCACGCCTGCATGTGCCGTTCCAGCACCGCCAGCGGCACCGAGCCGGTCTCGAGCACCGCGTCGTTGAACGCACGCAGGTCGAAGCGCTCGCCCAGCTCGCGCTGCGCCCGCTCGCGCAGCTCGGAGATCTTGAGCTGGCCGATCTTGTAGGCCAGCGCCTGGCCCGGCCAGGCGATGTAACGGTCGATCTCGTTGACGATGTCCTGCTCCGTCTTCGGCGCGTTGTCCATGAAGAAACGGATCGCGCGCTCGCGGCTCCAGCCCTTGCTGTGCATGCCGGTGTCCACCACCAGCCGCACCGCGCGCCACATGTCGTAGGCCAGCTGGCCCATGCGGTCGTACGGATCGTCGTACAGGCCCATGTCGTAGCCCAGGCGCTCGGCGTACAGCGCCCAGCCCTCGCCGTAGGCCACGAAATAGCCCACACGCCGGAACATCGGGACATCCGGCAGTTCCAGACCGCGTGAAAACTGGAAGTGGTGGCCCGGCACCGCCTCGTGCAGCGACAGCGCCATCATCTCCCACTTCGGCCGCACCTCCGGCCGGTACAGGTTGACGTAGTAGTAGCCGGCACGGCTGCCGTCCACGGCGCCGGGCTGGTAGTACGCGGTGGTGGTGTCGGGGGCGATGTTGTCGGGGATCGGGCGCACGCCGTAGGGCAGCCGCGGGATGGTCCGGAACACCTTCACCAGCTCGGGGTCGATGCGCTTGGCGACGTCGCGGTAGGCGACGAGCAGTTCCTCCGGCGTCCTGTAGAAGAACTTCGGATCGGTGCGCAGATGCTCGAAGAACTGCGCCAGCGTGCCGGTGAAGCCCACCTCGGCCTTCACCTTCTCCATCTCGGCACGGATCCGGGCCACTTCCTTCAGGCCGATGGCGTGGATCTCGTCGGCGGTCAGCCGGGTGGTGGTGAAGTGGCTGGCGAGGAAGTCGTAGTAGGCCTTGCCGTCGGGCAGGTCCACGGCGGCGATCGAATCGGTGGCGCCGGGCAGGTACTCCCGCTCGAAGAACTCGCCGAAAGCGCGGTAGGCCGGCACCACCCGCTGCGCGATCAGCTCGCGCGCCCGCGCCGCCAGCGCCTCGCGCTCGGCCTGCGGGATGGATTCGGGCATCTTCAGGAACGGCTTGTAGAACGGGCTCCGGGTCGGGTCGGCCACCACCTGGGCGGCGATCTGCGCGGGCACCCGCTGCATCAGCACCTTGGGCTGGGTGTTGCCGGCCTTCAGGCCCTCGCGCAGCAGTACGGTGGTCTGCTCGACCAGCCGCGGTACGCCCTCCAGCCGCGCGATCCAGTCCTGGTAGTCCTTGGCCGTGGCGAACGGCAGCACCTCGGCGATCTCGCTCGCGGTCTGCACGCCGCCGCGCTGGTTCAGCGGGCGCTGCCATTCCTTGAACCGCTGGCGCTCGACCGCCTTCTCCTGCTGCCACAGGAACACGTCGTAGTTGAGCTGGTCGGCCGGCGAGAGCTGGCTGCGGTCGATCGCGCGCAGGCGCTGCAGCACCTCGCGGTCGGCGGCCTCGCGGCGGGCGATGGCCGCAAGGCTGAGGTCGGTCCAGCGATCGTTGTAACGCCGGTCCCCGCGGTGGCTCGCGGTCTCGGGGGATTCGCGCAGGTCGCGCTCCCATTCCTCCTCGAACAGGGCATGCAGTGCGGCAGTGGCGGCGTTGCGGGCCGCGACCGGCGCGGCGGCGTCCTGCGCGGCGAAGACGGGCGGAACGGACAGCGCGGTCGCGAGCGCGACGGCGAGCAGCAGCGGTCGGAACATGGCACGGGCTCCCCGGGACGAACCGCCCGAGTCTAGCCGGCGTGCGGTGGTGCCCCCCGTGCCGAAGGTTGGCCGGGCGCATTCAGTGCCGGCGGGTCAGGCGGCGCGGTCGGCCAGGGTGGTGAACGACTCGCCGCAACCGCATTCGGCCTGCACGTTCGGATTGCGGAACACGAACTGCTCGTTCAGGCCCTGGCGCAGGAAATCGATCTCGGTGCCGTCCACCAGCGGCAGGCTGGCGGCATCCACGAAGATGCGCACCTCGCCCTGGACGAAGACCGCATCGTCCGGACGCTGCTCCCGGGCCAGGTCCACCTGGTAGCCCCAGCCGGAACAGCCGGTGCGCTTGACCCCGAAACGCAGGCCCAGCGCCTGCGGCTCCTGCGCCAGGTAGCTGCGGACGCGGTCGAGGGCGGCGGGGGCGAGGGTGACGGCCATGGGGAACTCCGGGAAACGGCGGGGACATTGTACCCGCGGGCCCTCCGGCAGCGGACGTCCGGTACACTGGCGGGCTTCGGGGCGCAGTCAGGAAATGCGCCCGCGACGACGAGGATTCAAGGCATGACAGTAGTGAGCGTCGAGCATGCGCTGGCCGGCCGGCTGCCGGTCGGCGGCGAGGTCACGGTCCGCGGCTGGGTGCGCACCCGGCGCGACTCCAAGGCGGGCCTGTCCTTCGTCAACGTCAGCGACGGCTCCTGCTTCGCCCCGATCCAGGTGGTGGCGCCGAACACGCTGCCCAACTACGAGTCCGAGGTGAAGCACCTCACCGCCGGCTGCGCGGTGGTCGCCACCGGCACGCTGGTGCGCTCGCAGGGCCAGGGCCAGGCGTTCGAGATCCAGGCCACGCGGATCGAGGTGGTGGGCTGGGTGGACGATCCGGAAACCTACCCGATCCAGCCCAAGGCGCACTCGCTCGAGTTCCTGCGCGAGGTGGCGCACCTGCGTCCGCGCACCAACCTGTTCGGCGCGGTCGCCCGCATCCGCCACTGCCTGGCGCAGGCGATCCACCGCTTCTTCCACGAGCACGGGTTCTACTGGGTCAACACCCCGATCATCACCACCTCCGATGCCGAGGGCGCGGGGCAGATGTTCCGCGTCTCCACCCTCGACCTGATGAACCTGCCGCGCACCGCCGGCGGCGAGGTGGACTTCTCGCGCGACTTCTTCGGCAAGGAGGCGTTCCTGACCGTCTCCGGCCAGCTCAACGTCGAGGCCTACTGCCTGGCACTGAGCAAGGTCTACACCTTCGGCCCCACCTTCCGCGCCGAGAACAGCAACACCACGCGCCACCTGGCCGAGTTCTGGATGATCGAGCCGGAAATCGCCTTCGCCGACCTGGACGAGGACGCGCGGCTGGCCGAGGGCTTCCTCAAGTACCTGTTCCGCGCCGTGCTCGAGGAGCGCGGCGACGACATGGCCTTCATCGCCGAGCGGGTGCAGAAGGACGCGGTGTCGCGCCTGGAAACGTTCGTCAACGCGCCGTTCGAACGCATCGACTACACCGACGCGATCGCGCTGCTGCAGAAGTCCGGGCAGAAGTTCGAGTTCCCGGTGGAATGGGGCCTGGACCTGCAGACCGAGCACGAGCGCTGGCTGACCGAGGTCCACGTGGGCCGTCCGGTGGTGGTGACCAACTACCCCGAGCACATCAAGGCGTTCTACATGCGCCTGAACGACGACGGGAAGACCGTGGCGGCCATGGACGTGCTCGCCCCCGGCATCGGCGAGATCATCGGCGGCAGCCAGCGCGAGGAGCGGCTGGACATGCTCGATGCGCGCATGGCCCAGTTCGGGCTCGACCCCGAGCACTACGCCTGGTACCGCGACCTGCGCCGCTACGGCACCGTGCCGCACGCGGGCTTCGGCCTGGGGTTCGAGCGCCTGGTGGTGTACGTGTGCGGGCTGTCCAACATCCGCGACGCGATCCCCTACCCGCGTGCGCCCGGGCACGCGGAGTTCTGAGGCCGGCGGACATGATCCTGTTCTTCGCCCTGCTGTTCGTCGCCGTCGCCATTGCCGGCGCCTGCGCGTTCGTGATCTTCTGGCCGCTGACCCTGGTGCACGTGCGCGACCGGCACCCGCAGGTCGCGGCGGAATTCGGCGCCGGCGCATTCCTCAAGCCGGTGGCGCTGGGCTGGCTGCTGCGCGGCGCCTACCACGACACCCGCGACCGCCAGCTGTCCGGCCTGGCCACGCCGGCACGGATCGCGCTGCTGTGCATCTTCACCGGGCTCGGCCTGGCCGGGATCCTGGCCCTGTGGGCGGTGGCCAGTGACTGACGCGCACGACGAGTGGTGGCTGGCCACGCTCGGCCGCACCGTGGTCTGGGCCCGGCTGCGGGTGCGCGAGGCCGGCACCGCCGAGGTGTTCGACAGCGACGGCAGGACGCTCGTCTTCGACAGCGAGGACAGCGCCCGCGCCGCGCTGATGGACGCCGAATTCGTCGCCCTGGACGGCATGGACGCCGACGACGCGGCCGAACGCGGCTTCGGCCTCGACGAACTCACCCCGCCGCAGGCCGAGGACGACGCGACGCTGCGCGAGCGGATGGTGCAGAAGCTGCCCGGCCGGCATTGAGGGAACTCCGTGGATCTGGATCTTTCCGGCAAGCACGCCCTGGTCTGCGGCGCCTCCGAAGGCATCGGCCGCGCCGCGGCGCAGGAGCTGGCGCTGCTCGGCGCCGACGTGACCGTGCTGGCGCGGCGCGAGGACGTGCTGCGCGAGGTCACCGCCGCCCTGCCCCGCCGCGGTGCGCAGGCGCACGGCTGGATCGCCGCCGACATGGCGCACACCGACGCGTTGCGCGCGCAGGCCGAGGCGCTGGCCGCCGGCAAGCCGGTGCACATCCTGGTCAACAACACCGGCGGCCCGCCGGGCGGACCTGCGCACACCGCGGCGGTGGCCGCGTTCGAGGACGCCTTCCGCAAGCACCTGGTCGCCAACCACGTGCTGGTGCAGGCGCTGCTGCCCGGGATGCGCGCCGCCGGCTTCGGCCGCATCGTCAACGTCATCTCGACCTCGGTGCGCGAGCCGATCCCCAACCTCGGCGTGTCCAACACCATCCGCGGCGCAGTGGCGAGCTGGGCCAAGACCCTCTCGCGCGAGCTGGCGCCGTTCGGGATCACGGTCAACAACGTCCTGCCCGGCTATACCGAGACCGCGCGCATCGCCCAGATCGTGCGCGACCGCGCCCGTGCCGGCGGCCGCAGCGAGGCGGAGATCGCCGAGGAGATGCGCCGCAGCGTGCCCGCCGGGCGCTTCGCCCGCCCGGAGGAAGTCGGCGGGGTGATCGCGTTCCTGTGCTCGCCGGCCGCGGCCTACGTCAACGGCGTCTCGCTGGCGGTGGACGGCGGGCGGATGCAGTCCATCTGAGCCACGCCGACGCTTCCGCTTCCGCTCGTGCGAGCGGGATGGACTGGGGCGGGGACGCAGGGAACCGTTAAGCTAGGCGGATGATGCGCCTGCCCCACTGGATCGATGGCGAACCCCGGGAAGCGGCCTGCGGCCGCTGGCGCGCGGTCTTCGACCCCGCCCGCGGCGAGCCCTTCGCCGAGGTCGCCGACGGCGACGCGCAGGACGTGGAGGCCGCCATCGCCGCGGCCGAACGCGCCTTCCCCGACTGGTCGTCCCTGCCCAACGGCGAACGCGCGCGGTGGCTGGAACGGCTGGCCGAGGCGCTCGAGGCGCAGCTGGACGACTTCGCCCGCGCCGAATCGCGCGACGGCGGCAAGCCCCTCCGCCTCGCGCGCGAGCTGGAGATCCCGCGTGCGGTCAGCAACCTGCGCTTCTTCGCCCATGCCGCGACCCAGTTCGCCAGCGAGTCGCACCACGGCCAGGCCGGCCTGAACTACACCCTGCGCCAGCCGCTCGGCGTGGTCGGCACGATCTCGCCCTGGAACCTGCCGCTGTACCTGTTCACCTGGAAAATCGCCCCCGCGCTGGCGGCAGGCAACACGGTGGTGGCCAAGCCGTCCGAGGTGACCCCGCTCACCGCGACCATGCTCGGCGAGCTCGCGGCGCGGATCGGCCTCCCGAAAGGAGTGCTCAACATCGTGCACGGCCTGGGTCCCGCGGTCGGCGAGCCGCTGGTGACGCACGCCGGAACACGCGCCATTTCCTTCACCGGCAGCACCGCGGTCGGCCGCCGCATCGCCGGGCTGGCCGCGCCGATGCTGAAGAAACTCTCGCTCGAACTCGGCGGCAAGAACCCGACCCTGGTGTTCGCCGACGCCGACTGGCGCGCGCACCTGGGCACCCTGGTGCGCTCGGCCTTCCAGAATTCCGGGCAGATCTGCCTGTGCGGCTCGCGGATCCTGGTCGAGCGGCCGATCTACGCCGAAGTCCGCGACGCGCTGGTCGAGCGCGCGCAGGCGCTGCGCCTGGGCGAGCCCTCGGATCCGGACACGGAACTGGGCCCGCTGGTGTCGCAAGCGCACTTCGACAAGGTGATGGCCGCGATCGCCCGCGCCCGTGACGAGGGCGGCCGCGTGCTCTGCGGCGGCCACGCGCTCGACCGACCCGGCTGGTACGTGGCTCCGACCGTGATCGAGGGCCTGGGCCCGCAGTGCGCCACCAACCGCGAGGAGATCTTCGGCCCGGTGGCCACGCTGCAGCCCTTCGACACCGAGGACGCGGCGCTGGCCCTGGCGAACGCCACCGACTACGGCCTGTGCGCCTCGCTCTGGACCCGCGACCTGGACCGCGCCCATCGCCTCGCCGCGCGCCTGCGCGTGGGCATGGTCTGGATCAACACCTGGCTCATGCGCGACCTGCGCACGCCGTTCGGCGGCATGGGCAGCTCGGGCCTCGGCCGCGAGGGCGGCTTCGAGGCCATGCGCTTCTTCACCGAGCCACGGAACGTCGGGATCGCACTGCGATGAGCAAGCTCGATCATCTGATCCGCAACAACCGCGAATGGTCCGAACGCATCCACCGCGAGGATCCGGAATTCTTCCTGCACCTGTCGCGCCAGCAGGCGCCCGAGTACCTGTGGATCGGCTGCTCGGACTCGCGGGTGCCGGCCAACCAGATCATCGGCATGGCGCCGGGCGAGGTGTTCGTGCACCGCAACATCGCCAACGTAGTGGTGCACACCGACCTCAACTGCCTGTCGGTGATCCAGTACGCGGTGGACGTGCTCCAGGTCAAGCACATCCTGGTGGTCGGCCACTACGGCTGCGGCGGCGTGCACGCGGCGCTGACCCGGCAGCGGCTGGGGCTGGTGGACAACTGGATCCGCCACGTCACCGACGTGGCCGAAAAGCACGAGGGCTGCCTGCACCAGGCCGGCGCGCCCGAACGGCAGCACGACCGCCTGTGCGAACTGAACGTGCTCGAGCAGGTGGTGAACGTGTGCCAGACCACGATCGTGCGCGACGCTTGGACGCGCGGACAGGCGCTGGCCGTGCACGGCTGGGTGTACAGCCTGTGCGACGGCCTGGTCAACGACCTCGGGATGGATGTGGATGGCCTGGAACGGCTCGCGCCGCAGTACGCCGAGGCCCTTGCCCGCATCCGCCTGGCGCGGGAGGAGCGTTGAGATGAGCGAGGCGATCCGCACCACCGCCGCACCGAAGCCCGTCGGCGCCTACCCGCACGCGCGCCGCGCCGGCGGACTGCTGTTCCTGTCCGGCATCGGCCCGCGCGACCCGGTCAGCGACGAGATCCCCGGCAACGAGTATTTCGCCGACGGCCGGGTGCGCCGCTACGACATCGCCGCCCAGACCCGCGCCGTGTTCGCCAACGTGCGCGCCGTGCTCGAGGCCAGCGGCGCGCGCTGGGAGGACCTGGTGGACGTGACCGTGTACCTCACCGACATGGCGCGCGACTTCAAGGCCTACAACGCGGTCTGGGCCGAATACTTCCCGGATCCGGCCACCGCCCCCTGCCGCACCACCCTCGGCATCACCGCGCTGCCCACGCCGATCGCGATCGAGCTCAAGTGCGTCGCGGTGGTGAAGGAGTGACCCCATGCTGCCCGGCCCCTTCAACCTCCAGGCCTGGATAGACGAGCACCGCCACCTGCTCAAGCCGCCGGTGGGCAACAAGTGCATCGTGGACGGCGACTTCATCGTGATGGTGGTCGGCGGCCCCAACCAGCGCACCGACTACCACTGGGACGAGGGCCCGGAGTGGTTCCACCAGCTCGAAGGCGAGATGGTGCTGAAGATCCAGGAGGACGGCCGCGTGCGCGACATCCCGATCCGCGCCGGCGAGGTCTTCTACCTGCCCCCGCGCGTGCCGCACTCGCCGCAGCGCATGCCCGGCTCGGTGGGCCTGGTGGTCGAGCGCAAGCGCCTGCCGCACGAGCGCGACGGGCTGATGTGGTTCTGCGAGAAGTGCAACACGAAGCTCTACGAGGAGTTCTTCGTGCTGCGGAACATCGAGACCGACTTCCCGGCCGTGTTCGAGCGTTTCTACCGCTCGCGCGCCAACCGCACCTGCCGAACCTGCGGGCACCTGAATCCCGCGCCGGCGAAGTACGAGGCAGCACAGGATCCGGACGCCGGCATGCCCTGAGCAGCCGCCGGCCGGAGAGGTCCGCCCGTCAGGTGCCCCAGCGGGGACAGGACGGATCCGGCCGGGCGCTTGCCCCCGCCGCCCGGGTATTACATACTCGGCCGAGGTAATACCAGGAATCTGCCGATGAGCACGATCCTCACCGTCAAGGGCCAGGTCACCATCCCGAAACCGGTCCGCGACGCCCTGCGACTGGAGCCGGGCAGCGCGGTGGAGTTCGCCGTCAACGCTGCCGGCGAGGTGGTCGTGCGCAAGGCCGGCAGCCGCAGGCGCGCCCCGCGCCGGGACCGCTTCGAGGCCGCGCGCGGCAAGGCCCAGGTCAAATGGCGCAGCGACGAACTGATGGCCCTGCTGCGCGACTGAGCGGGCACGATCGGCCATGCTGCTCGTGGACACGAACGTCCTCGTTGACGTGCTCGAGGACGACCCCCACTGGGCCGACTGGTCCATCGCCCAGCTGCGCGCGCAATCGCAATTGCACACGCTGGTGATCAACCCGGTGATCTACGCCGAGCTGTCGCTGACCTTCGACAGTCCGGAGGCGCTGGATGACGCCCTCGCCGGAATGCAGGTGGAACTGCAGGAACTGCCCCGCCCCGCCCTGTTCCTGGCCGGCAAGGCCTTCGTTCGCTACCGCCGCAAGGGCGGCAGCCGGCACAACGTGCTCGCCGATTTCTTCATCGGCGCCCACGCCGCAGTGATGCGCTGGCCGCTTCTGACCCGCGATGCACGGCGCTACCGCGCCTATTTTCCGACCGTCGAGCTCATCACGCCGGACCAGTAACCCCGGAAATCGCCGCATGCTGAAGATCGACATCCACGCCCACTTCCTGCCGCGCGACTGGCCGGACCTGGCCGCGAAGTACGGCGACAACCGCTTCCCGGTGATCCACCACGGCGAGGACGGCCGGCACCGGATCTACAAGGACGGCAAGTTCTTCCGCGAGATCTGGCCCAAGACCTGGGACCCGGAGATCCGGATCGAGGACTACGCCCGCTTCGGCGTGCAGGTGCAGGTGATCAGCACCGTGCCGGTGATGTTCAGCTACTGGGCCAGGCCGCACCACGCGCTCGAGCTGCACCAGGCCCTCAACGACCACATCGCCGAGGCCTGCCGCGCCCATCCGCGCCATTACGCCGGGATCGGCACCGTGCCGCTGCAGTCGCCGTCGCTGGCGGTGCGCGAGCTGGAGCGCTGCATGGACGAGCTGAACCTTCAGGGCGTGCAGATCGGCTCGCACGTCAACGACTGGAACCTGGATGCACCGGAGCTGTTCGAATTCTTCGAGGCCGCCAGCGAGCTGGGGGCGGCGATCCTGGTCCACCCGTGGGACATGATGGGCGCGGCCTCCATGCCCAAGTACTGGCTGCCGTGGCTGGTGGGCATGCCCGCCGAGCAGTCGCGCGCGGCCTGCAGCCTGATCTTCGGCGGCGTGCTGGAGCGGCTGCCGAAGCTGCGCGTGTGCCTGGCGCACGGCGGCGGCAGCTTCCCCTACACCATCGGCCGGATCGAGCACGGTTTCCGCATGCGCCCGGACCTGGTGGCGACCGACAACTTCCGCAACCCGCGCGAATACCTTGGCCGCCTGTACTACGACTCCTGGGTGGCCGACACGCGCGCGCTGCGCTACCTGCTCGACACCTGCGGGGTGTCGCGGGTGATGCTGGGCACCGACTATCCCTTCCCGCTCGGCGAGCAGGAACCCGGCGCCGGCATCGAGGCGCTCGGCCTGGACGAAGCCGACAAGGCCAGGCTGTACCACGGCACGGCGCTGGAATGGATGGGGCTGCCGAAATCCCGCTTCGAATGAGTGCCCTGCCGATGACCGAACTGTTCTCCGACGACGACGCCCGCGCGCGCGACGCCGCCGATCCGCTGTCTACGTTCCGCGGCGAGTTCCACATCCCGCGCCACGAGAGCGCCGAGATGGCGTACTTCTGCGGCAATTCGCTTGGCCTGCAGCCGAAGGGCGTGCGGGCGATGGTCGAGGAGGTGCTGGACAAGTGGGCGCGCGAGGCGGTCGAGGGGCACTTCCTCGAACCCGCGCCATGGATGCCCTACCACGCCCTGGTGCGCGAACCGCTGGCGCAGGTGGTCGGCGCGCTGCCCTCGGAAGTGGTGGCGATGAACACGCTGACGGTGAACCTGCACCTGATGCTGGTCAGCTTCTACCGGCCCACACGCGAGCGTCCGGCGATCCTGCTCGAGGCCGGTGCGTTCCCGTCGGACCGGCATGCGCTCGAATCGCAGGTGCGCTTCCACGGCTTCGACCCCGCCACCGACCTGATCGAGCTCGAACCCGACGAGCCCGAGGGCACGGTGTCCATGGCAGCGATCGAACGCGCCATCGGCGAGCACGGCCACCGCCTGGCGTTGATCCTGTGGCCGGGGGTGCAGTACCGCACCGGCCAGGCGTTCGACCTCGCCGCGATCGTGCGGCTCGGCCATGCCGCCGGCGCGGTGGTCGGCTTCGACCTCGCGCATGCGGTCGGCAACCTGCCGCTGCGCCTGCACGATGCCGGCGCCGATTTCGCGGTGTGGTGCCACTACAAGTACATGAACTCGGGGCCCGGCGCCGTCGCCGGCTGTTTCGTGCACGAGCGCCACGCGAACACCGAGCGGCCGCGCTTCGCCGGCTGGTGGGGCCACCGCCAGGACACCCGTTTCCGCATGGGCCCGCGCTTCGAGCCCACACCGGGGGCGGAAGGCTGGCAGCTCAGCAACCCGCCGATCCTGGGCCTGGCGCCGCTGCGCGCCTCGCTGGAGCTGTTCACGCGGGCCGGAATGGAGCCGTTGCGGCAACGCTCCCTGCGCCTGACCGGCTACCTCGAAGCCCTGATCCGCGAGCGCCTGTCGGACACGCTGCAGATCGTCACCCCGCGCGAACCGGAACGCCGCGGCGCGCAGCTCTCGCTGCGCGTGGCCGGCGGCCGCGAACGCGGCCGCGCGCTGTTCGAACACCTCGCCGCGCATGGCGTGCTCGGCGACTGGCGCGAACCCGACGTGATCCGCATCTCCCCCGCCCCGCTCTACAACACCCACGCCGACATCCTCCGCTTCGCCCGTTGCGTGGCGGAATGGCGCAGGGACCAAAACCATTAGCCACGGATCTACACGGATGAAAAACACTGGGTAAATATCCTGTTTGCTTCATCCGTGTTCATCCGTGGCAATCCGTGGCTGATATCGAAGAGCAAGTCCGATGACACCTGAAGGCAGGCACATCACGATCGCAGGTGCGGGGTTGGCGGGGGCGCTGCTCGCCACGCTGCTCGCCAGGCGCGGCTGGCGCGTGGACGTGTACGAGCGCCGCGGCGATCCGCGCGTGCAGGGCTACAGCGGCGGACGTTCGATCAACCTGGCGCTGGCCGAGCGCGGGCTGCATGCGTTGCGCATCGCCGGCACGGACGCGGCGGTGCTGGAGAAGGCGGTGATGATGCGCGGCCGCATGGTGCACTTCGCCGAAGGCGGCCAGCAGCTGCAGCGCTACGGCCGCGACGATTCCGAAGTGATCTGGTCGGTGAGCCGGGCCGAGCTCAACATCGTCCTGCTCGACGCCGCCGAAGCCGCCGGCGCGCGGATCCACTTCGACCGCCGCCTGGACCAGGTCCGCTTCGACGCCGGCATCGCCAGCTTCGTGGACGACCGCAACGGCCTGCGCCACGAGCACCCGTTCCGGGCCCTGGTGGGCGCCGACGGCGCGGGCTCGGGCCTGCGCGCGGCCATGCAGCGCTACCTGGACCTGGGCGAGCGCCACGAGCCGCTGGGCCATTCGTACAAGGAACTGGAGATCCCGCCGGCCGACGACGGCGGTTTCCGCATCGAGCCGAACGCGCTGCACATCTGGCCGCGCGGCGGCTACATGTGCATCGCCCTGCCGAACGACGAGCGCACCTTCACCGTCACCCTGTTCCTGCCCAACGAGGGCGACCCGAGCTTCGCCACGGTCCGCACCGGCGCCGACGCGCGCGCCCTGTTCGCGCGCGACTTCCCCGATGCGCTGCCGCTGATCCCGCGGCTCGAGGAGGATTTCGAGCGCAACCCGGTCGGCCAGCTCGGCACGCTGTACCTCGAGCGCTGGCACCTCGACGGCCGCGCCGTTCTGCTCGGCGACGCCGCGCACGCGATGGTGCCGTTCCACGGCCAGGGCATGAACTGCGCGTTCGAGGATTGCGTGGCCCTGGCCGCGCACCTGGAACGCGAGCCCGACCTCGCCGCCGCCTTCGCCGCGTTCGAGGCCGAGCGCAAGCCGAACGCGCGCGCGATCCAGGCGATGGCGCTGGAGAACTACGTCGAGATGCGCGACCGGGTGGACGATCCGGACTTCCTGCTCCAGCGCCAGCTCGAACGCCAGCTCGCCGAGCGCCATCCGGGCCGCTTCGTGCCGCGCTACACGATGGTGACGTTCCGTCGCCTGCCCTACGCCCTCGCCTTCGAGCGCGGCCAGGTGCAGCGCGGGCTGCTGGCCGAGGCCACCCGCGGACGCGATTCGCTGGACGGCCTGGACTGGGCCTGGCTCGACGCCGAAGTCGAGCATCGGCTGCCGCCGCTGCCGGCCGAAGGCTGAGGACCGGGGAAGGGCGCGCGATGCCGGCCAGCTTCCTGTTCTACGACCTGGAAACCTTCGGCAGCGATCCGCGCAGCTCGCGCATCGCGCAGTTCGCCGCGATCCGCACCGATGCCGACCTGAACGAGGTCGGCGAACCGGCCGACGTCCTGGTCCGCCCCGCCGACGACCTGCTGCCCTCGCCCGGCGCGGTGCTGGTAACCGGGCTGACCCCGCAGCGCGCGCTGCGCGAAGGCGTGGCCGAGGCCGAGGCTTTCGCCCGCATCCACGAACTGATGGCGCAGGCGGAGACCTGCAGCGTCGGCTACAACTCGCTGCGCTTCGACGACGAGTTCGTCCGCCACGGCCTGTTCCGCAACTTCTACGACCCCTACGAGCGCGAATGGCGCAACGGCAACTCGCGCTGGGACCTGCTCGACGTGCTGCGGCTGGCGCACGCGCTGCGGCCGGACGGGCTGGCCTGGCCGCGTCGCGAGGACGGCGCGCCCTCGTTCCGGCTCGAGCACCTGGCCGCCGCCAACGACGTCCGCATCGGCGATGCGCACGAGGCCCTGTCCGATGTGCGCGCGCTGATCGGGCTGGCGCGGCTGTTCAAGGCGGCCCAGCCGCGGCTGTGGGAGTACGCGCTGCGCCTGCGCGACAAGCGTTTCGTCGCATCCCTGCTGAACCTCACCGCGATGGCGCCGCTGCTGCACGTCTCCCAGCGCTATCCGGCCACGCGTCTGTGCGCGGCCGCGGTCGCGCCGCTGGCCCGGCATCCGCGGGTGGACAACCGGGTGATCGTGTTCGACCTCGACGCCGATCCGGAGCCGTTGCTCGCGCTCGAGCCCGAGGCGATCGCCGCCCGCCTCTACACGCCATCCCACGCGCTGGCCGAGGGCGAGTCGCGCATCCCGCTCAAGGAAGTGCACCTGAACCGCTGTCCGGCACTGGTGGCCTGGTCGCACCTGCGCGAGGACGACTTCGCCCGCCTGCGCATCGAACGCGCCGAAGCCGAACGCCGCGCCGCACGGCTGCGCGCGGTGGGCCCGGCGCTGGCCGAGAAGATCCGGCGCGTGTACGCGCTCGAGGCGCCGCGCGAACCCGGCGACGTGGACGGCGCGCTGTACGACGGCTTCATCCCCGACGCCGACCGCGCGCGCCTGCCGCAGGTGCGCGGCACGCCGCCGGAGGCGCTCGGCACGCGCGATTTCGGCTTCTCCGACCCGCGCCTGCGCGAACTGCTGTTCCGCTACCGCGCCCGCAACTGGCCGCACACCCTGACGCCGGCCGAACGCGCGCGCTGGGACGAATTCCGCGCCCGCCGCCTGCGCCAGGGCGTCGGCCAGCCGGAGCAGACCTTCGCCAGCTATCGCGCCGAACTGGCCGCCCTGCGCGCGCAGCATGCCGGCGACGCCGCGCGCCTGGCCCTGCTCGACGCGCTCGAGGCCTGGGGCCGCGACCTGGAGGCCGGCCTGCCATGAGCCGCTATTTCACCGACGCCGGTTTCCGCTTCCTGCGCGCCCTGGCGCGGCACAACGAGCGCGCCTGGTTCCACGCGCACAAGCACGAGTACGAGGCGCATGTCCGCGCGCCGTTCCAGCGCCTGCTCACCGACCTGCAGCCGGCGCTGGCGCAGGTCAGCGCGCACTACCGTGCCGATCCGAAGCCGCTCGGCGGCTCGCTGTTCCGGATCCAGCGCGACACCCGCTTCGCCAACGACAAGTCGCCGTACAAGACCTGGCAAGGCGCGCGCCTGTTCCATGCGCGCGGGCGCGAGGTCGAGGCGCCCTCGTTCTACATCCACTTCGAACCCGGCCAGTGCTTCGTCGGCGCCGGCCTGTGGCACCCGCAGCCGGACACGCTGCGCCGGGTGCGCCAGTGCATCGTGGACAACCCGGCCAGCTGGCGCACCGCGACGCACGCGCCGGCGTTCCGGCGCCGCTACACGCTCGACGACAGCGAGAACCTGGTGCGCGCCCCGCGCGGCTACCCGGCCGACTTCGAGTTCCTGGACGACCTCAAGCGCCGCAACTACGTGGCCTGGCGCGAACTGTCCGACGCCACCGTGCTCGGCCCGCGCCTGCGGCAGACGCTGGAGGCCGACCTGGCCGCGCTGGCCCCGTTCATGGATTACCTCTGCGCGGCGCTGGACCTGGAGTTCTGACAACCGCCGGGTGCGAAACCGACGCTGAACGCCGCGCCGCCACCAGCTTGAAACCGGCCCGGGCGGCACCATTTGGGAGCTCGGATGGCCGAGCCCGCCGTGGCGCCGGCGCATTCCTTCGCGCCGGCAGCCGGGCTTCCCGGCATGCCGCGGACCTCGGGCATCCGCAGCGATGCAACAGCGAAACCGAGGTGTACGACATGAGCCTGATGACCGACCTGATCCCGTGGACGCGGAATCGCGGCACGGAGCTGCAGCAGCGCCAGGCGCGTGATCCCTTCACCAGCCTGCAGCGCGAGATCAACCGCGTCTTCGACGACATGTGGCGCGGGTTCGACGCGCCCCTGGCCCGTTTCGGCCGGGACGGTTTCGGCTTCGGTTGGCCGAGCGTGGAGCTGCATGAAAGCGACAAGGAGCTGACGCTGACCGCGGAGCTGCCCGGGATGAGCGACAAGGACGTGGAGATCCTGCTCGAGGAGGACTCGCTGGTTCTGCGCGGCGAACGCCGCAGCGCGCACACGGACAACGAGCGCCAGTTCAGCGAGTTCTTCTATGGCCGCTTCGAACGCCAGATTCCGCTGCCGGTCGAAGTGCAGGCCGACAAGGTGACCGCGGCCTTCAAGGACGGCCTGCTGACGGTCACCCTCCCCAAAGCCGCCAACGCCAAGCCGCGCGGCAAGCGCATCGCGATCCAGAAGGCCTGATGCCCTGCCCGCGCCGGCCACGCCGGCGGCAGCGGAGCGCATGACCCGGCGGCGCCGGGTCATGCCGGCTCCGCCTGCTGTCAGCCGACGGCATCGCGCCGTCGGCTTTCTTTTCGCCCACGCGCGCCGGCTGCACGCTCAACCGGCGTTGGCCACCCCGTGCGGCACATGCCCCGCCGCCACGTGCCGGCGCGCCGAGTCTATGTTGTGGTGCGAATCGTCGAAGAAGATGTCGGCGCCGAAGGTCTCCAGGAACGGCCCCTTCGGTTTGCCGCCCAGGAACAGCGCCTCGTCCAGGCGCACGCCCCATTCGCGCAGGGTCAGGATCACCCGCTTGTGCGCCGGCGCCGAGCGCGCGGTGACCAGCGCGGTGCGGATCGGCGCGTCCTCCCCGGCCGGAAACGCCTGCTGCAGGCGGTGCAGCGCGTCCAGGAAGCCGCGGAACGGCCCGCCCGAGAGCGGTTCGCCAGCGCGCGTGGCCTCGTGCCGGTGGAACGCCTCCAGCCCCTGCTCCTGCGACACCCGCTCGGACTCGTCGCCGAAGATCACCGCGTCGCCATCGAAGGCGATGCGCAGCTGGTCGTGGCGCTGCTCCGGCGCCCGCGCCGGCAGGATCGTGGCCGCTGCCACCCCGTGCGCGAGCGCGTTACGCACCGAGTCGGGGTTGGCCGACAGGAACAGGTGCGCGCCGAACGGCTTGATGTAGGGCCAGGTGGGCGCGCCGGAAGTGAAGGTGGCGCGGGTGATGCCCAGCCCGTGGTGCTGGATCGAGTTGAACACGCGCAGGCCGGTGTCGGCCGAATTGCGCGAAAGCAGGATCACCTCGACTCGCGGCGCATCGGCCGGGGCGCCCTCGTTCAGGCGCAGCAGCTTGCGCACCAGCGGAAAGGCGATGCCGGGCGCGAGCGGGTCGTCCTCGTGCCGGCGCTGGTATTCGCGGAACGCCTCCACCCCCTCGCGCTCGAACAGGGCGTGGCTTTCCTCGAGGTCGAACAGGGCGCGCGAGGTGATCGCGACGACGAGCGGGCTGGCGGCATCGGTCATGCCGGCAGTATCGGCGATGCCGGTCGCAGCAGGCGAGACGCCCGCGGCCCGGGCCGCGCGGGACGGGTTCAGTGGCCCCTGGCGCCCGCGCCCCATTCCGAGGCCGGGCGGGCTTGCGAGAACAGGAACCCCTGCCCGTGCTCGCACCCCAGCGCCAGCAGGCAGTCGCGCTGCTCGGCAGTTTCGATGCCCTCGGCCACGACCTCCATGCCCAGGGTCCCGGCCATCGCCAGCACCGCCCGCACCACGGCGGCGCTGCCGCCGCCCTCCTCGTCCCGGCGCAGGGCGCTGACGAACGAACGGTCGATCTTGAGCGCGTGCAGCGGGAAACGGTGCAGGTAGCTCAGCGAGGAGTAGCCGGTGCCGAAATCGTCCAGCGCCGCCACTACGCCGGCCGTGCGCAGGGTCTCGAGCGTGGCCCGCACCTGCTCGGGGTTGTCGAACAGCGCGCCCTCGGTCACTTCCAGCCGGATCCGCTCGTGCGAGAGGCGATGCGCGTCGAGCAGGTCCAGCATCTGCGTGGCCAGGCGCGGCGAACGGAAATGCCGCGGCGAGACGTTGAGGGTGACGTAACCGTACCCGTCGGCGAGCGAGCGCACCTCCCGGCATGTCTTCTCGAACATCTGCCAGTCGATCTGCTCGACGCTGCCGCTCTCCTCCGCCACGGCCAGGAACTCCTGCGGCGTCAACAGCCCGCGCCGCGGATGGCGCCAGCGCAGCAGTGCTTCGTAACCGATCACGCGCCCGTTCCGCAGGCGCACGATCGGCTGGAAATGCGGCTCGAACTCGGAGCGCTGGATGGCGCGGCGCAGGTCGCTCTCCACTTCCAGCAGGCGCAGGGCTTCGCTGTGCAGGCGCTCGTCGAAGATCTCGAACCGCTGCCGGCCGTGCGCCTTGGCGCGGTACATCGCCACGTCGGCATCGCGCAGCAGCTCCTCGGCGCTGCGATAGCGTTCGTGGCTGAGGGCGATGCCGACGCTGGCCGAGGTGAACAGGTCCTTGCCGCCGATGCGCATGGGCTCGCTCAGCGCCTCGATCACCCGCTGCGCCGCATGGCAGGCGTCCTCCGGGTTGCGCGTGCCCTCGAGCAGCAGGGCGAACTCGTCCCCGCCCAGGCGCGCGACGACGTCGGGGGCACGGATGCAGGTGCTGAGCCGCAGCCCCGCCTCCTTCAGCACCTCGTCGCCGATCAGGTGGCCCACGCTGTCGTTGATGACCTTGAACCTGTCCAGGTCCAGGAACAGCACGGCGAAGTGATGGCTCGGGTCGCGCCTGATCTGCGCCAGCGCGCGCTCGAGCGCGTGGTAGAAGAAGCTCCGGTTCGGCAGGCCGGTCAGCGCGTCGTGCAGCGCCTCGTGCATCAGGCGCTGCTCCGCGCGCTCGCGTTCGGCGACCTGGGCACGCAGCGCGCGCACGGCCTCGGCCAGCTCGTGGGTGCGATCCGCCACCCGTCGTTCGAGCTCGGCCTTGGCCTGCTTGCGCGCCAGGGCGGTGTGGATGTGCTGGGCCACGTAGGCCAGCAGCACGCGGTCGTCCTCGGTGAAGCGCACCGACGGATCGTAGCTTTGCACCACCACCGCGCCGCGCACCTCGCCCGCGTCCAGCATCGGCACCCCCAGCCAGTCCTCGGCCAGGGTGCCCAGGCCGACGCCGCCGGGGACGTGCATCTCCTGCGCCACCTTCCGCGCCGGGCCCATCACCGGGCGGCCATGCCGGAGCAGCCCCAGGGTCAGGCTGTTGCGCAGCTTGCCGACGGGGATCTCGGCCTCGGGATCCACGAGCCCCGGGTCCCGCTCGTCCGCGAAGTAGATGAACCGCACCGTGCCGCGCTCGGCGTTGTACAGCGCGATGTAGAAGTTCCTGGCGTACATCAGCTCGCCGACCACGCCATGGATGCGGCGCAGCATCTCGCTCATGTCGAGTTCGCTGCTGGCCAGGTCGGCGATGCTGTACAGCGCCGCCTGCAGTTTCTCGCCGCGCTGGCGCTCCCGCACCTCGGCCATGAGCGCCTGGGTCCGCTCCTCCACCCGCCGTTCCAGTTCCTCCTGCGCGCGCTTGCGCATCAGCGCGGTGAGGATGTGCTGGGCGACGAAGGACAGCAGCGCACGGTCCTCCTCGCTGTAGCGGGTCGCCTGGTCGTAGCTCTGCACCACCACCGCGCCGCGCACCCTGCCCGCCTCGATCATCGGCACGCCCAGCCAGTCCACCGATTCCGGCCCGTAGCGGGACACATCGGCGTCGGGATCCAGCCCGAACTCGCTGCGCAGCGCCAGGGACGGCCCGAGGGCGGCGCGCCCGCTGCGGATCACGGCCAGGGTCAGGCTGTCGCGGATGCTCGCCGCCGGGACGTCCTGCGTGGTGTCCACCCCCTTGATCTCGTGCTCGTCGGCGAAATAGATGAAGCGCAGGGTGTCGCGCTCGGCGTTGTACAGCGCGATGTAGAAGTTCCTGGCGTACATCAGCTCCCCGACCACGCCGTGGATGCGGCGCAGCATCTCCGGCATGTCGAGCTCGCTGCTGGCGAGGTCGGCGATCGCGTACAGGGCGCTCTGCAGCCGGGCGGTCTTCTTCAGGCCCTCGATCGCCTGCCGCTGCTCGGCCAGCTCGCGCATCACCGCCATGCGGGCGCCGACCAGGGCGAGGAAGGCGCGCCACGGCGCCGCCGCGGACAGGGGCAGGCAATGCGACTCCGGCCACTCGGCCAGCACGGCGGCCAGCACCTCGCCGGTGGCCGGCGCGGTCGCCAGGCTCGCGACCGGCAACCAACCCGCCTGGGGTGCGGCGGCATGCACCCGCGTGGGCTGCGCCGCGGCCGCCTCGATCCAGCCGCGCTCGGCCGGCGGCAGCGCGGCGTCCGCGGCCTCCAGGGGCATGGGCACCACACGCACGGCGCGGCAGCCGAAACGGGCTCGGGCTTCGCGCGCGACGAGCCTGTTCAGGGCTTCCGGATCGGTCTCCGCGAACAATGCGGACACGAGATCGGCCGCTGGTTCGGCCCCGGCCTCGACACCGAACCCGTGGTTCCACCCAGCCCGCTGGACGCGCCTGGCCATAGGTCCGGAGCACTATAGCGCGCGGCCCGCAAGCCGGCGCCGGCACCGCCGCCGAACGGCGTGGGCACCCCGCTCGGCGGGGCGGACGATCCGTGCCAGCCTCGATGCCTGCCGGGGCATCGCCCGTCGGGCTGGATCAGGTCACGAACTGCTCGCTGAGGATCCGCTCCTCGAGGTTGTGCTCGGGGTCGAACAGCAGCGTCACCGTGCGCTCGCCCGACTCGCGGATGGTGACCTCGACGATGTCGCGCACCTCGTGCGAATCGGCGGTGGCGCTGACCGGGCGCTTGTACGGGTCGAGCACCCGGAACCGCACCTCGGTATCGGCCTTGAGCAGCGCCCCGCGCCAGCGCCGCGGGCGGAACGCCGCGATCGGGGTCAGCGCGATCACGCGCGAGCCCAGCGGCAGGATCGGGCCGCTGGCGGAGTAGTTGTAGGCGGTGCTGCCGGCCGGCGTGGCCACCATCACCCCGTCGCAGATCAGCTCGTCCAGGCGCGGCTTGCCGTTGAGGTCGATGGCCAGGTGCGCCGCCTGCCGCGTCTGCCGCAGCAGCGAAACCTCGTTGTACGCCAGCGAGCCCACGCTCGCCCCCGACTCGGTCAGCGCGATCATCTCCAGCGGCCGCAGCACCGCCGGCTCGGCGGCCTCGATCCGCGCCAGCAGGTCCGCGGTGCGGTAATGGTTCATCAGGAAGCCGACCGCGCCGAGCTTCATCCCGAACACCGGCTTGCCCAGCCCGCCGTGGCGATGCAGGGTCTGCAGCATGAAGCCGTCGCCGCCGAGCGCGACCAGCACGTCGGCGGCGTCCGGCTCGTGCTGGCCGTGGAGCGCGACGAGCGCCTGCAGTGCCTGCTGCGCGTCGGCGGAAGGGCTGGCGAGGAAGGCGATCCGCGGCTGGGATGCAGTCATCGTCGGCTCCGGGCTGGTGCGCCGCCCAGCATAACCCGGACGCGCGCGAGGCCGCGCGCGTGGTGCAGGCCGGGCCGGCTTGCCGGCCCGGCCGCCGGGATCACACCGCAGGAATCACGCCGCCGCCATCTGCGCCAGGCGGCGCACCGCGACCGAGACCGTCGGGTAGTCCAGCGAGACCTGGCTGCGCAGCTCGTTGAACATGGCCTGGGTGAAGCGCAGCGCGGGATCGTCGCGGTGCAGCCAGCGCTCGACCCGCTCGGCCGCGTCGCCCTTGCCCGGCAGCGCCAGCACCTGCCCGACCAGCGCGCGCTGCTGTGCGGCCAGCTCGTCGCGCAGCACGCCGCGCGCGTGCGCGTGCCAGCGCCCCTCGACCGGCAGCGCATCGATCTGCTCGTGCAGCCAGGGCAGGTGCAGCGCCTCGCCGAGCGCAAAGTGCACGCGCGCGACCTCGACCGGAGCCAGCTTGCGCGCGCGCGCCACCTCCACGATGTCGCAGGCCGACTCCAGCATCGGCAGCGCCGCCAGCTGCATGGCCAGCCCGGCCGGCAGGCGCTTCTCCTTCCAGCCGTGCAGGCGCGACTCGAACGCCGCACGCGCCTGCGCCGGCAGCGCTGCCGGCAGCGCCTTGCGGATCGCCTCGATGCCGGCCTTGTAGCGCTCCACGCCGGCGGCGATCTCGGGCAGCTTGCCCGGGCGCGAGAGCAGCCAGCGGCTGAGCGTGCGCAGCAGGTTCCAGATCGCGATCAGGGCGTCGATCTGCACCGCCTCCGGCACCTTGCCGTCGAGCGCGTCCACCTGCGCCCACAGTTCGCGCGCGTCCAGCGCCTCGCGGGCGATGGTGTAGGCCTCGGCGACCTCGGCCGGGGTGCGGCCGGTGTCCTCGGTCATGCGCAGGGTGAAGGTCGCGCCCATGCGGTTGACCATCGAGTTGGTCACCGCGGTGGCGATGATCTCGCGCTTGAGCTGGTGCCGTTCCATCGCCGCGGCGTACTTCTTCTGCAGCGGCACGGGGAAGTAGCGCACCAGTTCCTTGGACAGGTACGGGTCCTCCGGCACATCGGAGTTCAGCAGCTGCTGGAACAACACGATCTTGGAGTACGACAGCAGCACCGCGAGTTCGGGGCGGGTCAGCCCCTGGCCGCGCGCCTTGCGCTCGGCCAACTCGGCGTCGGACGGCAGGAACTCGATCTGGCGGTCGAGCAGGCCCTGCGCCTCCAGGGTGCGGATGAAGTGCTGCTTGGAGCCAAGGCGCGACACGCTGAGCCGCTCCATCAGGCTGATCGCCTGGTTCTGGCGGTAGTTGTCGTTGAGCACCAGCTCGGCGACCTCGTCGGTCATCGCCGCGAGCAGCTTGTTGCGCGCCGCCATGGTCAGCCGGCCGCGCTTGACCTCCTCGTTGAGCAGGATCTTGATGTTCACCTCGTGGTCGGAGGTGTCCACGCCGGCCGAGTTGTCGATGAAGTCGGTGTTGAGCAGCACGCCGTGCTGGGCGGCCTCGATCCGGCCGAGCTGGGTCAGGCCGAGGTTGCCGCCCTCGGCCACCACCTTGCAGCGCAGCTCGCAGCCGTTGACGCGGATGGCGTTGTTGGCGCGGTCGCCGACGTCGGCGTGCGACTCCCTGGTGGCCTTGACGTAGGTGCCGATGCCGCCGTTCCAGAGCAGGTCCACCGGCGCCTTCAGGATCGCGCTCATCAGCTCGTTCGGCGTCATGGCCTCGACCGCCGGATCAATGCCCAGCGCGGCCTTGGCCTCGGCCGAGAGCGGGATGCTCTTGGCCGAGCGCGGCCACACCCCGCCGCCCTTGCTGATCAGCGTCTTGTCGTAGTCGTCCCACGAGGAGCGCGGCAGCCTGAACAGGCGCTCGCGCTCGCGGAACGAGGTTTCGGCGTCCGGGTTCGGATCCACGAAGATGTGCCGGTGGTCGAACGCGGCGACCAGGCGGATGTGGCGGCTGAGCAGCATGCCGTTGCCGAACACGTCGCCGGACATGTCGCCGATGCCGACCACGGTGAAGTCTTCCGTCTGGCAGTCGCGTCCCATCGCGCGGAAGTGGCGCTTGACCGACTCCCACGCGCCGCGCGCGGTGATGCCCATGGCCTTGTGGTCGTAGCCGACCGAACCGCCCGAGGCGAAGGCGTCGTCGAGCCAGAAGCCGTGCGCGCGGGCGATGCCGTTGGCGATGTCGGAGAAGGTCGCGGTGCCCTTGTCGGCGGCCACCACCAGGTACGGGTCGTCGCCGTCGTGGCGCACCACGTCCTGCGGCGGCACCACCTTGCCGTCCACCAGGTTGTCGGTGATGTCGAGCAGGCCGTTGATGAAACGCTTGTAGCAGGCCACGCCCTCGTTGAACCAGGCGTCACGGTCCGCGGACGGATCCGGCAGCTGCTTGCAGTAGAAGCCGCCCTTGGAGCCCACCGGCACGATGACCGTGTTCTTGACCATCTGCGCCTTGACCAGGCCCAGCACCTCGGTGCGGTAGTCCTCGCGCCGGTCGGACCAGCGCAGGCCGCCGCGCGCGACCGGGCCGAAGCGCAGGTGCACGCCCTCCACGCGCGGGCCGCAGACGAAGATCTCGCGGTACGGGCGCGGCTTGGGCAGGTCCGGCACCTTCGAGGGATCGAACTTGAAGCTGATGTAGTCAGCCGGGCCGCCGTCCTTGCGCCGGCCGTCCTCGCGACGGATGTAGTAGCTGGTGCGCAGGGTCGCGTCCATCACCCCGACGAAGCTGCGCAGGATGCGGTCCTCGTCCAGGCTGGAGACGCGATCGAGCAGTGCCTTGATCGCGGTGCGGGTGGCCTCGATCTGCTGCTCGCGCTTGCCGGCACGCGCGGCGACCACCGGCTCGAGCAGGGCGAGCGTGGCTGCATCGCCACCGGCGAGTGCAGCGAGCTGTCCGCGGAAGCGTTCGGCGCCGGCCTTGATCTCGGCCTTGGTCTCCTTGCCGGTGACCGGGTCGAAGCGTGCCTCGAACAACTCGATCAGCAGCCGCGAGAGCAGCGGGTAGCGCGCCAGCGTCTGCTCCATGTAACTCTGCGAGAACGGCACCCCGACCTGCAGCAGGTACTTGCAGTAGGCGCGCAGCACCGACACCTGGCGCCAGGACAGGCCCGCGCCCAGGATCAGGCGGTTGAAGCCGTCGTTCTCGGCGTTGCCGCGCCAGATCTCGGCGAACGCCTCCTCGAAGGCCTCGTCGAGACGATCCACATCCAGGTCCGGAATGCTGGACTCGACCTCGAAGTCCTGGATGTAGGCGACCTCGCTGCCGGCCTCGAGCCGGTACGGGTGCTCGGCGATCACGCGCAGGCCCATGTTCTCCATCATCGGCAGCGCGTCCGAGAGCGGGATGTCGTCGTTCTGGCGGTAGAACTTGAAGCGCAGCCTGCCGTCGCGGGCGCGGTACAGGCTCAGGCGCAGGTCGTCCGGCCCGGTGAGCGCGGCCAGGTGCTCGACGTCGGTGGCGGCGACCGCAGGCGTGACCTCCTCGATATAGCCGGTCGGCAGCGCGCGGCCGAAACGCTCGGCCAGGCGCAGGCCGGCCTCCTCGCCATGGCGCGCGACGAGTTGTTCACGCAGCTCGTCCTGCCAGTCGCGCACGATCTGGCCCAGTTCCTCGTCGAGCCGGGCCGGATCCACCTCCACGGTCTCGCCGGCGCGCGGCCGCACGATCATGTGCAGCTGCGCCAGCGGCGAGTCGCCGACCTGGATGTTGGTGTCCACGTGTTCGCCGTGCAGTGCGTCCTGCAGCATGCGCTCGATGCGGCGGCGCATCTGGGTGTTCAGACGATCGCGCGGCACGTACACCAGCACCGAGAAGAAGCGGCCGTAGCGGTCGCGGCGCAGGAACAGCTTGCTGCGCACCCGCTCCTGCAGCCCCAGGATGCCGATCGCGATGCGGAACAGTTCCTCCTCGCTGGACTGGAACAGCTCGTCGCGCGGCAGCGTCTCCAGGATGTGGCGCAGCGCCTTCCAACTGTGGCTGTGCGGGGCCAGGCCGCTCTTGCGGACCACGTACTCGTAGCGCTCGCGTACCAGCGGGATGTCCCACGGGCGGCGGTTGTAGGCGCTGGAGGTGTACAGGCCGAGGAAGCGCTGCTCGGCGACCGGCCTGCCCTTGGCGTCGAACTTGAGCACGCCGATGTAGTCCATGTAGCCGCGGCGGTGCACCGTGGCGCGGGCGTTGGTCTTGGTCAGGATCAGCGCGTCCACCGAGCCGGACTGCGGCATGTAGTGCGCGGCCAGCGATTTCAGCGGCCGCGGCTTGCCGGCCGGCACGCCGCGCAGCAGGCCCAGGCCCGAGGCCTCGTCGGCCACCAGCACCTCCTCCTTGCCCTGCTTGACCACCGCGTATTCGCGGTAGCCGAGGAAGGTGAAGTGGTCGTCAGCGGCCCAGCGCAGGAATTCCTGCGCCTCGCGCCGGCCTTCCTCCGACACCGGCATGGTGCGCTGCGGCAGCTCCTCGGCGATCTGCAGCATCTTCGCCCGCATCGCCTTCCAGTCGCGCACGGTGGCGCGCACGTCCTCGAGCACCTCCTCGATCCGCGCCTGGATGCCCGGCATGGCCTCCGGCGCCAGGCGGTCGATCTCCAGGTGCAGGAACGATTCCGGGGTGCCCTTGCCCACGCCGGCCAGCCGGCCGGCCTTGTCGCGCTCGAGCGCCACCACCGGGTGGCCCAGCACGTGCACGCCGATGCCCGCCTCGGCCAGCGCCATCGTCACCGAGTCCACCAGGAACGGCATGTCGTCGTTGACCACCTGCAGCACCGTGTGCGGCGACTCCCAGCGCAGCCCCTGCGGGTTGAACAGGCGCACGTTGGCGGTGCCCGGCTTGCGCAGGCGGGCGAACTCGAGCATGTCGGCGGCGAGCGCGGCCCAGCCCTCGGCGCTGTGCTGCGGGAACTCGTCCTCGCTCATGCGCTTGTAGAAGGCCTGGACGAAGGTGCGCGCCTCGTCCAGGCGCGCCTTCGGCACACGCCCCTGCAGCGCGTCCAGGATCGGTTTCAGGGAGAAGCCGGCGGCGGGGGCGGCGGAAGCTTTCTTGTTCATGGCGGGAGTGCGGGAGTCGGATAGGACGAAGGCCGCGCGGAGCGCGGCCATCGGAAGGAACGGTGGAACGCTCGGTCAGCGCAGGCCGGTTTCGTTGCGGGCGATGACCAGGCGCTGGATTTCGCTGGTGCCCTCGTAGATTTCGGTGATCTTGGCGTCGCGGAAATAGCGCTCGAGCGGCATTTCCTTGGAATAGCCCATGCCGCCGTGGATCTGCACGGCCTGGTGGGTCACGAACATCGCCGTTTCCGAGGCGAACAGTTTGGCCACCGAGGCCTCGGTGGAGAAGCGCGCGCCGGAGGCGGCGGCCTGGTCCTTGGCCCAGGCCGCGCGCAGCGTCAGCAGCGTGGCCGCGTCGAGCCGGCACTTCATGTCCGCGATCTTGGCCTGGATCATCTGGAAGCTGCCGATCGGCTGGCCGAAGCTCTTGCGCTCCTTGACGTAGGCCACCGATGCCGCATACGCGGCGCGCGCCAGGCCCACCGCCTGCGCCGCGATGCCGATGCGGCCGGCGTCGAGCACGCTCATCGCGATCTTGAAGCCCTCGCCCTCCGGGCCAATCCGGTCCTCGACCGGGATCCTGTAGTCGGTGAACTCGATCTCGCACGTGGCCGAGGCGCGGATGCCGAGCTTGGGCTCGGTCTTGCCGCGGTGGAAGCCCTCGCGCTCGGTGTCCACGATGAAGGCCGAGATGCCCTTGGGCCCCCTGGACGGGTCGGTCATCGCGAACAGCAGGATGTAGCGGGCCACCGGGCCGGAGGTGATCCAGCTCTTCTTGCCGTTGACCACGTAGTGGCTGCCATCGGGCGAGAGCACCGCGCGGCAACGCATCGCCGAGGCGTCGGAGCCGGACTGCGGCTCGGTCAGCGCATAGGCGCCGATCGCCTGGCCACTGGCGATCGGGGTCACGTACCTCCGCTTCTGCTCCTCGGTGCCGTGCTTGAGCAGGCCGTTGCAGTACAGCGTGTTGTTGACCGACATGATGGTCGAATGCGCGCAGTCGGCCGCGGCGATCTCGATCATCGCCAGCACGTAGCCGATCGCGTCCAGGCCGGCGCCGCCGTACTCGGGCGGGACCTCGATGCCCATCAGCCCGTTCTCGCCCATCAGGCGGATGTTCTCGAGCGGGAACTCGCCGGTGCGATCGTAGCGCTCGGCGGTGGGCGCGATCTTCTCCTGCGCGATCCGCCGGGCCACGTCCTGGATCATCAACTGCTCTTCGGTGAAACGGAAATCCACGCGCGCACCTCGCGTCCACTCGAACAAGAGACGGAATTGTAGCCGGCCGCACCGCCCGGCCCCAGCCCGGAGGTGCCCCGGGCTTGACCTGGAGCAAGCCCGGGCCGACACTTATCGCTAAATCGCGATGGAAAGATATTTATGGATCTGGAAGGCTGGTCCGCCTGTCTGAAGGTCTTCGCCGACGCCACCCGCGTGCGCCTGCTCGCCCTGCTCGAGCGCGAGGAGCTGACCGTCGCCGAACTGTCGGCGATCACGCAACTGGCCCAGCCGCGCGTGTCCACCCACCTGGCCCGGCTCAAGGAGGCCGGCCTGGTGCGCGACCGCCGCGCCGGCGTGTCGGCCTATTACCGCTTCGACGAAGCCGCGCTCGACCCCGCCCAGCGTGCGCTCTGGCAGTCCATCAGCGCCGGCAACGACGACCCCCTGCTGCGCCAGGACGCCGAACGGGTGCCGGCGGTGCTGGCGATGCGCGCCGCCGACCAGAACTGGGCCGACTCGGTGGCCGGGGACATGGAGCGCCACTACTCCCCCGGCCGCACCTGGGAGGCGCTGGCGCGCTCGGCGCTGCCGCTGCTCGCGCCCGGCGAGGTGCTCGACATCGCTTCCGGCGACGGCGTGCTGGCCGAGCTGCTGGCCCCGCACAGCCGTCGCTACGTGTGCATCGACGCCAGCCCGCGGGTGGTGGCCGCGGCGGCCGAGCGCCTGCGCCGCTTCCCCAACGTGGAAGTGCGCCAGGGCGACATGCACGCCCTGCCCTTCGCCGACGACAGCTTCGACCTGGTGGTGCTGATGCACGCGCTGACCTACGCCCACAAGCCGGCGCAGGCGGTGGCCGAGGCCGCACGCGTGCTGCGCCGCGGCGGCCGCCTGCTGCTGACCAGCCTGGCCAGGCACGAGCACCGCAGCGTGGTCGAGGCCTACGGCCACGTGAACCTGGGCTTCACCGAGAAGGAGCTGCGCCGCTTCCTCGACAAGGCCGGCCTGGCCGTCGCCACCGCCGAAACCGTCACCCGCGAGAAGCGCCCGCCGCATTTCGAGGTGATCTCGCTGATCGGGCGCAAATAAGAACGATGGGCCACGGATTGACACGGATGGACACGGATCGAGCCTGGGCGAGGAGCAGGGTTGGCGACGGCCCCTCGCACGGGACGCCCGGAGCGCGGCTCCGCCCGATCAGTACGTGGGCCTCTCTTCTCGTGCGTGCCTTGCCTGATCCGTGTCCATCCGTGCAAATCCGTGGCTGATACCGCTTCCCCAATGCCCGCTCTGCCCTGGCTCCGTCCCGACCGCGTCGCCACCCTCGAGGCGCTGCTGCGCGAGCGGATCCTGGTGCTCGACGGGGCGATGGGGACGATGATCCAGCGCCACGGGCTGGAGGAGGCCGACTACCGCGGCGAGCGCTTCGCGCAGGGCTACGACGCCCTGGCCGCGCCGGACGGGCATGCGCACGGGCCGGGCTGCGGCTGCGCGGGCCACGACCAGAAGGGCAACAACGACCTGCTGACCCTGACCCGGCCGGACGTGATCCGCGCCATCCACGCCGCCTACCTCGACGCCGGCGCGGACCTGGTCGAGACCAACACCTTCAATTCCACCGCGATCTCGCTCGCCGACTACCGGCTCGAGCACCTGGCGCGGGAACTCAACCGCGAGGGCGCCCGGCTGGCGCGCGCCGCCTGCGACGCCGCCGAGGCCGCCGATCCGTCGCGGCCGCGCTTCGTGGTCGGCGTGCTCGGGCCGACCAACCGCACCGCCTCGATCAGCCCGGACGTCAACCGCCCCGGCTTCCGCGCGATCAGCTTCGACGAACTCGCGGCGGCCTACCGCGAGGCGGCCGTGGGCCTGATCGAGGGCGGCGCCGACGTGCTGATGGTCGAGACCGTGTTCGACACCCTCAACGCCAAGGCCGCGGTGTTCGCGATCGAGGATGCGTTCGAGGCCTGCGGCGCGCGCCTGCCGGTGATGATCTCCGGCACGATCACTGACGCCTCCGGACGCACGCTCTCGGGCCAGACCGTCGAGGCGTTCTGGTACTCGCTGCGCCATGCGCAGCCGCTGGCGATCGGCCTGAACTGCGCGCTCGGCGCGAAGGACCTGCGCGCGCACGTGGACACGCTGGCGCGGGTGGCCGACACCCATGTCAGCTGCCACCCCAACGCCGGCCTGCCCAACGCCTTCGGCGGCTACGACGAAACCCCGCAGGACATGGCGCAGGTGCTGGGCGAGTTCGCCCGCGCCGGCCTGCTCAACTTCGTCGGCGGCTGCTGCGGCACCACCCCCGCGCACATCGCCGCGGTCGCCCAGGCCGTGCGCGGGGTGCCGCCGCGGGCCGTGCCTTCGCTGGCGGATGTGGGGTGAGGGTGTTGGCCACGGATTTGCACGGATGGACACGGATAAAGCTTTTCAGGAGGAGAGCGGCACCCATCCCGCAGTCCGAGGTACCACCCACTTCTTTTTCTTGATCCGTGTTTATCCGTGGCTAAAAATGCCTGGAAATGACTGAACGATGACCACTCTCCCCCGCCACACCCGCCTCGCCGGCCTCGAGCCGCTGGTCGTCACGCCGCAGTCGAACTTCGTCAACATCGGCGAGCGGACCAACGTCACCGGCAGCGCGCAGTTCAAGAAGCTGATCCTCGAGGGACGCTTCGACGAGGCGGTGGCGGTCGCGCGGCAGCAGGTCGAGAACGGCGCCCAGATCCTCGACGTCAACATGGACGAGGGCCTGCTCGACTCCGAGCAGGCGATGGTCACCTTCCTGCACCTGATCGCCGCCGAGCCCGACATCGCGCGGGTGCCGGTGATGGTGGACAGCTCGAAGTGGTCGGTGATCGAGGCCGGGCTGAAGTGCCTGCAGGGCAAGGGCATCGTCAACTCGATCTCGCTCAAGGAGGGCGAAGCCGAGTTCCTGCGCCAGGCGCGGCTGGTGCGCCGCTACGGCGCAGCGGTGGTGGTGATGGCCTTCGACGAGCAGGGCCAGGCCGACACGGTCGAGCGCAAGGTGGAGATCTGCGCGCGCGCGTACCGGCTGCTGACCGAACGGGTGGGCTTCCCGCCGGAGGACATCGTCTTCGACCCCAACGTGTTCGCGATCGCCACCGGCATCCCCGAGCACGACGACTACGCGGTCGCCTTCATCGAGGCCGTGCGCGAGCTCAAGCGCCGTTTCCCGCACAGCCACGTCTCCGGCGGCGTGTCCAACGTCTCGTTCTCGTTCCGCGGCAACGAGACCGTGCGCCAGGCAATCCACGCCGTGTTCCTGTACCACGCGATCCGCGCCGGCATGGACATGGGCATCGTCAACGCCGGCGCGCTGCCGCTGTACGACGACCTCGATCCCGAGCTGCGCGAGCGGGTCGAGGACGTGGTGCTCAACCGCCGCCCGGACGCGACCGAGCGGCTGCTGGAGATCGCCGAACGCTACAAGGGCAGGAAGGGCGCGAAGAAGGGCGAGGACCTCGCCTGGCGCGCCCTGCCGGTGGAACAGCGCCTGACCCACGCGCTGGTGCACGGGATCGATGCGTACATCGAGCAGGACACCGAGGAGGCGCGGGCGCAGGCGGCGCGCCCGCTGGACGTGATCGAGGGCCCGCTGATGGCCGGCATGAACGTGGTCGGCGACCTGTTCGGCGCCGGCAGGATGTTCCTGCCGCAGGTGGTGAAGTCGGCACGGGTGATGAAAAAGGCGGTGGCGTACCTCATCCCCTTCATCGAGGAGGAGAAGCGCCGCAGCGGCCAGGCCGGCCGTTCCAACGGCCGGATCGTGCTGGCCACGGTCAAGGGCGACGTGCACGACATCGGCAAGAACATCGTCGGCGTGGTCCTGGCTTGCAACAACTTCGAGGTGGTGGACCTGGGCGTGATGGTGCCGGCGCAGACCATCCTGGACCGGGCCAGGGCCGAGAACGCCGACCTGATCGGCCTGTCGGGCCTGATCACGCCCTCGCTCGAGGAAATGAGCCATGTGGCGAAGGAACTGCAGCGCCAGGGCTTCCGCATCCCGCTGCTGATCGGCGGCGCCACTACCTCGCGCGCGCACACGGCGCTGAAGATCCACCCGCACTACCAGGCGCCGACGGTCTGGGTGAAGGACGCCTCGCGCGCGGTGTCGGTGGCGCAGTCGCTGATCAGCCCCGAGCTGCGCGAGCGCTTCGTGGCCGCCAACGATGCCGAATACGCGGAGATCCGCGAACGGCACCGCGACCGCGGCGACGGCAAGCGGCTGGTGCCGCTGGCGAAGGCACGCGCGCAGCGCTTCGACGGCGGCTGGGCGGACCACGTGCCGCCGGCGCCCAGGCAGCCCGGCCTGCACGTGTTCGATGATTACCCGCTGCAGGAACTGGTCGCCTACATCGACTGGACGCCGTTCTTCTCCACCTGGGAGCTGGCGGGGAAGTTCCCGGCGATTCTCGACGATCCGCGGGTCGGCGCGCAGGCGCGCGAGCTGTACCGCGACGCGCAGGCGATGCTGGAACGCATCGTGCGCGAGAAGTGGCTGACTGCGAAGGCGGTGTGCGGGCTGTGGCCGGCACACGGCGTCGGCGACGACGTCGAGGTGCGGCCGTCCGGCGCACGGGGCGAGCCGGTGCGCTTGCACTTCCTGCGCCAGCAGGCCGACAAGCCCGCCGACCGCCCGGACTTCTGCCTGGCCGATTTCATCGCGCCGAAGGAGTCCGGCCGCCAGGACTGGATCGGCGCGTTCGCGGTGACCGCCGGGCTCGGCATCGAGGCGCACGTCGCGCGCTTCGAGGCGCAGCACGACGACTACAACGCGATCCTGCTCAAGGCGCTGGCCGACCGCCTCGCCGAAGCGTTGGCCGAACGCCTGCACGAGCGCGTGCGCAAGGAACTGTGGGGCTACGCCGCGGACGAGGCGCTGGACAACGAAGGCCTGATCGCCGAGCGCTACGTCGGGATCCGTCCCGCCCCGGGCTACCCCGCCTGCCCGGAGCACAGCGAGAAGGCCACGCTGTTCCGCCTGCTCGACGCCGAACGCAATGCCGGGATGCGCCTGACCGAGAGCTTCGCGATGACCCCCGCGGCGTCGGTCTGCGGCTACTACTTCAGCCACCCGCGCAGCCAGTACTTCGTGGTCGGGCGGGTGTCGAAGGAGCAGGTCGAGGACTACGCGCGGCGCAAGGGCGTGCCGTTGCGGCAGGCCGAGCGGTGGCTCGCGGCGAACCTGGACTACGACCCGGACTGAGCGCCGCTACCAGACCAGGTCGTCCGGCACCTGGTATTTCGGGTCGCTGTACGGGTCGTCCTCGGCCGGCGCGTCCGGATCCACCTTGAGCGCGATCGCGGGCGGGAAGATCGCCTCGGCCTGCGCCAGCAGCTGCGCATCCACCAGCAGGTAGCGGCCGTCGAGCTGGACCACGCCGAGCTCGCCGGCGTTGAGCGCCTTGAGCTGGGCGGCGGTGACGTAGATGCGCTTGATCTTGCCGCCGTAGGGGAAATGGCGGGCGATGTCGGCCTCGGGGTCGTTCAGCGCCCGCCCCTGCACCAGCTCGGCCAGCTTCGCCCGTGCCTCGCGGCGCTTGCGCGCCTCCTCCTGGCGCGCGGCCTCGGCGGCCTGGCGCTCCTCCTGCTCCTTCTGCGCGCGCAGGGCGTAGGCCTTGGCGAGGTCGATCTCCTCCTGGTTCCTGGCCCTGTGCGGCTTGCCGGTGCCCGCCTTGGTCCGCGCAGCGCCGGGCTTGCGCGTGTCCTTGGCGCGTTCCGGCTTCGGTTGTGGCTTGAAACCCAGGTTCAGCAACTGGTCGCGGAGGGAATGGCTCATGGCGCGGGGGAATGCGTCGGGCGTGTAACCACTGCGGGTGACAGGATGCCGCACCGCCGGCGGCAGCGCTCGCTCAGTAATGCGGCGGGGGCGGTTCCTCGGACGGATCGGCATAGAACGGGCTGCCGCCGGCCTTCAGCTCCTCCAGCGCGCGCCGCAGCAGCTCGGCCTGGCGCGCATTCTCCAGGCGCGCGGCCGCAAGCGCATCGCTGAGTTCGGCCAGGGCGCGCTCCTGGAACGCGAGCCGGGTCTCCAGCTCCACCAGCCGCGCCTCCAGGGCCTCCGGCAGCGCCCCGCTCATGGCCGCTGCACCGAACGCCCGCGGCCGATGCCGTAGTAGGCCAGGCCCGCGGCCTCGACTTCGGGCGGATGGTAGAGGTTGCGGCCGTCGAACACCGCCTTGTCGGCCAGGGCTGCGTGCAGCCGGGCGAAATCCGGGCTGCGGAACTGCTTCCACTCGGTGACGATGGCCAGCGCATGCGCCCCGTCCAGCGCCGCCTGCGCCGACTCGCACAACACCAGGTCGTCGCGTTCGCCGAACACGCGCCGCGCCTCGCCCATCGCCTCCGGGTCGTAGGCGCGCACCCGCGCGCCGGCCTCCCACAGCTGCGCCAACAGGCGGCGGCTGGAGGCCTCGCGCATGTCGTCGGTGTTCGGCTTGAACGCCAGCCCCCACACCGCGAAGGTCTTGCCGCGCAGCGCGTCGGCGCCGCCGTAGTGGCGCGCGATCAGCTCGAACAGATGGCCCTTCTGCGCGTCGTTCACTGCCTCCACTGCCTGCAGCAGGCGCGGCGTCACCCCGTGCTGCTGCGCGGTGCGCGCCAGCGCCTGCACGTCCTTGGGGAAGCACGAGCCGCCGTAGCCGGCGCCGGGATAGATGAAATGCCAGCCGATGCGCGGGTCGGAACCAATGCCCTGCCGCACCATCTCCACGTCCGCGCCGACGCGCTCGGCGATGTTGGCGATCTCGTTCATGAAGCTGATGCGCGTGGCCAGCATGGCGTTGGCCGCGTACTTGGTCAGCTCCGCCGAGCGCACGTCCATCACCACGATCCGCTCGTGGCTGCGGTTGAACGGCGCATACAGGCGGCGCAGCTTCCCGACCGCGGCCGTGCTGTCCGCGCCGATCACGATCCGGTCCGGGCGCATGCAGTCCTCGACCGCCGCGCCCTCCTTGAGGAACTCCGGATTGGACACCACGTCGAAGGCGACCTCGACCCCGCGCGCGGCGAGCTCGGCGGCGATGGTCTCGCGCACCCGGTCGGCGGTGCCGACCGGGACGGTGGACTTGTTGACCACGATCGCCGGATGCGACAAGTGCCGGCCGATGGTGCGGGCCACCGCCAGCACGTGACGCAGGTCGGCGCTGCCATCCTCGTCGGGCGGCGTGCCCACGGCGATGAACAGGAGCTCGGCCTGCGCGATCGCCTCTGCGGCCTCGGTGGTGAAGGCCAGGCGGCCGGCCGCCTGGTTGGCCGCAACCATCGGCGCCAGTCCCGGCTCGTAGATCGGCACGCGGCCGGCCCGCAACGCGGCGATCTTGTCCGCGTCCACGTCCACGCAGGTCACGTGGTTGCCGACCTCCGCCAGACAGGTGCCGGTGACCAGGCCGACGTAGCCGGTGCCGAAGATGCTCACGCGCATGGACGACGTTCCTTCCGCAGGCGCGCAGCCGGGGCGGCTGCGCGCACAGCCTCGTGGACGAGCGTTACTGCTTGACGATCTCGAGCAGCTCGACCTCGAACACCAGGGTCTGGTTCGGGCCGATCGGGCCGCCCGGCGTGCCGCGCTCGCCGTAGCCGAGCTTGGCCGGGATCCACAGCCGGTACTTGCTGCCCACCGGCATCAACTGCAGGCCTTCCTGCCAGCCCGGCACCACCTGGCCGAGCGGAAACACCACCGGCTCGCCGCGGTCGTAGGAGCTGTCGAAGGTCTTGCCGTCGAGCAGGGTGCCCTTGTAGTGCACGCGCACCACATCGTTCGCCTTCGGCTTCGGGCCCTTGCCCTCGGTGATCACCTGGTACTGCAGGCCCGAGGCGGTGGTCACGATGCCCGGCTTCTTGGCGTTGTCGGCCAGGAACTTCTGCCCGTCCTCGAGGTTCTTCTTGGCCTCGGCCATCATCTTCGCGATCTGCTTGGCCTGCAGCTTCTGGCCGAAGCTCTCGCGGATCTTCTGCGCCTGCTGCTCGTCGAGCAGCGGCTTGCCGCCCTCGAGCGAGGTGCGCATCGCCTTGACCAGCGTGTCCAGGTCGATCTCGTCCTTGACCGGATCGAGCGACTTGGCGATGTCCATGCCGATCATGTAACTGGTCTGTTCCTTCTCGGTTTCCAGACCGGCGATCGCGGCGGTCTTGCCGTCCGCCTCGGCCGCGGCCTTGTCCGCGGCGGGCTTGTCGGCCGGCGGCTGGCAGGCCGTGGCGAGGGCGGCCAGGGCCGCGGCGGTCAGCGCGAAAGTGCGCGAGACGTGCTTGCTCAAGGGAAAGCTCCTTTGCGGGGCGCGGACGCAGGAGGCGCCCGCCGGGGGGATCACTTGCGGATGTCGAGCAGCTCGACGTCGAAGACCAGCGTGGCGTTGGGGCCGATCCCGGGCGGGCCGTTCTCGCCGTAGGCGAGTTCGGCCGGGATCCAGAAACGGTACTTGCTGCCCACCGGCATCAGGCCCACGCCCTCGGTCCAGCCCGGGATGACCTGGTTCAGCGCGAACTCGGCCGGCTGGCCGCGCTCGTAGGAGCTGTCGAACACGGTGCCGTCCAGGCGCGTGCCGTGGTAGTTCACGCGCACCACGTCGGTCGGCTTGGGGCGCGGGCCGGCGCCCTGGCGCAGGACCATGTACTGCAGGCCCGACGGCGTGGTGTACACGCCCTTCACGGTCTTGTTCTTCGCCAGGAACGCCGCGCCTTCCTGCTTGTTCTTCTGCGCCAGCGCCGCGGCCTCGGCCTGCATCTTCTCCTGCAGACGACGCGAGAAGGACTGGCGCAGCGCATTGGCCTCCTCGTCGGAAAGCAGCGGCTTGCCGCCGGCGAGCACGGTACGCACGCCCTGCAGGAACAGCGGCAGGTCGAACTCCGCCTTGATCGGCGCCAGCGAGCGGCCCACGTCGGTGCCCACCAGCAGCCCGACCTTGTCCTTCGCCACCTCGGGCACCGGCTGCCCGGGCTGCGCGCGGCCGCTGCGCGCGGCGATGCGCTGCATCAGGGCCTGGGCCACGTTGCGGCTCTCGGCCTCGTCGAGCAGCGGTTTGCCGCCGGCGAAGGCATTGACGATGGCGCGCTCGAACGCGGCCATGTCGAGGTCCGGGCCCACCGGCGAGATCGAACGGCCCACGTCCAGGCCGATCATGTAGCCCACCTTCTCGCGCTCGGTGGCGAGCGTGGTCTTGTCCTGCGCGACGGCGAGGGAAACCGCGGCCAGCGCCGCGAGGGTCAGCAGCGCGGCGACGCCGCGCATCAGGGCCTTCATCCGGATCACTCCTGTGGGTACGGGGCCGCGCGAGCGCGGCGACCGGGCATTGTCGCGGTCGGAGCGGTCGGCGGCAATCGTCCGGCGCGGGTGTCGTTCAGCGCGGCTTGCGCGGCGCGGGCCGCGGCGCCTCGAGCGCGCGTTCGATCGCGGCGACCACGGCCGGATCGTCCGGCTTGATGCGGGTGCCGAAGCTCGCGATCAGCCTGCCGTCGCGGCCCACCAGGTACTTGTGGAAGTTCCACTTCGGCGCCTCGCCCGCCGCGCGCGCCAGGTCGCGGTACAGCGGCGTGGCGTTTTCGCCGACCACGTGCACCTTTTCGTACATCGGGAACTTGACCCCGTAGGTGAGCGTGCAGAACTCGCGGATCTGCGCCTCGTCCTCGAACTCCTGCTCCTTGAAGTCACCGGACGGGAAGCCGAGCACGGCGAAGCCCTGGTCCTTGTATTTCGCGTGCAGGGCCTCGAGCGCCTCGAACTGCGGGGTGAAACCGCACTTGCTGGCGGTGTTGACGATCAGCAGCACCTTGCCGGCATGAACCTCGGCCAGGTTGACCGGGGTCCGGCCGGCGAGCGGACGGTAGCTGCGATCCAGCAACCCGCCCCCGGCGGCCAGGGGCGCGGCCGCCAGACAGAGGGAGAACACAAGGAAAAACAATGACATCCTGCGCATGGCGGCATCTCCGGCGAGGTGAGTGCCACTGTAACAACCGGGCCGGTGTCCTGCCCGCCCGGAAGCCGGGCTGTGCCATCAGTTGGGGGCCCTGGGCTTGACCTTGGGCATTTTGGTGTTATAGTTGCCTACAACACAGATCACCCCCGAGCAGGACGTCCCCATGAACCGCAAGCTCCACAACACCGTCGCTGCCTTGTCGGTCAGCGGCGTGCTGCTGGCCCTGGCGCTGATCACCGCGGTGCCGGCACCGGCCGCCCGTGACGTGGACACGGCGCAGGTCGCTCCCGCCGCCGCCCCCGAAGCCGGGACGGCCCTCGGCCAGGCCGAGCCGCAGCCGCAGCCCGCCCGCCGCGGGGGCAGCGCCGGCAAGCGCAGCAGGCACGGTCTGGCCATGCCCTTCTTCTCCTTCGCGCCGCGGGGCTGAGCCATGACCGCGATCCAGTGGAGCGATGGCGCTCCGATCTACCGCCAGCTCAAGGAGCGCGTCGTGGCGATGATGCTCGACGGCGTGCTCAAGCCCGGCGACCCCCTGCCCTCGGTCCGGCAGGTCGCCGCGGAATACCAGCTCAACCCGATCACCGTCTCGCGCGCCTATCAGGAACTGGCGGACGAGGCACTCGTCGAAAAACGCAGGGGGCTTGGCATGTACGTCACGGAAGGGGCTCCCGAGAAACTGCTCGCCAGCGAACGCGAACGCTTCCTGCGCGAGGAATGGCCCGCGGTGCTCGAGCGCATCCAGCGCCTGGGCCTGTCGCTCGAACAGCTGCTGCGCGACGCGGGAGGCAAGCGATGAACGCCGCCAACCGTCCCGTGGTCCGCGCCCGCGGCCTGCGCAAGGCCTACAGGAACAAGCTGGCGCTGGACGGCACCTCGTTCGAGATCGAGGCCGGGCGCATCGTCGGCCTGATCGGCCCCAACGGCGCCGGCAAGACCACCGCGCTCAAGGCGCTGCTCGGCCTGATCCCGTTCGAGGGCGAACTCGAGGTGCTCGGGCTCGACCCGCGCACGCAGCGCGACGAGCTGATGCGCGATGTCTGCTTCATCGCCGACGTGGCCGTGCTGCCGCGCTGGATGCGCGCGCGCGAGGCGATCGAGTTCGTCGCCGGCGTGCACCCGCGCTTCGACCGCGGCAAGTGCGAGCGCTTCCTCGCCAACACCCAGATCAGGCCGGAAATGCGCGTGCGCGAGATGTCCAAGGGCATGATCGTGCAGCTGCACCTGGCGCTGGTGATGGCGATCGACGCCCGGCTGCTGGTGCTCGACGAGCCCACCCTCGGCCTGGACATCCTGTACCGCAAGCAGTTCTACCAGCGCCTGCTGGAGGACTACTTCGACGAGGAGAAGACCATCATCGTCACCACCCACCAGGTGGAGGAGATCGAGCACATCCTGACCGACGTGATGTTCATCCGCGACGGCCGGATCGTGCTCGAGTCGCCGATGGATGGCGTGGGCGAACGCTATGTCGAGCTCCTGGTCAACGCCGACCGCGCCGAGGAGGCGCGCGGCCTGAAGCCGATCGACGAGCGCGCCCTGCCCTTCGGCAAGACCGTGATGCTGTTCGACGGCGTCCCGCAGGAACGGCTGGCCGCGCTGGGCGAAACCCGCACCCCGGGCCTGGCCGACCTGTTCGTCGCCACCATGAAAGGAACCTACGCATGAATGCCGTGAGCCACGGGTCGGTGCACCCGACCCACACCTACCGACTGCTGCTCAAGCGCGAGTTCTGGGAACACAAGGGTGGCTTCTTCTGGGCGCCGCTGGTGGCCGGCGCGATCTTCCTGCTGCTGGCGCTGATGGGCATCGGCGCGGCCGAGATCGCGGCCCGGCGCGCGATCGAGTCCGGCCACGAGATCCAGATCGACGGCGAGGTGATGATCAACGGCATCGACCTCGGCATGGTCACGCGCAAGCTCGGCCCCGAGGAGATGCAACACCTCGCCGGCGGCGTGGACCTGAGCCTGATCATGGCCTCGAGCTGGCCTTTCATCGTGCTGACGTTCGTGGTGTTCTTCTACTGCCTCGGCGCGCTCTACGACGACCGCCGCGACCGCAGCGTGCTGTTCTGGAAGTCGCTGCCGGTCTCCGACCGCGACACGGTGCTGTCGAAGGTGGCCAGCGCCACCCTGGTCGCGCCGCTGCTCGCGGTGGCCGCCGCGGTCGCGACGATGTTCGGCTTCCTGCTGCTGATGAGCGTGCTGGTGCTGTTCCACGGCGGCAACCCGTTCCTGCTGCTGTGGGGCCCGGGCAGCCCGCTGACCGTCGCCGCCAAGCTCGTCGCCCTGATCCCGGTCTATGCACTGTGGGCGCTGCCGACGGTCGGCTGGCTGCTGCTGTGCTCGGCCTGGGCGCGCAGCAAGCCGTTCCTGTGGGCGATCATGATCCCGGTCTTCGCCGGCATCTTCGTCAGCTGGTTCGACCTGATGCAGCTGTTCAACCTGGAGACCGTCTGGTTCTGGAAGAACGTCGTGGCGCGGCTGCTGCTGAGCGCGGTGCCGGGCAGTTGGCTGGACGTGGCCCGGTTCGACCATGTCGAGATTGACGGCCCGCGCCAGATGGCCGACCTGATCCTGGACCTCGGCGCCAGCTACTCGGTCCTGGGCACGGCGCAGCTGTGGGCCGGGGTGGTGGCGGGCGCGGCCATGATCCTCGGCGCGATCCGCCTGCGCCGCTGGCGCGACGAGGGCTGAGGCATCGTTCACGCAGCACGCTCCGGCCCGCCGCGGCGGGCCGGAGTCCTTCCAAGGGAGACACCCCGCATGAAATCCTTGTTCCTGCTCCCGCTCGTGCTGGCCCTGGCAACGGTGCAGGCCGGATGCCGCCAGGAGGAGCCGAAGTCCGAACGCAAGTCGCTCGTGGACCGCGTGCAGGCCGAGGTCGAGGCCGGCCTGGCCGAAGCGCGCAAGGAGCTCGCCACCAAGCCGCTGGAACTCAATGCCGGCGGGCAGCCCGAGGCGACCATCGCCGCCGACGGCACCTTCCGCATCGCCGGCAAGGAAGTGGAAGTCACGCCGGAACAGCGCGCGCTGTTGCAGGCCTACCACAAGGAACTGCTCGCCGTGGCCGAGAGCGGGATCGAGATCGGCGGCCAGGCCGCCGCGCTGGCCGGCACCGCGGTGAAGGAAGCGCTCGCGAACGTGTTCACCGGCGACGAGGCGGCGATCGAGGCCAAGGTCGAGGCCGAGGCGAGGAAGATCGCGAGCGAGGCCATGAAGCTGTGCGACCACCTCGAAGGCCTGAGGGCCGCACAGGACCGGGTGGCCGAGGCCCTGCCCGCGTTCCGCCCCTACGCCCGCCTCGACCAGGCCGAGATCGAGGAGTGCCGCAAGGACGCGGCCGAACACGGCTGACGGCGCCCCCGCAACCCCGTCGCTGCCGCGCAGGCGGGAGCGGCGGGGCGTTTCGCTAGCCGCCGGACACGCCCTCGCGGATCCCCCCCCGGGTCAGCGCCGCGGGGTCCAGCAGCTTGCGCAGCGTCTTCTCCGGCAGGCCGGTCATCTCGCGCGCGACCTCGAGCACCGGCCGGCCCTCGGCGTAGGCACGCTTGGCGATCGCCGCGGCCTGCTCGTAGCCGATCACCGGATTGAGCGCGGTGACCAGGATCGGGTTGCGGTCCAGGGCCGCGGCCACGCGCTCGCGCCGCACCTTCAGCCCCGCGATCGCGCGGTCGGCGAGCAGGCGCATCGCATTGGCCAGCAGCGCGATCGCGTCGAGCAGGTTGGCGGCGATCAGCGGCAGCATCACGTTGAGCTGGAAGTTGCCGCTCTGCCCGGCCACGGTGATCGCGACGTGGTGGCCCGTCACCTGCGCGCAGACCATGCACACCGCCTCCGGGATCACCGGGTTGACCTTGCCCGGCATGATCGAGGAACCCGGCTGCAACGCCGGCAGCTCGATCTCGCCCAGGCCCGCCAGCGGGCCGGAGTTCATCCAGCGCAGGTCGTTGGCGATCTTGGTCAGGGCCACCGCCAGCGCGTTCAACTGTCCCGACAGCTCCACCGCGTCGTCCTGGGCGGCGATGCCCTCGAACCTGTCGGCGGCGGACACAAAGCGCGTCCCGGCCAGGGCCGACAGCGCCTTCGCCATGCGCGCGCCGAAGCGCGGATCGGCGTTGATGCCGGTGCCGACCGCGGTGCCGCCGATCGGCAGGCGCCGCAGGCGGGTCAGCGCATCCTCGATCCGCGCCTGCGCCGAGGCCAGCTGCGCCGCCCAGGCGCCGAACTCCTGGGCGAAGGTCAGCGGCATCGCGTCCATGAGGTGGGTGCGGCCGGTCTTGGTGATGCCGCGCAGGGCGCGCGCACGGCGCTCGATGGTGCGGCGCAGGTGCTTCAGCGCCGGCAGCAGGTCCTCCACCACCGCCAGCTGCGCCGACACCCGGATCGCGGTCGGGATCACGTCGTTGGAGCTCTGGCCGAGATTGACGTGGTCGTTGGGGTGGGTCTTCCGGCCCGCGCGCGTGGCCAGCGTGGCGATCACCTCGTTGGCGTTCATGTTGCTCGAGGTGCCCGAGCCGGTCTGGAACACGTCCACCGGGAAATGCGCGTCGTACCGCCCCTCCGCCACCGCCAGCGCCGCGGCGCGGATCGCGCGCGCCTGCGCCTGCGGCAGCAGGCCCAGGCCGGCGTTGACCTCCGCCGCGGCGGCCTTGACCAGGCCGAGCGCGCGGATGAAGCCTCGCGGCATCGGCCGGCCGGAGATCGGGAAGTTCTGCACCGCGCGCTGGGTCTGCGCGCCCCAGAGCGCGTCGGCGGGGACGCGCAGCTCGCCCATGCTGTCGTGCTCGATGCGGAAGCGTTCGGGAGTCCTTGCGGCCATGCGTGATCTCCGGGGAAGCACCGCGGGCCCGCCCGCCACGGGGCCGGCCCCGCGCCGGGAGGACGCGAGGGCAGCATACGCCGCGACCGTTTAGAATTGGCGGTCTTTGCCGCTCCGCCGCCGCCCATGTCCGACGCCCGCCTGCTCGCCCTGTCCCCGCTCGACGGCCGCTACGCCGCCAAGGTGGACGCGCTGCGCCCGATCTTCTCCGAGTACGGGCTCATCCGGGCGCGGGTGAAGGTCGAGGTCGAGTGGCTGATCGCCCTGGCCGAGGAGCCGGCCATCGCCGAGCTGCCGCCCTTCCCCACCGCCGCCACGTCCCGCCTGCGCACGCTGGCGGAAGGCTTCTCGCCGCAGGACGCGGCGCGGGTCAAGGAGATCGAGCGCACCACCAACCACGACGTCAAGGCGGTCGAATACTTCATCAAGGAACGCCTGCGCGACGACGCCGAACTGGCCCCCGCGCTGGAGTTCGTGCACTTCGCCTGCACCAGCGAGGACATCAACAACCTCAGCTACGCGCTGATGCTGGAGCAGGCGCGCGCCGCCGTGCTGGTGCCGGCGCTCGACGGCATCGTCGCCACCCTGCGCGGGATGGCGCACGCGCACGCCGCGCAGCCCATGCTCTCGCGCACCCACGGCCAGACCGCCTCGCCCACCACGCTCGGCAAGGAGCTCGCCAACGTGGTCGCGCGCCTGGAGCGGCAGCGGGCGCAGATCCTGGCGGTGGAACTGACCGGCAAGATCAACGGCGCGGTCGGCAACTACAACGCGCACGTGGCGGCCTACCCGGAGGTGGACTGGCCCGCGTTCGCGCGCCGCTTCGTCGAGCGCCTGGGGCTGGTCTTCAACCCCTACACGACCCAGATCGAGCCGCACGACACCGTCGCCGAGCTGGGCGACGCGGTGCGCCGCGCCAACACCATCCTGATCGATTTCTGCCGCGACGTCTGGGGCTACATCTCGCTCGGCTACTTCCGGCAGAAGCTCAAGGAAGGCGAGGTCGGCTCCAGCACCATGCCGCACAAGGTCAACCCGATCGACTTCGAGAACGCGGAAGGCAACCTCGGCGTGGCCAATGCGCTGTTCGAGCATTTCGGCGCCAAACTGCCGATCAGCCGCTGGCAGCGCGACCTCACCGACTCCACCGTGCTGCGCGCGCTCGGCACCGCCTTCGGCCATACCCTGGTCGCGCTCGATTCGCTGGACAGGGGCCTGGGCAAGCTCACCGTGGCCCCCGAGCGCCTGGCCGAGGACCTGGACGCGGCCTGGGAAGTGCTGGCCGAGGCGGTGCAGACCGTGATGCGCCGGCACGGCCTGCCCAATCCCTACGAGCAGCTCAAGGCCCTGACCCGCGGCCAGGGCATCACCGAGGCGGCGATGCGCGAGTTCATCGCCTCGCTCGAGCTGCCCGCGGACGCGAAGCAGCGCCTGCTGGCGATGACGCCGGCGAGCTACACCGGCCTGGCCGAGCGCCTGGCGCGCGAGATCTGAGCGCGCCCACCCGCCGCGGGCGCGACGGCGCATGCCGTGCGTTGCGACAGGCGGGCGCTTCCGGGTCGGGATGGCTCAGGCGACCTGCTGCTTGCCGTTGCGCTCGGCCTCGTGCGCAGCCTGCACCGCCGGCCGGGCGGCAATGCGCTGCTGGAACTGCGCCAGCGCCGGAAACCCGGACAGGTCGAGCTTCACGTAGCCCGCCCAGTTGGTCACCGTGTACAGGTAGGCGTCGGCCACGCTGAAACGCTCCCCGAGCAGGTACGGCTGCCGCGCCAGCAGCGCCTCCAGCAGCGCATAACGCTTGCGCAGGTAGTCCTGCCGTTCCTGGCGGACTTGCGCCGGAGCGTTCGGATCGAACAGAGGGCTGTAGGCCTTGTGGATCTCGGAGTTGATGTAGCCGAGCATCTCCTGCAGCCGGTAGCGCTCGAACGTGCCGTTGGCGGGCGCCAGCCCGGCCTCGGGCCTGAGGTCGGCCAGGTACTGCACGATCGCCGGCCCCTCGGTCAGCACCTGGCCGTCGTCCAGTTCCAGCGCAGGCACGTAGCCCTTGGGATTGATCTCCAGGAAGTCGCGCCCGGTTTCGGTGCGCTTGGTCCGGGTGTCCACCTTCTCGAGCTGGAGCGGGATGCCGAGCTCGCGGGCGACGATGTGCGGAGAGAACGAGCAGGCGCCGGGGGAGTAGTAGAGCTTCATGCGATGGTTTCCTTTGCGTGGGAGGGAGGGGCGTCCAGAGCTTCGCGCTCCAGATCGGACAACAACGACTGCATCAACGCCGTCGCGCTGCGATGGCGCAGATTGGGGGCGATCTGGCCGCTCCACAGCGAGACCAGATCGGTGCGTCCGGCCGCGATCGCCGCCGGGCGCAACTGCGAAACGAACCAGCTGGCGGTCGGGAACGGCGGCAGCTGCGCGATGCGCGGCGCCATCTCCTCGGTCCAGCGGTTGCGCACGCCGCGCGCCAGGCGTCCGGTGAAGGCACGGGTGAGCGTGGTGTGCTGCGCGCGGTCGCTGAAGAGGACGTCGCGGTGCGCGTCGGTGGTGCCGGATTCCTCGCAGGCCAGGAACGCCGTCCCGATCTGCACCGCCTGCGCACCCAGCGCGAACGCCGCCCGGGTGCCGCGCGCGTCGGCGATGCCACCGGCTGCGATCACCGGCGTGCGCACACGCGCCGCCACCAGTTGCACCAGCGGCAGCGTGCCCATCAGCGACTCCTCGGCGCGGGCGAGGAACGACGGCCGGTGTCCGCCCGCTTCCGCGCCAGTGGCGACGATCAGGTCGACGCCGGCGTCTTCCAGCGCCTGCGCCTCGGCGATCGAGGTCGCCGCGCCGATGGTCACGATGTCGCGACGGCGGCACTCGGTCAGGATGCGCGGCGACGGGATGCCGAACACGAAGCTGAAGGCCGGCGGGCGCGCTTCCAGCAGCGCGTCGATCTGCTCGTCGTAGCGCGGATGGCCACGTTCCGGCGGCACCGGCTTGTCCAGCCCCAACTCGCGGAAGTACGGCGCGAACAACGGCCAGGCGCGCTCGAAGGTGTCGGGCTCGATGCGGTCGCCGCCCTCGTCGTGGTCGCTCACCCACAGGTTCAGCGCAAACGGCTTGTCGGTCAGCGCGCGGATCTCGTCCGCGACCGGCCCGATGCGCTCGGGCGGCAGCATGTGCGCGCCGTAGGAACCCAGCCCGCCGAGGTTGGCGACGGTGGCAGCGAGCTTCGCCGTCGACAACCCGCCGCCAAACGGCCCCTGGATGATCGGGTGGTCCACGCCGAGGCGGCGCGTAACCTCGTTGACCCTGAAGCTGTTCATGTGCGTCCTTCGCTTGCCGGTGCGTGGCGTATCCTAGAGCAACTTGGTAACTGATATATACCTTCTAACTGGCTACTACCATCAAAATGTGGTAACCAGACGGTTACCGAAGTCGAAAGAAGACGAGAAGGAACACGCCCATGGGCCTGCCGCTGCGCAAGAGCAAAGTCGTCGCCCCGGCACCGACCTGCCCGCTCACCGAATGCATGAGGCTGTTGCGCGGGGCATGGGCGCCGAACGTCATCTGGTACCTGAGCGGCGAGCCGCGCCGCTTCGGCGAGCTGCGTCACGACATCCCGCGCATCTCCGCGCGCGTACTGAGCGCGCGCCTGCGCGAACTGGAGGCCAAGGGCGTGGTGACGCGCCGCGTGCTCGATACCTCGCCGCCTTCGGCCGAATACGCCCTGACCGACCTCGGGCGTGAACTGGTCCCGGCGATCCATGCCATCGTGGAGGTGGGCAAGAAGCTCAAGGCCGCGACCGCCACACGGAGTCGACCGGCCGCGAAGTAGAATTCGCGCCCCTTCGACCGAGGCCGCCGCTCGCCGGTCCCCACGGGCACGGCGGCGCCTGATCCAGTTCTGCGGGCGGGGGCATGACGAGATTGCGACGGCTGGATGAGCCGCCGCCCCTCACAACCGCAACAGCAGAATGGATCCCGGCGTTCGCCGGGATGACGATCCAATGCAAGAACAGAAGCAGAAACAGACGCCGACGCAGTCGGGCAAGCCCGGGGCCGCCCGCGCGAAGACGGGCAGGCACACGACGCCGCCCGTCGCGGCGAAGGCCGCCCGGCGCGCAGCCCCCGCCACAAAGGCGGCGAAGGGCAGCGTGCGCAAGGCCGCGCAGGCCCTGCCCATCGAAACCGACGCCGCCGCGCAGCCGCCGCTGGGCATGCCCGCGGAACGCTTCCTGCGCGACTACTGGCAGAAGCGGCCGCTGCTGGTCCGCAACGCCTTTCCCGGCTTCGTCTCGCCGATCGCGCCGGAGGACCTGGCCGGCCTGGCCTGCGAGGAGGGCGTGCTGGCGCGGCTGGTGCGCCACGACCGCGCGCGCGACGCCTGGTCGCTGCAGCACGGCCCGTTCGACGAGGCGCTGTTCCCCGCCCTCGGCGACCGCGACTGGACCCTGCTGGTGCAGGACGTGGACAAGTGGGACGCGGACGTGGCCGCGCTGCTGCCGGCCTTCGGCTTCCTGCCGCGCTGGCGCATCGACGACATCATGGTCTCGTTCGCCGCCACCGGCGGCTCGGTCGGCGCGCACGTGGACCAGTACGACGTGTTCCTGCTCCAGGCCCACGGCCATCGCCGCTGGCTGATCGACGCCTCGCCGTCGCCGTCCACCGAGTTCCGCGACGACGTCGAACTCAAGCTGCTGCGCGAGTTCCATCCCACCCACGAGTGGGTGCTCGCCCCCGGCGACATGCTCTACCTGCCGCCCGGCGTGCCGCACCACGGCGTGGCCGAGGACCCGTGCCTGACCTTCTCGGTGGGCATGCGCGCGCCGAGCGCGGCCGAACTGCTGGGCGACTACGTGGACACGCTCGCCGCCACGGCCGACGAGGCGCTGCGCTACCGCGACCCCGACCTGGCCCCGCCGGCCGATCCGAACGAGATCGACGCCGCCGCGATGCAGCGCGTGGTCGAGGCGCTCAACGCCCTGCGCATGAACGACCCCGACCGGCTGGGCGACTGGTTCGGCCGCTACATCACGTTGTACCGGAATGCGATGGAGGTCGTTCCGGCCGGCGAGCCGCCGCCGCGGATCGAGCTGGAGTGGGACCTGGCCCATGGGGCATGCCTGCAACGGCACCCGTGGTCGCGCATGGCCTGGCGCCGCGCCGGCAAGGGCGCCCGGCTGTACGCCAACGGCCGGGCCTACGCCGTCCCGGTGCGCGACGCGCAGCGGCTGGCCGCCGCCGCCGCGCTGGACGGGGCGCAGTACGACGCGCTGTCGCAGGCCGGGCGCGACGCGGTGTTCGACCTGCTCTGCGCCGGCCATTACCGGCTCCTGACCGACGAGGAAGCGTGAGCCCACCATGAGCGCCGAACCCCGCCCCTTCCATGTCGAGACGGTGGCCTGGGAGACCGCCGCGGACGAATTGAACGCGGTCCGCACGCGGGTGTTCGTCGAGGAGCAGCAGGTGCCGGCCTCGCTCGAGCGCGACGGGCTCGACCCGCAGTGCGTGCATGTGATCGCCCGCACCATCGACGGGGCCGCGATCGGCGCCGGCCGGCTCACCCCCGACCACCGCATCGGCCGCATGGCCGTGCTGCGCGAGTGGCGCGGCCGCGGCGTCGGCCAGGCGATGCTCTCGGCCCTGGTCGCCGAGGCGCGCCGGCACGGCTGGCGCGAGGTCACCCTGCACGCGCAGGCCCCGGCGATCGAGTTCTACGCCCGCAACGGTTTCGTACCGGTGGGCGAGCGCTTCATGGAAGCCGGGATCGAGCACCAGGCCATGCGCCGCGACCTGGCCGGTGCGCACGCGGTCGAGACCCGCGACGACGCGGTGGCCGTGACCGAGGCCCTGGTCCGCGGCGCGCGCCGCCTGCTGTGCATCTATACCCGCGACCTCGACCCGGGCCTGCTGGACGCCCCGCCCGTGCTCGAGGCGCTGCGCACCCTCGCCGTCTCCGGGCGCGGGGTGGAGGTGCGGATCCTGCTCCAGGACGCCAGCACGCCGCAGCGCGACCACGCCCCGCTGCTGGCCCTGGCCCAGCGCCTGCCCAGCATCTTCCTGTTCCGCGAGGTGGACGATCCGGTGGATCGGTCCTACCCCTCCGCCTACATCGCCAGCGACGCCGGCGGCTACTACTTCCGCGGCCTGGGCCACCGTTTCGACGGCGAGGCCGACCTGCACGCCCCGGGCCGCGCGCGGCAGCTGCGCGACGACTTCGCCGCGGTCTGGGAACGCGCGCGGCCGGTGACCGAATACCGCGCGCTCGGGCTCTGATCCGCCGCCCAGTCCCCGCGCGCGAGCGCCCCAGCCGTTATACTTTCCGTCCTTTCGCGCCCGATTCAGGCGCGCCCGGCCGGGGCCTTCAAACCCTCGTCCGATCAACCACTTGCCCCCACCGAGCAGCCTGACCCGATCGTGGACAGTCTTCTGAAGCAGTTTGCCCAGTCCTCGCAACTCGGCGCCAACGCCGCCTACCTCGAGGAGCTGTACGAGCAGTACCTGGCCGCCCCCGACAGCGTGGGGCCCGAATGGAAGGCGTATTTCGACGGGTTCAAGGGCCGCGAGGCCGGCGACGTCCCGCACTCGGCGGTGATGGCCCAGGTCGCCGCAGCCGGCCGCCTGGCCGCGCGCGGCCTGCTCGCCGCCCCGGCCGGCGCGGCCGACGTGCGCGAGTGCGCAGTGGCCAAGCTGATCACCGCCTACCGCTCGCGCGGCCACCTCGCCGCCAACCTCGACCCGCTCGGGCTGCTGGAGAAGCCGGCCGCCCCCGACCTCGAGCTCGGTTTCCACGGCCTGTCCGAACGCGACCTCGGCGACGAGTTCTCCACCGGCGGCGTCGGCGGCCGCGACCGCATGAAGCTCGGCGAGCTGGTGAGCCTGCTCAAGGCCACCTACACCGGCCCGATCGGCGCCGAGTTCATGCACATCACCGACGTCGAGCAGCGTCGCTGGATGCAGGAACGCCTGGAATCGGCCGCCGGCAACTACCGCCGCACCCGTGAGCAGAAGGCGCGCATCCTCGAGCGCCTGACCGCGGCCGAAGGGCTCGAGCGCTACCTGCACACCAAGTACGTCGGCCAGAAGCGCTTCTCGCTCGAAGGCGGCGACAGCCTGATCCCGCTGCTCGACGTGATGATCCGCCGCGCCGGCGAACAGGGCGTCAAGGAAGTCGTGATGGGCATGGCCCACCGCGGCCGCCTCAACGTGCTGGTCAACACCCTGGGCAAGCCGCCGCGCAAGCTGTTCGACGAGTTCGAGGGCAAGTTCGAGCACGCCCACGACGACCGCGCCCACACCGGCGACGTGAAGTACCACATGGGCTTCTCCGCCGACGTGGCCACGCCGGGCGGCCCGGTGCACCTGGCCCTGGCCTTCAACCCCTCGCACCTGGAGATCGTGGACCCCGTGGTTGCCGGCAGCGCGCGCTCGCGCCAGCTGCGCCGCGGCGACAGCGAGCGCAAGGCCGTGCTGCCGGTGCTGATGCACGGCGACGCCGCCTTCGCCGGCCAGGGCGTGGTGATGGAGCTGTTCCAGATGTCGCAGGCGCGCGGCTTCGCGGTCGGCGGCACGGTGCACATCGTCATCAACAACCAGGTCGGCTTCACCACCAGCGAGCGCCAGGACGCGCGCTCCACGCTGTACTGCACCGACGTGGCCAAGATGGTCGGCGCGCCGGTGCTGCACGTGAACGGCGACGACCCGGAAGCGGTGGCGTTCTGCGCCGAGCTCGCGCTCGACTTCCGCCAGCGCTTCGCCAAGGACGTGGTCATCGACCTGGTGTGCTACCGCCGCCACGGCCACAACGAGGCCGACGAACCGGCGGCGACGCAGCCGGTGATGTACCGCAGGATCCGTTCGATGAAGACCACGCGCGAGCTGTACGCCGAGCGCCTGGCCGCCGAGGGCGCGGTCTCCGCCGACGAGGCGAAGGCGCTGGTGGACGGCTACCGCGCCAAGCTCGACAAGGGCGAGGTCACCACCGAGCTGGTGCAGGTCAAGAGCGACGAGTTCACCGTCAACTGGTCGAAGTACCTCTCCGGCAGGCTGTCCGACCCAGTGGACACCACGGTCGAACGCGCCACGCTCGACCGCCTCGCGCGCGCGATCAACACCGTTCCGGACACGGTCAAGCTGCATCCGCGCGTGGCCAAGATCTACGAGGACCGGCAGAAGATGGCCGCCGGCGAGCTGCCGGGCGACTGGGGCTTCGCCGAAAACCTCGCCTACGCCACCCTGCTGGCCGAGGGCTACAAGCTGCGCCTGGTGGGCCAGGACAGCGGCCGCGGCACCTTCTTCCACCGCCACGCGATCCTGCACGACCAGGCCACCGACGCCTGCTACCTGCCGCTGCGCGAGCTGGTCGAAAACAAGGAACACGTGACCATCGTCGACTCGCTGCTGAGCGAGGAGGCGGTGATGGCGTTCGAGTACGGCTACGCCACCGCCGACCCGATGACGCTGGACATCTGGGAGGCCCAGTTCGGCGACTTCGCCAACGGCGCGCAGGTGGTCATCGACCAGTTCCTGTCCTCGGGCGAGGCCAAGTGGGGCCGGCTGTGCGGCCTGGCGCTGTTCCTGCCGCACGGCTACGAGGGCCAGGGCCCGGAGCACAGCTCGGCGCGCCTGGAGCGCTTCCTGCAGCTGTGCGCGCTCGACAACATGCTGGTCTGCGTGCCCACCACCCCGGCGCAGGCGTTCCACATGATCCGCCGGCAGATGCGCATGACCACGCGCAAGCCGCTGGTGGTGATGACGCCGAAGTCGCTGCTGCGCCACAAGCTCGCGGTCTCGACCCTGGACGAGCTGGCCGGCGGCGGCTTCCAGCGCCTGATCCCCGACACCACCGCCACGGCGAAGAAGCCGCGCCGCGTGGTGGTCTGCGCGGGCAAGGTCTATTACGACCTGCTCGAGGAAGCGCAGAAGCAGGACATCAAGGACGTCGCCCTGGTGCGGGTGGAACAGCTGTACCCGTTCCCGCGCCAGGAGCTGGCGACCGAGCTCAAGCGCTTCGCCTCCACCGCCGAGGTCGTGTGGTGCCAGGAGGAGCCGCAGAACCAGGGCGCCTGGTACCAGATCCAGCACCACCTGCGCGCCTGCCTGCAGCCGAAGCAGACCCTCCATTACGCCGGCCGCCCGCGCTCGCCCTCGCCCGCCGCCGGGCATTTCGCCGAGCACGTCGCCGAGCAGGCGCAGCTCGTCGCCGATGCCCTGGTCAATCCGGTCAACGGCGACGCCAGCCCCGAATGACATTCCAAATCTAGGACGCCCACCATGGCCATCGAAGTCAAAGTCCCGGTCCTGCCCGAATCCGTCTCCGACGCCACCATCGCCACCTGGCACAAGAAGCCCGGCGATGCGGTCAAGCGCGACGAGAACCTGCTCGACCTGGAGACCGACAAGGTCGTGCTCGAGGTGCCGGCGCCGGTGGACGGCGTGCTCAAGGAAATCAAGTTCGAGAGCGGCGCCACCGTCACCAGCCAGCAGGTGATCGCGCTGATCGAGGAAGGCGCGGTGGCCGCGGCCGCAGCGCCGAAGGCCGAGGCCAAGGCCGAGGCGGCCAAGCCCGCGCCGGCCGCCGCCGCGCAGGCCGAGCCGGCCAGGGCCGCCGCGCCGGCCGGGCTGGAGTCGCTGCCGCCGGGCGCGCGCTTCACCGCGGCGAAGGAAGGCATTGACCCGTCGCTGGTCGAGGGCACCGGCCGCCGCGGCGCGGTGACCAAGGAGGACCTGCTCAACTACGCCGCCGGCCGCACCGCCGGCGTGGCCGGCGGCGCGCGTCCCGAGGAGCGCGTGCCGATGACCCGCATGCGCGCCCGCATCGCCGAGCGCATGATGCAGTCGAAGAACTCGATCGCCATGCTGACCTCGTTCAACGAGGTCAACCTGGGCAAGGTCGTGGCGATGCGCAAGCAGCTCGGCGAGCAGTTCGAGAAGGCCCACGGCATCAAGCTCGGCTTCATGAGCTTCTTCGTGAAGGCCGTCGCCAACGCCCTGCAGCGCTTCCCGATCATCAACGCCTCGGTGGACGGCAACGACATCATCTACCACGGCTACGCCGACATCTCGGTCGCCGTGGCCACCGACAAGGGCCTGGTCACGCCGGTGCTGCGCAACGCCGAGCGCATGTCCTTCGCCGAGATCGAGGCCGCCATCGCCACCTACGCCAGGCAGGCGCGCGAGGGCGGGCTGAAGCTGGAGGACCTGCAGGGCGGCACCTTCACCATCACCAACGGCGGCACCTTCGGTTCGCTGATGTCCACCCCGATCGTCAACCCGCCGCAGAGCGCGATCCTGGGCATGCACGCGATCAAGGAGCGGCCGATCGCCGAGAACGGCCAGGTCGTGATCGCGCCGATGATGTACATCGCGCTCTCCTACGACCACCGCATCATTGACGGCAAGGACGCGGTGCTGTTCCTGGTGGACATCAAGAACCAGCTCGAGAACCCGCACCGGATGCTGCTGGGCATGTAAGCACGAGGAGTGAGTCCACTTCTCCCCACTCGCTTCTCTCCCGGGAACACGCAAATGGCAGAACAATTCGACGTCATCGTCATCGGCGCCGGCCCCGCCGGCTACCACGCCGCGATCCGCGCCGCGCAGCTGGGGATGAAGACCGCGTGCATAGACGCCGCGCTCGGCAAGGACGGCAAGCCGGCGCTGGGCGGCACCTGCCTGCGCGTGGGCTGCATCCCGTCCAAGGCGCTGCTCGACTCCTCGCGCCAGTTCTGGAACCTGTCGCACATCTTCGGCGAGCACGGGATCAGCACCCAGGCTGCTTCGATCGACGTGCCGACGATGATCGCGCGCAAGGACAGGATCGTGAAGCAGTTCACCGGCGGCATCGCCCAGCTGTTCAAGGCGAACAAGGTCACGCCGTACTACGGCTTCGGCGTGCTGCACCCGGGCAACGTGGTCAAGGTCAAGCAGCACGACGGCAGCGAGGTCGAGCTCAAGGGCACGAACGTGATCCTGGCCGCCGGCTCGGATTCGATCGAGCTGCCGTTCGCCAGGTTCGACGGCAAGCACATCGTGGACAACGTCGGCGCGCTGGACTTCGAGGAAGTGCCCAAGCGCCTGGGCGTGATCGGCGCCGGCGTGATCGGCCTGGAGCTGGGCAGCGTGTGGAACCGGCTCGGCGCGCAGGTGACGATCCTCGAGGCGCTGCCGAACTTCCTCGCCGCCGCCGACGCCGAGGTGTCGAAGGTCGCCGCGCGCGAGTTCAAGAAGCAGGGCCTGGACATCCGCCTCGGCGCCAAGGTGAGCAAGGCCGAGGTGAAGAAGGGCGAGGTGCACGTCACCTACGCCGACGACAAGGGCGAGCAGACCCTGGTCGTGGACCGGCTGCTGGTGGCGGTCGGCCGCCGCGCCGCGACCCGCGGCCTGCTGGCCGAGGACACCGGGGTGAGGCTCGACCAGCGCGGCTTCATCGAGGTGGACGAGCACTGCCACACCGGCGTGGACGGCGTGTGGGCGATCGGCGACTGCGTGCGCGGGCCGATGCTGGCGCACAAGGGCTTCGAGGAAGGCATCGCGGTGGCCGAGCTGATCGCCGGCCTGCCGGGCCACGTCAACCTCGAGACCATCCCGTGGGTGATCTACACCGAGCCGGAGATCGCCTGGGTCGGCAAGACCGAGGAGCAGCTCAAGGCCGAGGGCATCCCGTACAAGGCCGGCAGCTTCCCGTTCGCGGCGGTGGGCCGCGCGGTGGCGATGGCCGAGCCGGCGGGCTTCGTCAAGGTGCTCGCCCACGCCGAGACCGACCGCGTGCTCGGCATGCACCTGGTCGGCGCCAACGTCTCCGAACTGGTGCACGAGGGCGTGCTGACCATGGAGTTCAAGGGTTCGGCCGACGATCTGGCCCGCATCTGCCACGCCCATCCGTCGCTGTCGGAGGCGGTGCACGACGCGGCCATGGCGGTGCACAAGCGCGCCATCCACAAGGCCAACTGAGTGCCGTGAGCTTCATGGTCGGCAGCGGGAAGGCCATGCCCATGCGCGACACGCCGCAAGTACATCCATGTAGGCTCTTCGGCGGCATCCATGCCGCCGAAGGTCGCGCATGGGCATGGCCTCCCCGCTGCCCCGCGGTTCCATCGGCTTGATGCGTTCCATCTGTGTCTACTGCGGCTCCAACACCGGCAGCAGGCCGGCTTACGCCGAGCGTGCGATCGCGCTCGGCACCCGGCTGGCGCGCGAGGGGCTCACCCTGGTGTACGGCGGCGGCAACGTCGGCCTGATGGGGCTGCTCGCCGATGCGGCGCTCGAGGCCGGCGGCGAGGTGATCGGCGTGATCCCGGAGCAGCTGGTGGAGTGGGAAGTCGCCCACCAGGGGCTCACCCGCCTGGAGGTCGTGGCCAACATGCACGAGCGCAAGGCGCGCATGTTCGACCTCGCCGATGCGTTCATCGCCCTCCCCGGCGGTTTCGGCACGCTCGACGAGATGTTCGAGATGCTGACCTGGCGCCAGCTCGGCCTGGGCGACAAGCCCTGCGCCTTCCTCGACGTGGAGGGCTTCTACGACCCGCTGCTGGCGATGCTCGACCGCATGGTCGCCGAGCGTTTCCTGCACCCCGACCAGCGCCGCGACCTCTGGCACGGCGAGGATCTCGACGGACTGCTGGCCTGGATGCGCGCCTACCGCCCGGCACAGGCCAGCAAGTGGATTGACGAGAGACGGCGCAACGCACTGCGATGACGACCATTCCCGCCACCTTCGACGCCTTCCGGATCCACGACGACGCGGCGGGCTACCGCAGCGGCCTGGAGCGCCTGTCGCTCGACGCGCTCTCGCCCGGCGAGCTGGTGATCCGAGCCGCGTACTCGTCGGTCAACTACAAGGACGCGCTGGCCGGCACCGGGAAGGGCAAGATCCTGCGCCGGTTTCCGCTCGTCGGCGGCATTGACGTCGCCGGCCACGTGGTCGCCTCGACCGACCCGCGGTTTCGCGAAGGCGATGCGGTGCTGGTCACCGGCTGCGGGCTGAGCGAGACCCGCGACGGCGGGTATTCGGAATACGTGCGCCTGGAGGCGCAGTGGGCGATCCCGCTGCCGGCCGGGCTGGACCTGCGCGAAAGCATGATCCTGGGCACCGCCGGCTTCACCGCGGGCCTGGCCCTGTTCCGCATGCTGGAGAACCGGCAGACGCCGGCGCTGGGGCCGCTCGCCGTCACCGGCGCGACCGGCGGCGTGGGCTCGCTGGCGGTGGACATCTTCAGCCGTGCCGGCTTCGAGGTGCATGCGATCAGCGGCAAGGCCGAGCATGCCGGCTATCTGAAGTCGCTCGGCGCACGCGAAGTGCTCGGCCGCGAGGCGCTGGCGACGACGCGACCGCTGGAGTCGGCGCGCTTCGGCGGCGGCCTGGACAACGTCGGCGGGCCGATGCTGGCCAGCCTGCTGGCGCAGACCAGCCCCTACGGCAACGTCGCCAGCGCCGGCCTGGCCGCCTCGGCCGAACTGCACGCCACGGTGATGCCCTTCATCATCCGCGGCGTATCGCTGCTCGGGGTGGCCTCGGCCGGCACCGCGCGCGAGATCCGCGAGCGGATCTGGCAGCACCTCGCCGACGATTGGAAGCCGCGCCACCTCGACCGCATCTGCACCGCCGAGGTCACGCTGGCGGAACTGCCCACGGTGTTCGACCGGATGCTGGCAGGCGGTTCCCTCGGCCGCACGCTGGTGCGGCTGTGAGGCCCGCGGCCCGGTTTGCGCCCCGCGCCGCCGCCGCTACAATCGCTCGACCACTGGGGACTCCGACATGGCGCGCATCCTGATCGTGGACGATTCGCCCTCGCAGCTGATGGGCATCCGGCGGATCGTCGAGAAGCTCGGCCACGAGGCGCTGACCGCCGAGGACGGCGCCGCCGGCGTCGAGGCGGCCAAGCGCGAGCTGCCGGACCTGATCCTGATGGACGTGGTGATGCCCAACCTCAACGGGTTCCAGGCCACCCGCACCATCACCCGCGACCCGGCCACCAAGCACATCCCCGTGGTGCTGGTCACCACCAAGGACCAGGACACCGACCGGGTCTGGGGCATGCGCCAGGGCGCGAAGGCCTACATCACCAAGCCCTTCAGCGAGAACGAGCTGGCGGACATGATCCAGCAGATGCTGGGCAACGACCCCGGCGCGCCGGCGCCGGAGGCGTAAGCGCGCTCAAGCGCGGCGCCAATCCTGGCCGAAGGCGTCGCGCATGCGCCGATAGGCCTCGCGCTGGGCCTCGGTCTGCGGCCGCGGCGCCAGCACCTCCAGTTCCACGATCTGGTCGCCGTCGGGGTGCCCCCCGGTGCCCGGCAGGCCGCGACCGCGCAGACGCAGGCGCTGCCCCGCCTCGGAGCCGGGCGGGATCGTGACTTCCACCGGGCCGCCCAGGGTGGGCACGCTGACCCTGGCCCCGAGCGCGGCCTCCCACGGCGCCACGGGCAGGACGTAGATGATGTTGCGCCCGTCCACCTCGAACTGCGGGTGGGCCGCGTATTCGATCTCCAGGATCAGGTCGCCGCCGCCGCTGCCCTGCCCCGCGAGCCGGATCCGCTGGCCGGGGCGCACGCCCTTGGGCACGCGCACGTCCAGGGTGCGGCCGCCCAGACCGATGCGCACGCTGCTGCCTGCATACACCGCCTCCAGCGGTACCGCGAGCTTGGCGCGGGTGTGGCCGCGGGTCCTGGCGCCGCCGTGGCCACGCTGGCGGGCGAACAGGGACTCGAAGAAATCGCTGAAGCCCCCGCTCGCGCCGCCGCCGGCGAAGATCTCCTCGAAATCGAAATCATCCAGGCCCTCGCCGAACCCGCCCGGCGGCGGCCGCACCTCGTCGCCCGGGCGGTAGCCGCGCGTGCGGAGCTGGTCGTAGGCCGCGCGCTTGTGCGGATCGCGCAGCGCCTCATAGGCCTCGTTGACGGCCTTGAACTTCTCCTCGGCACCCGGCTCCTTGCTCACGTCCGGGTGGTACTTGCGCGCCAGGCGGCGATAGGCCGACTTGATCTCGGCCTCGCCGGCGCTGGGCTCGACACCGAGCGTGGCGTAGTAATCCTTGAATTCCATGAGCGGCTACCGGCTGGCAGAAAAAGGCCTGCGACGCATGCGCCGCAGGCCGGACACTGGCCCGACGCGGAACCGGCCGTCAAGCCTTCACTGCTGGGTCTTGGGCGCGTCGATGGTCTGGCGGTCGTTCTCGACGCGGTTGACCTGGATGCGGCGCGGCGCGGTCTCGGGGCGCTTGGGGATCACGATCTCGAGCACGCCGTTGTGGCCGCGCGCCTGGATCCCGTTCGGGTCGGCGCTGTCGGGCAGCGCGAAGCGGCGATGGAAGCTGCCATAGCGGCGCTCGATGCGCGAGTAACGCTCGGTCTCGTTCGAGCTCTCGCTGCGGCGCTCACCGCGGATCGTCAGGATGCCCTTGTCCATGGAGACCTCGATCTGCTCGGGGTCCACACCCGGCAGGTCGGCGTACAGCACGAACCGGTCGTTCTCCTCCTTCACGTCCACGGCGGGCACCCACTGGCTGGTGACCACCGAGCTCTCGTCGGCCTGGGCCTGTTCGAACAGGTTGTCGTCAAAAAGCCGCTCGAACATCTGCCGGAACTCGGCCGGGAACATGCTCGAGGGCCAGCGGCGGTAATGAACGATGTTCATCGGACACTCTCCCTGAAGCGGTGGAACTGCCTGACCGGGACATGGGACGCGCCATGTCTCCGCCCGTCAGGTAGGCTCCGCCTGCGGGAATTTCAAGCGCCCGCGGGCGCCGACCGACGGCGGGGCGCCGTGCGTGCAGATTTCGTTAATCGGGAGACGGCCATGACGATCAAGGTGGGAGACCGGGTGCCGGAAGTGACCCTCAAGCGCATCCGGCAGGGCGTGGAAACCGTGGATACCCGGACCCTGTTCGAGGACAAGACCGTGGTCGTGTTCGCGGTGCCGGGGGCCTTCACGCCGACCTGCTCGGAGCGGCACCTGCCCAGCTACATCCAGCATTTCCACGAGTTCCGGGAACGCGGCATCGAGGTCGCCTGCCTGGCGGTCAACGACCCCTTCGTGATGCAGGCCTGGGCCAGGAGCCAGAACGTGCCGGAGGGGCTGCAGATGCTGGCCGACGGCAACGCCGACTTCACCCGCGCGCTGGGGCTGGAGATGGACGCCAGCGCCTACGGCATGGGCATCCGCTCGCGGCGTTTCGCGATGGTGGTGCAGGACGGGGTGGTCAGGCAGCTCTTCGTCGAGGCGCCGGGGGAGTACCGGGTGTCCTCGGCGGAGCACGTGCTGGAAGCCCTGGGCTGAGGCGGCCTGCCGCCCGCCCCCCACCCCAGCCCTCCCCCGCACGCGGGGGAGGGCTGGGGTGGGGGCAACCGCCTGCTTACGCCTGCGGCTGCAAGCCCGCCGTCGTGCCGGCCTCGGCCACCGCCATCGCCGCATCCGCCTCGTCGTCGAGCGAGGCGTCCAGGCGCTCGATCGCCTGCAGCGACTCGCCTTCCGCCAGGCGCATCAGCATCACGCCCTGGGTATTGCGGCCGACCTGCGAGATCTCGGCCGCGCGGGTGCGCACCAGGGTGCCGCCGTCGGAGATCAGCAGCACCTCGTGGTGGTCGGACAACTGCACCGCCCCGACCAGCCTGCCGTTGCGGGCGCTGGTCTGGATCGCGATCACGCCCTGGGTGCCGCGGCCCTTGCGCGGATACTCGGCCACCGGGGTGCGCTTGCCGTAGCCGTGCTCGGTGGCGGTGAGGATGTCGCCCTCGCCCTCCAGCACGATCAGGCTCATCACCTGCTCGCCCTCGGCCAGCTTCATGCCGCGCACGCCGGTGGCGGTGCGGCCCATCGCGCGCACCTCGGCCTCGTCGAAGCGCACCGCCTTGCCGTTGCTGGCGAACAGCATGATGTCGCGCTGCCCGTCGGTGAGCGCCACGCCGACCAGCGCGTCGCCCGCCTCCAGGTTGATCGCGATCTTGCCGCGCTGCAGGCGGTAGGCGAACTCGGTCAGCGGGGTCTTCTTCACCGTGCCGTTGCGGGTGGCGAAGAACACGTAGCGGCCTTCCTCGTACTCGCGCACCGGCAGCACCGCCTGCACCTTCTCGCCGTCCTCGAGCGGGATCCAGTTGACGATCGGGCGGCCGCGCGCGTTCGGGCCGGCCTCCGGCAGCAGGTGCACTGGCAGCCAGAACACGCGGCCGGCGCTGGTGAAGGCCAGCAGCGTGTCGTGGGTGTTGACCAGCCACAGCTGGTCGATGAAATCCTCTTCCTTGGTCGCCACCGCGGTGCGGCCGCGGCCGCCGCGGCGCTGCGCACGGTAGGCGCTGACCGGCTGGCGCTTGGCGTAGCCGGCGTGCGAGAGCGTGACCACCACGTCCTCGGGCGCGATCAGGTCGAGGATGTCCAGGTCCTCCTCGCTCTGCCGGATCTCGCTGCGGCGCGCGTCGCCGTACTCCTCCTTGAGGTTGCGCAGCTCGGTGCGGATCACCTCGCGCAGCACGTCCGGGTCCTCGAGGATGCGGATCAGGCCGGCGATGGTGTCGAGCAGCTGCCGGTATTCCTCGGTGAGCTTCTCCTGCTCCAGCCCGGTCAGGCGGTGCAGGCGCATCTCCAGGATCTCCCTGGCCTGGGTCTCGGTGAGCTGGTAGGCGCCGTCCACCAGGCCCACGCCGGGCGGCAGATCCTCCGGCCGCGAGGCCTCGGCGCCGGCGGCGGCGAGCAGCGCGCCGACCAGGCCCGGCGCCCAGGTGCGCGCCAGCATGCGCTCCTTGGCGACCTGCGGGCTCTCCGAGGTCTTGATCAGCTCGATCATCTCGTCAATGTTGGCCAGCGCGACGGTCAGGCCCTCGAGGATGTGGGCGCGGGCGCGGGCCTTGCGCAGCTCGAAGATGGTGCGCCGGGTCACCACCTCGCGACGGTGGCGGACGAAGGCCTCGAGGATCTGCTTGAGGTTCAGCAGCCGCGGCCGGCCATCCACCAGCGCGACCATGTTGATGCCGAACACCGACTCCATCTGGGTCTGCTGGTAGAGGTTGTTCAGCACCACCTCGGCCGACTCGCCGCGCTTGACCTCGATGTAGATGCGCATGCCGTCCTTGTCGGACTCGTCGCGCAGCTCGGCGATGCCCTCGAGCTTCTTTTCCTTCACCAGCTCGGCGATCTTCTCGATCAGCCGGGCCTTGTTGACCATGTACGGGATCTCGGTGACGACGATCGCCTCGCGGCCGTTGTCGTCGGTCTCGATTTCGGCGCGGGCGCGCATGCGCACGCGGCCGCGGCCGGTGCGGTAGGCGGCGACGATGCCGGCGGTGCCGTTGATGATGCCGGCGGTGGGGAAGTCGGGGCCGGGGATGTGGTCCATCAGCCCGTCCACGTCGATCTGCGGGTTGTCGATCAGGGCGATGGTCGCGTCCACGACCTCGGCGAGGTTGTGCGGCGGGATGTTGGTGGCCATGCCGACCGCGATGCCGGCCGAGCCGTTGACCAGGAGGTTGGGGACGCGCGTGGGCAGGACGGTGGGTTCGAGTTCCTTCTCGTCGTAGTTGGGCTGGAAGTCCACCGTCTCCTTGTCAATGTCGGCCAGCAGCTCGTGCGCCAGGCGCGACATGCGCGCTTCGGTGTAGCGCATGGCGGCGGGGTTGTCGCCGTCAATCGAGCCGAAGTTGCCCTGCCCGTCCACCAGCAGGTAGCGCAGCGAGAACGGCTGCGCCATGCGGACCAGGGTGTCGTACACGGCGGCGTCGCCGTGGGGGTGGTACTTACCGATGACGTCACCGACGATGCGCGCGGACTTGTAGTACGGCTTGTTGCTGTGCGCGCCGAGTTCGTTCATGGCGTGCAGCACGCGCCGGTGCACGGGCTTGAGGCCGTCGCGGACGTCCGGGAGGGCGCGGCCGACGATCACGCTCATGGCGTAATCGAGGTAGCTGCGGCGCATCTCGTCTTCGAGGTTGACGGGGATGATTTCCTTGGCGAGTTCGGCCATCGGGGTTCCGTGCTGGGCGGTGTGCGGGGGCTTCCGGGGATCCGTCGCGGGCGCCCGGGAAGCGGGCGGCGGGCGGGTCTTCCGGGCCTGTCGAGACGACGTGAAATGATACCACGCAGGCGCTGCTCAGGCCGCCTGATTTGTTCGTTCGTTCAATGACTTATGCGGGGCGGGTTCGGGTCTTTCCAGGGTGCCCGGCCCGGATCCGGTGCGCGGGGGTATCTGGGTGCTTGCCGGGAAAGCAACAGCCACATGGGCCCCGGCTTGCGCCGGCACGACGGCAACGAAGCGATGACACGCGTACGCGCCCGCACCACACGGCGGGCATGCCGGCGGATCAACCGAACGCCGCGCGCATCTTCTCCGCATCGGGGCGTTCGATGACGCCCTTCTCGGTCACGATCGCGTCGATCAGCGTGTGCGGGGTGACGTCGAACACCGGGTTCCAGGCCGGGATGCCCTCGGCCACGGTGCGCACGCCGCCCACACCGTGGAGTTCGCCCGGATCGCGCTCCTCGATGTGGATCGCATCGCCCGAGGGCGTGGCCATGTCCACCGTCGAGGACGGCGCCACCACCATGAACTGCACCCCGTGGTGGCGCGCCGCGATCGCGAGCTGATAGGTGCCGATCTTGTTCGCCGTGTCGCCGTTCGCGCAGATCCGGTCGGCGCCGACCACCACCCACTGCACCTTGCCCGACTGCATCAGGTAGGCCGCGGCCGCGTCGGCGATCAGGGTGGCCGCGATCCCGTCCTGCTGCAGCTCCCACACGGTCAGCCGTGCCCCTTGCAGCCACGGCCGCGTCTCGCCCGCGAACACGCGCTGGATGCGTCCCTCGGCCACGCCGGCCCGGATCACCCCGAGCGCGGTGCCGAAGCCGGCCGTGGCCAGCGAACCGGTGTTGCAGTGCGTCAGCACGCCGCTGCCGGGCGCGATCAGCGCGGCGCCCAGCGCGCCCATGCGCCGGTTGGCGGCCAGATCCTCGGCCTCGATCGCCCGCGCCTCGCGCTCGATCACCTCGCGCCAGTCCGGCCCCGCCGTGCCCAGCGCCTCCCGCATCCGCGCCAGCGCCCAGGCCAGGTTGACGGCGGTCGGCCGCGCGGCGTTCAGCCGATCCATCGCCGGCTCCAGCTTGTGCACCGCTTCCGCCCCGTCCGGTGCCTCGATCGTGCGCGCGGCCAGCACCACGCCCCAGGCGGCGGCGATGCCGATCGCCGGCGCGCCGCGCACCGCGAGCGTGCGGATCGCCTCGGCCACCTCGTCGCTGGTCGTGCACGCCAGGTATTCGACCGCGAACGGCAACCGGCGCTGGTCGAGCAGTTCCAGTCGATCCCCGGTCCAGCGGATGGGGCGGATGCGGTCGTAGCGGTCGAAATCCATGATCGGCGTCAATCCCGGCAGGAGGCGGATAGCTTAGTACGCGCTGCTCGCCGCACTGGGCTTCAGGCGTGCGAGAAGTCGAACGCCAGCACGTCGGCGATGCGGTCGGTGCCGAGCATGGCCATCAGCAGCCGGTCCACGCCGAGCGCGACGCCGGCGCAACCGGGCAATCCGTGGGCGAGCGCGGCGAGCAGGGCTTCGTCCAGCGGCGGCACGGGCTGGCCGCGCTGCGCGCGCACGGCACGGTCGCGCTCGAAGCGCGCGCGCTGCTCGGCCGCGTCGGCCAGCTCGTGGTAGCCGTTGGCCAGCTCGAGCGGCCCCAGGTACAGCTCGAAGCGTTCGGCCACCGGCGGATCGTCCGGACGGATCCGCGCCAGCGCGCATTGCGAGGCGGGATAGTCGTAGACGACCAGCAGCTGGTCGGACGGGAACGACGGCTGCAGGCGATGGGTCATCAGCAGGTCGAGCCAGTCGTCGCGGGTGAGCCCTTCCGGCGCGATGCGCACCTCGCCGAGCGCGGCGCGCAGCGCGGCTTCGTCCGCGGTGAAGGGGTCGAGGCCGAGCCGCTCCCGATACAGCGCGCGGAAGCTCGTGTCGGTGCGCGCCGCGCGCCGCCCGACCAGCGCCAGCGCGCGCTGCACCAGCTCCGCCGCCTCGTCCATCAGCCGGCGGTGGTCCCAGCCCACCCGGTACCACTCGAGCATGGTGAACTCGGGGTTGTGGCGGCCGCCGGCCTCGCCGTCGCGGAACACCCGGCCCAGCTCGTAGCAGTCGCCCACGCCGGCCGCGAGCAGGCGCTTGAGCGGATATTCGGGCGAGGTGCGCAGCCAGCGCGTGCGCGGCGCGCCATCGGTGCGGCCCGAGAACTCGAGCGAGAACGAGGCGATGTTCGGATCGGTGTTGCCGGCGCGCGAGAGCACCGGCGTCTCGACCTCGAGCACCCCCCGCTCGGCGAAGAACCCGCGCACCAGCGCGTAGAGGCGCGCGCGCAAGCGCAACGCGTCAATGCCTGCGGTGGGCTGCCAGTCGGTCATGGATGGGCGTGTCTTGAAAGCGCTTTTTGCCACGGATCAAAGCAAATGAACACGGATAAGGCAGAACAAGTAAAAAATTGAAAAAGCTTTATCCGTGTTCATCCGTGGCAAAAAAGCTTCCCCCTCACGCATGCTCCCGAAGAAAGGCGAGCAGGCGCGCCTCGTCCCAGATCTCGATGCCGAGTTCCTGCGCCTTGGCCAGCTTGCTGCCGGCGGCTTCGCCGGCGACCACGAACGAGGTCTTCTTCGACACGCTGCCGGAGACTTTCGCGCCCAGCGCTTCGAGCTGCGCACCCGCCTCCTCGCGGGTCATCGAGGCCAGGCCGCCGGTCAGCACCACGGTCTTGCCGGCGAGCGGGCCCTCCTCGCTGCGCCGCGGCGGGCCCTCCGGCCAGTGCACGCCGGCCTTGCGCAGCGCGGCGATCACCTCCCGGTTGTGCGGCTCGGCGAAGAAGTGGGCGATGCGTGCGGCGACCACCGGGCCGATGTCGGGCACCGCCTGCAGCGTTTCCTCGTCCGCGTGCATGATCGGGTCGAGCGCGCCGAAATGCCGCGCCAGGGTTTTCGCCGTGCTCTCGCCAACGTCGCGAATGCCGAGCGCGTAGAGCAGGCGTTCGAGCGTGGTGTTGCGGCTGGCATCAATGGCCGCGACCAGGTTCTCGGCCCACTTGGTCGCGATCCTGCCGGCCTTGACGGTCTCCGGGACGGTGCCGTCGCGCTCGTCGGCGCGGCGCTTCATCTCGACGAAATCCTCGACCGTGAGCCGGTACAGGTCGGCCACCGTGCGCACGTAGCCGAACTCGACCAGGGCGGTGATGAAACGCTCGCCCAGTCCCTCGATGTCCATCGCCCGGCGCGAGGCGAAATGGTGCAGCGCCTGCACGCGCTGCGCCGGACAGTACAGTCCGCCGGTGCAGCGCGCGACCACCTCGCCCTCCTCGCGCTCGACCGCCGAGCCGCACACCGGGCACTTGTCCGGCAGCCGGTACGGCGGATGCAGCGGCCGTCCCTTCGCATCGTGCGAGCGGCGCTCGGGGATCACGCGCACGACTTCCGGGATCACGTCGCCGGCCCGGCGCACGATCACGTGGTCGCCCACGCGCACGTCCAGGCGCGCGACCTGGTCGGCGTTGTGCAGGGTGGCGTTGGTGACGGTGACGCCGCCCACCTGCACCGGCCGGAGCCGCGCCACGGGCGTGAGCGCACCGGTGCGGCCGACCTGGACGTCGATCGCCTCGACCACGGTCGCCTCTTCCTGCGCTGGGTACTTGTGGGCGATGGCCCAGCGCGGCGCGCGCGAGACGAAGCCCATCGCGCGCTGCCGGTCGTAGCGGTCGAGCTTGTACACCGCGCCGTCTATCTCGTACGGCAGCGCCTCGCGACGTGCGCCGAGCTTGCGGTAATAGGCCAGCAGCCCGTCCAGGCCGCGTGCGGTGTCGGTCTCCGGACAGACGGGGAAGCCGAGCTCGCGCAACCAGGCCAGGGTCTGCGAATGGGTCGGCGGCAGCGTCGCGCCTTCGACCTCGCCCAGGGCGTAGGCGAAGAAGCTCAGCGGGCGTTTCGCGGTCACGCGCGGGTCGAGCTGGCGCAGCGAGCCGGCGGCGCCGTTGCGCGGGTTGGCCAGGGTCTTCTCGCCGTGCTCGCGCGCCCAGGCGTTGTAGCGCTCGAACTCGGCCTTGGGCATGTACACCTCGCCGCGCACTTCCAGCACCGCCGGCGCGTTGCCGCGCAGGCGCAGCGGGATCGCGCGCACGGTGCGCAGATTGGCGGTCACATCCTCGCCGGTGGCGCCATCGCCGCGGGTGGCGCCGCGCACGAACGCACCATGCTCGTAGCGCAGGCTGATCGCCAGGCCGTCTATCTTGGGCTCGACCGAGAACACCGGCTCGGCATCGCCGGTCTCCCTGGTGATCCGGGCCACGAACTCGGCCACCTCCTCGTCGCTGAAGGCGTTGGCCAGCGATAGCATCGGCACCGCGTGGCGGACTTCGGCGAAGCCGGCGGACGGCGCGGTGCCGACCCGTTGCGTGGGCGAGTTGGGATCGGCCAGCTCCGGATGCGCGGCCTCCAGTGCCTGCAGCTCGCGCAGCAGGCGGTCGTACTCGGCGTCCGGGATGCTGGGTTCGTCGAGGACGTAGTAGCGGTAGTTGGCGTCCTCGATCAGCCGCCGCAGCTCGGCGACGCGTTGCGCGGGCTTGCCCATGCCTTACCAGCGGGGGGGTTTGGTCAGCGGCGGCGCCTCGTGCTGCCGGTCCCAGGCGCGCAGTTCCTCGCGGATGTGGGCGATGCGCTGGCGGCCGAGGGCGTTGCGCGATTCGTCCAGGACCACGCCGTCGAGCAGCTCGGCCATGCGCTGCGCGGTGGGCAGCATCTTCTCCCAGGCGTCGAGCGCGGGGATCGGCGCCGGCAGGGTGAGGAAGAACGCGACCGCGGGCGTCTCCAGTTCCTGGATCGTGGCCATGTCGAAGCCGCCCGGCTTGCGGATGTTGGCCACCGAGAACACCGGGCCGCGGTCCGGATGGCCGTCCACCAGGCGGTGGAAGATCTGCATGTGGCCGTACACCAGGCCGGCCTTCTCGGCCGCGACCACGATGTCGGGGCCGCGCAGCACCTGCCCGGCGCGCGCGGCCACGTACAGGGTGACGATCTTCTCGAAGCTCTCCTCGCGGCGCTTGCCGAGCTCGCTGGTCGCCGTCGCCGAGGCCGCCGGCGCATCCAGCGCGAGTTCGGGCTGCACGGCGCCTTCCTCCGGCGCGGGCCCGGAGCCCGCTTCCGGCGTCGCGCCGAGCACCGGCTCGACCCGCCCGCGTTCCTCCTCCACCCGCCGCCCCTGCCCCGGCTTGCGCGGCCGGCCGAAGAAGTAGATCGCCGCGATCAGCAGCAGGCCGGCGACGAGGATGGAGAGGCGGAGCAGGTCGGTATCGGACATCGCGGTGTTCTCCCCGGAACGTTCGCGTTCGCGTTCACGCCGCGCCGGCCAGGCGCGCGGCCTCGGCCAGGTCCACCGAGACCAGGCGGCTGACGCCCGGTTCGCGCATGGTCACGCCGGACAGCTGGTGCGCGGCTTCCATCGTGGCCTTGTTGTGGGTGACGAACAGGAACTGTACCTGTTCGCTCATCTCCGTGACCATCTGGCAGAAGCGGCCGACGTTGGCCTCGTCCAGCGGCGCGTCCACCTCGTCGAGCAGGCAGAACGGCGCGGGGTTGAGGCGGAAGATCGCGAACACCAGGGCCACCGCGGTCATCGCCTTCTCGCCGCCGGACAGCAGCGTGATGTTGGACACGCGCTTGCCCGGCGGACGCGCCATGATCGCAACGCCGGTGTCGAGCAGATCCTCGCCGGTGAGCTCGAGGTAGGCGTGGCCGCCGCCGAACAGGCGCGGATACAGCTCCTGCAGGCCGGCGTTGACGCGGTCGAAGGTGTCCTTGAAGCGGCCGCGGGTCTCGCGGTCGATCTTGCGGATCGCGTCCTCCAGCGTCTCCAGCGCGGTGGTCAGGTCGGCGTGCTGGGCGTCGAGGTATTCCTTGCGCTGCGCGGCCTCGGCGTGCTCGGTGATCGCGGCCAGGTTGACCGGCTCCAGGCGGCGCATCTTCGCGTCGAGGTCGGAGACGGCCTTCTCCCAGGCCTGCGGCTCGGCCTCGGCGGGCAGCGTGGCGGTCACCTCGTCGAGCGCGAAGCCGGCCTCGGCCACCGCCTGGGCGAGCTGTTCGGCCTTGATCGCCAGCGCCTGCTGATCGAGCCGACGCTGCGCGATCCGCTCGCGCTGGGCCAGCGCCTGTTCGTCGCGCTGGTGGCGGGTCTGCTCGTAGCCGCGCAGTTCGTTGTCGATGCCTTCCAGGGCCGAGCGCGCGGCGGCCAGCGCCTTCTCGGCGCGCACGCGTTCCTCGAGCGCGGCCTGGCGCTGGGCTTCCAGGTCGCGCACCGGGGCGTCGCCGTCGGCCAGCTGCGCGGCCAGTTCGCCCAGGCGCGCGTCGAGCTGGCCGCGCTGGCCGCCCATCCGCTGCAGGGCCTGTTCCAGCGCCACCACCTGCGCGCGCTGCGACTCGAGCGTGAGTGCCAGCGCATGCGCGGCGTCGCGCGATTCGCGCGCGGCGTTGCGGGCGGCGTCGCGGGCCTCGGCCAGGGTGCGGCGCTCGGCCTCCAGCGCCTGCCGCGCCTGCTCCAGCTCGGCCATGCGGGCCACGGCCTGTTCCTGCCGCGTGCGCGCCTCGCGCGCCTGCTCGCGGCTGGACTCGAGGGTCGTCGCGAGCTGGGCCAGTTCGGCGTCAATGCGTTCGATGCGGCCGCGGGCGGAATCGAGCCGGCCCTGCTGGCCCTGCAACTGGCCGGCCAGTTCCGACACGCCGCGGTGCGCCAGGTACAGCGAGCGCTGCGCGTCCTCGCGCGCCTGCTCGGCCGCCAGCGCCTGGTCGCGCAGCGCGGTCACGGCATCGTTGAGTTCCTGCTCGCGCCGCTGCAGCCGGTCGATCTCGGCGCGCAGCGCCTGGATCTCCTTCTCGCGCAGCAGCGCGCCCTGCTTGGCCGCGCCCGAGCGCACCACCCGCACCCAGCCGGCGCCGAGGCGCTCGCCGGCGCGGGTGATCACCGACTCGTCGGCGCCCAGGCGCGGCAGCAGTGCGCGCGCCTCGGCCAGGGTGTCGGCCGCGTGCAGGCGCGAGAGCAGGCGCCGGATCGCGATCGGGCCGGTGACCTTCGAGGCCAGCGAGGTCGGCGCGAACGTCACCGCGTCGTTGTGCGGGTCCACCAGGGTCAGGCGGCCCTCGCCGAGTTCGGCCAGCGCCTCCACCAGCGCCTCGGGCGATTCGACCAGCACGCCTTCGATGAGCTGGCCGAGCGCGGCTTCGACCGCGTTCTCCCAGCCCGCCTCGACCCGCAGGACCTCGCCCACGCGCGCGGCCGAATCCAGCCCGCGTGCGCGCAGCCAGGCCATCGCCGCGCCCTGTTCCTGGCCGAGCGCGGCGTGCTGCAGGGTTTCCAGCGAGGACAGGCGGCCGCGCGCGGCCTGGGCCTGCTTGCGGACCTCGGCCAGTTCGTTCTGGGTCGCGCGCTGCCGCTCCTGCAGGGCGGCCACGGCCTGCTTGCGCGATTCGACCTCGGCGGCGAGCGCGTCGAGCGCACCCTTCTGCTGGTCGTGCTGCGCCTGCAGCTGCTCGAAGGTGGCGGCGAGCGCGGCCAGGTCCAGGCCGGCGCGCTCGGCGGCGAGCTGCTCGCGGCGGCGCTCGGCGTCGAGCGTCTGCCGGTCGAGGTGCTCGATGCGGGTACGCTCGACGTCCGCCGCGCGCGCGGCCTCGGACTGGGCGCGGGCATGCGCGTCCCAGCGCTGCTGCCAGTCGTTCAGACGGGTCTCGGCCTCGCGCAGGGCGTCCTGGCGCGCGCCGTCCTCGGCCTGCAGGCGGGCCAGCGCCGGCTCGGCCTCGGCGATCGCGGCGCGCAGCACGCCGAGCCTGGCTTCGTCGCCGCTGATGTGCTGGCCGAGCTCCGCCAGCGCCTGCTCGGCCTCCTGGCGCGCACGCAGCAGGCCCTGGGCCAGCTCGCGCTGGTGCGCGATCTGCTGTTCGATCCGGGCCAGCGTGCCGCTGGCCTCGTAGCTCTCGGCCTGCGCCTTGTTCAGCGCCTCGGCGGCGGCCTCGCGGCGCACGCGGCCGGTCTCGAGCAGGCGCTCGGCCTCGCGCTGTTCGGCGACCAGCTGCTCGAGCCGGGTCTCCTCCTGCATCAGCCGCTCGCGCATGGACTGCAGCTGCGTGTCGAGGGCACGGTGTTCGAGCGCCTTCCACTCCGCGTCCTTGACCCGGCGCTCGGCCTGCAGCGCCTGGTACTGCTCGGCCTGGCGCGCCTGGCGCTTGAGGTGTTCGAGCTGCTTGCCGACTTCCTCGCGCAGGTCGTTGAGGCGGTCGAGGTTCTCGCGGGTGTGGCGGATGCGGGTCTCGGTCTCCTTGCGCCGCTCCTTGTACTTGGAGATGCCCGCGGCCTCCTCCAGGTAGATGCGCAGATCCTCGGGGCGGGCCTCGATGATCTGGCTGATCATGCCCTGCTCGATGATCGAGTAGCTGCGCGGGCCCAGGCCAGTGCCGAGGAACAGGTCGGTGATGTCGCGCCGGCGGCACTTGACCCCGTTGAGGTAGTAGCTGCTCTGGCCGTCGCGACCGACGGTGCGCTTGACCGAGATCTCGTTGTAGGCGGCGTACTCGCCGGTGATGGTGCGGTCGGAGTTGTCGAAGATCAGCTCGACCGTGGCCTGCGACACCGGCTTGCGCGCCGAGCTGCCGGAGAAGATCACGTCCGTGAGCGAATCGCCGCGCAGGCGGCTGGCCGAGCTCTCGCCCATCACCCAGCGCACCGCGTCGATGATGTTGGACTTGCCGCAGCCGTTCGGACCGACGATGCCGGTCATGTTGGTCGGCAGGTGCAGCGTGGTCGGGTCAACGAAGGACTTGAAGCCGGACAGCTTGATCGTGGACAGGCGCATGCGGCGTGGATCGGCCCCGGGGTGGCGCCGCGCGGGCGGGCCCCACCTTGCTGAGAAGGATTCTGAGATTTACCCCGCAAGCCATTGATCGGCTTGCAGACTCGATGCCGGAGGCATCGCGGTCATCGGGCAGTATAGCGACAGGCCCGGGGCGGCGGTGGGCGGCCGTCGGCGGGCGGCACGGCTAGCCGCGGGAGGCCGCGGCGTGCGCCTCCTCCGGGGTCAGGGCGCGGATCGCCAGGGCGTGGATGTCGGTCTGCATCAGCGTGCCGAGCGCGGCGTACACCGCGCGGTGGCGCGCCAGCGGCGCCATGCCGGCGAACGCGGCGCTGACGATCTCGACCGCGAAGTGGCCGCGACCGTCGCGCGCGCCGGCATGGCCGACGTGGCGATGGCTTTCGTCCGCCACCTGCACCGCGCACGGCGCGAATGCATCCTCCAGCGCGGCGCGGATCCGCTCGACACGCTCGGCGTTCATGGCAGCACCGGACGGAAGGGACGCACCTCGACCCGCGCGTACACGCCGGCGGCGAGGTAGGGATCGGCCTCGGCCCAGGCCCGCGCGTCCTCCAGCGAGGCGAACTCGGCCACGACCAGGCTGCCGGTGTAGCCCGCCGGGCCCGGATCCTCGGCGTCGATCGCGGGACACGGCCCGGCCAGCAGCAGACGGCCGGCGTCGCGCAGCGCGTTCAGGCGTGCGAGGTGCTCCGGCCGCGCGGCGAGTCGGCGGTCGAGGGTGTCGGGAGCGTCGTAGCCGGCGATGGCGTACCACATGGCGGAGCCGTTCCTGCGCAGGTCCGCGAGATGCGCGGACGGCGGCACAGGATAAGTCGCCCGGGCCGCTCCGCCCAATCGCGTCGCGCCCGGCTGAACGGCATCACGGCTTGCCGACGCACGGCTGGACAGCCGCAACGCCACCCCGTACCCTGTCGGTGAGTTCGAGGCCGGCTGCAGCGGCCCGTCGCGTTCCCGGCCCGGAGCCGCCCCCGACCGACCCGCTGCCCGCACCGGCCCACGCCCGATGCCTTTCCACGCCCATCGCCGCCGGATCGCGGCGCGCGCGGCGTGCGACGCCCGGGCCCGCCAGCAACACCGCCGTACCGTTGCCAGACCGGCGTAGCGCCCGCTCGCGCACGCCCACCGCAAGACCGAGTGGCCCGGAGGGGCCGCCAGCGCATGACCGCCAACAACGCGCCCGAAGCGCATCCGCACAACCCGTCGCAGGCACCGCAGCAGCAGGAAATGCCGCTGGCGGTGGTGCTCGGCCAGCCGGTGCTGCAGATCCCGCAGGATCTGTACATCCCGCCGGACGCGCTGGAGGTGATCCTCGACGCCTTCGAGGGCCCGCTCGACCTGCTGCTGTACCTGATCCGGCGCCAGAACCTGGACATCCTCGACATTCCGGTTGCGGAGATCACCCGCCAGTACATCGACTACATCCAGGCCATGCACGAGATGCGCTTCGAGCTGGCCGCCGAGTACCTGGTGATGGCCGCGATCCTGGCCGAGATCAAGTCGCGCATGCTGCTGCCGCGGCCGGCCAACGAGGAAGGGATCGAGGAGGACCCGCGCGCCGACCTGGTGCGCCGGCTGCAGGAATACGAGCGCTTCAAGCAGGCCGCCGAGGACCTCGACGCCCTGCCCCGCATGGACCGCGACACCGCGCCGGCCGCCGCCTACGTGCCCGACCGCGCCGCGGTGCGGCTGCCGCCGCCGGTGGACCTGCGCGAGATGCTGCTGGCGCTGCGCGACGTGCTCAAGCGCGCCGAGCTGTTCTCGCAGCACGCGATCCGGCGCGACGCGCTCAGCGTGCGCCAGCGCATGGGCGAGCTGCTCGAGCGCCTGGGCGACGGCCGCTTCCACCGCTTCGAGTCGCTGTTCGAGCCGCGCGAGGGCCGGCTCGGCGTGGTGGTGACCTTCCTCGCCCTGCTGACCCTGGCCAAGGAGCAGCTGGTCGAGGTGGTGCAGGAGCACACCGAGCCGCCGCACGCCGGCGAGCGCGCGCCGCTGGCGCCGATCTACGTCAAGTCGCTGGCGACCGAGCGCGGCACCGAGTCTCTCGAGCTGTCGAGCGAATTCGACGACGACGCGGCCGCGGCCAACGACGACGACCGCTGACCCCGCCTGCATCGGCTCCACTGCGACGCATGCGACCGTACATCCCAGACACCGGATCCCCGCCGCCGCGGGAGTGACGGACGAAGGCAACAGTTCCGGCAAGACACGCATGGACCAGAACCTCATCACCCGCATCGTCGAGGCCGCGCTGCTCGCGGCCAACCAGCCGCTGTCGCTGGCGCAGCTGCGCGCCCTGTTCACGGTGGACGAACCGGTGCCGGAAGGCGCCATCGAGCGCGCGCTGGAGACGCTGCGCGAAGGCTGCGAGGGGCGCGGCATCGAACTGGTCGAGGTGGCCTCCGGCTTCCGCTTCCAGGTCAGGCAGGACGTGCACCCCTGGGTGGCGCGGCTGTGGACCGAGCGCCAGACACGCTACACCCGCGCCACGCTCGAGACGCTGGCGCTGATCGCCTACCGCCAGCCGATCACCCGCGGCGAGATCGAACAGGTGCGCGGCGTGGCGGTGAGCAGCAACATCATCAAGGCGCTGGAGGAGCGCGAGTGGATCCGCGTGGTCGGCCACCGCGACGTGCCCGGCAAGCCGGCGCTGTACGGCACCACCAAGGCGTTCCTCGACTATTTCGGCCTCAAGCGCCTGGACGAGCTGCCGCCGCTGTCGGAACTCAAGGACATCGGCGAGCTCGAGCCGCAGCTGGATTTCGACGCGGCGCCTGGCGTGCTCGGCGACATCGCCCTGGGCGAGCCGGCGCAGGCGCCGGAGGCGGCAGCCGATGCCGGCGAAGCCGCGGATGCGACGCCGGTCGCCGCCGCGGACGACGCCGCGCCCGCCATGGACGACGCCGGCGCGATGTCCGCCCCCGAAGCAGACAACGAACAAGACAACGAAGAAGACGAGTCCGTCGCGGCCTCGTCGGAGCAGACCCCATGACCGAATCCCACACCCCTGTCCGGAGCCCGCGCACGCTGACGCTCAAGCGCGGCGATGCGGAGAAGAGCGCCCCCCGCCTCGAGGAACGCCTGCACAAGGTCCTCGCCCAGGCCGGCCTGGGCTCGCGCCGCGCGCTCGAGCAGCGCATCGCCGACGGCCTGGTCAAGGTCAACGGCGAGGTCGCCACCGTCGGCATGAGCGTCACCGGCGGCGACAAGATCGAGATCGACGGCAAGACCTTCGTCGCCACCGCGCTGACGGAGCCGGCGCGCGTGCTGATGTACAACAAGCCCGAGGGCGAGGTGACCACGCGCGAGGATCCGGAAGGCCGCCCGACCGTGTTCGACTCGCTGCCCGCGCTCAAGGGCGCGCGCTGGATCGCGATCGGCCGCCTCGACATCAACACCACCGGCCTGCTGCTGCTCACCACCGACGGCGAGCTGGCCAACGCGATGATGCATCCCTCGTTCGAGGTCGAACGCGAGTACGTCTGCCGCGTGCGTCCGCCCGAGGGCGAGGACCACGTCTCCGACAAGCTGGTGGACCGCCTGCGCCGCGGCGTGGCGCTGGAGGACGGCCCGGCGAAGTTCGACGAGATCGAGCGCATCGGCGGCAGCGATTCGCACGACTGGTTCCGGGTGGTGGTCAAGGAAGGCCGCAACCGCGAGGTGCGCCGGCTGTGGGAGTCGCAGGGCTGCCAGGTCAGCCGGCTCAAGCGCATCCGCTACGGCGACGTCGCCCTGCCGCAGTCGCTGCTGCGCGGGCAGTCGCAGGAACTGCCGACGGACAAGGTCGAGGCGCTGCGGCGCAAGCTCGGCCTGGAGGAAGGCACGCCGTCCGCCCTGACGCTGCAGCCGGTGATCGGCCAGCGCAAGGCGGCCAAGGCCACCCTGCATCTGGGCGGGCAGCGCGCGCACGGTTACGTCAACGGACAGAACACCGCCGACGAGGGGCGCGAGCTGCGCCGTTTCGACCACGTGCGCGAGGACCGGCGCGGCGGCCGCAAGGCGCATGCCGGCCTCACCGTCACCGGCGAGGCCGCCGCCAAGCAGCGCGACCGCAAGCTCAAGCTCAAGGGCCCGCGCCAGCCCGGGCAGAAGATCAAGCGCGGCAAGGGCCAGCCGCATCCGCCGCACGAGAACGCCGCCGCGTTCCGCACCTGGTACGTGCCCGAGGGCGTGGACACCGGCCCCAGCGGCCACCGCAATCCGGACGCCCCGCGCGGGCGCAAGCCGTTCAAGGGCCGCGGCGCGCAGGGCCAGGGACAAGGCCAGGGCCGGGGACACGGCCAGGGACAGGCGCGCAAGGCGCAAGGCGGCGGCCAGGGCAAGGGCCAGCGCGCACCCTACGGCCATCCGGCCGGCGCGCCGAGCTTCCCGTCGGACCACGCCACCCCGGGCGCCAGGCCGTTCGCCGGCAAGCCCCGCGGCCCGCGCAGCGGCGGCAAGCGCGGCGGCTGAACGCCGCCCCCTCTCCGCAGATCACCGCCACGAAGGGCGCCGCAAGGCGCCCTTCGTCTTTCACGCGCCGGCACCGACGCGCGCGTCGCGTTCATGTTCGTGTGCGTCAAGCGCACAACGCCGCGCCGGCCCATCCACGCCCCGCCGGGACGACCGCGTTTTTGCGGGAGATGGAGCACATTCCATGACGTGCTAGCCCAAAGGTCATGTTGACCGCTCTGTCTGCGGACAGCACAGTCCGTGCGGGGTTTCCTTCCACTTCCCTCGTCCCACCGGCACCGCGCGACGCGCTCGGGGACGATCCAACGGCGGAGCACTGCAATGCATAGACGCGACTTCCTGAAAGTGTCCGGCCTCGGCCTGGCAGGTCTGACGCTGCCGTTCTACGGCCGCGCGATTTCCGCCGAGGAGCTGCTCACCAGCCTCGACGTCGGCATGAAGAAGACCATCGCCGACGCGGCACTGCAGGCCGCGCGCGAGGCGGGCGCGAGCTACTGCGACGTGCGCATCGGCCGCTACCTGCGCCAGTTCGTGATCACCCGCGAGGACAAGGTGCAGAACGTGGTCAACACCGAGTCCACCGGCGTGGGCATCCGGGTGATCGCCAACGGCGCGTGGGGCTTCGCCGCCACCAACGACCTCACGCCCAAGGGCGTGGTGCAGGCGGCGCGGCGGGCCACGGCGATCGCCAAGGCCAACGCCAGGACCCGCACCGAGCCGGTGCGGCTCGCGCCGGCGCCGGCGTTCGGCGAGGTGGCGTGGCGCACGCCGATCCGCAAGAACTCGATGGAAGTGCCGGTCAAGGACAAGGTGGACCTGCTGCTCGGCGTGAACGCCGCGGCGATGAAGGCCGGCGCCGACTTCGTCAACTCGATGCTGTTCCTGGTCAACGAGCAGAAGTACTTCGCCTCGACCGACGGCTCCTACATCGACCAGGACGTGCACCGCATCTGGGCGCCGTTCACCGTGACCGCGGTGGACAAGACCACCGGCAAGTTCCGCACCCGCGACGGCCTCTCGGCGCCGATGGGGATGGGCTTCGAGTACCTCGACGGCGACGCTTCGGGCAAGGTGGTCTCGCCCAACGGCGTGGTCAACTACGGCATGTCCTACGACATGATCGAGGACGCGGTGGCCGCGGCCAGGCAGGCGCGCGAGAAGCTGAAGGCGCCGTCGGTCAAGCCGGGCAAGTACGACCTGGTGCTCGATCCCTCGCACACCTGGCTGACCATCCACGAATCCATCGGCCATCCGCTCGAGCTCGACCGCGTGCTCGGCTACGAGGCCAACTACGCCGGCACCAGCTTCGCCACGCTCGACAAGCTGAAGGGGAAGTTCCGCTACGGCAGCGAGATCGTGAACGTGTTCGCCGACAAGACCCAGCCCGGCAGCCTGGGCGCGGTCGGCTACGACGACGAGGGCGTGAAGACCAAGCGCTGGGACCTGATCCGCGACGGCATCCTGGTGGACTACCAGACCATCCGCGACCAGGCCCACATCCTGGGCAAGACCGAGTCCGACGGCTGCTGCTACGCCGATTCGTGGTCGAGCGTGCAGTTCCAGCGCATGGCCAACGTCTCGCTGGCGCCGGGCAAGAAGAAGCTCAGCGTCGCCGACATGATCAAGGACGTCGAGAACGGCATCTACATCATCGGCGACGGCTCGTTCTCCATTGACCAGCAGCGCTACAACGCCCAGTTCGGCGGCCAGCTGTTCTACGAGATCAAGAACGGCAAGATCACGCAGATGATCGAGGACGTGGCCTACCAGATCCGCACGCCGGAGTTCTGGAACGCCTGCGTGGCGATCTGCGACGAGAGCGACTACCGCCTGGGCGGCTCGTTCTTCGACGGCAAGGGCCAGCCCGGCCAGGTGTCGGCGGTCTCGCACGGCTCGGCCACGGCGCGCTTCAACGGCATCAACGTCATCAACACCGCCCGTTCGCTCGGCTGACCGGGGCAAGGAGAGACTTCCATGAGCATCTTCACCGAAGCCGAAGCCAAGGCCATCCTCGAGAAGGTCGTCGGCCTGTCCAAGGCGGACGAGTGCACCGCCACCCTCTCCGGCACCGTGGACGGCAACGTCCGCTTCGCCCTCAACAACGTCACCACCAGCGGCGTGGTGGACAACGTCGAACTCGCGGTGCAGGTCGCGTTCGGCAAGCGCGTGGGCACCGCCACCATCAACTCCTTCGACGACGCCTCGCTCGAGCGCGTGGTGCGCCGCGCCGAGGACCTGGCGCGGCTGGCGCCGGAGAACCCGGAGTTCATGCCCGCGATCGGCAAGCAGGCCTACAAGCCGACCCCGACCTTCGACGCCGGCACCGCGGCGATCACCCCGGAATACCGGGCCCAGGTCGCGGCCGACTCCATCGAGCCGTGCCGCGCCGACGGCCTGATTGCGGCCGGCTTCCTCAACGACAGCCACAGCTTCTTCGCCATCGCCAACAGCAACGGCAACTTCGGCTACCAGCAGTCCACCAACCTCGACTACACCTGCACCGTGCGCACCGAGGACGGCCGCGGCTCGGGCTGGGTCGGGCGCAACCTGCGCGACGTCGGCCGCTTCGACGCCAAGCGCGAGATCCGCACCGCGATCCGCAAGGCCAAGGACTCGGCGGACGCCAGGGCGCTGGAGCCGGGCAAGTACACCGTGATCCTGGAGCCGGCCGCGGCGGCGGGGCTGATCTCGTTCATGATGTTCTTCTTCGACGCGCGCCAGGCCGACGAGGGCCGCAGCTTCCTGTCGAAGAAGGGCGGCGGCAACAAGCTCGGCGAGCAGGTGTACGACCCGCGCGTGAGCATCTGGGCCGATCCGTGGGACCCCGAGGCCGCGGTGCTGCCGTGGGACGGCGAGGGCCTGCCGCGCGAGAAGACCCCGATCATCGACAAGGGCAAGGTCGCCTACCTGCAGTACTCGCGCTACTGGGCGCAGAAGCAGGGCAAGCGCGCCATCGGCCAGCCGGGCAACCTGATCATGGCCGGCGGCACCAAGTCCACCGCCGACCTGGTCCGCGAGACCGAGCGCGGCGTGCTGGTCACCCGCACCTGGTACATCCGCATGGTGGATCCGCAGACCGTGCTGCTGACCGGCCTGACCCGCGACGGCACGTTCTACATCGAGAACGGGCAGATCAAGTACCCGATCAAGAACTTCCGCTTCAACGAGTCGCCGGTGATCATGCTCAACAACATCGACGAGCTGGGCAAGCCGGTGCGGCTGAGCGGGGACGAGTCGCCGTTCACGATGGTGATCCCGCCGATGCGGCTGCGGGACTTCACCTTCACCTCCCTGTCCGACGCGGTGTGAGGCCGGGCGCGGCATGAACCGCGCGCAGTTCCTGCGGTTGCTGGTGGGCGGCGTCGCCGGCGCGGCGCTCGCCCAGCTGCCGCGCCCGCTGCGCGCGGCCGGCGCCGGCTACGACTTCTGGTTCACGCGCCTGAAGTACGAGTCCGGCGACTGGGACGTGGACCAGCGCATGCCGGCCAACATGATCACCGCGCTGATCGACTACACCGGCCTGCGCGTGGACCCGAAGGAGCACGTGGTCGCGCTGTCCGACCCGAAGATGCTCTCGGCGCCGTTCTGCTACCTGGCCGGGCACCGCCTGGTCCAGTTCAACCCGGCCGAGCGCCGCAACTTCGAGCGCTACGTGCGCAACGGCGGCTTCGTGTTCGTGGACGACTGCAACCACGACATAGACGGCCTGTTCGCGCGTTCCTTCGAGGCGCAGATGGCGGCGATCTTCGGCGCCGACGCGCTGCGCAAGCTGCCCAACGACCATCCGCTGTACCGCTGCTTCTTCCGCTTCGACGGCCCGCCGCCGACCGCGCTCGAGCTCAACGGCTGGGGCGACGACCTGGTCCACGACTACCTCAAGGGCATCACGGTCAACGGCCGCCTCGGCGTGCTCTACAGCAACAAGGACTACGGCTGCGAATGGGACTACGACTGGCGCAACAAGCGCTTCCTCGCCGAGGACAACACCCGGTTCGCGGTCAACATCGCCATCTACGCGCTGACCGCGTGATCCGCGCCCTTCCCCTCCCCCGCACTCCCCGCTTTCCATGAACGCCGATTCCAGCGCCGCATTGAACGAATCCGACCTCTCCGCCCGCATCGCCCGGCTGGGTGAGCTGCGCGCCGCGCTGGCACAGGCCATCGTCGGCCAGGAGGAGGTGGTCGAGCAGCTGCTGATCGGCCTGCTCGCCGGCGGCCACTGCCTGCTCGAGGGCGTGCCGGGCCTGGGCAAGACCCTGCTGGTGCGCTCGCTCGGCCAGGCCCTGGACCTGGCGTTCCGCCGCATCCAGTTCACGCCCGACCTGATGCCGAGCGACATCCTCGGCACCGAGATCCTGGAGGAGGACCATGGCACCGGCCGCCGCCACTTCAAGTTCCAGCCCGGGCCGGTGTTCACCAACCTGCTGCTGGCCGACGAGCTCAACCGCACTCCGCCCAAGACCCAGGCCGCGCTGCTGGAGGCGATGCAGGAACGCACCGTCAGCTACGCCGGCGTGACCCATGCGCTGGCGCGGCCGTTCTTCGTGCTCGCCACCCAGAACCCGATCGAACAGGCCGGCACCTATCCGCTGCCGGAGGCGCAGCTCGACCGCTTCCTGCTGCACATCCGCGTGGACTATCCGGACGAGGCCGAGGAGCGCCGCATCCTGGCCCTGACCACCGGCACGCAGCACGCCGAGGTGCCGCGGGTGATGCGCGGCGAGGAAGTGGTGGCGCTGCAGGCGCTGGTGCGCGGGATCCATCTCGGCGAGGACCTGCTGGCCTGGATCACGCGCCTGGTGCGCGCCACCCGGCCCGCCGCCGACGCGCCGGCGGAAGTGCGGCAATGGGTGAAGTGGGGCGCGGGCCCGCGCGCGGGACAGTCGCTGGTGCTGGCGGCGAAGGCGCGCGCGCTGCTGCATGGGCGCCTGTCGGCCACGCGCGAGGACGTGGGCGCGCTCGCCGCGCCGGTGCTGCGCCACCGCATCCTGCTCTCGTTCGCCGCCGAGGCCGAGCAGAAGACCACCGACGACGTGATCGCCGCGCTGCTGCGCGCGGTGCCCTTCCCTGCCTGACCGCCGGGCGATGGCCGCGCCGGACTTCATCCCGCCCGAGGTGCGCGCGCGCTTGCGCGAGGTGCGGCTGTTGCCGCGCCGCGCCGCCGGGCAGCATGGCTTCGGCCTGCACCACAGCCGCAGCCGCGGCGCGGGGCTGGAGTTCGCCCAGTACCGCCCTTACGAGCCCGGCGACGAGCTGCGCCAGGTGGACTGGAAGCTGTACGCGCGTTCGGACCGCTTCTTCGTGCGCGAATCCGAGCGTGACAGCCCGTTGACCGTGTGGCTGCTGCTCGACGCCACCGCCTCGATGACCCAGGCCGACGCCGCGCGCCCGGAGTGGACGCGCCTGGACGCCGCCCGCGGACTGGCCGCATGCGCGATCGAGGTGGCACTGCGCCAGGGCGACCGCTTCGGGCTGGCTTCGGTCGGCGGCACGGGGCTGCAGGTCACGCCCGCCGGCGCCGGCCCGCGCCATCGCGACCGTTGCCTGCTCGCGCTGCGCGCGTTGCGCGCGGAAGGACGCTGGCCCGCCGAACCGGCGCTGCGCCCGTTGTGGGAGCGGATCGGCCCGGGCGCGCTGGTCGTGGCGCTCGGCGACGGGCTCGACGAACAGGCCACGGCGTTCTGCGAGCGGCTCGCCGCGGCGCGGCGCGAAGTGCTCGCGATCCGGATCCTGACCACGGAGGAGCGCGACTTCCCGTTCCGCGGCGGCCATCGCTTCGTGGATCCGGAGACCGGCGAGGAAGTGCCGGGCGACGGCGCCACGCTGCGCGCCGCGTTCCTGGCCCGCTTCGGCCAGGCGCGGCGCGAACTCTCGGCCCGGCTCGCCGCCAGCGGCATCCGCCAGGTCGAGTACGTGCTCGACGAGCCGCTCGACCTGCCCTTGCGCCGCCTCGCCTCCACCCGCGCCGACGTGGAGACGGCATGAGCCTGGCATTGCTGTTCCCGCTCGGCCTGGCGGCGCTCGCGGCGTGGCTGCTGCCGTTGCTGATCCACCTGCACCGGCACGAGCAGCGCCAGGTCACCGTGTTCGCCGCGCTGCGCTGGCTGCAGGCGCGGCCGCGACCGCAGCGGCGCCTGCGGCTGGAGGAATGGCCGCTGCTGGCGCTGCGCCTGCTGCTGCTCGCCGCGCTCGCGCTGCTGCTCGCGCGGCCGGTGCTGCAGGGCGCGACGGAACCGGAGGCGTGGGTGGTGGTCGCGCCGGACGCCGTGCTGCCGGACGACCTGGCGGCGGGTGACGCGCAACGACGCTGGCTGGCGCCCGGGTTTCCCGCGCTGGACGCGCCCGCGCCGGCCGCGCCGGTCCCGCTCGGCAGCCTGCTGCGCGAACTCGATGCCTCGTTGCCGCCCGCAACGCCGCTCACCGTGGTGGTGCCGAGCGTCGTGTCCGGCGCCGACGCGGAGCGCCCGGTGCTGGGCCGGCCGGTGCAGTGGCGGGTGGTCGCGGGCGCGATGCCGTCCGCCGCCGCGCCGCGCCCGCCCGCACGCCCGCCGCTGTCGCTGCGGCACGCGCCGGAACACGCCGCGGCGGTGCGCTATCTGCGCGCGGCCGCGATCGCCTGGCACACCGGGCGCGAACCCGCGCCCGCCGTCGCCGAGGTCTTCGACGCCGCCGGCACCGACGCCGCGTTGCCGCCGCGCGAACGTCCGCTGCTGTGGCTGGCGCGCGGCCCGCTGCCGGCCACGCTGCGCGCGTGGATCGAGGGCGGCGGCACCGCGCTGGTGGCGCACGATGCGCAGGCGCCGGAACTCGCACGCGCGGTGCCGCTGTGGCGCGACGAGGCCGGCGATGTCCTGGTGCGGGCCGCCACGCTCGGCCGCGGCCGGCTGCTGCAGTGGACCCGGCCGTTGGCGCCGGAAGCGTTGCCGGTACTGCTCGAAGCGGAATTCCCCGAACGCCTGCGGGCGCTGTTCGCCGCACCCGCCCCCGCGCCGACACGCGTCGCCGCCGCCGATTACGCCCCGCGCGAGGGCACGCGCACCTGGCCGCAACCCGCGCGCGATCTGCAGCCGTGGCTGTGGTGGCTGATCGCCGCGCTGTTCCTGCTCGAACGCTGGTTCGCCAGCGGCCGGCGCACGGGAGGCCGGGCATGACCGCCGCCGCGCGCCTGCAGACGCTGCTGCGTGCCTGCCGCCTGCGCGCGGTCGCGCGCGTGGCCGCGTTCGTCGCCCTGGCGCTGCTGCCGTCCGCCGCCCTCGCCTGGCGGCTCGGCGGCACGCTGGCGCTGCTGGCGACATTGCTCGCCGGCCTCGGCCTCGGCGGCCTGGCCGCCTGGCGTGCAGCCCGTCGCATCGGGCCGCGCTGGCTCGCGCGCCGCCTGGACGCCGCCGACCCGCGCATGGAGGACAGCGCGGCGCTGCTGTTCGCACGCGAGCGCGATCTGTCCGCGCTCGCGCGCCTGCAGCGGGCGCGGCTGCAACGCCGGATCGAGGCGCAGGCGCCGCCCGACCTGCGCCCGCCGTGGCCGCGGCGCGCGCTGCTCGCGGGCAGCGCGGCGGCAATCGCCATCGCCACGCTCGTGGTGCTCTGGCCCGCCGGCACGCCTGCACCGGGATCGCGCCCGGTGCAGGTCACGCCCGTCGGCACGGACGCACCGGCCCGGACCCGGCTGCTGTCGCAGCGCCTGGACATCGTCCCGCCCGCCTACACACGCCTGCCCGCGCGCCGCGAGCAGACCCTCGATGCGCGCGTGCCGGAAGGCGCGACCCTGCGCTGGACGCTGCGCTTCGCGCCGCAGCCGTCCGCGGTCGCGCTGCGCTTCCACGATGGCCGCACGCTCGCGCTCACGCGCGAGGGCGACGCCTGGACCGGCCGCCTGCGCATCGCACGACCGTCGCTGTACCGGATCGTGCCGGACGGTGCGCCGCCGCTGCAGCCGGACCGCCTGCACCGCCTCGACGTCGTCGCCGACCAGCCGCCGAACCTGCGCACCATCGCGCCGCAGGACACGCTCACCCTGTACCGCGCCGGCCAGCGCGTGTGGTCGCTGATATTCGAGGCCGACGACGACCACGGCCTGGCCGCGACCGCAACCCTGCAGCTCACCCTCGCCCAGGGCAGCGGCGAGCAGGTCACCTTCCACAGCCGCACGCTCGCCGTCGCCGGCCAGGGCACGGCCACGCGCCGGCGCTACGCGCACACACTCGACCTGGCCCCGCTCGCGCTCGCGCCCGGCGACGACCTGGTGGTGCAGCTGAGCGTGTCGGACAACCGCGCCGGGCGCCCGCACACCGTGCGCAGCGCCAGCTACCTGCTGCGCCGTCCGCAGGACACGGGCGAGGAGGCCGGTGGCCTCGACGGCCTGGTGCGGCAGGCGCTGCCGGCCTACTTCCGCAGTCAGCGCCAGATCATCATGGACGCCGAGGCGCTGATCGCGCAGCGTCGCAGGCTCGACGCCGATGCCTTCCTGGCGCGTTCCGACGCGATCGGCGTGGACCAGCGCGTGCTGCGCCTGCGCTATGGCCAGTTCCTCGGCGAGGAGAGCGAAGGCGCGCCGCGCCGGCTGCTGCCGACCGCGGATGCCGAAGCGGAGGACGCCGCGCACGCCGACGACCATGCGCAGACCGCGGAACCGCCGCAGGCGCAGGCCGACACGCACGCGCACGAGCCGACCCCGCCGGCAACCCCGGCCTTCGGCCGCGCCGAGGACGTGCTCGAGGACTACGGCCACACCCACGACGACTCCGAGGCCGCGACCCTGTTCGATCCGGAGACGCGCGCCACGCTGAAGGCCGCGCTCGACCGGATGTGGGATTCCGAACGCGAACTGCGCAGCGGCCGTCCCGAACAGGCGCTGCCGCATGCCTACAAGGCGCTCGACCTGATCAAGCAGGTGCAGCAGGCCGGCCGCATCTACCTCGCCCGCACCGGCCCCGAGCTGCCGCCGATCGACCAGAGCCGGCGCCTGACCGGAAAGCGCGAGGGCATCGCGCCCGGCCGCGATCCGCTGGTCGCGGCGGTCATCTCGGCCCCGGCACCGGTGGTCGCGTTGTGGCAGGCGCTCGGCGACGCACCGGGCGTGGCGGCGGCGCCCGCCGACCTCGATGCGGTCGACCGCTGGCTGCGTGCCAACGAACACCGCCTGCCCGATGCGCTGGGCGCGATCGCTGCGCTCGATGCCGTGCGGCGCGAGCCTGCTTGCGCCGCCTGCCGGCGCGAGCTGCGCGCGCGGCTGTGGCCGATCCTGCCGCGCCCGCCGGCGGCACCGGCACCGCGCACGGCCCCGGACCGTGCCGGTCGCGCCTACCTCGACGCGCTCGACGCGCCCGACACCGGAGCCGTCCGATGAGCGCGCCCTCGCTGCTCGCCGCCCTGCTCGCACTCGCGGCCGCGCTGGCCTGCGCCCGGCTGCTGCTGCGCTTCCTGCGCACGCCGACGCCGCAGCGTCCGCACGCCTGGCGGCTCGCGCTCCTGCTCCTCGCGCAGCCGCTGCTGGCGTTCCTGCTCTACCGCACCCTGCTGCCGCCGGCGCTGGTCACCGGCCGCGACACACTGGTGGTGGCCACCGCAGGGGCCGAACCGCGCGCGCTGCGCGTGGGCGCGCACGAGCGGCTGGTCGCGCTGCCCGAGGCGCCGCCGCTGCGCGCGGCCGAACCCGTGCCCGACCTGGCCACCGCGCTGCGCCGGTATCCGGCCACGGCGCGCGTGCGCATCGTCGGCGCCGGCCTGACCGCACGCGACCGGGACGCGGCGCACGGCCGCACGCTCGAGTTCGTGCCGGCACCGCTGCCGCGCGGGCTGGTCGAACTCGCCGTGCCCGCGCAGGCGACCGCCGGCGGCGATGTCCGCCTGCACGGCCGCGCCCAGGGCCTGCGCGGCGGCCGGGCCGAACTGCTCGATCCCGCCGGCCAGCGCGTGGACCGGCAGCCGCTCGCCGCCGACGGTCGTTTCGCGCTGCTCGGCGCCGCGCGCGGACCGGGACCGACGACGTTCCGGTTGCGCCTGCGCGATGCGGCCTCGCGCGTGGTCGAAGAAGTCGCGGTGCCGGTGCATGTGCAGGCGCCGGTTCCACCGCGCATGCTCGTGCTCGCCGGCGGCCCCGATCCGGAACTGAAGTACCTGCGCCGCTGGGCGCTGGACGCCGGGGTGCGGATGCACACGCAGATCAGCCTCGGCGGCGGGGTGCAGATCGGCGATCCGCCCGTGCGGCTGGATCCCGACACCCTCGCCCGCTTCGACCTCGTCGTGCTCGACGAACGCAGCTGGAACGGCCTCGGCGCAGGCGGACGGCGCGCGCTCGCGGCCGCGGCGCGCGATGGCCTGGGCCTGCTGCTGCGCATCGGCGGGCCGCTGTCGGCCGAAGGCCGGCGCGGCCTGCAGGCGCTCGGCTGGCGGCTGCAGGAGACGCGGTCGCCGCAGGGCTTCGCCCTGCCGGCGGCCGTCGCCGACGTCGAACACGCCGCCGCGCGCCTCGGCCCCGGCAGCGCCGATGCGCCGGTGGTCGCCGCCGACCTGCCCACGCGCCTGCCGCTGCTGACGCGGTTGCCGCTGCGCATCGTCGCCGCCGACGCGCGCACGCTGCTGCACGACGACACCGGCACGCCGGTGGCCGCCTGGCGCGCGGCGGGGCGCGGCCGGATCGGCGTGTGGCTGCCGCTGGATACCTGGCAACTGGTGCTCGCCGGCCGACCGGACCTGCACGCCGAACTGTGGCGGCAGGCCCTGGCCACGCTCGCCCGCGCCCGCCTGCCGCAGGCGCCGGCGCTGCCGCACGAGGCGCGCACCGGCGAACGCGCGCTGCTGTGCGGTCTTGCCGACGGCGCGCGTGTGCGCGCGCCCGACGGCCGCACGACCCGGCTGTTCGTGGATCCCGCCGCCGGCGAGGCCCGCTGCGCCGGCTATTGGCCGCAGGCGGCGGGCTGGCACGCGCTGGAAACGGGTGAGGTACGCGAGCCGTTCTACGTCCGCGGCCCGAACGAGGCCCCCGGCCTGCGCGCGCGGGAACTGCGCGAGGCGACCGAACGCCTCGTGCTCGCCGCGCAGCCGGCGACCGCCGCGCGCGCCGCGCCCGAAACCGTGCCCGGCCCGCGCTGGCCGTGGTGCCTGGCCTGGCTGCTGCTGGCGGCCGCGCTGTGGTGGCTGGAACGCGCGCGGCTCGGGCGGCGGGTGGCATCGCCCGCGCCCGCGGCGTGAAGCGCGCGGCGTCCGCTCAGCTCCGGCCCTCGCGCAGCGTGCTCAGCACGTCGATCGGCAGCGGGAACACGATCGTCGAACTCTTCTCGCCGGCGATCTCGGTCAGCGTCTGCAGATAGCGCAGCTGGATCGCGCGCGGATCGGCGCCGAGCAGGCGCGCGGCCTCGACCAGGGTCTCCGCCGCCTGGCGCTCGCCCTCGGCGTGGATCACCTTGGCGCGGCGCTGGCGTTCGGCCTCGGCCTGGCGCGCGATCGCCCGCACCATGGACTCGTTGAGGTCCACGTGCTTGATCTCGACGTTGGCGACCTTGATCCCCCAGGCGTCGGTCTGCGCGTCGAGGATGGCGCGGATGTCGTGGTTGAGCTTCTCGCGTTCGGCCAGCATCTCGTCCAGGTCGTGCTGGCCGAGCACCGAGCGCAGCGTGGTCTGCGCCAGCTGGCTGGTGGCCTCGTAGAAGTGCTCGACGTTGATGATCGCCTTCTGCGGGTCCACCACGCGGAAGTACACCACCGCGTTGACCTTCACCGAGACGTTGTCGTGCGAGATCAGGTCCTGCGAGGGCACGTCCATCACGATCGTGCGCAGGTCCACGCGCACCATCTGCTGCACCACCGGGATCAGGATGATCAGCCCGGGCCCCTTCACCTTCCAGAAGCGGCCGAGCTGGAACACCACCCCGCGCTCGTACTCGCGCAGGATCCGGACCGAGCTGGCCAGCAGCAGCGCGCCGAGCAGCAGCAACGGGAAATACAGCACCAGGTTCATGGCTCACCTCCCTCCTTCGGACTCACCCGCAGCACCAGCCCGTCCAGCGCGTGCACGCGCAGGCGCTGGCCGCTGCGCACCGGCACGTTCGACTCGGCCTGCCAGACCTCGCCGCGGATCCGCACCTGGCCCTGGCGCTCGAAATCCTCGACCGCCACCGCCTCGTGCCCGACCAGTTCCTCCACTCCGGTCACCACCGGCCGCCGCCGTGCGCGCGCGGCGAGCCAGATCACGCCCATGAAGGCGAGCGCGCTGGCCACACCGATGCCCAGGACCAGCCGCCCCGGCACGCCGAAGCCGGGCACTTCCTCGTCGAACAGGATCAGCGACCCGGCGACCAGGGCGATCACCCCGCCCACGCCGAGCGCGCCGTAGCTGGGCACCGCGAATTCCGCGGTCATCAGCCCCACGCCGAGCACGATCAGCGCCACACCGGCGTAGTTCACCGGCAGTACCTGCAACGCGTACAGCGCCAGCAGCAGGCAGATCGAGCCGACCACGCCCGGCAGCACCGCGCCGGGGTTGTAGCCCTCGAACAGCAGGCCGTACAGGCCGATCAGCAGCAGCAGGTAGGCCACCGTCGGCTCGGTGATCACCGCCAGCACCCGCGCGCGCCAGTCGGGCGTCACCGGCGTCACGCTGCGTCCCTGCAGTTGCAGCGTGTGCGTGCGCTCGCCGAGCCTGACGCTGCGGCCGTGCGCCTGGCGCAGCAGATCCTCGAGCGTGGCGGCCAGGATCTCGACCACGCCGCGCGCGTGCGCCTGGCTGGCGGTGAGGGTGGCGGCCTCGCGCACCGCGGCCTCGGCGAAGGCGGTGTCGCGCCCGCGCAGCTCGGCCAGACTACGCAGGTGCGCCACGGCGTCGTTGACCGCCTTGCGGCTCATCGCGTCGCCCGGGGGCGGGGCCTCGCGCGGCGGCTTGGTCTGCCTGTCCTGCTCCGCCGGTTCCTCCGGCTCCTTCGGCGCCTGCCGCGGCCCGCCCCCGGGCGCGCCCAGCGCCACCGGCGTGGCCGCGCCGAGCGAGGTGGCCGGCGCCATCGCCGCCAGGTGGCTCGCGTAGACGATGTAGGTGCCGGCGCTGGCCGCGCGTGCGCCTTCCGGCGCGACCCACGCGATCACCGGCACCTCCGAGGCCAGGATCGCCTGCACGATGTCGCGGGTGGCGGCATCCAGCCCGCCCGGCGTGTCCAACCGCAACACCACCGCGGCGGCCCGCTCGCGCGCCGCGCGCTCGAGCCCGCGCTCGACGTAATCGCGCGTGGCCGGGCCGATCCCGCCCTCGATCGCCAACAGCAGGACCTCGCCGCCGCCCGCCCCTGCCTGCGGCCGCGGTGCCGGCGCCGCGGCCGCCGCCAGCGCGCCCACGACCAGGCCGAGCGCCAGCCCGCACGCCACGCGCCATCCGCGCCAGTCCAATGTCATCGCCACTCCGACCGGTATCGCGACCTGAATCCGATAGTGGACGGGGGCGTGTTAAGGCCGCGGCAGCGCCGTCCGGCCGGCGCCGGTCGTTCAGGTCAGGACGAAGCCGTCGGCATCGAGCATCGCCGGGAACCGCTCGCGGTGCGCCAGCAGCTCCGCGGCCGGGAGCGTGGTGGTGACGGTGACCGGCAGCTCGCCGCATTCGCTCAGCGGATGGCCGAGGAAGTCGATCACCGCGCTGTCGCCGGCGTAGTGCAGGCCGTTGCCGTCGGTGCCGACGCGGTTGAGCCCGGCGACGAAGCACAGGTTCTCGATCGCCCGTGCGCGCAGCAGGGTCTTCCAGGCGTAGGCGCGCGCGGAAGGCCAGTTGGCCACGTACACCAGCAGGTCGTAGTCCAGGCCGTTCGCGCGCTCGACGTCGTAGCGGTTGCGCGAGAACACCGGGAAGCGCAGGTCGTAGCAGACCAGCGGGCAGATCCGCCAGCCGCGCCACTCGACCGTGAGCCGCTCGCGCCCGGCGGCGTAGCGCTCGTGTTCGCGCGCGTAGCGGAACAGGTGGCGCTTGTCGTACTTGCGCACGCTGCCGTCCGGGGTCACGAACAGCAGCCGGTTGTACACCTGCCCGCCGTCGCGGATCTGCACGCTGCCGCAGACCGCGGCGTCGAGCGTGCGCGCCTGCTCGCGCAGCCAGGCCACGGTCGGGCCGTCCATGGTCTCGGCCTGGGCGATGGCCTCGTTGGAGAAGCCGCTGGTGAAGGTCTCCGGCAGCAGCACCAGGTCGGTGGCGCCGTGCAGCGGTGCGATCAGTTCGCCGTAATACTCGCGGTTGCCGGCCGGGTCGAGCCAGCGGGTGTCGCCCTGGACCAGGGTGATGCGCAGATCGTTCATGCGCGCATTCTGCCCGCTCCCCCGCCTGCGGGCGAGGGGCGGGATGCGGGCACGGCGGCGCTCAGAGCCTGCGCAGGCGCTCGATCGCCGCGTCCAGGGTCGCCTCGTTCTTGGCGAAGCACAGCCGCGCCAGGCGCTGGCCCGCGGGCGGGGCCTCGTAGAACGGCGACAGCGGGATCGCGGTCACGCCGTGCTCGACGGTGAGCCAGCGGCAGAACGCCAGGTCGTCGAGGTCGCTGACCGCCGAGTAGTCCACCAGCTGGAAGTAGCCGCCCGGCACCGGCAGCGGCACCAGCTTCGTGGTCCGCAGCTGCTCGCGGAAACGGTCGCGCTTGCGCTGGTAGAACGCGCCAAGCGTGTCGTAGTGCTCCGGCTCGGCGCGGATCATCGCCGCGAACGCGTGCTGCGCCGGGGCGAAGGTGCAGAACACGTTGTACTGGTGCACCTTGCGGAACTCGGCCGACAGCGCCGGCGGGGCGATGCAGTAGCCGACCTTCCAGCCGGTGCAGTGGTAGGTCTTGCCGAAGCTCGAGACCACGAACGCGCGCTCGCGCAGCGCCGGGTGGCGCAGCACCGACTCGTGCCGGCGGCCGTCGAAGACGATGTGCTCGTACACCTCGTCCGACAGCAGCCAGATCCCGGTGCCGGCCAGCAGGTCCTGCAGCGTCGCCATGTCCTGCGCGGTCAGCATCGCCCCGGAGGGGTTGTGCGGGCTGTTGATCATCAGCATCCGGGTGCGCGGGCCGATCGCGGCGCGGACCCGCGCCCAGTCCGGGGCGAAGCCGGCCGGGTCCAGCGGCACGTGCACCGCGCGCGCGCCGGCCAGCTCGATCGCCGGCTCGTAGCAGTCGTAGCAGGGATCGAGCACCACCACCTCGTCGCCGGGGCGGACCACGGCGTGGATGGCGTCGAAGATCGCCTCGGTCGCGCCCGAGGTCACGGTGACCTCGCGGTCCGGATCCGGCCGCCAGCCGCAGCAGCGCGCGGTCTTGTCCGCGATCGCCTCGCGCAGCGCCGGGATCCCGGTCATCGGCGCGTACTGGTTGTGGCCCGCGCGCATGGCGCGCTCCAGTTCCTGGACCAGCCGCTCGGGCACCGGGAAGTCGGGGAAGCCCTGCCCCAGGTTGACCGCGCCGTGCTCGGCCGCGAGCTGCGACATCACCGTGAAGATGGTGGTGCCGACCTTCGGCAGCTTGGTCTGCAGGAGCGGAGCGAGGGGGGATCCGGACATCGCGGGGAGGGGGCGGGTAGAATGGGCGGTCTTTGTAGCACGGCCCCCGCGTGATCCCCAGCCACGACGCCGACGCACGCCTTGTCGCCCTCCTGCACGCCTATCTCGCCGCGGACTACCGCTGGGAGCGGGGCGGGCATTGGCACGTGTTCGCGCTGGGCGAGCCGGCGCCGGTGCTGGAGGCCGAATACCCCCAGGCGCCGGGCTTCGGCCTGCTCACGGCCTGGAACCCGCATTCGGTCGAACGTCCGGAAGCGATCAACCGGCGCGCCGACGACGAACTGCGGGCGCTGCTCGACGCCGGCGGCTGGCCGCACCGTCCCGCCTTCGCCCGGGCCCGCAACCGCACCTGGCGCGAGCCGGGCTGGCTGGTGGCCGGCATCCCGCTCCCGGAGTTCGACGCCCTCGCCCGCCGCTTCGGCCAGCTCAGCACGCTCTACGCCGTCCGCGGCGGGCCGGTGCGGCTGCGGATGTACGCCCACCCGCCCGCGGGCAGCGGCTCGCACCCATGGGTGGACTGGGTCGGGGCGTGATGGCCGAGACCGCCGCCCCGCCCCTGCTGGCCGCACACGGGCTGCGCTTCTCCCGCAACGAGCAGCCGGTGTTCGGCCCGCTCGACTTCGATGTGCACGCGGGCGAGGCCCTGCTGGTGCAGGGCGACAACGGCGCCGGCAAGACCACCCTGCTGCGGGTGCTGGCCGGCCTGCTGCCTGCCGAGGCCGGCGACGTGGCCGTGGACGGCCGCGCCGCGCAAGCCTCGCTGCGCGCGCGCGCGATGGCCTACCTCGGCCACCTGCCGGCGCTGAAGGCGGACCTGACCGCGCTCGAGAACCTGCATTTCCTGTGCGGCCTGCACGGGCGCCGGCGCGGACAGTTACCGGCCGACGCGCTGGCCATCGTCGGCCTGGCCGGCTACGAGGACACTCTCGCCCGCCAGCTCTCGGCCGGGCAGAGGAAGCGGCTGTCGCTGGCCCGGCTGTGGCTCTCGCCGGCACCGCTGTGGCTGCTCGACGAGCCCTACGCCAACCTCGACCTGGAAGGCATCACCCTGGTCAACCGCATGGTCCAGGCGCACCTGCGCGCCGGCGGCGCGGCCCTGCTGACCACCCACGGCGCCTACGCGGCGCCGCCGGTGCGGACCCGGATGCTGGTCCTGGAGCGGCGCGCATGATGGCCTCCGCCGCCCGCGCCCTGCTCGCCCGCGACCTGCGCCTGCTCTGGCGCCGGCGCGGCGACGCCCTGCAGCCGGTGCTGTTCGCGGTGCTGGTGGTGGTGCTGTTCGCGCTCGCGCTGGGCGGCGAACCGCAGGCGCTGGGCAAGGTCGCCTCGGCGGTGCTGTGGCTGGCGGTGCTGCTGGCCGGCCTGCTGGCCCTGGACACCCTGTTCCGCGGCGATGCCGAGGACGGCTCGCTGGAGCAATGGATGCTGGCCCCGGTGCCGCTGGCCTGGCTGGTGCTGGTGCGCACCTTCATGCACTGGGCCACCACCGCCCTGCCGCTGCTGCTGGCCGCGCCGCTGCTCGGCGAGCTGTTGCACCTGCCGCCGGCGCAGCTGCCGGTGCTGCTGGCCTCGCTGGCGCTGGGCACGCCGCTGCTGAGCCTGCTCGGCGCCGTCGTGGCGGCGTTGACCGTGGGCATGCGCCGCTCCGGTATCCTTGTCGCGCTGCTCGCCCTGCCCCTGTACGTGCCGGTGCTGGTGTTCGGCGCCGGCAGCGTGGCGGCCGCGGCCCAGGGGCTGGATGCCACCGGCGCGCTGCTGCTGCTGGGCGCGGGCCTGGCGGTGGCGCTGGTGCTGGCCCCGCTCGCCGCTGCCGCCGCGATCCGGATCGCCCTGAACTGAGGCCGCGCCGGGACCGAAGACCGACCGATGAATCCCCTCCTGCGCTGGTTCCACCAACTCGGCTCGCCGCCCTACTTCGACCGCTTCGCCGCGCGCTGGGCGCCGGTGGCGTACGCGCTCGGCCTGCTGGTGATGGCCTACGGCACCTGGAGCGCGCTGTTCCAGGTTCCGCCCGACTACCAGCAGGGCGACAGCTTCCGCATCCTCTACATCCACGTGCCGAGCGCGTGGATGAGCCTGTTCGTGTTCGCGCTGATGGCGCTGTATGCGGCCATCGCCCTGATCTGGCGGATCAAGCTGTGCGAGATCCTGGCGATGGCCTGCGCCCCGATCGGCGCCGCCTTCACCGTGATCACGCTCGCCACCGGCTCGATCTGGGGCAAGCCGATGTGGGGCACCTGGTGGGACTGGGATCCGCGCCTGACCACCGAACTGATCCTGCTGTTCCTCTACCTGGGCGTGATCGGCCTGTACAACGCCATTGACGACCGCCGCCAGGCCGCGCGCGCCGCCGGGCTGCTGGCGATCGTGGGCGTGGCGCTGCTGCCGGTGATCCGCTACTCGGTGGTGTGGTGGAACTCGCTGCACCAGGGCCAGACGATCCGCGTGTTCGGCGAGTCCTCGATGGACCCGAGCATGCTCCCGCCGCTGGTCGCGATGGTGGTGGGCACCAAGCTGTGGTTCGTCGGCTCGCTGCTGGCCCGGGCGCGCGCCGACAACCTGCGCCGCGAAGCCGGCAAGGACTGGGTGCTGCGGCACGCGGAGGGGCGGCGATGAGCTACCTGGAATACGTCGTGGCCGCCTACGCGGTGTTCGTGCTGGTGCTGGCGTGGGATTATCTCGCCCCGCGCCTGCAGATCCGGCAGCAGCTGCGCACGGCGCGGTTGCGCGCGGCGCGCGCGGCCGCACGCCCGGCCGTCCCCACGCTGGAACGCGTCGCCGGCCACGACCGGAACGCGATGTGACGACGACACGATGCACCCGACCCGCAAACGCCGCCTGTTCCTGATCCTCGCGCTGGCCGTGGCTGCCGCGGTCGCCACCGCGCTGGTCGCCCTCGCCCTGCAGCGCAACGTCGCCTACCTGTACACGCCGAGCGAGGTGCTGCGCGGCGAGGCCGGCGGCCAGGCGCGCTTCCGCCTCGGCGGCATGGTCGCGGAGGGGTCGTTCCGGCGCGAGCCGGGTTCGCTCGAAGTGCATTTCGAGGTGGACGACGGCGACGCGCGCCTGCCGGTGGTGTACACCGGCATCCTGCCCGACCTGTTCCGCGAGAAGCAGGCGGTGGTCGCCACCGGCCGCATGCGGGACGGCGTGTTCGTGGCCGAGCAGGTGCTGGCCAAGCACGACGAGACCTACATGCCGAAGGAAGTGGCGGACAAGATGGGCGTCGCGCACCGCAAGCACAACGTGCAGGTGCCGGCGCAGGACGCCGCCGAGCCCTGACGCCCGCCACCGGACGCCCCATCGCCTTGCTGCCCGAACTCGGCCAACTCGCCCTGATCCTCGCCCTGCTGGCGGCGCTGCTGCAGGCGGCGCTGCCGCTCGCCGGCGCGCAGCGCGGCATCGGCCCCTGGATGGCGCTGGCCCGTCCGGGCGCCTACCTGCAACTGGCGCTGGTCGGGCTCGCATTCGCGATCCTCACCCACGGCTTCGTGGTCCAGGACTTCTCGCTGCGCTACGTGGCCGAGAACAGCAACTCGCTGCTGCCGGTGATCTACCGCTACACCGCGGTGTGGGGCGCGCACGAAGGCTCGCTGCTGCTGTGGGTGCTGACCCTGGCGCTGTGGACTGCGGCGGTGGCGCGCTTCTCGCGCCGGCTGCCGCCGGAGGTGGTCGCGCGCGTGCTCGGGGTGATGGGGCTGGTGAGCGCGGGCTTCCTGGCCTTCCTGATCTTCACCAGCAATCCGTTCGAACGCCTGCTGCCGGCCGCTGCCGAAGGGCGCGACCTCAACCCGCTGCTGCAGGACCCGGGCATGATCCTGCACCCGCCGATGCTGTACATGGGCTATGTCGGGTTCTCGGTGCCATTCGCGTTCTCGATCGCGGCGCTGCTCGACGGCCGCGTGGACGCGCGCTGGCTGCGCTGGACGCGGCCGTGGACCAACGTCGCCTGGGCGTTCCTCACCATCGGCATCGCGCTCGGCTCGTGGTGGGCCTACTACGAACTCGGCTGGGGCGGCTGGTGGTTCTGGGATCCGGTCGAGAACGCGAGCTTCATGCCCTGGCTCGCCGGTGCGGCGCTGCTGCACTCGCAGGCGGTCACCGAGAAGCGCGGCTCGTTCCGCAGCTGGACCCTGCTGCTGGCGATCGCGGCCTTCTCGCTCTCGCTGCTCGGCACCTTCCTGGTGCGCTCGGGCGTGCTCACCAGCGTGCACGCGTTCGCGGCCGACCCGGCGCGCGGCGTGTTCATCCTGGTGTTCCTGGGCCTGGTCGTCGGCGGCTCGCTGCTGCTGTACGCGCTGCGCGCGCCGGCCGACGACGACGGTGCGCCGTTCGCCGCCACCTCGCGCGAGACCCTGCTGCTGGCCAACAACCTGCTGCTGACCACCGCCTGCGCGATGGTCCTGCTCGGCACCCTGTACCCGCTGCTCGCCGACGCGCTGGAGCTGGGCAAGATCTCGGTCGGCCCGCCCTACTTCGCGCTGATGTTCTTCGTGCTGATGACGCCGCTGGTGCTGCTGCTGCCGTTCGGGCCGCTGACGCGCTGGCAGCGCGAGCAGGCCTCGCGTCCGCTGGCGCTGCTGCTGCCGTGGCTGGGCCTGGGGCTGGCGCTGGGCGTGGCCGCGTTCTTCCTGGCCCCGCAGTCGCCCTGGAAGGTGGCCGCGGGCGTGGCCGGCGCGGCCTGGGTCGCGGCCGGCACCCTGCGCTTCGTCTGGAGCCGGCTGCGCACGCAGGGCGGCCGCTTCACCCTCGAGATGCTGGGCATGACCCTGGCGCACGCGGGCATCGCGGTGTTCCTGGCCGGCGCGCTGCTGGTGGAAGGGCTCAACACCCAGCGCGAGCTGGCGATGACGCCCGGCGGGCGGATCGAACTCGGCGGCTATGCGTTCCGCTTCGACGGCGTCGAGCAGCGCCGTGGCCCGAACTACCTGTCCGACTACGGCACCGTGACCGTGCTGCGCGACGGCGCGCCGGTGGTCACGCTGCATCCGGAGAAGCGGCGCTACGTCGGCGGCCAGGTGATGACCGAGGCCGGCCTGGCGCCCGGTTTCACCCGCGACCTCTACGTCGCCCTCGGCGAACCGCTCGGCAACGGCGCCTGGGCGGTGCGCGTGCACGTCAAGCCGTTCGTGCGCTGGATCTGGCTCGGCGCGCTGCTGATGGCGCTGGGCGGGTTCGTCACCGCCGCCGACCGCCGCTTCCGCAACGTGCGCGCCACCGTCGCCGCGCCCGCTTCCCGTCCCGACGCGATCGCCGGCCGCGACGCCGCGCCAGGAGAAGCCCCCGCATGAAGACCAGCCGCTGGCTGCCGCTCGCCGTGTTCGGCGCGCTCGCAGTGCTGCTCGCCGCCGGCGTGTGGCTGAGCCGCGACCCGAACCGCGAGGCCCTGCCCTCGCCGCTGATCGGCAAGCCCGCCCCCGACTTCGCCCTGCCGGTGCTGCACGAGCCGGAGCGCACCGTCACCCTCGCCGACCTGCGCGGTGCGCCGTTCGTGCTCAACGTCTGGGGCAGCTGGTGCCCGGAGTGCCAGGTCGAGCATCCGGTGCTGACCCGCTTCGCCGAGAGCAAGCGCGTGCGCGTGGTCGGCTACAACTGGAAGGACGAACGCGCCGACGCGCTGCGCTGGCTGGAGCAGTTCGGCAATCCCTACTGGCTGGTGGTCGCCGACCTCGAAGGCCAGACCGCGATCGACTGGGGCATCTACGGCGCGCCCGAGACCTTCCTCGTGGACGCCCGCGGCGTGGTGCGATGGAAGCACGTCGGCGCGCTCACCGACGAGATCGTGGCCGAGGAACTGATCCCCGCGCTGGAACGGATCGAGGAGGGGCGATGAGGCATCCGCTCCTCGCCTGCCTGCTGGCGCTGCTGGCGGCCCTGTCCGCGCCGGTCCCGGCGCAGGTCGTGAAGGATCCCGCGCCGCTGGCATTCCGGGACGCGGCCGAGGAACGCCGCTTCCACGCCCTCGTCTCCGAGCTGCGCTGCGTGATGTGCCAGAACCAGTCGCTGGCCGACTCCAACGCGCAGATCGCGGTGGACCTGCGGCGCGAGGTGCTCGAGCTGATGCGCAGCGGCCGTTCCGACGCCGAGATCAAGGACTACCTGGTCGCGCGTTACGGCGAGTTCGTGCTGTACCGGCCGCCGGTGCGCGGCGCGACCTGGCTGCTGTGGCTCGGCCCGGGGCTGCTGCTGCTCGCCGGCGGCGTGGTCCTGGTGCGGATCGTGCGCCGGCGCAGCCGCGCCGCGCAGGTGCCGGCCGACGACGCGCAGGAGTGGTGATGGCCGGGTTCCTGGTCCTCGCCGCCGCGCTCGTCCTGGCCGTCTCGGCCGTGCTGCTGGCGCCGCTGTGGCGCGGCAACGCGCGCGGCCTGGCGCTCGGCATCGCCGCGGCCCTCGCGATCTCGGCGGCCGCGCTGTACCGCCTGGTCGGCACGCCCGCCGCGCTCGATGCGCAGGCGCTGGAGGCGCCGGACACGCTCGAGGAAGCCGTCGCCCGGCTCGAATCCGAACTCGCCCGCGACCCGCGCCAGCCCGACGGCTGGCGCCTGCTCGGCGAGGCCTACACCGCGCAAGGCCGCGCCGAAGCCGCGCGCGAGGCCTATGCCAAGGCCGCCGAACTGGCGCCCGACAACCCCGACGTGCTGGTCGAGGCCGCGCAGGCACGCGCGCTGGCCGCCCCCGAGCGCCGCTTCGACGCACGCGCGGTGGCGATGCTGGAGCGCGCGGTCACGCTGCAACCCGCACACCAGCGCGCGCGCTGGTTCCTCGGCATCGCCCACCGCCAGGCCGGCCGCAACGCCGAGGCCGCGCGGGTCTGGGAAGCGCTGCTGCCGCAGGTGGACGCGCAGGTCGCGGCCAGCCTGCGCCCGCAGATCGATGCCGCGCGCCAGGCCGCCGGCCTGCCGCCGCTGCCCGCCGCCGCGGCGACGCCCGCCGCCCCCGCGCTGACGGTGCAGGTGCGCCTCGATCCCGCCCTCGCCGCGCGCGCGCGCCTGCCCGACGACGCCACCGTGTTCGTGATCGCCCGCGCCGCCGCCGGCCCGCCGATGCCGGTCGCGGTCGAGCGCCGCACCCTGCGCGAGCTGCCGCTCCAGGCGAGCCTCGATGACCGCGACAGCCCGATGCCGACCGCCAGGCTGTCCGCACTGGCCGAAGTCGAAGTGGTCGCCCGCGTCTCGCGCAGCGGCGACGCCACGCCGCAGCCCGGCGACCTCGAATCGCCACCGGTGCGCGTGCGCCTGCCGGCCGCCGCGCCGGTCGAACTCACCATTGCAAGGATCCGCGAATGACCGAGTTCATCCCGCCCGCCACGCGCTTCTTCGAGCTGCCCTCGCCGTTCCCGATGAAGCGCGGCGGCGCACTGCGCGGCGGGCGCGTGGCGTACGAGACCTGGGGCGTGCTCGGCCCCGCCCGCGACAACGCGGTGCTGATCCTGACCGGGCTGTCGCCGGACGCGCACGCGGCGGCCAGCGCGGCCAACCCCGAGCCAGGCTGGTGGGAGGCGATGGTCGGCCCCGGCAAGCCGATAGACACCACGCGCTGGTTCGTGATCTGCGTGAACTCGCTCGGCAGCTGCAAGGGCTCGAGCGGGCCGGCCTCGATCAATCCCGAAACCGGCGAGCCGTGGCGTCTCGACTTCCCGCCGCTGTCCATCGAGGACATCGCCAACGCCGCGTTCGAAGCCGTGCGCGGGCTGGGCATCGAACGCCTGGCCTGCGTGATCGGCAACTCGATGGGCGGGATGAGCGCGCTCGCCTACCTGCTGCTGCACCCCGGCGCGGCGCGCGCCCACATCAACATCTCCGGCGCGCCGCGCGCGCTGCCGTTCTCGATCGCGATCCGCTCGCTGCAGCGCGAGGCGATCCGCCTGGACCCGAACTGGAACCAGGGCCGCTACGACGACGCGCGTTACCCGGAAGCGGGCATGCGCATGGCGCGCAAGCTGGGCGTGATCACCTACCGCTCGGCGCTGGAGTGGGACGGCCGCTTCGGCCGGGTGCGGCTGGATTCCGACCGCCGCCCCGGCGACGACCCCTTCGGCATGGAGTTCGAGGTCGAGAGCTATCTCGAAGGCCACGCGCGCCGGTTCGTGCGCCGCTTCGACCCCAACTGCTACCTGTACCTGAGCCGGTCCATGGACTGGTTCGACCTGGCCGAATACGCCGGCGGCGGCCAGGACGAGGACGCGGTGATGCGCGGCCTGGCCAGGATCCGGGTCGAGCGCGCCCTGGCCATCGGCGTACACACCGACATCCTGTTCCCGCTGCAGCAGCAGGAGCAGATCGCCGAGGGCCTGCGCGCCGGCGGCGCGGACGCCCGCTTCCTGCCGCTGGACTCCCCCCAGGGGCACGACGCCTTCCTGGTGGACATCGCCCGCTTCGGGCCGGCGGTGCAGGGCTTCCTGGACACCCTCTGACCCACCCGGTCACCGTGCCCGACCCCCTGCCCCGCTTGTGGAGGAGGCCACCGCACCGTCAGCCGTGATCCGGGCAGTTCGAGACCCCTCCCCCGCTTGCGGGGGAGGCCGGGAGGGGCCGCCCCCGCTTCGATCCCGCGCCCCGCCCGCTACAATCGGGCATATGGACATGACGAACGCGCATGAGGGCGACTGCCCGCCGCCCGTGGACTTCCCCGGCCGGGACAAGCTGGTGGCCGCCCTCGACGCCGCCGTGACCTGCGGCGACGAGCACGCCGTCACCGCCGCCCTGCGCTCGGCCCTGTGCCGGCTGATCCGCGACCGCGACGTGCAACTGCCGGCCTGCGTGCACGAGCCGATCGCCGACCACTACGCCCGCCGCGAGCTGTACCGCAGCCCGCGCCACGGCTACAGCGTGGTGGCCATGACCTGGGGCCCCGGCCAGGGCACCCCGGTGCACGACCACTCCGGCCTGTGGTGCGTGGAAGGGGTGTGGGACGGCGAACTGGAGATCGTCCAGTACGAGCTGCTCGAGCGCGACGGCGAGCGCTACCGCTTCCGCGCCGCCGGCGGCATGCGCGCCGGCCCCGGCAGCGCCGGCAGCCTGATCCCGCCGCACGAGTACCACCTGATCCGCAACGCCAGCCCCGACGCGGTAGCGGTCTCGCTGCACATCTACCAGGCGCCGATGCAGTGCTGCTCCAAGTTCGCCCCGTTGACGGGCGAGTGGTACGTGCGCGAATCCGCCACGCTCGCCGTGGACGCCGCGGCCTGAACGCGCGCATGCCGCGCATGCCGTTACCGACACGATCCGCCCGCGACCCCGGCGCAGGCCGGGGCCGGGCACGCATGCCGACCTGACGCCCATGCTCACCGACCTCATCCTCGCCATCCTGCACCACCTGCTCGTGTTCGGCCTGGCCGCGATGCTCGTGGCCGAAGCCGTCCTGCTGCGCGGCCCGCTCGCCGCCGACACCGTGCCGCGCCTGGCGCGGCTGGACGCCGGCTACGGCCTGAGCGCGCTCGCGCTGCTGGCCGTGGGCTTCGCCCGTGTCGGCATGGGCGTGAAGGGCGACGACTTCTACCTGCACAACCCCTGGTTCCACGCCAAGCTCGGCGTGTTCCTGCTGGTCGGCCTGCTCTCGATCGCCCCCACCCTGCGCTTCCTGCGCTGGCGCAAGGCCCTGCGCACCGACCCCGCCTGGCGCCCCGCCCCCGACGAGGTCGCCCGCACCCGCCGCATGGTCCGCATCGAACTGGTCCTGCTCGGCGCGATCTTCGCCCTCGCCGCCGCGACCGCGCGCCACGGCGGCTTCTGACGCACCGAGCCGCCTGGCGGGGTTCGCTATACTGCCCCCCCCCGCTGCCGGCGTGGCGGAACGGTAGACGCAGCGGACTCAAAATCCGCCGATGGCGACATCGTGAGAGTTCGAGTCTCTCCGCCGGCACCACCCCGCACCCGCCCTCGCGCGGGTGTCGTCGTTTTTGGACCGCGCAAAAAGGAAGGCCCAGTCTCGCGGTGGCGCCGTTGGCCCCGGCGGTACGGAAATCAGCGGCCCGCCTCGGCAAGCGGCATTTTTCGCACGGCTGCCGATGTGGTACGTTGACTTGCGAGTTTCATGGTCGTGTTTGCGAACCGCGCTCTTCGGCGCGGAGGAGACATGCCATGAAAACGCCGTTCACCGCCGAATACACCGTCCGCTGGTCGCCGGAGCACATGCGCGCGCTGTGCGCGGCGCTCAGGGCCACCCCGGACGAAGTGCTGTTCATGGCCCTGACCCACTTCCACGAAACCCTGTACGTCGGCGGCGTGACGCGTTCTCCGCCTCCGGAGGGCGTGGTCCTTCCGTTCACGTCGGTGGAAGAGGCCGAGCGCGCTGCCGCGACCATCGAGGCCTATCTCGCGGCGCAGACCGGCACCACCGGAGAGGCCGCCCCGCATGCACGTGACGAGCCATAGCGGCATCACGGAGGTGTTGGCTGCCCCCGGTTTGCCAAGGCGCAGGCACTGCTGGCGATCCTGGCCCAGGGTCCGTTCCAGACACCGCCCCCCTACGAGAAACTGGTCGGCGACCTGGCAGGGGCTTACTCGCGCCGCATCAACATCCAGCATCGGCTGGTGCATCAGGTGCTGGAAGCGGAACGCGTGGTCAAGGTGCTGCGAATGTGGACACACTACGAGCAGCAGCCAACAACTCGTCCAAGCCGACACCGCTTCGTGGCCCGGCTTGGCAGAAAAAGGAGTCAGCCATGAGGGTCTTCTTCAAGGGCTTCCTCGAAGGTGCGGCGCAGGGCCTCCGCGAAACCCCGAGGGGCTACCTCGCTCCTGCCCTCGCCTTCTTCCGCTGGCTGTTCTTGGTCACCGACAGGGAGATCCGGCGGGCCAACACCAGACGTTCGAAGCGCCAACGGTTGCCGGAGCAATAGGCCCTCCTCCCGGCCGAGGGGAGTGGCTGTTCGTGCCCTGGATCGTCTGCCCGCGGCGGCAGCGCGGGCGTCATCGTTTGCGCGCCGCACAAAAAGGAAGGCCCAGTCTCACGGGATTGTCGTGGATCCCGGAGGGGACTGGACCTTCTTCGCCGGAGCGATTTCGACCGGTTTTCAGGCCGTGCCGATTTTTCTCCGACGCCGCCACCATACCCGGACGGGTGTTAGGAACCGGTTAACCGGGCGCGCGTCCCGGGCGCCGCTCGTCGGAGGCCCAGGGCCACCATCCGCGCCCGGTGAGGGCGTAGCGGTCGGCGGCGCGTTCGAAGCGGTTGCGGGCGCTGATGCCGCCGCACAGCAGGTACAGCGGCAGGAACAGCGGGCCGAGCGCCATGTACTGGTACACGTGCGCGCGTTCGTGGTCGGCGAGGCGGATCGCGGGGTCGTGGCGGTGGCCGGCGCGGTGGGCGTAGGTCACGCACTCGGTGTCGAGGCTGTGGCCGGTGTGCAGGATCACGTTGCCGAAGGTGATCGCGCCGCCCGGCCCCCAGGGCCAGCGCTGGAACACCAGCGCCAGCTCGCGGCGGCGCAGTTGCGCGTGCGCGCCGAACGCCAGCCCGAGCGCGCCCGCGAGCAGGCCGAGCGCGGTGTTCGGCAGCGTCCACAGCATGCCGGCCAGCGCCAGCGCGACGCGCGATCCGCGCACCGGCGCAGTCACGGCGCGCGCGCGGCGAGCCAATCGTGGATGGTCTGCGGCACTTCCTTCTGCGCGCGGCCGGAGACGTAGATGCCGATGTGGCCGCCGCGGAAGCTGAGCTCGGTGTAGTCGTCGGTGCCGATCAGCCCGCGCAGCGCGCGCGAGGCGGACGGCGGGACCAGGTGGTCCTGCTCGGCGAAGATGTTGAGCACCGGCATCTCGATCATGCCCAGGTGCACCTCGCGCCCGCCGATGCGGATGCCGCCGTTGACGAAACCGTTGCGCTGGTAGAAGTCGCGGATGAACTGCCGGAACGCCTCGCCGGCCTGGTCGGGCGAGTCGAAGATCCACTTCTCCATGCGCAGGAAGTCCTCCACCGCCTTGCGGTCGTCGAGGATGTCCACCAGTCCCATGTACTTCTGCACGAACAGGCGCGCCGGCTTGAGGGTGAGGTAGCACCAGTTCATCAGGTCGGCGGGCACGTTGCCGAGCGTGTCCACGAACAGGTCCACGTCCAGCTCGCGCGTCCAGTGCGAGAGCATGTTGTCCGGGGTGTGGAAGTCCACCGGGGTGACCATCGTGACCAGGTTGCGGATCTTCCCGGGGTGGAGCGAGGCGTAGCAGAGCGAGAACGCGCCGCCCTGGCAGATGCCGAGCAGGTTGATCGCGTCCAGGCCGTGCGCCTGGCGCAGGTGGTCCACCGCGCCGCCGAGGAAGCGCTCGATGTAGTCCTCGAGGGTGAGGAAGCGGTCGGAGCGGTCGGGGTAGCCCCAGTCAATGATGTACACGTCCTCGCCGCGCGCAAGCAGGCCGCGCACGATCGAACGATCCTCCTGCAGATCCACCATGTACGGCCGGTTGACCAGCGCGTAGCTGATCAGCAGCGGCACCTTCGCGGTGGGCGGGCGCTCGCCGCGGTAGCGGTACAGCACCACTTTGCCGTCGCGCCAGACGGCCTCCTTCGGTGTGGCGCCGTAGTCCACGTCGTCCACCTCGCGCAGGGTCTGCAGTCCGGCGGCGAGCTTGCGCTGCAGGTGCAATGCCTCCTCGGCGAGGGCGGCGGGGGTGAGATCGAGCGGCGTGTCCATGTCAGTGCTCCTTCCCGGTGCGGGACGATGCGGCCTTCCTGCGGGCCGGCGCGGCGGCGGTCTTGCGTGCTGCGGCAGGCTTGCGCGCGCCGGCGGCCGCGGGCGTGTCCGCGGCCGTGCGCAACGCCTCGCGCAGGCGCCGCACCTCGCGCTCCAGTTCGGTGATCTTGCGGTGCGCGGCATCCACCTCGGTGCGGGTGGGCATGCCGAACTGGCCGCACAACAGCTCCACTTCCTTCTGCACGCCGGCGCGCACGCGCATCTGCGCGTTGACCAGCGCGCCGTACACCGTGCGGTACTCGGGCGAGAGCGCGACCTCGGCCCAGGCCTCCTCCACCGCGTCCACCCACAGGTCGAACAGCGCGCGCGCCGAACCGATCCGCGGCGCGCCGTCGCCGCGCCCGGCCAGGCGCAGCTCGAAGATCTCGTATGCGCGCTGGCCCGCCTTCAGCATCAGCGCGTTGTAGTCGTTGAGGCGCTGCTGGTAGTCGAGCTGGGCCTGGGCGAGCTTCTGCCAGCGCTCCTGGTGCTCGCGGGCGAAGCCGAACGCGGGCAGGCCCAGCAGGCCGCGCGTCTCGCGCTGCCAGGACTCCAGCCACGGCGAGACCGCCTCCATCCACTGGTCCAGGCCCTGCTGGCCCTGGCCGCGCATGCTCCGGAACATCTCCGGGAACGGGTTCTCACCGACCGCGCCCAGCGCCTGCTTCCAGGCCCGCGCGATCTCGGCCGCGCCCGCCTCCTGGCCGGCGAACCGGGCCGAGACCTGCTGCGCCGCGCCGTACCAGTCGCGCGCCAGGGTGTTGAAGCGCTCCACCGCGGCGTTGGCCTCGGCCCGGCCGCTGCGGGCGAGCTGGGTCCACCAGTCCACCGCCTCGTGCCAGGCCTGCACCCCGGCGGTGATCGCCTCGCCGCTGGCCTGGCTGCGCAGGGTCTGGCCCCACGCGTTCCAGAACTGGCGCGCGAGCGCCTCGAAATCCTGTTGCTGTCCGCTGGTCATCGTGCGGCCTCCTGCATCCGTCCGCGCATGCTAGCGGGCTGAATGTGGCAGTGCCATGCGGGCGGGGTCGGCCCGTCGTTCCGGGGGTGGAACGCTGGGGGCGGCCGGCCGCACTACCGCAATCGCCTCAGGGAGCCCATCGTGTCGCGCATGGCACGTTCCCGTGCCCCCCGATCGGGAGAGCCCATGAAGAAGGTCCTCGGCATCCACACCGCCGCGCCCCAGCACTGGGTCGGCGACGGTTTCCCGGTGCGTTCGCTGTTCTCCTACGACAACCTCGCGCGCCAGATCAGCCCGTTCCTGATGCTGGACTACGCCGCGCCGACCCGGTTCGAGCCGGCCGCGCGGCCGCGCGGGGTGGGCGTGCATCCGCACCGCGGCTTCGAGACCGTGACCATCGTGTACTCGGGCGAGCTGGAACACCGCGACTCCACCGGTGCGGGCGGAAAGATCGGCCCCGGCGACGTGCAGTGGATGACCGCGGCCTCGGGCATCCTGCACGAGGAGTTCCATTCGCAGGAGTTCACCCGCAACGGCGGCACCATGGAGATGGTGCAGCTGTGGGTGAACCTGCCGGCGCGCGACAAGATGGCGTCCCCCGGCTACCAGACCCTGCTCGCCGCCGACATCCCCGTGGTGGACCTGCCCGACGGCGCCGGCCGGATGCGCGTGATCGCCGGCGAATACGCGGGCCGGCGCGGGCCTGCGCGCACCTTCACGCCGATGGACGTGTGGGACCTGCGCCTGGCCACCGGCGGCAAGGCGCGCTTCGACATCGCCGAAGGGCGCACGCTCGCGCTGGCGGTGCTGCACGGCACCGTGCTGGTCAACGGCCAGCACGTCGCACGCCAGATGCAGCTGGTGATCCTCGACCGCGCCGGCAGCGGCTTCGAGATCGAGGCCAACGACGACGCCACCGTGCTGGTGCTCTCGGGCGAGCCGCTCGACGAACCGATCGTCGGCTACGGCCCGTTCGTGATGAACACGGTCGAGGAGATCCGCCAGGCGATCGCCGACTTCAACAGCGGCCGGTTCGGTCGTCTGGGCTGACGGATCGTCACGCACGCACGGCGGGCCGTTGCCCGGCTACGGCCTAGAATCGGCGGCGTGACCGCAGCGCCGCGCAAGATCATCCACGTGGACATGGACGCGTTCTACGCGTCGGTGGAGCAGCGCGACGATCCGTCGCTGCGCGGCCGGCCGGTGGTCGTCGCCTGGCGCGGGCCGCGCTCGGTGGTGTGCGCGGCGAGCTACGAGGCGCGCCGGTTCGGCGTGCGTTCGGCGATGCCCGCGGTGCGCGCCGAGCGGCTGTGCCCGCAGGCGGTGTTCGTGCCGCCGGACTTCCCGCGCTACAAGGCCGTGTCGCGGCAGGTGCGGGAGATCTTCGCCCGCCACACCGACCTGATCGAACCACTCTCGCTCGACGAGGCCTACCTCGACGTGACCGTGACCAGGAGCGGCCTGCCGAGCGCGACCGCCACCGCGCAGGCGATCCGCGCCGCGATCCGCGAGGAGACCGGGCTCACCGCCTCCGCCGGCGTGGCGCCGAACAAGTTCCTGGCCAAGATCGCCAGCGACTGGAACAAGCCCGACGGGCTGTTCGTGATCCGGCCGCAGCAGGCGGAGGCCTTCCTCACTCCGCTGCCGGTCGCGCGCCTGCCGGGCGTGGGCAAGGTGATGGAACGCCGCCTGGCCGAGCTCGGCATCACCACCGTGGGCGAATTGCGCGCCTGCGGCGCGGCGGAACTGGAACGCCGCTTCGGCCGCTGGGGCCTGCGCCTGCACGAACTCTCGCGCGGGCTCGACGACAGCCCGGTGGTGACCGAGCGGCCGACGATGCAGCTCTCCAGCGAGGACACCTTCGAGCACGACCTGTTGCTGGCCGAACTCGAACCGCACATCCGCCGGCTCGCGGCCAGGACCTGGGAACACTACGAGGACGAGCGCCGGCGCGACCCGCACCGCGTCGCCCGCACCGTGGTGCTGAAACTGAAGACCTCCGACTTCCGCATCCTCAGCCGCAGCCTGACCCCGCCCGAACGCCCGCGCAGCGCGCAGGAGCTGGCCGGGATCGCCTGCGCGCTGCGCGAGCGCGTGGACCTGCCGCCGCGGACGCGCTACCGCCTGGCCGGCGTGGGTCTGTCCGGATTCGCCGACGAGGCGCGGCTGGAGGCGCAGCGCGACCTGTTCGGCGGCGGCTGACCCCGGCCGCCAGGCGCCCCTCGCCGCCTGCGGCCGGAACGCGCATGAAAAAAGCGGGCCGAAGCCCGCTTTTTCCGGATGCGCCGCGGTCGCCGCGCCGGTCAGGCGACGGCGTCCTCGGTGACCGCCTTGATGGACAGGCGGATGCGGCCCTGCTTGTCCACTTCCAGCACCTTGACCTTCACCACGTCGCCTTCCTTGAGCTTGTCGGAGACCTTCTCGACCCGCTCGTTGGAAATCTGCGAGACGTGCACCAGGCCGTCCTTGCCCGGCAGGATGGTCACGAACGCGCCGAAGTCCATGATCTTGACGACCTTGCCCTCGTACACGCGACCGGGCTCGACGTCCGAGGTGATCTGCTCGATGCGCGCCTTGGCGGCCTGCGCCGCGGCGGCGTTGACCGAGGCGATGACGATGGTGCCGTCGTCCTGGATGTCGATCTGGGTGCCGGTTTCCTTGGTGATCGCCTGGATCGTGGCGCCGCCCTTGCCGATCACCTCGCGGATCTTGTCCGGGTGGATCTTCATGGTCAGCAGGCGCGGCGCGTACTCGGACAGCTCGGCGCGCGGCGCGGTGATCGCCTTGGCCATCTCGCCGAGGATGTGCAGGCGCCCCTGCCTGGCCTGGGCCAGCGCGGTGCGCATGATCTCCTCGGTGATGCCCTGGATCTTGATGTCCATCTGCAGCGCGGTCACACCGCGCTCGCTGCCGGCGACCTTGAAGTCCATGTCGCCGAGGTGATCCTCGTCGCCGAGGATGTCGCTCAGCACCACGTACTGGTCGCCTTCCTTGACCAGGCCCATGGCGATGCCGGCCACCGGCGCCTTGACCGGCACGCCGGCGTCCATCAGCGCCAGCGAGGAGCCGCACACCGAGGCCATGGACGAGGAGCCGTTCGACTCGGTGATCTCCGACACCACGCGGATGGTGTACGGGAACTCCTCCATCGTCGGCATCACCGCCTGCACGCCGCGGCGCGCCAGGCGGCCGTGGCCGATCTCGCGGCGCTTCGGGCCCATCATGCGCCCGGCCTCGCCGACCGAGTACGGCGGGAAGTTGTAGTGGAACAGGAAGTGCTCGCGGTACTCGCCCGAGATCGCATCGATGATCTGGCCGTCGCGCGCCGTGCCGAGGGTGACCACCACCAGCGCCTGGGTCTCGCCGCGGGTGAACAGCGCCGAGCCGTGGGTGCGCGGCAGCACGCCGACCTTGGCGGTGATCGGACGCACGGTGTCGAGCGCGCGGCCGTCGATGCGCACCTTGGTCTGCAGCACCGCGTCGCGCATGGTGCGGTACTCGAGCTCGCCGAACTCCTTGGCGATCTCGGCCGGGTTCCAGCCGTTGGCCTCGGCCTGCGGCGCCAGCGCCTCCAGCACCTGCTTCTTCAGCGCGGCGATCGCGTCGCGGCGCTCGAGCTTGTCGCGGATCTGGAACGCCTGGGCGAGGCGGTCGCCGATCTGGGCCTTGAGCGCGGCGATCATGGCCTCGTTCTTGGCCGGCGGCTGCCAGTCCCACTTCGGCTTGCCGGCCTCGGCGACCAGGGCGTTGATCGCGTCAATGGCCACCTGCATCGCCTGGTGGCCGAACACCACCGCGCCGAGCATCACGTCTTCCGGCAGCTCCTTGGCCTCGGACTCGACCATCAGCACCGCGTCCCTGGTGCCGGCGACGACCAGCTCGAGCTCGGATTCGGCGAGCTGCGAGGTGGTCGGGTTGAGGATGTACTGGCCGTTCCTGTAGCCGACCTTGGCCGCGCCGATCGGGCCCTGGAACGGGCAGCCGGTGAGCGCGAGCGCGGCCGAGGCGCCGATCATGGCCGGGATGTCGCCGTCGATCTCCGGGTTCAGCGACATCACCGTGGCGATGATCTGGACCTCGTTCTTGAACTCTTCCGGGAACAGCGGGCGGATCGGGCGGTCGATCAGGCGCGCGGTCAGCGTCTCCTTCTCGGTCGGACGGCCCTCACGCTTGAAGAAGCCGCCGGGAATGCGGCCGCCGGCGTAGAACTTCTCCTGGTAGTCCACGGTGAGCGGGAAGAAGTCCTGCCCCTCGCGCGCGGTCTTGGCCGCGACCGCGGTGACCAGCAGCACGGTCCCATCCACGTTGACCAGCACGGCGCCGCCTGCCTGGCGGGCGATCTCGCCGGTCTCGAGGGTCACGGTGTGTTGACCGTACTGGAAGCTCTTGGTGATTTTTGCCACGTTGGTGATTTCCTTCGGTTCGATGCCGGCCGCACGGAGCCCCTGCTCCGGCGGCGATGAAGTGCAGGCCATGGGCCCAAAAAAGCCGCGGCGCATCGCTGCGCCGCGGCGGGTGGGGTTCAGCGCCGCAGACCGAGCTTCTCGATCAGGGCCTTGTAGCGTTCGCCGTCCTTGCGCTTGAGGTAGTCGAGCAGGCTGCGGCGGCGGTTGACCATCATCAGCAGGCCACGCCGGCTGTGGTGGTCCTGCTTGTGGACCTTGAAGTGCTCGGTCAGCTGCTCGATGCGCGCGGTGAGCAGGGCCACCTGGACCTCGGGCGAGCCGGTATCGCTCTCGCCGCGCTTGAATTCGTTGATGATCTTGCCGGTGTCAATGGACATGGAATGCCTCGTGATGCGCGGCCTGCAGGAACGCCGGGATCTCCCGGACCGCACCGCCTGGCCCGCCGGTTGGGGTGTGGAAACTGCGCAAGTGCTCGGGTGAGCCGCGGAATTGTAGCCCGCGCGGGGGTTTACGGACAAGGCGCAGCCGCGCCGCCGGACGGCGCGGGCCCCACCGTGGCCCAACTGAACAGGCGCTGCGGGCGCAACCGGCCGTTGCCGTCCACCTCGCCGAGCCCGAGCGCGCGGCCATGTTCGTCGAACACCGCCACGCTGCCGGCCGGCCGGAACGGGCCGGCCAGGGTCTGCCCCTGCCCCAGCCGCCGCGCCTGCGCCTCGCCGATCCGCACGGCCGGCCAGGACACCATGCCGGCCTCGACCGGCAGCAGGCAGGCGTCGAGCACCCGCTCGCCGCGCGCGGCCAGGTCGTCCAGGGCCTCGAGCGTCCACGTCCGCGGCTCGCGGAACGGGTCCACCCACAGCCGCCGCAGCTCGGCCACGTGCGCCCCGCAGCCGAGCAGCTCGCCCAGGTCGCGCACCAGGCTGCGCACGTAGGTGCCCGACCCGCATTCGACGTACAGGCGCAGCACCGGCTCGCCGCCGCGCAGCAGGTCGGCGGCCGAGATCAGCTCGAAGGCGTGCACCTCGACCTCGCGCTCCTCGACCTCCACCGTTTCCCCGCGCCGGGCCTTGGCGTACAGCGGCTCGCCGCCGCGCTTGAGCGCGGAGTACACCGGCGGGCGCTGGCGCAGAGTGCCGGTGAGCCGGCGCAGTGCGGCATCGATCGCGCCCACGTTCAGTTCCGGCACCGGCCGCTCGCGCAGGGGCTGGCCCTCGGCGTCGTCGGTATCGGTGACGATGCCGAGCCGGGCCACGGTCTCGTAGGCCTTGCGTGCGCCGAGCAGGCCGCCGGCGATCTTGGTCGCCTCGCCGAAGCACACCGGCAGCAGGCCGGTGGCGAGCGGATCGAGGCTGCCGGTGTGTCCGGCCTTCTCGGCACGGAACAGGTGGCGCACCCGCTGCAGGGCCTGGTTCGAGCTCATGCCGCGCGGCTTGTCGAGCAGCAACAGGCCGTCGAGCTTGCGGAATGCGCGCTTCAAGGGCTCAGGCGGACGGGTCGTCGTGCGAGAGGTCGCGCAGCAACGCATCTATGCGCTCGCCGCGGTCCACCGAATCGTCGTAGTGGAAGCGCAGTTCCGGCACCTGGCGGATCTTCAGCATCCGCCCCAGCTCGCGCCGGAACTCGCCGGCATGGGTCTGCAGCGCCTTCACCGCCTCCTGCCCACGCTCGGGCTGCAGCGCGGTGACGAACACCTTCGCATGGGCCAGGTCGCGCGTGACCTCGACGTCGGAGACGCTGACCATCGGCAGCCCTTCCTCGCGCACCAGCGCGTGCACCAGCGCGCCCAGCTCCTTGCGGAACTGGGCGGACAGGCGGTCGGTGCGGTGGAAGGATTTCCTCACGGCCGGCTCACAGCGTGCGCTGGACCTCGATGCGCTCGTAGCACTCGATGTGGTCGCCCACCTTGACGTCGTTGTAGGCCTTCACGCCGATGCCGCACTCCATGCCGTTGCGCACCTCGTCCACGTTCTCCTTGTAGCGGCGCAGCGATTCCAGCTCGCCCTCGAAGATGACCGTGTTGTCGCGCAGCACGCGGATCGGCTTGCCGCGGCGGATGACGCCCTCGACCACCATGCAGCCGGCGACCGCGCCGAACTTGGAGCTGCGGAACACGTCGCGGACCTCGGCGATGCCGATGATCTCCTCGCGCACTTCCTTGCCGAGCACGCCGGAGGCGATCTGCTTCACCTGGTCGATCACGTCGTAGATGATCGAGAAGTAGCGCAGGTCCACGCCGTGGTTCTCGATCACCTTGCGCGCCGAGGCGTCGGCGCGGACGTTGAAGCCGATGACGGTGGCCTTGGAAGTGGCCGCGAGCATCGCGTCGGACTCGGTGATGCCGCCGACGCCGGCGCCGATCACGTTGATCCGGATCTGGTCGTTGGACAGGCCGGTCAGGGCCTCGCGCAGGGCCTGCATCGAGCCATGCACGTCGGCCTTGACCAGCAGGTTGAGGGTCTGCTGGCCCTCGCCCTGGCCCATCTGCGCCAGCACGTCCTCCATGCGGTTGCCGGCCTGGGCGACCAGGCGCGACTCGCGCCGCTTGGCGTCGCGCTGCTGGGCCACGTCCTTGGCCAGGCGCTCGTCCTCGACCACGACGAAATCGTCGCCGGCGTCGGGCACGCCCGACAGGCCGAGCACCTGCACCGGGATGGACGGCGTGGCCTCCGGCACCTGGCGGCCGCTCTCGTCGAACAGCGCGCGCACGCGGCCGTAGTGCACGCCGCACACCAGGTAGTCGCCCTTGCGCAGCGTGCCCTGCTGCACCAGCACGGTCGCCACCGGGCCGCGGCCCTTGTCCAGCGCGGACTCGATCACCACGCCCATCGCCCGGCCGTCGCGCACCGCGCGCAGCTCCAGCACCTCGGCCTGGAGCGAGATCGCATCCAGCAGGTCGTCCACGCCCTGGCCGGTCTTGGCCGACAGCTCCACCATCTGGGTGTCGCCACCGAACTCCTCGGCGACCACGCCGTGGGCGAGCAGGTCGTTCTTGACCCGCAGCGGGTCGGCGTCGGACTTGTCGATCTTGTTGATCGCCACGATCAGCGGCACGCCGGCGGCCTTGGCGTGCTGGATCGCCTCCACCGTCTGCGGCATCACGCCGTCGTCAGCGGCGACCACCAGCACCACGATGTCGGTGAGCTTGGCGCCGCGCGCGCGCATCTGGGTGAAGGCGGCGTGGCCCGGCGTGTCGAGGAAGCTGATCACGCCCTTCGGCGTCTCCACGTGGTAGGCGCCGATGTGCTGGGTGATGCCGCCGGCCTCGGCCGCGGCGACCTTGGTGCGGCGGATGTAGTCCAGCAGCGAGGTCTTGCCGTGGTCCACGTGGCCCATGATCGTGACCACCGGCGGACGCGGCAGCTTCTCGCCCTGCACCTCCTCGACCTGGGCGAGCAGCGCCGATTCGGCGTCGGCGGTCTCGGCGCGCACGGCCTTGTGGCCGAGCTCCTCGGTCACCAGCACCGCGGTGTCGTGGTCGATGGTCTGGTTGATGGTCGCCATCACGCCCATCTTGAACAGCGCCTTGACCACGTCGCCGCCCTTGAGCGCGAGCTTCTGCGCCAGGTCGGCCACGGTGATCGCGTCGCCGATCGCCACCTCGCGCACGATCGGCGCGGTGGGGCGGGAGAAGCCGTGCTGGCCGCTGCCGGCACGCACCGGCTCGAGCGGCCGCTTGCCCTTCGGCTTCGACCGGGCGCTGGAGCGGCGCGCGCGCTCGGAGTCGGTCAGGTGCAGCTGGCCGGCGAAGCGGGCGGTGGTGTCGTCGTCCTCGAGCGAGGTGACCATGACATGCGAGCCGCGGTGCGGCTTGGGCTTGTGCGGCTTCTCCTCGCGCGCGGCGGGCTTGGCGTGGCCATGGACGGGCTTGTGCCGGGGCGCCTCCTCCTCGGCCACGACCTCGGTCACCACCTCCTCGCGGCGGCGGCGCTCGGCTTCCTCCTCCTCGCGGCGGCGGCGCTCGGCTTCCTCCTCGGCGCGGCGGCGGTCCTCCTCCTCCAGGCGGCGCTGCTCCTCCAGGTTGCGGCGGCGCGACTCCTCGAGCTTGCGCAGGATCTCCTCGCGCTCGGGGTCGTGCGCCGCCGGCGCCGGGGCGGGGTGGGACTCGAGGCTTTCGGCGGGCTTGACGTAGGTGCGCTTCTGCCGCACCTCGACCGCGACCGTGCTCTTGGTGCGGCCGGCGGCGACGGTGATCTCCTGCACCTTGCGCCGGTTGAGCGTGATCTTCTTGGGCGCAACCTCGCTCGCCGCCTTCTCGGTCTTGCCGTGGGCGCGCTTGAGGAAGCCGAGCAGCTTCAGCTTTTCGGCGCTGGTCACGACCTGGTCGGGGCCGCTGAAGCTCATGCCGGCCTCGGCCAGCTGCTCCAGCAGTTTCTCGACCGGCGTGTTCACCAGCTCGGCCAGCTTGCGGATGGTGGTTTGCTGCGTCATTCCGTTTCCGTTTCAGGTCCCGGGGCCAGGGGCCCGGGCTGGGGATGGCGATTGTAGGGCGGGCTCCGGCCCGCCGGACAACGTCTTCCGGACGGCGGGCGCGGGCCCGCCGTCCGGTCGGCTCATTCGAACCAGTGCTTGCGCGCCTCCATGATCAGTGCCGCGGCACGCTCGGCGTCCATGTCCTCGATGTCCAGGATGTCGTCCACGGCCTGCTCGGCCAGGTCCTCGCGGGTGCGGATCCCGCGCGAGGCGAGCACGTAGGCGGTGGCCTCGTCCATGCCGGGCAGCGAGAGCAGGTCCTCGGCGGGCTGGTGCTCCTCGAGCTCCTCCTCGACCGCCAGCGCCTCGTTCAGCAGCGCGTCGCGGGCGCGGTCGCGCAGCTCCTCGACGATGTCCTCGTCGAAGCCCTCGACCGCCAGCAGCTCGGCCACCGGCACGTAGGCGATCTCCTCGACCGTGGTGAAGCCCTCCGACACCAGGATGCCGGCGATCTCCTCGTCCACCTCGAGCTTGTCCATGAACAGCTGGCGCGCCGCGGCCTGTTCGGCCTCGCTCTTGGCCTGCACCTGCTCGGCGGTCATCACGTTGAGCTGCCAGCCGGTCAGGCGGCTGGCCAGGCGCACGTTCTGGCCGCCGCGGCCGATCGCCTGGGCGAGCTTGTCCTCGGCCACCGCCAGGTCCATCGAGTGCTTCTCCTCGTCCACGATGATGGACTGGACCTCGGCCGGGGCCATCGCGTTGATCACGAACTGGGCCGGGTTGTCCGACCACAGCACGATGTCCACGCGCTCGCCGTTGAGTTCGTTGGTCACCGCCTGCACGCGCGAGCCGCGCATGCCGATGCAGGCGCCGATCGGGTCGGTGCGGGTGTCGTGGGCGAGCACTGCGATCTTGGCGCGGTCGCCCGGGTCGCGGGCGCAGGCCTTGATCTCGACCAGGCCCTGGGCCACCTCGGGCACTTCGAGCTTGAACAGCTCGATCATGAATTCCGGCGCGGCGCGGCTGATGAACAGCTGCGGGCCGCGCGGCTCGGAGCGCACGTCGTAGAGGTAGCCGCGCACGCGGTCGCCCGGACGCAGCACGTCGCGCGGGATCGCCTTGTCCTTGGGGATGAAGGCCTCGGCGTTGCCGCCCAGGTCCACGTACACGTTGCCGCGCTCGACGCGCTTGACCACGCCGGTGACCAGTTCGCCGACCCGGTCCTTCCACGCGTCCACCACCTGCTGGCGCTCGGCCTCGCGCACGCGCTGCACGATCACCTGCTTGGCGGCCTGGGCGGCGATGCGGCCGAACTCGGGGTTTTCGATCTGCTCCTCGATGTAGTCGCCGACCTCGACGCCCTCGGCCTCCTCGATCGCGTCCATCAGCCGGATCTGGCGATCGGGCGACTCCATCACCGCGTCGTCGGCGACCACCTCCCAGCGGCGGAAGGTCTGGTAGCTGCCGTCCTTGGGATCGATCTGGACCCGCACCAGCACGTCCTGGTCGGGGTAGCGCTTCTTGGCGGCCGACGCCAGGGCGGCCTCGATCGCCTCGAAGATCACCGACTCCGGCACGCCCTTCTCGTTGGCGACCGCGTCCACCACCAGCAACAGTTCCTTGCTCATTCTCGAAAACCTCTGGAAAACCGGTTCATCTCGCTGCGGGCCGCCGCGGGCCCTGTCTGTTCCGTCCTGCCGCCCCGGCGCTCACGCCGGCCGGCCACCCTTCTTCGGCCGGCCCGGCCTGCCGTCGCGGCCGCCCCCGGGCCGGGCCGGGGCCAGCCCCAGCGCCGCCCAGTCGGGCACCAGCCGCGCCTTGTCGATGTTGTCGAAGGCGACGGCCAGGCCGGCGCCCTCGACCTCGAACACGATGGTGTCCCCCTGCACCTCGGCGATCCGGCCGCTGAACCGGCGGCGCCCGTCCTGCGGCAGCTTCAGCGAGACCTTGGCGGTCTCGCCGGCGAAGCGCGCGAACTGCGCCGGGGTGAACAACGGCCGGTCGAGGCCCGGCGAGGACACCTCGAGGGTGTAGTTGCCGCTGATCGGGTCGGCGATGTCGAGCTGGGCCGAGACCTCGCGGCTGACCGTCTCGCAATCATCGATGCCGACCGCGCGACCCTCGCCCGCGCCTTCCGGCACGTCGATGTACAGGCGCAGCACCGCGCCGCCCGGCGCGGGCAGGTATTCGACCCCGAGCAGCGCCAGCCCCACGGCCTCGACCGTGGGCGCGAGCAGCGCCGAGATTTCCGTCGCCTTGTCGGTCATGCCGGCGGCCCTCCGTGCAGCATCCGTCCCGAAAAACAACAAGGGGCCCGTCGGGCCCCTTGTCAAAATTCCAGCATGGTGCGCTGGATTTCGGCGGCGACCGCGTCCCGGGACGCGGCTGCCAGGCCCGACCTTCGCGAAACAAAAAAGGCTCACGAGGAGCCTTTTTCGCCAGCGATAAGGCTGGTAGCGGGGGCAGGATTTGAACCTGCGACCTTCGGGTTATGAGCCCGACGAGCTGCCAGACTGCTCCACCCCGCAGCAGGCGGACAAATATAACGGCCGGCCGCGCCTTCCGCAAGCCTGGGCGCGGACGCAGCGTTCAGATCCCGGCGAAGGCGTACTGGCACCAGGCCATGATCGGGTTCCAGAACACGCCCAGCACCAGCAGCAACAGGGCGTTGGCGCCGAAGGCGACCTGCAGCGCGCGGTCGTCGCGCGGCGCGACCTCGGCCACGGTCGGTTCGTCGAAGTACATCGCCTTGACCACCTTCAGGTAGTAGAAGGCACCGATCACCGCGAACACCACGCCCACGATCGCCAGCCACAGCATCTGGCCCTCGAGCGCGGCACGCAGCACCGCCAGCTTGGCCCAGAAGCCCAGGAACGGCGGCACGCCCGCCAGCGACGCCATCACGCACAGCACCAGCCCCGCCATCCACGGGTTGCGCGCGTTCAGGCCCTTGAAGTCCTCGATCCGGTCGGCCTCGAACCCGCGCCGCGCCAGCACCACGATCGCGCCGAACGCGGCGGTGGTCATCAGCGCGTAGCTGATCGCGTAGAACATGGCCGCGGCGTAGCCCTGCGCGCCGCCGCCGGCCAGGCCCAGGAACAGGAAGCCGACGTGCGAGATGGTCGAGTACGCGAGCAGGCGCTTGAGGTTGGCCTGCATCAGCGCGATCAGGTTGCCGATCGCGAGCGAGGCCACCGCGAGCCCGGCCACCAGCAGCCGCCACTGCTCGTCGAGCGGGCCGACGCCGGCCTCGAGCAGGCGGTAGGCCATGCCGAACGCGGCCAGCTTGGGCGCCGAGCCGATGAACAGGGTGATCGGCGTGGGCGCGCCGTGATAGACGTCCGGCAGCCACATGTGGAACGGCGCCGCGCCGAACTTGAAGGCGATGCCGGCGACCACGAACACCATGCCGGTGAGCAGCATCGGCGTGGCGCCGCCGAGCGCGATCGCCTCGCGGATCCCGGCCAGGTCGAGCGTGCCGGTCGCGCCGTAGGTCAGCGACAGGCCGTACAGCAGCATGCCCGAGGCCAGCGCGCCGAGCACGAAGTACTTGATCGCGGCCTCGGAGGCGAGCGGGCTGTCGCGGTCGATCGCCACCAGCGCGTAGGAGCACAGCGCCAGCATCTCCAGGCCCAGGTACACCATCACCAGGCTGCCGGCCGACACCAGCAGCATCATGCCGGCGGTGGCGAACAGCACCATCACCGGCACCTCGCCCTTGTACAGCCCGCGCTCGCGCAGGAACGACCAGGCGTACAGCAGCGACAGCGCCGAGACCACGCAGGTCACGAACTTGAGCACGTCGGCCGCGGTGTCGCGCACGAACATGCCGCCCAGCACCGTGCCCTGCCCGCCCGCGCCGGCGCCGATCAGCGCCGCGGTGGCCACGAGCGCGGCGATGGACAGCCAGTGGGTGAGCCCGCGGTGGCGCTCGTCCAGGAACAGGTCGAGCATGAGCAGCGCGAACGCGGCGCCGACCAGCCACAGCTCGGGCAGCAGCGGCAGCAGGTCGGTGACGGGGGGCATGGTCGGAGTCATGGGCAACAATTCCTCGGACTAGAGCTTGCTCGCCGCGAGCTGGCTGGCCAGCTGCGCGATCGAGGGCTCCAGCAGGTCGGTCAGCGGCTTCGGCCACACGCCGATCAGCAGCACGCCGGCGGCGAAGCTGGCGAGCACGATCCATTCGCGCGGGTTGAGGTCCTCCAGCTCGGCCACGTGGGCGTTGCCGACCTCGCCGAAGATCACCCGCTTGACCATCCACAGCGTGTAGGCCGCGCCCAGGATCAGGGTCGTGGCCGCGGTGAACGCCAGCAGCGGGTGCTGCTGGAAGCTGGCCAGGATCACCATGAACTCGCCGACGAAGCCGGAGGTGCCCGGCAGGCCGGCGTTGGCCATGCCGAACAGCACCACGAAGGCGGCGAACCAGGGCATCACGTTCACCACCCCGCCGTAGTCGCGGATCATGCGGGTGTGCATGCGGTCGTAGAGCACGCCGACGCACGAGAACATCGCTCCGGAGATGAAGCCGTGGCTGATCATCTGCACCATCGCGCCCTGCAGGCCCAGGCGCGCGGCATCGGTGTTGCCCTGCTCGCGCACCAGGGCGAAGGCGATGAAGGTGCCGAGCGTGACGAAGCCCATGTGCGAGATGGACGAGTACGCAATCAGCTTCTTCATGTCGTCCTGGGCCAGCGCGACCAGGCCGATGTACACCACCGCGATCAGGCTCAGCGCGATCACCAACCAGGCGAACTCGTGGCTGGCGTCGGGCACGATCGGCAGCGAGAAGCGCAGGAAGCCGTAACCGCCGATCTTCAGCATGATCGCGGCCAGGATCACCGAGCCGCCGGTCGGCGCCTCCACGTGCGCGTCGGGGAGCCAGGTGTGCACCGGGAACATCGGCACCTTGACCGCGAACGCCACCAGGAAGGCGAAGAACAGCCAGGTCTGCTCGGCCATGGACAGCGGCATCGCGGCCATGTCCGCGAGCTGCCAGCTGCCGCCCTTCAGGTACAGGTACACCAGCCCGACCAGCATGAACACCGAGCCGAGGAAGGTGTAGAGGAAGAACTTGAGCGAGGCGTACACGCGCTGCGGGCCGCCCCAGACGCCGATGATGATGAACATCGGGATCAGCATGCCCTCGAAGAACACGTAGAACAGCATCGCGTCCGTCGCGGAGAACACGCCGACCATCAGGCCTTCCAGGAACAGGAACGCGGCCACGTACTGGCTCACGCGCCGGTCGATCGAGCCCCAGGCGCCGATCAGCACCAGCACCGTGGTCAGCGTGGTCAGCACGATCAGGGCGATCGAGATGCCGTCCGCGCCGAGCGCGTAGCGGATGTCGTAGGCCGGGATCCACGCCTTCGACTCGACGAACTGCATGCCGGGCACCGCCGGGTCGTAGCCGGTCAGCAGCGGCAGGCTCAGGGCGAAGGTGGCCAGTGCGGTGGCCAGCGCCAGCCAGCGCGCGGCCTGGGCGCGGGCATTGCCCAGCATCAGGGTCAGCGCGCCGCCGAGGATCGGCAGCCAGATCAGCAGGCTCAGCAGGGGCAGGCTCTGGAGGGTCACGTTCTGCACGCGATCGGTTCCGTCAGAAGGGGCGGCAGGCTCAGGTCCACAACCTGACCAGCACCGCGAGCAGCGCGATCAGGCCCAGGATCATGGCGAAGGCGTAGTGGTACAGGTGCCCGGTCTGGATCCGGCGCACGATGCCGGCGACGAAATCCACCACCCGGGCGCTGCCGTTGACGACCACGCCGTCGATCAGGCGGCTGTCGGTCCAGCGCGAGAGCTTGCCCAGCACCAGGCCGGCGCCGGCGAAGCCGCCGATCCACAGGTCGTCGAAGCCGTACTTGTTCTGCAGCACGCGCACCGGCCAGGCGAGCGCGCGCGCGGCCTTGGCCGGCAGCTCCGGCTTCCACAGGTACATCACCGTGGCCAGGGCGAAGCCGGCCAGCGCCAGCCAGAACGCCGGCGCCTGGAAGCCGTGCAGCGCGAACGCCACCGGGCCGTGGAACTCCTTGGCCAGCTCGGCGATGGTGTCGTGCTGCGGCAGCACCTCGATCGCGCCGAGGAAGAACGGCAGCACCTTCTCGTGCCCGAGCACGTCGGTGCCGAACAGCATCGGCCCGACGGTGAGGAAGCCGACCGCCACGGACGGGATCGCCAGCAGGATCAGCGGCAGCGTCACCACCCACGGCGACTCGTGCGGCACGTGCGCATGGCCGTGGCCGTGGTCGTCGGCCGCCTCGTGCTCGTGCGCGAGCGCCTGCTCGTGCTCGGACGAGTCGGCCTCGGGCATCACGTAGTCGGCTTCGTGCTTCTCGTGGAAGCGCTCCTTGCCGTGGAAGGTCAGGTACAGCAGGCGGAAGCTGTAGAAGGAGGTCACGAACGCGCCCAGCAGCACCGCCCAGTAGCCGTAGACCGCGACCCAGTTGTCGGCCTGGTGCGCGTGGTGCGCGGCGGCCTCGATGATCGTGTCCTTGGAGTAGAAGCCGCTCAGGAACGGCGTGCCCACCAGCGCCAGGGTGCCGACCAGGCAGGTGATGTAGGTGATCGGCATGTACTTGCGCAGGCCGCCCATGTAGCGCATGTCCTGCTCGTGGTGCATGCCGATGATCACCGACCCCGCCGACAGGAACAGCAGCGCCTTGAAGAAGGCGTGGGTCATCAGGTGGTACACCGCCGCCGAGTACGCCGACACGCCCAGGGCCACGGTCATGTAGCCGAGCTGGGACAGGGTCGAGTACGCCACCACCCGCTTGATGTCGTTCTGGACGATGCCGATCAGGCCGGTGAAGAACGCGGTGGTGGCGCCGGTGAACAGGACGAAGTTCAGCGCGGTCTCGCTCAGCTCGAACAGCGGCGACATGCGCGCGACCATGAAGATGCCGGCGGTCACCATCGTCGCGGCGTGGATCAGCGCCGAGATCGGGGTCGGGCCTTCCATCGAATCCGGCAGCCACACGTGCAGCGGCACCTGCGCCGACTTGCCCATCGCGCCGATGAACAGGCACACGCAGATCAGCGTCGCCACCTGCCAGGTCTGGCCGGGGACGATGCTGACCACCGCGTCGTTCAGCACCGGCGCGGCGTTGGCGAACACGGTGGCGTAGTCGAGGGTGCCGAACCAGTACAGCACCGCCGCGATGCCGAGCAGGAAGCCGAAGTCGCCGACGCGGTTGACCAGGAACGCCTTGAGGTTGGCGAAGATCGCGCTCGGGCGCTTGTACCAGAAGCCGATCAGCAGGTACGAAACCAGGCCCACCGCCTCCCAGCCGAAGAACAGCTGCATGAAGTTGTTGCTCATGACCAGCATGAGCATGGAGAAGGTGAACAGCGAGATGTAGCTGAAGAAGCGCTGGTAGCCCGGGTCGTCGTGCATGTAGCCGATCGTGTAGACATGCACGAGCAGCGACACGAACGTGACCACGACCATCATCATCGCGGTCAGCTTGTCCACCATGAAGCCGACGTGGGCCTGCAGCCCGCCGACCTGGAACCAGGTGTACACGTTCTCGTTGAACGGCGGCGCGCCCTGCCCGACCAGCTGCCACAGCACGTACACCGACAGCGCGCAGCTCGTCGCCACGCCGGCGATGGTCACCGTGTGCGCGCCGGCGCGGCCGATGCGGCGGCCGAACAGGCCGGCCACGATCGCGCCGAGCAGCGGCGCCAGCACCACCCAGATCAGGACGGTCTTTGAGATTGCGTGTTCGACGCCCGGCATCGGCTCAACCCTTCAGCGTGTCGATTTCGGCGACGTTGATCGTGCGCCGGTTGCGGAACAGCGTGACCAGGATCGCCAGCCCGATCGCGGCCTCGGCCGCGGCCACGGTCAGGATGAAGAACACGAACACCTGGCCGGCGGCGTCGCCGAACTGGCGCGAGAACGCGACGAAATTGATGTTCACCGCCAGCAGCATCAGCTCCAGCGACATCAGCAGCACGATCACGTTCTTGCGGTTGAGGAACAGGCCGGCGACGCTGATGCAGAACAGCGCGGCGCCGAGCGCCAGGTAATGGCCCAGGGCGAGCTGTCCGATCACGGGCGCACCTCCTCGTTGGCGGTTTCCGTCTGCGGCGCGGCCGGGGCCGGGCGCTCGGCCGGCATGGACACCATGCGCAGGCGGTCCTGCGCGCGCACCCGGCTCTGCGCGGACGGATCCTGGTGCTTGACGCCCACGCGCCGGCGCAAGGTCAGCATCACCGCCGCGACCACGGCCACGGTCAGGATCACCGCGGCCACCTCGAACGGCAGCAGGAAGTCGGTGAACAGCGCGCGCGCCAGCCACACGGTGTTGGGCACCTCGGCGCCGGCGGCGGCGTTGGCCGGGAACCCGGTCTGCACGTGGGCGCCGATCCCGATCAGGGTCAGGATCTCGGCCAGCATCACCACCGCCACCAGCAAGCCGAGCGGCAGGTAGCGCACGAAGCCCTCGCGCAGCGGGGCCACGTCAATGTCCAGCATCATGACCACGAACAGGAACAGCACCATCACCGCGCCCACGTACACCAGCACCAGGGCGATGCCGAGGAACTCGGCGCCGGCCAGGATCCAGGTGCAGGCCACGGAGAAGAAGGTCAGCACCAGCAGCAGGACGGCGTACACCGGGTTGCGGATGCTGATCACGCCGATCGCCGAGGCCACGGCCACGGCGGAGAAGGCGTAGAAGGCGAGCAAGGCGAAATCCATGGAGCCCCCGTCAGCGGTACGGCGCGTCCGCCGCGCGGCGCGCGGCGATCTCGGCCTCGAAGCGGTCGCCGATCGCCAGCAGCTGCTGCTTGGTGACGATGTTCTGGCCGCGGCGGTCGAAGTGGTACTCGTGGATGTGCGTCTCCACGATCGAGTCCACGGGGCACGACTCCTCGCAGAACCCGCAGAAGATGCACTTGAACAGGTCGATGTCGTAGCGCGTGGTGCGGCGGGTGCCGTCCGCGCGCGGCGCCGAGTCGATGGTGATCGCCAGCGCCGGGCACACCGCCTCGCACAGCTTGCAGGCGATGCAGCGCTCCTCCCCGTTCGGGTAGCGGCGCAGCGCGTGCAGGCCGCGGAAGCGCGGCGACTGCGGGAACTTCTCCATCGGGTACATCAGGGTGTACTTCGGCCGGAACAGGTACTTCAGCGTGAGCCAAAGTCCCTGCGCGAGCTCGAGCAGCAGCAGGCTCTTGAAGTAGGCGACGATGCGGCTCATGTCGGACTCACTGCCCCGGCGTGAACACGTTGAAGTACGCCAGCAGCGCGGCGACGCAGATCCAGGCCAGGGTGATCGGGATGAACACCTTCCAGCCCAGGCGCATGATCTGGTCGTAGCGGTAGCGCGGGAACGAAGCGCGGAACCAGATGAAGGCGCTGGCGAAGAAGAACACCTTTGCGAACAGCCACCACCAGCCGTCCGCCGACAGCAGCGGGATGCCCCAGCCGTGGAACGGGCTCAGCCAGCCGCCGAGGAAGAAGATCGAGGTCAGGAAGCTGACCAGGATCATGTTCGCGTACTCGGCCAGGAAGAACAGCGCGAACTGCGAGCCGGAGTACTCGACCATGTGGCCGGCCACGATCTCCGACTCGCCCTCGACCACGTCGAACGGGGCGCGGTTGGTCTCGGCCACGCCGGAGATGAAATAGACCACGAACAGCGGCAGCAGCGGCCACATGAACCATTCGGTGAAGCCGCCGTCGCCGGACTGCGCCATCACGATCTCGGTCAGGTTCAGGCTGCCGGCCGCGATCAGCACGCCGACCAGGGCGAAGCCCATCGCGATCTCGTAGCTCACCACCTGCGCCGCGGCACGGATCGCGCCGAGGAAGGCGTACTTGGAGTTCGAGGCCCAGCCGGCAAGCACGATGCCGTACACGCCCATCGAGGTCATCGCCAGCAGGTACAGCAGGCCGGCATTGGCGTTGGACAGCGCCACCTTGGCGTCGAACGGCACCACTGCCCAGGCGGCGAACGCCGGCGCCAGCGCCAGCAGCGGCGCGATGCGGTACAGGAACGGGTGCGCCACGGTCGGCTGCACCACTTCCTTGAACAGCAGCTTGAACACGTCGGCGAAGGCCTGCAGCACGCCGCGGCCGACGTACATCGGCCCGTGGCGCACGTGCATCCAGCCGATCAGCTTGCGCTCCCACACCACGTAGAAGGCGACCGCCAGGATCACCGGCACGGCCACGGCCAGGATCTTGAGCACGATCCAGGCGATCACGCCGGCGGGACCGAACGAGAGCAGCCAGTCGCGGAACGGGTCGAAGATCATGCCGGGCGTACCTCCAGGTGGCCGGCCGGCAGCGGCGCGGTGGCGCCGTAGCCGGATTCGATCCAGACGCAGCCGGCCGCGACCTTGTCGCTGACCTCGACCGGCAGCGCGGCCGTGCCCGCCGCATTGGCCGCCTTCGCCATCGCCCCGGCGCGCAGGCCGAGGCGCGCGGCGTCGTCCGGATGCAGCACCAGGCGCGGGCCGACGGTGAGCGGATGGGCCTGCAGCGCGGCGGCGCGGCGCACCACGGCGTCGCTGCGGTAGATCGCCTGCGAGGCGGCGACCTCCAGGCCGGCGCCGGCGGCAGCCGGGGCGGCCGAGGCCGCCACGCGCACCATGCGCTCGGCGAGCGCGGCGCGCGCGCCGTCGAAGTCGGCGAAGTCGAAGCCCGGCAGGCCGAGCTCGGCGCCGAGCGCGCGCAGCACGCGCCAGCCGGCGCGAGCCTCGCCGGGGAGCTTGCCGCCGGCGACCGCGGCCTGGGTGCGGCCGTCGAGATTGGTCAGGCTGCCATCCACCTCGGGCAGCAGGCCGATCGGCAGGATCACGTCGGCCACGCGCCGGGTCGAGTCGCAGGCGTAGTGACTGAACGCCACCACCTGCGCCTGGCCCAGGGCCTGCATCGCCAGCGCCGCGTCGCCGAAATCGAGCCCGGGCTCGATGCCGTACAGCAGGTAGGCGCCGCGCGGCTGGGCCAGCATCGCGCGTGCGTCGCGCGCGGCCGGCAGCACGCCCTGGCGGGCCAGGCCGACCGCATTGGCGCCCTGCGGGATGCGGCACAGCGCAGCGCCGGTGCGGGCGGCGAAGGCGCGCGCGGCGGCGCGGATCGCGGCGGCGTGCGGGCCGTTCTCGGCCACCCCGCCCACGATCAGCACCGCGCGGGTGGCGCCGGCCAGGTCCACCGAGGCCAGCGCCTCGGCCAGCCGCGACGGCGGCACGATCCGCTTCGACGCGACGTCGAAGGCGAACTCGAAGTCCACCGGATTGACCACATGCACCCGGGCGCCGCGGCGGAACGCCTTGCGCACGCGCTGGTGCAGCAGCGGCACTTCGTGGCGCAGGTTGGAACCGACGATCACGATCGCGTCGGCCTGCTCGACCGCGGCCACCGGCACCGCGAACGGCTCGGCCACGGCGGCGTCGGACAGGTCGAGCTGGGAAATGCGGTGGTCGAGGTTGCCGCAGCCCAGGCCCTCGGCCAGGCGCGCCAGCAGCGCGCCCTCCTCGTTGGTGGCGGCCGGGTGCACCAGCACGCCGAGGGCGTCGCCGGCGTGGTCGCGCAGGATCTTGGCGGCCTTGGCCAGCGCCTCCTCCCAGCTCGCCTCGCGCCACTGGCCGTCCTCGCGCACCATCGGCCGCTGCGCGCGGTCCTCGGCGTACAGGCCCTGGTGCGAGTAGCGGTCGCGGTCGGACAGCCAGCACTCGTTGACGTCCTCGTTGTCGCGCGGGACGGTGCGCAGCACCTCGCCGCGGCGGACGTGCAGGAACAGGTTCGAGCCCAGCGCGTCGTGGTAGCCCAGCGACTCGCGCGCGATCAGCTCCCACGGCCGCGCGCGGAACTGGAACACCTTGTTGGTCAGCGCGCCCACCGGGCACACGTCAATGACGTTGCCGGACAGCTCGGTGGTCAGCGGCTTGCCGTCGTAGGTGCCGATCTGCAGGTTCTCGCCGCGCATCATGCCGCCGAGCTCGTAGGTGCCGGCGATCTCCGCGGTGAAGCGCACGCAGCGCGTGCACTGGATGCAGCGGGTCATCTCGGTGGCGACCAGCGGGCCGAGGTCCTCGTCCGGGACCACGCGCTTGCGCTCGGCGAAACGGCTGACCGAGCGGCCGTAACCAAGCGAGAGGTCCTGCAGCTCGCACTCGCCGCCCTGGTCGCAGATCGGGCAGTCGAGCGGATGGTTGATCAGCAGGAACTCCATCACGTTGCGCTGCGACTTCAGCGCCTTGTCGCTGCGCGTCTGCACGCGCATGCCGTCCATCACCGGCGTGGCGCAGGCCGGCGCCGGCTTCGGCATCTTCTCCACCTCGACCAGGCACATGCGGCAGTTCGCCGCCACGCTCAGCTTGTCGTGGTAGCAGAAGCGCGGGATCGGGATGCCGGCCTTGTCGGCGGCCTGGATGATCATCGAGCCCTTGGGCGCGGCCAGCTCGACGCCGTCAATGAAGACGGTGACGTGGTCGGGCGGGAGGTTCGGATTCACCGGCTGCGCGCTCATGCGGCCACCTTTCCTGCCACGGTGCCGGCGCGCTGGTCGTCCACCAGGAACCGCTTGTTCACGATCGCGTACTCGAATTCGTCCCAGAAGTGGCGCAGGAAGCCCTGCACCGGCCACGCGGCGGCCTCGCCGAAGGCGCAGATGGTGTGGCCCTCGATCTGGCCGGCCGCGGCGCGCAGCATGTGCAGGTCGTCGAGCGTGGCCTGCTTCTCGACGATGCGGGTCAGCATGCGGTACATCCAGCCGGTGCCCTCGCGGCACGGCGTGCACTGGCCGCAGCTTTCCTTGAAGTAGAAACGCGCGATGCGCTGGCAGGCGCGGACCATGCAGGTGGTCTCGTCCATCACGATCACCGCGCCCGAGCCGAGGCCGGAGCCGGCCTTCTGGATCGAGTCGTAGTCCATCGTGCAGCCCATCATCACCTCGCCCGGCAGCACCGGCATCGAGGAGCCGCCCGGGATCACCCCCTTGAGCCGGTGGCCGTTGCGCACGCCCCCGGCCATCTGCAGCAGCTCGGAGAACGGCGTGCCGAGGCGGATCTCGTAGTTGCCCGGCCGGTTCACGTGGCCGGAGACGGAGAACACCTTCGGCCCGCCGTTGTTCGGCTTGCCGAGGTTGAGGAACCACTCCGGGCCGTTGCGCACGATCGCCGGCACCGAGGCGTAGGTCTCGGTGTTGTTGATCGTGGTCGGGCGGCCGTACAGGCCGAAGTTGGCCGGGAACGGCGGCTTGTAGCGCGGCTGGCCCTTCTTGCCCTCCAGCGACTCCATCAGCGCGGTTTCCTCGCCGCAGATGTAGGCGCCGGCGCCGAGCGCGTTGTGGATGTGGATGTCCACCCCGCTGCCCAGGACGTCGTTGCCGAGCCAGCCGTGCGCGTAGGCCTCCTTCAGGGCCTGCTCCATGCGCTCGAACGGCTCGTGATGGAACTCGCCGCGCATGTAGTTGTAGGCCACGGTGGCGCCGGTGGCGTAGCAGGCGATGGCCATGCCCTCGATCACCGAATGCGGGTTGTAGCGCAGGATGTCGCGGTCCTTGCACGTGCCCGGCTCGGACTCGTCCGAGTTGCACAGGATGTACTTCTGGCCGACGTTGCCCTTGGGCATGAAGCTCCACTTCAGGCCGGTCGGGAAGCCCGCGCCGCCGCGGCCGCGCAGGCCCGACTGCTTGACCCACTCGATGACCTGCTCGGGCGGGATCTTCTCGGTCAGGATCCTGCGCAGCGCGCTGTAGCCGCCGACCTTGAGGTAGTTCTCGTAGGCCCAGGGCCGGTCGAAATGCAGCGTCGTGTAGACGACGTTGTGCTCCTGCGGAGCCGGGCCGACGGGGCCCGTCGGCTGCGAATAATCGTGGTGCGCCATGGCGTCCGCCTCACTCCAGCCCGTCGAGAAGTTCGTCCACCTTCTCGACCGTGAGCTTCTCGTGGTAATGCCCGTCGATCACCATCATCGGCGCGCCGCAGCACGCGGCCAGGCACTCCTCCTCGCGCTTGAGGTAGATGCGGCCGTCGGCGGTGGACTCGCCCAGCTTGCAGCCGAGCTTCTTCTCGGCGTGCGCGACCAGTTCCTCGGCGCCGTTGAGCCAGCAGCTGATGTTGGTGCAGAAGGCCACGTTGTGGCGCCCGACCGGCCGGGTCTCGAACATCGAGTAGAAGGTGGCGACCTCGTAGGCCCACACCGGCGGGAGGTCCAGGTACCTGGCCACCGCCGCGATCAGTTCGTCGGTGAGCCAGCCGCCGTTCTGCTCCTGCGCCGCGTGCAGGCCCTGCAGCACCGCCGAACGCTTCCGGTCCGGCGGGAACTTGGTCAGCCAGTGGTCGATGTGCGCGCGCGTCTTCTCCGACAGCACCACCATCGGATCCACGTTGCGGCAGGCCTCGAAGTTGCCGGTTGCTTTCATCGGTCGATCTCGCCGAAGACGACGTCATAGGTCCCGATCATCGCCACCACGTCGGCCAGCATGTGGCCCTTGACGATCGCATCCATGGACGACAGGTGGGCAAAGCCGGGCGCGCGCAGCTTGACGCGGAACGGCTTGTTGGCGCCGTCGCTGACCAGGTAGCAGCCGAACTCGCCCTTAGGCGCCTCGACCGCGGCGTAGGTCTCGCCGGCCGGCACGCAGTAGCCCTCGGAGAACAGCTTGAAGTGGTGGATCAGCGCTTCCATGTCGTCCTTCATCTCCTCGCGGGAGGGAGGCGCGACCTTGTAGTTGTCCACCATCACCGGGCCCGGATTGGCCTTTAGCCACTCCACGCACTGGCGGATGATGCGGTTGGACTGGCGCATCTCGGCGATGCGCACCAGGTAACGGTCGTAGCAGTCGCCGTTGGCGCCGACCGGGATGTCGAAGTCCACCTCGGCGTACTTGGCGTACGGCTGCTTCTTGCGCAGGTCCCAGGCGATGCCGGAGCCGCGCAGCATCGGGCCGGTCATGCCCCAGGCCAGCGCCTGCTCGGGCGAGACCACGCCGATGCCGACGGTGCGCTGCTTCCAGATCCGGTTGTCGGTCAGCAGCGTCTCGTACTCGTCCACGCGCCGCGGGAAGTCCTCGGTGAAGCGCTCGAGGAAGTCGAGCATGGAGCCCTCGCGCCACTCGTTGAAGCGCTTGAGCTTCTTCCCCTTCAGCCAGGGCGACTCGCGGTACTGCGGCATGCGGTCAGGGAGGTCCCGGTACACGCCGCCCGGGCGGTAGTAGGCCGCGTGCATGCGCGCGCCGCTCACCGCCTCGTACACGTCCATCAGTTCCTCGCGCTCGCGGAACGCGTACAGGAACACCGCCATCGCGCCCAGGTCGAGCGCGTTGGAGCCCACCCACATCAGGTGGTTCAGGATCCGCGTGATCTCGTCGAACATCGTGCGGATCCACTGCGCGCGCTCGGGCGCCTCGATCCCGAGCAGGGTCTCGATGGCGCGCACGTAGGCGTGCTCGTTGCACATCATCGAGACGTAATCCAGCCGGTCCATGTAGCCGATGGACTGGTTGAACGGCTTGCTCTCGGCGAGCTTCTCGGTGCCGCGGTGGAGCAGGCCCACGTGCGGGTCGGCGCGCTGCACGACCTCGCCGTCCATCTCCAGGATCAGGCGCAGCACGCCGTGCGCGGCCGGATGCTGCGGGCCGAAGTTCAGGGTGTAGTTGCGGATCTCGGCGTTGTTCAGGCCGGACGTGTTCACCACCGCATCCTTCTGCAGCCGGGCGCTCACTTCTTCACCTCCGCCTGCCTCGAATCGGCGCGCTCGCCGGCGGCAGTCCGGTAGCGGGCATCGTCGCGGATCACGCGCGGCACGCCGACGCGCGGCTCGACCGAGGTCACCGGTTCGTACACCACGCGCTGCTTCTCGGGGTCGTAGCGCACCTCGACGTTGCCGATCAGCGGGAAGTCCTTGCGGAACGGATGGCCGACGAAGCCGTAGTCGGTCAGGATCCGGCGCAGGTCCGGATGCCCCTCGAACACGATGCCGAACAGGTCGAACGCCTCGCGCTCGAACCAGTTGGCACCGGGCCACACGCCGGTGACCGAATCCACCACCGGCAGTTCGTCGTTCTCGGCGAAGCAGCGCACGCGCAGGCGGCGATTGTGCTGCAGCGACAGCAGGTGCGCGACCACGGCGAAGCGGCGCGCGGGCTTCTCGATCGGCGCCTCGCCCTGCTCGGCCTGCGCGGTCGGGCGCTGGCCCCAGGCGAAGCGGCCCGGGCCCTTGCCCTCCACGCCGCGCGAGAACCCCTCGGAGGACACATCGGTGTCCCACTCGTCGCAGCCGTAACCGAGGTAGTCCACGCCGCACAGGTCGGTGAGCTGCTCGAAGCCGAACTCGTCGCGCAATGCGTGGCAGGCCCCGCGCCACTGCGCGGCCGGCACCACCAGGGTGACCTCGCCGCGCGGCTCGGCGACCTGGACTTCGCCGTCGGCGAAACGTGCGCGCAGGCGCGCGGCGAAGGCGGTAGCGGTCTCGCTCATGCGGCAGCGCCTCCCGCGGTCTCGCGCGCCTTGCCGGTGAACGGGTTCTGCGCAGTGCGGCGGATCTTCTTCTGCAGCTGCAGGATGCCGTACACCAGCGCCTCGGCGGTGGGCGGGCAGCCGGGCACGTAGATGTCCACCGGCACGACCCGGTCGCAGCCGCGCACCACCGCGTACGAGTAGTGGTAGTAGCCGCCGCCGTTGGCGCAACTGCCCATCGAGATCACCCACTTCGGGTCGGGCATCTGGTCGTAGACCTTGCGCAGCGCCGGCGCCATCTTGTTGACCAGGGTGCCGGCCACGATCATCACGTCCGACTGGCGCGGCGAGGGACGGAACACCACACCGTAGCGGTCAAGGTCGAGGCGCGCCGCGCCGGCGTGCATCATCTCCACCGCGCAGCAGGCCAGGCCGAAGGTCATCGGCCACATCGAGCCGGTGCGCGCCCAGTTCCACAGCGCGTCCAGGCTGGTGGTGACGAAGCCGTGCTCGAGCAGCGGGTTGTCGCCCTCGGGACGCAGGATGTCGTCCACCCGCCCTTCCGGCAGCGGGTTGTGCATCAGGCCCGAGACGGTCTGAATCACTCCCATTCGAGCGCACCCTTCTTCCAGACGTACACGAAGCCGATCAGGAGCAGGCCGAGGAACACGCCCATCTCGATCAGGCCGAAGATGCCGAGCTCGCGGAACACCAGCGCCCACGGGAAGACGAAGGCGATCTCGAGGTCGAAGACGATGAACAGGATCGCGATGAGGTAGTAGCGCACGTCGAACTGCATGCGCGCGTCCTCGAACGCGTTGAAGCCGCATTCGTACGGCGAGAGCTTCTCGGCACTGGGGCGCTTGGGCCCGAGGACGTTGCCGATGAGGATCAGCGCGACGCCGATCCCCGTTGCGACGATCAGGAACAGCAGGGACGGCAGGTATTCGGCCAGCACTTGCGTTCTCTCGGCTATGCCGCGTCGCCGCGGCTTGGCTCGGCGTTGTCGCGCCATGAACGCGGCGCGCGCTGCACGCCGCGTTCCGGAGGGATTGGTGCCCAAGGGGGGACTCGAACCCCCACGACTTTCGTCGCTACCACCTCAAGGTAGTGCGTCTACCAATTCCGCCACCTGGGCAATGGTTCCGCGAAAGAAGCGCCGCGGAGTTGCGTATTGTAAGCCGGATCAGCCGCCCTGCGTAGGCGTCTGCGGCGATTGCTGCGGCTGCGACGGCGGCTGCTCCGGCTGCTGGCCGGCGGCAGGCGCGGCGGGAGCCGCCGCTTCCGGAACCGGCGCGGCCGACGGCACGGTCGCGGCCGGCGCCGCAGGCACGGCAGGCGCCGGCGCAGCGGGCGCCTGGCCCATCACGCCGAGATCCTGGGCTGCCGGCGCCGGCGCGGTGGCGCGGTGCGTGGCGTACCAGGCCATGAACAGGCTGATCGCGAAGAACACGATCGCGAGCCACTTGGTGCTCTTGGACAGGAAGTTGCCCGCGCCGCGCGCGCCGAACACGGTCGCCGAAGCGCCGGCGCCGAAGCCGGAACCGGCCTGCGCGCCCGCGCCACGCTGCATCAGGATCAGCGCGACCATCGCGATCGCGACGAGCACGTACACCACGTTGAGGATGATCAACAGCATCTGGACTGCTCTTCGGTCAGGCCCGCGCGGCAGCCGCGACGATGGCCAGGAAATCCCGGGCGACGAGCGAGGCGCCGCCCACCAGCCCGCCGTCCACGTCGGGCTGCGAGAACAGCGCGGCGGCGTTGTCGGGCTTCACGCTGCCCCCGTAGAGGATCGGCAGCGAGCCCGCAATCGTAGCATCCCGGGCCCCGATCTCGCCACGAATGAAGGCGTGGACGGCCTGGGCCTGCTCCGGGGTGGCGTTGCGGCCGGTGCCGATGGCCCAGACCGGCTCGTAGGCCACGATCGCACCCTCGAAGGCCCGGTCGCCCAGGCGCTCGAAGATCGGGGCCAGCTGCTCTTCGATCCGCCACTCGGTCTGGCCGGCCTCGCGCTCGTGCAGGGATTCCCCGACGCACAGGATCGGGGTCAGGCCGGCCTCCTTGGCCACCTCGAACTTGATCGCGACCAGCTCGCTGCTCTCGCCGTGGTACTGGCGGCGCTCGGAGTGGCCGACCAGGCCGTAGCGCGCGCCCACGTCCACCAACATGGCCGCCGAGACCTCGCCGGTGAAGGCGCCCTGGCGGTTGGCGCTGACGTCCTGGGCGCCGAACTGCAGCCCGCGCCGGCCGTAGCGCTCGACCAGCTCGCCCAGGAACGGCAGCGGCGGGAGGATGATGCGCTCGACCCCGGGCGGCGGTTCGACCGCCACCACCTCGTCGAGCAGTTGCTCGGCGAAGCGGCGCGAGCCATGCAGCTTCCAGTTACCGGCGACGATCCTGCGGCGCATCCGTTTCGACTCCGTGGGGGGCGAGGGCGCGCAGTTTAGCGCAGCCCTCCCCCGCCGCCGCGGCGGCTACTTGAGCCGGATCTCGCGCAGGCGCTCCTCGAGGTAGCCTTGGGCGGTGATCGGCTGCGGGTACCGGTTCGGATTGTCCGGCGTGACGCACGAGGGCAGCACGTCGATCAGGAAATCCGGATTGGGGTGCAGGAAGAACGGCGTGGAGTAGCGCGGCTGGCGCGCCTTCTCGCCCGGCGGGTTGACCACGCGGTGGGTGGTGGACGGGTACACGTGGTTGGTCAGGCGCTGCAGCATGTCGCCGATGTTGACCACGATGGTGTCGGCGTCGGCGGTGAACGGCACCCACTCGCCCTTGCGCGAGAGCACTTCCAGGCCCTCGCTGCTCGCGCCGACCAGCAGCGTGATCAGGTTGATGTCCTCGTGCGCGCCGGCGCGGACGTTCGGGATTTCGGGCGTGGTGATCGGCGGATAGTGGATCGGGCGCAGGATCGAGTTGCCGCAGTCGGTCTTGTCGGCGAAGAAATCCTCCGCCAGGCCGATGTGCAGCGCGAGCGCGGAGAGCACGGTCGAACCGAGCCGGTCGAGCGCGGTGTACAGGCCGTAGCCGACCTCGCGGAATTCCGGCACCTCCTCCGGCCACAGGTTCGGTGGCATCACGTCGGCGTACTTCGAGTCGTGCGGGATCTCGCGGCCGATGTGCCAGAACTCCTTGAGGTCCGGGTACAGCGAGTCCTTGGCGGTTTCGACCATGAACGGCGTGTAGCCGCGCGCGCCGCCGCCGCCGGGCACGTGGTACTTCATCTTCACCTCGGTGGGCAGGGCGAAGAAGCGGCGGAAAGCGTCGTAGGCGGCGTCGATCAGCGACTGCGCGATGCCGTGGCCGCGGATGCCGGCGAAACCCCACTCGCGGTAGGCGGCGCCGAGCTCGGCGACGAAGGCGGCGCGGTCGGCGGCGCCGGCGGCATCGGTGAAGCGGCGGATGTCGAGGGTCGGGATCCGGGAGGTCATGGAAGGGAGGACGATTCGGGTGTCATTCGGTGGTGGCCGTGGCCGCGGCGCGCACCGCCTCGGCCAGCGCGTCGAGGGTGCGCTGCATCAGCGCCTCGTCGTCGGCCTCGACGGTCACGCGCACCACGGGCTCGGTGCCGGAGGGGCGCAGGAAGGCGCGGCCGCGGCCTTCGACCGCACGCTGCGCCTCGGCAAGGGCGGCCTGCACGGAAGCGGCCTCGGCCGGTTTCGCCGCCCCCACCGCGCAACGCACGTTGACCGTCTTCTGCGGCAGCTTGTGCAGCCCGGCCAGGGCCTGGCGCAGGGTCACGCCGCGCCGGCGCAGCACTTCCAGCACCTGCAGCGCGCTGACGATGCCGTCGCCGGTGCTGGCCCGGTCCAGGCACAACAGGTGGCCGGAGGTCTCGCCGCCGAGCACGCCGTCGTGGGCCAGCAACTGCTGGTGCACGTAGCGGTCGCCGACCCTGGCGCGCACGAAGCCGATGCCGCGCCCGGCGAGCGCACGCTCCAGGCCGTAGTTGCTCATCAGCGTGCCGACCACCGGGCCGCGCAGGCGGCCGCTCTCCTGCCAGTCGCAGGCGAGCAGGTACAGCAGGTCGTCGCCGTCGCGCACGGCGCCTTCGGCGTCCACGAACAGGACCCGGTCGCCGTCGCCGTCGAAGGCGATGCCGAGGTCGGCGCCGGTGGCGCGCACGTGCGCGGCCAGCGCCTCGGGGTGGGTGGAGCCGACGCCGTCGTTGATGTTCAGCCCGTTCGGCTCGATCCCGATCGCGTCCACCTGCGCACCGAGCTCGCGCAGCACCAGCGGGCCGATCTGGTAGGTGGCGCCGTTGGCGCAGTCCATCGCGATGCGCATGCCGGCCAGGTCGAAGCCCTTCGGCACCGAGTTCTTGCAGGCCTCCACGTAGCGGCCGACCGCATCGCGGGTGCGCAGCGCCTTGCCGAGCGCGTCGGAGGCCACGGTCCGGAACGGCTGCTCGAGCGCGGCCTCGATCGCGAGCTCGGTGGCGTCGTCGAGCTTCTCGCCCGCGGCGGAGAAGAACTTGATGCCGTTGTCGTAGTGCGGGTTGTGCGAGGCCGAGATCACGATCCCGCCGTCGGCGCGCAGCGAGCGGGTGAGATGGGCCACGGCCGGGGTCGGCATCGGCCCCATCAGCTGCACATCCACGCCGGCGGCGACCAGGCCTGCCTCGAGCGCGGCCTCGAACATGTAGTTGGAGATGCGCGTGTCCTTGCCGATGATCACCAGCGGCTTGCGCCAGGGGTTGCGCGGCAGGGCGTGGCCGTAGGCGTTGCCCAGGCGGAGCACGAAATCGGCCGAGATCGGGCCTTCGCCGACCCGGCCGCGGATGCCGTCGGTGCCGAAGTACTTCCGGCTCAAGCCGCTTCCTCCGCGCGCGGGGCGGGCTGCTTCATCAGCAGCGCGAACAGCTCGGCCAGCCGGTCGCGCAGCTCGCGGCGGTCGCAGATCATGTCGATGGCCCCGTGCTCGAGCAGGAACTCGGCGCGCTGGAAGCCCTCCGGCAGCTTCTCGCGCACGGTCTGCTCGATCACGCGCGGCCCGGCGAAGCCGATCAGGGCCTTGGGCTCGGCGATGTTGATGTCGCCGAGCATCGCGAACGAGGCCGAGACGCCGCCGGTGGTGGGATGGGTCATCACCGAGACGTACGGCAGGCGCGCCGCGCGCAGGCGGCCCAGCGCGGCCGAGGTCTTGGCCATCTGCATCAGCGAGAACAGGCTCTCCTGCATGCGCGCGCCGCCGCTGGCGGAGAAGCACACGAACGGGCAGCGCAGCTCGATCGCGCGCTCCACGCCGCGGGCGAAGCGCTCGCCCACCACCGAGCCCATCGAGCCGCCCATGAAGGCGAAGTCGAAGGCGCAGGCGACCAGGTCGCGGCCCTTGAGCCGGCCCTCCATCGCGACCAGCGCGTCGCGTTCGCCGCTGGCCTTCTGCGCGGCCTTGATCCGGTCGGAATACTTCTTCTGGTCCTTGAACCGGAGCACGTCCACCGGCGCGAGTTCGGCCGCGATCTCGCGCGTGGGGCCCGGGTCGAACAGCGCCGCCAGGCGCGCACGGGCGCGGATCGGCATGTGGTGGCCGCACTTGGGGCAGACCTCGAGGTTCTCCTCGAGCTCGGGGCGGTAGAGGATGGCGCCGCACCCTTCGCACTTCTCCCACAGGCCTTCGGGAACGCTGCGCTTGCTGCCGCCCTCGGTGCGGATGCGCGGCGGCATCAGTTTCTTGAGCCAGGTCATGCGCGGTTTCGATCTCGTTCGGGCCGGACGCGGCCGAGCGTGACAGTCTAGCCCACGGCCCCGCCGTCCAGCGCCGCCCGCAGGGGGGCGAGGAAGGCCCTTGCCGCGGCCGGCGCGTCGGCCGCCCCGGCCAGCGCCGCCACCAGCGCGCTGCCGACCACCACGCCGTCGGCGGCCTGCGCCATCGCCGCGGCCCCGGCCGCGTCGCGGATGCCGAAGCCGGCCACCACCGGCACCCCGGCGCGGGCGCGGACCTGGCGCAGGCGCTCGCCCGCGGCCTCGGCGTCGAGGCGGTCGGCGCCGGTCACGCCGGCGAAGCTGACGTAGTACAGGTAGCCGCCGGCCTGCGCGCACAGCGCGTCCAGGCGCGCGTCGGTGGTGGTCGGCGAGGCGAGCAGGATCAGGTGCAGGCCGTGCGCGGCGAAGGCCTCGCGGAACTCGGCGGCCTCCTCCGGCGGCAGGTCCACCAGCAGCGCGCCGTCCACCCCCGCCGCCGCGGCCTCGGCGGCGAAGCGCGCCGCGCCGCGGATCTCGACCGGGTTGAGGTAGCCCATCAGCACCACCGGCGTGTCGGCGTCGCGCGCGCGGAACGCGCGCACGCAATCGAGCACGTAGCCCAGCCCCGCGCCGCGCGCCAGCGCGCGCTCGGAGCTGCGCTGGATGGTCGGGCCGTCGGCCATGGGGTCGGAGAACGGCACGCCGAGCTCGATCACGTCGGCCCCGGCCTCCGCCAGCGCGTGCATCACCGGCACCGTGGCCTCCAGCGACGGATCGCCGGCAGTCACGAAGGGGATCAGCGCCTTGCGTCCGCCCGCGCGCAGGGCCTGGAAGCGTCGGTCTATCCGGTTCATTTCGGGTGTCTGGCCTGGAAGCGTCTTTGCCACGGATTTACGCGGATGGACACGGACAAGACAAAAGCTTTTGAACAAGAAGCGTTCTTGCTCCCTCCGTGTCCATCAGTGCAAATCCGTGGCAAAAAACTCATAACTTCAAACCCTCGCGCGCCGCGATGGTGTGCACGTCCTTGTCGCCGCGGCCGGAGAGGTTGCACAGCACCAGGCCGTCGCGGGGCAGTTCGCGCGCGAGCTTGACCGCCTGGGCGATGGCGTGGCTCGACTCCAGCGCCGGCAGGATGCCCTCGGTGCGGGCGAGCTGGTGGAACGCGGCCAGCGCTTCGGCGTCGGTGACGCCGACGTATTCGGCGCGGCCGGTGTCCTTGAGGAAGGCGTGCTCGGGGCCGACGCCGGGATAGTCCAGGCCGGCGGACACCGAATGCGTCTCGATGATCTGGCCGTCGTCGTCGCACAGCACGTAGGTGCGGTTGCCGTGCAGCACGCCGGGGCGGCCGGCCGCGAGCGAGGCGGCGTGGTGCCCGGTGGCGAGCCCAAAGCCCGCCGCCTCGGCGCCGACCAGGCGCACGCCGCGGTCGTTGAGGAAGGCGTGGAAGATGCCGATCGCGTTGCTGCCGCCGCCGACGCAGGCGGTCACCACGTCCGGCAGCCGGCCGTACTCGGCCAGCATCTGCGCGCGCGCCTCGCGTCCGACCACGGCGTTGAAGTCGCGCACCATGCGCGGGTACGGATCGGGGCCGGCGACGGTGCCGATGATGTAGAACGTGTCGTGCACGTTCGTCACCCAGTCGCGCATGGCCTCGTTGAGCGCGTCCTTGAGCGTGGCCGAGCCGCTGGTCACCGGCACCACGGTCGCGCCCAGCAGCTTCATCCGGTAGACGTTGATCTTCTGCCGCTCGATGTCGGTGGCGCCCATGTACACCACGCACTCGAGCCCCAGCCGCGCCGCCACCGTGGCGCTGGCCACGCCGTGCTGGCCGGCGCCGGTCTCGGCGATGATCCGGCGCTTGCCCATGCGCCGCGCCAGCAGTGCCTGGCCGATGGTGTTGTTGATCTTGTGCGCGCCGGTGTGGTTGAGGTCCTCGCGCTTGAGCAGGATGCGCGCGCCGCCGACCTCGCGGCTGAGGCGCTCGGCGTGGTAGATCGGGCTGGGGCGGCCGACGTAGTGGGCGAGATCGTGTTCGAACTCGGCGACGAAGGCCGGATCGGCGCGCGCGGCGTCGTAGGCCGCGGCCAGCTCCTGCAGCGGGCCGATCAGGGTCTCGGCCACGAAGCGGCCGCCGTAGCGGCCGAAATGGCCATGCGCGTCCGGGAAGGCGTGGTAGTCGAGCGCGCTGGCGGGTTCAGTCGGTGTGGCAGTCGGCACGGCGGACTTCTTCGACGAAACGACGCATCTTATCGCCGTCCTTGACCCCGGGGGCGCGCTCGATACCGCTGGAGACGTCCACCCCCCAGGGACGGGTGCGCCGGACCGCGTCGAACACGTTGTCCGGGCCCAGCCCGCCGGCGAGCATGAACGGGCGCTCCAGGCCCGCCGGCAGGGCGGACCAGTCGAAGCTGCGGCCGCTGCCGCCGTGCGCGCCGGTGCCGTGACTGTCGAACAGGAACGCACTGGCGCCGGGGTGGCGCGCCTGCAGCGCGGCCGCGCTCTCGCACCGGCCGTCGCCCATCGCGATCGCCTTCAGGTACGGCAGGCCGAAGCTGCGGCAGTAGGCGTCGTCCTCGCCGCCGTGGAACTGCAGCAGATCGGGCCGTACCTGGCGCACCACCTCGTGCACGTATTCGGCGGGGCTGTCCATGAACAGCGCGACCACGTCCACCAGCGGCATCAGCCCCTCGCGCAGGTCGCGCGCCTGCGCCGGTTCCAGCCGGCGCGGGCTGCCCGGCACGAACACGAAGCCGACCGCATCCACGCCGAACTCGCCGGCCAGGCGCAGGTCCTCGGCCCGGGTCATGCCGCAGAACTTGATCCGGGTGCGGAACACGGCGCGGGTCACAGGGTCACTTCCGCGGGCAGGCCGCATTCGGCCGGGTATCTCGGGCCGAGGAAGGTCAGGCCCTGCGCCGGCGCGGTAGGCCCGGCGCGGGTGCGGTCGCGGCTGGCGAGCAGCTCGGCGATCCACGGCTCCGGGCGTTCGCCGGCGCCGACCATCAGCAGCGAACCGACGATGTTGCGCACCATGTGGTGCAGGAATGCGTTGGCCTGGACTTCGATCGCCACCTCGTCGCCCTCGCGCGCGACCCGGATCTCCTGCAACTCGCGGCGCGCATGCGGGGCCTGGCAGTGCACGGTGCGGAAGGCGGAGAAGTCGTGCTCGCCGAGCAGCGCCTGCGCGGCGCGGTGCATCGCCCCGGCATCGAGCGGGCGCCGCTCCCAGGCCAGGTACTGGCGGCCGAGCGCGGGGCGCACCGGGCGGTTGAGCAGCCGGTAGCGGTAGCGTCGGGCGCGGGCGGAAAAGCGGGCGTGAAAATCCGCCGCCACCGGCCGGCACCAGCGCACGCACATGGCCGGCGGCAGCAGCGTGGTCACGCCCAGCATCCAGCCGCGCGGCTCGCGGCGGGCGTCGCTGTCGAAATGCACCACCTGGCATTGCGCGTGCACGCCGGCGTCGGTGCGGCCGGCGCAGACGGTCTCGATCGGTGCGTCGGCGACCCGGCTCAGCGCCGTTTCCAGCGCCTGCTGCAGCGTCTGCGCGCCGGGCACGCCGGGCGCGGTGAGCCGCTGCCAGCCGAGGAAGTCGCTGCCGTCGTATTCGACGCCCAGCGCATAGCGCATCGCCGGCTCCGCGCTCACCCCAGTTCGCGCAGCATGCGCGCGGCCTCGGCGCGGGCGGCGGGATCGCGGCCGTCGAGCACCTCGCGCAGCACGGCACGCGCGGCATCGTCGTCGCCGAGGTCGAGGTAGGCGCGGGCCAGCTCGAGCTGCTGCCGGCTGCCGGCGATTGCGGCGGCGATCGGCTCGACGTTGCCGGCCGTGCCGTTGTGCCAGGTCGGCGCGGCGCCGATCGGGGCCGGATCGTCGTCGGCAGCGGCCGGCACGGCGGCGACCTCCACTGCCGGCTCCTCGGCGGCGGTGTCGGCCATGGCCTCGCGCTCGGGTTGGTCGGCGGCGAACAGATCCCCGGCGGGATCGCCCGCCGGTTCGCGGGCCATCGCCGCGGTCGGCAGACCCGCGGCGAGCGTCGCGGTGTCGTACCCGCGGCGGACCGGCGCCGGTTCCGGCTTGCGCCGGCGCACCAGCCACCAGGCCAGCGCCGCCGCGCCGAGCAGGCCGAGCCCGCCCCACAGCCAGGTCAGCCCGCCCGCTTCCTGGGCCGGGGCCGTCGGCTGCGCCGGCTGGGCAGGCGCTGCGGTCTCGGCCTGGCGCGCCGCGGCCAGGCGCTGCTGCGCCGCCGCCAGCTCGGCGTCCTTCATCTCGATCAGCCGTTGCTGCTGCTTCTGCAGCTGTTCCAGCTCGGCCACGCGGGCCTTGAGTTCCTCGACCTCGGCATTGCGCGCGGCCAGGTCTTCCTTCGTCTGCTGCAGTTCCTGTCGGAGCATCTCGCCCTCGCCTCCGGCGCTGACGCCGGATCGTGTTCCCGGCCGGGTGCCGCCTCCCGGCGGCATGATCTCGAGCCGCGCCTCGGCCACGCGCGGCGCGGCGGCGCGCGGCGTGGCGACGGTGGTCGCCGCCGCGGTGGCTTCGCCCTCGCCCGCGGCGATCGCGGCCGGCTGCGGCACCGCCTGCCGCGCCTGTCGCCACTGCGCGATCTGGTCGCGCACGATCACCGCGGCCTCGGCGGCACCGACCGCAGCGATCTCCTCGGCCGGCGGCACCCGCAGCACCGCCCCCGCCTTGAGCAGGTTGATGTTGCCGGCGATGAAATCCTCGGGGTTGGCCCGGAGCAGGGCCAGCATGGTCTGGTCGAGCGTGTAGCCGCGACCGGCCTCCAGACCGCGGGCGATGTCGGACAGGGTCTGCCCGGGCTGCACAGGGGGCAGCTCGCCCGGCGCCGCGAGGGCCGGCGGTGGCTCGACCACCGGCGCCGCGGCCGACGTGGGGGCCGGTGCCGTGGCCACGGTGTCCGGCTGCGGCTCGGGCTCGGGCAGCGGTTCGGGGGCAGGAGTGGGCGCGGGGGACGTTGCCACCGACTCCGGCGTGGTGTCGGCGGCCTGTGGCGCCGGCGCCTGCGTGGCAGGCGGCGGGATCGTGTCGGCGGGCCCGACCGTGGGCGCCTGGATCGGCGGTTGCGCCGGCGCGGCCACGGTGCGCGGGGCATCGAGCAGCGCCGAGTACTCGCGTACCAGCCGCCCCTGTCCCCAGTCCACCTCGACCAGGAAATTCAGCATCGGCTCGGTCACCGGGGCCAGGGTGGTGACGCGGATCACCGGGCGGCCCTGCGCGTCGAGCGCGACCGTGAACTGGAGGTCGGCGGCGACGCCCACGGGCGGTTCCAGGCCGATGCGCCGGAACGTCTCCGGCGAGGCCAGTTGCGCCCGCAGCTGTTCCAGCTCGGACGGGTCGCTGTACACGACCGGGATCTCCGCCAGCAGCGGCTCGCCCACCTTGGAGCGGACCTGGATCTGGCCCAGGCCCAGCGCCGCCGCAGCCCCGCTGGCCAGCGCCAGCGCCACAGCCAACGCACCTCGTGCGATCTGCTTCACGGCCGGTTCCATGGTTCTCCCCTCGCGGCGGACTCTAGCCCGCCGCGAGGCCATCGGGCAATGCGCGCCGGGTTCAGCGCTCCTGCAGCACCAGCTCGGCGATCTGCACCGCGTTCAGGGCCGCGCCCTTGCGGATGTTGTCCGAGACGATCCACAGGTTGATCGCGCGCGGGTGCGAGTAGTCGTCGCGGATGCGGCCGACGTACACCGGGTCGCGGCCGGAGGCGTGCGTGACCGGGGTCGGGTAGCCGCCCGCCTTCGGCTCGTCCACCACTTCCACACCCGGCGCCCGCTGCAGCAGCGCGCGCACCTCGGCGGCGGAGATCTTCTCCCGGGTTTCGACGTTGACCGCCTCGGAATGGCCGTAGAACACCGGCACCCGGACCGCGGTCGGATTCACCTGGATCGCATCGTCGCCGAGGATCTTGCGCGTCTCCCAGACCAGCTTCATCTCCTCGCGGGTGTAGCCGTTGTCCTGGAAGTCGTCGATGTGCGGGATCAGGTTGAAGGCGATCTGCACCGGGAAGCGCTGCGGATCGGGGTCCTGGAAATTGAGGATGCCGGCGGTCTGCCGCCCCAGCTCCTCCAGCGCCGAGCGCCCCGCGCCGGACACCGACTGGTAGGTGGCGACGTTGATGCGGGTGATGCCGGCCTTGCGGTGGATCGGCGCCAGCGCCACCAGCATCTGCATGGTCGAGCAGTTGGGGTTGGCGATGATGCCGCGCGGGCGGTTGCGCACCTGCTCCGGGTTCACTTCGGACACCACCAGCGGCACGTCCGGCTCGTAGCGGAACGCCGAGGAGTTGTCGATCACCACCGCGCCGGCGGCGGCGAACTTCGGCGCGTATTCCTTCGAGATCGAACCGCCGGCGGAGAACAGGGCGATGTCCACGCCGGCGGGATCGAACGTGGCCAGGTCCTGCACCACCACGTCGCGCCCGCCGAACTTGAGCTTCTGCCCGGCGGAGCGCTCGCTGGCGAGGGCGACGAGTTCGCCGACGGGGAAGTTCCGCTCGGCGAGGATGGCGAGCATGGCCTCGCCCACTGCTCCGGTAGCGCCGACCACCGCGACCTTGATTTGCTTGTTCATCGAATCAGCTCTCGGAAGTTGGTGTTCTTGCCACGGATGCACACGGATACAAAGACCGATCCGCGGTGTCATCTGTGTTCATCCGCGTCCATCCGTGGCGGAAAATGCCTCTGCGGCACAGTCAGGCGCACGCGACGCCTTGGGCGACTGGCCGCTAGGGTTTGTTCGCATCGGCGGGAATGCGCGGCAGCACAGCGCCGACGTCGCCGCACTGGGCGCGGTGGCGCAGCGCCTGGTCCATCAGCACCAGCGCCAGCATCGCCTCGCAGATCGGGGTGGCGCGGATGCCCACGCACGGGTCGTGGCGGCCGGTGGTGACCACCTCGACCTCGTTGCCGTCCACGTCCACGCCGCGCGCGGGCAGGCGCAGGCTCGAGGTGGGCTTGAACGCCACCGAGACCACGATCCGCTGGCCGGTCGAAATGCCGCCGAGGATGCCGCCGGCGTGATTCGACAGGAACCCCTCCCGCGTCATCTCGTCGCGGTGCTCGCTGCCCCGCTGCGCGACCGCCGCGAAGCCGTCGCCGATCTCCACGCCCTTGACCGCGTTGATGGACATCATCGCCGCGGCCAGCTCGGCGTCGAGCTTGCCGTACACCGGCTCGCCCCACCCCGGCGGCACGCCGTCGGCGACGATGGTGACGCGCGCGCCGACCGAGTCGCCGGACTTGCGCAGCGCGTCCATCCAGGCCTCGAGCTCGGGCACCTGCGCGGCGTCCGGCCAGAAGAACGGGTTGGCCTCGATCGCGGCCGGGTCGAACGCGCGCGGCACGAGTTCGCCGATCTGTGCCAGGTGCCCCTGGATGCGGATCCCGAACTTCTCCGCCAGCCACTTCTTCGCGATCACCGCCGCGGCCACGCGCATGGTGGTCTCGCGCGCGCTGGCACGGCCGCCGCCGCGCGGGTCGCGGATGCCGTACTTCTGCCAGTAGGTGTAGTCGGCGTGGCCCGGGCGGAACTGGCGGGCGATGGCGTCGTAGTCGCGGCTGCGCGCGTCGGTGTTGCGGACCAGCAGCGCGATCGGGGTGCCGGTGGTGATGCCCTCGAACACGCCGCTGAGGATCTCGACCTCGTCGGCCTCGCGGCGCTGCGAGGTGTGGCGGGTGCGGCCGGTGGCGCGGCGTTCGAGGTCGCGGGCGAAATCCGCGGGCTGGAGCGGGATGCCCGGCGGGCAGCCGTCCACCACGCAGCCGATGGCGGGGCCGTGGCTCTCGCCGAAGGTGGTGACGCGGAACAGCTGGCCGAAGGTGTTCATCTCACCCGCGCGCGTCCGCCAGCGCCCGGATCCGGGCGTGATGCGCGACGAGGTCGGACCGCTCGGCCACGAACACGCCCATCTGCCCGACCCGGAACTCGACCCAGGCCAGCGGCAGTTCCGGCAGCAGCTCCACCAGCGCGCGCTCGGCCTCGCCGACCTCGCACACCAGCAGGCCGTCCCCGGTCAGGTGCCCGGGCGCGTCGCGCAGGATCTTCAGGGCGAAGTCCAGCCCGTCGTCGCCGGCGCGCAGGCCGAGCTCGGGCTCGTGGGCGTATTCCCGCGGCAGCGCGTCGGTCTCGGCGTGGGTGACGTAGGGGGGATTGCTCACGATCAGGTCGTAGCGCTCGCCCGCGAGCGCCGAGAACAGGTCCGACTTGAGCAGGCGCACGTTGTGCGCGTGCAGCCGCTCGCGGTTCTCGGCCGCGAGCGCGAGCGCCTCGTCGCTGATGTCGACGCCGTCCACCTGCCAGTCGGGATGGTGGTGGGCCATCGCGATCGCGATGCAGCCCGAGCCGGTGCACAGGTCGAGCGCACGATGCACCTCGCGGTCGCCCAGCCACGGCTGGAAGCCCTGCTCGATCATCTCCGCGATCGGCGAACGCGGCACCAGCGCGCGGCGGTCGCACTTGAAGCTCAGTCCTGCGAACCAGGCCTCGCCGGTCAGGTACGCGGCCGGGATGCGCTCCTCGATGCGGCGCGCGAACAGCGCCAGCACCTGCGCCTTTTCCTCCGCGGTCACCCGCGCCTGGCCGTACACCGGGCTCAGGTCGTGCGGCAGGTGCAGGGCATGCAGGACGAGCTGGGTGGCCTCGTCGAGGGCGTTGTCGTAACTGTGGCCGAAGGTCAGGCCGGCGGCGTTGAACCGGCTCGCGCCGTAGCGGATCAGGTCCACGATCGTGATCAGCTCGGCGGCGGCGGAGTCGGCGGTCATGGCGGGAATGCGGCGAAAGGCTGGCGATTATAGGGCCGCCGGCCGCTATCATGGCCGGCCGGATCCGCCGGACCTGGCCATGTTCAACCGCACCACCCTGCTCGTTCTCGTCGCCGCGCTGTTCGCCGGCCTGGGCCTGTGGGCCGCGCAACGCTGGTTCACGCCGTCCGCGCCGCCGCAGCCGAAGACCGAGGCGGTGCGCCTGCTGCCGCAGCCGCGCCCGCTGCCCGCCTTCTCCCTGCGCCAGTCCGACCGCACCGCGCTGGTGCCGGGCGAACTCAAGGGGCACTGGACGGTGGTGTTCCTCGGCTTCACCCACTGCCCGGACATCTGCCCGACCACGCTGGCCGAGCTGGCCCAGGCGCAGAAGCAGTGGAGCGCGCTGCCCGAGCCGGTGCGGCCGCGGGTGCTGTTCGTCTCGGTGGATCCCGAGCGCGACACCCCCGAGCGCGCCGGCGAGTACGCCCATGCCTTCCACCCCGACACCCTGGCCGCCACCGGCGACCTGCCCGCGCTCGAAGCCTTCACCCGCGCGCTCGGGCTGGTGTTCATGAAGGTGCCGCCGCCCGCGGGCGCGCCTGCCGACCAGTACAGCGTGGACCACTCCGCCGCCCTGGCCGTGCTCGACCCGCAGGGCCGGATGGCCGGGGTGATCACGCCGCCGCTGGTGCCGAAGCAGATCGCGGCCGACCTGCTGGCCCTGACCCGCGCGGACGAGCGCCCGTGAGTCCCGTCACCGCCCTCACCTACGCGCTGCCGCACCGGCTACTGTCCTCGCTCGCGCGGCGGCTGGCGTACTCCACCCATCCGCGCGTCAAGCAGTGGCTGATCGACACCGTGATCCGCCGCTTCGGCGTGGACATGAGCGAGGCCGCCGAGCCCGACCCGCGCGCCTATCCCACCTTCAACGCCTTCTTCACCCGCGCCCTGCGCCCGGGCGCACGCACGCCGGATCCGGATCCCGGCGCGATCCTGATGCCGGCCGACGGCCACATCAGTGAATGCGGCCACATCGGCCGCGCCGGCGAAGGCGTGCTGCACGAGGACGCCGGCCACATCTTCCAGGCCAAGGGCCGCGGCTTCACCACCGCCGAGCTGCTGGCCGACGCGCAGGCCGCGGCCGCGTTCGACGGCGGCGTGTTCGCCACCGTGTACCTCTCCCCGCGCGACTACCACCGCGTGCACATGCCCTGGACCGGCACCCTGCGCGAGACCGTGCACGTGCCGGGCCGGCTGTTCAGCGTCGGCGAGGACGCGGTGGGCTCGGTATCGCGGCTGTTCGCGCGCAACGAGCGGCTGGTGTGCCACTTCGACTGCGACTTCGGCCCGATGTGCGTGGTGATGGTCGGCGCCCTGCTCGTCTCCGGCGTGGAGACGGTGTGGAGCGGCGTGGAGATCCCGCCCTACGGTGGCGACGTGGTGCGCAAGGACTGGCGCGGCCGCGGCATCACGCTCGAACGCTTCGCCGAGATGGCCCGTTTCAACTACGGCTCGACCGTGATCGTGCTGCTGCCGCGCGGCGTGGCCGAGCTCGATCCAGCCCTGTATGCCCGCGCGCCGGTGCGGCTGGGGCAGCGGCTGGCGCGGCGGCTTCCGGCCTGACCGGCGATCGCGCGCGGATCGGGCGCAGACGCAGCGGAGCGACCCGGCTCAGCGCAGCGTGGCGAGGTGGCGCTCGGCGCGGGCGAGGTCCTCCTCGGTGTCCACGCCGGGCGGGAACGGTTCGGGCGCGAGCGCGACGGCGATGCGGTGGCCGGCCTCGAGCACGCGCAGCTGCTCCAGCGATTCGATCCGCTCCAGCCGCCCGGGCGGCAGCGCGGCGAAGTGCTGCAGGAAGCCGGCGCGGTAGGCGTACAGACCGATGTGGCGCAGCCAGTGGCCGCCCGCGGGCAGCGCCTCGCGGCTGCGGGCGAAGGCATCGCGCGGCCACGGGATCGGCGCGCGGCTGAAATACAGCGCATCGCCGTTGGCGGCGCACACCACCTTGACCGCGTTCGGATCGAGCAGCATCGCTGCGTCCTCGACCGGCGTGGCCAGCGTGGCCATCTCCGCGCCGCTGCGGGCGAGCGTTTCGGCCGCGGTACGGATCCCGGATGCCGGCGCGAAGGGTTCGTCGCCCTGCAGGTTGACCACGATGGTGTCCGCGTCCCAACCGGCGATGCGGGCGCATTCGGCGAGGCGGTCGGTGCCCGAGGCATGGTCGGGCGAGGTCATCGCGATGTGCACGCCGCTGCCGGTCAGCGCCTCGACGATGCGCGGATCGTCCGCGGCGACCCACACCTCGCGCGCGCCGGCGGCGAGCGCGCGCCGCGCCACGTGCAGCACCAGCGGTTCGCCGCCGAGCGGGCGCAGCGGCTTGCCGGGCAGGCGCGTGGCGGCGTAGCGGGCGGGGATGGCGACGACGAAACCGGTCATGCACGACTCCATCTGGCGGGGAGCGCCGCGGCCGCCAGGCGCACGCGCTCGACGAGCGCGATCCAGAACGCCTCCGGCAGCTCGGCGCGCACGGGAATGCTGTAGGCCGGCTCCGGCACCAGGCCGGGCGACAGCTTGACCGCGTCCTTTTCGGTCGTCAGCACCGGCAGGCGGCTGCCGAACTCGAAATCCGCGGCGGTGTAGCGGTGATGGTCGGGATAGGCATGCGGCACCACCGCGATGCCGTGCGCACGCAGCAGGGCGAAGAAACGCTCCGGATGGCCGATGCCGGCGACCGCGTGCACGCGCTGCCCGGCGAAGGCCGCCAGCGGCACCGCGCGCCCGCCACCGAGCGGCTGGGCATCGCCGTGGCGCAGCGACATCGGCCATTCGCCGAAGCCGGCCTCGCCGCCGTTGACCACGCGGAAGTCGCAACGCGCGGCGCGTTCCGGCGGCTCGCGCAGCGGGCCCGCGGGCAGCAGGCGGCGGTTGCCGTAGCGGCGCGCGCCGTCCACCACTTCGATCTCCACGTCGCGCGCGAGCCGGTAGTGCTGCAGACCGTCGTCGCAGACCACCACGTTGCAGCCGGCTGCGACCAGCGCCTGCGCGGCGGCGGCGCGGTCGGCGTCCACGCGCACCTTCGCGCCGGTGCAGCGCGTGATCAGCACCGGCTCGTCGCCGGCCATGGCCGCGTCGGTGCCGGGCTCGGCCCACAGCGCGGTGCGCGCGTCGGCGCGGCCGTAGCCGCGGCTGGCCACGCCCGGCACGAAACCCTCCGCGCGCAGCCGTTCGACCACGGCGATGGTCAGCGGCGTCTTGCCGGCGCCGCCGGCGATCAGGTTGCCGATCACCACCACCGGCACCGGCACGCGCCGCGCGCGCAGCAGGTTGGCGGCGTAGGCGCGCCGGCGCAGCGCGGTGACGCCGCCATAGACCGCCGCGAGCGCGCGCGCGTGCCACGGCGGTACGGCGCCGTCCTGCCACCACCAGTCCGGTTCCCGCCCGCGGCTCACCCCGCCCCGCCCTCGCGGAATTGCATGCGGTACAGGTGCGCGTACAGGCCGTCCTGCGCGAGCAGCTCGGCATGCGTGCCGCGTTCCACCAGACGGCCGTGGTCGAGCACCAGCACCTGGTCGGCGTGCTCGATGGTCGAGAGCCGGTGCGCGATCACCAGCGTGGTGCGGTCGGGCATCAGCCGCGCCAGCGCGTCCTGCACCAGCCGTTCGGACTCGTTGTCGAGCGCGGCGGTGGCCTCGTCCAGGATCAGGATCGGGGCGTCGCGCAGGATCGCGCGCGCGATGGCGAGCCGCTGGCGCTGGCCGCCGGACAGCAGCGCGCCGTTCTCGCCGACCGGCGTGTCCAGGCCCTGCGGCAGGCGCGCGATGAACTCCCAGGCGTTGGCCGCCTCGGCCGCCGCGCGCAGGCGTGCGGGGTCGGCATCGCTGGCATAGGCGATGTTGGCCGCCACGGTGTCGTCGAACAACATCACCCGCTGCCCGACCAGCGCGATCTGGCGGCGCAGGTCGGCCAGCCGGTACTCGTGCAGCGGCACGCCGTCGAGCGTGATCGTGCCCGTAGTCGGTTCGTAGAAGCGCGGCACCAGCCGCACCAGGCTGGTCTTGCCGCTGCCGGAGCGGCCCACGATCGCGGTCACCGTGCCCGGGCGCGCGGCGAAGCTGATCCCTTCCAGCGCCACGCCGTCGGCGCCGGCGTAACGCAGGCCGACGTCGTCGAACACCAGCTCGCCGCGCGCGCGGGCGAGCGGCCGGGTGCCGCGGTCGGCCTCCTCCTCGGCATCGAGCACGGCGAACACCCGCTCGGCGGCGGCCACGCCGCGCGAGATCGCGCTCTGGATGCTGGTGATCCGGCGCAGCGAGGGAATGATGCCCATCATCGCCGTCATCAGCGCGACGAACTCGCCGGCATTGAGCCGCCCGGCCAGCGCCTCGCGCGTGGCCACCCACACGATCGCGGCGAGCGCGACCGCGGCCAGCAGCTGCACCAGCGCCGAGGCCGCCGCGCGCGTGGTCTCGACCTTGAGGTTGAGGCGGAAGATGCGGTTGGCCAGGCGCGCGTAGCGCGAGGTCTCGTAGTCCTGCGCGCCATGTACCTTGACGTCCTGCTGCGCGGCCAGCGACTGCTCGGCGGCCTGCGCCATGCGCCCCATCCCTTCCTGGATGCCGGTGCTGATGCGGCGGTAGCGGCGGCCCACGTACATCACGATCACGCCGATCAGCGGCGCGATCAGCACCATCGCCAGCGTCACCTTCACCGACTTGCTCAGCATCACGCCCAGCAGGTAGGCGATGGTGAGGCTGTCGGTGACGATCACCTTGAGCGCGTCCGAGCTGGCCTGCGCCACCTGCTCGGTGTCGAAGTTGAGCCGGCTGACCATGCCCGGCACCGGCTCGCGGTCGAAGTGCGCGCTCGGCAGGCGCAGGTACTTGGCCAGCACCAGCTCGCGCAGGTCGCGCACCACGCTGCGGCCGGCGCGGGCCATGCCGTAGTCCACGACGAAGGTGGCCAGGCCGCGGACGAGGAACAGGCCGACGATCGCCAGCGGCAGCAGCACCGCCATGCGCGGGTTCGGATCCACGAACCCCTCGTTGACCAGCGGCTCCATCAACTGCACGAACGCGCCACCGGCCACCGCCTCGACCATCATGCCGGCGAACGCGGCCAGCAGCAGCGGCCAGTAGCGCAGGGCGTGGCCGAGCAGGCGGCGGTAGATCGGCCAGGCCGGGGTGACCTGGCTCATCGTGCACCCCCGGGGCTGCGTTGCTCCGGCGCGGTCGCGATCGAGACCCTGGAGAAGCCGAGCTGGCCGAGCGCATCGAGCGCGGTCACCACCGCCTGGTGCGGGGTGCGCGCGTCGGCGCGCAGCAGCACCGGCCGCTCGCGGTCGTCGCCGGCCACCTCGCGCAGGGTGTCCTTGAGCGACTCGACGTCGGTGCGCAACGCCTCGCGGTCCTCGACGAAGTAGCGGCCTTCCGCGTTGACCAGCACGCTCAGCGCCCGCGCCTGCTCGCGCGCGGGCTCGCCCTGCGCCTGCGGCAGCTGCAGCTTGAGCACCGAGCGCGCGTCGAAGGTGGTGGTGAGCACGAAGAAGATGATCAGCACCAGGATCACGTCGATGAGCGGGACCAGGTTGATCTCCGGCTCGTCGTCGGCGCGATGGTCGCGGATGCGCATGGCGTCAGTCGGCGGCGGGGGCCGGGGCGGCGGGAGTCGGCGCGGAAGCGGTGGCGTTCCCCGCCGCGCGCGCAGCGGCCGCCGCGACCAGCCGCTGATGCGCGGCCGAACGCGGATCCATGGCGTCCATCAGCTGGAACGCCTCGTGCTCCATGTCCACGATGTATTCGGCGATGCGGCCGCGGAAGTAGCGGTGGAAGACCAGCGCCGGGATCGCCACGATCATGCCGGTGGCAGTGCACACCAGCGCCTTGCCGATGCCGCCGGCGAGCTCGTTCACGTCGCCGATGCCGTGGTCGAGGATGCCCAGGAACATCTGGATCATGCCGACCACGGTGCCGAACAGGCCCAGCAACGGGCCCGCGGCGGCGATGGTGCCGAGCGTGTTCAGGAACCGCTCCATGCGGTGCACGAGGTGGCGGCCGACGTCCTCGACCCGCTCGCGGATCTCCTCGCGCGGACGGTGGCGCACGTCGAGCGCGGCGGCCAGCAGCGCGCCCAGAGGCGAGGTCCGGCGCAGCGACTCGATGTGCGCCGGATCGAGCCGGCCGCGCACCGCCCAGGCCCGCACCTCGGCGCCCAGGCCCGGCGGCAGCACTACCTTGCGCCGCAGACTCCAGAACCGCTCGACGATGATCGCCAGCGCGATCGCCGACAGCAGCAGCAGCGGGATCATCGGCCACCCGCCTGCCCGCACCAGTTCCAGCACGCCCCTACACTCCCGGCTCCACGGCCGTTCGAACCACCGGCCGATAGCATAGCCCAGCGTCCTGTCCGCGCCGCTGCGCGGCGTCCCAGAGCCGGCGCCGGCTGCGGCGATGCTCGCCGACCTCGATCCCGTCCGCGCCCAGGCGGATCCGCAGCGCGCCCGAACGCGCGGTGTCGTAGGCGGCCGCGCCCGATGCGCACCAGCGCGCCACCACCTCCGGACGCGGATGGCGGAAGCGGTTGTCGGCGCCGGTGGAGAACACCGCCACACGGGCCCCGGCGGCGGCGACGAAGGCAGGATCGGACGAGCCGCGGCTGCCGTGGTGCGGCGCCAGCACCACGTCCGTGCGCAACGCGGCGGGATCGCGGCGCACCAACATGCGTTCGATCACCTCGCCGATGTCGCCGGTGAGCAGGGCGCTGCCGTGGGCGCCCTGCACCCGCAGCACGCAGCTCGATTCGTTCTCCAGGTACGGGAAGTGCGGCGTGGGATGCAGCACCCGGAACTCCACGCCGTCCCAGGTCCAGCGCTGCCCCGCCACGCAACGCCGGGTGGCCGGGGTGGCGCTGTCCGGCGGCGCCAGCACCGCGGCCACCGGGAACTGCCGCCGTACCGCCGGCCAGCCGCCCGCATGGTCGCTGTCGTCGTGGCTCACCACCGCCATGTCCAGCCGCGCCACGCCGAGGCCGCGCAGCGCCGGCGCGACCGCGCGTTCGCCGGCGTCGAAGCCGTCACGCACCGCCGGTCCCATGTCGTAGAGCAGCGCATGGCGTGCGGTGCGCACCAGCACCGCCAGCCCCTGCCCCACGTCCACCACCACCAGCTCGACCTCGCCGCGCGCGGGCAGCGCGCGATCCGGCCACAGCAGCGGCAACCACAGCAGCAGCGCGAGCGGTTTGCCCGGCACGCCGCGCGGCAACAGCAGCCAGAACGCGCCGAGCAGCGCCAGCGGCAACGCGAACCAGCCCGCTTCGGGCAGCCACCACAGCGCCAGCGGCCCCTCCGCCAGCCACCCGAACAGCCGCCAACTCGGCTCGAACGCCTGCGCCGCCCAGCGCCAGGCCCACTCGCCGGCACCGCTCCACAACGTCTCCAGCAGCGTGCCGAGCAGCGCCAGCGGCACCACCACCAGGCTCCACCACGGCACCGCCAGCAGGTTGACCAGCGGCCCGGCCAGCGAGGCCTGACCGAACAGCGCCGCGGTCAGCGGCAACAAGCCCAGGCTCGCCACCGCCTGCGCCGACACCAGATCGCGCAGTGGGCGCCGTTCGGCTTCCGGCGGCAGGCACCACAGCAGCCAGGCCACGCCGACGAAACTGAGCCAGAAGCCGGCGCCCAGGACCGCTAGCGGATCGGCCGCGAGCACCGCGATCGCGGCCAGCGCCAGCGCCTGCGCGGTGGAAAGGCTGCGCCGCGCGAGCCGCGCCGCGACCACCACCGCGATCATCAGCACGGTGCGCACGGTCGGCAGCGCGAAACCGGCCACGGCCGCATACCCGGCCGCGCCGAGCAGGCCGGCGACCGCCGCCCCCTGCTGCCGCGGCAGCCAATACCCGAGCCGGGGCCACAGCCACCACAGCGCGCCGGCCAGCAACGCGGCGAAGCCGGCGACCAGCCCGACATGGAAGCCGGAGATCGCGATCAGATGGGTCAGGCCCGCGGCGCGCAACCGCTCCCAGTCCGTGTCGTCGAGACCACGGGTGTCGCCGAGGGCGAGCGCGCGGACGAAGCGCGCGGCGGGCAGCGGAACCGCCGCGGCGATGCGCGCCGAGGTTCGCTCGCGCCATGCATCCACCCCCGCCGGCGGCGCCAGCAGGCGCGCATCCCGCGGTTGGCGTACGTAACCGCTGGCGGCGATGCGCTGGGCGAAGGCGTGCTTCTCCCCGTCCGCGGCGCCGGGATTGCGCAGGCCGCGCGGCGCGCGCAGGCGGACGGTGAACTGCCAGCGCGATCCGGCCCGGAGCCGGGCACGTGGGCGGGGATCGTCGTCGTACCAGGCCAGCCGCAGCAGGCGTCCGCGCAGCGCCGGCGGCTGCGCGGCCGTCCCATCCACCCGGAACAGGAAGCGCGTGCGTCGCGTCTCGTGCAGCGGCAGCTCGACGATGCCGCCGGCCACGACCACGTCCGCGCCTTCCAGCGGCTGCGGCAGCTGTCCCGCCAGCGAGGCTGCCGCGTGCAACCCGCACAGGCCGAACCCGAGCAGCAGTGCCCCCGCGATGCGTCGCCAGTCGCCGTACCGCCACCAGGCCGCAAGCCCGCCTGCGCAGGCCAATACCAGCCACGGCCCGCCCGGCAGCCGCGGCAACAGCAGGCACAGCCCCGTGCCCGCCAGCCATGCCAGCGCCACCGGTGGTCCGAATCGCGGCGTCCCTGCCGCTGCCTGCATCTCACACCTCGTCCGGAGCGAGTTCCCTGAGCCGGCCCTCGTGCAGCTCGAGCACGCGGTCGAGCTGGCGCGCCAGGCCGCGGTCGTGGGTCACCAGCACCAGGCTGGTGCGCTGGGCGCGGTTGAGCTCGAGCATCTGCGCGAACACCTTCGCTGCGGTGCGCTCGTCGAGGTTGCCGGTGGGCTCGTCGCCGAGCACGCAGGCCGGACGGTTGACCAGCGCCCGCGCCACCGCGGTGCGCTGGCGCTCGCCGCCGGAGAGCTCGCCGGGCTTGTGCTCCAGGCGATGGCCCAGGCCGACCGCCTCGAGCAGTTCACGCGCGCGGCGCGCCGCCTCCTCCACCCCGGTGCCGGCGAGCAGCACCGGCAGCATCACGTTTTCCAGCGCGGTGAACTCCGGCAGCAGATGGTGGAACTGGTACACGAAGCCGAGCGCGCGGTTGCGCAGGCGGCCGCGCTCGGCGTCCGGCAGCGCGCTCATCTTCTGCCCGGTGACGTACACCTCGCCCTCGGTCGGCACGTCCAGGCCGCCGAGCAGGTGCAGCAGGGTGCTCTTGCCGGCGCCGGACGGGCCGAGGATCGCCACCGTCTCGCCGGCACGGACGCCGAACTCGAGCCCGGCGAACACCGGCGTGCGCAGCCTGCCTTCGGCATAGGTCTTGCCGAGGTTCTCGCAGCGGATCACCGCGCCGTCCGCCCCCCGCTCACTCATAGCGCAGCGCCTCCGCCGGGGCCGTGCGCGCCGCGCGCCAGGCCGGATACAGGGTGGCCGCGAACGCCATGCCGAGCGCGACCAGCGCGATCGCGAGCACGTCGTCGGCCTTCAGCTCGGTCGGCAGGCCGGTGATGTAGTACACGTCCGAGGGCAGCAGGGTCACGCCGAACACGGCCTCGATCGCGGACAGGATGTGCTGCAGGTTCAGGGTCAGGGTGATCCCGCCCGCCACCCCCAGCACGGTGCCGATCACGCCGATCAGCGAGCCCTGCACCATGAACACCTGCATCACCGCGCGCGGGGTCAGGCCGAGGGTGCGCAGGATCGCGATGTCGGCCTGCTTGTCGGTCACCAGCATCACCTGCGAGGACACCAGGTTGAAGGCGCCCATCGCGATCAGCAGCGACAGCAGGATCGCCATCACCGTCTTTTCCATCTTCAGGGCGCGGAACATGTTGGCGTTCTCGGTGGTCCAGTCGCTGACCCGGAACGGCCCCTGCAGGCGCAGGGCCAGGTCGCGCGCGACCTCGAACGCCTGGTCCATGTCGTGCAGCCGCAGCCGCACCCCGGTCACGCCGTCGCGCATGCGCAGCAGCCGCTGCGCGTCGGCGAGGTGGACCACGGCCAGGCCCTTGTCGAACTCGTTGTAGCCGGCCTCGAAGATGCCGCTGACGGTGAAGCGCTTGAGCTGCGGCACCGCGCCCATCGGCGTGGCCTGGAAGTCGGTGGTCACGATCACGCTGTCGCCCACGCCCACGCCCAGCCACAGCGCCAGCTCCTTGCCGAGCACGATGTTGAACTCGCCCGGGCGCAGGCTGTCGAGGCTGCCGGCGACCACCTTCTCCCCCAGCACCGACACCTTGCGTTCCTCCGCCGGCACCACCCCGCGCACGATCGCCGGCTGGTTGCGGGCCCCGCGCAGCAGCGCCTCGGTCTCGATGTACGGCGCCGCGCCGGCCACACGCCGGTCGGTCAGCGCCTCGCGCACGGCGCGCGGCCAGTCCTGCAGCGGCTCGCCGTAGCCGCTGACGGTGGCGTGCGCGGCCATCTGCAGCATGCGGTCGCGGATCTCGCGCTGGAACCCGCTCATCACCGCGAGCGTGGTGATCAGCGCGGTGACGCCGAGCGCAATGCCCAGGATCGAGGCGAGCGAGATGAAGGAGATGAAGCCGTTGCGGCGCTTGGCGCGGAGGTAGCGCAGGCCGATGGCGACGGGGATGGGCTTGAACATCCGCCCTATCCTCGCATCCCGGCCGCGCGCCGCGAAACGGCATGGCGCTCGGCGGCCAGCCGCAGTTCACGCCGCGCGGCCGGGTCGAGCGTGTCCGGCCACCAGGCCAGCCGTCCGGCGCGGCCGTCCGCGCTGCGCCAGTGCAGGAACGCCAGCGGACCGCGCCAGCGCAGGCAAGCCGTCTGGAGCGGCACGCCGTCGAGCAGCGGCGCGCCCGTCGCCGGCCAGGTCAGCACACGTGCGGGCCGGGCCGCCTCGGCGCAGGCGAGGAACGACACCCAGGCCAGTGCAGCCGCGGCCACGGGCCAGGCGAACGCGCCTGGCATCTCCGAGGCCAGCGCCGACAGCGCGCCCAGGACGCCCAGCAGGCGCAACGCGCAGGCGAGCAGCCGCGAGGGCCGCCATTCAATGCGGCAGGGCGCGGATGCGTTCGACCAGCGCGCGGAGGGCGTCATCGTCGGGCGTCTCGTGGCCGAGGAACCAGCGCCAGAGCCTATCGTCCTCGCAATCCAGCAGCCGTAGGAAAGCGCCGCGCTCGGCTTCGGAAGACTGCGCCCAGCCGCGGTCGAGCCAGCGCTCGAGCAGCTGATCCAGCTCGCGCATGCCGCGGCGGCAGCGCCAGCGCAGGCGGCGCAGCTCGGCTTCGTCGCTCATCCGCGCAGCAGGAGGATCGGACACCAAACCATCAACCGCGGCGGGCGAGCATCAGCTTCTTGATCTCGCCGATCGCGCGCGCGGGGTTCAGGCCCTTCGGGCAGGTGCGCGCGCAGTTCATGATGGTGTGGCAGCGGTAGAGCTTGAACGGGTCCTCGAGCTCGTCCAGGCGCGCGCCGGTGTCCTCGTCGCGCGAGTCCACGATCCAGCGGTAGGCCTGCAGCAGGATCGCCGGGCCCAGGTAGCGGTCGCCGTTCCACCAGTAGCTCGGGCAGGACGTCGAGCAGCAGGCGCACAGGATGCACTCGTACAGCCCGTCGAGCTTGGCCCGGTCCTCCTTCGACTGCAGCCGCTCGCGGTCCGGCGGCGGCGGGGTCTGGGTGCGGATCCAGGGCCGGATCGAGGCGTACTGGGCGTAGAAGTGGGTCAGATCCGGGACCAGGTCCTTGATCACCGGCATGTGCGGCAGCGGATAGATCGGCACCTCGTCCTTGCTGCAGTCGCTGATCGCCTTGGTGCAGGCCAGCGTGTTGGTGCCGTCGATGTTCATCGCGCACGAGCCGCAGATGCCCTCGCGGCAGGAGCGGCGGAAGGTGAGTGTGGGATCGATCTCGTTCTTGATCTTGATCAGCGCGTCCAGGACCATCGGCCCGCAGTCGCCCACGTCCACCTCGTAGGTGTCCACGCGCGGGTTGAGGCCGTCGTCCGGGTTCCAGCGGTACACCTTGAACGTGCGCACCTGCTTCGCGCCAGCCGGCGCGGGCCAGTGGCGCCCCTTCTGGATCCTGGAGTTCTGCGGGAGGGTGAACTGGGCCATGGACGGTCCTCAGTAGACGCGCGGCTTGGGCGGGACGACCTCGACGTCGTCGGTCAGCGTGTACATGTGTACCGGGCGGTAATCGATGCGGGTGTTGCCGGCATCGTCCACCCAGCACACGGTGTGCTTCTGCCAGTTGGCGTCGTCGCGCTCGGGGTAGTCCTCGCGCGCATGCGCGCCGCGCGACTCGGTGCGGTTCTCGGCCGAGACGATGGTGGCCAGCGCCTGGGCGAGCAGGTTCTGCAGCTCCAGGGTCTCGATCAGGTCGGAGTTCCAGACCAGCGAGCGGTCGGACACCTTGACATCGGCGAACGAGGCGTGGATCTCGCGGATCCGGCGCACGCCCTGGGCCAGGGTTTCGCCAGTGCGGAACACCGCCGCGTCCTCCTGCATCGCGCGCTGCATGTCGAGGCGGATCTTCGCCGTCGGCAGCGAGCCGCTGGCGTTGCGGATGCGGTCGAGGTTGGCGAGCGACCTGTCGCAGGCGTCGCGTGCCAGCGGCTTGTGCGGCGCGCCGGAGCGGATGGTCTCGGCGCAGCGGTTGGCGACCGCACGGCCGAACACCACCAGGTCGAGCAGCGAGTTCGAACCGAGGCGGTTGGCGCCGTGCACCGAGACGCAGGCGGCCTCGCCGATCGCGTACAGGCCGGGCACCACCGCGTCGGGGTCGCCGTTCCTCAGCTGCACCACCTCGCCGTGGTAGTTGGTCGGAATGCCGCCCATGTTGTAGTGCACGGTCGGGATCACCGGGATCGGCTCCCTGGTGACGTCCACGCCGGCGAAGATGCGCGCGCTCTCGGCGATGCCGGGGAGCTTCTCGTGGATGTCCTTCGGGTCGAGGTGGGTCAGGTCGAGGTGGATGTGGTCCTTGAGCGGGCCGACGCCGCGGCCCTCGCGGATCTCGATCGTCATCGAGCGGCTGACCACGTCGCGCGAGGCCAGGTCCTTGGCGTTGGGCGCGTAGCGCTCCATGAACCGCTCGCCGTTGGCGTTGCGCAGGATGCCGCCCTCGCCGCGCACGCCCTCGGTGATCAGGCAGCCGGCGCCGTAGATGCCGGTCGGGTGGAACTGCACGAACTCCATGTCCTGCATGCCCAGGCCGGCGCGCAGCGCCATGCCGCCGCCGTCGCCGGTGCAGGTGTGGGCGGAGGTGGCGCTGAAGTAGGCGCGGCCGTAGCCGCCGGTGGCCAGCACCACGCCGTGGGCGCGGAACAGGTGCAGCGTGCCCTCGGCCATGTCCAGGGCCAGCACGCCGCGGCAGGCGCCCTCCTCGTCCATGATCAGGTCGAGGGCGAAGTACTCGATGAAGAAGCGCGCGTCGTGCTTGAGCGACTGCTGGTACAGCGTATGCAGGATCGCGTGGCCGGTGCGGTCGGCGGCGGCGCAGGTGCGCTGGGCGATGCCCTTGCCGTAGTGCGTGGTCATGCCGCCGAACGGGCGCTGGTAGATGCGGCCGTCCTCGGTGCGCGAGAACGGCACGCCGTAGTGCTCGAGCTCGATGATCGCGGGGATGGCCTCGCGGCACATGTACTCGATCGCGTCCTGGTCGCCGAGCCAGTCCGAGCCCTTGATCGTGTCGTAGAAGTGGAAGCGCCAGTCGTCCTCGCCCATGTTGCCGAGCGCGGCGGAGATGCCGCCCTGCGCGGCCACGGTGTGGGAACGGGTCGGGAAGACCTTGGTCAGGCACGCGGTCTGCAGGCCCTTGGCGGCCAGGCCGAAGGTCGCGCGCAGGCCGGCGCCGCCGGCGCCGACCACGACGACGTCGTACTTGTGTTCGGTGATCTTGTAGGCGGTCGTCATGGGCTCACGCTGTCAGGGCGATGCGGGCCACGGCGTACAGCGACGCCAGCGCGCCCACCGCGCAGAGGAAGGTGTTGGCCAGGTGCAGCGCGATCTCGGCCGCGCGCACGTGCACGTAGTCCTCGATCACGACCTGGATGCCGAGCCTGGCGTGCCAGAACAGGGCGACGACGAAGGCCGAGAGCAGGATCGCGTTCCACGGCCGGGCGAGCGCCTCGCGCACCGTGGCGACGTCGGCGCCGACCAGCGACACCAGCAGGCCGATCAGCCACGGCACCAGCAGCGCCAGCGCCACTGCGGTGACGCGCTGCCACCAGAAATGGTCGGTGCCGGTCTTGCCCGAGCCGAGCCCGCGCGCGCGGGCGATGGGCGTGCGCAGGTCGCTCATGCCGCACCTCCGAGGGCCACGATCCAGATCGCGGCGGTGAACACCGCGGTCAGCGCGGCGACGGTGTAGCCGGACTTGTACAGGTCGGGGATCTCGTAGCCCCGGCCGATGTCCCACAGCAGATGCCGCAGGCCGTTGAGCAGGTGGTAGACCAGCGCCAGCGAGAAGCCGAACAGCGCCACCCGGCCGAACGGCGAAGCCAGGCATTCGGCGGCGAAGGCGGCCTGCCCGCCGCCGGCGGCCATCGCCAGCAGCCACCACGCCAGGCCGAAGGCGCCGAGCGTGAGCACGATGCCGCTGGCGCGGTGGAGGATGGACATGACCATCGTGATCTGCCACCGGTACACCTGCAGGTGCGGCGACAAGGGACGTTCGCGTTGCGCCATGGGCGATGTCGTCTCCCGGCTGGGCGGCTTGCGCCGCGTGGCTGTCGGACCTTCCGCGGGGAAGGCGGCGGATCAGAAATCGATGCAGCGGCCGTTCTTCTCCCAGTCGCCGTAGCGCGTCGGGTCGGGGCCGTCGCGGCCGCCGATCTCCTTCGCGGGCACGGGACGCGCGGCCGGCTCCTGCGCGGGAGCCTCGGCCGGGTCGCTGCCGGGCGCGGGGGTGGATTGGCCTATGATTTGCGGGTTCACAGCCGTGAAAGTGTAAGACCCGCCCCCGATGCCGGACAACCCGCAGGCCGCACCCGGCGGCCCGTTCCCGCTCCCCGACCACCGCGTGCTCGAGCTGGAGGGCCGCGACGCCGGGGCATTCGCCCACGCGCAGTTCATGAACGACGTGGCCGCGCTGCCCGTCGGCCAGTGGCAGTGGAACGGCTGGCTCACCCCGAAGGGACGGGTGATCGCGCTGTTCGCCCTGCTCAAGCTGGCGCCGGAACGCCTGTGGCTGCTGCTGCCCGACACCGATCCGCAGGAGCTGGCGGCGAAGCTGCAGCGCTACGTGTTCCGCAGCAAGGTCGCGTTGCGGCCGCGCACCGACTGCCTGGTGTCCGGCCGCTTCGCCGCGCCCGCGCGGGCGCAGGGGGCGACACTGCACGGCGACGATGCCGGCGTCGAACTCGACCTCTCCGCCGAAGGCGGGATGCGCACGCTCGAGATCCGCACCGGGGACGCCCCGGCGCTGCCGCCGTCGGCCGAGGCCGTCGCGCGCTGGGCCGCGTTCGACCTGCGCCATGGCCTGCCCCGCCTGCCCACCTCGCAGGCGGAGGAGTGGACGCCACAGATGCTTTCACTGGAGCGGCTGCGCGCCTACAGCGTGAAGAAGGGCTGCTACCCGGGCCAGGAGATCGTCGCCCGCACCCACTTCCTCGGCCAGGCCAAGCGCGGCCTGGTCCTGTTCGAGGCCGACGCGCCGCTGCGCGCCGGCGAACAGGTGCATGACGGCGAGCGCTCGCTGGGTACCCTGGTCAGCGCGGTCGAGACCGACGCGCACGCCGTCGCCCTGGCGGTGCTGCCGCTGGAGCGCGAGCCCGGCCTCGCGCTGCGCGCCGGCGAGGTGCCCGTGCGCGAACGCCCGCTGTTCGACGGCCTGGCCCGCTAGCGCACTGTCGGAATACGGCCTGCGGGCGAAACCGGGGAAGACCGTGCCGAACGGTCGCACGGGACCACCGCAGGAGGACCACGCCGCCAAACCGGCACGCACGCAAAGCCCTCGCGAGCCCGGGTTGTATAGTCCTGCGCAGACCATCCATGCCGCAAGGACGACACGCATGCCTGCCCGGAATACTCCCCTTCTTCTCGTTTCGCTCGCGCTGGGCGGCTGCGCACATGCGCCCATGCCGACGTCTTCCGGCCAACTTTCCAGGGAGGAACCCGTCACCGAAATGCAAGTTGGATCGACTGAGCCGTTGGACGAGAATGGCACCGCCTACGATGTCGCCGCCAGTGCGGTGGCCCTGGCGGCAATCCCACGAACGAAGGCGCAGCTGTGCAGCTTGAGCATGATCGCTGCACTGGCACTTGCCGCGTGCGCAAGCTCGCCTCCGGCGTCTGAACTTCGAATCGCCGCGCCTGCGGCCGAGGCAGCCCGGGCTGGCGCAGAGCCGGTGGCCACAGACGCCCCATTCCCCGACGCATCCGGCCCGTTCGCTGGCGTCTGGCAGGCCTGCGACGATACCTCGATGCCGGAGCAATGCAGCCGCTACGTGCTGCAGCAACGCGGCGAACGCATCTGTGGAATCTGGTCCTACTTCGCATCTGGCGCTCTGTACCAAGGCAGGATCGTAGGGCGCGCTCTCTCGACGACCGAGGCCCGGCGCACGCGAATTTGCGGCCGCCCTGGCAGCGAAACCCGCACTGCCTGCGAGGCGGGGTGGGAAGCCATCGACAGGCCCTTGCGTCTTTGCGACGGGAAACTCGGTGATCTCGACGGCGAGGACGGTGCGTGCTTCGCCGATTTCGAACGGGCGGAAGACGCTGCGACGGACATGCATGCGCTGTCCGAAGCGCCATGGATGCAAGCCTGCCTGGCAGGCAACGAACAGGCAGAGGTGCCATGACCAATCCGACCCCGTTGACAGAGGAAGATCTGAAGGCTGCAGCATACTTCGCTGTCGGCGTGACGTCCGAGGGCAGCATCGGCGGCCTCGACGTGTCCTACCGCCTGAGCTTCTCCGGCAACGTGCTGGCCGGCGGGCGCATGGATCCGGTGGGCAACAGCGGATATTCGTTCGGAACGCTGCAGATTGACCTGGGCCAGCATCCCGAAGTGGCGCGCGCTCGACAGCTACCGGCACTGGGCGGCGAAACAGCCAGATCGCGCCGTACTGGAACTGGCGCCCGGTGCATACGACAACATGCTCACGGCGCTGCAGCGCACCGGCCGCGAGATGCGCGCGGCCGGCGCGGTTGACATCGACCGCACCAATCTCGACCGCTTCCTCGCGTCCGATGCGGGACGGACCTTCGTCCACGGGCTGGACACGCAGCACGTCAACAGAATGACTGCAGTTGACGCGGCGCGCGGCAACGGCGATTCCGCCATCGAACGCCTGCAGCGCACCGACCTCTACCGCAATGCCTCAAACGACGATCAGGCGCGGCTCGCCGGCATGTTCATGAAGCTGCAGAACCAGGCCGGCAACGGCTACTGGCCCAGCATCATGCGCCGCGTCGAGACCGGAAAGCTGACATCCGTGGATCAGGTCAAGGCTGCGATCGATGCCCTGTTGCCCAACCAACGCAATGGCCGCCCGGATTACATCCAGAGCGGCGCAGACAACGCGCTGCGCGGCATTGACGTGTTCAATGCACTGCGCAATACGGTGCCGAGGAATCCGCTGTCACGGGCATGGGCCAATGTGGTCGCGAACCCATTGGTCGGACCGGTTGCGGCGCACATGCCCAACCAGTCGAACCCGAACCTCGGTTTCGAGTACGACATGGTGCGCTCGCTGTTCCTCACCCCAGAGGCATCCGTCCGCTTCATCCGCGCACTTGACCGCGGCATCACGCTGTCCGAGGGCGAGCCTCAGATCCGCAACGGCAGACGCCAAGCCGGCTACTACGTGTCGGGCAACGATTTCGTGCACTGGAACCGGAACGGGCAGGGCTATGCGTACATCAGCGGCCAGTGGAGCCGCATCAACCCCGACGATCTGCAGTCGGTGCGGACCCGTGACGGGGTAGTGGAGCTGCACATGACCGGCCAGGGCGGCCGAATCACCACCTTGCTGCGCGTGGATCCGCGCACCCCCGCCGACCCCGGCCATCCGGACCACGCGCTACTCGAGACGCTGCGCGTACACGTGCGTGCGCTGGACCGGCAGGCCGGCAAGGGCTGGGACGAGTACAGCGACCGCCTGGCCGCCAGCGCCCTGGTCATGGCCAAACGGATGGGCTTCACCGCGCGGGACGAGCTGCACCTGGCCTGCAACCGGGCCACGGAGCGGTACGCGGCCGGCGAGATCCTGCATCTGGCCCGCACCGGCCCGTACGCCAGTGCCGATCCGGCGGCCAACCTTGCGCGGATGCCCACGGCGGAGGCCTTGTCGCAGCCGGCCGACATGCGCTATCGGCAGGCCGAGGACATCAACGCCGCGCAGGCGCGTGCCCAAACCATGCCGCTGGCATGGCAGCAGGCACCGGGATCCGACGAGCTCGCCCGCGGCGGGCACGGGCGGCGGATGTAGCCGGGCAGTCCTCCGCCCTCAGGCCCGCGCCAGCTCGTCCGCCGCGGCGACGATGTCGGCTTCCGACGGGATCACCAGGAACGCGGCGCCGGCCAGCGGGGTGTAGGTGTCGGCGCCGACCACGCGCTTGAACGGACGCGCACCGTAACCGCCCTCGACGATCGCGGTGATGATGCCCTCGCCCACGCCGGCGCTGCGGCGGCCCTCGTCCACGATCAGGATGCGCCTGGCGGTGCTGGCCTGCTCGCGGATGTACGCCTCGTTGAGCGGCACCAGCCAGCGCAGGTCCACCACCCGCACCTTCCAGCCGTGCTTGCGCTCGATCTCGCGCGCGGCGCGCAGGCTCATCGGCACGCCGTTGCCGAAGGTGAACACCACCAGGTCGTCGCCCTCGCCGTACACCCGGCCCTCGCCGTACGGCATCGCCTGGTCCGGCGCCGGGTATTCGGTCAGCCACAGGCCGTCGCCGGGCTCGTACAGGTCCTTGGTCATGTACAGCGCGATCGGCTCCAGGAACGCGCACACGCGGCCGTCCACCTTCGCCATCGCCGCCAGCGTGCGCAGCATCAGCGCCGCGTCGTCGCCGCGCGAGGGGCAGCCGACGACCAGGCCCGGGATGTCGCGCAGCGCGGTGATCGAGTTGTCGTTGTGGAAATGGCCGCCGAACCCGCGCTGGTAGCCCAGCGAGGCGATGCGCATCACCATCGGATTGCGGTACTGGCCGTTGCTGAAGAACTGCAGCGAGCAGGCCTCGCCGCGGATCTGGTCGCAGGCGTTGTGGAAGTAGGCCAGGTACTGGATCTCGGGGAACGGCAGCATCCCCATGTTGGCGTAGCCCTGCGCCAGGCCCAGGATCATGGTCTCGTCGAGCAGGGTGTTGAACACGCGACGCGGGCCGAAGGCCTTGTACAGGCCCTTGGTCACCGTGTACACGCCGCCCTTCTGCGCCACGTCCTCGCCGAACAGCAGCGCCTCGGGGTACTTGCAGAACAGGTCGTGCAGGGCGTTGTTGATCTGGATGGCCAGGTGCCGCGGCGGCTGCCTTTCCGGCAGTTTCGCCTCGCCGCCGAACGCCTGCTGCCGGCGCTCGGCGTAATCGGCGCGGGCGGCCTCGGCAGCCACCGCGTCCGGCGTGTGCGGCGCCAGCGGCGCCACCACCTCCTCCAGCGTCTGCAGCTTCGGCCGGCGGTCGGCCTCCTCCGCGGCGGCGAAGCAGCGCTTGCGGATGTCCTCGTACAGCGCCAGCACCTCGTCCTTCGACATCAGCCCGGATTCGAGCGCGATCGCGGCAGAACGCAGCAGCGGATCGGTGGCCTCGACCGCGCACAGTTCCTCGATCGAGCGCCACTCGATCTCGAAGTCGGTGCCGGCGTGGCCCATGATCCGGGTGGTGCGCAGGTGCAGGAAGGTCGGGCGGCGCGTGCGCCGGCAGTGCTCCACCGCGGCCTGCACGTCGCCGTAGCCGGCGGCGAGGTCCAGGCCGTCGGCGTAGAAGTAGTCCAGCCCGTCCATGTCGCGGAAGCGGTTGGCGATCCAGCCGCTGGGCGTCTTCACCGAGATGCCGATGCCGTTGTCCTCGCACACGAACAGCACCGGCGCCGGCAGCTTCTGGTACGCGGTCCAGGCCGCGGCGTTGAACGCGGTCTGGGCGGTGGCGTGGTTGGCCGAGGCGTCGCCGAAGGAGCAGACCACGATGCTGTCCTGCGGCACCGGCAAGGTGTGGCCGATGCGCGGCGCGGCCTCGATCGCGACCGCGGTGCCCAGCGCCTTGGGCAGGTGCGAGGCGATGGTGGAGGTCTGCGGCAGCACCCACAGCGGCTTGCTGCCCCACACCTTGTGCCGGCCGCCGCTGGCCGGATCCTCGGCGCTGGCGGCGAAGCTCAGCGCCGAATCCATGATCGGGTCCATGCCCGGCAGCTTGCGGAAGCGCTCGGCCATGAAGCCGCCGGAGCGGTAGTGCAGGAACGCCGGGTCGGTGTGCCGGGTGAGCCGCGCCACCATCGCGTTGCCTTCGTGGCCGCTCGAACCGATGGTGTAGAAGACCTTGTTCTGCACCCGCAGCACGCGCGCCATCAGGTCGAGGTGGCGCGAGATCAGCTGCGACTCGAACAGCTCGCGGAAGCCCTGCGCATCGAGCGCGCTGCCGTCCAGGATCGGTTCGTGCGCGGCCGGACGGACGTCGCGCGGGCCGTTCCAGCCCTTCACGAACTCGACGAAGTTCTGGTCGCAGATCTCGGCGCGGTTGACGCCCTTCATGCGGGCGGGGATCGGGTTCGGAACGGTGGCGAACATCGTGGTCTCCCCCTCTCCCGACGCGGGAGAGGGCTGCGGTGAAGGTGGATCAGGTGGAACGGGTCGCCCCGAGGACCCGGCGCGCGCGCCATTCCTCGCGGGTCTGGCCCCAGATCTCGATCGGGTGCGAGTCCAGCGGCGCCGGCAGCCGACCCGGGCCGCGCAGGCGCGAACCGAGCCGGCGCGCGACCGCCTGCGAGGCGAGGTTGTCCGGGGCGATGGAATGGATCACCTCGATCCAGCCCAGCACCTCGAAGGCCCAGTCCATCGCCGCCGCACAGGCCTCGGTGGCGTAACCCTTGCCCCAGGCGTCGGGGTGGAAGGCGTAGCCCACTTCCGTGCCCGGCCAGCCGTCCGGATACCACGGCCCGGCCTGTCCCACCCACAGGCCGCTCGCCTTCTCGACCACCGAGAACATGGCGAAGCCCTGCAGCATCCAGGCCCCCGGCATCTGCAGGAACCGGCGCCAGGCGTCGCCGCGCGTGAGCGGGCCGCCGATGTGGTGCGAGCCTTCATGCGCGAACAGCTCCGCGTAGCGGTCGAAATCCTCGATCCGCGGCAGGCGCAGGATCAGGCGCTCGGTTTCGAGCTGCACGTCGGGAACGTTCATGGGCCACCCTGGCGCCCGCCTGCGCGGGCGCGACGCTCAGAACGCGTTGATCCCGGTCAGCTCGCGGCCGATCACTAGCTGGTGCACGGTCTCGGTGCCCTCGTAGGTGATCACCGACTCCAGGTTCAGGGCGTGGCGGATCGCGGCGTGCTCGGTGGTGATGCCGGCGCCGCCGAGCAGGTCGCGGCATTCGCGGGCGATGTCGATGGCCATGCGGCAGTTGTTCCACTTGGCCAGGCTGACCTGCTGCGGCTGCATCCGGCCGGCGTCCTTGAGGCGGCCGAGCTGGAGGCTGAGCAGCTGCGCCAGGGTGATCCGGCGCGCCATGTCGGCGAGCTTGATCTGCGCGCTCTGGGTGGCGGCGACCGGGCGCCCGAACAGCACGCGCTCCCTGGAATAGTTCAGGGCCTCGTCCAGGCACGCGATCGCGGCACCGATCGGGCCCCAGGTGATGCCGTAGCGGGCCTGGGTCAGGCAGCCGAGCGGGCCCTTCAGGCCCTTCACGTTCGGCAGGCGGTTGGCCTCCGGCACGCGTACGTTGTCGAAGTACAGCGCGCTGGTCACCGAGGCGCGCAGGCTCATCTTGTGCTTGATCTCCTGCGCGGCGAAGCCCGCCATGCCCTTCTCGACCACGAAGCCCTGGATGCCCTCGTCGGTCTGCGCCCAGACGATGGCGATGTCGGCCAGGTTGCCGTTGGTGATCCACATCTTGGCGCCGTTGAGGACCCAGTCGCCGCCGTCGCGGCGCGCGTGGGTCTTCATGTTGGCCGGGTCGGAACCGCCGTGCGGCTCGGTCAGGCCGAAGCAGCCGATCACCTTGCCCTTGGCCATGTCCGGCAGCCAGCGCATGCGCTGTTCCTCGCTGCCGTAGGCGTAGATCGGGTACATGCACAGCGAGGACTGCACGCTGACGAAGCTGCGGATGCCCGAGTCGCCGCGCTCGAGCTCCTGGCAGATCAGGCCGTAGCTGACCGCGTTGAGGCCGGCGCAGCCGTACTGTTCCGGCAGCGACGAACCGAGCAGGCCGAGCTCGGCGATCTCCGGGATCAGTTCCTTCGGGAAGCGGCCCTCGTCGAAGCAGTCGCCGATGATCGGCAGCACCCGCTCGTCGGTGAAGCGGGCCACGGTGTCCTGCACCGCGCGCTCTTCTTCGGACAGCAGGGAGCGGACGTCGTAGAGGTCGTAGGGGTGCAGGGCCATGGCGCGGTCTGGTCGGGAGGAAAGCCCGACATTCTATCGGAGGCCCGGAACGAAAACGGGGCCGGATCGCTCCGGCCCCGTCCGTCGGTCGCGCGCCCGCAGGGTCAGCCGCGGTCGCCGCCGTCCACCGACGCCACCTGGGTGACGACCTTGCCGTCGATCACCGGCAGGCGCTCGCCCGGCTGGTCCTCCATCCGGATCGTCTGCTCCCGGCCGTCGTAACGGTAGGTCACGTCGTAGGCGACGACCTTGTCCTCGGTGCCCAGCGAGATCCGGCTGCCCGGCTTGCTGCCGGTGCGCATGGTGCCGATGGTGCCGTCCGGCGTGCGGTAGGTGACGTTCCAGGCCACCGTGCGGCTGGTGGTGCTGGTGTCGTTGACCGTGCGGCACTGCCGCTCGGTGCGGGTCACCACCTGGCCGCCCACGTGGTTGCGGTCCATGCGGTTGCCGATGTAGCCGCCGGCCGCGGCGCCGGCCGCGGTGGCGAGCTTGCGGCCGCTGCCGTCGCCCACCTGGTTGCCGATCACGCCGCCGATGATCGCGCCGGCCACGGTGCCGCCGACGTTGCCGTCGCGCTCGGGCAGGCGCTCCTGCACCACGACGTCCTGGCACACCTGGCGCGGCGTGGTGGTGGTGCTGGTTTCGCGCACCGGCTCGGTGCCGATCACGGTCGCATACAGCGGCTGCTTCTCGGTGATCGGCTGCACGCGCACCACCTCGGCGTACTCGAGGCGGCCGCCGGCCGGGATGCTGTCGTCGGCGGCCAGGTCCGCGCCCGCGTCGAGTCCGGTCGCCTGTTCCGGCACGGCCGCGGCATCGCCGGCATCGCGCGACGCCCGGTTGTTCATGAAGGCCGCGGTGGCGACGCCGCCGACCAGCAGCGCGGCCAACGCGACGGCCAGGGTGTTGTTCTTCAACATGTGGCCTCCTGTGCGGGTGCACGCCCGCGTCCTGGGTTCGGGGCCGATTGCAGCACCGGCAAGCTGAACCAGCCCTCCACGCGGCGGGGCATGGCTTGCCGGAAACTGAATCGGCGGCCGGCGCGTGCTAGCGTGCCGCCGCACGAACCGGAGACGCCGATGGCCCATCCCCTGCTGCTGCCGCTGCTCGAATGGGCGCGCACGCTGCGCTACCCCACCCTGTTCAAGCTGACCGCGCTCGCCTTCGCGCTCAGCGTGCTGTGGCCGTTCGACCCCATCCCCTTCATCGACGAGCTGGTGCTCGGCCTGGGCACGCTGCTGCTGGCGAACTGGAAGCGGCGCAAGTCCGGCGGGCCGGCCGGGGACCGCGACGCGAGCCACTGAACGATGCTGGTGGACAGCCATTGCCATCTGGACGCGGCCGAGTTCGACGCCGACCGCGAGGCCGTGCTGCGCCGTGCGCGGGCCGCCGGCGTGATGCGCCAGATCGTGCCCGCGGTGGAGGCCGCCGGCTGGCCGAAGCTGCGCGCGGTGTGCGCGTCCGCGCCCGGGCTGTATCCGGCCTACGGCCTGCATCCGGTCGCGCTGCCGGCGCACCGCCCGCAACATCTGGCGGAGCTGCGCGAGTGGATCGAACGCGAGCGGCCGTGCGCGGTCGGCGAATGCGGCCTGGACTACTTCGTCGAGGCCCTGGACCGCAACGCGCAGCAACGCTGGTTCGAGGCGCAGCTCGCGCTGGCGCGCGACCACGACCTGCCGGTGATCGTGCACGCGCGGCGCGCGGTGGACGCGGTGATCGCGACCGTGCGCAGGATCGCGGGCACGGCCGCCGACGGCGTGGTGCGCGGCGTGGTGCACAGCTTCGGCGGCAGCGCCGAGCAGGCGCGGCAGTTGTGGCGGCTCGGGATCCTGGTCGGGCTGGGCGGCCCGGTGACCTACCCGCGCGCCAACCGGCTGCGCGCGCTCGCGGCGACGATGCCGCTGGAGTTCCTGCTGCTCGAAACCGACGCGCCGGACCAGCCCGACGCCGGCATCCGCGGCCAGCGCAACGAGCCGGCACGGTTGCCGCAGGTGCTGACGGCGATCGCGGAACTGCGCGGCATGCCCGCCGACGAACTCGCCGCCGTCACCACCCGCAACGCCGAGCGGCTGTTCCGGTTGCCGCCGGCCGGAACGCTCCCGGCGCCGGCCGCGGCGGGCTGACCAGGCACGCGCGAGGAACCGCGGTTTTGGCGCCACGCGCGGCGAGCGACTATCCTGCTGCGTTTTCCGCCGTCCGCCCTGCGCCCGCCGATGACCGCCTCAGAACCTGCGCCGCACGATGACAACCCGGTCGCCGGGCAACCGCACGCCGTGGTCGAGCGCGACGGGGTGCGCTACACCCTGCTCGGCACCGCGCACGTGTCGAAGGCGAGCGTGGACGCGGTGGACGCGGCCATCGCCAGCGGTCGCTACGATGCGGTGGCGGTGGAACTCGATCCGCAGCGCCTGCAGTCGCTGACCGATCCGGACGCGCTGGCGGGCCTCGACCTGGTCAAGGTGCTGCGCGAGGGCCGCGCGGCGATGTTCGCGGCCAACCTCGCCCTGGCGGCGTACCAGCGCCGGCTGGCCGAGCAGCTCGGGATCGAGCCCGGCGCGGAGCTGCGGCGCGCGGCCGAGCTGGCCCGGGCCCGCGGCCTGCCGCTGTACCTGGTGGACCGCGACGTGGGGCTGACCTTCCGCCGCGCCTCGGCGCGGCTGGGCTGGTGGGGCCGGGCCAAGCTCGGCGGCGGCCTGGTCGCCTCCCTGTTCACCGACGAGGCGGTGGGCGACCACGACATCGAGAAACTCAAGCAGGGCGACCTGCTCGAAGCCAGCTTCAGCGAGTTCGCCGCCGACAGCCCGGCGCTGTACGACAGCGTGATCGCCGAGCGCGACCGCTACATGGCCGCGCGCCTGCGTGAAGCCACCGCCGGCGCCGGCGTGCGCGAGGTGCTGGCGGTGGTCGGCGCCGGTCACCTGCAGGGGCTTGCGCGGCATCTGCGCGAGAGCGGCGAGGCGCCGGCGCAGGTCCGCGCCGAACTGGAGACGGTGCCGGAAGGCTCGAAGATCCCGTGGTTCACCCTGGCGCTGGCCGCGTTCCTGCTCGGCGGCTTCGCCTGGGGCGTGTGGCAGGGCGGGCTCGCGGTCGGCGGCGAGCTGATGCTGTACTGGGTGCTGCTCACCGGCACGCTCGGCGCGGTCGGCTGCGCGCTGGCGGGCGGGCATCCGCTCAGCATCCTGGCCGCGTTCCTCGCCTCGCCGCTCACCCCGCTGCACCCGGCGCTGGCCTCGGGCACGGTCAGCGCGATCGTCGAGGCCTGGGTGCGCAAGCCGACCTATGCCGACTTCCTGTCCCTGCGCGACGACGTGCAGACCCTGCGCGGCTGGTACCGCAACCGGGTGGCGCGGGTGCTGGTCAACTTCTTCCTCACCAGCCTCGGCACCGCGCTCGGGGTGTGGCTGGGCGGGGCCAGGATGCTGGGCCGGCTGCTGGGCTGAAGCCCTTCCGCCGCCCCTTCCCCCGCGAACGGGGGAAGGGGCCGCGCCGGATCACTCCGCCTTCAACGCCGCCACCGCCGCCGCGGGCACCTCGCGCCGGCCGCGGGCGCGGGCGACCAGGCGGGTCATGCCGTGGTTGATGTCGTCGAGGATGGCGTAGATGGTCGGCAGGAACAACAGGCTGACCACGGTCGAGAACGCCAGGCCGCCGGCGATCGCGCGCGCCATCGGGTAGTACGGCGGGCCGTCGCCGCCGATCTGCGTGTTCGACAGCGCGATCGGCACCATCGCCAGGATCGCCGTGCCCATCGTCATCAGGATCGGGCGCAGGCGCTCGCGGCCGCCGGCCACCAGCGCCTCGGTGCGGTCCATGCCGCGCCGGCGCAGGTTGTTGATGTGCTCGATCATCACGATGCCGTTGTTCACCACCACGCCCATCAGCACCAGGATGCCGATGAACGACATGATGTTGAACACGGTGCCGGTGAGCGCGAACAGCCAGAACACGCCCAAGATCGAGAACAGCACGCCGCTCATGATCGCGGCCGGGAACAGCATGGACTCGAACACCGCCGCCATCACCACGTAGATCATCACCAGCGCCAGCAGCAGGTTGAACAGCATCTGCTGCATCGCCTCGTCGTCCTCCTGGAACGCGCCCTCGAAGGTGTAGGAGTACCCCGGCGGCAGGGTCAGCGAGGACATCACCTGCTCCATCGCCTTGCGCGCCTCGGGCACGGTGACCTTGTCGGCGAGGTTGGCGCGGATCGCGATGGTGGTCTGGCGGTTGGTGCGCTGGATCTCGGTGGCCGCCGGGCGCACCGACACGTCCACCAGGCTCAGCAGCGGCACGCTGCGCCCGTCGGGCGAGCGCACGGTGAACGAGGCCAGGTCCTCGGCGCCGAAGCCTTCCGCGCCGGCGAAGCGGATCCACACCGGCACCTCCGTGTCGCCGCGGCGGAACTCGCGCAACGGTGCGCCGCGCAGGGCGATGCCGACGAAGCTCGCCACCTGCTCGGCGCTGAAGCCGAACGCGGCGGCCCGCTCGCGGTCCACGCGCACGGCCAGCTCGCTGTTGCGGTCGCCCACGTCCACGCGCACGTCGCGCAGCTCCTTGCGCCGCGCCAGGATCGGCACCGTGGCCTCCGCGATCTCGAGCAGGGCCTCGGCCGAGTCGCCGACCAGCTGCACCTGCACGCCCTGTCCGCCCTCGCCGCCCGGGCCGCCGCGGTTGCCGATGCCGATGTTGGCCCGCGCCGATTTCGGCAGCTCCTTGCGCAGCGCCTCGACCAGGCGGTTGGTCTCGGCGATGTCGGTGGTGTCGAACTTGAGCATGGTGCCGGCCCAGCCCTGCTCGCTGAAGAACGAGTAGATCTGGGTGATCCGGTACTTGGCGCGGTTGCGCTCGAGGAACTGCTCGATGCGCCCCACCTCGTCCGAGATCTGCTCCTTGGTGTAGGCGCCCTTCCACTGGTAGTAGACCTCGGTCTCGCCGCCCGCCTCCTCGTTGAACATGTCGAACTTGGTGAACTTCATCGGCACCAGGCTCACCACGATGATCAGCAGGATGCCGAGCACGCTCCAGCCGCGGTGGCGCAGGGTCCAGGCCAGGAAGTCGCCGTAGCGCCGCTGCAGCCGGCTGATCGCGCTGCGCTCGTCGCGCACCGCCGGCGGGGTCTTCATCCGCGCCGCGGCCATGGGGATCAGGCTGACCGCGACCAGCCACGAAGCCAGCAGCGAGATCGAGATCGTGATCGCGATCTGGGCCATGAAGATGCTGATCTGGTTGGTCTCGCCGAACAGGTTGGGCACGAACACGATGCAGTGGCACAGCGTGCCCGCCGACAGCGCGATGGACACGTGCCTGGTGCCCACGATCGCGGCGCGGAACGGCTGCCCGGGGTACTTCTCCTGCTCCTGGTAGATGCTCTCGACCACGACCACGGCGTTGTCCACCAGCATGCCGATCGCCAGCAGCAGGCCCATCATGGTCAGGATGTTGAGCGTCACGCCGGCGAAGTACATGAAGCCGAGCGTGATCACGAAGCAGATCGGGATCGCCAGCGACACCATCAGGGTCGAGGGCCAGTGGCGCAGGAAGAAGTACAGGACGATCACCGACAGCACCAGGCCGATCAGCCCCGCCTCGGCCAGTTCCTTGAGCGAGCTGGTCACGCCCTCGCCCTGGTCTTCGATGATGTTGACCTCGATGTCGCGCAGCTCCGGCGCCTGGCGGATCTGGTCCACCTCCTCCAGCGCGCGCCTGGCCACGTCCACCAGGTTGGCGTTGCGCTCCTTGAAGATGTCCAGGCCGACCGCCGGCTTGCCGTCCAGGCGCCGGCCATAGTCCATGCGCTGCGGCTTGAACCGCACATCGGCCACGTCGCGCAGGCGCAGGCCGTTGTCGCCGATCACCAGTTCGCGCAGCTCGTCCAGGTCGCGCAGCTCGCCGACCGGCTGCACCCGCAGGCGCTGGCCGTCGGCGTCGATCAGCCCGGCCGAGACCGAGAAGTTGACCGAGCGCAGGCGCTGGGCGAGGTCGTTGAGGGCGATGCCGTGGGCCTCGATCCGGTCCGGGTCCACCGCGATCTCGACCTCGTTCGGCGGCGCGCCCGACACGTCCACCCGAGCCACGCCCGGCAGGCGCTCGATGCGGCGCTTGAACTCGCGGTCGATCAGGTCGTAGGCGCGGGTCAGGTCGAGGGTCTTGCTCGCCAGGCGCACCTTCAGCACCGGCTGGTCGCTGGTGGAGAACTTGAGCACGAAGTAGCGCTGCAGGTCCTCCGGCAGCTCCGAGCGGATCGCGTCTATGCGCTCGCGCGCCTCGCTGGCGGCGATCTCCACGTCGCGGTCCCAGTCCGAGAACTGGACGAAGATGTTGGCGCCGTCCGAGCGCGCGCTGGCGTCAATGCGCTTGATCCCGGTGAGCGTGGACAGCGCCTCCTCGATCGGGCGCACCACGGTGCGCTCGACTTCCTCCGGCGTGGAGCCGGTGTACGGCACCTGCACCATGATGAACGGCGGCGAGACCTCCGGGAACATCTCCAGCGGCAGGCGCAGGGCCGCGATCAGGCCGACCACGAACAACGACACGAACAGCATCGTGGTCGTGACCGGCCGCCTCAGGCTGAGTTCGGCGACGCTCATGCCGGTTCGCCCTCCGGTTCACCGCCGGCGCGCGCGGCCTCGGCGGCGGCGCGGTTGCGGCGCCCGCGCTCGGCGTACCAGGCGTCGGCGCGGCGGTCGAGCAGGTCGTAGACCACCGGGATCACCACCAGGGTCAGCAGGGTGGACACGGTCAGGCCGCCGATCACGGTCAGCGCCATCGGCGCGCGCACCTCGGCGCCCTCGCCCGCGCCGATCGCCAGCGGCGCGAAGCCGAACAGGGTGCACAGCGTGGTCATCATGATCGGGCGCAGGCGCGAGCGCGCGCCCTCGACCAGCGCCTCGCGCTTGGGCACGCCCTCCTCGCGCAGCTGGTTCACCTTGTCTATCAGGATGATCGCGTTCTTGACCACGATGCCGACCAGCAGGATCAGGCCGATGAACACCACCACCGACACCGGCGAGCCCGACAGCAGCAGCGCCAGCACCGCGCCGACCATGGCCAGCGGGATGGTGAACAGGATCACGAACGGGTGCAGCAGCGACTCGAACTGCGAGGCCATCACCAGGTAGACCAGGAACACGGCCAGGCCGAAGGCGAACAGCAGCGAGGCCACCGACTGCGCCAGTTCCTCGCCCTGGCCGCCGATGTGCATGCGCACGCCGGTGCCGAGCGGGTTCTCCTCGACGATGCGCTGCACTTCCTGCACCGCGGTGCCGAGGTCAATGCCGCGCAGGTTGGCCGAGACGATCGCCACCCGCACCTGGTCGGCGCGGTGGATCTCGCTCGGGCCGGTGGTCGCCACCACGTCGGCCACTGCGTCCAGCGTCACCGGACGGTCGCTGCCGGGGTTGACGATCAGGCGGCGAATGTCCTCGACCGAGGAGCGATCGGACTCGCGCGCGCGCACCAGCACGTCGATCTTGCGGTCGCGGAAGCTGTAGCGGGTGGCGACCTCGCCGCGCACCTTGCGCACGATCTGGTCGGCGATCTGGCGCGTGGTCAGGCCGAGCGCCGCGGCGCGCTGCTGGTCGAAACGGATCTGGATCTCGGGGAAGCCCTCCTCGACCGTGGACTTCACATCGGCATAGTGCGGGTTCTGGCGCAGCAACGCGGCGAGCCTGCGCCCGGCGGTTTCGATCTCGGCCAGGTCCTGCCCGCGCAGTTCGACTTCGAGCGGAGTCGAGAACGAGAACAGCTCGGGGCGGCTGAAGTCCACCTCGGCGCCGGCCACGCCCTGCATCGCGCCGCGCAGGGTCTCGGTCAGCGCGGCCTCGGTCCCGGCGCTGCCGCCGTCGGCCATCACCACCGTGAGCTTGGCGATGTTCTCGCCGGACTCGGTCGGGTTGGCGTCCAGGCGCGTACCGCTGCCACTCACGCCGTAGAGCGCGTGCAGGCCGGGCTCGTCGGCGTGACGGCGCTGCAGTTCGCGCACTACCGCGTCGGTCTCGCGCAGTGGCGTGCCGGGCGGCAGCTTCACCGTCATCTCGAAGCGGTCCTGCGCCAGCTGCGGGATCAGGTCGGCGCCGAGCAGCGGGATCGCGGCCAGGGTCAGGGCGAAGGCGAGCGCGGCGCTGCCGAGCACCAGCGCCGGCCGCTGCAGCGCGGCCGGGAGCAGGCGCAGGTAGCCCCGCTCGGCGCGGTGGTAGGGCGACATCGCCAGGTCGCTGGCCTTGCGCATGACCGGCGCGACCAGGCGCACCGCGACGCGCCAGGCCCGCACCGCCAGCCAGGCCGCGCCGAACACCAGGCCGCGCACGGTCGCGCCGATGCCGTGGCCGGTGGCCGCGAGCGGCTTCTGCCAGCGCTTGTCCGGCTGCCAGCGCGGATGCGGCGGCTCCTCCGGGAACGCCATCGGCGCCCGGCCCTTGAGCGAGGACAGCATCGGTATCAGGGTCATCGCCACCACCAGCGAGATCGCGATCGCGATCGCCACGGTCAGCGCCTGGTCGCGGAACAGCTGGCCCGCGATGCCCTCGACGAACACCAGCGGCAGGAACACCGCGATCGTGGTCAGGGTCGAGGCCACCACCGCCATGCTCACCTCGCGGGTGCCGGCGATCGCCGCCTCCAGGATGCCCAGTCCGCGTTCGCGCGCCTTGGCGATGGACTCGAGCACCACGATCGAGTCGTCCACCACCAGGCCCGTGGCCAGCGCCAGGCCGCCCAGCGACATCACGTTCAGGCTCAGCCCGAGCTGGCCCATGAAGAAGAACGTGGCCACGATCGAGACCGGCAGCGACAGCGAGATCACGAACGTGCTCCAGCCATCGCGCAGGAACAGGAAGATGATCAGGATCGCGAGCAGGCCGCCCTCGATCGCGGCCTTCTGCACCTCGCGGATCGAGCTGCGGATGAACACCGACTGGTCGTCGATGGTGGTCAGCTCGGCGTCCGGCGGCAACTGCGACTTCAGGTCCTCCAGCCGCTTCTTCACCGCGTCGGCCGCGGCCACGGTGTTGGCGTCGCCCTCCTTGTAGATGGCAAGCTCCACCGCCTCCTCGCCGCCGAGGCGGATGATCGCCTCGCGCTCCTTGTGCCCCTGGCGCACTTCGGCGATGTCGCGCAGGTAGACCGGGGTGAGGCCCGCACCGGGCACGGCCGCGCCGTCACCGGCCTGGCCCGCGGCAGCGCGGTTGCCGCCGGCAGTGCCGTCCGCCCCGCCGTTGCCGTTGGCGCCGGCCGTCGCGCCGGCGATATTGGCGATGAACAGGTCGCGGATCTCGTCCACCGCCGCGAACTGGTTCACGGTGCGCACCAGGTAACGCTGCGTGCCCTCCTCCAGCCGGCCGCCGGAGACGTTGACGTTCTCCTGCCGCAGGCGGTTGATCACGGTGTCGATGGACAGGCCGAGCTGGGCAACCTTCTGCTGGTCGATGTCCACCTGGATCTCGTCCTCCAGGCCACCGGACACCTTCACCGCGGCCACGCCCTCGACCGGTTCGAGCTTCTTCTTCAGGTCCTCGTCGGCGTAGCGGCGCAGGGCCTTCAGCGCCGCCAGCGGATCGGCGACGCCCGCCTTGGCCGACAGCACCAGGCGCATGATCGGCTCGGTGCTGGGATTGAAGCGCAGCAGCACCGGCGCCTTGGCCTCGAGCGGCAGCTGCAGCACCTCCAGCTTGTCGCGCACCTCCAGGCTCGCCTGGTCCATGTCGGTGCCCCAGGCGAACTCGAGCACCACGTCGCTCTGCCCCGTGCGCGAGACCGACTTCAGCTTGCGCAGGTTCTTGACCACGCCGACCGCTTCCTCGACCGGCTCGGTGATCAGGGTCTCGATCTCGGCCGGCGCCGCGCCCGCGTACTCGGTGCGCACCGTCAGCGTGGGATAGCTGAGGTCGGGCAGCAGGTTGACCTTGAGGTCGCGCAGCGCGATCAGCCCGAACAGCACGAAGGTGAGGGTGACCATGGCGATGGTCACCCGGCGGCGGGTCGAGAACTCGACCAGGCCGCCGCCGCTGGGGAATGGTTTCATCGGGACACGCCCCCGTTCTTCGCGCCGTCCGCGTTGGCCGCGACCTGCGGCTTGGCGGCCGCGGCCTGGCCGAGCACCTGCACTTGCGCGCCGTCACGCAGCGCCACCTTGCCGGCGGTGACCACCTGGTCGCCGTCCTTCAGGCCGCCGCGGATCTCGGCCCATTCGCCGTCGAGGTAGCCGAGCTTGACCGGCACCCGCATGGCCTTGCCCTGGCGAACCACGAACACCGCCGGGTCGGACTCGTCCTCGAGCAGCGCCGCACGCGGCACGGTCAGGGCGTTGGTGCGCTGGTCATAGTCCACGCTGATGCGCCCGAACATGCCGGGCTTGAGCTGGCCGCCGCCCGCGAACGCCGCGACCACGCGGAAGGTGCCGCTCTTGGCGTCCACCACCGGTGCCACGCGGTCGATCACGCCGGTGAAGCGCCGGCCCGGCATCGCGTCCACTTCCATCGTCACCGGCAGGCCGGCGCGCAAGGTGGCCAGCTCGCGCTCGGGCACGTTCAGCACCGCCTCCAGGCGCGAATCGTCCACGATGCGGAAGATCGGCGTGTTGGCGGCGACGTAGTTGCCGGGCTTGATCATGCGCTCGGCGATCACGCCGGAGATCGGCGCGGTGACGTTGGCGTAGGCCACCTCGAGGCTGTCGCGGCGCCAGGCGGCGCGCGCATTCTCCAGGTCGTAGCGGATCTGGTCGATGTCGTTGGCGCTGATCAGCTTCTGCTCGGCGAGCCGGCGCGAACGCTCGTAGTTGGCCTCGAGCTTGCGCACCTGCGCGGCCGACTGCGCGGCGCTGAGCGCGGAGCGGGCGGCATCGAGCCGGACCAGGGTCTGGCCCGCGCGCACCGGCTGGCCTTCCTCGACCAGCACTTGCAGCGCCACGCCCGAGGTCTTGGCCACCACCATCGCCTCGCCGCGCGCCTCCAGCGGCGCGGTGCCGGTGTAGCGGGCGGCGATCGGCCGCCGGGCCGCACTGGCGACCTCGACCGGGATCGCCTCGGGCCCCTTCTTCTCGTCCTTGGCCTTGGCCTGGGCATCGGCGGGACCGCCCTTGCCGCAAGCCGCCAGGGCCAGCGCGCAGCCGAGGAGGACGGCACCGGCCGCAAGGCGGGAACGGCCGGGGATGGAGGTCTGGATATGCATGACGTGGTGGAACCCCATTGGTGTTATAGGCATGTATATCACCACCCCTCCCGGCGGCCATGCGCCGAAGGTCATGGTGACGGGTGCCGGTTGATCGACGCCCCCTCCCCGATCCTGATGCGGGTGGCGGCGGTTGGGTTGCAAAGAAGCGGCAAGCTATACTGCAGCGCTTGTGCGCCGCGCATTCATGCCGGCGCGTTCCCGAGCCAACCTGCGGACACACCACATGACGCGACCGTTGCCGATCGCCGCCACCCTGGCGCTGGCCTTCCTTCCGTTCATCGCCGCCGCACAGCAACCGGCCGCCGCCGGCAACGCCGACAAGGGCAAGCAGCTCACCTATACCTGCCGCGGCTGCCATGGCGTGGAGGGCTACCAGAACGCGTACCCGACCTACCACGTGCCCAAGATTGGCGGCCAGTCGGCGCAGTACCTCGTCAACGCCCTGACCGAGTACAAGCAGGGCAAGCGCAAGCACCCGACGATGCAGGCCCAGGCCCAGAGTTTCTCCGACCAGGACATCGCCGACATCGCCGCCTATCTGTCGAACCTGAAGAAGGCCAAGTGAGCCGCCCCATGACGAAGACCACCCTCGCCATCGCGGCGCTCGCCGCCTCGCTCGCCCTGACCGCCTGCGGCAAGTCCGAGCCCGCAGCCGAACACGCCGCCGGCGCCGAGTCCGGCGCCGCGCCCAAGTCGTCCTCCGCCGGCCTGCCGACGGGCCGCGCCGAGATCGGCAAGCAGCTCGCCACCACCAAGAACGCCGCCACCGGCCAGGCCTGCGTGGACTGCCACGGCGCCGACGGCAACACGCCGATCGATCCGTCCTACCCCAAGCTCGGCGGCCAGTACGCCGACTACCTGGCGCACGCGCTCATCGCCTACCGCAAGGGCGACCGCGACAATGCGCTGATGGCCAGCCAGGCACAGCCGCTGGACGACCAGCAGATCGCCGACCTGGCGGCGTACTTCGCCAGCCGCCCGGGCCAGCTCTCGGATCTGTCCGGCCAGTACTGAGCCACCGGATTCCATCGTTCCGGAACGGCCCGCCACGCGCGGGCCGTTTCCGTTTCAGGCGCCACGCGCCAGGCTCCGCACGCCCTCATCCGCCCGGCGGCGGGCGCACGCTGCCGTTGTCTTCCTGCAGGTGCGGCTTGAACGGGATGTCCGGCGGCGGCCGTGCGGTCGCCGGCTGTTCCTCGAGGTTGGGATCCACGATGTCGCAGGCGCCGCCGACCGCGAGCACGACCACGTTGCAAACCAGCCGCTTCGACGTGCCCGGGATCGGGATCGTGACCGTGCGGACGCTGCGCCGCACCCACTCCGCCAGCAGCGACTCGTGCGGCCGCCAGTACTTGTCGAACACGGTCGGGGTGTAGTCGTAAGGCGGACGGCGCAGCCAGGTGCCGGCGCGGTCGAGGTCGGCGATGCGCTCCTCGACCGTGCCGGGCGCGCGTCCGCCCGCACTGCCCGGACCGGAGGGCAGGCGCGCGCGGCCTTCGTCGTCGTACAGCCCGGGACGCGTGCCGCTGCCGGGTTGCCCCCCGGCCCGTTCGCGCGTGCCGATGCCCCAGTCGTCCGACCTGGCCGCAGCCGGCCGGCTGCCCAGCGCCGCGCTCGGCGTGGGCCCGCGCCCCGCGGTGCCCGCCTCCGTCGGCGCGCCGTCGCGCGTGGGCGACGGCGCCGGTCGCGCGCCCG
>NZ_VNKO01000040.1 GCF_008033445.1 Vulcaniibacterium gelatinicum
GCCTCTTTTGAATTCCGAGTGGATGCCGGGCAGGATTCGGCTCTCCTTATCTGAGCCCTGACCCCATGGACGAGAGGCTGCTTTTCGCGTCGGCCCTCAATCTGGCCCAGCCTTGGTACGTGAGCGGTACGCGCTTCGATGCCCAGGCCAGGTCGTTGACGATCCTCATCGATTTCACTGCGGGCAGCCGCTTCGCGCACCCTGCCGCATCGGGGCAGCACCCGGTGCATGACACCCAGATCAAGCGCTTCCGGCACCTGAACTTCTTCGAGCACGAGTGCTTCCTCGAGGTGCGCGTGCCGCGGATCAAGCTGCCGGACGGGCGGGTGCTGCTGGTCGAGCCGCACTGGGCCGGCAGGCTGTCCGGCTTCACGCTGCTGTTCGAAGCCTTGGTGCTCACGCTGTGCCGGCAGATGCCCTTCGCCGCGGTCGCGCGGCTGGTGGGCGAGTCCTGGCATCGCGTGCACGCGATCTGCGCGCGTTATGTCGAGCTGGCGGTGGACGAATTGGACTTGTCGGCGACCAGGGCGCTGGCGATCGACGAGACGTCCTACCGGCGTGGCCACACTTACCTGACGCTGGCCGCGGATGCCGAGCAGCGCAGGGTCGTGTTCGTGACCGAAGGGCGTCGTGTTGAGGCAATCGCCGCGCTTGCCGGGCACCTGGCCGCGCATCAGGCCACCCCCGGGCAGATCGAATCGGTGAGCATCGACATGTCGCCCTCCTATATCCGCGGCGTCACCGATCACCTGCCCAATGCGCGCATCACCTTCGACAAGTTCCACGTCATCGCCCAGGCCTCCCTCGCCCTGGATCGCACCCGCCGAGCCGAGCAGAAGAGCGATCCGGCCCTCAAGGGCCTGCGCTGGGCCCTGCTCAAGGATCGCGACCGCTTGCCGCGCGAACAGCGCGGCGAACTCGATGCCCTGATCGCCGCCGCCACCAGCAAGCGCACCGCCCGCGCCTGGCTGTATCGCGAGAACTTGCGCGAGATCCTCGAGCGCAAGCAGATCAACGTGGTCGCCGCGCTGCTCAGGCAGTGGTGCACGAACGTCATGCGCTCCAAGGTCGAGCCGATGAAGGACGTCGCGCGGATGATCCGCAAGCACTTCGACGGCATCCTGGCCTGGAGCCAGACCCGCCAGACCAACGGCTTCCT
>NZ_VNKO01000041.1 GCF_008033445.1 Vulcaniibacterium gelatinicum
GGAAGGTCTGAACAACTCCCATGATCTCGGCGACAATAGCGCACCGCGATTGGGGTGACGATCGATGCAGCTGACGTTCGGTGACGCCGAGGGCATGGGCAAGCGCAAGCGTACCCGGCGGGAGATCTTCCTGGCCGAGATGGAGCAGGTGGTGCCGTGGCAGGCCCTGCTGGCCCTGGTCGAGCCGCACTATCCCAGGACCGGTCGCCCCGGCCGCCAGCCGTACCCGCTGGCCACGATGCTGCGCATCCACTTCCTGCAGCAGTGGTACGCGCTCAGCGACCCGGCGATGGAGGAGGCGCTGTACGACACGCCGGTGATGCGGCGGTTCGCCCGGTTGAGCGGACTGGACGACGTTCCCGACGAGACCACGATCCTCAACTTCCGCCGGCTGCTGGAAACGCACGGGCTGGCCGGGAAGATCTTCGAGCGGGTGAATGCGTACCTGGCGCGCAAGGGCTTGAGCCTGCGCGCGGGCACGATCGTGGACGCCACGATCATCGCCGCGCCGAGCTCGACCAAGAACCGGGACGGCGAGCGCGACCCGGAGATGCACCAGACGAGGAAGGGCGACCAGTGGCACTTCGGGATGAAGGCGCACATCGGCGTCGATGACGAGTCCGGCCTGGTGCACCACGTGGAATGCACGGCGGCGAACGTGGCCGACGTGACCCAGGTGCACAAGTTGCTGCACGGCCGGGAGGACACGGTGTGCGGCGACAGCGGGTATACCGGCGCGGACAAGCGCGAGGAGCTGCAGGGGGTGGACGCCGGATTCCTGATCGCGGAGAAGCCCTCGAAGCTGCGCGCGATCCGGAATCGGCGCGAACGTCGCTACGCCGAGCGCTGGGAGCGCTACAAGGCGAGCCTGCGGGCGAAGGTGGAGCATCCGTTTCGGGTGATCAAGCGGCAGTTCGGCTACACCAAGGTGCGCTACCGCGGTCTGGCGAAGAACGCGGCGCAGGTGCTGACGCTGTTCGCGCTGTCGAACCTGTGGATGGCGCGCCGCTGTTTGTTGCAACCGACGGGGTAAATCCGTCCGATGGGCGGGGCGGGCTCAGGCGGTCGTTGCAACACACTCGCCGAGCTTGTAGGCCGGCGTCCTGAAGCCCAAGGTCTTCCTCGGGCGCTGGTTCAATCGTAAAGCAATCTCGTCG
>NZ_VNKO01000042.1 GCF_008033445.1 Vulcaniibacterium gelatinicum
GCCTTATCTCTTGAGTTTCTGAGAGGGTAGGCGTCGAGAGCCGACGTGGGCGACCGATTGCGCCTGGGTCTTGCGACCGTGACTGAGCATGGTCCCCACGTCGGATTCTCCCCATCACGCCCGAACAGTTGCTCGAGGTAGCACTCGGATCGATAAGGCCGGGCTTCCGGGGAGGACTCTCGACGTTCCAAGCCTAGCGGAGACCCGGAATGAGTGCATTCGTTGGTATCGATGTCAGCAAGGCCACGCTGGACGTGGCGGTCCTGGGTGATGCGATGAGCCGCCGGTTCGGCAACGCCCCGTCCGGCTTCCGACGCCTGGTGGACTGGTTACGGACACTCTCGCCCCAGGTCGTCGTGCTGGAGGCCACGGGGGGCTACGAGGTGGCCGCACTGGAGGCATTGCACGCGGCCGGCGTGCCGGTCGCCCGGGTGAACCCCCGCCAGGCCCGCGACTTCGCCAAAGCCACAGGTCAACTGGCCAAGACCGACCGACTGGACGCGCAGGGTCTGGCCCGGATGGCGGCGGCGGTACCGCTCACGCCCTACTGGCCACCCGCGGCTTGGCAGAAGCGCTTGGCGGAATGGCAGCAGCGGCGACATCAACTGGTCGGCATGCTGGGCAGCGAACGCCAGCGCTTGGAGCGGCTCACCGACCCGGCGCTGCGGCGCCTGGCGGAGCAGCATCTGAAGCGGCTCCGGGCGGAGATCCGGACGCTGGAGGAAGGCATTGCGCGGCAACTGGACGAGCAACCTTCCCTGGCACCGCTGCGGACGCTCAAGGGCGTCGGTCCGGTCTTGCAGGCCACCTTGGCCTGCGCGCTGCCGGAGCTGGGCCGACTCAACGGGAAGGCCATCGCCAAGCTGGTAGGGGTGGCCCCTCTGGCCCGCGACAGCGGCCAATGGCGGGGACAGCGCGTGGTCTGGGGTGGCCGCGCCCAGGTCCGTCAGACCCTCTACATGGCGGCCTTGACCGCCATGCGGCACGAGCCACGCCTGCGCGACTTCTACCGCGCGCTTCGGGAGCGCGGAAAGGCTGGAAAGGTCGCCATCGTCGCCGTCATGCGGAAGATGCTGGTCATCCTCAATGCACGCATGCGGGACGCCATGGCAGGGGCTCCCGCCATGGCCTGATCAAGACAGTTGCTCAG
>NZ_VNKO01000043.1 GCF_008033445.1 Vulcaniibacterium gelatinicum
GGCGCTGTTCGCGTTGATTGTGGACGGGATGGTCATGCCATGGCCAACCTGAGCAATGACGCGGCTCCTGCGCCCGTTTGAGCGTTCCGCTCCAGCGCCCGGAACCAGCCCAGGTAGTTGGGCAGGTAGGACGTCGCCACGCCCCGGAATCGGGCGATCCAGCCCTTCAGGCGGCTGTGGTGGGCATTGACGTTCTGGACATGCCACGCGCCGCGCTGGCGCTCGCCCCGGAGAGTGTTCAGGGCGTGGTGTTCGATCCCCAGGTCCCGGGCGGCACTGGCCAGCATGGCGCTGCCGTCGGTGCACAGCACCGCGTCCGGGGCGACGGCCATGGGCAACACCGCCAGTATTCCGCGCTTGTTCCCCGCCGGTAGGACGTAGTCGGTCATCTGGCCATGGCGGTTCCGGGCCACGAACACGGGCACCTGCTCCGCGGACAGGCCGCGTTTGGCGCCCTGGCCGCCGCGTCGGCGGGCACGCCGGCCACCGCCGTGAAGGGTCAACTGCCGGCGCTGGCCCTTGAAGGAGCGGAGGAAGTACGCCTCGTCGGCTTCGACCACCCCGCCCAACTGCCGATCCCGGGTCTCCCGGGCCACGGCCAGGAACCGGTGGCGCCAACGGAAGGCCGTGGTGCGATGCACGCCCATCCGGGCGGCGGTCTTGCGGATGCTCAACCCGGCCTCCATGGCTTCGGCCTGCACCAACCACCGGTCGCGATGGCGAAGGCCCGCCAAGGCCGTTCCGGTCAGCGGATTGAACGTTTTCCCGCAGCCACGGCAGCGGAAGCGCTGGACGCCATTGGCCTGGCCATGTCGAACGATGCGAACGTCCGCGCAATGCGGGCAGGCCGTGGGAGTGCGTTCGGCCAACACACGCGCGACCAGATCCCGGGATCGCCGGCCCTGCAGTCTGGCCAGCACCTGCTCCTGCTGAGCGGGCGTCAGCCGCTCCGCCTCGGCCAGCCAGCGCTTGAGTTCACGTGCCCGCATACCGTCCTCTCCCCGCCCGAACACCTCAGGCCACGGGGAAAGCCTGCGCTCGGGCCGGCTCACCGACTGAGACGATCAACAATCAACGCGAACAGCGCCAA
>NZ_VNKO01000044.1 GCF_008033445.1 Vulcaniibacterium gelatinicum
CGAAGCGATCGCGCTGGTCGAGGCGCACGAACGCGAGGCCCGGGAGGCGACGCTGCCCACGCCACACCCGCCGGTACAGCAGCCCCCGGTGCTGCGCCGTGGCGGCCTGGTGCCGGCATGAACCGTGACCTCGCTGAAGTAGCCCCGACTCACCCGCTCTTCCGGAACCCCGATCCCGTCACCGCCATGACCCCGCGCATCCCCCTCGTCCTCTGCCTGACCACGGCCCTGTCCGCCTCCGCCTGCGGCGCCACGTCCATGTCCACGCCCGAATACAAGCGCAACCCGGCTCCGCGCGAGCGGTACGAGATCACCGTGACGGTCGCGGATGCGCCGGGGGCGTTCGAGGCTGTCGAAGGGTCTGTGACCTACCAGGTCCTCGACACCTCGTGCGTTCCCAGGGATCCGATCAGTGGAGCGCAGAGCAAGACCCCGTATGCGCACGTGCCGATCGTCCTCACCCGACGCTCCGGGAATTCGTATGCAGGAAGCGTGATCGCCGACCTGATGCTGGACGAAGACTACTTCGGCTTGGGCGTCTGCCGATGGTCACTGACCTCGGTCTCCGCATACCTGCGCCACGGAACCACAACATTCGCACCGGGTCTGTCGCGTGATGACCTCCGCGCGGAACGCTCCGCCACGACGTACTTCTGGAAGGGCTCTTACCCTGGCGTCGCCGCTTCGAGCGAACGCACAACCGACTACGGAAGGAGCCTGCCCTCACTCTTCGTGCCCGAGTACCGCGACGAGTTGTTCTCCATCACCCTGACAGCGAAACGGACGACGCCATGAGCATCAACACCCGCGACCACGCGCTGCTTGCCAAGGATGCCTACGTGGATCGTCCGGCTGATGGCAAACGGATCCGGATCGGCGAGCACGACTACACGGTCATCTCCAGGGCAGACACGGCTTCCGGCTACCAAGGCACGATCTACCGGCGCGTCGGCACCGGCGAGATCATCGTCGCCCATCGCGGCACGGAAGTGTCGGTCCGGGACGTCGTGGGCGCGGACGCCGGCATGGTACTCACCGGATTCAATGTCCAGGCGGGTGACGCGATCGCCTTCACCCGCCATGCGCT
>NZ_VNKO01000045.1 GCF_008033445.1 Vulcaniibacterium gelatinicum
AGATCATCGTCGCCCATCGCGGCACGGAAGTGTCGGTCCGGGACGTCGTGGGCGCGGACGCCGGCATGGTACTCACCGGATTCAATGTCCAGGCGGGTGACGCGATCGCCTTCACCCGCCATGCGCTCGGCGTCGCCAAGCGGGAGGCATTGCAGTCCGGCGTAGAGCCGTCGGTCACCGTCACCGGCCACTCCCTCGGCGGCAGCCTGGCGCAGATCACGGCGCACGCGTTCGGGCTGCGCGGGGAGACCTTCAACGCCTACGGCGCGGCAGGACTGCTGCACGGCGTGCCGCGCGGCGGGACGCAGGTGGTCAACCACGTCAGCGCGGTGGACCCGATCAGCGCCGCCAGCCGCCACTTCGGCGAGGTGCGCGTGTACGCCACCGCCGCCGACATCCGCCATCTCGAACGCCACGGCTACGACAACGACCGCGGGCCGGACCTGCGTGCGCCGCTGCCGGCCGCCCTCAGCCGCCACAGCTTCGCCCAGCACGGCATCGGCAATTTCACCGAGGGCGGGCTGCTCGACGGGGAGAACCGCACGCGCCATGCCGCCCATCGCACCATGGTCGAGCGTTACCGCGAGGACATGCATCTGCGTCGCACGCTGCTGTCCGCGCCGTGGCAGCCGCTGCGGCTGATCGCCGGGGCCGAGGACGACCGGGCCGCGGCAGCGTCCCAGCCTGACGCCGGACACTGGGACCGGCGCCGCGAGCGCGCGCCGCTGCCGGTGCATCCCGGCCCGCCGCGGCGCGACCCGGCACCGCCGGCACCGCCACCCTGGCTGCGCGGGCTGCCCGCCTATGTGCCCCAGGCCGGCGTGCAGGAACCGCGCGCATTGGCAGACCGCCTGCTGGCCGCGCTCGAGGGTGGCGACGAACGCACGTTCCGCCTCGCGCTCCAGGCCGCGGCACACTCGGACATCGGCCGCAGCCTGCGTGCCGAAGCGATCGCGCTGGTCGAGGCGCACGAACGCGAGGCCCGGGAGGCGACGCTGCCCACGCCACACCCGCCGGTACAGCAGCCCCCGGTGCTGCGCCGTGGCGGCC
>NZ_VNKO01000046.1 GCF_008033445.1 Vulcaniibacterium gelatinicum
AGGGCTATCGCCTGAAGGGCCGCACGCCGGCGATGGCGCTTCAGCAGGCGCTGCAGATCGACGCGCTGCCGCCGATGATCCCCGAGCCCGAGGAGACCGCAGAAACCATCCCTGATACCCTCGCCGCCTGACCCCGTCGGCCAAGGCCAGGTGTCGGGGAATTACTCAACTTGTACATCCTAGTTTCAGCTGGATCTGATCAGGGGGAGGCGACAATCCATCTTACGCGGGCTCATTCTTGCACTTTGGCATCAACAAAGATCGCCGCACACCTGAAGTCCAACTCAAAGTTGGACATCTCGCACGAAACCTGAATGCAATCATGCGCTTCTGCAGCAATGGAAATAAGCTCAGTAAGTTCTGCGGGCTTTAGGGAGGTGCTGATTAGCGAAATGCTGGAGACGCTTGTAAACGTTAACTTTGCAAAGCGCTCCGTTCCGGAATCGGTCCACCTCAACTCGAACCTTAGCGACAGATCTCTTACTTCAAAGTGCATCGAGTAAAGCTCGACCCCCCAAAAAGCGTCTAGGCCTCGAAAATCGGACACTGCTATTTTGTCCATTTTTCTACGATCCCCTTCAAAATCTGAAGTGAATTCTTGTCAATCGGTATGTGAGTGACTTTAGGGAAGGTCTGAACAACTCCCATGATCTCGGCGACAATAGCGCACCGCGATTGGGGTGACGATCGATGCAGCTGACGTTCGGTGACGCCGAGGGCATGGGCAAGCGCAAGCGTACCCGGCGGGAGATC
>NZ_VNKO01000047.1 GCF_008033445.1 Vulcaniibacterium gelatinicum
CGCGCCACACCAGCCCGCCGTCGCGGCCCCACTGCGGGCGCGACTCCTGCGCCTCGGTGCGGGTGAGCTGGCTCAGCGCGCCGCTGCGCAGGTCGCGCACGAACACGTCGCCGTTGCGGACGAAGGCCATCCGCGCCCGTGCCACGTCGTACACCGCGCCGGGCGCGTCCATCTGCGCCCGCGCCGCGCCGTCCAGCCGGGTCGCGGCGCCGCCGTCGAGCGGCTGCACGAACACGTCGCGCACCGTCGCCCCCGGCCGCTTGGCGCTGTAGTAGGCGCGGGTGCCGTCCCACGACCACCACGCCCGCTCCACCGGCGCCCCGATCCAGTCCGGATCGGCCATGACCCGGTGCAGGTCCAGCGGCTGCGCGGGCTGCGCCTGCGCGGCGGCGGCGAACAGCAGCAAGGCAGAGGGCAAGAGCAGACGACGCATCGGACGATTCCCCCGGGCACGGACGACGACCGCGCAGCGTAGCAGCCCCCGGCGCGAGCGGGCGGGCCGAAGGTCATGGTCGGGCGGGAGGCAGGTCGCGGGGCGGGTGTGGCAGACT
>NZ_VNKO01000005.1:0-165000 GCF_008033445.1 Vulcaniibacterium gelatinicum
CGGACATCTGGTCGCTCCGGTTGGCTTGGCAAGGTGTGGTAACCACCAATCTACCGAAGGCCAGGTGTCCGCCCCTCTCAGGGGCTACTGGAGGGGCGGACTGTCGGGGAAATACTCAACACGAACAGCAGTCCGGCTGACACCCTCGGCGCCACGGCGGCGCGCCCGGCCCCGCCCGCTTCCAGCCCCGACCCGCGCTCTGCTACCTTCCGGGGATGCCCGTCGGCGTCCTGCTCATCACCCACGAAGGCATCGGCTCGGCGCTGGTGGCGGTGGCCACGCGGCTGCTGCGGCAGTTGCCGCTGCGGACCGAGGCGTTCGAGGTGCCGTTCGACGGCGACCCGGAGGCGCTGCTGCCGCAGGCCAGCGCGGCGCTGCGGCGGGTGGACGGGGGCCAGGGGGTGCTGGTGCTGACCGACCTGTACGGCGCCACCCCGAGCAACCTGGCCGCGCGCGTGGCCCGGCTGGGCACGCCGGTGCGGCGGGTGTCGGCGGTCAACCTGCCGATGCTGCTGCGGGTGATGAACTACGCCGAGCTGGAGCTGGACGAGCTGCCGGCGGTGGCCGCCGCCGGCGCCCGCAACGGCGTGATCCATGACGATGCGTAAGGGCCCTGCATGATCGAACGCGAACTGGTCGTGGCCAACAAGCTCGGGTTGCACGCACGCGCGACCGCGAAGCTGGTGCAGCTGCTGTCGAAGTTCCGCAGCCAGGCCACGCTGATCGCCAAGGGACGCGAGGTCAACGCCAAGAGCATCATGGGGGTGATGCTGCTGGCGGCCGGGCCGGGCACGCCGGTGCGGCTGCGGGTGGAGGGCGAGGACGAGGCCGACGCCGCCGAGGCCGTGGCCGAGCTGTTCGCGCGCCACTTCGACGAGGGCAGCTGATGCGGCAGGTGCTGGCCGGGCACGGCGCTTCGCGCGGCAGCGCGCTCGGCCGGGCCCGGGTGCGGCTGCCGCACGCGCTCGAGGTCGCCGAGGAGACCATCCCGGCCGAGCGGGTGGACGCCGAGCTGGACCGCCTGCACGAGGCGATCACCACCGTCCGCGCCGAGATGCACGCCCTGCGCCAGCGCCTGCACGGCGCGCTCGCGCACGAGGTCGGCGAGTTCCTCGACCTGCACGCGCTGCTGCTCGACGACCCCGAGCTGCTGCAGGGCCTGGACGACCTGATCCGCAAGGGCCGCTACAGCGCCGACTACGCGCTGCGGCTGCAGCGCGACCGCCTGGCCGCGGTGTTCACCGGCATCGACGACCCCTACCTGCGCAGCCGCCTCGACGACGTGGACCAGGTGATCGGCCGCCTGCACGCGGCGCTCCACCGCCGCGAGGCCGAGCTGCAGGGCATCGCCGGCGACATCCTGGTCACCGACAACGTGTCCCCGGCCGAGCTGGCGCAGTTGCACGCGCAGGGGGTGATGGCGGTGGTCACCGCCGGCGGCAGTGCGCTCTCGCACACCGCGATCCTGGCCCGCAGCCTGCACCTGCCGCTGGTGGTGGGCGTGGCCCAGGCGCTGCAGAAGGTCAACGACGGCGACGTGCTGGCAGTGGATGGCGGCAGCGGCCTGGTGGTGCTCGAGCCCGACGCCGACGACCTGCGCGCGCACCGCGAGCGGGTGCGCGAGATCAAGCGCGAGCGGCGCCAGCTCAACCGTCTGCGCCGCGAGCCCAGCCGCACCCTCGACGGGGCGGACATCAAGCTCTGGGCCAACGCCGAGTCGCGCGAGGACGTGGCCGAGGCGCACGCGCTCGGCGCCGCCGGCGTGGGCCTGTACCGCACCGAGTTCCTGTTCCTCAACCGCAGCGAGCTGCCGGACGAGGAGACCCAGTTCCGCGCCTACCGCGACGCGGTGCTGGGCATGACCGGGCGCACGGTGACGATCCGCACCCTGGACCTGGGCGCGGACAAGGCCGACGGCACCGGCCTGGCCCTGCGCGGCGAGCCCAACCCGGCGCTCGGCCTGCGCGGGGTACGCCTGTCGCTGGCGCGCGCCGAGGTGTTCGACGCCCAGCTGCGCGCGATCGCGCGCGCCTCCGGCTACGGCCCGGTGCGGGTGCTGGTGCCGATGGTCAGCGCGCGCGAGGAAGTGCTGGCGGTGCGCAGGCGGCTGCAGCGGATCGTGCGCCGGCTGCGCGGCGAGGGGCATGCGGTCGCCGAGACCATCCCGCTCGGGGCGATGATCGAGGTGCCGGCGGCGGCGCTGGCCCTGCCCGGTTTCGTCGGCGTGGTGGACTTCCTCTCCATCGGCACCAACGACCTGATCCAGTACCTGCTCGCCGCCGACCGCAACAACGAGGCGCTGGGCGAGCTGTACACGCCGCTGCACCCGGCGCTGCTGCGCCTGCTGCGCGACGTGATCCGGATCGGCGCCCGCCGTGGCCGGCCGGTGGCGGTGTGCGGCGAGATGGCGGGCGAGGCCCGCTACACGCCGCTGCTGCTCGCGCTCGGCCTGACCGAGCTCAGCCTGCACCCGGCGACCCTGCTGGAGGTGCGGCGCGGGATCCGCGGCTGCGACCTCGGCGCGCTCCGCCGCGATGCCCCCGCCCTGCTGCGCGCCCGCGACCGCGCCGCGATCGAACGCTGGCTGGAGCGGCACCGCCCGGCCGTGTGAGCCCGCACGGGGTGGGCAGGGACGCGGCCGCGGGCGATAATGCGCGCATGAACGCATGACGCCAGGTCGCATCCCGTCGTGGATGCGGCGCCTGCCCCGGGAGTGCCGCATGGCCGAAGCCGTCCGCCACGACAAGACCGCGCGCCAGCTGCGTCTGCTCTCCGATGCGCTCGACACCGGCCGCCTCGGCCCGGTGCGGCGCCTGGTCAACACGCTCTCGCCGGCCGAGATCGGCAACCTGCTCGAGTCGCTGCCGCCGGCCAAGCGCACCGTGGTCTGGGGCCTGGTGGACCCCGAGGACGACGGCGAGGTGCTGGTCCACGTCGGCGACGAGGTGCGCGAGAGCCTGCTCGCGGAGATGGACCCGGACGAGATCGTCGCCGCGGCCTCCGAACTGGACATCGACGACCTGGCCGACCTGGTCGAGGACCTGCCCGACACGGTCATCGACGAGGTCCTGAAGTCCATGGACCGCGAGAACCGGGAGCGGCTGGAGCGGGTGCTGTCCTACGACGAGGGCACCGCCGGCCGGCTGATGAACCCGGACGTGGTGACGGTGCGCGCCGACACCACCGTGGACGTGGTGCTGCGCTACCTGCGCCTGCGCGGCGAGCTGCCCGAGCACACCGACCACCTGTACGTGGTCAGCCGCCGCCACCAGTACCTGGGCCGGATCGCGCTGCAGGCGCTGCTGACCCACGAGCCGAACACGCCGATCAACCAGCTGGTGGACGACCAGCAGCCGGCCATCAACGTGGACGAGCCGGTCGAGGAGGTGGCGCGCAAGTTCTCCGACCACGACTGGATCAGCGCGCCGGTGGTGGACGAGAACAACGTGCTGCTCGGCCGCATCACCATCGACGACGTGGTGGACATCATCCGCGAGCAGGCCGAGCACCAGGCCCTGGGCGCGGCCGGCCTGGACGAGGACGAGGACCTGTTCGCGCCGGTGCCGCGCGCGGCGCGGCGGCGCGCGATCTGGCTCGGCATCAACCTGGCCACCGCGTTCCTGGCCTCGTGGGTGATCGGGCGGTTCGAGGGCACGCTGCAGCAGATCGTGGCGCTGGCGGTGCTGATGCCGATCGTGGCCAGCATGGGCGGCGTGGCCGGCACCCAGACCCTGACCCTGATGGTGCGCGGGCTGGCGCTGGGCCAGGTGGGCCGCGGCAACCTGCGCGCGATCCTGCGCAAGGAGATCCTGGTCGGCCTGCTCAACGGCCTGGCCTGGGCGCTGGTGGTGGGCGTGATCGCGGCGCTGTGGTTCCGCGATGCGCCGCTCGGGCTGGTGATCGCCGCGGCGATGACCATCAACCTGGTCGTCGCCGCGCTGTCGGGCGTGATCGTGCCGCTGACCCTGCGGCGCATGAGCATGGATCCGGCGCTCGCCGGCGGGGTGGTGCTGACCACGGTCACCGACGTGGTCGGGTTCCTGAGCTTCCTCGGCCTCGGCACGCTGATCCTGCTGCGTTGAGGCGCCCCGGCCTACGCGGCCAGCAGCGCCTCCAGCACCGCCATCCGCACCGCCACGCCGTTGCCGACCTGCTGCAGGATCCGCGACTGCGGGCCGTCGGCGACCTCGTCGGTGATCTCCACGCCGCGGTTCATCGGCCCCGGGTGCAGCACCACCGCGTCGGGCGCGGCGCGGCGCAGGCGCGCGGCGGTCAGGCCGTAGTCGCGGTGGTACTCCTCGAGCGAGGCCACCAGGCCCTCCTGCATGCGCTCGCGCTGCAGGCGCAGCATCATCACCGCGTCCACGCCCTCGAGCGCGGCGTCGAGGTCGTGGCCGACCGTGCAGCCGGCGAGTGTGGCCGGATCCTCCGGCAGCAGCGTGCGCGGGCCGCAGACCCGGATCTCGCCGGCGCCGAGGGTGCGCAGCGCGTGCAGGTCGGAACGGGCCACGCGCGAGTGCTTGACGTCGCCCACGATCAGCACCTTCAGGCGCGCGAAGTCCGCGCCCTTGGCCTGGCGCAGGGTGAGCATGTCGAGCAGGCCCTGGGTAGGGTGCGCGCTGCGCCCGTCGCCGGCATTGACCAGCACGGTGCCGGGCGCGGCGGCCGTGGCCAGCGCGGCCACGGCGCCGTCCTCGCGGTGGCGCACCACGAAACCGCGCACGCCCATCGCCTCCAGGTTCCTGAGCGTGTCGGCGGCGGTCTCGCCCTTGCTGGTGGACGAGGTGGAGGCGTCGAAGTTGAGCACGTCGGCGCCGAGCCGCTGCGCCGCCAGCCAGAAGCTCGAGCGCGTGCGCGTGGACGGCTCGAAGAACAGCGTGCATAGCGCGGTGCCGGCGAGCGCGCCGCGCAGCGCGGTGCCGCCGAACGCGTGCGGACGCAGCGCCTCGGCGCGATCGAGCAGCCGCAGCAGGGTCTGGCGCGGCAATCCTTCCAGCGTGAGCAGATGGCGCAGGCGGCCCTGCGCGTCGAGTTGGTCCAGGCTCATTCGGGGTCAGTCGGGGAGCGGATGGGCATCCTGCGGCGCGGCCAGCCAGCGTTCGACGATCACCGCCGCGGCCATCGCGTCGAGCACCGCCGCGTCGCGGCGCCGGCGGCGGCCCTCGGCGCGGTCGGCGGCGAAGCGTTGCGCGGCCTCGATCGAGGTGGTGCGCTCGTCCACCAGCACCACCGGCAGGCCGTAGCGGCGCCGCAGTTCGCGGGCGAAGGCGTGGGCGCGCCTGCGGATCGGCTGGTCGCCGCCGTCGAGGGTCATCGGGTCGCCGACCACCAGGCCGTCGGGGCGCCATTCCTCGCGCAGCTTGTCGATCGCCAGCCAGTCCGGGCCGTGCGCATGCACGTCCACCACCGCCAGCGCGCGCGCGCCATGGCCGTAGGCACTGCCGACCGCGACGCCGATGCGCCTGGCGCCGACGTCGAAGCCGAGCACGGTGCCGTCGAGTTTCATGCGTGGCCGGAGTAGTCGGCGAGCTTGCGCAGGTCCACGCCGATGCGCCCGGCGGCGGCTTGCCAGCGCGCCTCCAGCGGCACCTCGAACAGCAGCTCGGGATCGGCGGGCACGGTCAGCCAGCTGTCCTCGGTCAGCTCGTGCTCCAGCTGGCCGGCGCCCCAGCCGGCGCAACCCAGCGCGATCAGCGCGTGCGCCGGCCCCTCGCCGCGCGCCATCGCCTCGAGCACGTCGCGCGAGGTGGTCAGGTACAGGCCGTCGGCGATCTCCAGGCTCGAATCCCAGGGCCCGCCGTCGTGCAGCACGAAGCCGCGCTCGGGATGCACCGGGCCGCCGGCCAGCACCGGCTGCGCCTGCAGCGCCTCGTCGCCGGTCTCGATCCCCATCTGCCGCAGCACCTCGCCGAGGGTGTACTCGGAGCGGCGGTTGACCACGATCCCCATCGCGCCCTCGCTGTCGTGCTGGCAGATCAGGGCGACCGTGCGCGCGAAGTTCGGATCGTGCAGGGTCGGCAGCGCGATCAGCAGCTGGTTGGCGAGCGGGGTCGGATCGGTGGACATGGTGCGATTCTAGCCGAGGCGCCCCACGCGCGGCCGCCGCCGGGGCGCGTGCGGCGGCGCCGGGACGGCAAAGGGGCGGATCGCTCCGCCCCTTCGCATGCCTTCTGCCATCCCAGGGGCGCCCTTACCGCACTTCCGCCACCTCGACCCCGTCCAGGCCGGCCGCCAAGGTCTTGGCGTCGCCGCCCTGGGCGAGCTTGATCCGCAGCCGCACCTCGTTGGCGGAATCGGCGTAGCGCAGCGCGTCCTCGTAGGAGATCTCACCGGCCTGGTACAGCTCGAACAGGCTCTGGTCGAAGGTCTTCATGCCGAGGTTGGTGGACTCCTTCATCACTTCCTTGAGCTTGTGGATCTCGCCGTCGCGGATGTAGTCCTGCACCAGCGGCGTGCCGAGCAGGATCTCCATCGCCACCCGGCGGCCCTTGCCGTCCGGGGTCGGGATCAGCTGCTGCGCGACCACCGCCTTGAGGTTCAGCGACAGGTCCATCAGCAGTTGCTGGCGGCGGTCCTCGGGGAAGAAGTTGATGATGCGGTCCATCGCCTGGTTGGCGTTGTTGGCGTGCAGGGTGCACAGCACCAGGTGGCCGGTCTCGGCGAAGGCGATGGCGTGGTCCATGCCCTCGCGGGTGCGCACCTCGCCGATCATGATCACGTCCGGGGCCTGGCGCAGGGTGTTCTTCAGCGCCGCCTCCCAGCTGTCGGTGTCGATGCCGACCTCGCGCTGGGTCACGATGCAGCCCTCGTGCTTGTGCACGAACTCGATCGGATCCTCGATGGTGATGATGTGACCGGTCGAGTTCTGGTTGCGGTAGCCGATCATCGCCGCCAGCGAGGTGGTCTTGCCGGTGCCGGTGGCGCCGACGAAGATGATGATCCCGCGCTTGGTCATCGCCAGCGTCTTCAGGATCGGCGGCAGGTTCAGCTCCTCGAAGGTCGGGATCCTGGTCTCGATCCGGCGCAGCACCATGCCCACCTGGTTGCGCTGGTAGAAGCAGGAGACGCGGAACCGGCCCACGCCGGACACGCCGATGGCGAAGTTGCACTCGTGGGTCTTCTCGAACTCCTCGCGCTGCTGCGGCGTCATCACGTTGAGGACGAGGTCGCGGCTCTGCTGCGGGGTGAGCGGGTTCTGGGTGATCGGCGAGATCTTGCCGTGCACCTTCATGGATGGCGGGACGCCGGCCGTGATGAACAGGTCGGACGCCTTCTGGTGCGCCATCAGCTTGAGGAACGAGGTGAAGTCGATGCTGCTCATGGGGGGCTCCTCATTCGAAGAGGCGCTTGTCCTTGGCGTATTCGCGCGCCTGCTGGCGGGTGACCACGCCGCGCTTGACCAGGTCCTGCAGGTGCTGGTCGAGGGTCATCATGCCGTACTGCTGGCCGGTCTGGATCGCCGAGTACATCTGCGCGACCTTGTCCTCGCGGATCAGGTTCCGGATCGCGGGGATGCCGACCATGATCTCCCATGCCGCGGTGCGGCCGCCGCCGACCTTCTTCAGCAGCGCCTGCGAGATCACCGCGCGCAGCGATTCGGACAGCATCGAGCGCACCATCGGCTTCTCGCCGGCAGGGAACACGTCGATGATGCGGTCGATGGTCTTGGCCGCCGAGCTGGTGTGCAGGGTGGCGAACACCAGATGGCCGGTCTCGGCCGCGGTCAGCGCCAGGCGGATGGTCTCGATGTCGCGCATCTCGCCGACCAGGATGTAGTCCGGGTCCTCGCGCAGGGCCGAGCGCAGTGCCTCGTTGAAGCCGTGGGTGTCGCGGTGCACCTCGCGCTGGTTGACCAGGCACTTCTGCGAGGTGTGCACGAACTCGATCGGATCCTCGATCGAGAGGATGTGGCCGTACTGGTTCTTGTTGATGTGGTCGAGCATCGCCGCCAGGGTGGTGGACTTGCCCGACCCGGTGGGGCCGGTCACCAGGATCAGGCCCTGCGGCTGGTCGATCAGCTCCTTGAACACGCGCGGGCAGCCCAGGTCCTCGAGCGTGAGCACCTCGGACGGGATGGTGCGGAACACCGCGCCGGCGCCGCGGTTCTGGTTGAAGGCGTTGACGCGGAAGCGGGCCAGGCCCGGGATCTCGAACGAGAAGTCGACCTCGAGGAATTCCTCGTAGTCGCGCCGCTGCTTGTCCGACATGATGTCGTACACCAGCGCGTGCACCTGCTTGTGGTCGAGCGCGGGGATGTTGATCCGGCGCACGTCCCCGTCCACCCGGATCATCGGCGGCAGGCCAGCCGAGAGATGCAGGTCCGAAGCCTTGTTCTTGACCGAAAATGCCAGAAGTTCGGCGATATCCATGCGTGCTCCCCTGCACGTGCGAAAGCCGGCGGGCGGTGTCCGCGCCGGCGGAAACTGGAACGGCGCCACCCTCGAAGGCAGTATGGGCGCCCTCCCCGGGGTGTCAACCGCCATGTCAGACAGCTGCGACGACGTGCTCAGGCACGCCTTTCGCGAGGTCCTGCAACGGCTTGAGAACGCGGCCCGGCAGTCCGGTCGGCCAGTGCCGCGGCTGCTGGCGGTCGGCAAGACCCAGCCGGCGGCGAAGATCGCCGCACTGGCCGCGCTCGGCCAGCGCGCCTTCGGCGAGAACTACGTGCAGGAGGCGCTGGCCAAGCAGGCCACGCTGGGCGAGGCCGGGCTGGAGTGGCACCTGATCGGACACCTGCAGTCGAACAAGGCGCGCGAGGCGGCGCAGGCCTTCGACTGGGTGCAGACCGTGGACCGGCCGAAGCTGGTCGCGGCGCTGGCGCGCCACCGCCCACCCGCGCGCGGGCCGCTGAACGTGCTGATCCAGGTGAACATCGACGACGAGGCCAGCAAGCATGGCTGCCGGCCGGAGCAGGTGGGCGCCCTCGTCGCGGCGATCGCGGCCGAACCGGCGCTGCGCCTGCGCGGGCTGATGGCGATCCCGGCGCCCTGGCCCGAGCCGGCACGCCGCCGCGAAGCCTTCCGCCGCATGCGGAGCCTGTTCGAGGTGCTGGCCGCCGAGCACCCGGGCGTGGACACCCTGTCCATGGGCATGAGCGACGACCTCGAGCTGGCGATCGCCGAAGGCGCGACCCTGGTGCGGGTCGGCACCGCCCTGTTCGGCGCCCGCCCGCCCAAGGCCGCCGCGTGAACCGTGGCGCCCCTTCCCTCTCCAGCGCAGACTGTGCGCATGACGAATGCTTCCGACACCCCTCTTCAGAGTCCCGGCCCGATCGCCTTCATCGGCGGCGGCAACATGGCGCGCTGCCTGATCGGCGGGCTGGTCGCCGGCGGACTGGCGCCGGCCGCGATCCGCGTCGCCGAGCCGGTGGAGGCGCTGCGCGAGGCGCTGGCACGCGACTTCGGCGTGCAGGTGTTCGCCGATGGCGCGCAAGCCGTGGCCGGCGCGCGCACCTGGCTGCTGGCGGTCAAGCCGCAGGTGATGCGCGGGGTGTGCGCGGCGCTCGCGGACGCCGCGCAGGCAGGGCGGCCGTTGATCGTGTCCATCGCCGCGGGCATCACCTCGGCCCAGCTCGAGCGCTGGCTCGGCGGCGGCCTGGCCGTGGTGCGGACGATGCCGAACACGCCTGCCCTGCTGCGCGCCGGCGTCACCGGGCTGTACGCCAACCCGCGCGTGGACGCCGACGGCCGCGCGCGTGCGCAGGCGCTGCTGGCCGCGGCGGGGGCGACGGTGTGGATCGAGGACGAGGCGCTGATGGACGCGGTCACCGCGGTCTCCGGCAGCGGCCCGGCCTACGTGTTCCTGCTCGCCGAGGCGATGCAGGCCGCGGCCGAGGCCGAAGGCCTGCCGGCCGAGGCCGCGCGTACGCTGGTGCTGCACACCATCCTCGGTGCCGGACGCATGCTCACCGAAAGCGGCGAGGCGCCGGCCGAGCTGCGCCGCCGCGTGACCTCGCCCGGCGGCACCACCCAGGCCGCGATCGAGACCTTCGAGGCCGGCGGCTTCCGCGAACTGGTCGCGCGCGCGATCCATGCCGCGACCGAGCGCGGGCGGCAGTTGTCGGAAAAGGGGTCGGAAAAGGGGTCAGAGTGATTTTCGCTAGGCGAAAATCACTCTGACCCCTTTTCCTCCTTTTCCTCCTTTTCCTCCTTTTCCCCCTTTCGGCACACCGCCGGCGTGCGCGACGCGGCGTCGAGCTCGCGCCGGGTCTGAGCCAGCCGCTCGCGCCACGGGCCCGTGCCATCGGCGGCGACGCCGTCGAGCACGGCGCGGGCCTCGCGCACGCAGCCCAGCTCGCCGAGCACGCTGGCCAGGTTGTTCGCCAGCACCGCATCGCCGGGCGCATGGCGCAGGCCGGTGCGGTAATGCGCTGCGGCCTGCGCGCGCCGTCCGGCCTGGTAGGCCTGGTTGCCGAGCGCAAGGTGCACGCGCGGATCGGCGGGCCAGCGCCGCAATGCCGCGGCGTAGGCCGGTTGCGCCTGCGCCGGCCCGGCCACGGCCTCGAAATCGGCCACCGCGCGCAGGTAGGTGCCGGCGTCGGCGCGTGCCGGCAGTTCGCCCGGGCGCAGCGCGACGAAGCCCCAGCGTCCGGCCCAGTCCCAGGTACGCAGGAAGCGCGAGGCGCGCACCGGCAGGGCGCGCTGCGTGCCGCTGTTCAGGATCACCCGGTTGGCGCGCGGATCGGCGCCGACCAGCACCACGTAATGCCAGCGCGGCACGCTGCGCACCAGCAGGTTCTGCAGCACCAGCACCGGCCGTCCCGCTTCCAGTTCCGCCACCAGCGCCTCGAGCGTGGGCTCGACCGGATGCGGGATGCGGCCGGCGCGGCGCGCGGCGGCGAGCAGTTCGACCTGCAGGCTGCCCTGCCGCGCCGGCAGGTACACCTGCGGCGCGAGCGCCTCCGGCGCGAGCGGGACGCCGCTCGCACCGAGCACGCCGGCCAGCGCCGCGGGGCCGCAGTGGTGGTCGGTCTGCGGATGGAACGGGACGTCCGCGAGCAGCACCGGCCGCGCCTGCGCGGTGCTCACCTGTGCCGGCGGAAAAGCCGTGCGCAGGCTCGCGCAGGCGCCGGCGGCCAGGCACACGAGCGCGAGCGCGGCGCTCCGCCAGCCGGCCGGCGGGCACACCGGATCTCGCGGCGCGTTGGCCTCACGCACGCTTGAAAATGTCGATCACGCCGGTGAGCTCGAGGATCAGCAGCACGATGAACACGATGCCGATCACCGCCAGCGCGCCGTCCCCGCCGGCGGGCAGGGTGTCGAGCCGGCCCTGCACCTGCAGCAGTTCGGCGTCGCTGAGCGCGGCGATACGGGCGTCGGCCTCGGCCGGGTCCACGCCCAGGCGCAGCATCGCCTGGCGCACGTCGTCGCGGGCGAGCTTCTCGCGCACCTCGCGCTCGGCCGCCGCGCGCTGCTCGGCCGACAGCGCCTCCTGGGTCGTGATCACCGCCGCGGAGACGTTGGCCGCATAGCCGGAACACACGAGCGACACCGCCACTACGGGCACCACCACGAACTTGCGGAACATGGCAACACCTCCTGAACGAAGGGGGCCCGGATATGCCACAGCGCTCGTGAAGGCGGCGGAATGCCCGCCGGATGCCATTCAGCAATGCCGACGCGCCGTCAAGGGCGCGGCCGCTGCGCCCAGTCGCGCACGATCCGGGCGATCTCGCGCACGCCCTCGGTCAGCGCCGCCGGGCCGGGCTGGAGGATGAGCGGCGACTTGATCTCGTGCAGCTCGCCGTCGCGCACCGCCGGGACCGCGTCCCAGCCCGGGCGCGCGGCCACCTTCTCCGGCCGGAACTTCTTGCCGCACCACGAGCCGAGGATGATGTCCGGCGCGCGCCGCACCACCTCGTCCGGATCGGCCAGGATGCGCGCCTTCGCCAGCGGCTCGGCCGCGCGCTCGGGGAACACGTCCTCGCCGCCGGCGATGCGGATCAGCTCGGCGACCCAGCGGATGCCGGTGATCGGCGGCTCGTCCCATTCCTCGAAATACACCCGCGGCCGGCGCGGCAGCGTCGCGGCCTGGCGCGCGATCGCGTCCAGTCCGCGGCGCAGCTCGTCGGCGTACGCCTCCGCCTTCGCCCCCGCCCCGACCAGCGCGCCGAGCCGGCGGATGTAGTCGAGGATGCCCTCGACGCTGCGGTGGTTGCTGATCCACACCTCCACCCCGTGCCGGATCAGCTCGGCGGCGATGTCGGCCTGGATGTCGGAGAAGCCGATCGCGAAATCCGGCTCGAGCTTGAGGATCTCGTCGATCTTCGCGCTGGTGAAGGCGCTGACCTTCGGCTTCTCCCGGCGCGCGATCGCCGGACGCACGGTGAAGCCGCTGATGCCGACGATGCGGTGCTGCTCGCCGAGCGCGTACAGCGTCTCGGTCGGTTCCTCGGTCAGGCAGACGATGCGTTGCGGGCCCATGCGCTCAGGCCCGGCTCATGGATACAGCATCCGCTTCGACCAGGCGCCGTCGTCGCCGCGTTCGTACAGCCAGCGCTCGTGCAGGCGGTACTCGGCGCCGTACCAGAACTCGATCGCGCGCGGCACGATCCGGAAGCCGCTCCAGCGCGGCGGGCGCGGCACCGGCCGGCCCTCGAACTCGCGCTCGAAGTGGGCGTAGCGCTGCTCGAACAGCTCGCGCGAGGACAGCGTCTCGGACTGGTGCGAGGCCCACGCGCCGAGCTGGCTGCCGCGCGGGCGGGTGGCGAAGTAGGCGTCGGCCTCGGCCTCGTCCACGATCTCCACCCCGCCCTCGATCCGCACCTGCACGCCCAGGCGCACCCGCGGCCAGTGGAACAGCAGCGCGGCCTGCGGGTTGGCCTGCAGCTCGCGGCCCTTGCGCCCGTCGAGGTGGGTGTAGAAGACGAAACCGCGCGCGTCGTGCGCCTTGAGCAGCACGATGCGCGCGGAGGGACGGGCATCGGGCGTGGCGGTGGCGACGGTCATCGCGGTGCGGTCGGGCTCGCCGGCGGCGAGCGCCTCGTCGAACAGGCGGTCGAAGGTGGCCAGCGCCTCGGCGTACAGGTCGGTCATGGCGGGCGGGAGGCGGCGCGAACCGCGATGGGGGAAGTGGCGATTGTCGCCTTATCCTTGCGCGCATGCATCCGTCCCCCGCTGCCGGCCATGCACCGGAATTCGTCGCCGCCGTGCTCGACGACGCGCTCGCCCACGCCTGCCGCGTGTACGCCATCGCCGGCCTGCAGGGCACCGGCAAGTCCACCCTCGCGGCGCAGATGGCCACGCTCGCGCGCCAGCGCGGCCTGCGCGTGGCGGTGCTGTCCGTGGACGACTTCTACCTCGACCGCCCCGAGCGCGAGCGGCTCGGGCGCCAGGTGCATCCGCTGCTGGCCACGCGCGGGCCGCCGGGCACGCACGAGGTGGCGCTCGCCTGCGCCACCGTGGACGGGCTGCTGACCGGCGCACCCACGCCGCTGCCGCAGTTCGACAAGATCGCCGACCGGCGCCTGCCGCAGGCGCAGTGGCCGGTGCTGCCGGGCGCGGACCTGGTGGTCTTCGAGGGCTGGTTCCTGAAGGTGCCGGCCGAGGCACCGACCGCACTCGCCGCGCCGTGCAACGCGCTCGAGCGCGAGGAGGATCCCGACGGCACCTGGCGCCGGTACTGCAACGAAGCGCTGGCGCGCGACTACGCGCCGCTGTGGGCGCGGCTGGACCGGCTGCTGTTCCTGCAGCCGCCCGGGTTCGAGGTGGTACCGGAGTGGCGCTGGCAGCAGGAGTGCACGCTGCAGGCGGCCAATCCCGGGCGACAGGCGATGACCCGGCCGCAGGTGGAGCGCTTCGTGCAGTTCTTCGAGCGGGTCAGCCGGCAGGCGCTGCGCACGCTGCCGGACATCGCCGACTGGACGGTGCGGCTGGATGCGCGGCGGCGGGTGCTGGACGGCATGCCGGCGGCGCTGCGCTAGCATCGCGGCGATGAATCCCGCCCCCAACCTCGTCCTGGTCGGCCCGATGGGCGCCGGCAAGACCCTGGTCGGCACGCACCTGGCCGAACGGCTCGGGCTGGCCTTCTGCGATGCCGACCACGAGCTCGAACGCCGCGCCGGCACGAGCGTGCGCGAGCTGTTCGCGCGCGAGGGCGAGGCCGGGTTCCGCCGCCGCGAGCGCGCGCTGCTGGCCGAGCTGCTCGCCGGCAGCGGACGGATCGTGGCCACCGGCGGCGGTGCGGTGCTCGATCCGGACAACCGCCGCCTGCTGCGCACGCGCGGCTTCGTGGTCTGGCTGCAGGCGACGGTGGAGACCCAGCTGCAACGGTTGGCCGAGGACACCGCCCGCCCGCTGCTGCAGCAAGGCGACCGCGCCGAAGTGCTGGCCCGGCTCGCGCGCGAGCGCGCGCCGCTGTACGCCGAGGTCGCCGACCTGTGCCTGGCCACCGACGCGCTGCCCCCGGCGGACGCCGCCGAGGCGCTGGCCGCGCTGCTCGACCGCCACTGGCAGCGGGGGGAAGCGGCATGAACGCGGTGCGCACGGTCGAGGTCGGCGGCGATGCGCCCTACCCCATCCACATCGGCCCCGGCCTGCTCGGCGACGGCGCGTTGCTGGCGCGCCCCTGGCGCGGCCGGCACGCGCTGGTGGTCAGCGACACCCACGTCGCGCCGCTGTACGCGCCGGGCGTGGCCGCGGCGCTGCAGGCGCAGCGGCCGCAGGCACAGGTGCTGGTGAGCTGCGTGCCGGCCGGCGAGGCGGCCAAGACCCTGGACCACTTCGCCGAACTGGTGCGCGAGCTGGCCGACTTCGGCGCCACCCGCGACGCCTGCGTGTACGCGCTCGGCGGCGGCGTGGTCGGCGACCTGGCCGGGTTCGCCGCCGCGTGCTGGATGCGCGGCATCGATGTGGTGCAACTGCCGACCACGCTGCTGGCGATGGTGGACTCCTCGGTCGGCGGCAAGACCGCGGTGGACCTGCCGCAGGGCAAGAACCTGGTCGGCGCGTTCCATCCGCCGCGCGCGGTGCTCGCCGACACCGCGACCCTGCGCACCCTGCCCGAGCGCGAGCTGCGCGCCGGGCTGGCCGAGGTGGTGAAGTACGGCGCGATCGCGGACGCGCCGTTCCTGGACTGGCTGGAGCGCAACGCCCAGGCCCTGCTCGCGCGCGACGACGCCGCACTGGCCGAGGCGATCGCGCGCAGCTGCGCGCACAAGGCCGCGATCGTCGAACGCGATCCGCGCGAACACGGCGAGCGCGCGCTGCTCAACTTCGGCCACACCTTCGCCCACGCGATCGAGGCCGAGCAGGGGTACGGCGGGCTCAACCACGGCGAGGCGGTGGCGGTGGGCATGGTGCTGGCGGCGCGGCTGTCGGCGCGGCTGGGGCTGGCCGCGCCGGCCGACGCCGAGCGCCTGGCCGCGCTGCTGGCGCGCTTCGGCCTGCCCGTCGCGCTGCCGCCGGCGCTGGATGCCGAGGCGCTGCTCGCGCGGATGCGGCTGGACAAGAAGGCCCAGGCCGGCGGGCTGCGCTTCGTGCTGTGGGACCGCGCCGGCGCGGCGCGGGTGGTGGCCGGGGTGGACGAGGACGCGGTGCGGGCGGTGCTGCGGCCATAGCCGGGGCCGGCGGCGGCCTACAATACGCGCATGCGCCTGCTGCTCCAGGAACGTCCGACCGGCCGCGAAGCCCCGCGCTTCGTCCAGCTCATGCTCGAGCGCGACCTGCTCGGCGGCTGGACGCTGGTGCGCGAGACCGGGCAGATCGGCGGCCGCAGCACCCTGCGCCGCGAGCAGTTCCTCGACCAGGCCAGCGCCCTGGCCGCGTTCGAGCACGCCCGCGACGTGCAGCTGAAGAAGGGCTTCCAACTGGTGTTCGCGCAGGGCGCGGAAGCGCCGAAATAGCCCGACCCCGCCCCTTCCCGCGCGGGAGGGCACGTCCATTCCACCGCGAGGCTCCCTTGTCCCCCACCCTCCAGAACGACCGCCTGCTGCGCGCCCTGCGCCGCGAACCCGTGGACTGCACGCCGGTGTGGCTGATGCGCCAGGCCGGCCGCTACCTGCCCGAGTACCGCGCCACCCGCGCCCGCGCCGGCAGCTTCCTGGCGATGGCCAAGACCCCCGAGCTCGCCTGCGAGGTCACCCTGCAGCCGCTGGCGCGCTTCCCGCTGGATGCGGCGATCCTGTTCTCCGACATCCTCACCATCCCCGACGCGATGGGCCTGGGCCTGTACTTCGCCGAGGGCGAGGGGCCCAAGTTCGAACGCCCGGTGCGCAGCGCCGCCGACATCGCCCGGCTCGGCGTGCCCGACATGGAGACCGAGCTGCGCTACGTGATGGACGCGGTGCGCCTGATCCGGCGCGAACTGCATGGTCGGGTGCCGCTGATCGGCTTCTCCGGCAGCCCGTGGACCCTGGCCTGCTACATGGTCGAGGGCGGCGGCAGCGAGAACTTCGCGAAGATCAAGGCGCTGGCGCTCAACGACCCGGTTGCGCTGCACCGGCTGCTGGCGGTGAACACCGACGCGGTGATCGCCTACCTCGCCGCGCAGCGCGCGGCCGGCGCGCAGGTGCTGCAGGTGTTCGACACCTGGGGCGGCGTGCTCTCGCCGGCGATGTACCGCGAATTCTCCCTGCCCTACCTCGCCCGCATCGCGCGCGAGCTGGAACGCGGCGAGGGCGCGGCGCGCACGCCGCTGATCCTGTTCGGCCGCGGCAACGCGCCCTACCTGGAGGAACTGGCCGCGAGCGGCGCCGAAGGCGTGGGCGTGGACTGGCTGGTCGGCCTGGACGAGGCCGCGCGCCGCGCGCAGGGCCGGGTGGCGCTGCAGGGCAACCTGGATCCGGCGGTGCTGTACGGCTCGCCGGAGGCGATCCGCGCCAGCGTGCGCGCCACCCTCGACGCCTACGCCGCCGGCAACGGCGGCTCGCGCGAAGGCCACGTGTTCAACCTCGGCCACGGCCTGGCGCCGGACATGTCGCCGGGCCACGTGGCGGTGCTGGTGGAGGAAGTGCACGCCTGGAGCGCGCGCACGTCGTGAAAGGGTCATGAAAGGGGTCAGAGTGCTTTTTCCGTGGAAAAAGCACTCTGACCCCTTTTGCACGCTTCGACCGCCTGCGCCAGTATCGCGTTGGTCATCGGCTTGCGCAGGAAGCCGGCGCAGCCGGCGGCGCGCGCCTGCGGCTCGGCGTCGGGATCGGCACGGGCGGTGATGGCCAGCAGCGGCGCGGTGCAGCCCTGCGCGCGCAGTTCGCGGGCGAGGGCCAGGCCGTCCATGCCGGGCAGGTCGAGGTCGAGCAGGACCAGGTCGAAGCGCTGCGTGGCGACGGCGGCGAGCGCGGCCAGCGCGTGCGGGGCGTGGGCAACGGTGTGGCCCTGCGCACGCAGCAGGCCGGCCAGGGTGTCAGCGACGATCGGATCGTCCTCGACCAGCAGCAGCGTGACACCAGGCGCGACCGCAACGCGCGGGGCCTGCGCCGGTGACGCCGCGACGGGCGCCGCCTCCGCCAGCGGCAGTTCGACCGTGAAGCGCGTGCCCTGCCCCGGAGCGCTGTCCACCGCGATGCAGCCGCCCATCGCGCCGGCCAGTTCCTGGCAGATCGCAAGGCCCAGCCCGCTGCCGCCGTAGCGGGCGTGGGTGTGTGCGCCGTCGGCCTGCGCGAAGCGGCGGAACAGGCGCGCGCGTTGCGCCTCGTCGAGGCCGGGGCCGGTGTCGGCGACTTCGAAGCGCACGCCCTGCAGCGCGCGCCCGACCGCCAGGCGCACGTGGCCGCGCTCGGTGAACTTGACCGCGTTGCCGAGCAGGTTGAGCAGGATCTGGCGCACGCGCACCGCGTCGCCGCGCAGCCAGCACGGCACGTCGGCGGCGAGTGCGTGCTCGAAGCGCAATCCGCGCGCCTGCGCGAGCGGCGCCTTCAGCGCCACCACTTCCGCCACCAGCGCGGCGAGGTCGAAGGGGGTGTCGCGCAGTTCGAGCCGGCCGGCCTCGATCCGCGCCAGGTCGAGCGCATCGTCCACCAGCCGCAGCAGATGTTCGCCGGCGCGCCGGATCGCCTCGGCCTGCGCGCGCTGCGGCGGGGTCAACGGGGTGCCGAGCAGCAGCTCGCTCATGCCGAGCACGCCGGTCATCGGCGTGCGCACTTCGTGGCCAAGGGTGGCGAGGAAACGGCTCTTGGCCTCGGAGGCCTGCTCGGCCAGGCGCCGTTCGTGCTCGATCAGTTGCAGCGCATGGCGCCGCCGCAGGCGCGCGCGGTAGGCCGCGGCCAGGGCCGCGAGCAGGAACAGCGCGCCGGCGGCGAACAGCGCCCGCGCCCAGCCGGTGCGCCACCACGGCGGCAGCACGGTGAACTCGATCCGGCGCGGCGCCGACCAGCGCCCGTCGAAGCCGGCGCCGATCACGCTCAGGCGATGCCGGCCCGGCGGCAGCGCGGAGAACGTGCGCTCGCCGTCGGCCGAGGCTTCCACCCAGTCCGGGTCGTAGCCCTCCAGGCGGAAGCGGTAGCGGTGCGCCTGCGGGTCGGCGAACGACAGCAGCCGCGCGACCACGTGCAACTCGCGGTCCTGCGGCTGGAGGACGAGCCGATCGCCCGGCGCGAGCAGGCGTTCGTCCTCGTCGCGGCGCACGGCGAGCGTGTCGAGTGCGAGCCGCGGCGGCGGCGATGCGGCCCAGGGCAGGGCCGGGTCGAACAGCACCAGCGCGCCGCTCGAGATTGTCGCGGCGGTGCCGTCCTGTCCGATCTTCGGCACGCCGCGCGAGAGATCCAATGCCGGCAGGCCGTCGCGCGCGCCGAACGCACGCAGCCGCCGTTCGTGCGGCGCGTAGGCGAACAGGCCGCGCACCGTCGCCAGCCAGATCCGCCCGCCGGCGGCGAACAGGTGCGCGGCCTTGACCACCGGCAGCCCGTCCGCGGCGCCGATTCGGTCGCACAGGCGCAGGCGCAGGCCGTCCCACGCGTAGGCCTCCAATGCGCCGAGCCGGGCCACCCAGATCCGGCCGGCCGGATCCACGGTCATCGCCGTCGCCGGTTCGCCCGGCGGCAGCGGCACGCGGCGGAAGCCGGTGCCATCCCACCGATGCAGTGCCTGCGGGTCGGCCAGCCACAGCGTGCCTGCGCGATCGGCGACCGGCTCGGCGGCGCCGTGCCAGGTCATGGTGGTCGGCCCCGGCAGCATCAGCTCGTGCAGGATCGTGCCGTCGGCGGCGTAATGGCGCAGGCGTCCGCCTTCCTGCGCCAGCCACAGCGTGCCGTCGGTCAGCGGCAACACGCGCATCACGCTGCCGAAGTCCTGCGCACGCGCGCGGTCCGGCCAGGGCGCGGCGCGGCCCGAACGCGGATCGAACAGGCTCAATCCGCGCGAATGCGCGAGCCACACCCGGCCGTCGCCGCGCACCCGCAGGGCGCGGATCCAGCCGGTGCCGAGCGCGTCGCGGCCGGCGACGTGGCGCAACGCAGTGCGGCCGCGTTCGAGCCGGTAGAGGTCGGTGGCGGTCGCGACCCACCAGCCGCCGTCGCGGTCGCCGGCGGCATCGCGCAGGTCGAGCGTTTCCAGGCGCACGCCGCCGGCGGTGGTGATGGTGGTGAAACGGTGCCAGCCGGCAGGCAGGTACACGAGCCCCTGCGCGTGCGTGACCGCCCACAGCCCGCCTTCGTGGTCGGTCTGCAGCGCATGGATGCCGGTGCCGGGACCGCCGATGCCGGTCGCGGGGTCGTATTCCACCGGCCACAGCCGGCCGCGCGCGGCGCGGAACAGGCCGGCCATGGTGCCGATCCAGTGGCTATCGCGATCGCGCAGCACCACCGGGTGGGTCGCGTCGGGCGGCAGGTGCCACGGCGCCCCGGCGATGCGGCCGTCGCGCAGCAGCCGGTGCAGGCCGAGATCGCTGCCGATCCAGTACGAACCGTCCGCCTCCGCGCGCACGTGGGTCACGTTGGCGCGCCCGAGCCGCGCCGGCGCGATCGCGCGCAGGCGTCCATGCGCGTAGCGGAACAGGCCGGCCGAGGTGCCGAGCCACAGCGCGCCGTCGCGCGCGGCGTGCAGGGTCCAGATCGCGCGCTCCACGCCGTCGGGCGCCAGCGGCAGCGTGGCGAGATGACGGAAGCGCCGGCCGTCGTGGCTGTGGCAGAGGTGCCCGGTGTCGGTGCCGGCCCAGACCCCGCCGCCGGGCGCGTCGGCCAGCGCCAGCACGCCGCGCCGGCAGGCCGCGCCCGCGCCGTCGAAACGGATGTGGCGGAAACCGCGCCGGTCCTGCCCGAGCACGCTCAGGCCCGCGGGCGTGGCGGCCCACACCCGGTCGTGGACATCCACGTGCAGGGTCACGACCTCGTTGTCGGGCAACGCGCTGTCGAGCCCGACCTGCTTGCGCCAGTAGCGGAAGCGCACGCCATCGAAGCGCGCCAGGCCGTCGGCGGTGGCCATCCACAGATAGCCCTGCCGGTCCAGCGCCAGCTCGCCGACCTGCGCCGGCGCGCCGGCACGCACATCGAAGCGGGTGAAGCGCGGCGTCTCCGGCAGCGCGGCCCGTGCCGCGTGCACGCTGCACAGCCACAGCCAGCCCCACAGCAGAACCGTCCCTGTCCGCGGCATCGTCCATCCCCTGGCGCCGTGCGCAGGGCGAAGGCCGCGTGGCCACGCCCCTGGCGCTCCCCGCGCGCATGCTGGCAAGCCCCGGCCCGCGCCGCAAGCCGCGGGCGCACCGCAGCGTTGCATCCGCGTTGCCGGAGCAGGGCCTATCATCCGGCCATGGCCGCCCGCATCCCGCTGCTCTGCCTGCCGCTGGCGCTGCTGTCCGCCGCGGCCGCCGCCGCGCCCGCGCGCTACGTGCTCGATCCGGTGCACACCCGGATCGTGTTCGCGGTCAGCCATGCCGGCTTCTCGGACGCGCTGGGCACGATCTCCGGCAGCACCGGCACGCTCGAGTTCGATCCCGAGGACTGGACCACGGCCCGGCTCGAGGTGCGCGTGCCGCTCGCGCGCCTGGATCTGGGCGACGCGAAATGGAACGCGGCCGCGCTGGCCGGCACCCTGCTCGACGCGCAGCGGCACCCGGAAGCGCGCTTCGTCTCCACCTCGGTGCAGCCGCAGGCGGAGAACCGCGCCTGCGTGTGCGGCGAGCTGACCCTGCGCGGGGTGACCCGCCCGCTGTGCCTGGACGTCACCCTCAACGCACTCAAGCGCCATCCGCTGCCGCCGTTCCGGCGCACCGCCGGCTTCTCCGCCACCGCCACGCTCAGCCGCGCCGAGTTCGGCATCACCGCATGGGAATCGGTGATCGGCGACACCGTCGAGCTGCGGATCGAGGCCGAGGCCGTGCGCCAGGGCGGCGCGCCGTCGGATCCCGCACCCGATGCCGGCACGGCCGAACCGCCGGACGCCGGGCCGCCTGCATCCGGAGCTCCTCCCGCCGCGTAGCTCCCCCGCCATGAACCTGAAGAACACACCCGAACGCTGGGGCCCGGTCAGCCAGTTGCTGCACTGGCTGATCGTGCTGCTGATCCTGGGCCAGGGCATCGTCGGCCTGCTGATGGTCGAGATGCGCAACAGCCCCGACAAGATCCAGGTGTACGCGCTGCACAAGTCGTTCGGCCTGACCGTGCTGGCGCTGGCGTTGCTGCGCTTGCTGTGGCGTCTGTACGCGGGCACGCCGCGGCCCGTGCCCGGCACGCCGCCCTGGCAGGAGCGCATCGCCGCGCTGATGCACGGGGCGCTGTACGCGCTGCTGTTTGCGGTCCCGCTCAGCGGCTGGGTGCTCAACTCCGCCGCCGGGTTCCCGCTGCAGTGGTTCGGCCTGTTCAACCTGCCGGCGATCGCGGGCAAGGACCACGCCCTGCATGAGCTGGCCGAGGACGTGCACGAGTGGCTGTTCTGGCTGCTGGTCGCGCTCGCCCTGCTGCATGCGGCCGCCGCCGTGTACCACCACCTGGTCCAGCGCGACGCCACGCTCGCGCGCATGCTGCCGCGCGGCTGGCTGCGCGCCGAGCCATCCCCCGCCCCGGAGCCCCGTGATGCCGCGTAACCTTCTGCCGCTCGCCGTCCTGCTGCTGTCCGCACTGTCCCTGCCGGCACGCGCCGCCGATTACGTGCAGGCGCCCGGCTCGACCCTGACCTTCGCCGGCAGCTATCAGGGCGAGACCTTCACCGGGCGCTTCCCCGACTTCAGCACCCGCCTGCGCTTCGATCCGAAGCAGCTCGGGCAGGCGCGCCTGGACGTCGCCATCCCGCTCGCCTCCGCCACCACCGGCGTGGCCGACTTCGATGCCGAGTTGCACGGCGGCGCGTTCTTCGACGTCTCGCGCTTCCCGCAGGCGCGCTACACCGCGACCCGGTTCCGCGCCCTCGGCGGCAACCGCTACGCCGCCGACGGCGTGCTCACCCTGCGCGGGGTGAGCAAGCCGGTCACGCTCACCTTCACCTGGACCCCGGGGGCCAAGCCGGTGCTGGCCGGCAAGGCCACGGTCAAGCGCCTGGAGTTCGGCGTCGGCGGTGGTGAGTGGGCCGACACCGAGCTGCTGCCGGATGCGATCGCGGTCAGCGCCAAGGTGGTGTTCGCGCCGGCGAAGACGCAGGCCGCGCCGGCATCCGGCGCCAGGCCGGCGCCCGCCGGCTCGCGCTAGCGCTGCAGCCAGCGCGCCACCGCCGCGGCGTCGAACGGCCAGTCCAGCTCCTCGCCGCGCACCGCGTCGCGCAGCACCGGAACGCGCGTGCCGTAGCGGGCCTCGAGCGTGTCGTCACCGTCGATGAACACGCTGTCGAACTCCGGCACCCGGGCCGCGGCCAGCACCTCCAGCGCCAGGTCGCAGAGGTGGCAGTCGTCGCGCTGGTACAACAGCAGCGAGGGCGCGGGAACGTGCGTCACGGTACGGTGCCGTTGCGGAGCGGTGCGTAGAATAGCCCTGCCCGCCCCGCTCCGTGGCGGCACCGCAGCATTCCGAGGGCTCCACGCGTGGCCGTCAGCACCTTCGACCTGTTCAAGATCGGCATCGGGCCGAGTTCCTCGCACACCGTGGGGCCGATGCGCGCCGCGTGCCGCTTCGTCATCCGCTGGCTGGAGGAGAACGGCGACCTGGAGCGCACCGCGCGGGTGCGCGCCGAGGTGTTCGGCTCGCTCGCCCTCACCGGCCGCGGCCACGGCACCGACAAGGCGGTGATGATGGGCCTGGAAGGCCACTGGCCGAACGAGATAGACCCCGACATCATCCCGCCCGCGCTCGAACGCATCCGCACCGGCAAGCGCATCCGCCTGCTCGGCCGGCACGAGATCGGCTTCGACGAGAAGCACGACCTCATCATGAACAAGCGCCAGAAGCTGCCGTTCCACACCAACGGCATGCGCTTCACCGCCTACGACGCGGACGGCGGGGTGATCGCCACGCGCGACTACTACTCGGTCGGCGGCGGCTTCGTGGTCAATCAGGACGAGGCGGCCGAGGACCGCATCGTCGCCGACACCACCGAGCTGCCGTACCCGTTCCACAGCGGCGCCGAGCTGCTCGAGCAGTGCGAGACGCACGGGCTGACCATCGCCCAGGTGATGTTCGCCAACGAACAGGCCTGGCGCCCGCCGGAGCAGATCCGCGACGGCCTGCGCGAGATCTGGGCCGCGATGCAGGCCTGCGTGCAGCGCGGCATCCGCGCCTCCGGCACCCTGCCCGGCGGCCTGCACGTGCCGCGCCGCGCGCCGGCGCTGTACGCCGAGCTGTCGGCCAAGCCCGAGGCGGCGATGCGCGACCCGCTCACCGTGCTCGACTGGGTCAACCTGTACGCGCTGGCGGTGAACGAGGAGAACGCCGCCGGCGGGCGCGTGGTGACCGCGCCCACCAACGGCGCGGCCGGCATCATCCCGGCGGTGCTGCACTACTACGACCGCTTCTGCCCAGGCAGCAACGAGCAGGGCGTGTTCGACTTCCTGCTCACCGCCGCCGCGATCGGCATCCTCTACAAGGAGAACGCCTCGATCTCCGGCGCCGAGGTCGGCTGCCAGGGCGAGGTCGGCGTGGCCTGCTCGATGGCCGCCGCCGGCCTGACCGCCGCGCTCGGCGGCACCTCCGGGCAGATCGAGAACGCGGCCGAGATCGGCATGGAGCACAACCTCGGCCTGACCTGCGACCCGATCGGCGGCCTGGTGCAGATCCCCTGCATCGAGCGCAACGCGATGGGCGCGGTCAAGGCGATCAACGCCAGCCGCATGGCCCTGCGCGGCGACGGCAAGCACAAGGTCTCGCTCGACAAGGTCATCAAGACCATGCGCGAGACCGGCCGCGACATGCAGGACAAGTACAAGGAAACCTCGCGCGGCGGGCTGGCGGTCAACGTGATCGAGTGCTGAGCCGGCGCCGGCCGGCCCGGCCGGTGGCGGCTCCCCCGCTCCCGTTGCAGGATCCCCGGACGCGCTTCGCATTCCCGTGATCGGTCGCGGGCGTATGATCGGTCTCCGGCCCGGGGGAGTCCGCATGCGGAGCTGGCGGCCATCGCGATGGCGCACCGCTGCCTTGCTGGCGCTGCTGGCATGCGCGCCGGCGCTGGCCCTGCCCCCAGACAAGGCCTTCACCCATGCCGTGGTGGACCGCTGGTCGATCCAGGACGGCCTGCCGCAGATCAGCGCCCATACCCTGGCCCAGGACCGCACCGGCTACGTCTGGGTCGGGACGCAGAGCGGGCTGGCCCGCTTCGACGGCGTCCGGTTCGTTACCTACACCCCGAAGGAAGCCCCGGCGCTGCCGGGGATCTGGGTGCGCACCCTGCTGGCCGGTCGCGACGGGCGGTTGTGGATCGGCACCTACAAGGGGCTGGCGGTACATGCGGACGGGGAGTTCCGCCCGGTGCCGGCGCAGGCGGCTGCGCGCTACCCCGCCCTCGACATCTTCACGCTTGCCGAAACCGCGGACGGGCGGATTCTCGCCGGCACCTCCGAGGGGGTGTTCACGGTGGTGCGGGAGCGCCTGGTGGCGGTGTCCGGCCCGAATCCGGCGCTGGCCCTGCTGCCGGAAAACGGCACGCTCTGGATCGGCACCACCGGCGCAGTGGTCCGCCGCAGCGCCGGGGGCGAGATGCGCCTGCCGCTGCCCACCGGGGCGGAGACGGCGGCGGTGACCCGGCTGGTGCGCGCGCACGGACGCTTGTGGGCCGCGACCTCGCAAGGGCTGATGTGGCTGGGTCAGGACGGCTGGCAGCGGGTGGCGGAGCTGCCGCTGGGCCGCACGCCGATCACGGCCCTGTTCCTGGACCGCGGCGACAACCTCTGGGTCGGCAGCAATCCGGGGCTCGGCCGCTGGCGCGACGGGCGGCAGGTCGAGTTCGTCGCCGACAGCCATCCCCGGGCCTTCCCCCAGGTGATCGCGCTGATGGAGGACCGCGAGGGCAGCCTGTGGCTGGGCAGCCAGATCCACGGCATGGCCCGCGTGTGGAGCGGCTGGACCCGGCGCTACAGCGTCGGCGAGGGGCTGCACGATGCGGTGGTGTGGTCGCTCTCGCGCGGCCCGGACGGGCGGCTGTGGGTGGGCACCAACAGCGGCGTGAGCCTGCTCGAGAACGGCCGCTACACCCTGCAGGTGCCGGGCGATGCGCTGCCGCACCCGCACGCCTACAACCTGCTGGCCGAGTCCGACCGGCTCTGGATCGGCACCCGCCGCGGCCTGGTGGTCTGGCGCGACGGACGCCTGAGCACGCCGCCGGAACTCAGGCCGATGGCGGCGGCGCAGATCAACGGCATCGTGCCCGTGCAGGATGGCAGCGTCTGGTTCCCGACGACCGAAGGCCTGTTCCATCTCCGCGACGGCCGGCTCACACGCTACGCCCAGGAGGCGGGCCTGCCCGACCCGCGCGTGCGGGTGATCGCCTTCCACCGCGGGCGCCTGCTGCTGGGCACGCAATCGGGCCTGTTCGAACTGCGCGACGGCCACGCCGTCGAAGTCGGCCGCGAGCAGGGCCTGCCGCCCGGTCTGGACATCTCCGCGCTGCAACCGCTGCGCGATGGACGCCTGGTGCTCGGTTCGCTCGACGAACAGTTGTGGGTCGAGGCCGGCGGCCACTGGCACGCCCTGGGCCCGGCGCAGGGCATGCCAAGCAACGCGCCGTTCTTCATCGCCGAGCACGACGGCTGGCTGTGGGTGGCCGGCATCCGCGGCATCGCCCGGGTGCCGCTGGCCGACCTGCCGCGCAGCGCGGCGCCGGTGCGGCGGGTGCGCGGGGAGATGCTGCTCAACGAACGCGGCGACCCCAACGCCGGCCAGCAGGGCTACTGCTGCAACGGCGCCGGCATGTCCAAGGGATTCCTGCGCGAGGGCGTGCTGTGGCTGCCCTCGCGCGACGGCGTGGTGGCGATGGACACGATGGAGATCCGCAAGAACCCGCTGCCGCCGCCGCTGCTCGTCGAGGCCGTCGTCGCCGGCGGGGAGCGACTCGTCCCGGCCGGCCGGCCGCTGCAGTTGCCCGCCGGCGCGCGCGACCTGGCGTTCGAGTTCACCGCGCTGAGCTTCCAGGATCCGCGCAGCCTGCAGCTGCAGTACCGACTGGACGGCTACGACCGCGACTGGCAACCGCTGCCCGACGCGCGCCGGCGCAGCGTCAACTACACCAACCTGCCGCCCGGCGACTACGTGTTCGAGGTGCGCGGCGCCAACAACGCCGGCGTCTGGAACCCGGCGCCGGCCCAGGCCGCGTTCCGGATCCAGCCGTACTTCCACGAGACCGCGCTGTTCCGGCTCCTGCTCGCCGGCGTGGCGGCCACGCTGCTGTACGCCGCCTGGCGTCGTCAGCAGCTGCGGCACGCGCGCCAGGCGGCCCTGCTGGAGGCGGAGGTGCGCGCGCGCACCCAGGAACTGCACGCCGCCAACGAGCGGCTGGAGAACGCCAGCCAGACCGATCCGCTCACCGGGCTGCGCAACCGCCGCTACCTCGCCAACCAGATCCCGGCCGACTTCGCCTACTACGAACGCGAGCAGCGTCGCAGCGGCAACTACGAGCAGGTGATGGTGTTCGCACTGGTGGACATCGACCGCTTCAAGGCGGTCAACGACATGTACGGCCACGGCGCCGGCGACCGCGTGCTGCAGCAGGCCGGACAGGTGCTTTCCTCGCTGGTGCGCGGCGGCGACTACATCGCGCGCTGGGGCGGAGAGGAATTCCTGCTGGTGTTCCGGCCCATGCCCAGCCGGCACGCGCTGATCCTCGGCGAACGCCTGTGCAGCGCCTTCGCCGCGCATCCGTTCGACATCGGCGGCAACCAGCCGCTGTGGCTGACCTGTTCGGTCGGGCTGTCGGAATACCCGCTGTTCCGCGACCCGGGCCAGCACGTGGGCTGGGAGCAGATGGTGGCTCTGGCCGACGCCGCGCTGTACTGGGTCAAGCAGCACGGCCGCAACGGCTGGGCGGCGTTCCGGCCCACGCCGCAGGCCGACGTGGCGCGGCTGGTGCGCGAACTGCACCAGAACGCCGCGCAGCTGCTCGCCGAAGGGCGGGTGCGGCTGGTGGGCTCGCCGCACGTGCTGCCGCCGCAGGCGACGGAGACGACGGAGGCGACGCCGTGACCGACACGCCGCTGCAACGCCTCGTGCTTGCCCTGATCCTGACCGGGCTGTACCTGGCGGCGGTGGCGCTGGCCACGCAGTACATCGAATCGCCGGACGACGTGGCGCTGCTGTGGCCGGCCGCGGGCGTGGCGCTGGCCGCGGTGGCGCGCTTCGGCCCGCGCTGGGCAGTGGTGGTGCCGCTGGCCATGCTGATCGCGCACGCCACCTTCGCGCCGGTGCCGGTCGCGTTCGTGCCCTGGTCGGCGATGGCCGACCTGGTCGGCGCGCTGGCCGCAGCGGCGTGGATCCACCGCCGCACGCCCGCGCCGGGGCCGATCGCCTACGGGATCCGCCTGATGGTGGCGGGCCTGCTGATGTGCGTGGTCAGCGCCGCGATCGGCGTCACCGGCATGTGGCAGTCGGGCATGCTGCCCGCCGCCGCGCTGGGCGATGCCGCGATGCGCTGGACGCTCGGCAACTTCCTCGGGGTGGTGGCGGTGGGGCCGGCGCTGGTGCTGCTGGAACGCCGGTTGCGCCACGGCCGCGCCGCGGCCATCGAGGAAGGCGAGGTATCCGCCGACACGCAGGAGGCGCAGGCCTGGAACGTGGCCCTGGCCGCGAGCTTCCTGCTGATGGCCTGGGGTGCCAGCACCGGCAGCACTTATGCGCTCGGCCTGACCGGTCTGCCGCTGTCGGTGATGGTGTGGGGCGCGCTGCGCTTCTCGCCGCTGCGCACCGCGGTGGCGGTGATGCTGTCGGTGCTGCTGATCGGCAGCCTGGCGGGGCTGGGCCTGGCCGGGTTCCGCATGCCCGAGGCCACCCTCGACGCCGCGATCCTGCTGCTGTACCTGTGCGTGTTCGCGATCCTGCCGATGGTGCTCGCGCTGGCGGTGGCCGAACGCCGCAGCGCCGCCCGCGAGCTGCTGCGGCGCGCCACCACCGACGCGTTGACCGCGCTGCCCAACCGCGGCGCGTTCGAGGCGCTGGCGCGCGCCGCGCTGCAGGATCCGGCGCATCCGCCGATGGCGCTGGCCTACATCGACCTGGACAACCTCAAGCTGGTCAACGACACCGCCAGCCATGGCGCCGGCGACGCGCTGATCGGCGCGGTGGCGCATTCGCTCCAGCAGCATCTCGTGCCCGGCGACCTGCTCGGCCACTACGGCGGCGACGAATTCGTGGTGCTGCTGCGCAACTGCACCCCGGCCGCGGCGCGCGAACGGGCGCAGGTGCTGCTGCGCGCGGTCGAGGACACCCAGTGCCGCTTCGGCAACGAACAGCATGGCACCACCGCCAGCATCGGCCTGGTGCCGTTCCGGCCGGAACAGGCACTGTACGCCGAAGTGCTCTCGCAGGCGGACGCGGCCTGCTTCAGCGCCAAGGAACAGGGCGGCGACCGGGTGGTCGTGGCCGGCATGGCCGCCGGCAGTGCGCTCGCCGACCCGGCCTCCGGCATGCGCTGGACGGTGCGCCTGCGCGACGCGCTGCAGCACCACGATTTCTCCCTGTACGCGCAGTCCATCGTCCCGCTGCACGCGGACCTGCCGCGCGGCGCGCACTTCGAGCTGTTGCTGCGCATGCACGAGCGCGGCAGCGACGCCCTGCACACCCCGGACCGGTTCATCCCGGCCGCCGAGCGCTTCCGCCTCGGCATCCGCATCGACCGCGAGGTGGTGCGCATGGCGCTGGCGCAGCTCGACGCCCATGCGCATCTGTTCGACGCGATCACGCTGTGCTCGCTCAACCTCTCGGCCGGGGCGCTGCTCGACGAGGGCTTCGTGGACTTCGTCGCCGAGCGCCTGCACCGCAGCGCCTTCCCCGCCAGCCGGCTGTGCTTCGAGATCACCGAGACCAGCGCGATGCGCGACCCGCTGCGCGCGCAGCGGGTGATCGACGACCTGCGCGGGCTCGGCTGCCGCTTCGCCCTGGACGACTTCGGCACCGGCTTCTGCTCGTTCAGCCAGCTGCGCGCGCTGGACGTGGACTACATCAAGATAGACGGCAGCTTCGTGCGCGACATGCAGAGCTCGCCGCTGGCCGCCGAGGTGGTGCGCTCGATCACCCGCATCGCCCACCTGCTGCGCAAGCGCACCATCGCCGAGCACACCGAGAGCGACACGGTGCGCACCGCGCTGACCGCGCTGGGGGTGGACTACGCCCAGGGCTTCGCCATAGACCACCCGCAGCCGCTGGAGAGCTACCTCGCCGCGCTGCCGGCGCCGAAGCCGGCGACCTCGTAGGCGGGGCCGTCCACGCACGCCAGCACGTCGTCCAGCAACGCCGCCGCGGTCACCTCCGCGCCCGCGCCGGGGCCCTGGATCAGCAGCGGCCGCGCGGCGTAGCGGCAACTGGCGATCGCCACCCGGTTGTCGGTGCCGCCGCCCGCGCACAGCGGATGCTCCGGCGGCAGGGCGCACAGGCCCACGCGCGCGGACCTGCCGTCGAAGCGGGCGATGAAGCGCAGCCGCTCGCCGTTGCGGTAGGCCGCCGCATAGCGCTCGCGCAGCGGCGCATCGAGCAGCGGCAGGGCCGCGTCCACCTCCGCCGCCGGCAGCGCGGCGAGTCGCGGCGGCACCAGCGACTCCACCGCCACCGCGTCGGCCTCCAGCGCGTGGCCGGCCGCGCGCGCCAGGATCAGCAGCTTGCGCCGCACGTCCTCGCCGGAGAGGTCGTCGCGCGGATCCGGTTCGGTGTAGCCGGCCGCGCGCGCCTCGCGCACGAAGCCGGAGAACGGGCGCATCCCGTCGTAGCGGTCGAACAGCCAGGCCAGCGAGCCGGAGAGCACGCCCTCGATCGCATGGATCCGGTCGCCGCCGGCGCGCAGGGCGCGGATCGTGCGCAGCAGCGGCAGGCCCGCGCCCACGGTGGCGCCGTCGCCGTACTGCGCGCCGCTGGCCGCGCGCGCGTCGCGGATCGCCCGCCAGCGCGCCAGCGCCGCGCCCTGGCCGAGCTTGTTGGCGGTGACCACGTGGATGCCCTGCGCCAGCCACTGCGCATGCCGCGCCGCGACCGCGTCGCTGGCGGTGGCGTCCACCACGATGCGCGGACCGTGCGGGCCCAGCACCTCCGCCACCGCGTCGAGCGCGATGCCGTCCGCGAGCGGCGCCAGGGTGCGGGGCAGCAGGCCGTGCCAGCCATCGCCCGCCCGCGCCGGCCGCGGCGTGCCGCGCGCCGCGACCGCCGCGTATGCCTCGCGCGTGTTCGCCACCAGCGCCAGCGACAGGCGCGCGCCGAGCGCGGTGCCCTGCCACCCGGCCAGCCGCCGCAGCACCGCGCGGCCGACCGTGCCGGTGCCGAGCAGCGCCACCCGCGCCGGCACCGCGCGTCCACGCACGGCCGGCGCGGTGGCCAGCGCCTCGCCCGCAAGCGCGCTCATGCCTCGGCCCGCCGTTTGCCGTCCGCGCCGTGCGCCGCCGGCACGGCCCGCTCGGCGCGCCGCAGCGCGGCAGCGAGGTCCTCGCGCAGGTCCTCCAGCGCCTCGATCCCCACCGACAGCCGCAACAGCCCGTCGCCGATCCCGGCCGCGGCGCGCGCCTCCGGCGCCATCGCCGCGTGGGTCATCGTCGCCGGATGCGCCACCAGGCTCTCCACCCCGCCCAGCGATTCGGCCAGGGTGAAGCAGGCCAGGCCGTCCACGAACGCGCGCACCGCCGCCTCGCCGCCGTGCAGCTCCACGCCCAGCATCGCGCCGAAACCGCGCTGCTGGCGCGCGGCCAGCGCGTGCTGCTGATGCGAGGCCAACCCGGGGTAGTGCACCCGCGCCACCGCCGGCTGCGCCTGCAGCCACTGCGCCAGCGCCTGCGCGTTCTCCTGGTGCACGCGCAGCCGCGCCTCCAGCGTGCGCAATCCGCGCAGAGTCAGGAAGCTGTCGAACGGCGCGCCGGTCACGCCGAGCGCGTTGGCCCACCAGACCAGCGTCTCGTGCAGCGCCGGATCGCGCGCCACCACCGCGCCGCCGACCACGTCGCTGTGGCCGTTGATGTACTTGGTGGTCGAATGCACCACCAGGTCGGCGCCGAAGGCGAGCGGCTGCTGCAGCGCCGGCGAGAGGAAGGTGTTGTCCACCACCGCCAGCGCGCCGGCGGCGTGCGCGGCCTCGACCGCGAAACGCAGGTCGGTGATGCGCAGCAGCGGATTGGAGGGGGTCTCGATCCAGACCAGCTTCGGCGGCACGCGCAGCGCCGCGGCAAGCGCGCGCGGATCGGTCAGGTCGGCGGTGACCAGTTCGAAGTGGCCCTTGCGTGCCAGCGCGTTGAACAGCCGCCAGCTGCCGCCGTAGCCGTCGTGCGGCACCACGATCCGCTCGCCCGGCGCCAGCAGCGCGTGCAGCACCAGCGCGATCGCCGCCATGCCGGTGGCGGCGACCACGCCGCCGGCGCCGCCCTCGAGTTCGGCCAGCGCCTCGGCCAGCAGGTCGCGGGTCGGGTTGCCGCTGCGGGTGTAGTCGTAGCGGCGCTTGGCGTCGAAGCCGGCGAAGCTGAAGTTGGACGACAGCACGATCGGCGGCGTCACCGCGCCGTGGGCCGTATCGCCGTCAATGCCCGCGCGCACCGCGCAGGTCGCGGGACGGCGCGCGCTCATGCCGCCACCTCCTGCGCCAGCGCCTGCCGCAGCACCGCGGCGATCGCGGCCTCCTCCTTGAGGAAGGCGTCGTGCCCGTAGCGCGACTGCAGCACCTGCAGGCGGGCCGGCCCGCGCAGGCGCTCGGCCAGCTCGAACATGTCCTCCACCGGCACCAGCCGGTCCTGCGCCACGGCCACCAGCGTCGCCGGCACGGCGACGTCCTCCGGACGCACGTCCTGCAGGTCTATGGATTCGGACAGGCGCAGGAACGCCGCCGCGGGCGTGGCCGCCACGTACTTCGCCGCGCAGTGGTCGAGCCAGCCCTCGGCGTCGGCGCGCACCCGCCCCTGCACCACCTGCGCCCGGCCGAAGCGCACGGCGAACTCCTCCGGCGTGCGATAACTGAGCAGCGCCAGCTGCCGCGCCAGCGCCAACCCCTGCGGTTCGTCGCACTGCAGCGCGCCGAGCGCGAGCGCGCGCCGTTGCAGGGCGCGCCACGCGCTGGCGTAGGGATGGGCGCGATGGCTGCCGGCGATCGCCGCCAGCCGCGCCAGCCGCGCGCCATGCCGCGCCGCGAACTGCAGCCCCACCATCGCCCCGTAGGAACAGCCGACGAAGGCGTGCAGGCGGGCGATGCCGAGCGCATCGAGCAGCGCCGCGATCGCATCGGCCTGATCGGCCGGATCGATCACCGCGTCCGGCGCGCCGTCGGCGCCGAGCCAGTCGCAGGCGAGCAGGCGGTATTCCCTCGGATCGAGCGCGCGATCCACGCCGACCTGCGCCTGCCACCACCCCGGCCGCAGGTCCTGCGCGTGCGCCGCCAGGTGTCGGTGCGCGGAAATGCCGCCGGCCACGAACACCACCGGCAGCCCGGGCTCGCCGAGCGCTTCCCAGCGCAGGCGCACGGCATGCGTGCCGGCATGGCGCAGCGTCAGCGTGCACGCGACCTCGCCGCGTTCGGCGCGGAACGCGTGCGCCGCCGCGGCACCGGCAGCATCGGGAACGGGATCAGGGGATGGATCGAAGGCAGGACAGCGCGCGGCGGCATCGTCCTGGCTGGCACGCGGGGGAAGCACGAGGCTCATGGCGGTCTCCGGCAAGGGAACACGGGCCATCGAGCCGCGGACGCCGCACCCGGGTGCGGAGCGCAACCATCTTCCGGTCGCCGCGAACGGCGCCGCAGGAATTGGCACCTCGACCCGCTCGCGCGGACCCGGTTGCCTCGGCTTCACAGGGCCTGTCCCTCAGCCGATCTCGATGGATGGGCGCAGCTTGCCGGCCGCACCGCGCGTTGTCAATCGCTTCATCTGCATGAAGCGATACGCTACGGTACGGCCCCGCTCCGTTCGGCCGTCGCCTTCACGCATACTTCGCCGATGCCCCATCGCCATCCCTTCGCCCTCGCCTGCCTGCTCGCCGCCCTGCTCGCGGCCTGCGCCAGCCACCCGCCCGCCCCTGCCGCCGCCCCGCCCGCCGCCGCGCCGGTGGCCCCGGCGCCGCAGGTCCTGACCGTGACCGAGGCCTACATCAGCGTCGAGACGCCCGAGGAGGAACTCGACTCGCTCGCCACCTGGGTCGGCGAGGACGGCCGCGTGCTGGTGCTGGCCACCGCCAAGTCCACCCACCGCCTGGTGCTGTACGACGGCGACAGCGGCGAGCGCCTGGGCACGTACGGCGAGGAAGGCGCCGCGCTCGGCCAGTTCGACCGCCCCAACGGCATCGCGGTGCAGGGCGACCACGTGTTCGTGGTCGAACGCGACAACCGCCGGGTGCAGGTGCTGGCGCTGCCGGAGCTGCGCCCGGTGGGCAGCTTCGGCGAACGCGAACTGCGCAGCCCCTACGGGATCTGGATCGCCGAGACCGAGCCGGGCGAGCTGGAGGCCTACGTCACCGACAGCTTCATGTACGGCCCGCATTACGACCAGGTGCCGCCGTTCGAGGAACTGAACCAGCGCGTGCGCCGCTACCGCGTCCATTTCGACCAGGACGGCCGCCTGCGCGCGCACTACGCCGGCGCCTTCGGCGACACCCGGCCGGAAACCGCGCTGCGCATGGTCGAATCCATCGCCGGCGACCCCGCCAACGACCGCATGCTGATCGCCGACGAGGACCGCCGCCACGTCTCCACCCTGCGCGAATACACCTTCAGCGGCCGCTACACCGGGCGCAGCCTGCCGCAGGACGCGTTCGGCGCCGAGGCCGAGGGCGTGGCGCTGTGGACCTGCCCGGACGGCAGCGGCTACTGGATCGCGGTGGACCAGCTCGCGCCGCTGACCATCTTCCACCTGTTCGACCGCATCACCCTGGCCCCGCGCGGCAGCTTCCAGGGCCGCGTCACCGCGTACACCGACGGCGTGGCGCTGCACGCGCCGGCCACCGCGCGCTTCCCCGGCGGGGTGCTGTTCGCGGTCCACGACGACAAGGCGGTCACCGCCTTCGACCTGCGCGAGGTCGCGCGCACCCTGGGCCTGTCCCCCGCCTGCACGCAGTAGCCGCGATGTCCGTCCGCCCCGCCCTGGCGACCGCGCTGTGCGCACTCGCGTTCGCCGCGCACGCGGGCAAGGTGTACCGCTGGACCGACCGCGACGGCGTGGTCCATTACGGCGACCGCCCGCCGCAGGGCGTCGCGGCGACGCCGCAGGACCTGCGCGTGCTGCGCACCCCGGCCGAACCCGACGCGCTGGTGCGGCTGCGCATGCAGCGCGGCGAGGCCGAGTACCTGGCCTACGCCGACAACACCCTCGCCGGGCCGGTCGAGGTGATGCTGCACATGACCCGCAGCCGCAACGTGCTCGGCGACCCGCCGCTGCCGGCGCGCGCCACCGTGCCGGCATACGGCTCGACCCTGGTCGCGCGCCTGTTCATGGCCGACGACGTGGGCAGCGGCGAGTTCGAGCTGCGCCTGGAAGCCGTGCCCGGCGACCCGTCCGCGCGCCCGCAGGACGTCGAGTACCTGCCGCCGCTGCGCCTGCCGCGGCTGACGATCGCGCAGGGCTACGGCGGCCGCTTCAGCCACACCGACCCGCAGAACCGCCATGCACTCGACTTCGACGCCCCGGCAGGCACCCCGGTGTACGCCGCGCGCGGCGGCGTGGTGATGCAGGTCGAATCCGATTTCGACAAGGCCGGCCTGAACCGCGAGAAGTACGGCGGCCGCGCCAACTTCATCCGCATCCTGCACGACGACGGCAGCATGGGCCTGTACGCGCACCTGCAGCCCGAGGGCGTGCTGGTGCGCATGGGCCAGCGCGTCCGCGCCGGCCAGCAGATCGGCCTGTCCGGCAACACCGGCTACACCACCGGCCCGCACCTGCACTTCGCCGTCCAGGTCAACCGCGGCATGCGCCTGGTCTCGATCCCCTTCCGCATGCGCCTGCCCGGGCTGGGCGGGGGTGTGCGGTGAGGGGATTTTTGATCTTTCTTCTATAATCCCACCCCTCCCCGCACCCCCAGGCGCCCACGGCGCCCGTCGCCATGTCCGACGTTTCCACCGAAGCCGCCCGCCGGCGGACCTTCGCCATCATCTCGCACCCCGACGCCGGCAAGACCACGCTGACCGAGAAGCTGCTGCTGTTCGGCGGCGCGATCCAGATGGCAGGCAGCGTCAAGGGCCGCAAGGCCGCGCGCCACGCCACCTCCGACTGGATGGCGCTGGAGAAGGAGCGCGGCATCTCGGTGACCAGCTCGGTGATGCAGTTCCCGTACGAGGGCCGCATCGTCAACCTGCTCGACACCCCCGGCCACGCCGACTTCGGCGAGGACACCTACCGCGTGCTCACCGCGGTGGACAGCGCGCTGATGGTGATCGACGTGGCCAAGGGCGTGGAGGAGCGCACGATCAAGCTGATGGAGGTGTGCCGCCTGCGCGACACGCCGATCATGAGCTTCGTCAACAAGCTCGACCGCGAGGGCAAGCCGCCGATCGAGCTGCTCGACGAGATCGAATCGGTGCTCGGCATCCAGTGCGCGCCGGTGACCTGGCCGATCGGCATGGGCCAGCGCCTGAAGGGCGTGGTGCACCTGATCACCGGCGAGGTGCACCTGTACGAGCCGGGCCGCAACTTCACCCGCCAGGACTCCACCATCTTCGCCTCGCTCGACGACCCGGAGCTTCAGGCGCGCATCGGCGCCGACATGCTCGCCGAGCTGCGCGAGGAGCTGGAGCTGGTGCAGGGCGCCTCGCATCCGTTCGACCAGGCCGCGTACCTGGCCGGGCGGCAGACCCCGGTGTTCTTCGGCTCAGCCGTGAACAACTTCGGCGTGCAGCTGCTGCTCGACTTCTTCGTCGAGCACGCCCCCGAGCCGCGCCCGCGCGCCACCACCACGCGCGAGGTCGGCCCCTACGAGCCGCACCTGACCGGCTTCGTGTTCAAGATCCAGGCCAACATGGACCCGCAGCACCGCGACCGGGTCGCGTTCATGCGCATCTGCTCAGGCAAGTTCACCGCCGGCATGAAGGCCTTCCACGTGCGCAGCGGCAAGGAGGTCAAGCTCGCCAACGCGCTGACCTTCATGGCCAGCGACCGCGAAATCGCCGAAAGCGCCTGGCCCGGCGACGTGATCGGCATCCACAACCACGGCACGATCTCGATCGGCGACACCTTCACCGAGGGCGAGATGCTCGGCTTCACCGGCATCCCCAACTTCGCCCCCGAGCTGTTCCGCCGCGCGCGCCTGCGCGACCCGCTCAAGCTCAAGCAGCTGCAGAAGGGCCTGGCCCAGCTCTCCGAGGAGGGCGCCACCCAGTTCTTCCGCCCGCTGATGAGCAACGACCTGATCCTGGGCGCGGTCGGCATGCTGCAGTTCGACGTGGTCGCCTACCGCCTGAAGGACGAGTACGGCGTGGACGCCGCGTTCGAGCCGGTGAACGTGGCCACCGCGCGCTGGATCCGCTGCGACGACCCGAGGAAGCTCGAGGAATTCCGCGAGAAGCACGCGCCGAACCTGGCCCTGGACGCCGCCGGCGAACTGGTCTACCTCGCCCCCACCCGGGTCAACCTGCAGCTCGCCGAGGAACGCTCCCCCGGCGTGCGCTTCCTCGCCACCCGCGAGCATGCGCACGCGGTGGCGGCGGACTGACGCTCAGCTGGCGATGTAGCGCTGCAGCTGGTCTATCTCGGCCTGCTGGTCCTCGATCACGGCCTTGACCAGGTCGCCGATCGAGACCACGCCGAGCACCGCGCCGTTCTCCACCACCGGCAGGTGGCGGATGCGGCGGTCGGTGACCAGCTGCATGCACTGGTCCACGGTGTGCGACAGGCCCACGGTGATCACGTCGCGGGTCATGATGTCGCGCACCGGGGTGGTGGCCGAGGAGCGGCCCTGCAGCACCACCTTCCGCGCGTAATCGCGCTCGGAGACGATGCCGACCAGGCGGCCCTCCTCCATCACCAGCAGCGCGCCGATGCCCTTGTCCGCCATCAGCCGGATCGCCTCCAGCACCGGCCGGTCGGGGCCGATGGCGAAGACCTCAGGCGCTTTCGACTCGAGCAGGTGACGTACCGTGCGCATGGCCCCCTCCCTCACCAGACTGGCTCTGCGCCGAGCATACTCCTGCCGGGGGCTGCCACGTGTCCACGAGGTACAAGGGGCGCTGCTTGGCCTCCTCGTACAGCCGGCCCAGGTACTCGCCGATCATCCCCAGCGCGATCAGCTGCACCCCGCCCAGGAACAGGATCACCGCCATCATCGTCGGCCAGCCCGCCACCGGGTCGCCCCACAGCAGCGCCTTGACCACCACCCACAGCGCGTAGGCGAAGGCCAGCAGGGCGGTCGCCAGGCCCAGGTACGTGGCCACCCGCAGCGGCGCGGTGCTGAAGCTGGTGATGCCCTCGAGGGCGAAGTTCCACAGCCGCCAGAAGTCGAACTTGCTGCGCCCGGCCGTGCGCGGCGCGCGCTGGTAGGGCACCGCGCAACGGTTGAAGCCGACCCAGCCGAACAGCCCCTTCATGAACCGGTGCCGCTCGCGCAGTTGCCGCAGCGCGGCCAGGGCGCGCGGCGAGAGCAGGCGGAAGTCGCCGGTGTCGCGCGGGATCGGGGTGCGCGACAGGCGCCCGATCACGCGGTAGAAGGCGTGCGCGGTGGCGCGCTTGAGCCAGGTTTCGCCCGCGCGCGCGATGCGGGTGCCATGCACGTCGTCGTAGCCCTCGCGCCACCTGGCCACGAACTGCGGGATCAGCTCCGGCGGATCCTGGCCGTCGGCGTCGAGGATCACCGCCGCCCCGGCCTCGACATGGTCGAGCCCGGCGGTGAGCGCGGCCTCCTTGCCGAAGTTGCGGCTCAGCCGCAGCAGCCCCACCCGCGGATCGGCCGCGGCCAGCCGCTGCAGCACCGCCCAGGTGCCGTCGCTGCTGCCGTCGTCCACGTACAGCACCCGGCCGTCCACCGCCTGCTCCGCCGCCAGCCGGTCCAGCACCGGCGCCAGGCGCGCCTGCAGCAGCGGCAGGGCCTCGGCCTCGTTGCAGGCGGCGACGACGACGGTGAGCAGGTCGCGGGTCATGCGCGGATGGTAGCTGTCATACGGCCCCGGGCATAATTCCCGCCCCTGCCCCGGACGCGCGCCCTGCGCATCTGGACCCGCACCACGGAGCCGGCCCCGGCCATGCCCAAGCGCGTCCTGTTCGTCTGCGTCGAGAACGCCAACCGCAGCCAGATGGCCGAGGCCTTCGCCCGCCTGCGCGGCGGCGATGCGGTAGAGGCCCACAGTGCTGGTTCGCGCCCATCGGGGCGGATCAATCCGAAGGCGGTCCGGTACATGGCCGAGCTGGGCTACGACCTCACCGCACACCGCTCCAAGTCGCTCGACGAGGTCGCCGGGCTCGAATTCGACGCAGTGGTGACGATGGGCTGCGGCGACACGTGCCCGTGGGTGCCGGCGAAGCGGCGCGAGGACTGGGCCCTGCCCGATCCGCGCGAGCTCGACGACGACGCCTACCGCGCGGTGCGCGACGAGATCGACGCGCGCGTGCGCGCACTGCTGGCCTCGCTGTGAGCACGCGGGGCACGCCGCGGCCGGTGCTGGCAGCGCACCGGATCTGCGCCGTTCACTCCAGCGTGCGCAGGTACGCCGCCCCGCCGAGCTGACGCATCTGGCGCTGGATCGCGCGCGTGCGCCGCTGCACGTACGGCCCCGGCCGCGCGGCGCTGTAGCGCTTCGGGTTCGGCAGCACCGCGGCCAGACGCGCGGCCTCGGCCGGCGTCAGCCGCGCCGCGTCCTTGCGGAAGAACGTGCGCGCAGCGGCCTGTGCGCCGTACACGCCGTCGCCGAACTCGGCCACGTTGGCATAGACCTCCAGGATCCGCCGCTTCGGCCACAGCGCTTCGATCAGCACCGTGTACCAGGCCTCCAGCGCCTTGCGCGCCCAGCGCGTCCAGCCCTGGCCCTGCCACAGGAACAGGTTCTTGGCGGTCTGCTGGCTGATCGTGCTCGCGCCGCGCAGCCGGCGCACCGGCTGATTGCGCCGCTCCGCCCGTTCGATCATGCGTTCGTTGTGCTGGCGCGCCTTCTCGATCGCGGCGAAATCGAACCCGTGGTGGGTGGCGAAGTTCTGGTCCTCCGCCGCCACCAGGGCCACCGGCAGGTGCGGCGAGAGCGCGCCGAAGTCGCGCCAGTCGTAGGCAATGCGGAAACCGAAGTCGCCCGTGCCCCAGGCCCCGAGCGCGCGCGCGGCCATGAACGCGCTGAACGGCGGATCCACGAAGCGCAGCACCAGCACCTGCAGCACCGTCACCGCCACGAACAGCACCGGCACCAGCAGCAGGCGCCGGCGCCACCGCCGCCACCACGCCCCCCGCGCTTGCGCCTTCGTCATCCCGCCCCCATCTGGCAGCACCCTGCCATCGCCACACGAGGCGCGCATTGTGCCGGACGCCGCACCAGCCGATGCACGCCGCACGCCATACTGTGCCCATGACCGACGTTTCCATGCCCGGCGCCGACCGGCTGCTCCGTTTCCTGCTCCCCGCGGCCGGCGTACGCGGCGTGTACGTGCGCCTGGACGATACCTGGCGCCAGATCCGTGCCCGCGCGACCTATCCCGAGCCGGTCGCACGGCTGCTCGGCGAGACCTGCGTGGCCGCGGCCCTGTTCACCGGCCACGCCAAGGTGGACGGCCGCCTGTCGATCCAGCTGCGCGGCAACGGCGCGCTGCGCACCCTGTTCGCCGAGTGCACCGCCCGGGGCACCCTGCGCGGGATCGCCCGCTGGGACGAACAGGCGGCACCACCGGAGACCCTGCGCGAGCTGGGCCCGTCCCCCCTGCTGGCGATCACGATCGAGAATCCGGCCCACGGCGGCCAGGAGCCGCAGCGGTACCAGGGCCTGGTCGGCCTCGACGCCGACCGCCTCGACGAGGCCTTCGAGGGCTACTTCCGCCAGTCCGAACAGCTCCCGACCCGCCTGCTGCTGGCCGCCGACACCGGGCGCGCGGCCGGCCTGATGCTGCAGCGCCTGCCCGGCGACGGCGGCGACGCCGACGGCTGGGTCCGGGCCGGCGCCCTGTTCGACACCCTGCCGGCCACCGAACTGCTCGCCGTCCCCGGCGAGGAACTGATCCACCGCCTGTTCCACGAGGAAACCCCGGAACTGCTGGCCAGCCGCAACCTGCACTTCGGCTGCTCGTGTTCGCGGGAGCGGGTGGCGGCCATGCTGCAGTCGCTGGGGGAGCAGGAGGCCCAGGCCGCCGTGGCCGGCGACCAGGCCGTGATCCACTGCGAATTCTGCGGGCAGACCTACCTGTTCTCCCGTCCCGAGATCGAGGCCCTGTTCCGGCCGCCGCCGGGCCTGGTCGCCGCTCCCGAACGTCTGCAGTGAGAACCGCGCCTCGGCCCCAGGATTGTTAAATAAACATAAAAGGAGTAGGCTTCCTCCTGTCCCCGCCCCGGGCGGGAACTTCGCCGGATTGCCCCGGTCTCACGCTCGCCATGCGCCGTACCCTCCGTTCCCTGCTGCCGAGCCTCGTCCTTGCCGTCGCCACGGCGACGGGCGCGCATGCGCAGTCCCGCAGCGAAAGCACCGTGCTCCCGGTCTGGAACGAGTCCGGCAAGGTCGAAGCGCTGCTCCTGCTGCAGCCAGCCGAAGGCACCAACATCGGGCCCCGCCTGCGCTTCGGCGGCGGCAACACGCTGGACGCCGCCTTCGGCCTGCGCGACGGGCGCACGCTCGGCCTGCTGTGCAACAGGGCCAACTCGCTGGGCGCAATCTCGCAGCTTGCCGACCACTGCATGCTCGCGGCGGTCGGCAGCGACGATGGCCGCCACGCTGCCGCCGGCGCCGCCCTCACCCGCGGCAGCCAGCGCTTCGGCGTCAGCATCGGCAGCGGCAGCGGCTCCCTCCCGGCCTGGCTCAGCCCTGGCCGCAACGGCCGCGTCGAGATCAACGACCTCGCCCTGTTCGGCCAGAAGGAGCTCGGCCGCGAGGCCTTCGTCTCGATCGGCGGCACCGTGGCCCGGGCCAGGCTCATCCCTGCGACCGATGCCCCCGGCCTGGCCGACGAGTGGACCAGCAAGACCCTGAGCCTAGGCGGCGGCTACGGCGCGTTCAGCGCCAATGTCATCGGCCGGGTGGTGGATGTGCCGGGGCGCAAGGGCGAGTGGCGTGGCTTGGGCCTGGGCATCACCTGGCGCACCCCGTGGAGCGGCCAGGTCACGGTCGGCGCCGACAACCTCGTCACCCGCGGCAAGAATCCCTTCTCGCCGTCCAACGAAGACGAGGGCACCGTGCCCTACGTACGCTACGAGCAGGATCTCTGAACCTTCCCGGCCAGCCCCTCCGCGGGCAGGCGCCAGCGCATCGCCACAGCGGCCACGGTCGGCGCTCTTACCACTCATCGGCCGACATTTCAAGCCACTCCGCCGCCGCGTCGAGGGCTTGTTAACAAGCCTTTAATTTTTTCGCCATGGCGACTACCATCGGCAAGACCTTGCCGGATGTGGCGTCCTGGTTGACTCCTGCCGGGGGGTTCCCATGGGAAACACCCAGATCCACTTTGGAGAGAGAGAGATGCGACTGAAGCGAACCAAGCTACGCGACGCGATCGCCTTCGCGCTCGTCGTCGGCACCAGCGGTTTTGCTGCCTCTGCCCTTGCGCAGGAGACAGCAACCGAACAGTCCCAGCAGGGGCAGGAAGAAGCCACCCAGCTCGACACCATCGTCGTCACCGGTACCCGCATCCAGAGCCAGGCGATCACCGCCACCAGCCCTGTCGCGGAAATCGGTCAGGAAGAGTTCAAGGCCACTGGCGCCACCCGGGTTGACGACCTGGTCAACCAGATGCCGCAACTGGCGCCGTACTTCGACTCGTTCGCCAACAACGGCGCGACCGGCTATCCCACCGCCGACCTGCGTGGCTTGGGCACCAACCGGACCCTGGTGCTGGTGAACGGCCAGCGCCTGCAGCCCGGCACCGCCTTCGCCCGTGACCTGAGCCAGGTGCCTGCGGGTCTGGTCAAGCGCGTGGACATCCTCACCGGTGGCGCCTCCGCCGTGTACGGTGCCGACGCCGTGGCAGGCGTGGTCAACTTCATCCTGGATGACGAGTTCGAAGGCTTCCAGGTCAACGTCGGTTACTCCGCCTACCAGCACGAGAACGACAACAGCTACATCCGCCCGCTGCTCAATGCGCGCAACTTCGCCTTCCCGGATGGCGACTCGGGCTTCGACGGCAAGTCCCGCAACATCGACCTGATCTGGGGCAGCAGCTTCGCCGACGGTGCCGGCCACGCTTCGGCATGGCTGACCTGGCGGCGCAACGACCCGCTCTACCAAGGGCAGCGCGACTACTCCTCCTGCGCCCTGAACGCTGCAGGCACCGCGTGCGGCGGCTCGGCCACGGCCGCCAAGCCGAACTTCTTCGTCATCGGCAGCGGTTATGTCGGCTTCGCCAACATCCGCAACAGTGACGGCCGCTGGCTCCGCGGCACGGGCGAGCTGTACAACTACGCCCCGCCGAACTTCTACCAGCGTCCCGAGGATCGCCTGAACTTCGGCTCGACCATCAAGTTCGAGGTCAACGAGCACTTCCGCCCGTACCTCGAGGCGATGTACACCAACCGCACCAGCGCGATCCAGATTGCCGAATCCGGCACCTTCTTCGCCGATGCGCTGGATCTGAACTGCAGCGACCCGCTGTTGCGCACGATGTGCGCCGACCTCGGCATCAACCCGGCGAACCCGGTCACCGTCTATGTCGGCAAGCGCAACGTCGAAGGCGGCCCCCGCCACTTCGAGACCAAGGACTCGTCCTACCGAGTCGTGACGGGCAGCGAAGGCTCGATCAGCGACTACTGGTCCTACAACGTCGCGGCACTGTTCGGGCGCACCAATTCCACCACGGTCGGCACGAACGACTTCCTGTCCAACCGCATCGTGGATGCGCTGCTCGGCTGCCCCACCGGTTCGTTCTCGGGCTGCATTCCGTACAACGTCTGGGTGCCGAACGGCGTGACCCGCGAAGCCGCCCAGAAGCTCGCCGGCACGTCCATGGGCGTGACCGAAACCAAGCTCACGGGCATCAACGGTTACGTCACCGGCGACCTCGGCTTCGGCCTGCCGTCGGCCGGCGGCGACACGATCGCCCTGGTCGCGGGCGCCGAATGGCGTGAGGAAGAGTTCTCGTTCACGCCCGACAACGATTCGCAGGCCGGCAACTTTGCGGGCGCTGGCGGTCCTTCGCTGCCGCTCTCGGGCCAGACCGAGGTGAGCGAAGTCTTCCTAGAAGCCGCGGTGCCGCTGCTCAAGGACGTGGGCATCATCGACCGCTTCCACGTTGACCTGGGCTACCGCCGCTCCGACTACGACCGCTCCGGCACGGCCAATACCTACAAGGTGGCCTTCGGCGGCGAGTTCCTCGAGAACTATCGCATCCGCGGCGGCTACAACCGCGCCATCCGTGCGCCGAACATCGGAGAGCTGTTCGCCCAGCAGCAGATCGCGCTGTTCAACGGCACCGACCCGACCCCGGAGTTCACCCTCGCCCAGTGCCAGCGCACCGGCGTGACCGCGGGCCAGTACGGCAGCATCCCGGCCAGCCCGGCCGACCAGTACAACCAGTTCACGGGCGGCAATCCGGATCTGCGTCCGGAGCAGGCCGACACCTATACGCTCGGCTTCGCTGCGACGCCGATCGAGGACCTCGAGATCGCCGTCGACTACTTCGACATCAAGCTCGAGGAACGCATCGGCACGATCGGCGCAAACACGATCCTGCGCTTCTGCGGCCAGACCGGTGATCCGTTCCTGTGCTCCAAGGTCAAGCGCAACCCGGCCACCGGCGACCTCTGGATCGGTGACAACCCCGCCACCGCCGGCCATGTCGTGAACCTGACCAGCAACTTCGGCAACCTGCGCGTGCGCGGCATTGACCTCAACCTGCGTTATGGTTGGGACATGTTCGGCGGCCGGGCTACCGCGTCGTTGGTGGGCACCCGTGAGCTGGAGTCTCGGGTCGAGCCGCTGCCGGGCGTCAACGACGCCGCCGCATACGATTGCACCGGCTTGATCAACGTCTCCTGCCAGAATCCGAAGTGGCGCCACATCGCCAACTTCCGCTATGCCCGCGACTGGTGGAGCGTGAACCTCCGTTGGCGCTACTACGGCTCGATGGACTACATCAACACCGATGGCACCCGCGGCACCCAGGACCGCATCCTGGTCAACGCCGGCAACAAGCTGAAGGCGTACAACTGGTTCGACCTGTCCGGCACCGTGCAGATCGGGGAGATGGCCGATTTCACCATCGGCGTCAACAACATCCTGGACAAGGAGCCGCCGATGGTCGGCACGCCGCTGGCGCTGAACGCGAACGCCCCGGGCGGTTACGACCAGGCTGGTCGTTTCATCTTCACGAGCCTGACCCTGAAGTTCTGATCTTCCGGATTCGATCGGTTTTGCAAGCACTTGGCGGCGGGCCTCGGCCCGCCGCTTTTTTGTTGGCCGCTCCAGGCGCCACTGCTTCCGGCATGGAGCGATGTGGCCTGCCGACAGGCCATCACGACAAGTCACCGTCTGTTGCGCACTGCCTTGGGAAGGCGCATATTCCGGCACTCGAGCAGCGGCTCCTGTGGAGAATCAACCATGAAACCCAACCTCATGCCCGTAGCCGGGCTCCTGTTGGCGGCAGGGGCGGCCTCGGCTGCATCGCAGCCCCCCGCCCCCGGCCGGCCGGCCGGGGGGAGCGTCGTGCCTGCTGTCACCCAGGCCCCGGGCGAAGAAACGACCCAGGAAGATGGCGACAAGGTGCGTTGCAAGCGCATGGCCACCACCGGCAGCCGAGTGGGCAAGATGGTCTGCCACACGGAAGAGGAATGGGCCGCGATGCGGCAGGGAGCCAGGCAGTTCCTGCGCGACATCGATGCAGCCGGAGGTCCCGCGCCCTTCGGAGAAGGGAAAGGTATCCGGACACCTGTCGGCGAAGGACTCTGATGGGCTGTCGCCTCAGCCCTCGGCTCAACCCTCGGCGTGGAACTCCCGGGTCGCGGCCGATAGCACCCTGACCATCTCACGCTCGCCCGCCGACAGCAGCGGGTTCCACACGTCGAAGATCAGCACGACCCGCAGCTCGTCGCTGTCGTTGCGAGCCTCGTGCTCGATGGTGTCGTCGAAGATCAGGACTTCGCCGACCTTCCATCGGCGCTGCTCGAAGCCGACCCGATAGAGGCAGTTCTCGGGCACGATCAGCGGCAGGTGCACCACCAGGCGGGCGTTGGTCTCGCCGTGGTGGGGCGGGATGTGGGTGTGCGGCGCCAGCGCCGAGAACATCGCGTTCGGGCACAGCCCGCCGATGTCGGCCATCCCCACCTCGCGCAGCGCCTCGGTGGTGATGGGACAACGCGCCTGGTGCTCGGCTTGCGGTGCGCCGTTCTGCCACAGGAAATAGCTGCTCCAGCGGGGGGAGTGGTTGAGTTCGCGCCACTGGTTCACCGGGGTGCCGGGCGCATAGGCCACGTACGGCCGGAACTCGTCCTTCTGCTCGGCCAGGAGCCCTTGGAGCTCGGCGGTGATGGCCTCGGTTTTCGCCTCCAGCGCTTCCACCCAGGGGAATGCGTCGTGCTCGAAGAAGGGGATCGCCGGCAGCCTGGGGACATGGAGCTGGTTGCAGACCGAGGGGAACGGGCGTGACAACCCGCACAGGATGGCGCCGGCCTCGCGCCAGCGCTGGGCCTCGACCGGGTTGAGCGCCGACAGCGGCGTGCCCATGCGGTCGGAGACGAATGCAGCGAGTTCCTGCGCGTGCTGCAACACCCGGGCGCGCGCATGCAGGAGCTGGTCGCGCAACAGCGGCGGCCACTGCGGCTCCGGGGGAGCGACGGCGAGTGCATTGCGATAGATGGCGGCGGCGAGCCTGCCCCGCCCGTGACGCTCGAAATGGTCGCCCTTCGCCAACAGGGCCGGAAGGAAATACGGATCGGCGGCCAGCGCATCCTCGATCGCCTTCAGCTCGCCTGCGCTGTCACCCAGCTCGCGCAACACCACGGCCAGGCCCATGCACGCCATCGGGACCTGCGCTTGCGGCATCACCGCCAGCGCCGATTCCAGCCACTGCCTGGCCTCGGCGAGCTGGCCTCGCTTCATCGCGTGCATGCCCAAGCTGTACAGGGCCTGCGGATGCGACGGATCGGCGGCATGCACCTGCCGCCACAGCCGCTCGGCTTCGTCCCAACGTCCTTGGTGGATGGCGGCGCCGGCCGCCTCGACCCATTGCTGGATGCTGTCGCTCACGCCCATGTCCGAGTGCCAAAGCGCATCGCGCGCCGGGCTGACAAGCATATCGCGAATGGCGGGCGTGCCCGGCGGCGCAGGCTAGGCCACCGGCCCGGACGGGACCATGTCGAAGGCGATCGTGACGCGCGGTTCGGTGTCCTCGAACGGCACGGTGCCGTGCCAGAGGTAGGACGGAAACAGGGCCAGCCGGCCCGGTTGCGGCTGCAGCACGCGGCGCGGCGGCAAGCCCAGACCGAGCTCCAGCGGCGGCTGTCCGAACTGGATGTGCCCGGCGTGCGGATCGCCGCCCTGCGGGCTGCGCACCGACGGCGGCAGCGCGACGTAGAACGCCGAGCTCATCCAGCCCTGCGGATGGATGTGGTTGACGTGCCGCCCGGACGACCACAGCTTCACTGACCACGAGCCGGTGAAGCGCACACTGCGCGCGCGGTGGCGCAGGAACGGATGGGCAGGGTCGGCCGGCAGGCTGGCCAGCCAGCGCTCGACGGCGCGGCGCATGGCCTGCTCGGTGGCGGCGATCACCGGGTCCGGCCGGCCGAACAGGCGGCCGGGCGTCTGTGATCCACCGCGCAGGCTCTGCTGCACCGGCTCGCGCACGGCGCGGTGCATCGGCGCAAGCACCGCAGACAGGTCGGTGAGGAACGTCTCCAGGTCGGCATAGCCCGGTGGAGGCTCGACCTCGACCATGCCGACCAGCCGCTCGTAGTCGCACAGCCAGTGCTCGCGCGGGTCGTCGAGCAGGCGCCAGGCGGTGCCGAGGTAGGCCCAGGCTTCCTGGTTGCGGGGATCGAGCGCGGTGGTCTCGATCGCGCGCACGGCAGCGGCGTCCCATTGCCCCGCCTTGAGCAGATGGCGCGTGTAGGCGTTGAGCAGGGACGGATCCCGGCGGCCACCCTCCCGATACAACTGTGCGTACAGGACACCGGCCTGGTCGGCACGGCCGAGCCGTTCCAGCGCGTCGGCCTCCAGCCGTAACAGGACGGGATGCGGCTGCCCGCTGCGGGCACGCAAGGCGTGGATGCGCTCCAGCGCACGCTCGGCCTGGCGCGCTTCGATCAGGAACCCGACGTAGGACAACTGCAGGGCCTCATTGTCCGGCTGTGCCCGGACGGCGGCATCGAAACCGGCCAACGGATCTTCCTCCGGGGTGAGGGGGGAGCCATGCTCCCAGAGCAGATGCGCCAGGGTGAGGTGGCCGGGCACGAACCGCGGATGGCGTGCCGTCACCTCTCGCGCGCGGGCGATGGCCTCCTCCACCCGTCCCAGATCCAGCAGGGCACCGGCGATGGCATCGGTCAGCTCCGGGCCGTCGTGGCCGGCCTGACGGGCACGTTCGTAACACTCGAGCGCCTGTGCCGGCCGGCCCTGCAGCCTCGACACCGCGCCGAGATTGATCCAGGCGGAGGCCGAGCCCGGATCCAGGCTCACGGCCTTGCGCAGCGCGGCTTCCGCGGCCGGTAGGTCATCGGCGGCACGGTGCAGGGCCCCCAGGCCATGCCAAGCCATGGCGGACTCTGGTTGCAGGGCCACCGCCCGCTCCAGTGCGGTGCGCGCCTGCGGCAGCCGCTCCAGCTCCAGCTCGGTCAGGCCCAGATCCAGCCAGGCTTGTGCATGCTGCGGCGCCGCGATCACCGCCCGGCGCCAGAGCGGCACCGCCTCCTCCTGCCGGCCGAAGCGGCGCAGGAACGTGGCGAAGTTGGCCAGTACGTGCGGATGGTTCGGTGCCTGCGCGAGCGCTCGCCGGAACGCCTGCTCGGCAGCCGCAGGATCCCCTGTGCGCAGCAGGCACAGGGCGGTCAGGTGCAGGGCATCGGTAGCGAACGGCGCTTCCTCGGCCAGACGCCCCGCGATCGCCAGAGCGTCGCCGAAGGCGCCCTTGCGGAACAGGGCCAGCGCAGCGTCGAGCTGCTGCGACTGGGCCTTGGTCAACGTCTGCTGCGGCTGCACGGCGGAGATGGGCGAGGACGGACCGATCACTCGATGCGCTTGACCCGCAACGGCACCCGACCGGGGGTGATCAGGATGAACGAGCTGAAGGCGGCGTCCTTGATCGCCACACGATCCCCAACCTTCACCACCCCGAGGACGTTGGCGTCGGTCTGGCGCCAGATCTGACCGTTGTCGAGCGTGAACGTGCGGCCTGCACCCGGGCTCCCGGTCACCGAAACCACCGTGGCCTCGATGCGGTCGGGTGGCTGTGCCCGCGCCAGGGCGGGGTTGCGCGCCCGCACTTCCTGTGCGGTGAGGCCGAAGTCCTGCGCGGCCTGCTCGGCCAGGACCTCGGTGCCCGCCGTCGGCGGGAAGGCCCGGTCGTAGCAGGCCAGGCGCTCGGAGGGGTCCGCTACTCCGGCACAGGGGTGGGAGGCGGACGACGATTCGGCGGCGCCGGCCGCGGTGGCCGGCACGACCAGCACCAGGAACGCGGCCAGGCGCATCACGAGTTCCGACATGACGCAGCTTCCTTCTGCCGGGCAAAGGGATCGGCCGGCGTATCATAGCCGCGCGCCGGGCACCGTTCGCCCAGGCCGCAGCCCCGCCCACTCGCGTGTCCTTCCGGAGTACCGCTGTCTTGAGCCTGGAACATTGGGAAGCCTATTACCGCGGCGGCGCGCTCGCGACCTGCCCGACCAGCCCGGAAGGCGGCTATGACCTGGAACTGCGCGAGGTCTGGCGTGACTTCTTCGCACCCTTGCCGGCTCAGGCGCGTCTGCTCGACATCGGCACCGGCAACGGCGCAGTGGCCCTGATCGCCGCGGAAACCGCCGCCGCGCTCGGCAGGCGCTGGGAGATCCACGCCACCGATCTGGCGCAGATAGACCCGCCCCGCCATGTCCCGGGCGGCGCCGAGCGCTTCTCCGGCATCACCTTCCATCCGGGCGTGGCGACCGAGCAGCTGCCGTTCCCGGAGGCGCACTTCGACGCCGTCAGCGGCCAGTACGCCCTGGAGTACTCGGATACGGCGCGCGCGCTGGCGGAACTGGCCCGGGTGCTCAAGCCCGGCGCACGCGCGCAGTTCGTGCTGCACCATGCCGAGTCGCGGCTGGTGTTGACAGGAAAGGTGTCCCAGCGCGAAGCCGAGCTGGTGTTCAACGAACTCCGCGTGTACCGCCGCCTGCGCAAGCTCCTGGCCGGCGAGCGGATGTCGGCGGACGCCGCCCAGCGCGCGGGCGTGGAGGTGCAATCGGCGATCCGCGCGCTCAAGCTCGCCCTGCCGCAAGCGCAGCAGTCCGGCGGGGGCCGGATGCTGGCCGTCACCCTGGACGCGGTGCGCAAGCTGATGGAAATGCGCGCCGAGGCACGTCCCGAACTGGTCGGGCTGGAGATCGACCGGGCCGAGAACGAGCTGCGCGCCGGGGTGCGACGCCTGAACGATCTCGTCGTCCATGCCTGCAGCAACGAACGGATGACGGAACTGGAAGGACAGGCCGCCACCGCGGGATTCGAGGTCCTCGAGCGCGTTCCGCAGTACCACGCCGGCGCCAACCTGGTCGGCTGGCGCCTGGTGCTGCGGCGCGCCTGAGGCGCCGCTCGTCCGCCCGATGGACGCCCCGGCCGAGCTCCTGCAGCATCAGGCCCTCGCCCTGCTCCGGCAGGGGCACCATGCCGAGGCGATCGCCGCCTACCGGCGCCTGCTCGCAGCACACCCCGGACTGGCCGACGCCTGGTACAACCTCGGCTACCTGCTGAAGGCGGAGGGTCGTTTCGACGAGGCCCTCGCCGCCTACGGCCGCGCGCTGGCGCTGGGCATCGCGCAACCGGAAGAGGTGCACGTCAATCGTGCGGTCATCCACGCCGACCATCTGCGTCGCGATGCCGAAGCCGAGCGGGAACTGCAGGCCGCGCTCGCGCTGCGTCCGGATTACGCCCCCGCGCTGCTCAATCTGGGCAACCTGCACGAGGAACGCGGCGAACGGGCACAGGCGATCGCCTGCTACGAACGCCTGTTGGCCCGACCGCCGTCCGACCCGCGCGAACGTGACCTCGGCAGCGAGGCGCTCGCACGCCTGGCGCATCTGCGCCCGCCTTCAGCGCAGGACGACCCGTTGCTCACGCGTCTGGAAAACGCTGCTGCCGAGGCAACGGGCGAAGAGGTGCGCGCCAATCTGCTGTTCGCGCTCGGCCGCGCCTTCGACCGGCTGGGCCTGTACGACCGCGCCTTCGACGCCTTCGTCCGTGCCAATCGCAGTGCACGCAGCCTGTCATCCGGCTACGACCTTGCAATCGCCCAGCGCAGGACCGACGCCCTGATCGCCGCCTTCGCAACACCAGCGGCCATGCCTGCGGACCGTACGCCGCTCCCGCCCGAGCCGCTGTTCGTCTGCGGCATGTTCCGTTCCGGTTCGACCCTGGTGGAGCAGGCGCTCGCCGCACACCCGCGCATCACCGCCGGTGGCGAGCTCGACTTCCTGCCGCGGCTGGCCGCAGGCCCACTGGCCCCGTTTCCCGCCAGCATGGCCGTGCCCGCGCCGGAACGGGACGCGGCCCTCGCCGACGCCTACCGCGCGCACCTGCTGCGGCTGTTCCCGCAGGCGACGGCGAGTGCATATGTCACCGACAAGCGCCCGGACAATTTCCTGCTGATCGGCCTGATCAAGCGCCTGTTCCCGCGCGCGAAGATCGTCCACACCGTGCGTCACCCGCTCGACAATGGCCTGTCGCTGTTCATGCAGCACCTCAGCCCTGCGGTCGCCGCCTATGCCAACGACCTGGCCGACATCGGTCATCACTACGGCGAGTACCGCCGCCTGATGGCGCACTGGAAGACGCTCTACGCCGACAGCATCCTCGACTTCGACTACGACGCCTTCGTGCGCGATCCGGAACCGGCGCTACGGCGCCTGTTCGACTTTCTCGGCCTGGAGTGGGATCCGCGCTGCCTCGATTTCCACCAGCTCGGCAACACGGTCAAGACCGCGAGCTACTGGCAGGTGCGCAGACCCCTGTACGCGGAGGCGTCCGGGCGCTGGCGACATTACGCGCGGCACCTCGCACCATTGCGCGAGGCGCTCGCGCGCGCCGGCGTGGCCGCTCCCGAAGCGGACTGACTAGCCCAGCTCCGCCGCGATCCGCCGCTGCTCGTCCTTCAGCGCCTGCGGCATGCGCGGGCCGTAGCCCTCGAGGTACTCGCCGATGCTGGCGAACTCGGCGCGCCAGCCGTCGCGGTCGAAGCCGAACAGCTTCGCGCGCGCCTCCTCGCTCAGGGCCACGCCGTCCAGGTTCAGGTCCTCGGGGCGCGGCAGGGCGCCGATCGGGGTCTCGACCGCGCCCACGCTGCCCTCCACGCGCCGCAGCATCCACTCCAGCACGCGCAGGTTGTCGCCGAAGCCGGGCCACAGGAACTTGCCGTCCTCGCCCTTGCGGAACCAGTTGACGTGGAAGATCTTCGGCAGCTTCGCGCCGGGGCGGTCGAACGACAGCCAGTGGGCGAAGTAGTCGGCGAAGTTGTAGCCGCAGAACGGCTTCATCGCCATCGGGTCGCGGCGCATCACGCCGACCGCGCCGGTCGCGGCGGCGGTGGTCTCCGAACCCATCGCGGCGCCGATCAGCACGCCGTGGGTCCATTCGCGGGCCTCGAACACCAGCGGCACCAGCGAGGCGCGGCGGCCGCCGAACACGATCGCGTCGATCGGCACGCCGTGCGGGTCCTCGGCCTTGGGCGACCAGCTCGGGCACTGCTTCGCGCTGACCGTGAAGCGCGCGTTCGGGTGCGCGGCCGGGCCGTTGGCGGGGTCGTAGGGGCGGCCGCGCCAGTCGTATGCGGGAGTGCCGTCCAGGCCTTCCCACCACGGCTGGTTGTCCGCGGTCACGGCCACGTTGGTGAAGATGGTGTTGCGCCGGATCGTGGCCAGCGCGTTCGGGTTCGACCACAGCGAGGTGCCCGGGGCCACGCCGAAGAAGCCGGCCTCGGGGTTGATCGCGTACAGGCGGCCGTCGGGACCGGGGCGCATCCAGCAGATGTCGTCGCCGATGGTCCACACCTTCCAGCCGTCGCGGCGGTAGCCCTCCGGCGGGATCAGCATCGCCAGGTTGGTCTTGCCGCAGGCGCTCGGGAACGCGGCGGCGATGTAGCGGGTCTCGCCCTGCGGGTTCTCGATGCCCAGGATCAGCATGTGCTCGGCCAGCCAGCCCTCCTGCCGCGCCTGCCAGGAGGCGATGCGCAGGGCGTGGCACTTCTTGCCGAGCAGGGCGTTGCCGCCGTAGCCGGAGCCGTACGACTTGATCGTCAGCTCCTCGGGGAAGTGCATGATGAAGCGGCGGTTCGGGTCGAGCTCGCCGGTGGAATGCAGGCCCTTGACGAACGTGTGCGTCCGCTCGCCGCGAGCGGCTCGCTCGGTGCCCTCGCGCTCGATCCGGGCCAGCGCGGCGGCGCCCATGCGGGTCATCAGGCGCATGTTGGCCACCACGTAGGGCGAGTCGGTGATCTCCACGCCGCAGCGCGACAGCGGCGAATCGATCGGGCCCATGCAGTACGGGATCACGTACATGGTGCGCCCGCGCATGCAGCCCGCGAACAGCGCGTCCATCTTCGCGTGCGCCTCGGCCGGGGCCATCCAGTGGTTGTTCGGGCCGGCGTCGTCCTCGCGCTCGGTGCAGACGAAGGTCAGGTGCTCGACGCGGGCCACGTCGTCCGGGTGCGAACGGTGCAGCCAGCTGTCCGGATGGGTCTGCTCGTCGAGCTTGAGCAGGGTGCCGTCGGCCTGCATCTGCGCGATCAGCGCCTCGTTCTCGCGGTCGCTGCCGTCGCACCAGTGGATGCGGTCGGGCTGGGTCAGGCGGGCGACCTCGGCAACCCAGCGGTTGAGGGCTTCGAGCTGGCTGCCGGCGCGGTTGCCGTCGGCGTGGTCAAGGATCGCGGCGTTCAAGGGACTGCTCTCAGGACGAAGGGATCAGGGTGGCCATCACGTGCTCGACATAGGCCTCGAACTGGTCGTGGTCGAGCCGGGGGGTGTGCAACTGCAGGCTCAGCTGGAGGAAGCCGACATAGGCCGCGTAGGCCAGGCGCGCGCGGTGCTGCGCGTCGGTGCGGCTCAGGCCGGCCTGGCGGAAGGCGGCGGTGAGGTAGTCGAAGCGGCGCTGCGAGACGCGGTCGATCACCGGCTTGACCAGCGGGTGGTCGAGCGCGCGCAGCAGCTCGGAGTAGATCTTGTGCGAGACGGCTTCATGGGCCACGAGCTGGAACAGGGCGCGCAGGCGCTCGCGCGGGTCGGGCACCTTCTCCAGGTTGCCCCAGACGGTCTCCTGCTCGAGCCGCTCCCAGCGCTCCAGCGCCGCCTGCAGCAGCGCGTCGCGGGAGGGGAAATGCCAGTAGAAGCTGCCCTTGGTGACGCCCAGCCGGCGCGCCAGCGGCTCCACCGCCACCGCGGCGACGCCCTGCTCGGCGATCAGGTCGAGGGCCGCCTGGGCCCAGTCGTCGGCGGTGAGGCGGCCGGTGCGCGGCTCGCTGCGGCTGGCCAGTTCGGTCATCGCAAAAGTTTACCGTACCGTACGGTGTAATCGTTATCAGGTATGGGCCGGGGAGCCGGGCCGGGCGGGTGTTGACAGCCCCGTCAGGCCTACCATACCTTGCCGTATGGTGCCGTCCGGCATTCAACCCACCGCGCGCGGGCCCTGGGCCCACGGAGCCATCGCATGAGCGTCGCCGCCCCTTTCCTCGCCTTCCTGTTCGCCACCGCCTTCGCCGCCTACCACCGCCTGCGCCTGGCGGTGTGGGCCGCGCTGACCGCCAGCCTGCTGGTCGCCGCCTGGCTGCTGGGCGCCGACGGCACGGCCACGGTCCTGGCCGGGGCCCTGCTGACGCTCATCGCCCTGCCCCTGCTGGTGCCGGCGCTGCGCAAGCGCCTGATCACCGCGCCGCTGCTGACCTTCTATACGAAGCTGCTGCCGCCGCTGTCGGAGACCGAGCGCACCGCGCTGGAGTCGGGCACGGTCGGGTTCGAGGGCGAGCTGTTCTCGGGCAAGCCGGACTGGAACAGGCTGCTGTCGCTGCCCAAGCCCGCGCTGACCGCGGAGGAGCAGGCCTTCCTCGACGGCCCGGTCGAGGAGCTGTGCCGGATGGTCAACGACTGGGAGATCACCCACATCCGCGCCGACCTGCCGCCGGAGCTGTGGGACTTCATCAAGCGGCACAGGTTCTTCGGCCTGAACATCCCGAAGGAGTACGGCGGGCTGGGCTTCTCGGCGCTGATGAACCACAAGGTGATCCAGAAGCTGGCCTCGGTCTCGACCGTGGTCAGTTCCACCGTGGGCGTGCCCAACTCGCTCGGCCCGGCCGAGCTGCTGATGCACTACGGCACCGAGGAGCAGAAGCGTTACTACCTGCCGCGCCTGGCCGACGGCCGCGAGATCCCCTGCTTCGCCCTCACCGGGCCGTTCGCCGGGTCCGACGCGACCTCGATCCCCGACTACGGCATCGTCTGCAAGGGCGAGTGGAACGGGGCGCAGGTGCTCGGCATCCGCCTGACCCTGGACAAGCGCTACATCACCCTGGCGCCGGTGGCGACCCTGATCGGCGTGGCCTTCCGCATGTACGACCCGGACGGCCTGCTCGGCGACCGCAAGGACATCGGCATCTCGCTGGCGCTGGTGCCGCGCGACACCCCGGGGCTGAAGATCGGCCGCCGCCACTTCCCGCTCAACTCGCCGTTCCAGAACGGCCCGGTCCAGGGCCGCGACCTGTTCGTGCCGCTGTCGCAGCTGATCGGCGGCGAGGACTACGCCGGCAAGGGCTGGCAGATGCTGATGGAGTGCCTGTCCATCGGCCGCTCGATCACCCTGCCCTCCACCGCCAGCGGCGGGGCGAAGATGGGCGCGGTGGTGACCGGCGCGTACGCGCGCATCCGCAAGCAGTTCGGTCTGTCCATCGGCCGCTTCGAGGGCGTGGAGGAGGCGCTGGCGCGGATCGCCGGCAAGGCCTACGCCTGCAGCGCGCTGGCCGAGGCCACCGCGGCCGCGGTCGCGCGCGGCGAGAACCCGGCCGTGCCCTCGACCATCGCCAAGTACCACTGCACCGAGATGGGCCGCGAGGTCTCGCGCGACGTGATGGACATCCACGGTGGCAAGGGCATCGTCCTCGGCCCGCGCAACTACGCCGGGCGCGCCTGGCAGGCCACCCCGATCATGATCACGGTCGAGGGCGCCAACATCATGACCCGCTCGCTGATGATCTTCGGCCAGGGCGCGATCCTGTGCCATCCGTGGGTGCTCAAGGAGATGCGCGCGGCGCAGCTCGCCGACCCGGTCGAGCGCATCGAACGCTTCGACGCGGCCCTGTTCGGCCACATCGGCTACGCGATCTCCAACGCGGTGCGCAGCTGGTGGTTCGGCCTGACCGCCTCGCGCCTGGGCAAGGCGCCGGGCGACGACTACACCCGCCGCTTCTACCGCAAGCTGGACCGCTACTCCGCGGCGCTGGCGCTGATGGCCGACACCTCGATGCTGCTGCTGGGCGGCAAGCTCAAGTTCAAGGAGTCGCTGTCCGGACGCCTGGGCGACGTGCTCAGCCAGCTCTACATCTGCAGCGCGATGCTCAAGCGCTACCAGGACCAGGGCTGCCCGCAGGGCGACCGCCCGCTGCTGGCCTGGGCCTTCCACGACGCGATCAACCGGATCGAGACCGCGCTCTCCGGCGCGCTGCGCAACTTCCCGATCCGGCCGGTGGGCTGGCTGCTGTGGGCGCTGATCTTCCCCTGGGGCCGCCGCGCCACCCCGCCCAGCGACCGCCTGGGCCACCGCGCCGCCTCGCTGATGATGACCCCGTGCGACGCGCGCGCGCGCATGGCCGAGGGCGTGTTCCTCACCCCCACCCCGAACAACCCGGCCGGGCGCGTGGACAGCTACCTGCCGAAGGTGGTCCTGGCCGAGCCGGTGGAACGCAAGTTCCTCAAGGCGCTCAAGCAGCACGACATCGAGGCGCTGGAGTTCGAGGCCCAGCTCGACGAGGGCGTGCGCGAGGGCTGGATCACCGCCGAGGAGCGGGCCCAGCTCGAGGAGCTGCGCGCGATGACGCTGGATGCGATCAGCGTGGACGACTTCGAGGCCTGGGAACTGCGCTCGGCCGGCTACGAGCGGATGTACGCGGCGCTGGAGGCGCGCGAGGCGGCCTGAGCCGCCTCGCCGCCCGGCCGCAAGGGGGGTCACGGCGGCTCGGGAGCCCGCAGCACCGTGCCCTGCTTCAGGCCGTGCTGGGTGAGCCGGTCGTAGGCCTCGTCGCGCAACGCCAACCGGAGCATCGCGCGGTCGAACTCGCGCATGACCGTGCGACCGAGGGCCTTGCACTCGTCGGCCGGAGGCAGTGCCGCCAACCGCTCCTGCAGCGCCACGGCGGCGGCCATCGCATTGTCACGGTGCCCCTGTTCGTGCATCCGCAATGCCGCGAGCGACTTCTCCCACGCCTCCCGCCACTGCGCCGGCGGCTGGCCTGGTCCGGCCCAGCGCGGGAGCGTGATCTCCACCTGCACCCGGATCTCGATCTCGTGTACCCGGCACCGGCCCTCGACCGCGTCCGCCGTGTGCGCGACCTCGATCCGGCTCCGGGTCAAGCCATTGCTGGAGCCTCGATTCTCCGAACCCATCCCCTGCTCCAATGTCCGGCGCAGCTCCCGGAGGCTCGTGGCCTCCACCGGGTAGGTCGTGTGGCGCTCGATGAACGTCAGCGTCGGCACGACTCGCTCGGCCGCGTGCACGCCAGCCGCGCCGCCCAGCAGCAAGGCCAGCATCCCCGGGACTCGAAACTCAAACATGCGCATGCGCTGGCGCGCCCTCCCCGCCGGATCGCTCCACCCGCCGCGCCAGTCGCCAGCCGAGCACGCCGCCGGCGGCCGCGGACAGCGCGCCCAGGGCGGCGAAGCCGGCCACGCCCATGCCGGCCGTGCGCAACGCGTTCATGCCCAGCGCGATGGACAGGTCGCCGAAGCGCCACACCGCCGTGTCCACCGCATTCTTGCCCTTGTAGCGCTGGCTGCGCGGTACGCGCGCGAACAGGCTCTCGCGGGCCGGGTTGGCCATGCCGTAGGCGAGCGCACGGCTGACGATCAAGGCCACCGCCACCGCCGGCATCGCCCCGACCAGCGGCGCGTACGGGTCGCGCACCAGCGCCGCCAGCAGCAGCACCGCCATCGCGCCCAGGGCCCAGCCGGCCAGCGCCGGCGCCGCACCGTACCGCGCCAGCAGCCAGCGGGTGATGCCGAGCTGCAGCAGCACCTGCAGCGTGTTGGTCGCCAGGTCCACCTCGGCGGCGAAACGCGTGCGTGCCACCTCGTCGGCGAACGTGGCGCCGGAGTAGTCGGCCACCAGCGCGTACGCGACCGTGCCGATGCCGTCGCTGAGCAGCAGCAGGATCGCCATGCCGCGCATCACCGGGTCGGCGAAGATCTGCTTCAGGCCGTCGAACATGCCGCCGCCGACCGCGGCCTCGTGCCCGGCCTCGTGGCGGCGCGCGCCGTGCTTCCGTGCCCAGCGCCCCAGCCACACCACGCAGCCCACCGCCAGCCCGAGCAGCGTGGCCGAGACCGCCAGCAGCGGCGCCACCCCGATCACGTCCACCAGGCCCCGGGTCAGGCTCGGCCCGGCGACCGCGCCGGCGGTGCCGCCGAGCGCGATCAGCGGAAACAGCCGCTGCGCCTGCTCCGCGCTCCAGATGTCGGCCATGAAGCTCCAGAACACCGCGACCACGAACAGGTTGAACACGCTCACCCACACGAAGAACACCGTCCCCAGCGTACGCGCGTCGAGCGCCCCGCCCTCGGCGAACAGCGGGACGAAGGCCAGCATCCCGACGATGAAGAACAGGTTCACCAGCGGCACCACCACCCGCCGCGGCCAGCGCGCGACCAGGCCCGCGAACACCGGCGTCAGCAGCAGCATGGCCACCAGGGTGGCGGCGTAGAAACGCGGCAGGTTCACCGATCCAACCGCCGCCGCGAGCTGCTCGCGCACCGGCCGCACCACGTAGTAGGCCGAGAGCACGCAGAAGAAATAGCCGAAGGACACGACCAGCGCGGACCACTCGCCGCGGTGCACGCGGGGCGAGCGGTCGGCAACGGACGGTCGGGACATGCGGCGGCTCCGGACAGGCCCGCGCACGGTAGCCGAAGGCGGAAAGGCCCGCCAGCCGGCCGCATGCGAGCATTTGCTCTACCCACGGGGCATAGTGTCCGGGCGTTCGTCTCCGGACCCGCGCGTGTACGACTACATCATCATCGGCGCCGGCTCGGCCGGCTGCGTGCTCGCCGGCCGCCTGAGCGAGGATCCCGCGGCCCGGGTGCTGCTGCTGGAGGCCGGTCCGCGCGACTGGCATCCCTTCATCCACATGCCGGCCGGCCTGGCCAAGCTGGTGCAGCGCCGCGACATCAACTGGGACTACCACACCGTCCCCGAGCCGCAGTTGCACAACCGCGTGCTGTGGTGGCCGCGCGGCAAGGTGCTGGGCGGGTCGAGCGCGATCAACGCGATGTGTTACGCGCGCGGCGTGCCCGCCGACTACGACCGCTGGGCGGCGCAGGGCGCCCGCGGCTGGGACTGGGCCGCGGTGCTGCCGTACTTCCGCCGCAGCGAGGGCAATACGCGCGGCGCCGACGCGCTGCACGGCGGCGACGGCCCGCTCACGGTCAGCGACCTGCGCCACGTCAACCCGCTGTCGGAGGTGTTCATCGAGGCCGCGGCCCAGGCCGGCATCCCGCGCAATCCGGACTTCAACGGCCCGGAGCAGCTCGGCGCCGGGCTGTACCAGGTCACCCAGCGTGACGGCGTGCGCTGCTCGGCGGCCACCGCCTACCTGGCCCCGGCGCGGGCGCGGCCGAACCTGACCGTGCACACCGGCGCGCTGGCCACCGGCCTGGTGATCGAGCACGGGCGCGCCACCGGCGTGCGCTACCTGCACCGCGGCCGCCCCGCGCAGGCACATGCCGCGCGCGAGGTGCTGCTGTGCGGCGGCGCGATCAACTCGCCGCAGCTGCTGATGCTTTCCGGCATCGGTCCGGCCGACGAGCTGCGCCGGCACGGGATCGCGGTGCTGCACGACGCGCCCGGCGTCGGCGCCAACCTGCAGGACCATCTCGACATCTGCACCCTGCACCACGCCACCCGCCCGCTCACCTACGACCGGGTCAGCGACCTGCGCATCGCCTTCGACTACTACCTGCGCGGCCGCCGCGGCGCCGGCACCAGCAACATCGCCGAGGCCGGCGCCTTCGTGCGCTCGCCGCTGGCGCCGGACGCGCTGGCCGACATCCAGCTGCATTTCGTGCCGGCGATGCTCGACGACCACGGCCGCCACCGCCTGCCCGGCGACGGCTACACCGTGCACGCCTGCTTCCTGCGCCCGCGCAGCCGCGGCCGCATCCGCCTGGCCGGCGCCGACCCGCGCCAACCGCCCCGGATCGAGGCCAATTACCTCGGCGATCCGGAAGGCTTCGACCTGCGGATGATGGTGCAATGCGCGCGGCTGGCGCGGGAGGTCCTGCTGCAGCCGGCGTTCGCGCCCTACCGCGGCGCGCCGATCTTCCCCCCGCGCAACGACCTGCCCGACGCCGAGCTGGAGGATTTCGTCCGCGCCAAGGCCGAGACCATCTACCACCCGGTCGGCACCTGCCGCATGGGCAGCGACGAGACGGCGGTGGTGGACCCGCAGCTGCGCGTGCGCGGCGTGGAAGGCCTGCGCGTGGTGGACGCCTCGGTAATGCCCACCCTGGTGGGCGGCAACACCAACGCGCCGACGATCATGATCGCCGAACGCGCCGCGGACCTGATCCGCGGCCGCCTCCCGGGCTGACTCAGCCCCAGCGCCCTTCGCGTTCGCGCAGCAGCGCCTCGAAGGCGTCGGCCGGCAGCGGCCGGCCGAACAGGTAGCCCTGGGCCAGGTCGCAGCCCTCCTCGCGCAGGAACGCGAGCTGCTCGGCGGTCTCCACGCACTCGGCCACCACGTGCAGCCTGAGGTTGTGCGCCATCGAGACGATCGCGCGCGCCATCGCCGCGTCCTCGGGGTTGGTGGTCACGTCGCGGACGAAGTGGCCGTCGATCTTGACCACGTCGATCGGGAAGCGGCGCAGGTAGGCCAGGCTCGAATAGCCGGTGCCGAAGTCGTCGATGGCGAGCCGGATGCCGAGCTCGCGCAGCCGCTGCAGCAGCTTGACCGTGCTCTCGGCGTGCGCCATCAGGGTGCTCTCGGTGAGTTCGAACTCGAGCAGGCCCGGGGGCACGGCATGCGCGGCCAGGCAGCGCGCCGCGACCTCGGCCAGCGGATGCTGCGCTGCATCCCCCCCACCGTTGCGTTCGCCGAGGATGCGCGCGGCCTGACGCCCGGACACGTTCACCGCCACCGCGACCTCCAGGCCGCGCGCCTGCCAGCGCGCGATCTGGGCGCAGGCTTCCTCGATGATCCATTCGCCCACCGGCACGATCAGGCCGGTGGCCTCGAGCATGGGCACGAACTCGCCGGGCGGCACCAGCCCATGCCCCGGACGCTCCCAGCGCAGCAGCGCCTCGGCGCCGATGCAACGGCCGCTGGCGAGGTCCACCTTCGGCTGGTAGTGCAGCACGAACTCGCCGCGGTCGAGCGCCTTGCGCAGCGCGACTTCCAGGTCGAGCCGCGCCATCGCCTGCGCGTTCATCTCGGCGGTGTAGAAGCGGTAGCCGTCGCGCCCGGCCTCCTTGGCCGCGTACATCGCGGTGTCGGCGTAGCGGATCAGGGTGTCGGCGTCGCGCGCGTCGTCCGGGAACACGGTGATGCCGATGCTGAGCGTGACCTGGACTTCGCGCCCTTCGAGGAGGAGTGGCTCGCGGAAGGCGTCCTTGAGCTTGTCGGCGACGATCACCGCGCCCTGCGGGTCCTGCGGCGCGACCAGGATGATGCCGAACTCGTCGCCGCCGAGCCGCCCCACGGTGTCGCGCACGCGCAGGCAGTTCACCAGCCGCTGTCCGACCTGGCGCAGCAGTTCGTCGCCGACCACGTGGCCGAGGGTGTCGTTGACGGTCTTGAAGTGGTCCACGTCCACGAACAGCACCGCCACCAGCCACCGGTTCGCGGCCGCCTGCTCGAGGATGCTGTACAGCGACTGGTAGAACAGGCGCCGGTTCGGCAGGCCGGTGAGGGTGTCGAAGTGGGCGAGCTGCTGCAGCCGCTCCTCGGCCTGCTTGCGTTCGGTGATGTCGTGCAGCGCCACCACCGCGCCGGCCTTGCGCCCGCTCTGGGTGACCATGCTCTGGCCGTTGCAGACCACGATGTGCGCCGGGCGGTCCTTCGGCGCGATCACGATCTCCTGGTTGTGCACCCGCTCGCCGTGGAACGCGCGCAGCAGCGGGTTTTCCTCCATCGGCAGCGGGGTCACGCCGTCGGCGCGGTACAGGCTGTAGTAGCTGGCCCATTGCTCCGGCGGCAGCGGCTGCTCGGGCAGGCCGTGCATCTCGCGGGTGGCGCGGTTGAACAGGGTCAGGGTGCCGTGTTCGTCGCAGGCGACGATGCCCTCGGTGATGCTGTCGAGCACCGTGGCCAGGAACTCGCTCTCCACCTCCAGCGCGTGCTCGGCCTGCTTGCGGGCGATGAACTGGCCGAGCAGGTTGCCCAGGGTCTGCACGGTCTCCAGCAGTTCCGGGTCGGCCTCCATCGCCGCCGGCGCATAGAACTCGGCCACGCCCAGCACCTGCTCGCCACCGACCAGCGGGAACGCGAATGCGGCATGCAGGCCGTCGTGGCGGGCATGGCGCTGGCGCGCGAAGTGCATGTCCTCGGCGGCGTCGCTCAGCCACTCGGCCTGGCCCTCCGCCCAGACCCGCCCGGGCAGGCCGGTGCCGCGCGGGAACAGCATGTGCCGGCTGGCCTCGACCAGGGCGCCGCCGCCGTCGCGCTCCCAGGCGGCCACGCAGCGCAGCGCCTCCAGCTCCGCGTCCACCTGCCACAGCAGTCCCACCGCCAGCCCCAGCCGCTCGCAGATCGTCTGCAGCACGCGCGGCGCCGCCTCCTCGAGCGAGGCCGATTCGAGCAGCGCGGTCGCGGTCGCGGTCTCCACCGCCAGCCGCCGGATCGCCCATTGCCGCTGCACGTCGTGCAGGAAGGCGTTGAACTTCCACGACACGCCCATCGGCGTGGCCCAGATCGTCATCGAGACCGGGACTTCGTGGCCGTCGCGGTGCAGCGCGGTCATCTCCACCCGGCGGTTCAGCACCGTCCCCTCGCCGGTGGACAGGAAATTGGCCAGGCCGTGGCGATGGGCCTGGCGCAGGGGCGGCGGAATGATCAGCTCGGCGAGGTCGCGGCCGACCGCCTCGGTGCGGGCCCAGCCGAACAGGCGCTCGGCCTGGCGGTTCCATTCCAGCACGCGGCCCTCGGCGTCCATGGCGATGTAGGCGTCGAACGCGGTGTCTATGATCGCGCGCGCCTCGTCCTGGCTCGCGCGCAGCTCGGCCAGGGCCCGCTCGTGGTCGGCCACGGCGCGTTCCAGCGCCGCGTTCGCCGCGGCCAGTTCCACCGCACGCTCGGTGGCGCGGCTTTCCAGCGCGACGTTGGTGGCCAGCAGGGCGCGTGCCGCGCCGCGCGCACGGGCGACGGCCCCGGTGCGCAGCCGCACCGCGAGCACAGCCAGCGCGAGCACGACCAGCAACGCCGCGAGCAACGCCGGCCCACGCGCGGCCACGGGCGCCAGCGCGGCCGCGGCACCGGCCATGCCCGCTGCCGCCACCAGGCCTCCGCGCCACGCCACCTCCCTGAGATCACGACCGTCCAAGCATTTCGCCCCCTGCCGGAACACGTCGAGCGGGCCGGCACGCCGCCCGTGCCGGCGCCTCGTTCCTGCCTCGCGCCTCGCGGCGCGGTCGCCACGTTTGCCTCTAGCCGCGTTCGAGTACCGGCGGCAGGGGGCAGTGCAGCACAGCGCAGACCGTGCGCAGCAATTCCGCTTCGACCACATTCACGCGGCCGTCGTGCGCGACCGTCGCCGCCAGCGCTTCCACCAGCGACTGCTTGGCGAGCGGGTCGAGCGCGTCCAGCGGCGCCCAGACCGCGTCCAGCGCCTGTACGCTGCTGTCGGGCGGGAGATACGGCAAATGTTCCTGCGGCAGGACATGCTGCAAGCCGGCCAGGTAGGCGCGCTGCGCCTCGGCCGGATCGTCGTGGCCGGACTGTGCCACCACGCCCAGCAGCGCGGCCACCTCGCCGCGCACCTGGGTGAGCCGGCGCCGCCCGAAGCGCGCGTAACGCGCCGGATCGAGTGCCTCGCGCACCTGCACCCGCAGCAGTTGCGCCAGGCAGTATTCGAACAGCGACACCCGGCCGTCGGCATGCGCCACCGCATGCACGCTGTCGAGGAACGCCTCCAGCTCCGGCCGTGGCCGCTGGCGCAGCGCCGGGAAGGCGAGCTCGGCCAGCGGCAGACGCAGGGCGGGATGCAGGCCGGCCAGGGGCCCGGCGCGCGACGCGCGCGCCTGCTCGGCCACGGCCGGGCCCAGGCGTGTGGCGATCTCCCCGAGCTGGCGCGCGGCCAGCGCCGGATCCTCGTCCAGCAGCAGGGCCAGCAGCAGCGGCACCACCTGCGCCCGGTCGCGAGCCAGCGCCCGCAGCGGCTCGGGCAAGGCGGCCACGATCGCGTCCGCGCGCTGGTAATCGTGGGGCGAGGGCTGTGCCACCTGCATTGCCACGGCGGACGGCGACAACGCGACTGCGCTGCCCGCCCCGGGCAACGGCACGTGGGCCGCCTCGCGCGTGGCCAGGCCGAGTTGCAGGTCTTCCTCGAGTCCGTCCGGCGGCGTAGCCGCCCAGCGCCGCGACAACGTCTCGAGCTGGTCGGGGCGGAACCCCGGCTCCAGCGCCTGGATCCGCTCCAGCAGCGGCGGATGGGTGGCGAACAGCCCGGACAAGCCGATGCCGTCGCCGAACAGCATGTGGCTGACTTCCTCGGCCTCGCCGCGTTCGCTCAGGCGGCTGCCCTCGGCGAGCCCGGCGATCTTCTTCAGCGCCCCGGCCAGCCCCTGGGCCTGGCGGGTGAACTGCACCGCGCTGGCATCGGCCAGCCGCTCGCGCGTGCGGCTCACCCCGGCCTTGATCATGCGGCCGAAGAACAGGCCGATGTAGCCGACCACCATCGCGACCAGCGCCACCATCAGCACCGCGCCGCCGCTGCGGCCGCGGGCGCCACGCCCGTGCTCGAGGATCTTGCGCCCGATCAGGCCGAGCATGAGGATCCCGAACAGCACGCCGATCAGGCGCAGGTTCAGGCGCATGTCGCCGTTGAGGATGTGGCTGAACTCGTGCGCGACCACCCCCTGCAGCTCGTCGCGGTTGAGCCGCTGGAGCGCGCCGCGGGTCACCGCGATTGCCGCATCGGCCGGCGTGTAGCCGGCGGCGAAGGCGTTGATGCCGGCCTCGTGCTCGAGCACGTAGATCCGCGGCACCGGCACGCCCGAGGCGATCGCCATCTCCTCGACCACGTTGCGCAGCCGGCGTAGGGCGAAGTCGGTGGTGTCCTCGGGCACCGGAACCCCGCCCATCTGCACCGCCACCGCATCGCCCCCGCCGCGCAGCGAGGCGATGCGGTACAGCGAGCCCAGGCCGATCACCGCGGCGGTGAACAGGGTGGTGAAGGCCAGCAGCGTGCCGCTGCGCTCGCCGCCGCCCAGCAGGAACAGCACCGCCAGGTCCACCGCGGCCACGATGCCCAGCACCGCGAGCACGAACAGCACCACCAGCCGCGTCGAGCCGCGCCGGGCGGCTTCCTGGCGTTCGTAGAAGTTCATGCGGGAGGGTCACCCCTCGCTCAGAACTGCACCTTCGGCGCTGCGCGCACCTGCGCCTGCTGTTCGGCCGGGATCTCCAACAGCGCCGCCGGACCGAACCCGAGCATGCCCGCCACGAGGTTGGACGGGAACGTCTCGCGCTTGTTGTTGTAGCTCATCACCGCGTCGTTGTAGGCCTGGCGGGCGAAGGCGACCTTGTTCTCGGTCGAGGTCAGCTCCTCGCTGAGCTGCATCATGTTCTGGTTGGCCTTGAGGTCGGGGTAGGCCTCGACCACGGCCAGCAGGCGGCCGAGCGCGCCGTTGAGCGCCCCTTGCGTGGCGGCGAGTTCGGCCATCGCTGCGGCGTCGCCGGGATGGGCCTTGGCTGCCGACAGCCCGGCGATCGCCGCGCCGCGGGCGGCGATCACCGCCTCCAGGGTTTCGCGTTCGTGCTTGAGGTAGCCCTTGGCGGTCTCGACCAGGTTCGGGATCAGGTCGAAGCGCCGCTGCAGCTGCACGTCGATCTGGGCGAAGGCGTTGCGGAAGGCGTTGCGCGCCCGGACCAGGCCGTTGTACAGGCCAACGACCCAGAACGCGAGCACGGCAAGGATGACGACGGTCACAAGCAGGCTCATCGGGGCTCCCCATGTTCAGGCAAGCAGGCCGGCATGGCGCTATAAGATCGGCCTGTTCATTCGCAGCATACGCAGGGGGCGCCCGCGATGAAAGGCGTGCAGGGCCGGGGCCGGCATCGACGGGGTTGGCGCCTGACGGCGCTCGCCCTGCTGCTCCCGCTCGCCCTGGCCAGCGCCGAGACGCCGTTGCGCTGGCCGGGCACGCCGGTCGCCGACCCCGCTCCGTCCGCCTCCGCTCCGGCTGCACGCGCCGTTCCCCCCGCGCAGTACGCGATCCGCTCGCCGGCGACCGCGATCCCGCGCATGTCCCCGGCACAGGGGTTCGAGGTCGCCGAGTTCGAGCGGCTCGCCGAGCGGCTGGTGGCCGACCGGCGCGTGCCGGGCCTGGCGCTGGCGATCGTGCAGGGCGGCCGGGTGCTCAGCGCGCGCGGCTACGGCATCACCGACACCTACGCCGGCGAGCCGGTGGACGTGCACACCGTGTTCCGCCTGGCCTCGTTGTCGAAGGGTTTCGCCGGCACCCTCACCGGCCTGCTGGTCGCCGACGGCTCGCTGCGCTGGGACAGCCGCGTGCGCGACTACCTTCCGGAGTTCCGGCTGCAGGATCCCTACGCCTCGCACAAGGTGACGGTGGCCGACGTGCTCAGCCATCGCCTCGGCCTGCCGCACAACACCTATGACCGCGACATCGAGCGCTACGCCGACTACCGCACGCTCACCCGGCGCCTGGCCGAGGCGCCACTGACCTGCCGGCCGGGCGAGTGCTACGCCTACCAGAACGTCGCCTTCAGCCTGGTCGGCGACCTGGCCCTGGCCGCGACCGGGCGCAGCTACGAGGATCTGCTGCGCGAGCGGCTGTTCGCGCCGCTGGGCATGCGTGATGCGAGCGTGGGGCTGGACGGCATCCTCGCCAGCCCGCGCTGGGCGCGGCCGCACGTGCGCGGGCGCAACGGCTGGGTGCCGCTGTCGCCCAAGCCCACCTACTACCAGCTCGCGCCCGCCGCCGGCGTCAACGCCAGCGCCGCCGACATGGCGCAATGGCTGATCGCACAGACCGGCCACCGGCCCGATGTGCTGCCGGCGCCGCTGCTGGCCACGCTGCACGCGCCGATCGTGGCCACGCCGGGCGAGACCCGCGGCTCGAGCTGGCGCCGCGAACGCCTCTCGTGGGCAAGCTACGCGCTCGGCTGGCGCGTGTACGACTACGCCGGCCACCGCCTGGTCTTCCACGGTGGCGCGGTGCAGGGCTATCGCGGCCTGATCGCGCTGCTGCCCGAACGCGACCTGGGCGTGGCGATCCTGTGGAACAGCGAAAGCTCCGCGCCGTCCGGGTTGCTGCCGACCATCCTCGACCGCGCGATCGGGCTGGCGCCCGGACGCTGGCTCGACATCGAGCCTGAGGATGCGACCCTGTTCGCCCGGCGGCAGGAGGATGCGGCCACGACGCCGACGACCGGCGCCAAGCCGCCCTCCGGCATGGACGCCTCCCACGCCACCGCCGCGCCGCGCTGAGCGCGGCCCGCCGCGGCCAGTCGCCCCCCACCCGCCAAGAAAAACCCCTTCCCGCCTGGGCACGCGGGAAGGGGCTCGATTACGGCGTACTCGGGGTTGTCGTTACATCATCGGCATGACCGGGGCGGGCATCGCCACCGGTGCGGCCTTCGCCTTCTTGGCCGACTTGCGCTTCGCCGCAGGCTTCTTCGCGGCCTTCTTCGCGGCAGGCTTCTTCGCGGCCTTGCGGGCCGTCTTCTTCGCCCCCTTGCGGGCCGTCTTCTTGGCGGCCTTGCGGGCCGGACGACGCGCGGCCTTCTTCGCCGCCTTGCGGACGGTCTTCTTGGCGGCCTTGCGGGCCGGACGGCGCACCGCCTTGCGGGCGGCCTTCTTCGCAGTCTTGCGGACGGCCTTCTTGGCGGCCTTCTTGGCGGTCTTCTTGGCAGCCTTCTTCGCCGCCGGTTTGCGGGCGGCCTTCTTCGTCGCCTTCTTGGCGGACTTCTTCGCAGCTTTCTTCATGGCCATGGGATGGCTCCTCGTCTATTGGGACTATCGGTACTACGGCCCAGTTCGAAGCGACACCGCGGGAGTCGGACCCGCGGCCAACCGCCGGCGCGCATGGCACGCCGGAACGGATTCGGGGCGCCCGGCGCAGCCGCGCCGGGCAGAAAAAAACCCGCCGCGCCGGGCGCTGCGGGTCGGGTATGCGGGAGACGTTTGCGTTTTCTCGAGGGAAACGGGGCCTGCGTCCACCGTGTGAAGCGTCCGGGCGGAGGTACGTGTCGTGACGCGCTTTGTCGCAATGGCGTTGGTCACTCGTTTCCGCAGGCAACGTCTGCTGGCGCGAAACCTAATCACGGTTTTTTCCACTGTCAACAACCCGCCGCACCCGCTTGCCGACGAGCGGCGCCCCGGATGCGGTGTGCGGCACGGCCGCGCGGCGCGGTCGCACCGACAAGGCCATGCAATGGCGAATGCGGACGACAGCGCGTGTGTTGGGAAAAAACAGCTTGTTTTCCGCATTCCGCGCCGGAATGCCACGCGCGCGATGCAGGCGCGGCGGCGGCGTCCGCGCAGGCTGCACGCGTGCATAGGCGAGGCTCTGCGGCGTCTTCACGCCGCCGCCGCGAAGGCGCCGCGGAAGGGGCGTTTTCCGGCACTGCACAAGCCGATTTGCGCGAAAGTGCGCGAACGCCACGGCGGCCGGCGGCAACGCCGCGACCGCCCTCGCGGCGCCATTCGCCCCCCGAAAACGACGCCGGCCGCACACGGCGGCCGGCATCGGAAGACCGCGGCAGAGGCGGGAGCTCAGTGCTCCTCTTCCTCGATCAGGCTGGCGTAGTCGTCCGGCGAGAGCAGGTCGTTGAGCTGCTCGGGGTCCTCCATCTCGACCACGAAGATCCAGCCGTCGCCGTAGGCGTCCTCGTTGATCGTCTCCGGCTTGTCGGCCAGCGCGGCGTTGACCTCGACCACCCTGCCGGTGACCGGCGAATACACGTCGGAGGCGGCCTTCACCGACTCGACCACGGCGCAGGCATTGCCGGCCTCGACCCGGTCGCCGACCGCGGGCAGCTCCACGTAGACCAGGTCCCCCAGCAGTTCCTGCGCGTGGTCGGAGATGCCGACCGTGACGCGGCCGTCGCCCTCGACGCGGGCCCACTCGTGGGACTTCATGAACTTCAGGTCGCCGGGGATCTCGCTCATCGGGGTGCTCCGTGTCTTGCGTCGGGCAGGCGGTGAAAGGGACGGCTAGTGTAGCCAACCGGCGGACCGGTGGCGGGGTGTCAGACGCCGGGCTGCGGTTTGCCCTCGCGCACGAACGGGAACTTCACCACGCGCACCGGCACCTCGCGGCCGCGGATGTCCACCCGCACGTTGCCGTCGGTACCGAGCGGAATCCCGCCGGCCGGCACGCGTGCCAGCGCGATCGCCTTGCCCAGGGTCGGCGAGAACGTACCGGACAAAATCTCGCCCTCGCCATGGGCGGTGAGCACCTTCTGTCCGTGGCGCAGCACGCCCTTCTCGTCCATCACCAGGCCGATCGTCTGCCGCGGCACGCCGGCGGCCAGCTGCGCCTCGAGCGCGGCGCGGCCGATGAAGTCGCGGCCCGCGTCGAGCACGACCGTCCAGCCGAGCCCGGCCTCGAACGGGGTCACGGTCTCGTCCATGTCCTGGCCGTACAGCGCCATGCCGGCCTCCAGCCGCAACGTGTCGCGCGCGCCCAGGCCGGCGGGCTTCACCCCGGCGGCGAGCAGCGCGTCCCACAGCGCCACGGCCTGCGCCTGCGGCACGATCACCTCGAAGCCGTCCTCGCCGGTGTAGCCGGTGCGGGCGACGAACAGCTCGGCGCCGTCCGCGGTGCGCGCCTGCCCGGCGGCGAAGCGCGGCAGCTTGCCGATGCGCTCACGATCCTGCTCGGACAGCAGGCCCAGCACCTTCGCCCGCGCATTCGGGCCCTGCACGGCGACGATCGCGAACTCGGGCCGCTCGCGCACACCCGCTTCGAAGGCCTGCGCCTGGCGGGCGATCCAGGCCAGGTCCTTCTCGCGGGTGGCGGCATTGACCACCATGCGGAAGAACCCTTCCTCCACGAAATAGACGATCAGGTCGTCGATCACCCCGCCCTGCTCGTTCAGCATGGCGCTGTACAGCGCCTTGCCCGGCGACTTCAGCTTGTCCACCGAATTGGCGAGCAGGTGGCGCAGGAACTCGCGCACGCGGGCGCCGGTGAGGTCCACCACGGTCATGTGCGAGACGTCGAACATGCCGGCGTCGCGCCGCACCTGGTGGTGCTCCTCGACCTGCGAGCCGTAGTGCAGCGGCATGTCCCAGCCGCCGAAGTCCACCATCCTGGCGCCGAGGGCGCGATGGGCGTCGTTGAGGATCGTCTTGCGGGCCATGGGCATCCGGGGTGCGGGGAGGGGCCGCGCATTATCCCAGAGCCGCGCCGGGGCGCCCGGCGCGCGCGGCCGTGCGGCTTCCGTGCATCCGCCCACGGCGCTAGGCTCGACGGATGCCTGCGCTCCGTCCCGTCCTGGCGTGCGTGGCCGTGCTGGCCGGGCTGTGCCTGCCGCCCGCCCTGCCCGCGCAGGTGCGCCGCTGCGTGCTGCCCGACGGCACGCCGCTGTTCACCGACCGCCGCTGCGCCGAGCTCGGCGCGCGCGATACCCCGGTGGCGTCGGCGCGCGCACGCGCGGCCGGCGCGGTGCGACAAGTGCCCCACGGCTGCGCGCGCAACCTGCAGGACCTGGTGTACGCACTGACCACCGCGGTGGACGCCCGCGACGTCAATCGCCTGGCCTCGCTCCATCACTGGACGGGAATCTCCGACGACGCGGCCGGGCCGCTGCTGGCACGCCTGGAGACGGTGGCGCGGCGGCCGCTGGTGGACGTGGTGCCGGTGTACGCCCCGGCGGGCGCGGAAACCGGGGAGCCCGCCGACACCGCCGCCGCTCCGGCCGGCGCCGCGTCCTCGCGCAGGGGCGCGCCGGTCGCGCTGCGGCTCGAGCAGACCCTCGCCGACGGCCGCACCCCCGCGCGCACGGTGTTCGCCCTGCGCCGCCGCTACGGCTGCTGGTGGCTGAGCCTGTGACCTCCGGCCGCGGCCGCGGCGCGGAGGCTCCGGCACAATAGCGCCTTTCCCGCGAGGCCCCGAACCATGCGCTATCCCGACTGGATCTGGCACAACGGCCGCATCAAGCCCTGGGCCGAGGCGACCACCCATGTGATGGCGCATGCACTGCATTACGGCTCCTCGGTGTTCGAGGGCATCCGCAGCTACGAGACGCCCAACGGCCCGGCGATCTTCCGCCTCACCGACCACAACAAGCGCCTGTTCGCCTCGGCGAAGATCTACGAGCTGGCGATGCCGTACACGCTGGAGCAGATCAACGCCGCCTGCCGCGAGGTGGTGAAGGCCAACGGCCTGACCAAGGCCTACCTGCGCCCGGTCGCGTTCCGCGGCCTGGGCGGTTTCGGTCTCTCGGCCGATACGCCGACCGACGTGGCGGTGGCCGCATGGCAGATGGGCGCCTACCTCGGCGACGGCGTGCTCGAACAGGGCATAGACGCCTGCGTCTCGAGCTGGCAGCGCTTCGCGCCGAACACGATCCCGGCCGGGGCCAAGGCCGGCGGCAACTACCTCTCCGGGCAGCTGGTCGCGCGCGAGGCGCGCCGGCTCGGCTTCGGCGAGGGCATCGCCCTGGCCTCCACCGGCCTGCTCAGCGAGGGCGCGGGCGAGAACCTGTTCCTGGTCTTCGACGGCGCGCTGCACACCCCGCCGGTCAGCGCCGCGCTGCTCAACGGCATCACCCGCAACACGCTGATGACGCTGGCGCGCGACCACGGCATCCCGGTGGTCGAGCGCGACATCCCGCGCGAGTACCTGTACCTGTGCGACGAGCTGTTCATGTGCGGCACCGCGGCCGAGATCACCCCGATCCGCTCGGTGGACGGCCGCCAGGTCGGCGAGGGCCGCCCGGGGCCGGTGACGCGGCGCATGCAGGAGCTGTTCTTCGGCCTGTTCGACGGCCGCACGCCGGACCGCTACGGCTGGCTGGAGCCGGTCGAGGCCTGACCACCCACGCCGCCCGGCGGCGAGAAGACGAGGGTGGCGACCACGCCGCCCGGTTCGCCGGGCAGCACCCGCACCTGCCAGCCGTACAGCTCGCACAGGCGGCGGACGATGGACAGGCCGATGCCGCCGCCGTGGGTGTGGCCGGCGTGGCTGCCGCGGTAGCCGCGCTCGAACAGCCGCGCGGCGTCCTCGGCGCTCAGGCCGGGGCCGGTGTCGGCCACCTCCACCGCATCGGGGCGCAGCCGCACCACCACCTCGCCGCGCGCGGTGTACTTGACCGCGTTGCCGATCAGGTTGCCGAGCGCGACCGACACCGCCGCCTCGGGCGCGTCCACGATCAGGCCGCCCTCGCCTTCCAGGCGCAACTCCAGCGGCTTGCCGCCGAGCTGGGCGCGGTGGGTCTCCAGCAGCTGCTCGGCCACCTTGCCCACGTCGCAGATGCCGTGCCCGCGCTCGTTGCGCGACAGCAGCAGCAGCGCGCTGATCAGGTCGGTGCACTGCTGCTCGGCGCGCTGGATCCGGCGCAGGCGCGCGCGGGTGCGCTCATCCAGGTCCTGGCGTGCGAGCAGCAGCTCGGTGGCGCCGCGGATCACCGCCAGCGGCGTGCGCAGCTCGTGGCTGACGTCGGCGTTGAACTCGCGGTCGCGCTTGACCACCTCGGTCAGGCGCCCGGCGTAGTCGTCGAGCGCGGCGGCGAGCTGGCCGACCTCGTCCTCCGCGAAGTGCCCGGCCAGGCCCTCGGGTTGCGGGCTGCGGCCGGATTCCTTCAGCAGCGCGGCCAGCTCCGATACCGGCCGCATCACCCGCGAGGCCGCCCACCAGCCGACCAGCAGCGACAGCGCCGAGAACACCACCACCGCGCCGTACAGCGCGCGCCGGAAGCGCTGTTCGCCGCGGAGGGTCTGGGTCATGTCGTAGGCGACGAAGAACCAGGCCTCCGGCGTCTTGCGCACCGCGAGCTTGTACGAGAACGGCGTGCCGTCGGGGTTGACGCCGTCGAGCCCGTACACGCCGTCGGGGAGTTCCACCCACTCGGGGAAATCGGTGCGCAGCCGTTCGCTGTCCGGCGCAAACACGTAGGCGCGCATCTGCTGCACCGGCAGGTCGGGGCGACGGTCCGGGTCGGCGTAGTAGCGGCGCGCGTACTCGTCGATGTTGCGGTTGAGCACGTCCACCACCAGCGCGTCCTCGACCCGGTTGCGCGCCCAGTTGGTGGCGAAGGCCAGCAGCAGCGTCAGGCTGACGCCGAGCAGGAAGAACGAGAGGACGATGCGGCTGCGCAGCCGCCGGCGGTAGCGCCGCGGGCGGCGGGCCGGCGCCTGTTCACTCGGCATCGGGCGCGGCGATCCGGTAGCCGATGCCGTGGCGGGTCTGGATCAGGGGCACGCCGAACGGCTTGTCGATCACGGCGCGCAGGCCGTGGATGTGCACCCGCAGCGAATCCGAATCGGGCAGCTCCTCGCCCCACACCCGCGTCTCCAGCTCCTGGCGGGTGACCACCGCGGGCGAGGCCTCCATCAGCGCCTGCAGGATCTTCAGCGCGGTCGGGTTGAGCTGGAGCAGCTTGCCCTGGCGCCGAACCTCGAGCGTGTCGAGGTTGTACTCGAGGTCGCCCACGGTCAGCACCCGTGTCTGCACGCCCTTGCCGCGGCGGGTGAGGGCGTTCAGGCGCACCTCGACCTCCTGCAGCGCGAACGGCTTGATCAGGTAGTCGTCCGCGCCCGACTCGAACCCGGCGAGCTTGTTCTCGAGCGTGTCGCGCGCGGTCAGCATCAGCACCGGGGTCTGCTTGCGCGCCTCGGTGCGCAGCTTGCGGCACACCTCCAGGCCGTCCATGCCCGGCAGGTTGAGGTCGAGCACGATCGCGTCGAAGTCGTTGATCACCGCCAGGTGCAGCCCGGTCACGCCGTCGGCGGCGAAATCCACGCTGTGGCCGCGGTCCTCGAGGTAGTCCCCGAGGTTGGCGGCGATGTCCTGGTTGTCTTCGATGACGAGGATGCGCATGCAGCGAGATTAACCTCTGGCCGCACCCCCGTCAGCCGCGACGCCGCCGCGGACAAAAAAAGCCCGGACGCGGCGAGCGCCCGGGCCGAAGGTCTAACCCCGATTACCGTAATCCGCTTCGTCCGTCCGAGAGTCGGCAGGAGCGCCGCAGAGTGCGGTCGGCACAGGCTACGGGGGGCGCGATTAAAGCACCGTTAAAGGGGTCGCCAAATCGCGTGAAGATTTTGTTAAGCCAGCGACCGGGGCCAGCGGCCCTGCCAGATCAATCGGAGAATCAATTACTTACGAGACTGTTGCGGCCGGGATCGTGCCGCGGCGGCGGGCACGGGCGCGGTCCGGTGGCGCCGGACCCCACGGGCGATGTGGCGGATGATCGCATCGGCCACGTCCACCCCGCTGGCGGCCTCGATCCCCTCCAGGCCGGGCGAGGCGTTGACCTCCAGCACCAGCGGCCCGCGCCGGGAGCGGATCAGGTCCACGCCGGCCACGCCCAGGCCGAGCAGGCGCGCGGCGCGGATTGCGGTGCGCGCCTCCTCCGGGCTCGGGGTTTCGGCACTGGCGCTGCCGCCGCGATGCAGGTTGGAGCGGAAGTCGCCCAGCGGCGCCTGGCGCCGCATCGCCGCGACCACCTTGCCACCCACCACCAGGCAGCGCAGGTCCGCCCCTTCCGCCTCGGCCACGAACTCCTGCACCAGGAAGTTCGCGTACAGCCCGCGCAGGGCCTCCACCGCGGCGCGGCTCGCCGAGGGCTTCTCGGTCAGCATCACCCCGGCGCCCTGGCTGCCCTCGGTCAGCTTGATCACGTGCGGGGGCGGGCCGAGCAGGGACAGCAGGTCGGCGGTGTCGTCGGGATTGTCGCCGATCACCGTGGTCGGCAGCCGCAACCCGTGTGCGGCCAGCAGCTGGTGGCAGCGCAGCTTGTCGCGCGCGATCAGGATCGCGTCGGACGGGTTGGGCGTGTAGCAGCCCATCAGTTCGAACTGGCGCAGCACCGCGCTGCCGTAGCGCGTGATCGAGGCGCCGATGCGCGGCAGCACCGCGTCGTAGTCGGTCAGCGGCCGGCCCTTGTGGTGGATCGCGAACCCGTCGCTGCCGATGCGCATGTAGCAGCGCAGCGGGTCGAGCACGCGCACCGTGTGCCCGTGCGCACGCGCCGCCTCGACCAGGCGGCGGGTCGAGTAGAGCTTGCTGTTGCGCGAGAGGATCGCGAGTTTCATGGCCCGGTCCTGCGGGCAGCGGGCCCGCCCGGCGCCGCACGCCGGAGACGATGCCGATGCCCCGATCGAAGCTGCCCCAATCGAAGACGCTCCAAGTGAAAACGGCGGCCACGCGGGCCGCCGTCGGGATCTGGAGCGGGCGATGGGAATCGAACCCACGCTATCGGCTTGGGAAGCCGAAGTTCTACCATTGAACTACGCCCGCACGGGCCGAAGTCTATGCCCCGTCGGCCGGGCTTGGCAACGCGGCGCCGGCGGGCCTCCGGCGCCGCGTCCGGGCATGGTTCAGAAGCCCCCGCCGAGGGTCACGAACACCGTGGCGTCGTTGCCGCCGCCTTGCTGGACGGTGGCGCTGGCGCCGATGTTCGCGTCCAGCCCGAACAGGCGGGTGCGGGCGCCGAAGGTGATCGTGGCGTAGTCCTGGTCGCGGTCCAGGCCCGGCACCGCGAACGGCGCGGTGCCCGGCATCGAGCGGGACTGGGCGAAGGCTTCCTCGGCCGGATCCTCGAACTCGCGGTCCACGGTCAGGCGCGCGTACGGCACCAGGTGGTCGTGGATCGCGTAGCTCGCCTGCCAGCCGATGCTGCCGATCAGCGAGTCGAACGCCTGCTCCGGATAGGCCAGCGCGGTGGACTCGGTGCTGTCCTCGGCGTAGCCGTCCACTTCGATCCGCTGCGAGATCACCGCCAGCACCGGGCCGTGGCGCAGGCGCTCGCCGCCGAACTCCCAGCCCGCGCTGGCGGCGACGGTCAGGTTGTCGCCGTCGGGCGAGCCGCGATGCACGCGCGTGGCCGGGCCCAGGTGCACCTCGCGCTCGACGTCGAAGCCGAGCCTGCTGTAGCTGACCTGGGCGTTGACCCAGGGGCCGTCGCCGCGCCAGCCGACGAAGCCGCCGAGCGTGGCGTCGCTCTGCTCGAACTCGCCGCGGCGCTGGCCGAAGTCGATGTCCTGGCGGCCGTAGCCGGCGAACGCGCCCCAGGCGAAGGCGCCGCGGACCCAGTCCACGCCGAAGGTCAGGGTCGGCCCCATGCCGTCGTAATCGTCACCGTCGCCGTAGCGCTGGTTGTCGCCGCGCACGTCCGCCCACCAGCGCATGCCCTCGCCTTCCCCGCCCTGCCAGTGCTGGGCCACGCGCTCGGCGCGGGCGCGGCCGACCATCGCCGCCGAGTGCGGCAGCACCGCGATCTGGCGCGGGGCCTCCAGCACCGAGATCGCGAAATCGGCCAGCAGGCGATGGCCGGCCGTGGTCGGGTGCACGCCGTCGGCGAAGGCGAAGGTCTCGTTCGCGCCGGGCGCGACCAGGTTGCCCGGCGTGCACACCAGCGAGGAGGTGCTGCCGCAGGCCGGCGCGGTGACATTGACCAGGCCGTAGGCGGACGGCGCGGCCGCGATCTCGCGCAGGAAGTGGAAGGTGTCGAGCGGGATCACCCGCACGCCGGCCTGCTGCAGGCCGTTGAACAGCGTCGTGTTGTAGGTCTGCACCAGCGTGGTCACGCCGGCCGAGCCGGCCGGCCCCAGCGACAGGCCGAACGGCGTCCTGCCCACGTCGGGCATCGTCGGCACCAGGATGTAGCGCGCGCCGGCGTTCTGCAGCGACTGCACCAGCGTCACCTCCCGGCCCGCCGCGGCGAGGAACGTCGCCTGCGTGGTCAGGCCGTTGAGGTGGAAGAACAGGTCGTTGGCGCCGCCCCAGACGGTGTACAGCGCGTTCGGGTCGGCGCGGCCGCCGTTGGCGGACAGGTGCGCCTGGATCTGCAGGCCGATGGAGGGGGCGAACTGGGTCGGGTTGGTCGGCGGGAAGCCGGGGCCGAGGTTGATCGTCGCCCCGCCCGCCGCGTAGTTGTCGCCGGTGCCGGGCGCGATGCCGGTGGAGGTGAGCTGCCAGGCCGGCGCGGCGTCGGTGCCGTAGTACTGGGCCAGGAACTCCGCCCACACCAGGCCCGGATTGGTGGTGAAGCGGCCGGTCACCGCCTGCGCGCTGGGCGGCAGGATCGGGCGGTAGAACCCCGCGTCGGTGAGGCTGTCGCCGAAGAACACGGTCTGGCTGTAGGTCTGCGCGGCCACCGGCGCGAAGACCAGGGCGAGGGCGCAGGCGAGGGCGGAACGGGTCAGGCGGCTGGGCTTCATGCGTTGGGGCTCCCCGGAGAAAGCGGCCGCGCAACGTGCGCGGCCGTATGCGCCGATGGTTCCAGAAACGCCGGACACGCTCAACCGCCCTTCGCCCTCGGGCCGGCCTGCGGCGACAATGGGCGCATGGACATCCTGCTCAACGGCGAGCCGCGCCGGCTCCAGGCGCCGTGCACCGTGCTCGACCTGCTGCAACGCGAGGGCCTGGCCGGGCGCCGGGTCGCGGTCGAGGTCAACGGCACGATCGTGCCGCGCGGCGCGCATGCCCGCCACGAACTGCAGGCCGGGGACCGGGTCGAGATCGTGCACGCCCTCGGCGGCGGCTGAAAGAACGCGCGAGACGCATCGGGCGGTCACGGGAACCCGGCCGTCCGCGGCGGGGGGATTGCGCCGGGGACCCGAAAGCTTTGCGACGCCGGCTCGCGCCGGGTGTGCCTTGTCGGACCGCGCGATGCGACATCGCGCGCGAGCGGCCGGCTGCGCCGGGTCCAGGGGAAACCCGGGCGCGAGGGCGGCCCCTCAGCCCACACTACGGCGCGCTCCGCATGAACCGGACAGCCCGGCCGCGGTTTCGCGGCTGCGGCCGACGGGCGGCGCGCGGTACCATTTGCGGATGCACGACCTGTCCACTCTGCGGCCCGACGACGCGCTCGTCGTCGCCGGCCGCCGCTACCGTTCCCGGCTGCTGACCGGCACCGGCAAGTTCAAGGATCTCGAGGAAACCCGCCGCGCCACCGAGGCCGCGGGCGCCGAGATCGTGACCGTGGCGATCCGCCGCACCAACATCGGCCAGACCCCCGGCGAGCCGAACCTGCTCGACGTGCTGCCGCCGGACCGCTACACGATCCTGCCCAACACCGCCGGCTGCTACACCGCCGAGGACGCGGTGCGCACCTGCCGCCTGGCGCGCGAGCTGCTCGACGGCCACACGCTGGTGAAGCTGGAAGTGCTCGGCGACCAGAAGACGCTGTACCCGGACGTGGTGCAGACGCTCAAGGCCGCCGAGATCCTGGTCGCCGAAGGCTTCCAGGTGATGGTCTACACCAGCGACGACCCGATCCTGGCCAAGCGCCTGGAGGAGATCGGCTGCGTGGCGGTGATGCCGCTGGCCGCGCCGATCGGCTCGGGCCTGGGGATCCAGAACCGCTACAACCTGCTCGAGATCGTCGAGAACGCGAAGGTGCCGATCCTGGTGGACGCCGGCGTGGGCACCGCCTCGGACGCGGCGATCGCGATGGAGCTCGGCTGCGACGGGGTGCTGATGAACACCGCCATCGCCGGGGCGAAGGATCCGGTGCTGATGGCGCACGCGATGAAGCTCGCGGTCGAGGCCGGGCGCGCGGCGTTCCTGGCCGGGCGCATCCCGCGCAAGCGCTACGCTTCGGCCTCGAGCCCGGTCGAAGGGCTGATCGGATGAGGGCGGCCCGCGTCGGGGAGGCCTGCGGTGACTGACCCCGGCAAGCTTCCGCCGAAGCCCTTCACGGTCGAGGAAGGCCACCGCCGCGTGCGCAGCTTCGTCCTGCGCCAGGGCCGCTTCACTCCGGCGCAGCAGCGCGCGTTCGACCTGCTGTGGCCGCGCTACGGCCTGGACTACACCGGACAGGCCCGCGATTTCGACGCCGTGTTCGGCCGCCGCGCCCCGCGCGTGCTGGAGATCGGCTTCGGCAACGGCGAGGCGCTGCGCGCATCGGCCGCGCAGGATCCGGCGCGCGACTACCTGGGCATCGAGGTGCACGCCCCCGGCGTCGGCCGCCTGCTCAACGGCCTGGCCCAGGACGGCACCGGCAACGTGCGCGTGTACCACCACGACGCGGTGGAGGTGCTGCAGCACGAGATCGGCGACGGCGCGCTGGCCGAAGTCCGGATCTGGTTCCCCGATCCGTGGCACAAGAAGCGCCACCACAAGCGGCGGCTGGTGAACGCGGAATTCGCCGCGCTGCTGGTGCGCAAGCTCGCGCCCGGCGGGCGCTTGCACCTGGCCACCGATTGGCAGGACTATGCCGAGCAGATGTGGGACGTGCTCGACGCCACGCCGGGCCTGCGCAACAGCGCCGGGGCGCGCGGGCACGTGCCGCGGCCGGCGTGGCGCCCGCAGACGCACTTCGAGGCGCGCGGGCAGCGGCTCGGGCACGGGGTGTGGGACCTGCTGTACGACAGGATCTGAAGCGCAACCTCTCACGCGGAACGCGATCGCACCCGAATGGACACCGCGCTGACGCTCACCACCGACATGAAGCTCGTGCTCGGGCTGGTGGGCTTCACGATGGTGATGTTCCTGTTCGAGCGGATCCGCGCCGACGTGGTGGCGCTGGTGGTGCTGGTGCTGCTCGGGCTGACCGGGCTGGTGGCGCCGGAGGACCTGTTCGGCGGGTTCTCGGGCAACGCGGTGATCAGCATCATCGCCACCATGGTGCTGGGCGCGGGGCTGGACCGCACCGGGGCGCTGAACCGGCTCGCCGGCTGGCTGCTGCGGCGGGCCAGGGGCGTGGAGCAGCGGCTGCTGCTGCTGACCTCGGCGGTCGCCGGGCTCAACTCCTCGTTCATGCAGAACCCGTCGGTGATGGCGCTGTACATGCCGGTCGCCTCGCGCCTGTCCTCGCGCACGGGCCTGCCGCTGTCGCGGTTCCTGCTGCCGGTGGCGGTGGCGATCGTGATGGGCGGCGGGCTGACCATGGTCGGCAACTCGCCGCTGATCCTGCTCAACGACCTGCTGGTCTCGGCCAACGCCAACCTGCCCTCGGGCATGGCCACGCTCGAACCGCTGCGCATGTTCGCGCCGCTGCCGATCGGCCTGGCGCTGCTCGGCGCGGGGCTGCTGTATTTCCGCTTCTACGGCGACCGGGTGCTGGCGCAGCTGGACGTGGACCGTGGGGTGACGCCGGCGCGCACCGAGAGCTACTTCGCCCAGGCCTACGGGATCGAGGGCGACGTGTACGAGCTCACCGTCACCGCCGACAGCCCGCTGGTGGGCATGTCGCTGGGCGAGGCCGAAGCGCTGCACGGGGCGCCGCTGCTGCTGGCGCTGAAGACCGGCAACGAGGCGCGGCTGGCACCGCCGGCGGATGCGCGGATCTGGGTCGGCAGCGTGCTCGGGGCGATGGGGCCGCGGCAGCAGGTGGCGGACTTCGCGCAGAACAACTTCCTGCGCATGAGTTCGCGCCTGCGCACCTTCGGCGACCTGTTCAACCCCAGCCGCGCGGGCATCGCCGAGGCGGTGGTGCCGCCGACCTCGAACTACATCGGCAAGACCCAGGCCGAGCTGCAGCTGCGCAAGCGCTTCGGCATCAGCCTGCTGGCGGTGTACCGCGACAAGCAGGTGCTGCGCGAGAACGTGCGCCATCTGCCGCTGCGTGCCGGCGACATGCTGGTGCTGCACGGGATCTGGCAGGACCTGGCGCAGGCGGCGGAAGAAAAGGACTTCGTGGTCGTCACCGACTACCCGAAGGGCGAGCAGCGGCCGCACAAGTTCAAGATGGCGATGGGCATCTTCGCGGTGACCATGCTGCTGGCGCTGTCGGCGCGGATTCCGGTGCCGGTGGCGCTGATGACGGGCGTGGCGGCGATGCTGGTGGGCGGGGTGCTGCACATCGACGAGGCCTACGCGGCGATCAACTGGCGCACGGTGTTCCTGATGGCGTGCCTGATCCCGCTGGGGTGGGCGATGGATTCGAGCGGTGCGGCGGCATGGGTGGCCGGGCACACCATCGAGCAGTTGCCGGAAGGGATGCCGGTGTGGGTGCTGCAGGTGGCGGTGGGGTTGCTGACCACGGTGTTCTCGCTGGTGATCAGCCATGTCGGCGCGACCATCGTGATGGTGCCGATGGCGATCAACCTGGCCCTGGCGGCAGGCGGCAATCCGACCGCGTTCGCGCTGGTGGTGGCGCTGTCGGCGTCGAACAACCTGGTCACGGCGTCCAATCCGGTGATCTCGATGATCACCGGCCCGGCCGCATACCAGCCGCGCGACCTGTGGCGCGTGGGCGGGCCGCTGTCGCTGATCTATCTCGCGATCGTGGTAATCGCGGTGAACCTGATGTTCTGAACCGGCTTCGCCGCATGTGGGCGGGGGCGCCGGTGTGCCTGGGGCGGGGTTCGCCGCGTGGGCTCCGCATCCGGCTCCGACACGCGGCCGCGCGCCCGCTCACCCCACTTCGGGCCGATGCCGCGCCAGCCACACCTGGTCGCCATGCACTTCCACCGGCACCGCGCGCAATCCCGCGCCGCGGCAGGGGCCGGCGACGCACACACCGTGCTCGAGTTCGAACGAGGCCCCGTGCGCGGCGCACACCAGCAGCCCCTCCTTCGAGCGCAGGAACCGGCCCGGGGCCCAGTCCAGCCGGCGGCCGGCGTGCGGGCAGACATTGAGCCAGGCACGCACCTGGTCGCCGCGGCGATGCAGGATCAACGACTCGGCGTCGCCCTCGAGCACCGCCTCCACCTCGAGGAACCCGTCGTCCTCGATCTGCGCCAGGCGCGCGAGAGGCTGACCGCCGTCATGGTTTAACGAAGTTCTCACACGCGCCTCCGGCACCGGCCGGATACTCGCCCACCCGGGCCCGGCCCGGGATTGTGTCACGGCCTGGCCGAGGGGAGCCCGATGCACGTCTTCCAGTTCCGATTCGACCGCCTGCGCTCCGCGTTCGCCCCGCGCAAGCCGCGCCACCCGCTGCTGCGCGCGCTGCTCGGCCTGGTCGGCCTGGGCCTGCTGCTGGTGCTGCTGGCGATGAGCGTGCTGGTCGGCGTGGCGATGCTCACCGCGGGCGTGCTGTATCGGTTGTGGAAACTGCGCGGCAAGCCGGTCGCGCGCGACGCGCGGGTGGTGGACGGCGAGTACCGCGTGGTCGGCAAACCGGTGCTGCCGGCCTCGCGCTGAACGCGGAGCGTTCCATGCACGATGTGATCCCCGCGCCCGCGCCGGTGCGGATCCCGGTGCGCGGCACCGGACTCCCGGGCGATGCCGTCTTCCCTGTCCGCCGCATCCACTGCGTCGGCCGCAACTTCGCCGACCACGCCCGCGAGATGGGCGCGAGCGCCCCGGCGTCGAAGGCCGAGCGCGGCACGCCGGTGTTCTTCGCCAAGCCCGCCGACGCGCTCGTGCTCGACGGCGTGGTGCCCTACCCGCCCGGCACGCGCGAGCTGCACCACGAAGTCGAACTGGTGGTCGCGCTGGGACGCGACGCGCCGCCCGGCGTGCTGGCGCCGCAGGCCGCGATGGCCCTGGTGTACGGCTACGGCGTCGGCCTGGACCTCACCCGCCGCGACCTGCAGGCCGCGGCCAAGGCCAAGGGCCTGCCGTGGGACACCGGCAAGGCCTTCGACCACAGCGCCCCGGTCAGCGCCCTGGTCCCGGCGCAGGACGTGCCTGCCCTCGCCGCATGCGCACTCACCCTGCACGTCAACGGCGCCCTGCGCCAGCACGGGCACCTGTCCGACCTGATCTGGGACGTGGCCGAGATCCTGCACGAACTGTCGAAGCTGTACGCCCTGCGCGCCGGCGACCTGGTGTTCATGGGCACCCCGGCCGGCGTCGGCCCGCTGCAGGTCGGCGACGTGTTCGAGGCCCGGCTCGACGGCGTGGCCAGCCTCACCGGCCGGATCGCCCCGCCGCTGGCCGCGGTGATGCCCGGCGGGGGATCGCGGGTGCACGAACTCCGCGATTCGCTACAGCGCTGAATCCGGCTCGTCGCAGCCACGCACACCACGCGCGGCAGCCGTGACTTGCGGCCTACGGGCGGCCCGGCGCCGGCTGCTAGGCTCGCCGACTCCCGCCGTCAGGAATCCGCGCATGCGCCTTGCCAGTTGCCTGCTCGCCCTCGCCCTCGCCGCCGGCGTCGCCGCCGCACCGCGCGAGACGAAGATCCCCGACTCCGCGCTCGCCACCGCCGCACAGCTGCGCGAGCGCGCGCTGGCCGACGGCACCGCGTGGCAGGTGGTCGAAGCGCTGACCACCGAGATCGGCCCGCGCCTGCCCGGCAGCGAGGCCGACGCGCGCGCGGTGGCCTGGGCCGAGGCCAGGTTCCGCGCGCTCGGCTTCGACCGGGTGTGGCGGGAGCCGGTGACCTTCCCGAAGTGGGTGCGGCGCAGCGAGCGCGCGGAAGTGCTGGGCGCGCACGCGCAACCGCTGGCACTGACCGCGCTCGGCGGCAGCCCGGGCGGCACGGTCGAGGCCGAGCTGGTGCACTTTGCCGACCTGGCCGCGCTCGAGGCCGCGCCGGCCGGCTCGCTGGCCGGCAAGATCGCGTTCGTGGACTACCGCATGCAGCGCGCCCGCGACGGCAGCGGTTACGGCCCCGCTTCGCGCCTGCGCAGCCGTGGCCCGTCGGCGGCGATCCGCGCCGGCGCGGCGGCGTTCCTGATGCGCTCGGCCGGCACCGACTGGCACCGCAACCCGCACACCGGCATCACCCGCTTCGACGAGGGCCTGACCCCGATTCCGTCCGCGGCGCTGGCCAATCCCGACGCCGACCAGCTCGCGCGCCTGCTTGCGCGCGGCCCGGTGCGGGTGCGCGTGGCGCTCGACTGCGGCTGGGACGGCGAATACACCTCGTACAACGTGATCGGCGAGATCCGCGGCCGCAGCCGCCCGGACGAGGTGGTGCTGATCGGCGCGCACCTGGATTCGTGGGACCTGGGCACCGGCGCGATCGACGACGGTGCCGGCGTGGCGATCACGATGGCCGCCGCGCACCTGATCGGGCAGTTGCCCAGGCGTCCCGCGCGCACCATCCGCGTGGTCGCCTTCGCCAACGAGGAGCAGGGCCTGCACGGCGGCAGGGCCTACGCGGCACGGCACGCGGCCGCGGTGGGCAAGCACCAGATCGCGGCCGAGAGCGACTTCGGCGCCGGCCGCATCTACGCCTTCGCCAGCGGCGCGCCGGAGTACGCGCAGGGCGCGGTGCGCCGGATCGCGCAGGCGCTGGCCCCGCTCGGCATCGCCCACACCCCGGGCGAAGGCGGCCCCGGCCCCGACATCAGCCCCTTCGCCGAGCGCGGCCTGGCCTGGGCAGCCCTGCGCCAGGACGGCACCGACTACTTCGACTACCACCACACGCCCGACGACACCCTCGACAAGATCAACCCGCAGGCGCTGGCGCAGAACGTCGCCGCCTACGCCGTGTTCGCGTACCTCGCCGCCGAGGCCGAGGGCGACTTCGGCAGCGCGCCGAAGGGGCCGGTTGCGGATTGAGCGAAAGCGGAAAGCTTTGGCCACGGATGGACGCGGATGGACACGGATGAATAAAAGCATTTTGTAGACGCGGATCTCCGCGGATGGACGCGGATCGGGCGTAAAAGCAGGGCTGGGCGAGTCGTCATCCCGGCGAAAGCCGGGATCCAGGTTGCCGTTTCCGATGGATTCCGGCTTGCGCCGGAATGACGGACACGAAGCCGTCATCCGCGTCAGCCCGCGTCCAAATCCCTTTGCCTTCGATCCGCGCCCATCGGCGTCAATCCGCGTCTGAACGCTTTTCCATCCGTGTTCATCCGCGTAGATCCGTGGCTAGATGCTTCTGCCTTTCGCTTTTGACCCCGCAGCCATCCGCGGCCGAGCCCGTGCCCACTCGGCCAGCAGCACCGCGGTCGCGGCGGCGACGTTGAGGCTCTCGACCGCGCCGGTGCCGGGGATGGACAGGCGCAGGTCGCAGGCGGCGGCGAGGTCGGGGTCCATGCCCTCGCCCTCGGCGCCGAGCACGTACACCAGGCGCGGCGGCAGGGCGCGCGCGAACAGGGGTTCGCCGCCGCGGACCACGGTGGCGGCGAGGGTGAAGCCGGCCCCGTGCAGTTGCGCGATGGCATTGTCGGTGCGGCCCAGGCGCACCAGCGGCACCGCCTCGGCGCCGCCCTCGGCCACCCGCGCGGCGGCGCCGGAGAGCGCCAGCGTGGACTGCTTCGGCAACAGCACCGCGGCCACGCCGAAATGCGCGGCCGAGCGCAGGATCGCGCCGAGGTTGTGCGGGTTGCCCACACCGTCGAGCCACAGCGCGCACTGCGGGCCGGCCGGCAGGGTGCGCAGCCACGACGACAGCGGCTGCGGCGCCTCGCGCAGCACGTCGGCGACCACGCCCTCGTGGTGCGCGCTGGCGGCGAGCTTCTGCAGGTCGGCGTCCGCGACCACGCGGTAGCCGATCCGGTGCGCCGCGCACCACTTCAGCAGCGGCTGCAGCTGCGGAATCCGCGCTTCGGCGAGGTACAGCTTGCGGATCGCCTGCGGCCGGCGCGCGAACACCGCCTGCACGGCGTTGAGGCCGTACAGGCGCAGCTCGGCCGCGCGGTCAGGCGCCATCGCCCTGCGGCAACGCCACCACCGGGGTTGCCGGACCGGCCGCCGGGGCCGGCCGCGAATCGCGGCGCTCGCGCCAGAAATCGGCATTGCGGATGCCCACCGCGTCCGGATCGAACACCGGATCGAGGCCGAGCTTCTTCTGCCGCTCGTAGTCGCGCAGCGCCAGCAGCGCCGGCTTGTGCAGGATCAGGATCGCGATGATGTTGAGCCACGCCATCAGGCCGACGCCGATGTCGCCCAGCGCCCAGGCCAGGGTGGCGTTGCGGTAGGCGCCGAAGATCACCATGCCGAGGATGCCCAGGCGCAGCAACAGCACCGTCAACGGGCGGCGGCGGTTGCCGTTGACGTAGGTGAGGTTGGTTTCGGCCATGTAGTAGTAGGCCATGATCGTGGTGAAGGCGAAGAAGAACAGCGCCAGCGCGATGAAGCCCGCCCCCCAGCCCGGCAGGATGGATTCGACCGCGGCCTGGGCGTAGGCCGGGCCCGCCTCGACGCCGACGACCCCGGAGTACAGGGCCTGCCCGTCCGGCCCCTGCACGTTGTACATGCCGGTGGCCAGCATCAGGAACGCGCTGGAGGTGCACACCATCATCGTGTCGAAGTAGATCGCGAACGCCTGCACGTAGCCCTGCTTGGCCGGGTGCGAGACCTCGGCCGCCGCGGCCGCGTGCGGCCCCGTGCCCTGGCCGGCCTCGTTGGCGTAGATGCCGCGCTTGACGCCCCATTCCACCGCCAGGCCGAGCATCGCCCCGAACGCGGCGTGCGCGCCGAACGCGCTGCTGAAGATGATGCGGAACATCTCCGGCACGCGCTCGGCGTTGAGCACCATCACCGTCACCGCCATCAGGATGTAGCCCAGCGCCATGAACGGGACCACGACCTCGGCGAAATGGGCGATGCGCCGGATGCCGCCGAAGATGATCACCGCCAGCAGCAGCGCCACGGTCACGCCGATGCCGAGCTTGAGCGCGTCACGCTCGGGCAGGCCCAGCCACTGCCCGTCGAGGCTGCCGCACAGCGCGCTGCCCTGGCAGACGTTGGCGATGCTGTCGGCGATCGCGTTGGCCTGCACGCCCGGCATCAGGAAGCCGGCCGCCGCGATCGTCGCCAGCGCGAACGCCATCGCGTACCACTTCAGCCCCATCGCCTTCTCGATGTAGTAGGCCGGGCCGCCGCGATAGCGCCCTTCGGCGTCCTTGGACTTGTAGAGCTGCGCCAGCGTGCACTCGACGTAGGACGTGGCCGCGCCGAGGAAGCCCATCACCCACATCCAGAACACCGCGCCCGGGCCGCCGAACGCGATCGCGGTGGCCACACCGGCGATGTTGCCGATGCCGATGCGCCCGGCCATGGACACCGCCAGGGCCTGGAACGAGGACACGCCGGCCTCGGAGCTCTGCCCGCGCACGGTCAAGCGCAGCATCTCGACGAAGCCGCGCACTTGCATGAACCGGGTGCGGAAGGAGAAGTACAGGCCGGCGCCGAGGCACATGAGGATCAGCGCCTTGCTCCAGATGATGCCGCTGACGGCATGGACGAGGGTTTCCACGGCTTGCTTTCCCGGAGGCGGTGACGAAGGGCGCCACGATACCCGGATTCGCGCCCGCCCAGGAATGCCGCGCCGACCGCCGGGCGGGCGCGCGGCTCAGGCCTCCCGGCCGAGCGGCGGGGTTTCGCCCTCGAGCCGCGCCAGCTCGTGCGCGAGCGCCTCGGGCGAGCGGGTGTAGGGCGCGAGCAGGGCGTAGAACGCGGGCACCACGAACAGCGACAGCAGGGTCGAGAAGCCGACGCCGAAGATCACCACCACACCGATCGTGGCGCGGCTGGCCGAGCCCGGGCCGCCGGCGAGCACCAGCGGCACCGCGCCGACCATGGTCGCGATCGAGGTCATCAGGATCGGCCGCAGGCGCACCCCGGCCGCCTCCACGATCGCCTCGTGCACGCTGCGCCCGGCGTCCCGCAGCTGGTTGGCGAACTCGACGATCAGGATGCCGTTCTTCGCCGCCAGGCCGACCAGCATCACGATGCCGATCTGCGAGAACAGGTTGAGCGTGCCGCCGGTGAGCCACAGCCCGAGCAGCGCGCCGAGCACGGCCAGCGGCACCGTCAGCATGATCACGAACGGGTGGATGAAGCTCTCGAACTGCGCCGCCAGCACCAGGTACACCACCAGCAGCGCCAGGCCGAAGGTCAGCAGCGCGGCGCCGCCGGCCTGGCGGTACTCGCGCGATTCGCCCTTCCAGTCCACCTGGGCGTGCTCGGGCAGTTCCTCCTCGATCACCTGCTGCACCCATTCGATCGCCTCGCCGAGGCGGTAGCCGGGCGCCAGGCCCGCGCTGATCGTGATCGCGCGCAGGCGGTTGAAGCGGTTCAGGCTGCCGGGCTCGGCCAGCTCGCGCAGCGTGACCAGGTTCGACAGCGGCACCAGCGAACCGTCGCGCGCGCGCACCTGGATCGCGGCCAGGTCGGCCGGGGTGGCGCGGTCGCTGCGCCCGGCCTGCACGATCACGTCGTATTCCTCGCCATCGGCCACGTAGGTGGTCACCCGCCGGCCGCCCATCATCGTCTCCAGCGCGCGCCCGATCTCGGCCACGCTCACGCCGAGGTCGGCGGCGCGCTGGCGGTCGATGTCGATGCGCATCTGCGGCCGGGTCTCCTTGTAGTCGGAGTCCACCGAGAACAGCTTCGGGTTCTGCTCCATGCGCGCCAGCAGGCGGTCGCGCCACTGCGCCAGCTCGGCGTAGTCGGGGCCGCCGATCACCACCTGCAGCGGCTGGCCGCGGCTGCGGGTCAGCCCGGTGCGCACCGAAGGGTTGGCGCGCACGCCGGGCAGCGAGGCCAGCTCCTTGCGCAGGCGCTCCACCACCTCGTTGGTGGTGACCTCGCGCTTGTTCCAATCCTGCAGGAACACGATCACCTGGCCGGTGTGCATCTCCTCGCTGGCGCCGAAGCCGCCGGGCACGCGGGTGTTGGCGCGCTGGATCGGCTGGTCCGCGCCGATGTGCCCGGCCAGGATCTTCTCGACCTGCTGGATCTGCTCGACGGTGTAGTCGAAGCCGGCGCCTTCCGGGCCGACCACGGACACGAAGAACGCGCCGCGGTCCTCCGGCGGCGCCAGCTCGGTCGGCACCAGTTTGAACAGGACCACGCTGAGGCCGAGCGCGGCCAGCATCAGCGCGCCGTACAGGCCGGGCCGCTCGACCGTGCACTCGAGGATGCGCCGGTAGCGCGCCGCCGCCCATTCCAGCCCGCCCATCACCCAGCGGTGGATGCGCCACGGGTTCTCCCTGTCGTGCGGGCGCACCAGCTTGGACGACATCATCGGCGTGAGGGTCAGGGCGACGAAGGCCGAGATCGCCACCGCGCCGGCCAGCGCCGCCGACAGCTCGCGGAACAGCCGTCCGGTGTTGCCCTCCATGAAGCCGATCGGCAGGAACACCGCCACCAGCACCGCGGTGGTGGCGATCACCGCGAACGCGACCTGGCGCGTGCCGCGCCGGGCCGCGAGCAGCGGCGGTTCGCCAAGATCGGCGCGGCGCTGGATGTTCTCCAGCACCACGATTGCATCGTCCACCACCAGGCCGATGCACAGCACCAGCGCCAGCAGGGTCAGCAGGTTGATCGAGAAGCCGAACGCCCACAGGGCGATGAACGCCGCCACCAGGCACACCGGCACGGTCACCGCCGGGATCAGCGCCGCGCGCACGCTGCCCAGGAACAGCCAGATCACGATCAGCACCAGCGCGATCGCCTCCAGCAGGGTCGCGTACACGCGCTTGACCGCGGCATCAATGAACACGGTGCTGTCGAAGGCGACGAAGATGTCGGTGCCTTCGGGCAGGGTGGGCTGGATCCGCCCGGCCTCGGCGCGCGCGGCGCGGGCCACGTCCAGCGCGTTGGCGGTGGAGGTCTTGATGATGCCCAGGCCGATGTTGGGCTCGCCGTTGCTGCGGTAGTAGGCGCGGCGTTCGCTGGAGGCCAGCTCCACCTTCGCCACGTCGCCGAGCCGCACCACGTAGCCGTCGGCGCCCTTGCGCAGCGGGATCTGGGCGAAGTCCTGCGGCTCGCGGTAGCTGCGCTCCACGCGCAGGGTGAAGTCGCGCGCCTGCGACTCGAGCCGGCCGGCCGGCAGCTCGACGTTCTCGGCGCGCAGCGCGTTCTCCACGTCGGCCACGGTCAGGCCGCGCGCGGCGAGCGCGTCGCGGTCGAGCCAGATCCGCATCGCGTAGCGCTGCTGGCCGCCGATCCGCACCTGGGCCACGCCGTCCAGCGCCGACAGCCGGTCCACCACGTAGCGCTCGGCGTAGTCGGTGAGCTGCAGCGTGTCCATCGTGGTCGAACTCATGTTCAGCCACAGGATGGTCTCGGCGTCGCTCTCGACCTTCTCGATCTCGGGCGGATCGGCCTCCGGCGGCAGCCGGTCGAGCACGCGGCTGACCGCGTCGCGCACGTCGTTGGCCGCGGCCTCGATGTCGCGCGAGAGGTTGAACTCGATGCTGATCGAGGCGCGCCCGTTGACGCTGCGCGACTCGATGGTCTCGATGCCCTCGGTGCCCGAGAGCGCGTCCTCCAGCACCTGGGTGATGCGCGTCTCCACCACCGCCGCCGAGGCGCCGGGGTAAGCCACGTCCACCGACACCACCGGCGGGTCGATCGCCGGCAGTTCGCGCAGGGTGAGCCGGGTGTAGGCCAGCACGCCGAGCACGATCAGCAGCAGGCTCATCACGGTCGCGAAGACCGGACGCTCGATGGAGATGTCGGAGAGCTTCATCGCCCGGCGTCTCCGTCCCTCCGCGCCCTCCCGCGCGCACCGGGCGCGGCGGGTGACGCGCCGGCCTCGACCACCTTCGCCCCCGGCCGCAGCTTGCCCACGCCGTCCACCACGATCCGCTCGCCCGGCTTCACCCCGGAAACGAGCTCGGCCTGGCCCTCGCGGCGCGCGCCGACCTGCACCTCGGCCTGCTCGACCGTACCGTCCGCCTGCATCCGGTACACGAACGACTTCTGCCCGACCTGCACGATCGCGATCTCGGGCACCAGCAGCGCCCGGCGCTCGGCCTGCATCAGCTGCACCGTGACCAGCATCCCGGGACGCAGCGCGCGGTCGGGGTTGGCGAACTCGCCGCGCACCGTCACCGCGCGCGTGTCCGGATCCACGCGCGCATCCACCGCGCTCACCGTGCCCTCGAACACGCGCCCGGGATGGGCGACGCTGGTGCCACTGATGCGCAGCCCCGGCGCGAGCCGGGTCAGCAGCGCCTCGGGCACCGGGAAGTCCACGTACACGCGCGAGAGGTCGTCGAGGGTGGCGATCGGCGTGCCGGGCGTGACCAGCGCGCCGGGGCTGACCTGGCGGATGCCGAGCCGGCCGGCGAACGGGGCGCGGATCACGCGCTCGCCGAGCTGCGCGCGCACCAGCGCCACGCGCGCCCGCGCCGCGTCGCGGGTGGCGCGCGCCGAATCGAGCTGCGAGCGGGCGATCAGTTGCTGCGCGGCCAGTTCGCTCTGGCGCCGGTACTGGCGCTCGGCTTCCTCGGCCGCGGCCTGCGCCTCGGCCAGCGCGGCCTGCTGCTGCTGGCCGGAAAGCGTGACCAGCACCGCGCCCCTGGCGACCTCCTCGCCGCTGTCGAAATGCACCTGCTGCACGGTCTCGCTGACCTTGGCGGTGACCGTGACCGACTCGCGCGCCTGCACGGTGCCGATCGCCTGCACGCGGTCGGCGAACGGCTGCAGGCGCAGCACGACGGTCGTGACCGGCACCGGCGGATTGCCGCCGCGGGGGCCGGCGGCCGCGGCCTCGTCCTTGCCGCCGCAGCCGGCGAGCAGCGCAGCGGCCAGGACAGGGGCAAGGGCAAGGAGGAAACGGAGAACGGGACGGGAATTGGGCATGCGGGGCGATTCTAGCGATCCGGATGTCAACGCCCTTGCAGGCGCACGGTTGACACGGCGCATGCGGCGCCGGGCCGGGAACCGCTCAGGAAAGCCGGATCCGCCCGACGCTGCGCCTGCCGATGGTCACGGCAGTGCCGGCCTGGTTCCCGCTTTGCGGTTTCGAGGGCGCTGGCTGGCGCGAAGGGCACACGGGGTGGGGCTGGGTGGAACCAGCCGCCACTTGCGGCACACTGACCGCATGCCGATCGAAGTGCTCGAGGCCGACCTGACCACGCTGGCGGTGGACGCAATCGTCAACGCCGCCAACCCGGCCCTGCTCGGCGGCGGCGGCGTGGACGGCGCGATCCACCGCGCCGCGGGACCGGGACTGCTGGCCGAGTGCCGGGCGCTGCCGGAAACACAGCCGGGCCTGCGCTGCCCGACCGGCGAGGCGCGCATCACCGGCGGCCATCGCCTGCCCGCGCGCCATGTCATCCACACGGTCGGGCCGGTCTGGCATGGCGGCGCGCAGGGCGAACCGGCGCTGCTGGCATCCTGTTACCGCGCCTGCCTGGCCCTGGCCGAAACGCACGGCCTGCGTTCGATCGCCTTCCCCGCGATCAGCTGCGGGATCTACGGCTACCCGCCGGACCAGGCCGTGCCGCTCGCGGTGGCCACGGTGCGGGAGTGGCTCGCCACGCACGCGCTGCCGGAACGGGTGGTGTTCTGCTGCTTCGACGCGGCGATGGCCGCACGCTACCGGCGCGCGCTGGCGACGGCGCCGGGCGCGGGCACGACCGACGCAACCGGGCCGCACGCATGAAACCGGACCGGGCCACCCTGCCGATCTTCCTCTCCAACGCGCTCGCGCTGGCGGTGGCCGCGTGGGAGCAGTGGCCGCTGGTGATGCTGCTGTGGCCGTACTGGTGCCAGAGCGTGATCATCGGCTGGTTCGCGCGCAAGCGGATCCTCGCCCTCGGCCGCTATTCCACCGCGGGTTTCACCGTCAACGGCCGCAGCGTGGCGGCGACGCCGGAGACGCAGCGCCGCGTGGCCTGGTTCTTCGCCCTGCACTACGGCCTGTTCCACCTGATCTACGCGCTGTTCCTGTGCGTGTTCACCGTGATCACGCTGGCCGCGCAGTTCGCGCCGGAGACGGTGCCGGAGCTGCCGTTCGGCGGGCGCCTGCAGTGGCACGACCCGCTGCTGGTGGCCGGCCTGGCGGTCTCGTTCTGGTTCAGCCACCGCAAGTCGCACCGCGAGCACGTGGCCGCGGACCTGGCGCGCACGCCCAACCTCGGCACGCTGATGTTCATGCCCTACCTGCGCGTGCTGCCGATGCACATGACGATCCTGCTGGGGATGGCACTCGGGCATGCCGGGAGCCTGCTGCTGTTCGGCGTGCTCAAGACCGCGGCCGACGTCGGCATGCACCTGCTCGAGCACCGCTGGCTGCAGCGCGGCGCGCAAGGCGCGCCGGCCACGCCCACGCCGCCCTGAATACCCCCTGAAACGGAAACGCCGGCACGGGGCCGGCGTTCCGGATCGCGGGACGGTGGCAGGGACGGCGTCAGGCCGCCTGCTTCCACTGGCCGAGCGCGGCCAGGCCGTTGTCGCGGGCGCGGGCGTACACCGTCTCCTGCGCCTTGGCCCAGTTGCCCTGCATGTCCTGCGCCCACAGCTTGAGCGCGGCCTGCTGCATGGCGCGGCCGTAGGAGAACGACAGCGGCCACGGGTGCGGGCCCATCTGGTTCATCGCGTTCAGGTGCGCGGTCGCGGCCTCGTCGCTCTGGCCGCCGGACAGGAACACGATGCCCGGCAGGATCGCCGGCACCGCGGTCTTCAGGCACATCAGGGTGCTCTCGGCCACCTCCTCGACGCTGGCCTGCTCGGGGCAGTCCTTGCCCGGCACCACCATCGAGGCCTTCAGGATCGTGCCCTCGAGCATCACGTTGTGGTTGTACAGGGCGTCGAACAGCGAGCGCAGCACCACTTCGGTCACCTCGTAGCAGGTGCCGATGTCATGGCTGCCGTCCATCAGCACTTCCGGCTCCACCATCGGCACCAGGCCCTGCTCCTGGCACAGCGCGGCATAGCGGGCCAGGGCGTGGCTGTTGGCCTCGATGCAGGTGCCCGAGGGGATGTCCTCGCCGATGGTGATCACCGCGCGCCACTTGGCGAAGCGGGCGCCGAGCCTGGCGTACTCCTTCAGACGGTCGCGCAGGCCGTCCAGGCCCTCGGTCACGACCTCGCCGGGAAAGCCGGCCAGTGGCTGGGTGCCCTTGTCCACCTTGATGCCGGGGATGATGCCGTTGTCCATCATCACCTTGGTGAACGGGACGCCGGCCCTGGTGGACTGGCGAATGGTCTCGTCGAACAGGATCGCGCCGGAGATGTAGTCGCCGAGCTTCGGCGTGGTCAGCAGCAGCTCGCGGTAGGCGCGCCGGTTCTCCTCGGTGTTCTCGATCCCCACCGCGGCGAAGCGCTTGGCGATGGTGGCGGTGGACTCGTCGATGGCGATGATGCCCTTGCCCGGCGCGACCATGGCGCGGGCGGTGTCGGCAAGCTGTTCGATGCTCATGGGCGTGCTGGGGCGCGGGTGGGAAAGCGTGGAATTATACCCTCACCCCCATCCCGGCCTGCGCCCGCCGCCGCTGCGGGAGCGGGTGGGCGGGGACGGCGGGCCAAGGCCCGCCCTACAGGTCGCCCAGCCCCTCGGCCCGGCCGTCCGGGCCGACCTGGAGCAGGCGCAGGGTGTTGGTGGCCCCGTGCCGCTCCATGTGGTCGCCGCTGGTGACCACCACCCGATCGCCGGCGGCCAGCAGGCCCTGGCCGTACAGCACCCGCAGCGCCTCGCGCGCGGCCTCGCGCGAGCCCAGGCCGCGGCTGTCGAAGGCGATCGGGAACACGTCGCGCATCAGCGCCATGCGCCGGCGCGCGCCGGCGTGGCGCGAGAGGGCATAGATCGGCGAGGCCGAGCGGAAGCGCGAGAGGTAGCGCGCGGTGCCGCCGGACTCGGTCATGGCCACGATCGCGCGCACGCCGATGTGCTCGGTCAGGAACATCGCCGCCATCGCGATCGCCTGGTCGGCGCGCTCGAGGTTGCGCGGCGCGGCCTCGAAGTCGGTGTCGTGGTCGAACTGGCGCTCGGCGCCGACGCAGATCCGCGCCATCGCCTCCACCGCCTTCACCGGCCAGTTCCCGGCCGCGGTCTCCTGCGACAGCATCACCGCGTCGGTGCCGTCGATCACCGAATTGGCGACATCGAGCACCTCGGCCCGGGTCGGGATCGGCGAGTCCACCATGGACTGCAGCATCTGCGTGGCGGTGATCACGACCTTGTTGCGCTGCAGGGTCTCGCGGATGATCTTCTTCTGCAGGCCGGGCAGTTCGGCGTCGCCGATCTCCACGCCGAGGTCGCCGCGCGCCACCATCACCACGTCGGCGGCATCGATGATCCCGGCCAGGTTCGCGATCGCCTCGGCACGCTCGATCTTGGCCACCAGCGCCGCGTCGGAACCGGCCGCGCGCGCGATCGCCCGCGCCTCCTCGATGTCGGCGGCGTCGCGGCAGAACGACACCGCGATGAAGTCGGCCCCGATCCGCGCGGCCACGCCGATCAGCTCGCGGTCGCGCTCGGTCAGCGCGCCCAGCGAGAGCCCGCCGCCGTGGCGGTTCAGGCCCTTGCGGTCGGACAGGGTGGCGTCGTTGAGCACGGTGGTGACGATGCGCTCGCCCTCCACCCGCTCCACCTGCAACTGCACCAGGCCGTCGTCGAGCAGCAGGATGTCGCCCGTGCGCACGTCGCCGGGCAGGCCGAGATAGCTGATCCCGACCTGCGAGGCATCGCCCGGGGGCGCGTCCGCGCGCGCCACCAGGTCGAAGCGCTGCCCCGCCTGCAGCCGCACCCGGCCCTCGGCAAAGCGCTCGATGCGCAACTTCGGCCCGGGCAGGTCCGCCAGGATGCCGACCTCCACGCCGACCCGCTCCGCCGCCACGCGCACCGCCTGCGCGCGCGCCACCTGCGCCGACGGGTCGCCGTGCGAGAAGTTCAGCCGCACCGCGTCCACGCCGGCGGCGAGCAGCGCGTCGAGCACGCCCGGCCCGTCGGTGGCGGGGCCGAGCGTGGCCAGGATCCGGGTGCGGCGGCGGTGCGACATCGGGTGTTCCGGCGGAAAAACCGCGCTCACGCTAGCACGCGCGCGGGCGCATCCGGAACCGCGCCGCGGCGCAAACGATTGCAGCGCGGCTCAGCCCGCGCGCGCCTTCAGCGCCGCCACCGCCGGCAGTTCCTTGCCCTCGAGGAACTCGAGGAAGGCACCGCCGCCGGTGGAGATGTAGGAGACCCGGTCGGCGATGCCGTACTTGTCCACCGCGGCCAGGGTGTCGCCGCCGCCGGCGATCGAGAACGCGGACGAATCGGCGATCGCGCGGGCCAGGGCCTGCGTGCCCTTGCCGAAGGCGTCGAACTCGAACACGCCGACCGGGCCGTTCCAGACCACGGTGCCGGCCGAGGCCACCAGCGCGGCGTAGCGCGCGGCGGTCTGCGGGCCGATGTCGAGGATCATGTCGCCTTCGCCCACCGCCTCCACCGGCTTCACCGTGGCCGGCGCGTCGGCCTTGAACTCGGGCGCGACCACCACGTCGGTGGGCAGCGGGATCTCGGCGCCGCGCGCCTTGGCGTCGGCCATGATCGCCTTCGCGGTCTCGACCAGGTCCGGCTCGTACAGCGACTTGCCGACCGGCAGCCCCTGCGCGGCGAGGAAGGTGTTGGCGATGCCGCCGCCGACGATCAGCCGGTCCACCTTGCGCACCAGCGAGGACAGCAGCTCGAGCTTGGTGCTGACCTTGCTGCCGGCGACGATGGCCAGCAGCGGCCGCGCCGGATGTTCGAGCGCGCGGGCCAGGGCGTCGAGTTCGGCCATCAGCAGCGGGCCGCCGCAGGCGACCCGGGCGAACCGGATCACGCCGTGGGTGGAGGCCTGGGCGCGGTGCGCGGTGCCGAAGGCGTCCATCACGAACACGTCGCACAGCGCGGCGTACTTGCGCGCCAGGGCCTCGTCGTCCTTGCCCTCGCCGACGTTCATGCGGCAGTTCTCGAGCAGCACGATCCGCCCCGGCGCGACCTCGACCCCGTCCACCCAGTCGCGCACCAGCGGCACCTCGACACCGAGCAGCTCCGACAGGCGGCGCGCGACCGGGGCGAGCGAATCGGCCTCGCTCCACTGGCCTTCCTTCGGCCGGCCCAGGTGCGACATCACCATCACCGCCGCGCCCTGTTCCAGCGCATGGCGCAGGGTGGGCAGCGAGGCGAGGATGCGCTGGTCGGAGGTCACCCGGCCGTGCTCGATCGGCACGTTGAGGTCCTGGCGGATCAGCACGCGCTTGCCGCGCAGGTCGAGGTCGGTCATGCGGAGGATGGACATGGCGCTCCCGGGCCGGTCGGGCCGTGTGTGGCGGGGGGAAAGGCGCGCATTGTCCGGGCTGCGGGCGGCGGTTTCAAACGCGCCGGCCGGGCACCGGCCTCATTCGCTGACGCGATCGCGGCCGGCGCGCTTGGCCCGGTACAGGGCCTGGTCGGCGCGGGCGATGGCGGCGGCGAGGGCCGGCTCGTCCTCACCGGCGACGGCGACACCGATGCTGACCGTGAGCACGCCGTCCGGCGCGTCGGCATGCAGGATCGAGGCGCCGCGCACGGCCTGGCGGATGCGTTCGGCGACGCTGTGCGCCTGTGCGAGGTCGTCGTCGGGCAGCAGCACGGTGTACTCCTCGCCGCCGACCCGGGCCAGCACGTCGCCGCTGTCGCGCAGCGCGCTGCGGATCGCGCCGGTGACGCGGCGCAGCGCGACGTCGCCCTCGGGATGGCCGTAACGGTCGTTGTAGGCCTTGAAGCGGTCAATGTCTATCGCGAGCACCGCGACCGGACGGGAGCGCGGCGCGGGATTGCCTTCCAGTGCCCGCACCGCGTCCTCGAAGCCGCGCCGGTTGAGCGCGCCGGTGAGCGGGTCGGTGCGGCTGAGGTGGTCGAGCTTGGCCACCGCGCGACGCAGGTCGTCGGTGCGCTCGCGGATCTCCCGCTCGCGCTCGCTGACCACACGCTCGAGCGACTCGCGCAGGCGGCTCTGCTCCTGCAGGCTCAGCCGCACCTCGCGGTAGGCGGCGATCGCGCGCTCGCCGAGGCGGTTGAGCGCATCGGTCAGGGGCACCAGCTCGCGCGGCACGCCCGCGGCTTCGATCGGGTCGTGGTCCTCGTCGAGGGCGAACCGCTCCATCCGTTCGAGCAGCGCGTTCATGCTCGCGCCGAGCCGCCGCAACTGCCACCAGGCCGCGGCGAGCACGCTGCCCAGGAGCAGTACGCCGATGCCGACGGTCGTCAGCACCTGTGCCCGCGCCTCGGCGTCGAGGGTGCGCTTGGGCACGAACACCAGCAGCCGCCAGCCGCTCTGCAACGGCACCGCCACGGCGTAGGCGTCGCCGCCACCGGCGAGCACGTCGCGCAGCAGGGCGGCTCCATCGCCGTCGCGCGGCCGCGGCGGCAGCGCCGCCAGCGCCCGGTCCTGGACGCGCGTGCCGAGCCGGTCCAGCGGCCGATACGGCAGCCCGCGGGTCACGTGCACCACGGTGTCGTTGCGGTCCAGCAGCAGCACCTCGTAGCCGCGCTCATGCAGCCAACGGGTGTGCACCCCGGCGAAATCGGCCACCGCGATGGAGCCTTCCACCACCCCGTCGAACCGGCCCTGCGCCCACAGCGGCGCAGACACCCCGACCAGCGGATCGTTGCCGAGCACCCGGCCGCGGAAGGCGTCCAACACGTAGGCCTGCCCCGTGCGCGCCGGCACCTGGAAATAGGCGCGGTCGGCGACCGTGCGCCGCGGCGGTCCGACCGGCACCGAGGTCCGCACCGTGCCGTCGGCGTCGGTCACCAGCATGGTGCTGAAGGCCGGATAGAACCGCTTGATGCGGGCCAGGTCCGCGCGCCACAGCGCGACGTCGGCGGTGTTGCCCTCCTCGCTGCGGCGCGTGGCGATCAACTGCACCGCGGCGAGGTGGTCGCGCAGGAACTGTTCGACGTCGCCGGCCGAGGATTCGCCCACCGAAACCAGACGCATCGCGGTCTGCTCGCGGCGGATCCGGTCTTCCTGCCACAGCACCCATGCCGCCAGCGCGACCACTGGCAACACCACTGCCAGCACCAGCAGCCAGGCAAAATCCTTCCGCAGCGACCAATCGGTCCGACTCGGCACTCCGTCCCCCGTTCACCGTGGTCCCGGCCGGCCATCCTTGCGCCAGGTCCACCGTGCAAGCCAGTGCCGACGCTAGCGATGCCGGCGCCGACGTACCAGTACAACGGCGACCAGCGTCGCGAGCAGGACACTGCCGAGCAGCCACGGCCAGATCCGCGGCGGCGGCGGGGCGGCGGGAGGCGGGGCAGGCTCGAACGGCGCCAGCAGGCGCGGGCCGAACGCCGCCAGCGGCGCGCTGGCTGCAGCGACGGCCGGCGGCAGGGCCGCATGCCGCGCCACGGGATGTCCGGCGGCAAGCAGATAGGGCGGCGGGCCGTCGGCACGCACGATGAACCGCGGCGCCCGCCAGGCCAGCGTCAGGCCCGGCGCCGGCACCAGCGCGCGGCCGCTGCGTACGCGCCATTCGCGCGCGGTGACCGGCGCATCCAGGCGCACCGTCACGGGTTCGTCGCGGTTCCCGGTCGTCTCCACGCGCGCGGCCACGGTCCAGTCCGCCGTGTCCTCGCGGTACAGCACGAGCACCCGCTCCACCCGCGCGGTCGGGGCGAAACGAAGCCGCACCGCCTCGACCGCCAGCGGCGCCGGCAGCCGGTAGGTGTAGTCCATCACGCCGGCATCGCCCGCCGCGCCCTCGGCCGGGCTGCTGCTGGCCATGCGCAGCGGCCACCAGCCGGCAGGCGTATTCGAACCAGGCACCTGGCGCATCGGCAGGGGCCGGCCCTGGGCGTCGAACACCTGCAGGTCGCCGAAGGCCGGATCCTGCAGCAAGCGCAGCGCCTCCTCGCCCGGCTCGACCGCGAACAGCGGCGGCGTGCCCTCCAGGCGCAGGTGCCAGCGTGCGGCGTAGTCGTTGGGCGCGGCCGCGTGGAGGCCGCTGTTCCAGGCGAACAGCAGCGCCAGGCCGATGCCTTGCCACGGGCGCATGTCCCGATCCTCCGGACGAGGGTGCCGGCCCTAGCGTGCCACAGACCGGTCCACCGCCGCGCCCGCCAAACGCCGAAGCCCCGCGCGGAGCGGGGCTTCGGTCATGACGCGATGCGCGGGACGGCTTACTTCGCCGCCACCACCCTGGCCATCTCCAGGCACTTGTTGGAGTAGCCCCATTCGTTGTCGTACCAGGCCACGACCTTGACGAAGGTGGGATCGAGCTGGATGCCGGCCTCGGCGTCGAAGATCGAGGTGCGCGCATCGCCGACGAAGTCGGTGGCGACGACCTTGTCCTCGGTGTAGCCCAGCACGCCCTTCAGCGCGCCCTCGCTCTGCGCCTTCATCTCGGCGCAGATCTCGGCGTAGGTGGCCGGCTTGTCGAGCTCGACGGTGAGGTCCACCACCGACACGTCCGAGGTCGGCACGCGGAAGGCCATGCCGGTGAGCTTCTTGTTGAGCTCGGGGATCACCTTGCCGACCGCCTTGGCCGCGCCGGTGCTGGACGGGATGATGTTCTCGAGGATGCCGCGGCCGCCGCGCCAGTCCTTGTTCGAGGGCCCGTCCACGGTCTTCTGGGTCGCGGTGGCGGCGTGCACGGTGGTCATCAGGCCGCGCTTGATGCCCCACTTGTCGTGCAGCACCTTGGCCACCGGCGCCAGGCAGTTGGTGGTGCAGGAGGCGTTGGAGATGATCGCCTCGCCGGCGTAACGGTCGTGGTTCACGCCGTACACGAACATCGGCGTGTCGTCCTTCGACGGCGCCGACATGATCACCCTCGATGCGCCGGCGGCGAGGTGCTTGCCGGCGCTGGCGGCGTCGAGGAACAGGCCGGTGGACTCGATCACCACCTCGGCGCCGACCTCGTCCCACTTCAGGTTGGCCGGATCCTTCTCCTGGGTCAGGCGGATGCGCTTGCCGTTGACGATCAGGGTGTTGCCCTCGACCGCGAGCTCGCCCTTGAAGCGGCCGTGCACCGAGTCGTACTTGAGCATGTACGCCAGGTACTCCGGCTCCAGCAGATCGTTGATGCCGACGATCTCGATCGTGTCGCCGAAGTTCTGCACGGCCGAACGCAGCACGTTGCGGCCGATGCGGCCGAAGCCGTTGATGCCAACCTTGATCGCCATGGGGGCTCCTGCAGGGACGGGAAAGCCGGTTATTTTACCCCCTCCGGCCACCCCGTCCCCGCCCCGCATGCACCGCCTGCCTGCCCTGCTGTGCCTTCCCCTGTGCCTGCTGCTGAGCCCCGCCGCGCTGGCCTGGAGCGCGCTGGGGCACCGCCTGGTCGGGGAGCTGGCCCAGCGCCAGCTGGAACCGGCCGCCCGGGAGCAGGTCCGCCGCCTGCTGGCCGGCGAACCCGAGCCGACCCTGGCCGGCGTGGCCACCTGGGCCGACGAGCTGCGCGGCACCGATCTGGGCCGCAAGACCGCGCCCTGGCACTACGTCAATTTCCGCGGCGGGGACTGCACCTACGTGCCCGAGCGCGACTGCCCGAACGGCGACTGCGTGGTCGGCGCGATCGAACGCCAGCGCGCGATCCTGGCCGACCGCCGCCGGCCGCGGGCCGAACGCCGCGAGGCGCTGAAGTTCCTGGTGCACTTCGTCGCCGACGTGCACCAGCCGCTGCACGCCAGCCCGCGCGACGACAAGGGCGGCAACGACTTCCAGGTCAGCCTGCGCACGCCGCTGGAGCCGGAGGCCTATGCCCGCGACCGCTACCAGGACGGGGTGATGGGCACCAACCTGCACGCGGTCTGGGACTACTACGTGCTGGCCGCACGCGGGCTGGACCTGCCGGCGTACGTGCGGCGGCTCGGCGCGCGGCCGTGGCCGGCGGCACCTGCCGCATCGCCGCCGGCAGCGTGGGCGCAGGAGTCCTGCCGCCTGATCGAGGCGCGCGACCTGTACCCGCGCCGGCACAGGATGGACCACCGCTACCTGGACCGCATGCGCCCGCTCGCCGAACAGCGCGTGCAGCAGGCCGCGTGGCGCCTGGCGGCGCTGCTCAACGCGACGTTGCGTCCCTGAGCGCCTCCGCGGGCGGCACGCCGAGGCGCTCGCGCACCACCGGCTCCAGGCCTTTCAGCCCCGCCGCGCGGCCGAACGCGAGCGCCTGTTCCGGCGTCATCCCGCCGTGGCGCTGCATCGCCAGCGCCAGCAGCGCGCCGACCCGGTTGCCGGAGGCGCAATGCACCAGCACGGCGCCGTCGCTGCCCTGCAGTGCGGCCCACAGGGCGTCGGCCTGGGCGGGGGTGATGTCGGCCGCGCCGGCCACCGGCAGGTTCACGTAGCGCAGGCCGGCCGCCGCGACTTCGGCGGCCTCGTCGCGCCCGCCCATTTCCGCCTGCGGACGCAGGTTGATCACCGTGCGCACGCCGCGCGCGGCCAGCGCCGGCCAGGCTGCTGCGTCCGGCTGGCCGCCGGTCAGCAGACCGGGCTGCGGCTCGCGGAACGCGGCGAGCGGATCGGCCTGCGTGGCGGCCGGCGCGTGGCCGGCGGGCGGTTCGGCGCGGAGCGGCAGGACGGGCAGCAGCAGGGCGAAGGCGAATGCGCAGAGCAGGGAAAGGATGCGATGGGTCATCGGGATCTCCGGCCGTCGAGGCGGACAGGCAGCGGGCACGGGCACATCATCGCGCAACGATGCGCCGCCGGCGTGTCCGGCGCCCCATTCATGCACCGGCCTCGAAGCTCCGGTCGCCCAGCAGCACGCGGCCGTGGACGTCCTTGACCGTGACGTCCACCTCGATCCCTTCGCGCACGCTCTGGGTGACGATGCAGAACTGCTCGAACTGGGCCAGGATGCGCTCGAGCTGGCGGTGCGCCTCGCCGCCCTCGGCCAGGGTGAGCTCCACCGATGCCTTCGGGATGCGCCAGCGCCCTTCGGCGTTGCGCATCGGCACCGCCACGATCTCGGCGTGCAGCGTGCCCGGCGTGTTGTGGTACTTGCGCAGCGCGAACAGCAGGCTGGCCGAGAGGCAGTTGGCGAGCGCAGCGAGCAGCAGCCGGGCCGGATTCGGCCCCAGGCCGTGGCCCAGCGGCGGCGGCTCGTCGGTCAGCAGCGGCGCCAGGCCGGTGTCGTGGAAGCGGACGCGGAAGGCGTAGTCGCCTTCCTGCTCCAGGCTCACTCGGATCGGTTCTTCCATGCTCATCGTGGTCGCTACGGTCGGGGAAGGGGGTGCGGCGTTCAGGCCGCGCGCGCGGCCTGGCGCCTGAGCAGGCCGTAGTACAGCAGCGGGATCACCACCAGCGTCAGCAGCGTGCTGACGAGGATGCCGAAGATCAGCGACACCGCCAGGCCGTTGAAGATCGGGTCGTCGAGGATGAAGAACGCCCCCATCATCGCCGCCAGCGCGGTCAGCGCGATCGGCTTGGCGCGCACCGCGCAGGCCTCGATCACCGCGTCCTCGGCGCTGCGGCCTTCGGCCACCGCCTGGTTGATGAAGTCCACCAGCAGGATCGAGTTGCGCACGATGATGCCGGCCAGCGCGATCATGCCGATCATCGAGGTGGCGGTGAACTGCGCGCCCAGCAGCGCGTGGCCCGGCATCACGCCGATCACGGTGAGCGGGATCGGCGCCATGATCACCAGCGGCACGAGATAGCTGCGGAACTGCGCCACCACCAGCAGGTAGATCAGCACCATGCCGGCCGCATAGGCCAGCCCCATGTCGCGGAAGGTCTCGTAGGTGATCTGCCACTCGCCGTCCCACTTCACCGCGAATCCGCTGGTGTCCTGCGGCTGGGCGATGAACCTCTGCGCGATGCGCTGCCCGTCGACTGCGTGCTCGCGCAACTGGCCGACCAGATCGGCCATGCCGTACAGCGGGCTGTCGTGCGCGCCGGCCTCGTCGCCCGTCACGTACACCACCGGCAGCAGGTCCTTGTGGTGGATCGCGCCGTCCCATGCGGCCTTGCGCACCTCCACCAGCTCCGACAGCGGCACCAGTTGGCCCTGGCCGCCGCGCACGCGCAGCGCGAGCAGGCGCTCGGGCGTGGCCTGCTCGGACGCCGGCAGGCGCAGGCGCACCGGGCGCGGATACTTCGACGCCGCGTCCTGCAGGTACGTCGCGTCCATGCCGGACACCGCCGCCGCGAGCGCGTCGGCGATCGCCGCCTGCGGCACGCCCAGGCGCGCAGCGCGCTCGCGGTCCACCACCAGCACCTCGCGCGGGGCGTCGGCTTCGACGCTGGTGTCCACGTCCACGATGCCCTCGGTGGCGAGGAAGCGCTGCTCCAGCGCCTTCGCCACCTGCCGGCTGCGCGCGTAGTCCGGGCCGTACACCTCGGCCACCAGCGGCGCCAGCACCGGCGGACCGGGCGGCACTTCCACCACCTTGACCGACGCGCCGTGGCGGCGGCCGATCTCGGCGAGCGCGGGGCGCAGCGCGCGCGCGATCTCGTGGCTCTGGCGGTCGCGCTCGTGCTTGTCCACCAGGTTGACCTGCAGGTCGCCGACGTTCGGCCCGCTGCGCAGGAAGTACTGCCGCACCAGGCCGTTGAAGTTGATCGGCGCGGCGGTGCCGGCGTAGCCCTGGTAGTCGAGCACCTCCGGCACCGCGTCCACCGCGGCGGCGAGCTCGCGCAGCAGCGCGTCGGTGTCCTCGAGCGTGCGGCCCTCGGGCAGGTCCACCACCACCTGGAACTCCGACTTGTTGTCGAACGGCAGCATCTTCAGCACCACCCAGCCGAAGACCGCGAACGAGGCGGCCAGCGCCACCAGCCCGGCCATGCCGGCGAACAGCCAGCGCCGCCGGCGCGCGCCGCGCTCGCGCTCGAGGAACGGCCGCATCACGCGCTCGAACAGGCGGTGCAGCCAGCCGGCCTGGCGCTGCTCGTGCTCCGCCGCATGCGCGCCGCCATGGCGCGACAGCAGCTTCAGCGACAGCCACGGGGTGACGATCAGCGCGATCGCCAGCGAGATCAGCATGCCGGCCGAGGCGTTGATCGGGATCGGCCGCATGTACGGACCCATCAGCCCGGACACGAACGCCATCGGCATCAGCGCCGCGATCACGGTGAAGGTGGCGAGGATGGTCGGGCCGCCGACCTCGTCCACCGCCAGCGGGATCGCCTCGCGCAGCGACTTGCCGCCCGCGCTCATGTGGCGGTGGATGTTCTCCACCACCACGATCGCATCGTCCACCAGGATGCCGATCGAGAAGATCAGCGCGAACAGCGAGACGCGGTTGAGGGTGAAGCCCATCGCCCACGACGCGAACAGGGTGAGCGCGAGCGTCAGGATCACCGCGCTGCCGACCACGATCGCCTCGCGCCAGCCGAGCGCGAACAGCACCAGCAGCACCACCGAGCCGGTGGCGAACACCAGCTTCTGGATCAGCTTCTGCGCCTTGTCGGTGGCGGTCAGGCCGTAGTCGCGCGTCACCGTGACGTGCACGCCCTCGGGGATCAGCTCGCCTTCGAGCTGCGCCAGCCGCTGGCGCACCGCGCCGGTGATGTCGGCGGCGTTGCTGCCCGGCTTCTTGGCGATGGCGATGGTCACCGCCGGGGCCGTGCCGGCCTTCGGGCCCTCGCGGCCGGCCGGCGTGCCGTGCCAGGCATAGCGCGCGGGCACGTCGCCGGCGGCGCGCACCTCGGCCACGTCGGACAGGCGCAGCGGCTTGCCGCCGGCCAGGCCGATCACCAGGTCGCGCACCAAGGCCTCGTCGGTGAGGAAAGTGCCGGCGGTGACCGGCGTCGCGCCGGCGGGGCCGACGCGTTCGCCCAGATGCCGCACCGCGTTCGCCGCGCGCAGCGACTGCACCAGGTCGTCCACGGCCAGGCCATAGGCGGCCAGCCGCGCCGGGTCGAGCGTCACCGCGACCACGCGGTCGGGCGCGCCGATGGTGTAGACGTCGCGAGTGCCGGGGATGCGCTTGAGTTCGGTCTCCAGCGTGTGCGCGATCTCGGCGAGTTCGGTGGCGCTGCGCCACGGCGCGCCCTGGCGCGCCGACGGTGCGTCGTCGTCGGTCCACAACGTCAGGCTCATCACCGGCACGTCGTCGATGCCCTTCGGCTTGATCAGCGGCTGGCCGACGCCGACGCCGGGCGGCATCCAGTCCAGGTTGGAGAAGACCTGGTTGTACAGGCGCACGATCGCCGGCTGGCGCTCGACGCCGACTTCGTATTCGACGGTGAGCACCGCCATGCCCGGGCGGCTGACCGAATAGACGTGCTTGACGCCCTCGATCTCCGCCAGCTTCTGCTCCAGCGGCGTGCTGACCAGCTGCTCGACGTCGCGCGCGCCCGCGCCGGGGAACGGCACGAACACGTTGGCCATGGTGACGTCGATCTGCGGCTCCTCCTCGCGCGGGGTGATCAGCACCGCGACCAGGCCGAGCAGCAGGCCCATCAGCGCCAGGATCGGCGTCAGCGGATTGGCCTGGAACGCGGCGGCGAGGCGGCCGGACAGGCCCAGCCGGCTGCGCGTCGTCGTGTCAGTCATCGCCCGCCTCCGCGTTGCGCTGCGCGACCAGCGCCTGCACCGCGGCGACCGGATCGCGCGCGATGCGCTCGCCCGGCTTCAGCCCCGACAGCACCTCGACCCGGTCGCCGAACGTGCGGCCGGGGCGCACCTGGCGCAGCGCGATGCGGCGCCCGGCCACGACGTACACGCCGCTGACCTCGCCGCGCTGCACCAGCGCCGTGCGCGGAATCGCCAGGATCGGTGCGCCGGCGCCGGCGATCGGGAACACCACCTTGGCGGTGCTGCCGGGACGCGGCGCGTCGTCCAGCGCCGGCAGCAGCACCCGCACGCCGACGCTGTGCGTGGCCGGGTCCGCGGCCGGGAACACGATCGTCTGCGCCGCGTCCACGCGGCGGCCGTCGGCGAGCACGATCGCGGCGCGGCCCGCCTTGCGGATCACCGCGGCGTCCGACTGCGGCACCTGCACCTCGATCCGCAGCGCGCCCGGCGCGTGCACGGCGAGCAGCGGCTGGCCCGGCGCGACCGCCTCGCCCGGCTCGACGTGACGCGCATGTACCACGCCATCCAGCGGCGCGCGCACCACGGTGTAGGCGGCCTGCTGCCCGGCCTGGGCGAGCTGCGCGCGGGCGGCGTCGCGCGCGGCCACCGCGGCATCGCGCGCGGCGCGCGCCTGGTCGAGCTGGGCGCCCGAGACGTAGCGGCTTTCGGCCAGCGCTGCGTAGCGGCGGTAGTTGGTCTCGGCCTCGGCCGCGGCGGCCTCGGCGGCACGCAGCTGGGCGCGCGCGGTGTCCACGCCGGCCTGCTGCTCGACCGCGGTCAGGCGCAGCAGCACCGCACCCGCGCGGACACGGTCGCCCACGTCCACGGTCACTTCGGTGACGCGGCCGGCGGTCTGCGCGGCCAGGTCGGCCTGGCGCACCGCCTCGACCACGCCATCCCAGGCGCGGCCGCCGCCGTCCGCCGCGGTGCCGACCACGATCGTCTCCAGCGCGGGCGCCTCCCGTGCCGGCGTCTGCGGCGGCGTCCCGCCGCAGGCGGCCAGCGCCAGCGGCAGCAGGGCGGCGGCGAGCAAGCGCATCGGCTTCATCGTGTCGCCACCGCCGTCACTTGAACTGGCAGCCGGCCGGCTGGCCGCGGCCGACGCCGAGACGGCGCAGGACCATCGCCGCCGGGCAGAACCCGGTGAACGCCGACTGCAGCAGGTTCAGGCCGACGAACGCGGTCAGCAGCCACCACCACGGCGAAACCAGCTGGGTCAGCGCCAGGCTGACCAGCACCATCACACCGGCAAACGCCATCACGGCACGCTCGAGACTCATGGCGGAACTCCTCGCAGGGATGTGGATGCGGCCTGCCGTGCCCGGGATGCGGACGGTCGTCGTCCGTCGTCCCGGGTGCGCCGCATCCGACCGCGCGCCCGGGCACTGCCCCGATGCTGCCTCCCCCCTCCGGTCGGGGTGTTGACCCGGGTCAAGGAGCGCCGGCATTGCCAATAGATTAGTTATTGCTTATATTAGTGTCAACTGATATTTGAGGAGCCGTTCATGACCCTGTCCGTCCGCGACCTCGTCGCCCAGGCCCGCAGCCGCATCAGCGAGGTGGATCCCGGGGCTTTCGTGGAGGCGGCACCCGGCGACGTGCTGATTGACGTGCGCGAGCCGGCCGAATACGCCGCCGGCCACCTGCCGGGCGCGATCAACATTCCGCGTGGCGTGCTCGAGTTCGAGATCGAGGCCCATCCGGCCCTGGGTGGCGTGACCGATCCGGCCCTGGCCGACCGTACGCGTCCGATCACGCTCTACTGCCGCTCGGGCGGCCGCGCCGCACTGGCCGCGCAGAGCCTGCAGCAACTCGGCTTCACCCGGGTGCGCTCGCTCGCCGGTGGCATCATGGCGTGGACCGCCGCCGGCCTGCCCGTGATCGCCCGCTGATCCTGCCTCCATGTCGCGCCGTTCCGTCCCCGCCCTCGACCCCGAACGCATGCGGGCGCATGCGGGCGACGCCGCGCGCCTGCTGAAGGCGCTGGGCAACGACAAGCGGCTGATGATCCTGTGCCTGCTGGTCGAGGGCGAGCGCTCGGTCGGCGAACTCAACGCCGAGCTGGACCTGAGCCAGCCGGCGCTGTCGCAACACCTGGCGCTGCTGCGCGAGGACGGCCTGGTGCGCACCCGGCGCGAGGCGCAGACGATCTACTACTCCATCGCCGACGGCCCCGCGCAGCGCGTGCTGGAGACGCTGCACGCGATCTACTGCGGCCCGCGGTCGCGGTGCGGGCAGCGCTGAGGCGCGCGGCCGCGACTCACGCCCCGGTCGCGTGCGAACGCCGCAGCAGGCTGAGCGCGAAGCCGGCCACGACCGCCGCCCCCAGCACCAGCACGCCCCAGAGCAGCCAGGTCTTCCAGTCGCGGCGCGGAACCAGCGCGGCCTCGCCGGCCAGCTCACGCGAAGACCCGAGATAGGCCGGCGCCGGCTGCCAGTCACGGCCGCGCGCGCGCCGCACCGCCGCCACCAGCTGCTCCAGCGGCGCCTCCTCGCGCTGCGCCCGCGCGCTGCCGGCCACGAGCGTGTACGGCGGTTCGCCCTGGGCGACGAACACCACCACTTCCGGCCGGTATCCCAGCCGCAGCCGCGGCGTGCCGGGCACGGCGCCGTCGGCGTCCAGGCGCCAGTGCCGGTCGCGCACCACCGCATCGAGCATCCGCGCCTGCGAACGCGTGCCCGGCGCGATCCGGTAGGCCAGGCCGTCGGCGACGCGCGGGCGCCATTCGGCTTCCTCGTCGTCGCGGCTGGAAAGGCGCCAGCGCAACGCATGGTTGCCCGCCAGCGCGACCTCGGCGGCGCGCACCGGGAACGGCCCGCCGAGGTCGTAGTCGAAGGTCGGCGCCGTGCCTTCGGCCGCCGCGCGGGGCGCCAGTTCCCGCCATTGCAGCGGCGACGGCGCGACGGTGGACGCAAGCTCGGCCTCGACCGCGGTCACCTCGAACGCGGCCTCGGCGCGATCCGGAGTCAGGCGCAGGTAACGCGCGCGCTGGTAGTGCGGCATCAGGCCGAACAGCTCGATGCGCCGGTGCAGCAGGTGGCGGCCGTCGCGCCGCAGGTCCACCAGCCGGCCGCGCGTGGCGATCGCCTGCCAGTGGTCGAGGTCGTCGCTGGCCTCGACCCGGTAGCCGACGTCGAGCGCCTCGACCGCCGCCCAGTGCAGCACCAGCGCCACCACCGGTTCGCGCACGCGGCTGAGGTCCACCAGCAACGCGGTGCGCGGCGCCTCGGCCGAGGCGCCGCGGGTGCGGGCCTCGACCCGGCGCAGGCGGCCGTCGGCGTCGGCCTCGCTGACCAGTTCCCAGCCCTGCGCGCCGGCCGGCGCGCTCGCCGGCAGGGGGAAGAACGGCACGGCCAGCCGGCGGGTCGAACGCGCCAGCGGCTGTTCCGGCGCGAACACCGCGGTCGGCACCGGGGTGCCGCTGCGATCCAGCACCACCAGGTCGCGCAGCGCGGGCGACTGCAACTGCCGGTACACGCTGTCGTCCAGCGTCACCCGGTAGGCGCCGGCGTCGTCGCGGGCCAGGGTCAGCGGCCATTGCCGCGCGTAGTCCTCACGCGGGCCGGCCCACGCCAGCGCCGGCAGCAGCAGGCATCCGATCAGCACACGCGTCATGTCGCACTCTCCCGAGCGGCCGCGCGCGGCGGCACCGGCGCGAAATAGCCGACCGCCGTGCACAGCAAGCCATAGGCCAGGAACGAAACGATCCCGAGCAGGTTGCCCAGGTGCTGGCGGTCCACCAGCACCAGCTTGGCCAGCACCACGCCCATCAGCAGCGCGCCGCCGAGCCACAGGCCGCGCTCGCCGCGGCGCGAACCGAGGATCCAGCCGGCCACGCCCAGCACGCTCCAGACCACGGTCAGCGCGGTCTGCACCACGCCGGTGGAGAACATCGCCGCATTCCACGGCACCTCCCCCCAGTGGTGCGCGGCGCGCAGCGTGGCCGCGGTGACGAACGCGAGCCCGGCCGCGGCCAGCCACGGCGCGCGTTGCGCGCGCAGCTCCGCGGACGCCTCGCTCGCCCACAGCGCCAGCATCGCCAGCAGCGCGCCCTGGGCGAGGTCGAGCGGGTTGAGCAGCGGCAGGTACGGCAGCGGGGCGCTGTCGCCGGGCTGGAACAGGGCCGCGAATGCGGCGAGCCCGAAGCCGAGGCCGAGCAGGCCGCGCACCATCTCGCGCCAGCCGGCGAAGCGCGCGCCGAACGGCACCGCAGCCACGTCCGGCTTCCATTGCACCAGCGCCGCCAGCGCCAGCCACGGCGCGGCGCCCGCGGCGAAACGCCAGCCCGAGCCCAGCGCCGCGGTCTCCGCCAGCGCCACCAGCGCGAGCGCGAACGCGAGTCCCCACGAGCCGAGCCAGCCCAGGTGCGCCAGCGGCCGCGCCGAGCCCTCGCGCTCGCGCAACACGGACAGCACGCGCAGGCCGGCCAGCGCGTAGGCCGCCCACGCCGCCGCCCCGTCGCCGGCGAACACCTGCGCATGCGCCTCGCGCTGCGCCCAGGCCAGCAGCAGCGGCGTGGCCAGCAGCGCCGCCGCGGTCGCGGCCAGGCCGCGTGCGCGCTCGCGGCGCAGCGCCTCGCCGGCCAGCCACGCGCTCAGCGCGAAGAAGCCGAGCACGGCATCGGCGCGCGCGTCGGCCTCGACGAAGCGTCCGATCTCGTGCAGGCCGTTGCCCAGCCACCACGCCAGGCCCCACAGGTAGTACAGCCCGGCGAGCGGCGCACGCTGCGCATGCCGGTAGGTCCAGGCGCTGGCCAGGCCGGCCAGCGCCAGCAGCAGCGCCGCCATGCAGGTTGCGTTGGCCACCGCGATGCGGTCGTCATTGCCGTCGGCGAGCGCGAACACGAACGCCACCGCCGCCGCCAGTTGCAGCAGCGCGCCCGACACCTGCGGCAGGCGCCGCCCCTGGCGCACGCCCAGCCACACCAGGCCCGCGCCTTCCAGCGCGAACACCGCGCCGGTGGCCTGCGCCGACAGCGCCAGCGGCACCGCCAGGGTGGCGAAGCCGACCGCCAGCACCGCGTACGGCAACACGAACGGCGCCAGCCGTTCGCTGCGCCGCAGCCCGGCGCCGAGCAGCGCATACAGCGCGGCGAGCCCGAGCGCGTTGAACGCCAGCGCCATGCGCGCGCCCTCCAGCAGCCACGCCTGCAGCGTGAACGCCACCAGCGGCGTGCCGAACAGCAGGCAGCCGTCCACCAGGTCGCGCCGGCCCGGCGCGCGCCGCCGCGCGTACAGCAGCGGGATCAGCAGGTACAGGGCGAAGAACAGCAACAGGAACGGCTCGGTGCTGGCGTAGTGCTCGGGCCGGTAGCGCAGCACGCCCCACAGCGTGCCGATGGCGAAGGTGAAGCCGAAGCCGAGCACGTTGAGGATGCGCCAGGCGCGCGCCCAGGCGATGGCGAAGATGCCGAGGTTGAGCACCGCGTAGTAGCCGAACAGGGCGACGTGGTTGCCCTCGCCGGTGGACAGCCACAGCGGCGCGAGGAAACCCGCCAGCAGGCCGAGCACCGCCAGCGCCAGCGCGTTCTGCAGCACCGCCAGCACACCCAGCGCGGCCACCAGCACCACGCTGAGCGCGAACGCCGCGCCCGCGGGCAGCAACGGATGGAGCTTGAAGGCCGCGAACACGGTCAGCAGCAGCACGCCGACCGCACCGCCCTGCAACGAGAGCGCGAAGATGCGCCGCGCCTCGCGCTGGCGCCAACCGAACACCAGGCCCGCCAGCGCGGCCAGCGCCACGCCGGCCAGGCGCAACTCGATCGGCAAGCGCAGCCAGCCCTGGTCGCTGGCGTACTTCAGCAACGCGGCCACGCCGGCGAACAGCACCAGCATGCCGACCTTCACCGGCACGTTGCCTTCGGTCAGCCAACGGCGCGCGGCGCGCAGCGCCAGGGTCAGCGGACCGGGGCGCGCGGGCACGCGCGGCGCGGCGGCCTGCGCGGGCGGCACGTCCGGGACGGGTGGTGCGGCCTGGACCGGAGGCGCAGGTGGCGGTGGCGCCGCGACCGGCGCCGGCGGCGGCGCGGCTTCGGGCATCGGCCGCGACGGCGCGGCGACCGGCGGGCGCATGCGCTCGCCCAGCGTCGGCTCCACCGCCACCATCCGCGCATCCAGCGCGGACACCCGTTCCTCCAGCGCGGCGACCCGTTCGCGCAGGCGCGCGAGCATCACCAGCGCCACCACCAGCAGCACCGGCAGTGCCAGCACCGCCAGTACGAGCATCAGCAACAGGCCTTCCATTCCCGTCTCCTCCCCCGGCTCGCCCCACACTAGCATTCCCCGGCGGCGCGTCGGCCGCGGACGGATCCCCCGGACCCGCCGTCCATCGCTCGGCTGCGCGCGCACGTGGCCTGTCCGGCGCCGGTGGCATCATGGGCCGTTCCGGTCCCCGCCTTCCCGCGCACGAGCCCGCCGATGCAAGCGCCCCGCATCCAGCCCTTCTTCCACGCCGACACCGGTACCTGGAGCTACGTGGTCAGCAGCGGCCAGGACGCGGTGGTGATCGATCCGGTGCTCGACTACGACCCCAGGTCCGGCCGCATCGCCACCGACAGCGCACGCGCCCTGCTGGCCTACGTCGAGGCGGAACGCCTGCGCGTGCACCGCATCCTCGAAACCCACGCCCACGCCGACCATCTCAGCGCCGCCGCATTCCTGCGCGCGCGCACCGCAGGCGCGGTCGCGATCGGCGCCGGCATCCGCGCGGTGCAGGCGCATTTCGCCGCGGCGTTCGGGCTGGCCGCGGACGATCCCGCGCTGGCCGCCGCGTTCGACGCCACCCTCGCCGACGGCGAGGTGATCGAGGCCGGCACGCTGTGGATCGAGGTGATGACCACGCCGGGCCACACGCCCGACAGCCTGAGCTATCGCATCGGCGACCACGTGTTCGTCGGCGACACCCTGTTCGCGCCGGACGTGGGCGCGGCGCGCTGCGATTTCCCGGGCGGCGACGCGCAGGCGCTGTACGCCTCGGTGCAGCGCCTGTACGCGCTGCCGGAACACGTCCTGCTGTGGCTGTGCCACGACTACCCGCCGGCGGGGCGGGAACCGCGCGCCAGCGTCAGCGTCGGCGAGAGCCGGCGCGAGAACCGCATGCTGCGCGCCGACACCCCGCTCGAGGCATTCGTCGCCGCGCGCCGCGCCCGCGACGCCACCCTGCCCGCGCCGACCCTGCTCTTCCCTTCCCTGCAGGTGAACATCCGCGGCGGCCGCCTGCCCCCGCCGGAGGCCAACGGCCGCCGCTACCTGCGCACGCCGCTGCGGATCGAGCCGCCGGCGGACGGGCTGCTGTCGTAGGCTCGTCCGCGCGCCGGCGCCGGCTCAGCCCAGCGCCCTGGCCGCCTCGACCACCTTCTCCACGGTGAAGCCGAAATGGCGGAACAGCTGCTCGCCCGGGCCGCTGGCGCCAAAGCGGTCCAGGCCGATCACCGCGCCGTCCAGGCCCACGTACTTGCGCCAGAAGTCGGACACGCCGGCCTCGATCGCGATCCGCCTGCGGCAGGCGGCGGGCAGCACCGCCTCGCGCCAGGCGGCGTCCTGGCGGTCGAACACGTCGGTGCAGGGCATGGAGACCACGCGCACGCCGTCGCCGAGCTCGGCCGCGGCCTGCATCGCCAGCGCCACTTCGGAGCCGGTAGCGATCAGGATCAGGTCCGGCGCGCCGACGCTGTCGCGCAGCACGTAGCCGCCGCGGGCGATCGCCTGCACCTGCTCCGGCATGCGCGCCTGGTGCGGCAGGTTCTGGCGCGAGAACACCAGGCAGGTGGGTCCGTCGCGGCGCTCCAGCGCGCATTTCCACGCCACCGCCGACTCGACCGCATCGCACGGGCGCCAGACGTCGTTGTTCGGGATGTAGCGCAGCGAGGCCAGGTGCTCCACCGGCTGGTGGGTGGGGCCGTCCTCGCCCAGGCCGATCGAGTCGTGGGTGTAGACGTGGATCGCGTGCGTGCCCATCAGCGCGCCCATCCGCACCGCGTTGCGGGCGTAGTCGCTGAACACCAGGAAGGTGGCGTCGTAGGGGATGAAGCACTCGTGCAGGCCGAGGCCGTTGCTGATCGCGGTCATCGCGAACTCGCGCACACCGTAGTAGATGTAGTTGGCGTCGGGCGAATCGGCGGTCACCGGCACGCTGCCCTTCCACAGGGTCAGGTTGGAATGGGCCAGGTCGGCCGAGCCGCCGATCAGCTCCGGCAGGTGCGGCGCGTAGGCCTCGATCGCCATCTGCGAGGCCTTGCGCGAGGCCACCACCGGGCCTTCGGCCTGCAGCCTGGCGATGTACGCGTCGGCGGCCGCGGCGAAACCCGCCGGCAGCTCGCCGCGCATGCGCCGGCCGAGCTCGGCGGCGAGTTCGGGGTACTGCGCGGCGTAGGCCTCGAACAGCCGGTTCCAGGCGGCCTCGCGCGCGGCGCCGGCCTCGGTGGCGCGCCAGCGCGCGTAGATCTCCTGCGGGATCTCGAACGGGCCGTAGGGCCAGCCCAGCGCGGCGCGGGTGGCGGCAACCTCGTCCTTGCCCAACGGCGCGCCGTGGGCGGACTCCTTGCCGGCCTTGTTCGGCGAGCCGTAACCGATGGTGGTGCGGCAGCAGATCAGGGTGGGCTTGTCGGTGGACTTCAGCGCGGTCTCGATCGCGGTGCGGATCTCGTCCGCGTCGTGGCCGTCCACGTTGCGGATCACGTGCCAGCCGTAGGCAGCGAAGCGGGCCGGGGTGTCGTCGGTGAACCAGCCCGCGGTGTCGCCGTCGATGCTGATCCGGTTGTCGTCCCAGAACGCGATCAGCTTGTTCAGCCCCCAGGTGCCGGCGAGCGAGGCAGCCTCGTGCGAGATGCCTTCCATCAGGCAGCCGTCGCCGACGAACACCCAGGTGTGGTGATCCACGATCTCGAACCCGGGGCGGTTGAAGCGCCGCGCCAGCAGCTTCTCCGCCAGCGCCATGCCGACCGCGTTGGCGAAGCCCTGGCCGAGCGGGCCGGTGGTGGTCTCCACGCCCGGAGTCATGAACTGCTCGGGGTGGCCCGGGGTCTTCGACTCCAGCTGGCGGAAGGCCTTGAGGTCGTCGAGGCTCAGGTCGTAGCCGGTGAGGTGCAGCAGCGCGTACTGCAGCATCGAGCCGTGGCCGTTGCTGAGCAGGAAGCGGTCGCGGTTGAACCAGTCCGGGTTGTTCGGGTTGTGCCGGAGGAAGTCGTTCCAGAGCACCTCGGCGATGTCGGCCATGCCCATCGGCATGCCCGGGTGGCCGGAGTTGGCGGCCTGGACCGCATCGATGGCGAGGAAACGGATGGCGTTGGCGAGGTCGCGGCGGGTCGGCGTCGTCGGCATGGCGGGCGTCGGGCAAGGGGGGTTCCGCCAGAACCGGCGGGGGTGCCATTGTCGCCGATCGCGCCCCCCTGCGCGTAGGGCGGGCCGCGGCCCGCCGCCTGGAGATCAGCTCATTTCTCGCCGCGCGCCACCACCGTCGCCGCCACCAGGTCGCCGGTGACGTTGAGGGTGGTGCGGCACATGTCGAGGAAGCGGTCCACGCCCAGGATCAGGCCGATGCCCTCCGGCGGCACCCCGACCATGGCGCAGATCAGCGCCACCACCGGCAGCGAGCCGGCCGGCACGCCGGCGGTGCCGATCCCGCCGAGGATGGCCACGAACAGCACCGTCAACTGCTGGGCCAGGGTCAGCTCGACGCCGAAGAACTGGGCCAGGAACAGCACCGTCACGCCCTCGAACAGGGCGGTGCCGTTCTGGTTCGCGGTCGCACCCACGGTCAGGACGAAGCGCGAGACCCGCCGCGGCAGGCCCAGCTTCTCCTCGGCCACGCGCAGCGCGGTGGGCAGGGTGGCGTTGCTGGAGGCGGTGGAGAAGGCCAGCAGCATCGCCTCCTCCGCGCCGCGGAAGAAGCGCAGCGGCGAATAGCCACCGAGGAAACGCAGCGCCAGCGGATAGACCACGAACATGTGCAGCGACAGCGCCAGCACCACCACGCCGACGTAGGCGCCGAGCTTGAGCATCAGGTCCCAGCCGAACAGCGCGGCCAGGTTGAACATCATGCAGAACACCGCGTACGGCGCGAGCCGGATCACCAGCCCGATCAGGGTCATCGAGACCTCGAACAGGCCCTCGATCCCGCGCTTGAGGGTCTGCGCCGCCTCGCCGCGGGTCAGCACCAGGCCCACGCCGAGCATCAGGGCGAAGAACATCACTGCCAGGATGGTGCTCTCGGCCGCGGCCTTGACCACGTTGTCGGGGACGATGCCGAGCAGCATGTCCAGCCCCTTGGGCTGGGTCGCGGTGCCGCTGACGATGGCCTGGGCGCGTTCGCTGCCCTCGCCGAGCAGTTGCTGCGCCAGCGCCGGATCCACGCCCGCGCCGGGGCGGAAGAAGTTGACCAGCGCCAGGCCGATGCCGACCGCGATCGCGGACACGATCACGGTGTAGGCCAGCGTGCGCCAGCCGATGCGGCCGAGCGCGCGCACGTCGCCCATCTCCGCCACCCCGACCACCAGCGCCGAGAACAGCAGCGGGATCACCAGCATGAAGATCAGGCGCAGGAACAAGGTGGCGGCCGGCTGCGTGACCCAGGTGGTCAGCCACTTCACCCAGCCCGCGTCGGCGCCCGCGGCGTAGTACGCGACCAGACCCAGCAGCAGGCCCGCGACGAAGCCGATCGCCATCTTCCAGTGCAACGGCCAGCGGCCCGGCTGCGCCTGCGTCTCGCTCATCGCCCGCTCCCCTGCGTGGTGGCGGGGCAGCTTAGCAAAGCCGCCCCGCTCAGGCCGGCGGATACAGCGGCGGCAGCAGCGGGGCCTCGCGCCGTGGCGCCGGCTGCCAGTGCGGACCGTGGCGGAACGCCTCGCGCAGCGCCCGGCGCGCCGCGGCCGGATCGCCGCCGCCCCAGCGCGCACGCTGCAGGGCCTGCACCGCGGCGCGTTGCGCGGGATCGGCCAGACGCGCCTGCAGCGCGTCCAGGCCGGCCACGGGCGGGGCGGCGAGCGCGCACAGCGCGGCCTCGATCGCGCCGAGGTCGCCCGCTTCGAGCGCGTGCCGAAGCGCGGCCGGGGAAGGCGTCGGCATGGTCGTGGACAGCACCGCCTCGTCGCCGCGTGCGGGCGCAGGCGTGCGTTCGCGCAGCGCCCACAGCAGGGTCACGAACCACAGCACGGCGAAGCCGGCCGCAATCAGCGCCCACGGCAGTTCCGGCACGGGCGGCACCGCGTCGGCCCTCCCTCCCCCGCTCACGGGGGAGGGTTGGGGTGGGGGCACGCCGGCGCCCGGGAGCACCTGCAGTTCGAGCGTGGGCAACCCCGCGGTCTCGGCGCGGTCGGCGCGCACGTTCCACCAGCCGATGCGCGGGCCCTCGATGCGCAGCGTGCCGGCGCGCGCGGGCACGATCGCGAAACGCCGGGTCAGCGTCGCCTGCGGCCGGCCGTCCACGAAGCGCATGTCGGCCTGCACCGGTTCGGCCAGCACCTGCGCATCGCCCGCCCGCACCTGCAACTCCGGCAGCTGCGCCGCGGTGGCGCCGTCGGCCACGGCCTCCACCACCACCGTCGCCGCCTCGCCCGCACGCGCGCGTTGCGGCAGCGTGCTCCAGCGCAGGCGCAGGGCGTGCAGCGGCAGCCAGGGCAGCGGCGCATCGGCAGGGATGGGCCGCACCTGCAGGGTGGCCGGCGCGGCGTTCGCGGCCAGCGCCCGGCGCGCGTCGCCGAACAGGTCGTCGAAGAAGCCGCCCGCGCCCTGGCCGCTGAAGCGCGCACCGGGCAGGCGCAGTTCGCCGCTGCGCTCGGGGAACAGCAGGTAGCGGCGTTCGATCACGTCGTAGCGGCGGCCGCCGAGCTCGCGCGAGTACTGCAGGTCCTGGCCGACGCGCTGCAGGGTCGCGCCCTCGGGCGCGGGCTGCTCGAGCTGGCCCGACAGCAGCGGCACCGCCGCATGCAGGCGCACCGCCACGCCCACCGCCTGCTGCACGTAGGGAGCGAGGTCGTCCACCTCGGTCTCGACGAACACGGTGTCGCCCGCGCGGCCCGCCGGCGCGGTGTCCGGAAGCACCGTGAGGGCCAGGGGTTCGGTGGTGACCGTGCCCACCCGCAGCGGCGGGATCCCGAGCACGCCCTCGCGCCGCGGCCGCAGCGCCACGCCGAACAGCACGCGCACGCGGGTGACGCCGTTGACGATCTCGACGCTGCGCCGGGTGCTCTGCGCGCCGACTTCGAAATCGCGCAGCAGCGGCGCGAAGTCGGGGCGCGCCGTGGGCTGGTCGGTCTCGACGTTGAGCGTGGCGGTTTCGCCAAAGGCGATGCGCTCGCGGTCCAGCCAGGCGCGGGTCTGGGCCTGGGCGACGAACGCCGCGCACAGGCCGAGGACGAGCAGCAGGCGGAGCACGGCGCGGGTCATTCGCCCTCCAGCCGGCGGCGTTCGTATTCGAGCCGGAAGCGCGCGCGCAACAGCGCACCCGGATCCTCCGGGATGCGCCGCAGCCAGGCCTCGTTGGCCAGGCGCCGTTCGCGTTCGGCCGGCGTCTCGGCTCGGCCCGGGGCCGCGCCCGCGCGCGGCAGCGGCTTCGCGCCGGCCTGCAGCGCGCGTTGCATGCGCGCGCGCTGGGCGGCGTCGGCGGCACGCTGGGCCTGGGTGTCGGCGGGTTGCGGCGGCGGTGTCGGGGCGGTGTCGGCACGGCGCGGCGCGCCGGCCTCGCGCGGCGCAGGCTGATGCGGCTGGGCACCGGCCTGCGCGTCCGCATCGCGCCCTGCCCGTGGCTGGCCGGAGGCGCCATCCTTCCCCTGCTCGCCCTGCTCGCCCTGCTTGGCCTGCTGGCGTTGTTGTTGCCGACCGTCGCGTTGCGCTTGGTCCTGCGCCGCGGCTGCGCGCCGGCGCAATGCGGCTTCCAGTGCACGCTTGTTCGCCAATGCGTCGGCCATGCCGGGCGCGCGCCGCAGCGCCGCGTCGTAGGCGGCGATGGCGTCCTCGTAACGGCCCTGCCTGGCCAGCGCGTTGCCGCGGTTGTAGTGCGCATCGGCGGTCTCGAGCCCCCGCCAGAGCTCGGCTGCGCGCGCGTAGTCGCCGGCGCGGTAGGCGGCGATGCCTTCCCGCAGGCGCGCATGCGCCACCTGGTCGGCACGCCGCCACAGCGTGCCCTCGGCCGCCTGCAACACCCCGGCCGGCCACAGCAGGCAGGCCAGCAGCAGCACCGGCGCGGCGCCGCGCCGGAACGCGAACAGGGCCAGCAGCATCAGCGGCGGCAGCAGCCAGTAGCCCTGGTCCTGCCAGGCGCGCGCGCCACGGTCGCCGGCGGCCGTCTCCCCCGCACGCGGCGCGAGCACGCCGAGCGCGCGCAGGTCGCCGTCGTCGGCGCGCAGCACCGCATGGCGGCCGCCGCCCGCCGCGGCCAGGGCGCGCAGCGAGGCGTCGTCCAGCGCCGCGCGCCGGACCGCACCGTCCCGGTCCCGGTACAGGCTGCCCGCCGCAGTCCCCAGGCCCAGGGCGTGGACGCGGTAGCCCGCCCGCGCCGCTTCGGCCGCGGCGGCATGGGCGCGGGCATCGGCGGCATCGGTCAGCACCAGGATGTCGCCGCGCATGTGCCCGCCCTGCGCCAGCAACCGTGCCGACCAGGCGATCGCGCGGTCCACGCGCCGCCCGTCCACCGGCATCACGTCCGGCGCCAGCGCGTCGAGGAACAGCGCCACGTTGCGCACGTCCTCGGTCAGCGGCGCCACGGTGAAGGCATCGTCGGCGAAGGCGACCAGGGCCACCTCGCCGTCCCGGCGCGTCTGCAGCAGCCGCGCGAGCTTGGCCCGCGCCTGCAGCAGGCGCGAGGGCGGCAGGTCGCCGGCGAGCGTGGCGCTGGACAGGTCCAGCGCGATCACCAGCGGCGTGCGCGACTGCCACAACGGCTGTTCGACCTGGCGCCAGGACGGCCCGGCCAGGGCCAGGACCGCCAGCGCCGCGCCCAGCAGCAGCGTCGCCGGCGCCAGCCACGCACGCCGCGCCTCGCCTGCGTCGAGCAGGTGCGGCAGCAGGTGCGGATCCACGACGCCCCGCCAGACGCTGCCGCGGCGGCGTCGCGCCCGCCACCACAGGGCGAGCAGCGGCAGCGCGGCCAGCGCCCACAACCAGTGCGGGCGCAGGAACTGCGGCAGCAGCACGCCGATGCTCATCGCCGCCTCCGTCCGGCCGCCACCGCGAACAGGCCGCAGACGATCGCCGCGCCGAGCGGCCACGGATAGCGCTCGATGCGCGGCCGCACCGTCTGCCCCGGGCGCGCGATCGGCTCCAGCCGATCGATCTCGGCGTAGATGCCGGCCAGCGAGGCGGTGTCGCGGGCACGGAAGAAGCGGCCGCCGGTGCGTTCGGCGATGCGCTGCAGCGTCGCCTCGTCGATCTCCTCGCCGCCGAACGGCAACTGGAAGCCGAACAGCGACAGTCCGCCACCTTCGCCGCCGAAGGCGATGGTGTGCACGCGCACGTCCTCGTCGGCGGCGATCGCGGCGGCCTTGTCCGGGGTCAGCAGGCCGGCGGTGTTGACGCCGTCGGTGAGCAGGATCAGCACCCGCTGCCCGGCGCGCTGCTCGCGCAGGCGCTTGACCGCCAGGCCGATCGCATCGCCGATCGCGGTCGCGCGCCCGGCCAGGCCGACCGCGGTGGCCTGCAGCTGCGCCTGCACCGTGGCGCGGTCGGCGGTCAGCGGGGTGAGCAGGTGGGCGCGTTCGCCGAACACGAGCAGGCCGACGCGGTCGCCGGCGCGGCGCTCCAGGAAATCGGCGATCACGGCCTTGGCCGCGGTCAGCCGGTCCACCACGCGCCCGCCCAGTTCCATGTCCTCCTCGCCCATGCTCCCGGACAGGTCCACCGCCAGCATCAGGTCGCGCCCCTGCTGCGGCGGCGCCAGCGGCACGCCGAGCTGCTGCGGCCGCGCCGCGGCCACGCACAGCAGCGCCCATGCCAGCCACAGCGCCGCGAGCCGCGCGCCGCCGCCGGCCGTGCGCCGGGCGGCGGCGATGCCGTGCAGGCGCGCGCCGTACGGCACCCGCAGCGCGGCCTCGGCGCTGCGCCGGGGCGGCAACCCGCGCCGCGCGAGCCAGGGCAACGGCAGCGCAGCCAGCAGCCATGGCCAGGCGAAAGCCAGCGACGACAGCCCGAGTGCGGACTGCAGCGCGTTCATCGCGCGCCCATCCAGTCCAGATAGCGCGCGCGGGCCAGTTCGCGCAGGCGCGCCACCGCCGCGGCATCGGCCTCGCGCCGGAAGCCGCCCTCGAGCAGCAGACGCCCGGGTTCACCGGCAAAGCGCGGCGGCTCGACGCCGGCATCGAGGAAACGCAGCCAGTCCTCGCCGCGCAGGCGGTCGGCGGCGGGATCCACCCGGCGCGCGGCGCGACGCAGCAGCTCCGACATCGCCGCAATCTGCGCCGCGGGCGTCGGCGCCTGCGCCAGCGTCTCGTCGAACAGCGCCGCGACCGCGCGGCAATGGCGCCGCCGGCGCCAATACCGCCAGGCCCACGCGCCCAGCGCCAGCAGCCCCAGCGCAGCGAGCAGCCACCAGCCCGGCGCCGGCGGCCACCAGGGCGGCGCCGGCGGCTGGTGGATGTCGCGCAGCACCACACCGTCCATCACGCCGCTCCCGCCAGCCGATGCCCCCACAACGCCAGCCACTGCTCGCTCGGCGCGTCGCCCGGCAGCGTCGCCACCCGCACCCGCCGCGCGCGCAACGCCTGTTCGGCGCGCTGCACCGGCACGACGAAGGTCTCGCGCCAGCGCTGGCGCACCGCAGCATCGCCCAGGTCGATCTCGATCCGGCCGGCGTCGGTGGCGAACGGCAGCAAGGCCGCGGGCGGCGCGGTCTCGAGCGGATCGGTCAGCAGCAACACCGTCACCTCGCCATGCGCGGTCAACGCCGCCCAGCGCCGTTCGGGCACCGCCGCCAGGCTGGCGGCATCGGCCAGCACCAGCAGCCGCGAACCGGGACGCAACAGACGTGCCGCATGGTCCAGGGCGACGCCCAGGCCCGCGTCCTCGGCCGGCGGCGCGGCGTACCAGCGCACCAGCGCATCGAGCACGCGCAGCGCCCCGCGCGGGCCGGCGCCCGGCGGCACCGGCGCCTCGCGCAGGCTGCCGCGCAGGGCCGCGACGCGGTCGCCGTCGCGCACCGCCGCCCACGCCGCCACCGCCCCGGCGCGCGCGGCTTGCACCGATTTGAACCGCACCCGCGTGCCCACGTACAGCGCCGCGCTGGTGTCGGCCACCAGCAGCGTCAACCGCTCGCGCTCGGCCTGGAACAGCTTGGTGTGCGCGCGGCCGGTGCGTGCGGTCAGGCGCCAGTCGATGTGGCGCACGTCGTCGCCGGGCACGTACTCGCGCGACTCGGCGTACTCCATCCCGCGCCCGCGCACTGGCGAGGGCGCCTGCCCCGCCGGCCCGTAGCGCCCGCGCCGCGCCCCGCGCCGCCCCTGCGCCGCACTGCGCAGCGCCAGCAACTCGGCCAGCGTCGGCCGCACGCCGTCGCCTTCGGCCGGCGCCTGGCGTTTGGTCGGGACGGGCGGGGAAATTTTTTTCGCCACGGATCTACACGGATGGACACGGATCGGGAGCGGTCGGCGACGCAGCGGTGGAAGTCTGTCGCAGCATCGGCGGCGCGTCGCACGGGCGCATCATCGTTCCTGCGAAGACGCGGGCCCGGAAATGCCAACCGTGGAACAGGCATCTGCCCGGATCCTGTCCGAGGGGACGATGTTTCCTCGCACGGTTCGTATCCATCCGTGTCAATCCGTGGCCGATGCCTGCGCAGTCACGGCAGCGGCACCTTCGCCAGCAGCTCCTGCACCAGCCGCTCGCCGTCCCAGCCTTCGGCGGTGGCCTCGTAGCTGGGCAGGATGCGGTGGCGGAGCACGTCCGGGGCGACCGCCAGCACGTCGTCGGGAGTGACGAAATCGCGCCCGGCCAGCCAGGCACGGGCACGGGCGCAGCGTTCGAGCGCGATCGAGCCGCGCGGGCTTGCGCCCCAGGCGATGCGCCGTGCCAGCGCCTCGTCGTAGCGGCGCGCATCGCGCGAGGCCAGCACCAGTTCGATCAGGTAGCGTTCGAGCGCGGGCGCCAGATGCACGTCGAGCACCGCCGTGCGCGCGGCGAACACGTGCGCCTGCGGCATCCGCACCACCGGCGCCGGCGCCGCCTGCAGCGCCTGCCGCGCCCGCTCCCGCGCCAGGCGCAGGATCTCCGCCTCGGCCGCGGCCTCCGGATAGCCGATGCGCACGTACATCAGGAAGCGGTCGAGCTGCGCCTCGGGCAGCGGGAAGGTGCCCTCCTGCTCGATCGGGTTCTGGGTGGCCATCACCAGGAACAGCGGCGGCAGCGGATAGGTGTGCCGCCCCACCGTCACCTGGCGTTCGCCCATCGCCTCCAGCAGCGCCGACTGCACCTTGGCCGGCGCGCGGTTGATCTCGTCGGCGAGCAGCAGCGGATGGAAGATCGGGCCGGGCTGGAACTCGAAGCGCCCGTCCTGCGGGCGCCAGACTTCGGTCCCGGTGAGGTCGGCCGGCAGCAGGTCGGGCGTGAACTGGACCCGCGCGAAGCCGGCGTCCAGCCGCGCCGCCAGCGCCCGCACCGCGCTGGTCTTGGCCAGCCCGGGCGCGCCCTCGACCAGCAGGTGCCCGTCGGCGAGCAGCGCGATCAGCAGCCGCTCGATCAGCGCCCCCTGGCCGACGATCTCGGCCGACAGCGCCTCGCGCAGCTCGCGGAACGCGGCATGCAGGTCCTCGCCGCGCGATGTCCCACTGTCCATCCGGGGGCTCCGGCAACCACTGTCGGGGGACGAGTTTGACCCATTCCCCCGGGTGGAGTTCAACCCGAAAACGGCGACGGGGGCCCAAGGCCCCCGTCGGGTGCGACACACTGCCGGTTGCCGGCCTCAGTCGCGCTGGGCCACGCGCATGACCTTGGGCGTGATGAAGATGAGCAACTCGGCCTTCTCCTTGCTCCGCCCCTTCTTCTTGAACAGGTTGCCGAGGATCGGCAGGTCTCCCAGGAACGGCACCTTGGTCACGTCGCTGCGGTCGCGGAATTCGTACACGCCGCCGATCACCACCGTCTGCCCGTCCTGGATCAGAACCGCGGTGTTCACCTCGCGCTTGTTGATCTGCGGCACGTCGCCGATCGACGTATTGACGAAACCCTGGATCTCGTCCTTCTTCACCGCCATGTTCAGGAACACCCGGCCGTCGTGGGTGATCGTGGGGGTCACCTTGAGTTCAAGCAGCACATCCTTGAACTGCACGTTGGGAATCGGGATCGCGGTACCGCCCTGCTGCGGGGCGATGGTCACGTAACCCACTTCCTGGCCTTGACGGATGACCGCTTCCTTCTGGTTGCTGGTGACGATGCGCGGATTCGAGATCACTTCGCCGCGACCCTCTTCCTGCAGGGCGGACAGCTCGATGTCGAGCAGGTAGCCCGCGTTCAGGATGGACAGCGCGAGCGATCCGGCCGCATTCACCACGGGCAGGTTCACGTTCAGCCCACGGGTGATCGTCGAGTTCTGCAGGATGGGAGGGGGCAGGGTCGGATCGGTCTGGCGCGCGATCAGCCACTCGCGGATCAGGTTGGCATTCGCGATATCGGTGTCGGCGTCCGAATTGCGGTTCTCGGTGTTGGCATCGAGATTGCCGCTGTAATAGGTGTTGTCCTTGTTGCCGCTGATGCCGAACTTGGCGCCCAGCTCACGTGCGAACGATTCGCTCGCGATCACGATCCGCGCCTCGATCAGCACCTGGTCCACCGGCTTGTCGAGCAGCGACACCAGGCGCTTGATCTCGGCCACGCGCGAGGGGATGTCAATGACCAGCATCGTGTTGGTGCGGCGGTCGAAGCTGATGCTGCCGCGCGGCGAGAGGAATCCGCGACTCTGGGCCACGACCCCGCCCGCGCCGCCGCCGCCCTGCCCGGTCTTGCTTTCGTCGGTGAGCAGCTTGGCGATCTCCTCGGCATTGCCGTAGCTGACCGGGATGTATTCGGTGACCATCTCCGCACGGTTCTCGATCGCGATCCGCGCGTCCTCCTTGCTCTGCTCGTACCGGGCCAGCTCCTCCTGCGGAGCCACCCACACCACGTTGCCGTCGCGACGCTTGTCCAGGCCCTTGGCGCGCAGGATGATGTCCAGCGCCTGGTCCCAGGGCACGTTGACCAGGCGCAGGGTGACGTTGCCGCTGACCGTGTCGGAGGCGACGATGTTGAGCCCGGACTCCTCCGCGATCAGCTGCAGCACCGTGCGCACCGGCACGTCCTGGAAGTTGAAGGTGACGGGGCGGCCGCTGTAGGCGCGCACTGCCTCGGCGCCGCCGGCCTGGCCCATCACCGCGATGGAAGCGCCCACCGCCTTGGCCGGTGTCGTGGCGCGCGGCACGATCTCGACCACGTACTCGTTGCCGGTCTGGTAGGCGAGCGACTCGAAGGCGCCCTTCGTGCTCAGCACCAGGCGGGTGCCGCCGCTGCCGACCATGGGGTCGATGCGCTGCACCGGCGTCGCAAAGTCGGTGACGTTGAGCGCCTTCTGCAGCGAAGCCGGAAGCTTGACGGCACCGAGATCCACGATCACGCGCGAGCCCTCGGTACGCAGGTCGGGCGCCGCGCCAGTACCGCTGAAGCGCAGGCTCAGCCGGCCCGCCCCGCCATCGCCCCGTTTGAAGTCCACGTTGGAGACGGTGATCGCGCCGGGCACTTCCTTCGCCGGATCGGCCGGAGTCGCGACCGTGCCGGCCTGGGCGATGAACCCGCCTGGCGAGGCGGCACCGGCCGATCCGAGCGTGGCCAGCAGACCGATCGCAATCCCGAGGGCTCCGGCGTGCATGGGCTTGGGACGCCGAGCCGGCCGCTGATTGTTGGCGTTGTTGACGGTCATCGTGCTATCCCCCACTCATTGATCTTCGAGCGCAACCGAAGCGGGACGCTCCAGCCATCCGCCCGCGCCATCCGGCACCAGTTCCACGAGTTCGATCCGATCTTCGAAGACGGCGGTGACGCGGCCGTCGTTCTGCCCCATGTACACCCCGGGCCGGACCCGGTAGGTCACACGATCCGGCGCCATCACCAGCCCCACCAGTCCACTGCCGCTGCCGAGCGTGCCGACCATGTCGAGACTGTCGAGCGGGAACTGCTCGAGCGGCTGTTTCGGGCGGTTCGGGTCGGGACGCGGGCCGCTGCCGCCGCTGGAATCGCTGAACACCTGGCTGAAGGGATCGCGCAGATCCTGTGCGGCGTACTCGAAGGTCTCGAACTGCTGCATGACCGGCAGCGGCTCGAGCGGCGGCGCGGGGCGCGCCTTGATCTCCGCCACCCACTTCTCCAGGTTGGGAGCATCGCCGTAAGTGCTGGTCACGCCGCGGGTGCAGGCGGCCAGCGACAACGCCAGCGTGGCGAGCAGCAGCGGACGCATGATTGCGGACGCTTCCATCTTCAGGCTCCTCCCTGGGCGGGCGCCGCCCCCGACGACGCAGGCCGGGCACCGCCGGTGTCCGCGGTTTCTTCCTCGTCGAGGTAGCGGTAGGTCTTCACCGTGCCGGACAGCTCCAGGCTGCTGTTCGGGCCGATCCTGGCGCCGGGCTGGACCCCCTTCGGCTTCAGCGAGATGTCATGCATGGTCATGATCACCACCCGCGGCAGCGAAGCCACGCCGCTCACGAACGCGCCGAACTGGTGGTAGGTGCCGACCATGCGCAGCTGGATCGGCTTTTCCGCGTAAAACTCCTTGGGCACTTCCGGACCGGGCTGGAACAGCTCGTTCTGGATGCCGGTGGCAAGCGCGGTCTGCGAGATGTCCACGATCAGATCCGGCATCTCGGTCTTGCTCGGCAGCTGGCGCAGCATCTGCTGCAGCTGCTGCTCCATCTGCGCCAGCTGCAGCTTCAGCGGCTCGAGGTTCGCGGCACGGCCCTGCTTGGTCTCGAATTCGGCGCGCAGCTCGCGCTCCTGGGCCTCCAGACCGGCGAGCTCCTGCCGCTGGCCGCGGACGAACAGGTACCAGGCCAGGCCGATGATGACCACGCCGACGATGGCGCAGAAGGCGAGCTTGTACTGCTGCGGCCAGGACCCGATGTTGTTGAAGTCCAGGTCCTTGAGCCGGATTTGCTTCTTTTTCTGGTTCACGGCGTCGCTCCTGCAGGGGCCTGGGCGGCGGGCGCCGGTTGTTGTGCGGGCGCGGCGGGGGGGGCCGGAGCGGCTTCGGCCGGCGTCTGCGGCACCGGATCGGGCTGGCCGTCACCGTCCAGGTCCTTCGGTGCGTTCGGGTTGGCCAGCTTCACCGTCAGGATGAACTGGTAGGGCAAGGCCTCGTTTCCGGCCTTGGCCTCGATCACCGACAGCTCGGGGCTCACCATCCAGCCGGAGCCCTCGAGGTTCCGCATGTAGGTACTCACACGCGCATTCGATTGCGAACGTCCCTCGAGCGTGAGCATCTCGCCTTCCTGCTTGATCGAGGTCAGCGCCACGCCGTCGGGAATGGTGCGCACCAGGGAGTCGAACAGGTGCACCATCTGCGAGCGGTTGGCCTGCAGCTGCTCGATCACTTCCTTGCGGGCCAGCAGCTTGGCCTTCTTCTCGTCGAGCGCCTCGATCTCCTTGATCGCCGCGTCCACCTGCGCGATCTGGTCGCGCAGGTAGGCGTTGCGCTCGTTCTGGCCCTCGATCTGGGCCTTGTGGAAGCCGACGATCAAAAACGAGATCGCCACCGCGGCCAGGGCGCTGAGGCCGAGCATCAGGCCGAATTCCCGCTGCCGTTGCTTGCGGCGTTCGGCGCGCCAGGGGAGGAGGTTGATCCGGGCCATCAGTCGAAGCTCCTCAGGGCCAAACCTGCGGCGATCATCAGGGCCGGGGCGTCCTGGGCGAGGGCGTGTGCCTGCACGCGCGGGCCGAGGGTCATCTGCGCCAGCGGGTTGGCGACCACCGTCGGCACGCCGAGTTGCTCCTCGACCATGTCGGCGATGCCGCGGATGGAGGCACAGCCGCCGGCGAGCACGATCTGGTCCACGCGGTTGAATTCGCTGCCGGCGTAGAAGAACTGCAGCAGGCGGCTGACCTGCTGCACCATCGCTTCCTTGAACGGCTCGAGCACCTCGACCTCGTAGCTCTCGGGCAGGCCGCCCTGGCGCTTGGCCAGGCCGGCCTCCTCGTAGCTCAGGCCGTAACGGCGCATCACCTCGTCGGTGAGCTGCTTGCCGCCGAACACCTGCTCGCGGCTGTAGATGCTGCGGCCGTTGCGCAGGATGTTGAGGGTGGTCATGGTCGCGCCCGTGTCCACCAGGGCGATGATCCCGTCGCGCGGGGCGGACAGGCTCTCGGCGAGCAGGGCGAAGGCGTTCTCGATCGCGAAGGCCTCCACGTCCATCACCTTCGCGGTCAGGCCGCCGAGTTCCAGCGCGGACACCCGCGCCTCGACGTTCTCGGTGCGCGAGGCCGCGAGCAGCACCTGCACCATCTCGGCGTTGCCGGGCATCGGCCCGAGCACCTCGAAGTCGAGGTTCACTTCCTCGATCGGGTAGGGAATGTAGTTGACCGCCTCGAGTTCGACCTGGGCCTCCATCTCGTCGTCGTCGAGGTCGGCCGGCATCGGGATGATCTTGGTGATCACCGCCGAACCCGCGACCGCGGCGGCGGCGTATTTGGCGCGGGTTCCGGAGCGGGCGACGGCGCGCTTGATCGCCTCGCCCACCGCCTCGACCTCGACGATGTTCTTCTCGACCACCGCGTTCGGGGGCAGCGGCTCGACCGCGTAATGCTCGACCCGGTAACGGTTCCCGGCACGGGAGAGCTGGAGCAGCTTGACCGCGGTCGAGCTGATGTCGACGCCGATCAAGGGCGGCTGGCTTTTTGTGATCAGTCCCACGGTTTCTCCCCTTCCCACGGGCGCTTACGCGCACAACGTGCCCCGGAACATTAAATATCGGACTTTGCCCGGGCTGGCAACCCACCCCGCCACCGGCGGCGCCCTCCCCTTCCCCGTCATTACCCCGCTAACGCGGCCGGATCGCCGTTCCGGACGCGGCCGGCCCCACCGGTCGCCTCCTCTATACTCCGCCCCCGGATCCCCCGCAATCGAATCGTGCCGATGTCCCGTCTTCGTCGTGTGCTGCGCTGGGCACTGATCGCGTGCGCCGGCGCGGCGGTGCTGGGTGCCCTGGCCCTGGGCCTGCTGTACCTGGTGATCGCGCCCAAGCTGCCCGACGTGAAGGGACTGCGCAACGTCGAGCTGCAGGAGCCGTTGTACGTCTACTCCCGCGACGGGAAGCTGATGGCCCTGTTCGGCGAGACCCGCCGCTACCCGGTCGAGATCGAGCGGGTCCCGGCGCGGGTCAAGCAGGCCTTCATCGCAATCGAGGACGCCCGCTTCTACAAGCATCACGGCGTGGACTACAAGGGTGTGGCGCGCGCGGTCTGGCTGCTGCTGACCACCGACGACAGGCGCGTGCCGGGCGGCTCGACCATCACCCAGCAGGTGGCGCGCCAGTTCTACCTGAGCTCGGAGTACAGCTACACGCGCAAGCTGGCCGAGATGCTGCTCGCGATCCGGATGGAGCGGGAGCTGACCAAGGACGAGATCTTCGAGCTCTACCTGAACAAGAGCTTCTTCGGCAACCGCGCCTACGGCGTGGCCGCGGCGGCCGAGTTCTATTACGGCAAGACCCTGGACCAACTGACCCTGGACGAGGCAGCGACGCTGGCCTCGATCCCGAAGTTCCCCTCCAGCGGCAACCCGATCACCAATCCGGAGCGGGCCCGCATCCGCCGCGACTACGTGCTGCAGCGCATGCGCGAGCTGGGCTACGTCACCCGCGCCGAGGAGGCCGCCGCGCGCGCGGTGCCGATGCACGCCGCGCCGCACGAGCCGCCGATCGAGGTCCATGCGCCGTACGTGGCCGAGATGGTGCGCCAGCAGATGGTCGAGCGCTTCGGCGGCGACGTGCTGACCCGCGGCTACCACGTCACCACCACCATCGACCCGAAGCTGCAGGCGGCCGCGCAGCGGGCGGTGATCGACGGCCTGCTGGTGTACGAACACCGCCGCGGCTGGCGCGGCCCGGAACAGCGGCTCGAGATCGCGGCCGACGCCACCCCGGAGCAGCTGCGCGCCGAACTGCGCAAGCTGCCGGTGCTGGGCGGGCTGCAGCCGGCGCTGGTCCTCTCGACTGCCGGCAGCGGCGCACAACTGCTGCTGGCCAGCGGCGACACCATCACCCTCGGCCCCGAGGCCAGCCAGTGGACCGGCCGCAGCCCCGGCGCGCTGCTCGCGCGCGGGGACGTGGTGCGGGTGCGGCGTGCGCCAGCAGCGCTCGGCAAGGATGGCAAGCCGCAGCCCGACGCCGAACCGCGCTGGCAGCTGGAGCAGGTGCCGCGCGCGCAGGCCGCGCTGGTTTCGCTCGACGCCGACACCGGCGCGCTGCAGGCGCTGGTGGGCGGCTTCAGCTTCGCCCAGAGCAAGTTCAACCGCGCCGTCCAGGCGCGACGGCAGCCGGGTTCGAGCTTCAAGCCGTTCCTGTACGCGGCCGCGTTCGAGCGCGGCTTCAACCCGGCCTCGGTCGTGCTCGACGCGCCGGTGGTGTTCCGCGACCGCCGCGGCCACCTGTGGCGTCCGCAGAACGACACCGGCAACTTCGCCGGCCCGATGCGCCTGCGCGAGGCGCTGGTGCAGTCGCGCAACCTGGTCTCGGTGCGGTTGCTGGACGCGATCGGGGTGGACTATGCGCGCCGCTACATCAGCCATTTCGGCTTCGCCGAGGACCAGCTGCCGCCGAACCTGTCCATGTCGCTGGGCACCGCCTCGCTGCCGCCGCTGGACTGGGCGCGCGGCTACGCGGTGTTCGTCAACGGCGGCTTCCGCATCACCCCGTGGGTGATCGCCGAGGTGCGCGACCGCAACGGCAAGCTGGTGTTCAAGGAAACCCCGGCGGTGGCCTGCCGCGGCTGCGCCGGCAGCGGCGGCCAGCCCGCGCAGGCGGCCTCGACGGTCGTGGACGGCTTCGACCTGGGGCCGACGCCCACCGCCGCCCAGCCTGCCGCGCAGCCGGCAGTGCGCCGCACCGCCACCCTGCCCGAGGGCGCCCGGCTCGCCCCGCGCGCGATCGACGAGCGGGTGGCCTTCCAGCTGGTCTCGATGATGCGCGATGTGGTCAAGCGCGGCACCGGCACCCCCGCGCGGGTGCTCGGCCGCGAGGACGTGGGCGGCAAGACCGGCTCCACCAACGAGCACCGCGACGCCTGGTTCTCCGGCTTCGGCGACCACATCGTCACCACCGTCTGGGTCGGCCGCGACGACTTCAAGTCGCTCGGCTACCGCGAGTACGGCGGCAAGGCCGCGCTGCCGATCTGGATCGACTACATGCGGGTGGCGCTGGACGGGCGGCCCGTGGCCGAGCTGGTGCCGCCCGAGGGCATGGTCCAGGTCGCGGTCGGCGCCGGCGGCCAGCTGTTGCCGGGCGGCAGCGGCGGGATCCTGGAATGGGTCAAGGCCGAGGATCTCGAGCGTATGGAGAGCGCGGTGGACTACGGTCTGGAGGAAGGCGAAGTGCCGGACGAGGAGGCGTTCGACATCTTCTGAGCGGCCTGGCGCCGGCCCGCCCGCCCCCGCCCGGGAGTGCTAGAGTGCCCCCGGGTCCGACCGGAGGGACGCGCGATGCGACACGCCCGTCACCATGCCCACCTGCACGCCGTGACCCGCGTCCGCGAGCGGCGCCAGCGCCTGGCCCACGAGGCGGCCCGGCTGATGGCCGAGGGCGGCATCCGCGACTACCACCAGGCCAAGCTCAAGGCCGCGCAGCGCCTGGGCATCCACGACGACGCCTCGCTGCCGCGCAACCGCGAGATCGACGAGGCCCTGCGCGAGTACCAGCGCCTGTTCCAGGGCGGGGCGCAGGCGGCGGAGGTGCGCCGGCGGCGCGAGGCCGCGCTGCGCGCGCTGGAGTTCTTCGCCGTGTTCGAGCCGCGCCTGGTGGGGCCGGTGCTGGAGGGCACCGCCGACGCGCATTCGCCGGTGCAGCTGCAGTTGTACGCCGACGATCCGGAGGCGGTCGCGCGCCACCTCGCCCAGCACGGCATCCCGGCCGAGTCGCGCTTCCGCCGGGTGCGCCTGGACCGCGAGCGCGGCGGCGACTTCCCGGTGTGGCTGTTCACCGCCGAGGACCTGGCCTTCGACCTGACCGTGCTGCCGCGCGCCGCGCTGCGCCAGGCGCCGCTGTCGGGCATCGACGAAAGGCCGATGCGGCGCGCCTCGCTGGCGCAGCTGCGCCAGCTGCTGACCGACGAGGAAATCGCGGACTACGAGCTGCGCAGCGACTGAGCGACGCGTGCCGGCCCCGCGACCGGTGCGCTGCCGAAGCGGAACACGTTGAGCTCGATCGCGACGAAGGCGACCAGCCACAGCAGCGCATCCCATGCGTCGAGCCAGGCCGACCCCGGATCGGTGCCGCCGCGCAGCCCGATCACCACCCAGGCCGCCGCAAACGCCGCCAGCAGTGCGTACAGCAGCAACGCCAGCGCGCGCCGGATCCGGTGCAGGCGCAGCGCCTGCGGCGGCAGGCGCACCTCGAGTTCGAGCACGCCGACCACGCCCAGCCAGGCCAGCGCATTGGCGAAATCGAGCCAGGCGGCCTCGCGCGCATAGCCGATGCACGCCCACACCACCGCCACCGACGCCACCGCACGGATGCCGTGCAGCACCGGTCGCATCCGGCCGGGCAGCGGCCAGCCGCCGGTTTCCCACTCGAACAGCAGCAACAGCACCAGCCAGGCGGCGGTGTCGAGCAGCTCGCTGGACGTGCCGTGGCGCGCGTACAGCGCCACGTTGCCGGCGAGCAGGGCATAGACCAGCCACTTCAAGCGCGAGAATCCCGGTCCCGAGGCATGCACCGTCCCGCGCAGCGCCGCCCCTGAACGCACGAAGCCGCGGCCTGGCCGCGGCTTCGACATCGGCTCGACGCGGGCACGCATCGCCTTCAGCGCTGGTCGAGGGCCAGGTAGTCGCGTCCTGCGTGGCCGGTGTAGATCTGGCGCGGCCGGCCGATCTTGGCCTCCGGGTCGGTCTGCTGCTCGAGCCAGTGCGAGACCCAGCCGGCGGTGCGCGCGATCGCGAACATCACCGTGAACATCTCGGTCGGGATGCCCAGCGCCTTGTAGATGATGCCGCTGTAGAAGTCCACGTTCGGGTACAGCTTGCGCTGGATGAAGTACTCGTCCTTCAGCGCCGCCTCCTCCAGGCGCATCGCCACTTCCAGCAGCGGGTCGTTGATGCCGAGCTCGGCCAGCACCTTGTGGCACATCGCGCGGATGATCCTGGCGCGCGGGTCGAAGTTCTTGTACACGCGGTGGCCGAAGCCCATCAGGCGGAACCCGGACTCCTTGTCCTTGGCCCTGGCCACGGCCGAGCCGACGTTCTCCGGGCGGCCGATCTCCTCGAGCATCTTGAGCACGGCCTCGTTGGCGCCGCCGTGCGCCGGCCCCCACAGCGCGGCCACGCCGGCGGCCACGCACGCGTACGGATTGGCGCCGGTGGAACCGACCAGGCGCACGGTCGAGGTGGAGGCGTTCTGCTCGTGGTCGGCGTGCAGGATGAACAGCAGGTCGAGCGCCTTGGCCGCGACCGGGTTGAGCTCCAGCGGCTCGCTCGGCACTTCCTTCATCATGTGCAGGAAGCGCGTGGTGTACTCGAGGTTGTTCTTCGGATAGCGGATCGGCCAGCCGATCGAGTAGCGGTAGCAGGCCGCGGCGATGGTCGGCACCTTCGCGATCAGGCGGATCGCGGCCATGCGCCGCTGCTCGGCGTCGTCGAGGTCGAGCGTGTTGTGGTAGAAGCTCGCCATCGAGCCGAGCATGCCCACCAGCATCGCCATCGGGTGCGCGTCGTGGCGGAACCCGTACAGGAAGGTGCGGAAGGCCTCGTGCATCATCGTGTGATGCGTGACCTCGTGCTCGAACTTCGCGAACTGCTCGCGGGACGGCAGCTCGCCGTGCATCAGCAGGTACGCGACCTCGAGGAAGCTCGACCGCTCGGCGAGCTGCTCGATCGGGTAGCCGCGGTACAGCAGCACGCCGGCGTCGCCGTCGATGTAGGTGATCGCGGACTTGCAGCTGGCGGTGGCGGTGAAGCCGGGGTCGTAGGTGAAGCAGCCGGTTTCCTTCGGCAGCTTGCCGATGTCGATGCACGGCTGGCCCAGGACCGGGGTCTGCACCGGCAGGGTCACCGCCTTGTCCTCGGCGTTGAGCGTGACCTGGTCGAAGGCGGGCGTTTTCACATCGGACACGGCGCATTCCTCGGCAGCGGGCGCGCCCGGGGCCGGAGCCGACGGGGGCGCCAGGGGGTGGGTGGGGATGTCCGCGGCGACCGCGGAAAGCGCGAATTATCGCACAGGCGTTCCGCGCCGCGCCCTGCGACTTTGGTCCGATGCGTTCCGCGGCCGTGCGCGGCGGCCGGAAACGGCACAGCCCGCCGAGGGGCGGGCTGTGTCCGGAAAGCTGCCGGCCGGAGCCGGCCTGGCGGGCGTCCGCGAGCCGCGGACGCGCCGGGGATCACTTCTGCGCGTAGCGCTTGCGGAACTTGTCCACGCGGCCGCTGGTGTCCACGATCTTGTGCTGCCCGGTGTAGAACGGGTGCGAGGCCGAGGAGATTTCGACCTTGATCAGCGGATAGGTGTTGCCGTCCTCCCACTGGATCGTCTCCTTGCTGGAGAGGGTCGAGCGGGTCAGGATCTTGAAGTCCGACGTCACGTCCAGGAAGACGACGTCGCGGTATTCGGGATGGATGCCGGCCTTCATGGCTGCCACCGGGTCTGCAAGGGAAAGCGCGGCATTATAGCGGCCGCCCCGCGGCGGCCGCAAGCAAGCCCGGCCCCGGCTAGCCGGCCGCCAGCGCGCCCCGCACCCGGGCCTCGAACCGGGCCTGGTCGTAGCGGCGCAGGATCCGCACGTTGTCCGCCGCCCCGCCCTGGCGCCGCCAGTCCACGACCGTGGCGCCGCGGGTATGGGAACCGACCAGCTCCACCGCCAGCGGCCGCTCGGCCAGCTCCAGCGCGCCCTCCGGCTCCAGCGCGAACGCCATCGCAAAGGCGTCGGCCGAATGCCAGCGCTCGCCGCGCCGGTCCACCGCCCAGGCCCGGGTCTGGCGCGAGATCGCGTCGTAGAAGCGTGCCCGCGGCGAATCGGCCTGCAGCCAGCGCTCGAACTCGGTGTGCAGGAAGCCGTGCGCCAGCACCGCCTCCCAGTCCACCAGGTCGGTGCGCGGGAAGGCGGTGAACACGATGTGCGCGGCCTCCGGGTCGAACCAGACGTTGAACTCGGCCGCCGGGGTCATGTTGCCGTGGGCGGTGACCGCGCCGCCCATCACCACCAGCCGCGCCACCCGTTGCGGCAGGGCGGGATCGAGCCTGAGCGCCAGCGCCAGGTTGGTCAGCGGGCCGAGCGCGACCAGCACCAGGCGCCCGGCGTGCGCGTGCGACAGGCGCAGGATCGCCAGCGCGGCGTGTTCGGCCTCGGCCTGGCGTGCCGGCGGTGCGTAGCCGGTGTCGCCGAAGCCGTCGCGCCCATGCACGAACGCGGCGTCGCGCGCCGGGTGCAGCAACGGCGCCGGCGCGCCGGCGAACACCGGCACGTCGTCGCGTCCGGCCACTTCGCACAGCTTCAGCGCGTTGCGCACGGTGTGCGCCAGGCCGACGTTGCCGGCGGCCACGGTCAATCCGACCACCGCGTGCCGCGGATCGTCGAAGGCCATCAGCACGGCCAGCGCGTCGTCCACGCCGGGGTCGGTGTCTATCAGCAGCGGGATCCTGTCGCCCATTCGAACCATCCATCGAGTCGCATCGAGGAACGATTGTGCCGCGGCCCCATGCCGGTCCGCACGGACATGGCCGTCTCCTTCACTGCTTCAGCGCCTGATCCGGGTGCATCCGTGTTCATCCGTGGCAAAAGCACCGTCCCCATCAAGCCGAGGCATAACGCACCGCCCCGCCGACCCAGCGCTGCACGATCCGGTCGGCGACGTCGGGGGCTTCGGCCAGGAGGCGGTCGGCAAGCGCCCGCACCTGCGGCAGCAGCGCGGCGTCGCGGGCGAGGTCGGCGACGCGGAACGCGGCCAGCCCGGTCTGGCGCGTGCCGAGCAGTTCGCCCGGGCCGCGCAGTTCCAGGTCCTTCTCCGCGATCACGAAGCCGTCGCTGGTGGTGCGCATGGTTTCCAGCCGCTGCCGGGCCAGTGCCGACAGCGGCGGCTGGTACAGCAGCACGCAGGTCGAGGCCGCGCTGCCGCGCCCGACCCGGCCGCGCAGCTGGTGCAGCTGCGCCAGGCCCAGGCGCTCGGCGTTCTCGATGATCATCAGCGAGGCGTTGGGCACGTCCACGCCGACCTCGATCACGGTGGTGGCGACCAGCAGATCGAGCGCGCCGTCCTTGAACGCGCGCATGGTGGCCTGCTTCTCCGCCGCCTTCATGCGGCCGTGGACCAGGCCCACGCGCAGCCCCGGCAGCGCCGTCGAAAGCGATTCGAAGGTGCCCTGCGCGGCCTGCGCCGAGACCTCGTCGCTGTCGTCGATCAGCGTGCACACCCAGTACGCCTGGCGCCCTTCGGCGCAGGCGGCGCGGATCCGCTCGATCAGCTCGGGGCGCCGCTCGGCGCTGAGCGCGACGGTCTGCACCGGCGTGCGCCCCGGCGGCAGCTCGTCGAGCGCGGACACGTCGAGGTCGGCGTAGGCGGCCATCGCCAGGGTGCGCGGGATCGGCGTGGCGGTCATCACCAGCTGGTGCGGCACGCGCTCGCCGGCGGCGCCCTTGTCGCGCAGGGCCAGGCGCTGGTGCACGCCGAAACGGTGCTGCTCGTCCACGATCGCCAGGGCGAGGTCGCGGAACACCACGCCCTCCTGCATCAGCGCATGGGTGCCGACCACGACCTGGGCCGCGCCCGAGGCGACCTCGGCGAGCGCGGCCGCGCGCGCCTTGCCGGTGACCTTGCCGGCCAGCCAGGCCACGCGCACGCCGAGCGGTTCGAGCCAGTGGCGCAGGGTGTGCAGGTGCTGCTCGGCCAGCAGCTCGGTCGGCGCCATCAGCGCGGCCTGCATGCCGCGTTCCACCGCGCGCATCGCCGCCAGCGCCGCGACCACGGTCTTGCCGCTGCCGACATCGCCCTGCACCAGGCGCAGCATCGGCCGCGGCTGGGCGAGGTCGTGCTCGATCTCGGCCAGCACCCGCTGCTGCGCGCCGGTGAGCGGGAACGGCAGCGCCGCGCGCAGCCGCCGCAGCAGCGCGCCGTCGCCGTCCAGCGCCGGGGCGCGGTGGCGCTGCAGGGCGATGCGCTGGCGGCGCAGGCTGAGGTGGTGGGCGAGCAGTTCCTCCAGCGCCAGCCGGCGCTGCGCGGGGTGGGTGCCGGCGAGCAGCGCGGCGACGTCGGCGTCGCGCGGCGGACGGTGCACGGTCAACAGCGCGCTGCGCAGCGGGGGCAGGCGCAGCGCGGCGAGCCAGTCGCGCGGCAGCAGCTCGAGTGCGTCCTCGTCCGGCAGGCGGTCCAGGGCCAGGCCGATCAGGCGCCGCAGGCTGGCCGGGCCGATGCCTTCGATCGCCGGATACACCGGATCCAGCCGCTCGCCGAGCGGCGCCTCGCCGTCGCCGAGCAGGCGGTAGCTCGGATGCACCATCTCCAGGCCGTGCGCGCCGGCGCGCGGCGTGCCGTAGCAGCGCACCCGCACGCCGGGCGCGAACTGCGCAGCCTGCGCGGCGCGGAAATGGAAGAAGCGCAGCAGCAAGGTGGCGCGCGAGTCGTCGCCGAGCGCCACCCGCAGCACCGGCCGGTAGCGGAAGCCCCGCTCGACCGCTTCCACCACGCCCTCGACCTGCGCCGGCACGCCCGGCTGCAGGGCGCGGATCGGGGTCAGCGCGGTGCGGTCCTCGTACTGGCGCGGCAGCTGGAACCACAGGTCCTGCAGCGTGGTCAGGCCGCGCGCGGCGAACTTTTCGGCCACGCGCGGGCCCACGCCCGGCAGGGCCGCGAGCGGCGCCTCGCCGGCCGGCGCGAGCGCGGGAGCGGGCCGGGCGGGGCGCGCCACCGTCAGTCGAGCACCATCACCGCGTCCACTTCGAACACGGCGCCGCGCGGCAGCGCGGAGACCTCGACCGTCGAGCGCGCCGGGAACGGCGCCTGGAAGTAGTCGGCCATCACCGTGTTGACCGCGCTGAAGTCGCCGAGGTCGGTGAGGTACAGGCCGACCCGGACCACGTCGTCGAGCGAACCGCCGGCGGCCTCGCACACCGCCTTGAGGTTGTCGAAGGCGCGGCGGGCCTGGGCCTCGATCCCGCCCTCGATCAGCAGGCCGGTCTGCGGGTCGAGCGCGATCTGGCCGGACAGGTACACGGTCTGGCCGCTGCGCACGGCCTGCGAATACGGGCCGATGGCGGCGGGCGCGCGGTCGGTGGCGATGGGGTGACGGGCCATGGCGGTTCCGGAATGGCAGTGAGCGCGGAAGCCTAGCGCGTCGTCACAACCGCTGCACGCCGTGGACCACGCCGAGGCGGCGCACGCGGCGGATCACGTCGGCCAGGTGCTTGCGGTCGGCGACCTCGATGCCGAAGCGCAGCACGGCCACGTGCGGGTCGCGCTCGAGATATTCGACCTTGTCGATGTTGGACTCGGCCTGCGCGATCGCCGCGGCGACCTGGGCCAGCACGCCGGGGCGGTTGTCCACCTCGATCCGCAGCGCGGCCTCGAAGTCGCCGCTGACCTGGCGGTCCCAGCCGATCGGCACCCAGCGCTCGGGCGACTTGCGGTATTCGGCCACGTTCGGGCAGTCGAGCCGGTGCACGACGATGCCGCGCCCGGTGGTGTGGTAGCCCATGATGTCGTCGCCGGGGATCGGCAGGCAGCAGCTGGCGAAGCTGACCACGCCGCGCTCGCTGCCGGTGATCAGGATCCGCTCGCGCGGCCGCGGCGCGCGCGCGGCGTCGAGCAGGTCCGCCTCGTCCGGCGCCTGCCGCGCCAGCACCTGCGCCACCTGCGCCGGCACCCGGTTGCCGAGCGCGATGTCGGCCAGCAGCGCCTCCAGGCGCGGGTAGCGGTGCTCGGCCAGGTAGGCGTCGAGCTGCACCTGCGGCAGGCGGTCGAGCGAGGTGCCCAGCGCCTCCAGCGCGCGGTCGAGCATGCGGTGCCCGAGCTGCACCGCGTCCTCGTGCTCGAGCTGCTTGAGCTGGTGCCGGATCGCGGTGCGGGCCTTGCCGGTGACCACGAACTCGAGCCATTGCGGCTTGGGCAGCGACGAGCGCGCGGTGATGATCTCCACCGTCTGGCCGCTGGCGAGCCGGGTCCGCAGCGGCACCAGCTTGCGGTCCACGCGCGCGGCCACGGCATGGTTGCCCACGTCGGTGTGCACCGCGTAGGCGAAGTCGAGCACGGTGGCGTTGCGCGGCAGGGCCAGGATGTCGCCCTTGGGCGTGAACAGGTAGACCTCGTCCGGGAACAGGTCCACCTTGACGTTCTCGAGGAACTCGAGCGAGGAGCCGGCGGCGCGCTGCGACTCGACCAGGTTGGCGATCCAGGCGTGGGCGCGGCTCTGGGCGCTGTTCGGCCCGGCGCCGCCGTGCTTGTATGACCAGTGCGCGGCGACGCCGCGCTCGGCGATCAGGTCCATCTCCTCGGTGCGGATCTGGACCTCGATCGGCGAACCGTACGGCCCGAACAGCACCGTGTGCAGCGACTGGTAGCCGTTCGCCTTCGGGATCGCGATGAAGTCGCGGAAGCGGCCGTCGAGCGGCTTGAACACCGCGTGCACCACGCCCAGCGCGTGGTAGCACTCCGGCACGGTGCGGACCACGATGCGGAAGCCGAACACGTCCATCACCTGGTCGAACGACTTCTGCTCCGCGCGCATCTTGCTGTAGATGCTCCACGGCGACTTGATCCGGCTCACCAGGCGGTAGGAGAAGCCCTCCTTGGTCAGGCGCTGGGCGAGCTGGGCCTCGATCCGGGTCAGCGCCTCGCGCCGCACCATCGGCTGGGTGCGGATGCGCCGCTCGATCACCGCGTGCCGCCACGGATGCAGGGCGCGGAAGCCCAGATCCTGCAGCTCGGCCTTGATCAGGTTCATGCCCAGACGCTGGGCGATGGGGGCGTAGATCTCCAGCGTCTCGCGTGCGATCCGGCGCCGCGCCTCGGGCTCCTTGGCGCCGAGCGTGCGCATGTTGTGCAGGCGGTCGGCGAGCTTGATCATGATCACGCGCAGGTCGCGCGCCATCGCCAGCAGCATCTTGCGGAAGCTCTCCGCGGCGGCCTCGGCACGGTCGCGGAAGTGCAGCTTGTCCAGCTTGGTGACGCCGTCCACCAGGTCGGCGACGGTCTCCCCGAACTCGCCGGCGATGGCCTCGCGGGTGAGCGGGGTGTCCTCGAGGGTGTCGTGCAGGATCGCGGCGACCAGGGTTTCGACGTCGAGCCGCTGCTCGGCCAGGATCGTCGCCACCGCGACCGGATGGGTGATGTAGGGCTCGCCGGAGCGGCGGGTCTGGCCGGCATGGGCGGCGGCGCCCACCGCCCAGGCCCGGCGCAGCAGCGGCCGCTGCTCGGGCGGGAGGTAATCGGCGGCCCGTTCCAGCACCCGCACGTAGTCGGGCACCGGCTCCTCGGGCGGGGCCGGCATCAGGGCCTGCAGGGGCGTGCGTGCACTCACGACCGCAGCCTACGCGGCAGCGCGGGCAGGGGCAATTCGGGCGCCGTGGCGGGCCTGTCGCCGCCCCGGAGCGGCCGCGCCGGGCCGGAAACGCAGCGACCCCGCCGGGGCGGGGTCGCAGGGGGTATCGGGCAGGGCGCCAGGGCGGGCGGTCAGTCGTCGCCCTTGGACAGGTCGTCGTCGGCCACCACCTCGGCGGCGGCCCACTCCAGGGCCTCGCGCTCCTTGCGCTCGCGCTCGGCCTTCTCCACCGCGTCGATGTAGTCGCGGTCGATCTGGCGCGCGGCGATCTCGCGCAGGGCCAGCACGGTGGGCTTGTCGTTGGCCTCGTTCTCGATCCTGGGCTCGACCCCGCCGGCCAGCTGGCGCGCGCGCTTGGCGGCCATCATCACGAGTTCGAAGCGGTTGTCCACCACTTCCAGGCAGTCTTCGACGGTAATGCGGGCCATGGGGCTCCCGGGCGGCGCGGCGGCCGTCCCACATGCGGCAAGGGGGCGCTGATTGTAGGCGGACGGGCAGGCCGGCACAAGCCCGGCCTTTATGAATCAGACGGTTAGGCCGCGGCACCGGGCGGGCCGGAGCCGGGGCCGGGGGTGCTGCCCCCGCCGGCGCGGCGATGGGCGCCGCCGGGATGCCGCCGGCGCTATTCCGCCAGCAGCGCCGTGATCAGCCCGGCATGCCGCTGCGCCTGCAGCGGCCGGCGCAGCCGGCTGGCGGTGAAGATCGCGCACATCTCGTCCACCGCGCGCTCGAACACCTCGTTGACGATCACGTAGTCGAACTCGTCGTAGTGGCTCATCTCCTCGCGGGCGGCGGCCAGGCGGCGGGCGATGACGTCCTCGCTGTCCTGGCCGCGGGCGCGCATGCGCTGCTCCAGCGCCTGGCGCGAGGGCGGCAGGATGAACACGCTGACCGCGTCGGGCACCTTGGCCCGCACCTGCTGCGCGCCCTGCCAGTCGATCTCCAGCAGCACGTCCCTGCCGGCCGCCAGCAGCGGCTCCACCGACTGCCGCGCGGTGCCCTTCCAGTCGCCGTGCACCAACGCGTACTCGAAGAAGTCCCCGGCCTCGATCATGCGCCGGAACTCGGCCTCGCTGACGAAGTGGTAGTGCTCGGCGTGGCGCTCGCCCGGCCGCGGCGCGCGCGAGGTGAAGGAGATGGACAGGCGGATGTTCGGATCGCGCGCCAGGCAGGCGTTGACGATGCTCGATTTCCCGGCCCCCGAGGGGGCGGCGACGATGAACAGGGTCCCGCGCATGGGCTCACTCGATGTTCTGGATCTGTTCGCGCACCTGGTCGATCAGCACCTTCAGCTCGACCGCGGCCTGCGAGGTGCGGGTGTCCACCGACTTCGAGCCGAGCGTGTTGGCCTCGCGGTTGAACTCCTGGAGCAGGAAGTCCAGGCGCCGGCCGACGGGCTCGCGGCGCTGCAGCACGCGGCGCAGCTCGGCGACGTGGCTGTCGAGCCGGTCCAGCTCCTCCTCCACGTCGAGCTTCTGCAGCCACAGCACCAGCTCCTGCTCGAGCCGGCCCGGCTCGAGCGGCTGCGCCAGCTCGGCCACGCGCGCCTGCAGCTTCTGCCGCTGCCCGGCGCGGATCGCCGGCATCAGCGCGCGCACCTCGGCGGCGATGCGGGCGATGCCGTCCACGCGCTCGGCGATGCCCGCGGCGAGCTTGGCACCCTCGCGCTCGCGCGCGGCGACGAAGGCGTCGAGCACCTCGTCGAGCAGCGCCAGCGCGGCGGCCTGCAGCGCCTCCGGGTCCACGTCGCGCGCCTGCAGCACGCCCGGGAACTGCAGCAGCTCGGTGAGCTCGACCCGCAGCGACGGGAAGCTCGCGCGCAGATCGAGCGCGAGTTCGGACAGTTGCGCCACCCGGCGCGCGTCGAGCTGCAGCGCCTCGCCGCCCTCGGCCGGGCGCAGGCGCAGCACCAGGTCGAGCTTGCCGCGCGCGACCCGCGCGCCGACCCGCTCGCGCAGCGCCGGCTCGAGCGCGCGCAGCTCTTCCGGCAGGCGCACGCCGAGCTCGAGGAAGCGGTGGTTGACCGCGCGCAGCTCGCAGCCGAGCACGCCCCATTCGGTGGCGCGCTCGCCGGCGGCGAAGGCGGTCATGCTGCGGATCATGCGCGGGCCGTGGCGGCGGTGGCGGGCGCGCAGTATGCCATTGGGAGGGCCGGTCCCCGCTTGTTACACTTCCAGCGCATGAACTCCCCCCTCCGCCCCAGCGGCCGCGCGCCCGCGCAGCTGCGCCCGGTCACGCTCACCCGCGGCTACACCCGCCACGCCGAAGGCTCGGTGCTGGTGGCCTTCGGCGACACCCGCGTGCTGTGCACCGCCAGCGTCGAGGCCAAGGTGCCCTCGTTCCTGCGCGGCAAGGGCGAAGGCTGGGTGACGGCCGAGTACGGCATGCTGCCGCGCGCCACCCACACCCGCGGCGAGCGCGAGGCCGCGCGCGGCAAGCAGGGCGGGCGCACGCTGGAGATCCAGCGCCTGATCGGCCGCGCCCTGCGCGCCTGCGTGGACCGCGGCGCGCTGGGTGAGCGCACCATCACCCTCGACTGCGACGTGCTGCAGGCCGACGGCGGCACCCGCTGCGCCGCGATCACCGGCGCCTATGTCGCGCTGGTGGACGCCTGCCGCTGGCTGCTGGCGCGCGGCGAGATCGCGCGCGACCCGGTGCACGGCGCGGTCGCGGCGGTGTCGGTGGGCCTGTGGCGCGGGGTGCCGGTGCTCGACCTCGACTACGCCGAGGACGCCGGGTGCGACACCGACATGAACGTGGTGATGAACGACGGCGGCGGCTTCATCGAGCTGCAGGGCACGGCCGAGGGCCACGCGTTCCGGCGCGAGGAACTGGACGCGATGCTGGCCCTGGCCGAGGCCGGCTGCCGCGAACTGTTCGCGCTGCAGCGCGCAGCGCTGGCGCAGCAGTGACGCCGGCTCCGGACGCCGGGCGCGGCGCGGGAGAGGGGGCATGAGGCGGCTCGTCCTGGCCAGCGGCAACGCCGGCAAGCTCAGGGAGTTCCGGGAACTGCTCGACGCCGACTTCGCGCTGCACGCGCAGGCGGAGTTCGACGTCCCGGAGATCGAGGAGACCGGCCTGACCTTCGTCGAGAACGCGCTGCTCAAGGCGCGCCACGCCGCGCGCCTGAGCGGGCTGCCCGCGCTCGGCGACGACTCGGGCCTGTGCGTGGACGCGCTCGGCGGCGCGCCGGGCCTGTACTCGGCCCGCTACGCCGGCAGCCACGGCGACGCGCGCGCCAACATCGCCAAATTGCTCGACGCGCTGCAGGACGTGCCGGAGGCGCGCCGCGGGGCGCACTTCTACGCGGTGATCGTGGTGCTGCGCCACGCCGAGGACCCGCAGCCGCTGATCGCCGAGGGCCTCTGGCACGGGCGGATCCTGCATGCGCCGCGCGGCGAGGGCGGCTTCGGCTACGACCCGGTGTTCCTCGACCCCGAACGCGGCCTGTCCGCGGCCGAGCTGCCTTCGGAACTGAAGAACCGGATCAGCCACCGCGGCCGCGCCCTGGCCGCGCTGCGGCAGCGGCTCGGCGAATTCCTGGCCACCGACCGGCGCGGCGGTTGACGACCGCCGGCCGCGGCTCGGCGCGGATACGGCCTAGAATTTCCCTTCATCCGCGCGCGCCCGCGCCCCTCCGTGGCCACCCTCCTGTCCCTCCCCCCGCTGTCGCTGTACGTGCACGTGCCGTGGTGCGTGCGCAAATGCCCGTACTGCGACTTCAACTCGCACGAGCGGCGCGGCGAGCTGCCGCTGGCGCAGTACGTGGACGCGTTGCTGGCCGACCTCGACCACGACCTGCCGCTGGCCTGGGGCCGCACCGTGCACAGCGTGTTCTTCGGCGGCGGCACGCCGAGCCTGATGCCGGCAGAGCTGGTGGACCGCTTCCTGCAGGCGGCCAGCGCCCGGCTGCGGTTCGCGCCGGGGCTGGAGGTCACGCTCGAGGCCAACCCCGGCACCGCCGAGCACGGGCGCTTCGAGGGCTACCGCGCCGCGGGGGTGACCCGGATCAGCTTCGGCATCCAGAGCTTCGACGACGCCTGCCTGCGCCGGCTCGGCCGCATCCACGACAGCGGCGAGGCGGAGCGCGCGGTGAAGCAGGCGCAGGACGCGGGCTTCGACAACCTCAACCTCGACCTGATGTACGCGCTGCCGGAGCAGACCCTGGCGATGGCCGAGCGCGACGTCGAGCGCGCGATCGCCCTGCGGCCGGCGCACATCTCGCACTACCAGCTCACCCTCGAGCCGAACACGCTGTTCGCGGCGCGGCCGCCGGCCGGCCTGCCCGACGACGACCTCGCCTGGGACATGCAGGAACGCTGCCAGGCCCGGCTGGCCGCGGCCGGCTATGCGCAGTACGAAACCAGCGCCTACGCGCTTCCCGGCCGGCAGTGCGCGCACAACCTCAACTACTGGCGCTTCGGCGACTACCTCGGCATCGGCGCGGGCGCGCACGGCAAGCTCACCCTGCCCGCCACCGACGCCCCGTCCGAGGCCGCGGAAGGCACCCTCCTGCGGCGTTGGAAGCGCAAGCATCCGGCCGAATACCTGGCCCATGCCGGCACCGCGGCGGCGATCGGCGGCGAGGAGACGGTCGCCCCGGCGCAGCGGCCGTTCGAGTTCATGCTCAACGCCCTGCGCCTGCACGAGGGCTTCACCCTGGCGCTGTTCGAGGCCCGCACCGGCCTGCCGCGCGCGGCGATCGCCGCGCGACTGCGGCAAGCCGAGGCGCGCGGCTGGCTGCAGCAGGCCGGCGATCGGGTGCTGCCGACCGCGCTCGGGCGGCGTTTCGCCAACGACGCGATCGCGCTGTTCCTGGACTGAACGCCCCGGACCGCGGGACGCGGCGGGCCCGCAGGGCTAGTGCCTGCGCGCCCGGCATGATAAGAATCGCCACAAAACCCGCCCCGCGCGGAGCCCTATGGCCGTCCTGTCCGACCCGCAAGGCCCGCAAGCGATGCCACTGACCCTGGCGACCGCGAACCTGCCGCGGCGGGTACGGCGCGTGCTCGAGCACGTCCTGAGCCTGCTATCGGACGAGATGGCGCGCCTGCTCGGGCAGACCCTGAACGACTTCGAGCAGCAGTTGTTCCGGCTCGCCGACCACGCACGCAATCCGGCGCTGCAGGCCGGCTACATGGAGACGCTGCGCACCGTGCGCCTGAACCGGGCCGACCTGGTGCCGCGCTACCTGATCGGACTGGAACGCCAGCTGGCCGCGATCCGCACCCCCGTCGCGCAGCCGGCGGCGCACAAACCCGGGCACATCCCGTTCCGGGAACTGAGCCTGGTGGACGACGAGACCCTGGACGAGGACGCGGTGATCCGCGACATCGCAGTCCGCCACGAGGCCCGCGCCAGCCTGCCGTTGCACCTGCTCGGCCAGCGCTTCGGCGTGCTCGCCGGCGCGCCCGCGTTCGACGCCGAGCGGCTGCCGGTCGGGCCGCACACGCTGTGCCGGATCCTGCGCGAGGCCAGCCACAGCCTGCAGATCGGGCTCGAGGCGCGGCTGCTGCTGTTCCGCACCTTCGAGCGCACCGCGATGCCGCAGTACGCCCAGCTCGCCGAGACGGTCAATGCGCTGCTCGAGCGGGAGGGCATCCTCCCCAGCCTGGCCTACGTGCCAATCCGGGTGCGTCCGGTCGCGCAGCGCACCGAGCCACGCGGCCCGCGCGAAGCGGGCGCCGCCGAGCGGCCCCGGCGCGGCGCCGAGACACCGGCCGGGCCGGGCCGGGAGATGCGCGATTCAGCCCGCCCACACACCGCCTGGCTCGGCGAGGAAGACCCCGGCACGGTCGCGATCGACGAGCAGGCCGCCTTCGCCCTGCTCCAGCAGCTGCTGTCCGGGCGCCGCGACCTGATCGGCAAGCTGCGCGCCGACAGCGCCGGCAAACTGCGCCTGCAGGTGGACACCGCCGAACTGCTCGACAGCCTGGCTTCGATGCAGACTGCCTCGCCCTCCCCGGTCGCCGCGCCCGCCGGCAAGCCGCGCAGCCTGACCGACGTCAAGCAGGCGCTGCTGATGAAGGCGCGCCAGGCGCACGGCCGCGGCGCCGCGCTCTCGCGCGAGGACAGCGACACCTTCGAACTGCTCGGCATGCTCTATTCGCAGATCGAGCGCGAGGTGCGCCGCGACGCCCCTGCGGTCGAGCTGCTGGAGCGGCTGCAGGTGCCACTGCTGCGGGTGGCATTGCAGGACCGCGCGTTCTTCGTCCGCCCGCAGCATCCGGCGCGGCAGCTGCTCAACGCGGTGGCCGAGTCCGGCGCCACCTGGATGGGCGAGGACGAGGTGGACCCGTTGCTGGTCCAGCACCTGCGCCATGCGGTCGAGCACGTGGTGCAGCACTTCCACGACGACCCGGCGGTGTTCGAAACCGCCAACCGTGAATTGCAGGCACAGTTGCAGCAACTGGTACGCAAGGCCGAGCTGGCCGAGCGCCGGCACGTGGAGGCTGCGCGCGGCAAGGAGAAGCTCGAGCTGGCCCGACACCGCTCGGCAGAGGTGATCGAGAACGCGGTCCGCGACCAGCGCCTGCCGCGCTTCGTGCGCGCCCTGCTCAACCAGGCCTGGGCCGACGTGCTCACCCTCACCCTGCTGCGTCACGGCGAGGAGTCCGAGGAGTGGCGGCGTCAGCTCGAGGCCACCCGCCACATCGTGGCCGCCACCGGCGGCCGCGGCGGCGCGACCACGGCGCCGCCGGGACTGGCCGAACAGATCGAAACCGCGCTGACCCAGGTCGGGTACCACATCGACGAGGCCGCTGCGATCGCCAAGCGCCTGACCACCGGCATCGCCGAGGACGAGGACGATCCGGCCTCGCGCACCGAGCTGGCGATGAAGCTCAAGGCGCGGGCACGGCTCGGCGAGGACACCGACAAGCCCCGGCCGAAACTGCCGCCGCGCACGCCCGAGGAGCAGGCCGCCTACGAGCACCTGCGCACGCTGCCGTTCGGCACCTGGTTCGAGTTCGTCACCAACCAGCAGGGCGACGTGGTCCGGCGCCGGCTGTCGTGGTACAGCCCGGTCACCGACAACGCGCTGTTCGTCAACCAGCGCGGCCAGCGCGTCGGCGAGCAGTCGTTCGACGGCCTGGCGCGGATGGTGGCCCGCGGCCAGGCGCGCGTGGTCACCGCCGACCGTGGCCGCCTGGTGGACCGTGCCTGGCAGGCGGCGCTCAACGCCCTGCGCAGCTTCGCCGGCAGCGGCAACGGCGCGCACGAGGAGCCCGCCGCATGATCAACGAATTCCGCCGCGCGCGCCGGCGCAAGGTTTCCGACACCGTGCTGGTAGTGGACACCATGACCGACAGCGTGGTCGGCCGCCTCGGCAACCTGTCCGAGACCGGCATGCTGCTGATGGCCAGCATGCCGCTGGTGGACGATGCGTTGTACCAGTTCCGCTTCAACCTCACCGACGCACGTGGCCGCGAAACCACCTTCGAGGTCGGGGCGCACCTGCTGTGGCAGGACAGCGCCAGTGCCTCCGGCCAGTCCTGGACCGGGTTTCGCTTCATCACCGTCCCAGACGAACAGATGCAGCAACTGCGGCACTGGATCGAGGCGCCGGGCGGGCAGTTCGAGTGACCGCTCAGCCGCGCTGGAACGCCACGCGTTCCGGTTCGTGCACGCCGAAGCCCTGGGCATAGTCCACGCCCATCCCGCGCAAGGCCTCGCGCTGGGCGTCGTCGGTCACCCACTCGGCGATCACCGCGAGCCCGCGCTGGTGCCCGATCTCGGTGATCGCGCCCACGATCGCCTGGCTCATCGGGTCGGACATCAGGTCGCGGATGAAGCTGCCGTCGATCTTGATCATGTCCACCGGCAGGTTCTTCAGGTAGGCGAACGAGGACATGCCGGCGCCGAAGTCGTCGAGCGCGATCCTGCAGCCGACCTCGCGCAGCTGGCCGATGAAACGCCCGACCTGCGCGAGGTTGCGCACCGCCGCGGTCTCGGTGATCTCGAAGCACAGCGCCTGCGGCGGCACCGCATGGGCGCGGATCTGCTCCAGCACGTGCGGAACCAGGGTCTCGTCCTCGATGGTGGTGGCCGAGAGGTTGATCGCGCACATCCGCACCGGTGCACCGCTACGGTGCAGGGCGGCGAAATTGGCCAGGGCGGTGTCGATCACCCAGCGGTCGAGCGCCGGCGCCAGGCCGTAACGCTCGGCCGCGGCGATGAACGCCCCCGGCATCACCACCTGCCCCTGCTCGTCGCGCATGCGGAGCAGCAGTTCGATGTGCGGACCGGCGCTGTCGGCGGCGGGATGCAGCGGCACCAGCTCCTGGTAGTCGAGCAGCAGGCGACCTTCCTGCAGCGCCCAGCGCAGGCGGTTCACCCACTCCATCTCGTCGCGGCGGCGCCGGCTCTCGTCGTCCTGCTCGGAATACATGTGGACGCGGTTGCGCCCCCCCTCCTTGGCCAGGTAGCAGGCGGTGTCGGCGCGCGCGAACATCTCCTGCAGCGAACCGGGATGGTCGAGCAGCACCACACCGATGCTGGCGCTGATCGGGTAGGTGCGCTGTTCCCAGGCGAACACGTAGCCGTCGATGCATTCGCGCAGGCGCTCGGCCAGGCGCCGGGCCACCGGCTCGTCGGCGTGCATCGCCAGCACCCCGAACTCGTCGCCGCCCAGGCGCGCAAGCACGTCGCCCACCCGCAATTGCTCGCGGAACAGGTTGGCGAGCTGGGCCAGGAGCTGGTCGCCGGCCACATGCCCGGAGGTGTCATTGATCAGCTTGAACTGGTCGAGGTCGAGGTACAGCAGCGCAGCGGGCTGCCCTCCCGCCTGGAGCGCAGCCAGCGCCTGGGCCACGCGCCGCTCGAACTCGCGCCGGTTGAACAGACCGGTGAGGGCGTCGTGGGTGGCCTGGTAGCTGAGCAGCTCGCTGAGCTGGCGCTGCTCGGAGACGTCGGCGGCGACCATCAGCAGCATCGCACGGCCGTCCAGGGCAATGTCGGAGATCGAGACGTTGGCCCAGAAGCGGTCGCCGTTGACGCTGCGCAGCACGGTCTCGGTGTTGGCGAAGGCGGCGCGCTCGACGCTGCCCACGTGCCCGCGCAGCACCGGATCCTCGAACAGATCCGGCAGCGAAGCGCCTTGCACGCCCTCGCCGAGGCGGTTGCGCGCGGCCTGGTTGGCGTAGACCACCTGCCCGCCCTCGCCATCGGCCATCAGCACCAGCGCCGGCAGCAATTCGTTGAGGGCGCGGAAACGTTCCTCGCTGCTGCGGTAGCGACGGCTCATGCCTTCGGCGAGCTGCAGCGCGCGCAGGCGGGTGGTGGCGACCGACCACACCAGCAGCGCGAGCAACCCGCTGGCCAGCGTGCCGGCCAGCAGCAGCAGCCACGGCATGGCCGTCGCGGCCCGCGCCGCGACCGGCCAGGCGCGCATCCGCCAGACGCGCCCGCCATAGGCCAGCTCGCGGCTCCACAGCGGCGTCGCGCCGCGCACCTCGGCGTGCGGGTTCGAGTCGTACAGGCGCACTCCGGCCTGCGTATCCTCGACCACGATGCGCAGCTCTCCGTCGCCGTCCGCCAGGGCGCTGCCGATCAGCGGCTGCAGCCGGAACGAAACCGCCAGGCTGCCGCGTTCGCGCCGACGGCGCTCGGCCACGTCGCGCGGCGGCGGACCGGGGGTGAACACCGGCAGGCGCAGGGTCACCCCGTCGGGCGGCTCGTCCGGCCGCTGCTGCACCAGCCGGAACGGCGCCGACAGGGACGGCTCGTCGCTGTCGCGCGCGCGCAGCACGGCGGCGAAGTTCTCCGGCTGGGTGCGCACGTCCAGCCCGACCAGGACCGCGTTCGGCTCCGCCGGCGCGACCAGGCGGATGAGGTAATGCACACCGTCCGCGCGTCGCTCGAGCTCGGCGAAGGCGATCGCCTGCAGCCCGGGAAAGCGGTTGCGGGGTTGCAGGTTGCGCACCAGATGCTCGAACTCGCCGGCCGTGACTTTCTCCGAGGCCAGGAACACCGTCTGCACCGCGCGCAGCAACCACTCGCACGCGTGCAGCTGCTGCTCCAGCGCGCGGAAACCGTGTTCGGCGGCCTCCACCAGGATCCGCGCCTGCTCCCGCCGCGCCTCGCGGTACTGGGCGCCCGCCGCCCAGGCGGTGAGCGCCAGGCCGAACAGCAGCGCAAGCAGGCTCCAGGCCCAGGCCGGGGCCCCGAACGTGCGTGCGCCCGCCTGCGTGGCGGCGTCGAATCGGTCAGAATCCTCGGACTCCCTCACGCCCGGCCACCCTCATGAACAGTGTCGAATGGTCGTCCCTCTACCGTGACCACCTGGCCCAGCTGCAAGCGCGCGCCGACGAGGCGCTGGCGCGCGGCCGCTTCGATCATCTCGTGGTCCCCAGCGGCCGCCTGCACTACCAGGTCTTCGACGACCGCGACTACCCCTATGCGGTCAACCCGCAGTTCAAGGCCTGGGTACCGCTGACCAAGGTCCCGGACAGCTGGCTCGTGTACACGCCGGGCCGGCGCCCCCGGGTCGTCTACCACCAGCCGTTCGATTACTGGCATGCGGTCCCCGCCGCACCCGGCGGCTGGTGGGTGGATCACGTGGAGGTGGCCATCATCCGCAAGCCCGAGGACGCATTGCAATACCTGCCGCCGGATCCCGCGCGCTGCGCGATCCTGGGCGAGCCGCAGAGCGCGCTCGGCGATTACGTGCCGAACAACCCGGCGCCGGTGCTCGCCTACCTGGACTGGCACCGGGGGTTCAAGACGCCGTACGAGGTCGCGATGATGCGCGAGGCGAGCCGGATCGGCGTGCGCGCGCACCGCGCCGCCGAACGCGCGTTCCGCGCCGGCGCCAGCGAGTTCGGCATCCACCTGGCCTACTGCCAGGCCGCCGGCCAGGACGCGATGGAACTGCCGTACAACAACATCGTCGCGCTCGACGAGCACGGCGCGGTGCTGCATTACACCGAGCGCGACCGGGTGGCACCACGGCCGGCGCGCAGCTTCCTGATCGACGCCGGCGCCGGCTTCCACGGCTACGCCTGCGACATCACCCGCACCTACGCCGCCGACGGGCATGCCGACTTCCAGGCCCTGGTTGACGCGGTGGACGCCGCGCAGCGGGTCATGTGCGACCAGGTCCGTGCCGGCACCGACTACCGCCGCATCCACCTCGACGCGCACCTGGCGCTGGCACGCATCCTGCACGAGTTCGACCTGATCACGGTGTCGCCGGAGGTCGCGGTCGAGACCGGGGTGAGCAGCGCGTTCTTCCCGCATGGCATCGGCCACGGCATCGGCCTGCAGGTGCACGACGTGGCCGGTTTCGCCGAGAGCGACCGCGGCGGCACCATCCCCAAGCCCGACGGCCACCCGTACCTGCGCCTGACCCGCACCCTCGCCCCGGGCATGGTGGTGACCATCGAGCCCGGCATCTACTTCATTGACATGCTGCTCGAGGCGCTGAAGGACAGGGGCCTTGGGCCGAGCGTGAACTGGGAGCGGGTGGAAGCGTTCCGGCCCTATGGCGGGGTGCGCATCGAGGACGACGTGGTGTGCACGGAAGCCGAGCCGGTGAACCTGACGCGCGAGGCGTTCGCCGCTCAGGCCTGAGCGGCGCTCGCCATGAACGCCTCGATCTCGTCCGCGCTGCGGGCGAGGCCCTCGGTCAGCACACGGTGGCCGTCGGCGGTGACCAGCACGTCGTCCTCGATCCGGATGCCGATGCCGCGCCACTTCGCCGCCACGGTCTTGTCGTCGGGCGCGACGTACAGGCCGGGCTCGACGGTGAACACCATCCCCGGCTCGAGCAGGCGCGACTGGCCGTCGAGGCGGTATTCGCCCACGTCGTGCACGTCCAGGCCGAGCCAGTGCCCGGTCTTGTGCCGGGTGAAGCGCTTGTAGCTGCCGTCGGCGAGGATCTTCTCCAGCCGCCCCTTGAGCAGGCCGAGCCGGAGCAGGCCTTCGGCCAGCGTCGCCACCGCGGCCTCATGCATCGCCTCGTACGGCACCCCGGGACGGGCCTGCGCCAGCGCGGCCTGCTGCGCCCGCAGCACCAGGTCGTGCAGCGCGCGCTGTTCCTTGCCGAAACGGCCGTTGACGGGAAAGGTCCGGGTGATGTCGGCGGCGTAGCCCTGGTACTCGGCGCCGGCGTCCACCAGCACCAGTTCGCCGTCCTTCGCCCGCGCGCTGTTGGCGCGGTAGTGCAGCACGCAGGCATTGGCGCCGGCGCCGACGATGCACGGATACGCGGGCTCGGCGCCGTGGCGGCGGAATTCGCGTTCGAGCTCGGCCTGCAGTTCGTGTTCGCGCATGCCCGGCCGCGCCGCGCGCATCGCCGCCGCGTGCGCGGCGACGCTGATGTCGGCGGCGCGCTGCATCAGCTTGAGTTCGTCGCGGTCCTTGAACAGGCGCAGCTCGTCGAGCAGGTGGCCGAGCTCGAGGAACTCGTGCGGCGGTTGCGCACCCTGCCGCACCAGCGCGCGCACGCGGTTGAGCCAGCCGATCAGCTTGAGGTCGAACTCGGCGTCGCGGCCGAGGTGGTAGTACACGCGCGAACGGCCCTCGAGCAGGCCGGGCAGGATGTCGTCGAGGTCGGCGATCGGGTAGGCGTCGTCGAGGCCGAACGCCTCGACCGCGCCCTCCGGGCCGTGGCGCGGGCCGTCCCAGCCCTCGCGCTCGGGGTCGCGCTCGCGGCAGAACAGGATGGTTTCGCCGTGCGCGCGTCCTGGCACCAGCACCAGTACCGCCTCGGGCTCGGGGAAACCGCACAGGTACAGCAGGTCGGAGTCCTGCCGGTAGGGGTAGTGGGTGTCGCGGCTGCGGATCCGCTCGGGTGCGGCCGGCACGATCACGATCGCATCCTCGCCGGCCATGCGCATCAGCTGCCGGCGGCGGCGGGCATAGGTGCGGACGGGGATCGTGAGCGGCCGGTCCATCAGTTCAGCCGCCCGCGGTGACGCGCACCCAGCACGCAGTCGCCGTGGATCAGCAACGCGGCCACGCGCACGAATTCCTCGAGTTCGGCGAGCGCGTCCTCGTCCTCCTCGTCGCCCTCGTCCTGGGGCACGGCCCGGGCCAGCCGGGCCAGATCCTCGAGCGCCTCGCGGCTCTCCTCGGACAACGGCGGGCTGGCACCGGCGGCGAGCCCGAACCCGCCGAGGAAGCCGCGGCACCACTCGAACAGCGCGCCGCTGCGCTCGCCCAGAGTGGCCTCGGCCGCGGGCAGCAACAGCTCGAAGCCGAAGCCGCGATCCTCGAACTGGGCCCGGCTGGCCTCGCCGAGCGCGGCCAGGGCGCTGCCGGCGGCCACCGGCGCCAGGCCGGGATCGGCCAGCACCCGGCCCAGCCAGTCGGCGCCGGCCTCGCCGCCTCCGGCCAGCCAGCCGCACAGGGCGCCGTGCAGTTCGGCAGGAGTGGAAGCCAGGCGCAGCGCGGCGAGTTCGGCGGCCACGGCCGACCAGGACGGGACAGGGGTTTCGAGCACGGGGAAGCGGAACGGCGACGGACGGCGGCAGTGTAGCAACCGTGCGGCGGGCGGCGCTTGTTGCGCGCGCGCGCGCATGCCTACACTGCGATTCGACACGCCAGTCCCGGGTGCTTGTGCGCGTTCTGCTCTCCATCGGCCAGCTTCGGCCTTGGCTCCGGCGTGCGCCCCGCGCGGCGGCATGGCTCCTGCTCCTGGTCATCGCTCAGCCGCTCGCGGCCGCCACCCGCGACTTCCATTTCCTGCCCCTCGCCGCCGATCACGGCCTCGCCCAGCACACCGTCACCGCCCTGGCCCAGGATGCGCAGGGCTTCGTCTGGGTCGGCACCCAGGGCGGCCTGCACCGTTTCGACGGCCAGCGCTACCGGGTGCTCCGCCACGACCCGCGCGATCCCGGCAGCCTCCCGGAAAGCTACGTCACCGCCCTTGCCGCCGAACCGAGCGCGCTATGGATCGGCACCTATTCGCAGTCGGTGGCGCGCCTGGATCTGCGCACGGGACGCATCCGCCGCTACCCGCCACCCGGCCACGAGCCGCTGCCGGTACTGGCGTTGCTGGCTCACGGCGGGCGCGTCTGGGTCGGCACCGCGTTTGGCCTGGAACGGCTCGATCCGCACACCGGCGGACGCGAGCGCGTGCTGCGCCTGTCCCCGGTGCCCGACCCGCGCGGCCTGCCTGGCCAGGCGCTGCTCGCCGGCACCGATGGTGCGGTGTGGTTCGCCTGCGGTGCAGGGCTGTTCCGGATCGGCCCGCGTGGGGGCATCGAACGGATCGGCCCGGCGGCGGCGATGCGCAGCCTCGCCTTCGACCACCTCGGCCGGCTCTGGATCGGCGGTGCCGACGGCCTGCACCGCCTGCGCGACGACGGCCGCACCCTGCTCCGGATCTGGCCCACCGCCGGCGAGGCCGAGTCGCCCGACGTGCGTGCGATCGTGGAGGCTCCCGATCGCCGCTTCTGGCTCGCCGTCTATCCCGCCGGACTGCGCCGCTTCGACCCGGCCACCGGCACCGTCCAGACACTGCGCGAGATGCCGCTGGTGCCCGCCAGCCTGCCCGAGGACGGCGTCACCGCCCTGCTGCTCGATCGCGGCAACGGCCTGCTGTGGATCGGCGGGCAACTGCGTGGCGCCGCGGTGACCGATCCGCTCGGCACCCGCTTCCGCTACGTGTACGGCTTCGGCCTGCAACAGCACGACCCTTACGGCGAGGACAGCAGCGTCCGCGCCCTGTTCGAGGACGCCACCGGCCAATGGTGGCTCGGCACCGATGGCGGACGCCTGCTGCGGATGCCCGGGCCGGAAGCGCCGGCGGAGGATTTCGGACCACGCCTGGCGGCGCTGCTGCCCCCTGTCGGCGGCGCCCCGCGCGCGGCACTGCGCGTGCTCGCGATCGAACCGGCCGGCAACGACCGGGCCTGGCTCGGCACCAACCGCGGCCTGTTGCTGCTGGATCCTGCCAACCGCGCGCTCAAGCACGTACCGCTGCCACAGGCGCCTGCCCTGGCGATCCGGAGCCTGGCCCGCGACCCGGGCGGCGTATTGTGGATCGGCACCTCGACGCAGGGCCTGCTGCGTTACGACCCGCTGCGCGGCGAGCTGCGGCCGATCGGCCCACCGCAGGCGCGCAACGGCAGCCGCGCGCTGGTGCACGCAGTGCACGTGGACCGGCGCGGACGGGTCTGGTTCGGCACCGCCGCCGGTCTTGGCCTGTATGAGCCCGGCCGCGACCGGCTGCGGCATTTCCGCCACGACCGAACCCGCCCGGATTCGCTCCCCGGCGACATCGTGCGTGCGGTGCGCGAGGGCAGCGACGGCACCCTCTGGCTCGCGACCCACGCCGGCCTGAGCCGCGTGCGCGAGCGCGGCGGAGCCATCGCCTTCGAACATCCGCTGGCCGCGGCGCTCGGCGACGCGCCAGTGCCGGTGGTGTTCGACGTGCGGGAAGCGCCCGCAGGCCGCCTCTGGCTGGCCACCGACGCCGGCGTGCTGCGCTTCCAGCCCGCCTCCGGCGAGATCCGCCGCTACGGCCTGCGCGACGGTCTGCAGGACCTCGAATTCAACGGCGGCGCCACCCTGGTCCTGCGCGATGGCCGGATGCTGTTCGGCGGCATCCGGGGCCTGAACCTGTTCGATCCGCTGCGGATCGAGGACAGCCGCCACATGCCCCCCCTGCGCCTGCTGTCGGTGCGCATTGGCGCGGAAGGCGCCGAGGACTGGCTGTGGTCGCCGCACGCGCGGATCGAGATGGGGGAGGCCGCCGCCATCCTGCGCCTGCGCGTCGGTGCGCTGGATCCGGCCGGCGCGGGCGTGATCCGCTATCGCTACCGCCTCGACGGCTACGACACCGACTGGATCGACAACGGCACCCTCGGCGAGATCACCTACACCCGTCTGCCCGCCGGCAGTTACACCCTGCATGTCCAGGCCACCAACCGCGACGGGATCTGGAATCCAGCCGAACTGCGGCTGCCGCTGCGGGTGACACCGCCGCCGTGGCGGCACCCCCTTGCGTTGGCCGCCTACGCCCTGCTCGCGCTCGCTGTCGTGTCCGGGTTTGGCGTCCTGCTGTGGCGCCAGCGCCGCAGCGAACGCGAGCATCTTCGCCAGCTGCGCGAGCGCGAGGAGCGCCTGACCGTGGCGCTGTGGGCCTCCGGCGAGGAATTCTGGGACTACGATCTGCGCACGCACGTATTGCACCGCCTGCACATTGACGATGCCGGCCGCACCAGCCACGAGTTCGCCGTGACCCGCAGCACCGAGCGCACCCACGAGATCCATCCCGAGGATCTGCCGCGCGTGCGCGACCAGCTGCGCCAGCACCTCCGGGGGCGCTCGTCGCTGTTCGTGTCCGAGCATCGGGTACGCAACGACCAGGGCAGCTGGACCTGGGTCCGCGCCCGCGGCCGCGTGGTCGAACGCGACCCCGCCACCGGCCGCGCCCTGCGCGTGGCCGGCACCTCGCGCGACATCACCCACAGCCGCACGATCGAACGCGAGCGCCGCATCTCCACCGAGGTGCTGCGCAGCATGAGCGAGGCCGTGGTGGTGTTCGACCGCGACTTCCGCTTCGTCTCGGTCAACCCGGCCTTCACCCGCATGTCGGGCTACACCGACGCCGAGGTGCTCGGCCGCTCCACCAGCCTGCTCGACAGCCACCAGCACGACCCCGAGTTCTACCGCCTGATGCGCCAGGAACTCGAGCGCACCGGCCGCTGGTCGGGCGAAATGTGGCAGCAGCGCAAGGACGGCGAGGAGTTTCTGTGCGCGATCGAGAGCAGTGTGGTGCTCGACGCCAACGGCCAGCGCAGCCACTACGTCGCCGTGCTCACCGACATCACCGACAAGAAGCGCGCCGAGCAGGAGCTGCGCTACCTGGCCAACTACGACACCCTGACCAGCCTGCCCAACCGCGCGCTGCTCTCCGAGCGCCTCTCGCGCGCGATCGTGCGCGCGCGCCGGCAGGGCAGCCGGATCGCGGTGCTGTTCCTCGACCTGGACCGCTTCAAGGACATCAACGACTCGCTCGGCCACGCCGCCGGCGACCGCATCCTGCGCGCCGCGGCCGCGCGCCTGCAGCAGACCGTCGGCCCGCAGCACACCGTCGCCCGCCTGGGCGGCGACGAGTTCACCGTGGTGCTGGAGAACATAGACACCGCCGAGGATGCCGAGAAGGTCGCGCGCGAGATCATCACCGCGTTCGAGGCCCCGCTCGACATCGACGACCAGCACGACGTCGCCATCACCCCGTCCATCGGCATCAGCCTCTATCCCGACCACGCCCAGGTGCCGACCGACCTGCTCAAGCACGCCGACACCGCGATGTACCAGGCCAAGGCCGCCGGCCGCCGCACCTACATGCGCTACGACGAGGCCATGGACGTGGCCATCCGCCGCCGCGCCACCATCGCCACCGCGCTGCGCAAGGTGCTCGACCGCAACGAGCTGCGGCTGGTGTTCCAGCCGCGCCTGTCGCTGCCGCAGGCGCGGATCACCGGGGTGGAAGCGCTGCTGCGCTGGTCCAGCCCCGAGCACGGCGAAGTGCCGCCGTCGCTGTTCATCCCCCTGGCCGAGGAAAGCGGCCTGATCCTGGACATCGGCGAATGGGCCCTGCGCGAGGCCTGCCAGACGCTCAAGCGCTGGCGCCAGCACGGCCTGGACCATCTGTCCATCTCGGTCAACGTCTCCGCCCTGCAACTGCTGCGCGGGGACCTGCCCAGCACCGTCGCGCGCGTGCTCGACGAGACCGGCCTGCCCGCGGAGCACCTCGAGCTGGAGCTGACCGAGAGCGTGATCATGGCCAACGCGGCCCACACCGCCAGCACCCTGCGCGCGTTCCGCGACCTCGGCCTGCAGCTGGCGATCGACGACTTCGGCACCGGCTACTCCTCGCTCGCCTACCTCAAGCGGCTGCCGATCAACACGCTCAAGATCGACAAGGAGTTCATCGGCGACCTGACCCGCGACGCCGACGACGAGGCGATCACCAGCACCGTCATCACCATGGCCCACTCGCTGGGCCTGAACGTGGTCGCCGAAGGCGTGGAGGAGGAGGCCCAGGTCCAGTTCCTGCGCCAGCACCGCTGCGACGAGGTCCAGGGCTACTGGCTGTCGGCCCCGCTCGACGCCCACCGCTGCCTGGCCTTCATCCGCACCTGGGCCCCGACCCTGACCGCGGCCACGACTCCCTGAGCGCCGCCCGCGGCGCGCCTTGACCGCCCCCCGCCCCCTGCCTATCGTGCCCCCATGGATCCCGCCGCCGACGTCACCGCCCGCCTGCGTGCCCTCGTCGCCCGCGTCGAGCAGCTGACCGCGCTCGCCCAGCGCCTGGCCGAGGAGAACCGCAGCCTGCGCCAGCAGCAGGAGCAGCTCGCCGCCGAGCGCGCCCAGCTGCTGGCCAAGAACGAGCAGGCGCGCTCGCGCGTGGAGGCGATGATCAGCCGGCTGAAGTCGCTGGAGCAGCACACGTGAGCGAGCCGGTCAGCGTCCGCATCCTCGACCGCGAGTACACCGTCGGCTGCGAGCCCGACGAACGCGACGGCCTGATGGCCGCCGCCAAACTGCTCGACGCGCGCATGCGCGAGCTGCGCGGCAACAACCGCATGGTCGCGCTCGACCGCCTCGCGGTGCTCGCCGCGCTCAACCTCGCCCACGAGCTGCTGCAGCTGCGCGACGACACCGCACGCCGCGAGCGCGAACTCGGCCGCGCCATTGACGACGCGCAACGCCGCATCGACGACCTGTTCGCTGCCGCAGGACAACGCTGAACGCGTCGCGGCGCGCACGCCGGCAGCAGGACCCCGACGAATGGACTTGGCACGCGCGGCACGCGCGCTATACTTTCGCCGCGTCCTCTGCTGTGCCGACGGCGCGCGCAAACATTCGCCTTGTCCCTTAACGACGACCATGGGGATGCAGCGGATGCCGGGTGAGCAGGTCCGCCACGAGCGGAAAGCCCGAAGGCAGCCAAGCCTCCCCACTTGAACCTCGGGTTCAAGGTCGTTTCGCGCGCATCGTCACGGCGGAGGATGTCTTTTTTCCGGGCGGCTACACTGCGTGCCCGTCCCCGTCGCCGCCCGCCCCGCCGCATGGACCAAGACGCGCGCACCGCCCTGCGCCGCAGCCTGCGCGAACGCCGCCGCGCCATTCCGGCCGCGGCGCGGCTCGCCGCCGCCGAAGCGCTGGCCGCACGCCTGCTCGCGCTGCCGTTCGCCCCCCAGTCCGGCCACGTCGCCGGCTACTGGGCCATGGACGGCGAGATCGCGCTGCACGTGTGGCAACTGCGCCTGCCGCCCGGCTGCGTGTACTGCCTGCCGGTGCTGCACGCGGACGGCCGCCTGCGCTTCGCGCCCTGGCGCCCCGGCGATCCCCTGGTCGCCAACCGCCACGGCATCCCCGAGCCCGACCTCGCCCCGGAGTCGCTGCTGCGGCCGGAGGACATGCAGCTGGTGGTGCTGCCGCTGGTGGGCTTCGACGCCCGCGGCCACCGGCTCGGCATGGGCGGCGGCTGGTACGATCGCAGCTTCGCGTTCCGCCGCGAGCGCCCGGCCCCGCCGTGGCTGGTCGGCGCCGCGTTCGCCGCGCAGCAGGTCGAGGCGCTCGCACCCCGCGACTGGGACGTGGCGCTGGACGCGGTCTGCAGCGAACAGGACACCCTTCTGCCCCCGATCCCGGCATGAGCAAGACGCGCCGCCACTGGCTGATGAAATCCGAGCCCGACGCGTTCTCGATCGACGACCTCGCCCGGGTCGGCACCGAGCCGTGGACCGGCGTGCGCAATTACCAGGCGCGCAACTTCATGCGCCAGATGCGCATCGGCGACGGCGTGCTGTTCTACCACTCCAGTTGCGCCGAGCCCGGCATCGTCGGCATCGCCCGGGTCGCGAGCGAGGCCTATCCCGACCCCACCCAGTTCGACCCGCAGTCGGACTACCACGACCCCAAGAGCACGCGCGAACAGCCGCGCTGGGACCTGGTGGACGTGGCCTTCGAACGCAAGCTGCGCCGCACCCTCCCGCTCGAGGAGATCCGGCGCCACGCCGACGCCCTCGGCGAGGACTTCGCCCTGCTCCGCCGCGGCAACCGCCTGTCCGTGATGCCGGTGACGCCGGCGCAATGGCGGCTGCTGCTGTCCCTCGAATGACGGATTCCCGCCCATGACCGAAGCCAAGCGCCTGGCCGCCGAAAAGGCCCTCGAATACGTCGCCGACGGCATGATCGTCGGCGTCGGCACCGGCTCCACCGTGACCTACTTCATCGACGGCCTGGCCCGCTTCCGCGACCGCATCGCCGGCGCGGTGTCCAGCTCCGAGCAGAGCACGCAACGCCTGCGCGCGCACGGCATCGAGGTGCTCGACCTCAACGCCACCGGTCCGCTGCCGCTGTACGTGGACGGCGCCGACGAGTGCGACCCGCACAAGCGCCTGATCAAGGGCGGCGGCGCCGCGCTCACCCGCGAGAAGATCATCGCCGAGGCCAGCGAACGCTTCGTCTGCATCATCGACCCGAGCAAGCGCGTGGACGTGCTCGGCCGCTTCCCGCTGCCGGTGGAGGTGATCCCGATGGCGCGCAGCCTGGTCGCGCGCGAGATCCTGCGCCTGACCGGCGGCCAGCCGGTATGGCGCGACGGCGTGGTCACCGACAACGGCAACTGGATCCTCGACGTCCACCACCTCGCCATCACCGATCCGGTCGGCATGGAACGCGAGCTCAACCAGATCCCCGGCGTGGTCAGCGTCGGCCTGTTCGCGCGCCGCCCGGCCGACGTCGTGATCGTCGGCGGGGAGCCGCCGCAGGTGCTCTGATCGCCACCGCTCCCGATGCGGCGAGGGCGCGGCCCTCTGCCTGCGGATGAGGCACGTCTCAACTGCGGAGACACGCTTCCGGGAGACTGTGGACGTCGCATCCGCCGCTGCGACGCGGCGGCGCGATACTGGTTCCCCGCGCGTGGACCGCCGCCGTGACCCTGCGCTGCCTGTTCGTGGATTTCGATTCGTACTTCGCCTCGGTCGAACAGTACGACGAACCACGCCTGCGTGGCCGCCCGGTCGGTGTGGTGCCGGTGATGGCGCCCACCACCTGCTGCATCGCCGCCAGCTACGAAGCCAAGGCCCATGGCGTGAAGACCGGCACTCCGGTGCGGGAAGCACTCGAACGCTGCCCGGACCTGATGCTGGTGCAGGCGCGCCCGGCGCGTTACGTCGAGCTGCACCACCGGCTGATGGCGGCGATCCAGGACTGCATCCCCCACGAGGCGCCGCTGTCCATCGACGAGGTGCCGTGCCGCCTGATCGGCCGCGAGCGCGAACGCGCCAACGCCGAGGCGATCGCGCGCCGGATCAAGCAGACCCTGGCCGAACGCGGCTTCAGTCCCGCGATCCGCTGCTCGATCGGCATCGCCCCGAACCGGTTCCTGGCCAAGACCGCCTCCGACATGCACAAGCCGGACGGGCTGACCGTGATCGAACAGGGCGACCTGCCGCACGCCCTGCATGGCCTCGACCTGCGCGACCTGTGCGGCATCGGTCCCTCGATGGAGCAGCGCCTGCACCGCGCCGGCATCCGCACCGTCGCCCAGCTCACCGCCGCCACCCGTGAGCACCTGCGCGCCGCCTGGGGCAGCCGCGAGGGCGAACGCTACTGGCTGCTGCTGCGCGGCCACGACGTCCCCGAGCGCGCCACCCGGCGCGGCTCGATCGGCCACTCGCACGTGCTCGGGCCCGAACTGCGCAGCTTCGAGGGCGCGCGCAGCGTGCTGGTCAAGCTGCTGGCCAAGGCCGCGATGCGGCTGCGCCACGAGGGCTACCTCGCCGCCGGCATGGCGATCCGGATCCGTTTCGTCGGTCTCGACGCCCGCTTCGAGCGCGACCTGTCCTTCGCCCCGCTCGACGACACCCCGACCCTGCTGCACCTGCTCGGCGAGCAGCTCGGCGCGCTCGAGCGCGCCCGCCGGCGCGGCCGCTGGGATCCGCGCCGGCACCCACCGCTGTCGGTCGCGGTCACGCTGGTCAATCTCGAGCCCGCCGGCAGCGTCACCGGCGCGCTGCTCGACGCCCGCGACCGCAACCGCCGCACGAGTGCGGTGCTCGACCGCATCAACCGCCGTTACGGCAACAACGCCATGTACTTCGGCTCGATGCAGAAAGCGCTCGCGCACGAGGCCGCGCCGATGCGGATCCCGTTCTCCAAGATCCCCGAGGTCCCGCTCGAGGAGGACGTGGCCCCGCACCGCCACGCCGGGACGCAGGAGCTCGACGCGGCCCACACGCTGTGGCTGCTGCGCGAGCGCCAGTTCAAGGTCCTCGCCGAAGCCGCGCACCGCGACGCCCGCACCCGCCGCGGCGCCACGCCGGCCGGCGCGCAGCCCAAAGCCGGCGCCGGCGGCTGGCAACCCGCGCGTCCCGCCCCGAAGCCTTCCGAGCAGCCGACGCTGTTCTGACCGCGGCCGCGGCTGCCGCCTGCTGCGGCTTGGTTGCCGCGGCACGACCGGTTTGCGTTCCGCCGGCCCAAAGAAAACCCCGCCATGGTGTGGCGGGGTTTTGGGGATAAGGCCCTGGCGATGACCTACTCTTGCATGCGGATGCACACTACCATCGGCGCGGTTGCGTTTCACTTCCGAGTTCGGGATGGGATCGGGTGGTGCCACAACGCTATGGTCGCCAGGGAGGGGGTGGAGGGTCGCGGGTCTGGGGCCGCGCCGCCTCGCATGGGGTGGGACGTAGCGAACGAGGAAGGCCTCGACGTGTGGTGTGAGGCTGTGGTCGGACGTGTGGGGTCCGGCCGAGTTGGCTTGGAGTGATATGGTCAAGCCGCACGGATCATTAGTACAGGTTAGCTCAACGCATTGCTGCGCTTACACACCCTGCCTATCAACCACCTGGTCTTGATGGTTCCTTGAGGGGACTTGTGTCCCGGGAGATCTCATCTTGGGGCGCGCTTCCCGCTTAGATGCTTTCAGCGGTTATCGCTTCCGAACATAGCTACCCGGCAGTGCCACTGGCGTGACAACCGGAACACCAGAGGTTCGTCCACTCCGGTCCTCTCGTACTAGGAGCAGCCCCCCTCAAATCTCCAACGCCCACGACAGATAGGGACCGAACTGTCTCACGACGTTCTGAACCCAGCTCGCGTACCACTTTAAATGGCGAACAGCCATACCCTTGGGACCGACTACAGCCCCAGGATGTGATGAGCCGACATCGAGGTGCCAAACACCGCCGTCGATATGAACTCTTGGGCGGTATCAGCCTGTTATCCCCGGAGTACCTTTTATCCGTTGAGCGATGGCCCTTCCATACAGAACCACCGGATCACTAAGACCTACTTTCGTACCTGCTTGATCCGTCGATCTTGCAGTCAAGCACGCTTATGCCTTTGCACACAGTGCGCGATGTCCGACCGCGCTGAGCGTACCTTCGTGCTCCTCCGTTACGCTTTGGGAGGAGACCGCCCCAGTCAAACTACCCACCATACACGGTCCCCGACCCGGATCACGGGCCCAGGTTAGAACGTCAAGCACATCAGGGTGGTATTTCAAGGTTGGCTCCACGCAAGCTGGCGCCTGCGCTTCACAGCCTCCCACCTATCCTACACAGACGAACTCAACGTTCAGTGTAAAGCTGTAGTAAAGGTTCACGGGGTCTTTCCGTCTTGCCGCGGGAACGCTGCATCTTCACAGCGATTTCAATTTCACTGAGCCTTGGGTGGAGACAGCGCCGCTGTCGTTACGCCATTCGTGCAGGTCGGAACTTACCCGACAAGGAATTTCGCTACCTTAGGACCGTTATAGTTACGGCCGCCGTTTACTGGGGCTTCGATCAAGAGCTTCGCCTTGCGGCTGACCCCATCACTTAACCTTCCAGCACCGGGCAGGCGTCACACCCTATACGTCCACTTTCGTGTTTGCAGAGTGCTGTGTTTTTGATAAACAGTCGCAGCGGCCTGGTCACTGCGGCCCCTCGGTGCCCAGCCACGCACGTGGCCACACCAAGGGGCGCACCTTCTCCCGAAGTTACGGTGCCATGTTGCCTAGTTCCTTCACCCAAGTTCTCTCAAGCGCCTGAGAATTCTCATCCTGCCCACCTGTGTCGGTTTTCGGTACGGTCTGCGTCAGCTGAAGCTTAGGGGCTTTTCCTGGAAGC
>NZ_VNKO01000006.1:0-106500 GCF_008033445.1 Vulcaniibacterium gelatinicum
TGTTCGGGCGTGATGGGGAGAATCCGACGTGGGGACCATGCTCAGTCACGGTCGCAAGACCCAGGCGCAATCGGTCGCCCACGTCGGCTCTCGACGCCTACCCTCTCAGAAACTCAAGAGATAAGGCGGGTCAGGCCGTTTCCGGCACGCCCTCGAAGAACCGGACCTCGCCGCTGGCGAGGTCGTAGTCGGCGCCGACGATGCGCAGGCGCCCGCTCTCCAGCCGCTCCTCCAGCAGGCGCGAGGCGCTGCGCAGCACGTGGATGGTGGCGCGGACGTTGGCGCGCACCGCCTCGGGCATCAGTTCCTCGGCCGTGCGGCAGCCGCAGCCCTGCACCAGCGGCAGCAGCGCCGGGCTGATCCGGTCCACGATCGCGTGCAGGCCGGGCGTGGTCGCTTCCGGTCGGAAGCAGTGGTCCAGGCTGGCACGCACCGCGCCGCAGTTGGAGTGGCCGAGCACCACCACCAGCTCCACGCCGAAGCGGTCCACCGCGAACTCGATGCTGCCGATCTGCGACGGCGCGGCGATGTTGCCGGCGACCCGGATCACGAACAGGTCGCCCAGGCCCTGGTCGAAGATGAACTCGGCCGGGGCGCGCGAGTCGGAGCAGCCCAGGATCACCGCGAACGGATGCTGGGCCATCGCCTGCTCGGCACGGCGCGCGTGGCTGAGCAGCACGTCGAGGCTGACCACATGCTCGACGAAGCGGCGGTTGCCTTCGCGCAACCGCCGCAGCGCTTCGTCGGCGTCCAGGTGCCGGTCCATTCAGCGCGCTTCGCCGCCGGCGGCGATGATCTCCGGCAGGTCGGTCTCGGTGGTGATCTGCGGGAAGTGTGCGCGCTCCATGCGGCGGATCGCGAAGTGCATCCAGGTCAGCGCGGTGGCGACCAGCACGAACAGCAGCATGAAGCAGCTGGTCCAGACCCCGGTCAGGTCGTTGAGCGCGCCGAAGGCGATCGGCAGGAGGAAGCCGCCCAGGCCGCCGATCATCCCGACCACGCCCCCCACCGAGCCGACATGGTGCGGGTAGTAGACCGGGATGTGCTTGTACACCGCGGCCTTGCCCAGCGACATGAAGAAGCCGAGCACGAACACCAGCACCGTGAACGGTACCACGCCCATGGCCAGGGTGAACTCGATCGGCCCTTCGATGCCCTGCACGATGTAGGTGGTGGACGGGTACGAGAGCAGGAACGTGCACAGCACCGACATGCCGAAGGTCCAGTACATCACCCTGCGTGCGCCGACCCGGTCGCTGAGCCAGCCGCCGACGATGCGGAACAGCGAGGCCGGGATCGAATACATCGCGCCGATCATGCCGGCGGTCGCCACGTCCAGGCCGTAGGCACCGACCAGGTAGCGCGGCAGCCACAGCGCCAGCGCCACGAACGCGCCGAACACGAAGAAGTAGTACAGCGAGAAGCGCCAGACCTGGATGTTCTTCAGCGGCTCGAGCTGCTTGAGGAACGGCTCCGGCCTGGCGCCGCTGGCCCTGCGCGCGGCGTGCTGCGGGTCGTCCTTGGTCAGCAGGAAGAACACGACCGCGGTGATCGCCAGCGCCGCCGCCCAGATCTGCGCCACGGTGTGCCAGCCGTAGGCGACCATGATCAGCGGCGCGCCGAGCTTGGTCACCGCCGCGCCGACGTTGCCGGCGCCGAAGATGCCCAGCGCGGTGCCCTGCTTCTCCTTCGGGAACCACTTGGACACGTAGGCGATGCCGACCGCGAAGCTGCCGCCGGCGATGCCGACCAGCAGCGCCGCGAACAGGTAGCCCTCGTAGGTGTTCATCCTGGTCAGCAGCCAGGTCGCCGCCGAGGCGGCGAGCATGACCGCGGTGAACACGATGCGGCCGCCGATCTGGTCGGTCCAGATGCCGAGCGCGAGCCGGATCAGCGAGCCGGTGAGGATGGGCGTGGCCACCAGCAGGCCGAACTGGGTGTCGTTCAGGCCCAGTTGCTGCTTGATCTGCAGCCCGATGATGGAAAAGATCGTCCACACCGCGAAGCACACGGTGAAGGCGAAGGTGCTGGCCCACAGCGCGGTCTGCTGCTGGGCCGACGATACGGGTGCGGCACTGCCGACGGCGACACTGCTCATGGCGAGGCTCCGATGGTCTCTAGACGAAATCGTCGAGGCCGCTCACCGGATACCGCTCGGCGAGCAGCCGCAGGTATTGGTGGATCGCGTTCTGCCGGGCCTGGGTCTCCAGGTACGCGGCGATCTTCGGCGCCGCCTCGGCGAATTCCAGCGGTTCCCCGCGCTCGATGGCGTCCACGTGCACGACGTGGTGGCCCCAGCGCGATTCGACCGTCAGCCCGGCCAGGCCGGGCTTGAGCATGAACAACTGGCGCTCGAACTCGGGCGTGGTGTCGCCGCGTTCGATCCAGCCGAGCTCGCCGCCGGCATCGCGCGAGGGGCAGCCCGAATGGCGCATGGCCAGCTCGGCGAAGCGCTCGGGGTGCTCGCGCAGCTCGGCGATCAGCGCCTCGCCCTGCTCGCAGGCGCGGGCCCGCGCGCGCGCGTCGGCCGGCGGAGCCGCGAGCAGGATGTGCCGGGCCAGGATCCGGTCGGGGTGGTGCAGCCGCTGGCGGTTGTGCTCGAAATACTGGCGGCAGGCGGCCTCGTCCGGCTGCGGCACCGGTGCCTCGCGTTCGAGCAGGACGCGGATGCAGGCCTCCTCGCGCGTTTCCCCGTCCTCCGGCTGCACCGTCTCGTGCAGGCCCAGGCGCTCGATCTCCAGGCGCAGCAGCTCGCGCACCACCAGCGCCCGCGCCGCCTCGTTGCGCGCGGCGTGCGGGTCGGCGGCGCGGTGGTACTGCATCTCGCGCGCGATCTCGGCCTCGCTGATCGTGGTGTCCCCCACCCTCACCCACGCGGGCGCCGGGCCCGGCAGCGGCCGGCTCGGGTCGTCGTCGTGCGCGTGCGTCCGGGCGCCGGCGCGTGCCGCCTCGGACAGCGCGCCCTGGTCCATCACGATCGGGATTGCGCGGCTCATGGCTCAGCGTCCGGAGTAGTCCAGCGGCGCCGGGCGCTTGCGCACCACCTGGTAGGGCCGGGTCAGGTACGACAGCGGGATGGACCAGATGTGCACCAGGCGCGTGAACGGGAAGATCAGCACCAGCACCATCCCCAGGAACACGTGCGCCTTGTAGATCCAGTGCGCGTCGGCGATGTAGCCGGCGGCGCCGGGGCGGAAGGTGACGATGTGCTGCGCCCACTCGGCCAGCTTGGTCATCTGCACGCCGTCCAGGTGCCCGGCGGAGACGAAGATCGAGGCCAGGCCGAGGATCAGCTGCGCGTACAGCAGCACCAGCACCAGGATGTCGCGCGCGGCGGAGGTGGCGCGGATGCGCGGATTGAACAGCCGGCGCAGCAGCAGGACGGTCAGGCCGACGAAGGCGATCACGCCGAAGATGCCGCCGACCACCATCGCCAGCAGTTGCTTCTGGCCGGCGGTGATGAACGGCTCGTACAGCGCGTGCGGGGTCAGCAGGCCGACCAGGTGGCCGAGCAGGATCGTGATCACGCCGACGTGGAACCAGTTGCTGCCCAGCCGCATCCACTTGCCGGACAGCAGCTGGCTGGAGCCGGTGCGCCAGGTGTAGGCGGCATGGTCGAAGCGGGCCCAGCTGCCGATCAGGAACACCGCCAGGGCCAGGTAGGGAAAGATCTGGAAGCTGAAGTAGTCGAGTGCGTTCATGGCGTCACCTGGCGTTTGCCCCCCTCCCGCCCTCCCCCCGCAAGCGGGGGGAGGGGGCATGCACTCCCTCCCCCGCTTGCGGGGAAGGGTTGGGGTGGGGGTGCGAAGGGGGGGAGTGCGCGGCCGGCAACCGCGTCGGTGGCTTGCAGTCCTCGGCCGGCGCCTCGGCGCCGAAGCGCACGGCCTCCTCCTCCCACACCGCGTCCATCGCCTCGGGCGTGTCGTCGCGCGCCTCGGCGGCGACGCGGTCGCGCAGCGGGCCGAGTTCGACCTTGCCCCGGGCGAGTTCGACCAGGGCTTCCAACGGCGCGGCGTACGGGCTGCCGCGTTCGGCGGCGCGGGCGGCGAGCAGTTCGAGGATATGGCCGATGTGGTGCAGCCAGTCGGCGACCTCCTCCGCCGGCCGCTGCGACAGGAACTCCAGCACCACCGGCAGGTAGTCCGGCAGTTCGCGCGTGTCCAGCTCGAAGCCGGCGCGGCGGTAGGTCTCCACCAGGTCCACCATCGCCTGGCCGCGGTCCCGCGATTCGCCGTGGATGTGCTCGAACAGCAGCAGGCTCATCGCCCGGCCGCGGTCGAACAGCGACAGCCAGCGTTCCTGCGCCTCCATCGGCTCGAGCGCGAGCAGGCCGGCGACGAAGCCGGCGAGCCGTTCGCGCCGCGCCGGCGGGAGCTCGGCGTCGGCCGCCGCCGCCAGCAGCTCGTCCCGGTGCCACCACAGCGCGTCCTGCGGGTAGTCGAGCAGCACGCCGATCAGCTTGAGCGTCTTCATGCGATCTCCCGCTCCGCCTTCTGCCGCGCCGGCGGCACCTGGTAGGTGCTGTTCGGACGACCGCCGAACAGGGCCTCGGCCGGCGAGGCCGGGCTGCAGCCGTTGCCGAAGGTGAAGCCGCAGCCGCCGCGCTCGCCGAAGGCGTCATGGGCATACTCGCGGTGCGCGCTGGGCACCACGAAGCGGTCCTCGTAGTTGGCGATCGCCAGATAGCGGTACATCTCCTCGGCCTGGGCCACGGTCAGGCCGGCCTGGGCCAGTACCTCGGTGTCCTCGACGCCGTCCACGTGCATCGCCCGGCGCCAGGCGCGCATGGCCAGCATGCGTTCCAGCGCCCGGATCACCGGCGCCTCGTCGCCGGCGGTGAGCATGTTGGCCAGGTAGCGCACCGGGATGCGCAGCGACTTCACGTCCGGGAGCTCGCCGTTCTTGCCGACCCTGCCGGCGTCCGCGGCGGACTGGATCGGCGACAGCGGCGGCACGTACCAGACCATCGGCAGCGTGCGGTACTCGGGGTGCAGCGGCAGCGCCAGCCGCCACTCCACCGCCAGCTTGTACACCGGCGAGCGCGTGGCGGCCTCCAGCCAGCTGTCCGGGATGCCCTCGGCGCGCGCAGCGGCGACCACTTCGGGGTCGTGCGGGTCGAGGAAGATGTCCAGGTGCGCCGGGTACAGGTCCTTCTCCGAGGCCACGCTGGCCGCCTGCTCGATCCGGTCGGCGTCGTACAGCAGCACGCCGAGGTAGCGGATGCGGCCGACGCAGGTCTCCGAGCACACCGTCGGCTCGCCCATCTCGATGCGCGGGTAGCAGAAGATGCACTTCTCGGACTTGCCGGTCTTCCAGTTGTAGTAGATCTTCTTGTACGGGCAGCCGGACACGCACATGCGCCAGCCGCGGCACTTGTCCTGGTCGATCAGGACGATGCCGTCCTCCTCGCGCTTGTAGATCGCGCCCGACGGGCACGAGGCCACGCACGCCGGATTGAGGCAGTGCTCGCACAGGCGTGGCAGGTACATCATGAAAGTCTTCTCGAATGCGCCGTAGATCTCGCGCTGCACGTTGTCGAAGTTCTTGTCCCTGGCGCGCTTGGCGAACTCGGTGCCGAGGATCTCCTCCCAGTTCGGCCCCCAGTGGATCTTCTGCATGCGCTGGCCGGAGATCAGCGAGCGCGGGCGCGCGGTCGGCTGGTGCTGGCCCTCCGGCGCCTCGTGCAGGTGGTGGTAGTCGAAGTCGAACGGCTCGTAGTAGTCGTCGATCTGCGGCAGATCCGGGTTGGCGAAGATCTTCGACAGCAGGCGGAAGCGGCCGCCGGCCTTGAGCTGCAGTCTGCCGCCGGAATTGCGGATCCAGCCGCCGTTCCACTTCTGCTGGTTCTCCCATTCCTTCGGGTAGCCGACGCCGGGCTTGGTCTCGACGTTGTTGAACCAGGCGTACTCGACGCCTTCGCGGCTGGTCCAGACGTTCTTGCAGGTGATCGAGCAGGTATGGCACCCGATGCACTTGTCCAGGTTCAGGACCATCGCGATCTGGGCACGCACTTTCATCGGGAAGCCTCCTCGGTCGCCGGCACGGGTTCGCCGTCCAGCCAGTCCACCTTGTTCATCTTGCGCACGACCACGAACTCGTCGCGGTTGGTGCCGGTGGTGCCGTAGTAGTTGAAGCCGTAGGCCAGCTGCGCGTAGCTGCCGATCATGTGGGTCGGCTTGACCACCGCGCGGGTCACCGAGTTGTGGATGCCGCCTCGGGTGCCGGTGATCTCGCTGCCGGGTGTGTTGATGATTCGTTCCTGCGCGTGGTACATCATCGCCATCCCGGGCATCACCCGCTGGCTTACCACCGCGCGCGCCGAGATCGCGCCGTTGACGTTGAACAGCTCGATCCAGTCGTTGTCCTCGATCCCGGCCTCGCGCGCGTCGTCCTCGCTCAGCCACACGATCGGGCCGCCGCGCGAGAGCGTCTGCATGATCAGGTTGTCGCTGTAGGTGCTGTGGATGCCCCACTTCTGGTGCGGGGTGATCCAGTTGAGGACGATCTCGCGGTTGCCGTTGGGTTTCCTGCCCATGATCGGGGCGATGGTCTTGGTGTTGACCGGCGGCCGGTACTGCATGAAGCCCTCGCCGAAGGCCAGCATCCACTCGTGGTCCTGGTAGAACTGCTGGCGCCCGGTGAGCGTGCGCCACGGGATCAGCTCGTGGACGTTGGTGTAGCCGGCGTTGTAGCTGACGTGCTCGTCCTCCAGGCCGGACCACACCGGCGAGGAGATGATCTTGCGCGGCTGCGCCTGCACGTCGCGGAAGCGGATCGCCTCGTGCTCCTTGCCCCTGGCAAGGTGGGTGTGGTCGCGGCCGGTGAACCTGCCCAGCGCCTCCCAGGCCTTGACCGCCACGTGGCCGTTGGTCTCCGGCGCGAGGTGCAGGATCACCTCGGCGGCGTCGATCGCCGACTCGATGCGCGGCCGGCCCTGGCTGATGCCCGCCTCGGTGACGACGTGGTTGAGCTCGCCGAGGAACCCGACTTCGTCCCGGGTGTCCCAGGTCAGGCCCTTGCCCCAGTTGCCCAGCTTGTCGAGCAGCGGGCCGAGCGAGGTGAACTTGCGGTACAGGTTCGGGTAGTCGCGCTCGACCACCACCATGTTCGGCATGGTCTTGCCCGGGATGGGCTCGCACTCGCCCTTCTTCCAGTCGCGCACATCCGGCATCGCCAGCTCGCCGGGGGTGTCGTGCAGGGTGGGCACCAGCACCAGGTCCTTCTCGACGCCGAGCACGCCTGGCGCCAGCTCGCTGACCGTGCGCGCGATGCCCTTGAAGATGTCCCAGTCGCTGCGCGCTTCCCAGGCCGGATCCACCGCCTTCGACAGCGGGTGGATGAACGGGTGCATGTCGGAGGTGTTGAGGTCGTTCTTCTCGTACCAGGTCGCGGTCGGCAGCACCACGTCGGAATACAGCGCGGTGGTGCACATGCGGAAGTCGAGCGTGACCAGCAGGTCGAGCTTGCCTTCCGGCGCCTCGTCGTGCCACTTCACCTCTTCCGGCTTGGCCGCGCCGCGCTGGCCGAGGTCCTTGCCCTGCAGCCCGTGGCGGGTGCCGAGCAGGTGCTTGAGCATGTACTCGTGGCCCTTGCCGGAGGAGCCGAGCAGGTTGCTGCGCCAGATGAACAGGTTGCGCGGGAAGTTCTGCGGCGCGTCCGGATCGGCGAACGCGAAGTCGAGCGCGCCGGACTTGAACTGCGCCACCGCGTGCTGCACCGGGTCGGCGCCCTGCGCTTCCGCCTCGCGTACCAGGTCCAGCGGATTGCGGTCCAACTGCGGCGCCGAGGGCAGCCAGCCCATGCGCACCGCGCGCAGGTTGAAGTCCACCAGGCTGCCCGTGTACTTCTTCGGGTCGGCCAGCGGCGAGAGGATCTCCTCCACGCCCAGCTTCTCGTAGCGCCACTGGTCGGAGTTGAAGTACCAGAAGCTGGTGCCGTTCATCTGCCGCGGCGGGCGGCTCCAGTCGAGCGCGAACGCCAGCGGCAGCCAGCCCGACTGCGGACGCAGTTTCTCCTGGCCGACGTAGTGCGCCCAGCCGCCGCCGCTCTGGCCCACGCAACCGCACATCACGAGCATGTTGATCAGCCCGCGATAGTTCATGTCGTTGTGGAACCAGTGGTTCATCGCCGCGCCGACGATGATCATCGAGCGGCCGCGGGTGCGGTCGGCGTTGCGGGCGAACTCGCGCGCGATCTGGATCACCTGCGCGCGCGGCACCCCGGTGATCTTCTCCTGCCAGGCCGGCGTGCCGGGCACGTCGGCGTGGTAGTCGCGGGTGACGTACTTGCCGCCGAAGCCCTGGTCGACGCCGTACTGCGCCAGCAGCAGGTCGTACACCGTGGCGACCAGGCATTCCTCGCCGTTGGCCAGCCGCATCCGCCGCGCCGGCACGCGCTTGTGCAGCACGTCCTCGAACGCGCTCGCGGTCCACTTCTCGTGGGCGATGCCGCCGAAGTAGGGGAACGCGACCTCGACCACCTCGTCGTGCGCGTTCTTCAGGCTCAGGCGCAGGCGGGTGTCGCGGCCGCGGCTGTCGCGTTCCTCGATGTTCCACTTGCCCTGCTCGCCCCAGCGGAAGCCGATCGAGCCGTTCGGCACGACGAGCTCGCCGCTGTTCTCGTCGAACGCCAGCGTCTTCCACTCCGGGTTGTTGCCTTCGCCCAACGCGCCCTCGAGGTCGGCGGCACGCAGGAAGCGGCCGGCGGCGAGCTGGCCGTCGTCACGGCGGTCCAGCCGCACCAGCAGCGGCATGTCGGAGTACTGCCGGCAGTAGTCCTGGAAGTAGGCCGACGGGTTGTCGACGTGGAACTCGCGCAGGATCACGTGGCCGAACGCGAATGCCAGCGCCGCGTCGGTGCCCTGCTTGGGATGCAGCCAGACGTCGGTGAGCTTGGCGACCTCGGAGTAGTCCGGGGTGATCGCCACCGTCTTGGTGCCGTTGTAGCGCGCCTCGACGAAGAAGTGCGCGTCCGGCGTGCGCGTCTGCGGGACGTTGGAGCCCCAGGCGATGATGTACTTCGAGTTGTACCAGTCGGCCGACTCCGGCACGTCGGTCTGCTCGCCCCACACCTGCGGGCTGGACGGCGGCAGGTCGCAGTACCAGTCGTAGAAACTCAGACACGCGCCGCCCAGCAGCGAGAGATAACGCGCGCCGGCGGCGTAGGACACCATGGACATCGCCGGGATCGGCGAGAAGCCGATCACCCGGTCGGGGCCGTACTTCCTGACCGTGTAGAGGTTGGCCGCGGCGATCAGCTCGTTCGCCTCCTCCCAGCGCACGCGGACGAAGCCGCCCATGCCGCGCTTGGACTTGTAGCTCTTCGCCTTGTCCGCGTCCTCGACGATGCTGGCCCAGGCGTCCACCGGCGCCTTCGACTTGCGCGCCTCGCGCCACAGCCGCAGCAGCGCGCTGCGCATCAGCGGGTACTTCACCCGGTTGGCGCTGTACAGGTACCAGGAGTAGCTGGCGCCGCGCGGACAGCCGCGCGGCTCGTGGTTGGGCAGGTCGGGACGGGTGCGCGGATAGTCGGTCTGCTGCGTTTCCCACGTCACCAGGCCGTTCTTGACGTAGACCTTCCAACTGCACGAACCGGTGCAGTTCACGCCGTGGGTGGAGCGCACGATCTTGTCGTACTGCCAGCGCTGGCGGTAGCCGTCCTCCCACGAGCGGTCCTGCCGCTTGGTGACGCCGTGGCCGCCCGAGAACGGCTCGTCTGTGCGCTTGAGGAAGTCGAGTCGGTCGAGGAAGTAACTCATCAGGGGCTCCTGGCCGGGCTCAGCACGGCTTCTCGGCGCCGCGGCGCCAGTAGTAGTGGTAGTTCAGCGCCAGGCCGATGCCGTACAGGGCGACGAAGCACCACAGCGCCGGGTTCGGGCTGCCGGTAGCGGCGATCGAGCGGCCGAGCACGATCGGCACGAAGAACCCGAACAGCAGCACCGCCATCGCCGCGGAGAAGCCGAGTACCGGCGAGGCCTGCCTGGGCTCGAAGATCATCACGATCTGCTTGAACACGCTGGCGTTGCCGATGCCGGCGCCGAAGAACATGCCGAGCAGGATCAGGAAGAACAGGCCGAAGTCGGCGCTGGAGCCGGGCGCGGTGAGGAAGGTCAGCGCGGCAGTCGAACCGATCAGGATCGCGAACACGCCCATGGTGACGTTGGCGCCGCCGAAGCGGTCGGCGAGCACGCCGCCGACCGGGCGCACCAGCGCGCCCACCAGCGGCCCGATCCAGGCCCAGGCCAGCGGGTCGGGCGCGTCCGGCAGCTTGCCGAACACTTCCTTGATCAGGGTGGGCGTCGCCGCCGCCATGCCGGAAAACGTGCCGAAGGTGAGGGTATAGAGGATGGTCTGGATCCAGGTGTGCTTGAGCTTGACCACCTTCATCTGCTCGACGAAATCGCCGCGCGCGGGATGGTTCTTCATCCCGAACAGCACCAGCAGGCTCAGCACGATGGTGGGGATCAGCCACACGTAGGCCGCGTTCTGCGGCCACATCGGCACCTGCTTGAGCACTTCCTGCGTCTTCGGGTCGGTGACGTTGAAGGTCATCGGGTCGCCGGCGTAGGCGCCGAACACGCCCGCGGTGATCACCGCGGGCACCAGGAACTGCGCCACGCTGGTGCCCAGGTTGCCGATGCCGACGTTGACCCCGAGCGCGGTGCCGCCCAGCCGCTTGGGGAACCACAGGCTGATGTTGGCCGAGGAGCTGGAGATCTGCCCGCCGGCGCAGAAGCCGGCGACGCCGGCCCAGAACAGCAGGGTCGAGAACGGCGTGGTCGGGTCCTGCACCACGTGGGCGATGCCGAAGATCGGGACCAGCAGCGCCACCGTGAACAGGAAGGTGGTCCACATGCCGCCGATCTTGAGCACGAGGAAGGTATGCGGGAAACGGGCGACCGCACCCATCAGCAGCGCCATCGCCGGCAGCCAGAAGCGCTGCTCGACGCTGAGCTGGAAGCCCAGCCCGGGCAGGCGCACGACCAGCGCGCTCCAGGTGAACCACACCGCGAAGGCGAGGTGCAGCGCGAGCATGGAGATGATCAGGGTGCGGACGGCGAAGGCGCGGTTGGCCTGCCAGAACGCGGGTTCCTCCGGGCGCCATGCGGCGACTTCGAAGAAGCTGCCGCCGGGCGCGGTGGCGGCTTGGACTTTGGTGCTGCTCATGGGAACAGACTCCGGTGCTTGGATGGGGATGCCGTTGCGCAGTGGCGCCGGGATGCTGAGCCGTCCGAGCCTGCGGGCACGTTACGCCGGGGTCGCGGGCGCGGTCTTGATCTGCATCAAACCGCGCCGCCGGGCCGCCGGACGCGCGCAGGCGCCGGATCGGCGCGGGTTCAGTGCTTCCACTCCAGTTGCAGCCACAGCTTGGTGGTGTCGCGGGCGAAGACGTCGCTGCGGTAGTCGGCGTACTTGATCAGGCTGCTCAGGCCGTCGGCGATCGGGAACGAGAGCTGCGCGTTCCATTCGCTGCCGTAGTCGGCGCCGCCGCGGTCTGCACCGTAGTCGTGGAAGGCCAGCAGCCATTGCGCCTTGGCCGCGCGGCCCTGCGTGGCCAGCGGCCCGCCGACGCTGAGATACAGGTCATCCAGGCCGTTCGGCGGCGTGGTCAGGAACTTGTCGGCCCAGCCGTTGAATGCGTGCAGGGTGGCCAGCGGGGTCTGGAACGCGGTGGTGCCGTCGCCGCCGAGCCGTTCGAAACCGAGTTTGGCGGTGTAACCCTTCCGGGTCAGGCCGCCCTCGAGCAGGAAGTAGTCGGCGTCGTTGCGGGCCGGCGCGTCGGCGTAGTCGTCCTGGCGTGCGTACTCGGCCGTGGCCAGCCAGCCCATGCCCTGCGCCAGGCTGCCCTTGGCGGTATAGCGCAGGCCCAGGTTGCGGTGCGAGGTCAGCGGCAGGGTGCGGTTCTCGATCAGGTGCGCATAGCCGGTGAGCGTGCCCGGGCCCACTTGCCCGGACAGGCTGAGCAGGTGCGCGTCGAGATCCCAGCGCGCCAGGCTGCGGTTGGGATGGTCGTTGCCGAACACGCGCTGGACCCGGTCGAGGTAGCTGTAGCGCAGGGTCGGGCCGCCGCCGAAGCGGTGCTGGACGTCGAGCGCGTCGAAGGTCTGCTCGTTCTGGCGCCAGCCGATGTTGCCGATGAAGCGCTGGTTGTCGTAGGCCAGGCGCTGGCGGCCGAAGGTGACCCGGGTGCGTTCGCCGGGCTGGTAATTGACCAGGAGCTGGTTGATCTCGGCGTTTTCGGGGTCGGCGACCTGCGGGTATGCGGTCTTGCCGTTGCGGGTGCTGTTGTAGCTGTCGTCGAACGCGACCGTGCCTTCGGCTTCGGCCAGGAAGCTCCAGCCTGAGCGGACCGGGCTGCGCCAGCCGATGCGGGCGCGCAGGGTGCCGGCCTCGGCGTCGCGGGCGAAGGCGTCGTCGTCCACCAGCTCGTAGCGCAGCCGCAGGTCGAGGCTCAAGCCTGGCTTGGGCGCGGGCGTGGCGGACTGGGCGGCGGCCATGCCCGGCAGCAGCAACGCCAAGGTGGCGGCGAGCAGGCGAGGCAGGGGCCGTCGGCCGTTGCCCGTCGTGGGAGTGGCGCCCTGCGGACGCCGTGCGAGGGAGTGGTTGCGGTCGGCCCGGGCCGACATTTGCACTGCGGCGCTCATCAGCCTTTCCCCTGTGGGAATTGGGATGCGCGCACGTTAGGGCCGTGTCGGAACTCCCGCATTGACCTGAATCAACCGGGGGCAAAAAAGCCGAAAAACCCCGGCGCAGCACCTGACGAAGGCTCAACGCCGGCGCGGCCCGCGCACCTGCAGGCTGTCGCGCACGTCCACCTCGAAGTCCAGGCGCAGGTCGCCGCCCAGCGTCAGCGCGAGCGCGTCGCGGCGCGGCAGGGTCTCGATGTAGGCGCGCAGCTCGGGTTCGGGCAGGGTCAGCCGCCATGCGGGGCCGTCGGGGTGCAGGCCGGCGGCCTGGCCGAGCCCGACCCGCAGCGTGAACAGCGGGGTCGTGCCCTGCCCCACGTCCAGCCCGAGGGGCTGCCCGGCCAGGAGCGCGGCCAGCTCGGCCTCGTCCAGGCGCAGGCGCAACGATTGCGGTTGGAGCTGGAGTTTCATCCGCGCTCAGTCGTGGTCGTGGGCATGGCCTTCGCACAGCGAGCAGCCTTCGCTCCAGACGCTGTCGCCGTCGAGGTAGTGCTCCTGCTTCCAGATCGGGGCCTGGTGCTTGACCTTCTCGATCATCAGCCGGCAGGCGCGGAAGGCCTCGTCGCGGTGCGGGGTGCCGGCGGCGACCACCACCGCCAGGTCGCCCACGCCCAGGCGTCCCTTCGCATGCGAGACGTGCAGCTTCAGGCGCGGCCCCACCAGCGCCCGCGCCTCCTCCGCGGCCTGCGCGAACACGGCCAGCGCGAGCGGGTCGAACATGTCGTAGCTGACCCCGACCACCTCGCGCCCCAGGTTCTGCGCGCGCACCTTGCCGACGAACATGGCGATGCCGCCGAACCCGGGATCGGAGACGAAATCGAGCGCAGCGGCCGGATCGAGCCGGTGCCGTGCGATGTCGGCGATGGCGAACTGCACCGTGTCCACGTGCGCGTCCATCTCAGCCTCCGCTCACCGGCGGCAGCACCGCCATGCGGCCGTCGGCCGGCACCGGCTCGCCCTCGCGCAGCACGGTGGTCTCGCTGGCGAAGGCCGAGCGTGCGAGCAGGCCGGAGTGGAACCCCGGCCAGTACGCTTCGGCGTGCGCGCGCAGCGCGGTGCGCACGTCGGCCACGCGGGCGTCGTCGGCCACCTCCAGTGTGACCGCCGCGGCGGGGGTGTACTGGCGCAAGGCGCCGAACAGGTTCAGTTCGATCTTCATGCGGTGCGGTCTCCGAACAGGCCGCCCTGCTCGTGGCCGGGCGGGAACACTTCGATTTCGCTGCCGGGCGGCAGGTGCGCGGCCTCGGCCGGCAGCACCGCCCAGGCGGTGGCGTCGAGCAGCGGCCGGGTCTTGAACGATTCCTGGCCGGGCAGCAGTTCCACCGCCACGCGGCCGCCGTCCAGGCGCAGGCGCGCCTTCTGGTGCATGCGGAAGCCGGGCTTCTTGCGCGCCTCGTGCGCGAGCGGCAGGCGCCAGCCTTGCTCCTCGGGCAGGCCGAGCAGAGCGCGCAGCGCCGGTTCGACGAAGAACCGCAGCCCCACCGCGCTCGACACAGGGTTGCCCGGCAGGCCGAAATACAGCGCGCCGTCGGGCAGGCGCGCGAACAGCAGCGGCTTGCCGGGACGCATGGCCACCTTGTGGAACAGGGTCTGCGCGCCCAGCGCGGACAGCGTGGCCGGCACGAAGTCGTAGCGCCCCATCGAGACCGCGCCGGTGCCCAGCACCAGCCGCGCGCCGGCCGCGAGCGCGCGCGCCAGCGCGGCGCGGAAGGCGTCGGCGTCGTCGGGCACGGATTCGCGGTGCACCACCTCCGCGCCGGCGGCGGCCAGGCGCGCGGCGAGGTACGGGCCGCTGGCATTGCGGATCTGTCCCGGGCGCAGCGGTTGCGCCGGATCCTCGACCAGCTCGCGCCCGGTGTACAGCACCGCCACGCGCGGGCGTTGCCGCACCGGCAGTTCGGCGATGCCCAGGCCCGCGGCGAGCAGCACGTGCTGCGGCCCGATGCGGCTGCCGGCCGCGAGCGCCGGCGCGCCGCGCGCGATGTCCTCGCCGGTGCGGCGCACGTGCTGTCCCGGCGGCACCTCGGCCAGCAGGCGGATCCGCGCCGGCCGGCCGTGGACGTCGCGCGCGAGTACTTCCACCTGTTCGACCGGGACCACGGCATCGAGCCCTTCGGGCACGCGCGCGCCGGTCATGATCTCCCACGCGCCCTCGCCTGCCGCGACCTGCCGGCCGTCGCCCGCGGCCTGTTCGCCGCGCACCGCGAACTCGCGGCCGGCGGCGACGACCGCGCCATGGCTGCGCAGCGCGAAACCGTCCATCGCCGAGTTGTCGAACGGCGGCAGGTCGGCGGGGCTGGCGATGTCGGCGGCCAGGACCCGGCCCAGCGCCGCTTCCAGGGCCACGCGTTCCACCGGCAGCGGTGCGCACTGCGCGCGCACGAGGGCCTGCGCTTCGCCCACCGGGATCATGGATGCGCCCCGCCGTCCATCATCGCCCGCGCATGCGCCAGCACCGGCGCGAGGATGGCGATGCCCTGCCCGACCGCGCGCGGGTTGCCCGGCAGCGCGATCACCAGGGTGGCGCCGACCAGCGCCGCGTCGGCGCGGCTGAGCCAGGCCAGCGGCGTGTGATGGCGGCTTTCGCTGCGGAACAGTTCGGCCAGTCCCGGCACCCGGCGCGTGGCCACCTGGGCCAGCGCCTCGGGCGTGATGTCGCGCGGGCCCAGGCCGGTGCCGCCGGTGGTGAGCACCAGGCCGACGCCGGCGTCGGCGAGTTCGCGCAGGCGCGCGGCCAGCGGTTCGATCTCGTCCGGCAGCACCTCGGAGGCGACCAGCTCGGCGCCGAGCCCGCACAGGGCCTCGGCCAGCAGCACGCCGGAGCGGTCCTGGTACACGCCGCGGCTGGCACGGTCGCTGAGCGTGAGCACCGCCGCCTTCCAGCCGTCCAGGCGCTGCGGCGCCTGCGGCCGGTAATGCGCCTGTTCGGCCTCGCTCATGCCGTCCGGATGCAGCCACAGCCCCTTCTTGCCGCCTTCCTTGAACAGCAGACGGATGCCGCCGAGCGCCAGCGCGGGCTCCACCGGCTTGGTCAGGTCGTACAGCGTCAGCAGCGCCGTTTGCACGCCGGCCAGCGCCTCCATCTCCACGCCGGTGCGCGCTTCGGTGGCGACCTCGCAATACACGCGGATGGCCTCGCGCTCGGACACCGGCACGCAGCGCACGTCCACCAGCTCGATCGGCAGCGGGTGGCACAGCGGCAACCACTGCGCCGCCTGCTTGGCGCCCTGCAATCCCGCCACTTCGGCCATCGCCAGCGCATCGCCCTTGGGCAGGCGGCGTTCGACGATCGCGCTGAACGCCTCCGGCCCGGCCAGCAGTTCGCCCACCGCCACCGCGCGGCGCGGGGTCGGCCGCTTGCGGCGGGTGTCGGCCATGTGGAAGCCGTCGCGGTCGAGGATGGAAACGGTGTCGGCCATGTCAGCCTCCGATGGCCGCCAGATGCGGCGTCAGTCCGGTCTCGCCCCGGTGCAGGCCGTGGCCCAGCGCCTTCAGGCCGAGCTGGCTGATCAGGGTGGCCTGCAGTTCGTCGGCCTGGTCGTCGTGCTGCAGCAGCGGCCGCAGTGGAATGCCGACGTTGCCGAACAGGCACAGGCGCAAATCGCCCTGCGCGGTCACGCGCAGGCGGTTGCAGCCGGCGCAGAAATCGCGCGAGTACGGCGCGATCACGCCGATCCGGCCGCGGTAGTCGGGATGGGCGTATTCGCGCGCCGGACCGGCGTCGCCCGCACGCGGCAGCGGCTGCCAGCCGTCGGCCTGCAACTGCGCCTCCAGCGCGTCGGCGCGCAGGTGGTGGCGTTCGAAGTAGGCGCGGTTGGTGCCGGTCTGCATCAGCTCGATGAAACGCACGCTGACCGGGCGCGTGCGCAGGTAGTCCAGGAACGCCGGGATCTGGTCGTCGTTCAGCCCGCGCAGCAGCACCGCGTTGAGCTTCAGGCTGGGGAAGCCGGCCGCGAGCGCCTCCTCGATGCCGAGCAGGATGTCGTCGAGGCGGTCGTGGCCGGTGATGCGCGCGAAGCGCTCGCGTTCGAGCGCGTCCACACTCACGTTCAGCGCGGTGAGCCCGGCCGCCTGCCACTCGGCGCGGCGCTTGCGCAGCAGGCAGCCGTTGGTGGTGAGCGCCACCTTCTCCACGCCCGGACTGGCCGCGGCCAGGGCGATGATCGCGGTCAGGTCCTTGCGCAGAGTGGGTTCGCCGCCGGTCAGGCGCAGCTTGCGCATGCCCAGCGCGGCGAAGGCGCGCAGCAGGCGTGCGATCTCGTCGGCGTGCAACGGTGCGGGCAGGCCCGGCGTGGCGCGGTAGCCTTCCGGCAGGCAGTAGCTGCAGCGGAAGTTGCAGGCCTCCAGCAGCGACAGCCGCAGGTAGGGGAAATGCCGCCCGTACCGGTCGGCGAGCACGGCCATGTTGTGGCTCCTTTCCGAATGCGGGAGGCGGCCGCGTTTCCCCGGCTGCCCTGCCGGCCCGAAGGCCGGGGCCGGCAGGCCGTATTCCCGTGGAGGAGGAACCCAGGCCCGCCGACTCGGAGTCTCGCTGCGCCGGGAATGCCGGCGCGGCAGCGTCATCTTCGATGGAAGACGGCGGCGCCGCCTTGAGCTGGATCAAGTTGGCGGCAGGTCGTCGCGGCCGGGCTCATTCCATGGGCATCGGCCAGTCCTGGTCGTCGAACATCTGCGGATAGTGTTCGAGCACGGCGTGCAGGTCGGCCAGCGGCGCGGGATCGGCCGGCTTCTCGCGCAGGGCACGGCTGGCCTGCATCAGCCGGATCAGCAGCGGATGCAGGGCCGCGTCCGGCTCGGGCGGCAGGCGGCATTCGGCGAAGATCGTGTTCACCGCGGCCTGGATCTCGTCGGCCTGCGCGCGCACCTGCGCCGCATCCATCCGCCCCTGTTCCAGCGGCGCCAATGCTTCGGTGGCCGCGCGCACGCGCGCCATGCCCGCCCGCAGCGGCGCGTCCGTCGCCCAGCGTTGGCCCGGTGGAGGCGCCGGCATGCCGGCGGTGTGTTCGGGATGCGCAGCCGGTTCGGCATGGTCGTCCGGCGCGGCCTGCGTGGCCGGCGCGGCTTGTGCCGAAGGCGCCGGTGGGGGCGCGGGCTGTTCGCGCGTGCAGGCGGCCAATGCGAGCGTCAGTGCGAGCGCGAGGGGCAAGGGTCGGGTGTTCATCGCGGTATCCGGTATGGCCTGCGGCAGGCAGGGTTGCCGCGAGCATACGGCCGCCGCGATCGCCTCCGGTTGATCCAGGTCAAGGACGCGGCGGACCCCGTGCGGCGAGCATGTCGGGCCGCCACGAACCGGGGAGTGCCGATGCAACTGGTGTGCCCTGCCGGCAATCTGCCGGCGCTGATCGCCGCGGTGGACAACGGCGCCGACGCGGTCTATGCCGGTTTCCGCGACCAGACCAACGCCCGTGCCTTTCCGGGCCTGAACTTCTCCGGCGACGACCTGCGCCGCGGCATCGCCTACGCCCATGCGCGCGGCCGGCAGGTGTACCTGGCGCTCAACACCTATCCGGAGAGCGCACGCATGCGCGAGTGGGAGGCGGCGGTGGACCGCGCCGCCGAACTCGGCGCCGACGCGATCATCGCCGCCGAGATCGGCCTGCTCGACTACGCCGCGCGCCGCCACCCCGCCCTGCCGCGGCACCTGTCGGTGCAGGGATCGGCCACCACGCAGGCGGCGCTGCGCTACTACCACGAGCGCTTCGGCATCGCCCGTGCGGTGCTGCCGCGGGTGCTCTCGATCCAGCAGGTCGAGCGGCTGTGCGCGGCCGCGCCGGTGCCGCTGGAAGTGTTCGCCTTCGGCAGCCTGTGCATCATGGTCGAGGGCCGCTGCCAGTTGTCGAGCTACGTCACCGGCGCCTCGCCAAACCGGCATGGCGTGTGTTCGCCGGCGCGGTTCGTGCGCTGGGACGAGCAGCCCGACGGCAGCCGCACCGTGCGCCTGAACGGCGTGCTGATGGATCGCTATGCCGAAGGCGAACCGGCCGGCTACCCCACCGTGTGCAAGGGCCGGTTCGCGGTCGGCGGCGAGGTGTTCCACGCGCTCGAGGAACCCACCAGCCTGAACACCCTGGAACTGCTGCCGCGCCTGCACGCCGCCGGCGTGGCCGCGCTCAAGATCGAAGGCCGGCAGCGCGGCGCGGCCTACGTGGGCAGCGTGGCGCGGGTGTGGCGGCAGGCCATTGACGCCCACCTGCACGCGCCGCAGGACTGGCAGATGCGCCCGGAGTGGCGCACCGCGCTGGCCGCGCATGCCGAAGGCCACCAGACCACCCTCGGCCCCTATCACCGCGCCTGGCACTGACGATGAAACTGAGCCTGGGTCCCCTGCAGTACTTCTGGCCGCGCGAGCGGGTGCTGGCGTTCTACCGCGCGGCGGCCGGCTGGCCGCTGGATGCGATCTACCTCGGCGAGACCGTGTGCAGCAAACGCCGCGAGCTGCGCACCCGCGACTGGCTCGCGCTGGCCGAGGAACTGGCCGCGAGCGGCAAGCAGATCGTCCTGTCCACGCTCGCCCTGCTGGAGGCGGAATCCGAGCTCGGCGCGCTGCGGCGCCTGGTCGAGAACGGCCGTTTCCTGGTCGAGGCCAACGACATGTCGGCGGTGCAGCTGTGCCGCGAACGCGGGCTGGCCTTCGTCGGCGGACCGACGCTGAACGTGTACAACGCCCGCGCCCTGCGCCTGCTGTGCGAGGACGGGATGTGCCGGCTGGTGCTCGGCGTCGAACAGGGGCGCGAACTGGTGCACGCGCTGCGCGCGCAGACCGAGGCCGAAGGCGGCACGGTGCCGGAGCTGGAGATCATCGCCTGGGGACGGCTGCCGCTGGCGTACTCGGCGCGCTGCTTCACCGCGCGCGCGTTCGACGTGGCCAAGGACCAGTGCGGCTTCCGCTGCCTGGAACACCCCGACGGCCTGCCGCTGGCCACCCGCGAAGGCCAGCCGTTCCTGACCATCAACGGCATCCAGATCCAGGGCCGCGAGGTCTGCGACCTCGGCCCCGAACTCCCCGAACTGCGCGCCGCCGGGATCGAAGTGCTGCGCCTGTCCCCCCAGGCCGAGGGCATGGAGGACGTGGTGCGGCGCTTCCACGAGGCGCGCGAGGCTGACACGCCGCTGCCGCGGGTCGGTGCGCGCAACGGCTACTGGCACGGTGTGCCGGGGATGGATCTGCCGGTGGCGGAATGACCCCGGCCGTGTGTCGGATGGTCCAATCCCGGGAAACCTCTAGTTTCAACTGGGCCTGATCAGGGGGAGTCGACACATGGCGCCCGGGATGGACTCGCCGGTTGCGCTCTAGCAAGCTGTTGGGTGGCGCCTGGCCGTTTCAAGTCCATGCCGTTTCGCGGCACGACTCAACCCGGGGTTCCAGGCGGCCGGCAAACCCATCCCTGCTTGCGAGTTACAGCATGCGCACTCTGACAGTTCTTGTGTTGTTCTGGCTGATCGCCTTGCCAGTCTCGGGCACTGCACAGGATCGCCACGTTTGCTCAAGCAATGGCAGCGAACTTCAGCAGCTGCGGATCTACGAGATCAACCGCAGCAACAAGGATGCCTTTCACAGGCGCTTTCGAGACCATGCGCTTCGCATAATGAAGCGACATGGCTTCAACATCGTTGACATGTGGGAAAGCGACACCGGTGAGAAGGTCGAGTTTGTCTATCTCTTGACCTGGCCGGATAAAAGCACCATGGACTCGCGGTGGAGAGAATTCCTCGCGGACCAGGAATGGATCGAGATAAAAAGGCAGACGGCAGCGGAGAGCGGCGAGCTTGTTCGCGAGGCCAATGGCCAGCCATTGGTACGTGTGTCGTACAGCCCGGCGTGTTCCGAAGGCTGAGTCGTACGACGCCTGGCCGCTCGTTCAAGCCAGCGCCGTTTCGCGGTGCAGGTCGGCTCACGTATCCGGCATCACGCCTCGACTTTCAAAAGGGGATTGACATGAAGATCGGTGTTCTTGGCTCCGGTGATGTGGCGAAGGTTCTTGCCAGCGGCTTTCTCCAGCACGGACACGACACGATGATGGGCACTCGGGACAGCGCGAAACTGGCTGAATGGAGAAGCAGGAATCCAAGTGGCCGGGTGGGGAGTTTCGAGGAAGCAGCGGCGTTTGGACAGGTCGTTGTCCTGGCGGTCAAGGGCAGTGCTGCGGCAGCTGCACTACGAGCGGCCGGGGCGGAGAACCTGGCAGGCAAGCCCGTGATGGACGCCACCAATCCCATTGCGGACGCGCCGCCACGCAACGGGGTCTTGAAGTTCTTCACGAGCCTCGATGAATCGCTGATGGAGCAACTCCAGCGTGAATTTGCCGATGCGCATTTCGTGAAGGCATTCAACTCCGTCGGAAACGCGCGCATGGTCAATCCCCGGTTTGCTGGGGGCAAGCCGACCATGTTCATCTGCGGTAACGATCAGGCGGCGAAGAAGACGGTAGGCGATCTTGTCGAGCAATTCGGCTGGGAGCTTGCCGATATGGGGTCGGCGGAAGCGGCTCGTGCCATCGAACCGCTTTGCATGCTCTGGTGCATTCCCGGCTTCCTGCGCAACGAATGGACGCATGCTTTCAAGCTGCTCAGGTAACACGGAGGCCAACGCACGTTGGCTCGGGCGCCGCATCGCTGCGGCAATGCGCGCCGCGGTTGCGGCGTTGGCGCTGCGCGGCGTCGAGCATCGCCAGTGCCACCCTGCCCTGCCAGCTCGCGGCCAGGGCGGGGGTGACGCGGATGCGGTGTTCGGCTTCGTGCAGGCCGGCGGCGTCGCGGATCGGGCCGAGGCCCTGCCAGAGCCATTGGCGCAGGCGGCGCAGGTCGGCGGGGTCGGCGTCCGGGCCGCGGGGGAGCTCGCGGTGTTCGCCGGTGTGCGCGGGTGGCAGCGCCGCTTGCGCCAGGTGTCGCCCCAGGCGTTGCCCGAACACCACGCCTTCGAGCAGTGAGTTGCTGGCCAGGCGGTTGCCGCCGTGCACGCCGTTGCAGGCCACCTCGCCCACGGCATAGAGGCCGGGCACGCCGGTGGCGCCGTCGAGACCGGTGGCCAGGCCGCCCATGTGGAAATGCGCGGCCGGGGTGACCGGCAGCGGGCGGCGGCGTGGATCGAGGCCGGCCGCGCGGCATGCGGCGAGCACGGTCGGGAACTGCGTCGGCCAGTCCACCTGCAGCGCGGTGCAGTCGAGGAACACGCGGTGCCCCTGCCGCTGCAGGCGCCAGATGCGCCGGGCCACCACGTCGCGCGGGGCCAGGTCGGCCAGCGGATGTTCGCCGCGCATGATGGCGCGGCCGCGTTCGTCGCGGAGCACCGCGCCGGCGCCGCGCAGGGCCTCGGTGAGCAGCGGCAGCGGCGCATCGTCATGGGTGGCGACGTCGAGCGCGGTCGGGTGGAACTGCACCAGCTCCAGATCGCGCATCGGCGCACCCGCGGCCAGGCCGAGCGCCAGGCCCGCGCCCTGCGCGCCGGACGGGTTGCAGGTGCGCGCGAACAGGCCGCCGATGCCGCCGGTGGCCAGCACCACCGCCGCGGCGGGCAGTTGCCGGCGCCGGCCCGTGGCGTCGCGCAGGCCCACGCCGACGATGCGCCCGCCGTCCTGCAGGAGCGCGTCCACTTCGACGCCGGCGACATGCCGCAGGTGCGGCGCGCGTTGCACCGCCGCCTGCAGCACGCGCAGCAGGCCGGCGCCGGTGGCGTCGCCGCCGGCATGCAGCACGCGCGCGCGGCGGTGCCCGCCTTCGCGGGCGAAATGCGGCCAGCCGCCGTCGCCGTCGAAGACCATGCCCAATCCGCGCAGCCAGGCGATCGCGCCGGCCGCGCCTTCGGTCAGCAGCGCGACCGCGGCGCGGTCGTTGTCGCCGCCGCCGGCCAGCAGCGTGTCCTCGGCATGCGCGGCGGGCGTGTCGCCGGGTGCCAATGCGGCGGCGATGCCGCCCTGGGCGAGTGCCGTGGCGCTGTCGCCGCCCTCCGGCGCGCGCGACAGCAGCAGCACCGGCCGCGGCGCCGCCGCCAGCGCCACGCTCAGGCCGGCCACGCCGGCGCCCACCACCACGATTGGTGATGTCCCGCTCATACCCGTTCGCGGCGGCCCACCGCCAGCATGCGTTCGAGCGCGCCGCGGGCCCGGGCCGCGACCGCGGGCGGCACGGTCACCTCGTGGCGCAGGTCGCGCAGGCAGGCGTAGATGTTCGGCAGCGTGATGCGCTTCATGTGCGGGCACAGGTTGCACGGGCGCACGAACTCGATCTCCGGGAAGCGCGCCTGCAGGTTGTCGGCCATCGCGCATTCGGTGATCAGCGCCACCCGCGCCGGGCGCTCCTTCGCCAGCCACTGCCCCATCGCGCTGGTGGAGCCGACGAAATCGGCCTCGGCCAGCACCTCGGGCGGGCATTCGGGGTGTGCGGCCAGGCGCGCCTGGAAACGCTCGCGCGCGTGCCGCGCCTGCTGCGCGGTGAAGGTCTCGTGCACTTCGCAGGCGCCGTGCCACAGCACCAGTTCGACGTCGGTCTGCGCGGCCACGTGCGCACCCAGGTAGCGGTCCGGCAGGAAGATCACCTTGTCGCTGTCCATCGCCTCGACCACCTGCACCGCGTTGGCCGAGGTGCAGCAGGCGTCGGATTCGGCCTTCACCGCCGCGCTGGTGTTGACGTAGCTCACCACCGGTACGCCGGGGTGCCGCGCGCGCAGGCGGCGCACGTCCGCGGCGGTGATCGAGGATGCCAGCGAGCAGCCGGCTTCCGGGTCGGGAATCAGCACGGTGCGGTGCGGGGCCAGGATCTTCGCGGTCTCGGCCATGAAGTGCACGCCGCACAGCACGATTAGTTCGGCATCGGTGTCGGCCGCGGCCTGGGCCAGCGCCAGCGAGTCGCCGGTGACGTCGGCCACGCCGTGGAAGATCTCCGGCGACTGGTAGCTGTGCGCCATGATCACCGCGCCGCGTTGCGCCTTGAGCTTGCGGATGGCGTCTATCCACGGCAGGTGCAGCGGCCATTCCAGGCACGGCAGCAGCGATTCGAGCCTGGCGCCGAGTTCGGCGTACTCGGCGGCGAGCCGCTCGCTCCATTGCGGATGCGGGATTCGGGGATCGGCGGTCATCGGCGGGGCATCGCGCGCGGGCGCGTCGGGGAAGGCGGATCAGACGGAGGAAGGCTCGCCGCGGTACGCCGCGCGCGCCGCCTGCACGAAGCCGGCGCCGCGGTGCAGCACGATGCGCAGGCCCAGCGGCACCGTCTCCCACGGCAACTGGTCGAGCAGGTTGCGGGCGGTGAGCCCGAGTTCGGTGTCGCCGGTCAGCACCAGGCGGCGCTGGAAGAACAGGGTGTCGGCGTCCTCGCGCCGGCTGGCGAGCAGCAGCAGGTCGGTGGCGGTGCCGCGCACGGTGGCCTCGGCGGCGGCATCGGGGTCCAGCACCTGCAGCCGGCCGTCGCGCACGCACACCACCCAGCGCAGGCCGAGGTCGGACACCTCGATGCCGATCCGGCGCGCCTGCAGCGGCGCGAGCAGGCCGCTGGCCAGCGGCGCCGCCAGCACCCGCCGCATCGCCGCCTCCAGCCAGCGCGCCTGCCAGCGGTGCGGGACGCGCCGCAGCAGCGGCGACAGCCGTGCCGGTGGCGGCAGGAAACGCAGCCACGCGGTGCGGGCGGCGGTGCGTGCGGAGCGCTCGGTCATCCGCGAAAGCATGGGGTGTCCGGCCCGGGCTCCGCCCTGACCTGGATCAACCGCGGCGCATTCGCCGCCGCGCCACGGCGTGTGGAGCGCCTGCTGCCGGTACGCATCGGCGATCAGCACCGAGACCAGGTGGTCGCTGGTGGCCTCCGGCACGCCGAGCAGCGCGCCGAGCCGCCGGCTGCGGGCGCGCACGGCCCGCTCGCGTTGCGGGTCGTGCGCGGCGAGCCCGGCCTGGCGCTTGCAGTGCGCGGCCAGCGGCACCAGCCGCCGGCGCCCGGCGAGCAGCAGCACCAGACCGTCGTCGAGGCCGTCAATCAGTCCGCGCACGCCGGACAGGGCGAGCCGTGCGGCCTCACGGCGCATCGGGCAGATCGTCCCGTGCCGCGTCTTCCACGGCCGCCAGCGCCTGCGCCGCGGGGACGATCTCGCGCCGGTACAGCGTGCGCGCCTCGTCGGGGTCGAAGTCGGCGTGCTTGCGCTTCTTCACTCCGAAGTCGGAGAGCAGCACGTGTGCATCGGGGCGCACGCCGGCGCGGGACAGGCAGGCCGCGACGCAGGCGAGCACGCAGCCGTCCAGCGCCAGGATCGGCCGGCCGCCCTGCGCGGTGCGCACCAGGCCGGGCACGCCGCCGCCGACGCCGGCGATGCACGACATCTCCGCATGGCCTTCGCGGTCCAGCCATAGCGCGAGCTGGTTGGCCATCTGCGCGGCGCTCGAGCAGCCCGAGCAGGAATACACCAGGGGCGGTTTGGTCTTCATGCGCGGTGTTCCATGGGCAGGTGCCGCCACCCCGCGCCACGTCGTGCGCGCCGGCGGGTGGCGACGAGGGTGAGCGAGGTCAGGCCGTAGGCGGCGGCGAGCACGATGGCCGTCGCCGCGGTGGTGGCGGGATGCGGCCAGGCCGCGGCGAGCACCAGCATCAGCGCGGCCGCGGCGTGCCAGCGCAGCAGCCGCGCCTTGCGCGGTTCCGGCAGCAGGGCGTCCACGCCCGGTACCCGGGTGCCGCGTGGCCTCCGTTGCTGCAGCTCGAGCCAGGCGAGGAAGGCGACGATCTCCAGCAGCATCCCCAGCACCAGCGCCGGCAGGCCGACGCCGAGGCCGAGCGCGCCGGCCAGCACCGCCATGCGTGGACCGGGAACGAGGCCGGCCAACGCGCCCGCCAGCAGCAATGCCGCGGCGCCCAGGCGCCAGAAGCCCACCAGCGCGGGGTTGCGGCGATGCGGCGGGCGCCACTGCAGCGTGAGCACGCCGAGCGCGAATGCGACGACCGGCAGCGCCAGCAGGCGCGCCATGCCCTCCCCTTCGAGGACGCCGCCCAGGCGCAGCCCCACGCCGGCGGCGAGCGCGAGCGGCAACGCGACGAGCCAGCCGCCGAGCCAGCGCGTCGGCACCGGGCGCGTGCCCTGGAACATCGGCACCACCACGCTGCCGACCGCCGCCAGCAGCATCAGCACCGTGCCGAGCAGGCCGAAGGCCGCATGCGCATCGGTGACCGACGGCATCGGCACCGGCAGCCAGCCGACCCAGCCCAGGGCCAGCGCCAGCCCGAGCAGCGCCGTGCCCAGCAGGCCGAGCAGCGCGGCCGCCAGGCCCAGGCGCAGCCCGGTCTGGCGGCCGTCGAGGCGGATGCCCGCCAGCGCCGCGAGCGCGAAGGCCGCCAGGCTGCCGGCGAGGATCGCGCCCGCCGCCGGCACCAGCAGCGGCCAGCGCAGCAGGCCGCACACCAGGCCGAGCGCGCCGGCGTTGAACGCCGCCGGCAACACCCGTCCCAGGCCAGGCACGCCCCGTGGCTGCACGCCGGCCGCCACCGGCAGGAACTGCAGCAGGCTGCCGAGGATGGCGTTGCCGAGCACGCCGAGGGTGAGGACATGCACCAGCGCCACCGTGGCCGGGTTCCAGCGCGACGCCCAGAGCGTCGGCCCCTGCCACCACAGCAGCGCGGCCGCGGCCAGACCCCACAGCGGCACCAGCCGCAGGAACCGCAGCGGCAGCGCCGTCGCCGGCGCGCGTTCAAGCGCGAGCGCGGTCATCGTCGGCCATGATCCGGACCGTGGCGTCGCCCGCGGGCGCCACCTCCACCGCGACCCGGTAACCGTCGGCGTGCAGCCGTTCGAGCAGCGGCACGGGATGGCACGGGGTGCGGGCGACCAGCACCTGCCCCGCGGGCAGGGCGGCCAGCGCGTCGAGGATGCGCCGCATCGGCTCCGGCGGCGGCAGGTGGCGCAGGTCGAGCTCGAGCGCGGCGGGCGTGTCGGGCAATGGGCGCAAGATCGGCATTCGAGCATTGGACGTCGCCGCCGCGTCGTCGCGCACTGATCTGGATCAAGGCGGACCGTGCCCGCGCCCGGCAGGCTTGCCGCATGCCGCTCGCCTTCGTCCCCCCTGCCCGCGTGCCGCCGCGCGCCGACCGCGCCTGGATCGCGGCGACCATCGCGCGCCTGGCCGAGGAAGCCCGCACCCATCCCGACACGCCGATGCGCGAGCTGCGCCTGCCCGGCTTCCCGCATGTCCGCTTCCTGCTCAAGGACGAGTCGGTGCACCCCACCGGCAGCCTCAAGCACCGCCTGGCGCGCTCGCTGTTCCTGTACGCGCTGTGCAGCGGGCGGCTGCGCTGCGGACAGCCGGCGGTGGATGCCTCCTCCGGCAGCACCGCCATCTCCGAGGCCTGGTTCGCGCGCGCGCTGGGCGTGCCGTTCATCGCGGTGATGCCGCGCACCACCGCCATCGCCAAGCAGCGCGAGGTGGCCGCGCTCGGCGGCCGCTGCGAGCTGGTGGAACCGGGCGAGGATCCGGCCGCGCGCGCCAGGGCCCTGGCCGCGGAGCTGGATGCTTGCTACCTCGACCAGTTCGGCCTGGCCGGCAGCGCCACCGACTGGCGCGGCAACAACAACATCGCCCAGTCCATCCTGGAACAGTGCACGCAGCTCGGCGTGGACGATCCGAGCTGGATCGTGTGCGGCGCCGGCACCGGCGGCACCTCCGCCACCATCGGCCGGTATCTGCGCTACCGCGGCAGCGCGGCGCGTCTGTGCGTGGCCGAGCCGCGCGGCGGCGCGTTCGCCGAGGGCTGGCGCAGCGGCGACCGGTGCGCGCGCGCCAGCCGCGCCACCTGCATCGAGGGCATCGGCCGCCCGTGCGTGGAGCCCTGCTTCGCCTTCGAACTCGCCGACGAGGTGCTGGAAGTGGACGATGCCGCCTCGATCGCGGCCTTGCGCCTGCTGCACCGCTGGACCGGCGGGCTGTACGGCGGTTCCTCCGGCACCAACCTGGTGGCGGCGCTGGCGCTGGCGGCGCGCATGCGGGCACGGGACGAGCGCGGCAGCATCGTGCTGCTGCTGTGCGACCGCGGCGAGCGCTACGCCGACACCCTGTTCTCCACGGAGTGGCTGGCCGAACATGGCTACGCGCTGGAACCGTGGCTGCAGGCGCTGGAACGCGCGGCGGCGGCAGGCACGCCGTTCGACCCCATGCCGGCGACGGTGGCGGCAGCGCACGGGAGCGGCCTGCCCATGGCGTAGGATGCGCGCATGGACACGGCACGGCTGAAGGTCGTGGTGGACGGCGCGGAGCACGCGTTCCCCGCGGGCACGACCGTGCTGCAGGCCCTGCGCAGCCTGGGCGTCGCGCTGCCGACGCTGTGCCACGACGAGCGTCTGGCGCCGGTGGGCCAGTGCTGGTCGTGCGCGGTGGAGTTCTCCCCCGGCCCGGGCCTGCCCTTCCACAACCGGCCCGCCTGCCGCGAACCGCTGCGCGAAGGCTGCACGATCCGCTCCGGCGGCGCCGCGCTCGACGGCTTCCGCCGCGGCCTGCTGGAACGGCTCGCCGACCGCGCCGTCGCGGCCGAGGTGGCGCGCTTCCCCGACAAGCCGCTGCACCGCGCGCTGCGCGAGTACGGCGTGGAGCCGTGCGGGCAGGAAGCGGGGCCGATCGCCGTGGATGTCTCGCATCCGCACATCCGCGTGGACATGAACCGCTGCATCGGCTGCCGGCGCTGTGCGCGCATCTGCGACGAGGTGCAGGGCGAATCGGTGTGGCACGTGCTGGGCCGAGGCAGCGAGGTGCGCATCGCCACCGAGGGCGACGTCCCGCTCGCCGACAGCCCGTGCGTGGGCTGCGGCGCCTGCGTGGACACCTGCCCCACCGCCGCGCTCACCGACGCCCGCGCCTGGCGCGAACCGTCGCCGACGGCGTGGACACGCACCGTGTGCCCGTACTGCGCGGTCGGCTGCGAGCTGGAGGCAGGCGTGGCCGAAGGCCGCATCGTCGCCACCCGGCCGGTGCTCGACGCGCCGGCGAACAAGGGCCATCTGTGCGTGAAGGGACGTTACGCCCTGGCCTATGTGGAGGCGCCCGACCGGGTGACCGCGCCGCGCCTGCGCCGTGACGGCCACTGGCACGGCACGGATTGGGACGAGGCGATCGCGTTCGCCGCCGAGGGCCTGCGCCGGATCGTGACCGCGCACGGGCCCGATGCAGTCGGCGTGCTCGGCTCGGCGCGCGCCACCAACGAGGAGAACTACCTCACCCAGAAGTTCGCGCGCGTCGTGCTCGGCACCAACAACGTGGACTGCTGCGCGCGGGTCTGCCACACCCCGAGCGCGGCGGCGCTCAAGCGCATGCTCGGCACCGGCGCGGCGACCAACAGCTTCGACGACATCGAACAGGCCGCGTGCTTCCTCGTCGTCGGCGCCAACCCGCTCGAGAACCACCCCGTGGTCGGCGCGCGCATCCGCCAGCAGGTGCGGCGCGGCGCGCGCCTGATCGTGGTGGATCCGCGCCGCACCCCGCTGGCGGAGCTGGCCGACGTGCACCTGGCGTTGCGCGTGGGCACCAACGTGCCGTTGCTGAACGCGATGGCGCACGTGCTGTTCGCCGAGGACCTGGCGGACCGCGACTTCCTCGCCGCGCGGGTGGACGGCGTGGAGGAGTTCGCCGCGTTCGTGGCCGCGTGGACGCCCGAGCGCGCGGCCGACATCTGCGGTGTCGCGCCGGACGCGATCCGCGCCGCCGCGCGCCTGTACGCCCGCACCCGCCCGGCGATGTGCCTGCACGGGCTGGGCATGACCGAGCATGTGCAGGGCACCGAGGGCGTGATGGCGCTGATAGACCTCGTCCTGCTCGCCGGCCAGATCGGCCGCCCGGGCACCGGCGCCAATCCGCTGCGCGGGCAGAACAACGTGCAGGGCGCGGCGATGATGGGCTGCGATCCGGGCATCCTGACCGGTTCGGTGGCGGTGGCCGAGGCGCGCGACCGCTTCGCCGCGGCCTGGGGCGTCGCCCCGCCCGCCGGGCGCGGCCTGAACCTGCTCGGCATGCTGGACGCCGCGCGCGAGGGCCGGCTGAAGGCGCTGTACGTGATCGGCTACGACATCCTCGCCAGCCTGGCGCGGATGCACGAGACCGCGGCCGCGCTGGCGCGGCTGGAGCTGGTGATCGTGCAGGACCTGTTCCTCAACGAGACCGCGCGCGCCTTCGGTCATGTGTTCCTGCCGGCCGTGTCGAGCTTCGAGAAGGACGGCACGTTCATGAACTCCGAGCGCCGCGTGCAGCGCGTACGCCGGGCGCTGGCACCACGCGGGCAGGCGCTCGACGACGCCACGATCCTGTGCCGGCTGGCCGCCGCGCTCGGCCATGGCGCGCAGTTCGCCTACGCCGGGCCCGAGGCGGTGTGGGACGAGATCCGCGCCGTGTGGCCGGCCGTCGCCGGCATCGGCTATGCGCGGCTGGAACGGCAGGGCGTGCAATGGCCCTGCCCGGACGCGGACCACCCGGGCACCGTCGTGCTGCACGGCGAACGCTTCGCGCACGGGGTCCGCACCCGGCTGGAGCGGATCGAGTACCGCCCCTCGGAGGAACGCACCGACGCCGATTACCCGTTCCTGCTCACCACCGGCCGCAGCCTGTACCAGTTCAACGTCGGCACCATGACCGGGCGCACGCCGCAGCAGGCGCTGCGGCCGACCGACACGCTCGACATGCATCCCTACGATGCGGGCCAGCTCGGGCTGCGCGACGGCATGCCAGTGCGGGTCGAGAGCCGCCACGGCGAGGCGCTGCTGCCGCTGCGCGTGACCGACACGGTGACGCCGGGGCAGCTGTTCGCGACCTTCCACGACCCGGAGCGCGCGCTCAACCGGGTGACCGGCCCGGCCCGGGATGCGCTGACCGCGGCGCCGGAGTACAAGGTGACGGCGGTACGGGTGTCGCCGGTCTGATCCGTGTCCGGCGGTGCGGCGACGAAGAAGACCGGGGGCGGAACCGTTCGCGCTGCAGGCCGGCCGCATTCACTGCCCATGAGCGGTGTCTGCGGTACACCATGCGTCGGGACGCCTCATGGTCAGTTCGATTCCGACGACGTGGGCCCCGGTCGCAGCCGCGGCCGGTGGTGACGGTGAGCACGCGGCCGAGCAGGCGCTGTTCGCGGAGCTGGCCGCGTTGCTGCGCGAACGGCACCCGCGTGCGCGCGCCCTGCCCGACCTGCGCCTGGACGTGCGCCTGGACCGCGACCTGGGCCTGGACAGCCTGACCCGGATGGAACTGCTGGCGCGGCTGGAACAGCGTTTCCGGGTGCGGATCCCGGAGCAGGCGGGCTTCGTCGCGGAAACGCCGGGCGACCTGCTGCGCGTGCTGGCCGGGGCCGCGCCGATCGCCGCGGCGCCGTCGGCCGAGGTGCTGGCGCTGGCGCGCGGCGAACGGCTGGCGTTGCCCACCACGGCGCAGACCCTGGTGGACGTGCTGCACTGGCATGCGCAGCGCCACCCCGACCGCCTGCACGTGCACTTCGAAGGCGGCGAGGCCGACGGCCGCGACCTCACCTTCGGCACGCTGCACGCCACCGCGCTGCGCGTGGCCGCCGGCCTGCAGGCGCACGGGCTGCGGCCGGGCGAGCCGGTGGCGCTGATGCTGTCCACGCATCCGGATCTCCTGGTCGGGTTCTTCGGCGCAATGCTCGGCGGCGGCGTGCCGGTGCCGCTGTATCCGCCGGGTCGGCCGGGCGAGATGGCGGAGTACTGGCGCCGCCAGGCCGGGATCCTGCACAACTGCCAGGCGCGGCTGCTGCTCGGCGACGCGACGCTGCGGGCGCATCGGCGCCTGGTGCGCGCCTTCACCGGCATCGAGCACCTGCTGGTCGTGGACGAACTCGCGCACGCCACGGCCGGGGCAGAACCGGTGCCGGTCGCCGCATCCGACCTGGCGCTGCTGCAGTACACCTCCGGCAGCACCGCCGATCCCAAGGGCGTGATGCTGACCCACGCCAACGTGCTGGCGAGCCTGCGCACGATGGGTACGTTCGTCGGCGTGGATTCCGCCGACACCTTCGTCAGCTGGTTGCCGCTCTATCACGACATGGGCCTGATCGGCGCCTGGATCGGCTGCCTGTATTTCGGTGCGCCGCTGGTGCTGATGCCGCCGCAGAGCTTCCTGCTGCGGCCCGAACGCTGGCTGTGGGCGATCCATCGCTACCGCGCCACGCTCACGGCTGCGCCGAACTTCGCCTTCGAGCTGTGCGCGCACCGGATCCCCGACGCGGCACTGGAGGGGCTGGACCTGGGCAGCCTGCGCCTGGCGTTCTACGGCGCCGAGCCGGTGTTCCCGGAGACGCTGGAGCGCTTCGCCGCCCGCTTCGCCCGCCACGGTTTCCGTCGCGAGGCGCTGTCCCCGGTGTACGGCCTGGCCGAGAACACCCTCGGCCTGACCTTCCCGCCGCCCGGCCGCGCGCCGCGCGTGCTGCACATCGAGCGCGACCGCTTCCTCGCCGACGGCTGCGCCGTGCCGTGCGCGCCGGAGGCCGGCATCGCCACCCTCGCCTTCGTCTCCTGCGGCCTGCCGCTGCCGGGGCACGAGCTGCGCATCGCCGACGACGACGACCGCGAGCTGCCGCCCGGACGGCAGGGGCACGTGCAGTTCCGCGGCCCGGCCGCCTGCACCGCCTACCACCGCAATCCCGAGGCCACCCGCGCGCTGCGCCATGGCGACTGGCTCGACAGCGGCGACCTGGGCTTCCTGCACGAGGGCGAGCTGTACCTGAGCGGCCGGGTCAAGGATCTGATCATCCGCGCCGGGCGGCATCTGCACCCGCAGGCGCTGGAACAGGCGGTGGGCGAGCTGCCGGGCGTGCGCCGCGGACGGGTGGCGGTGTTCGGCACGGTCGCGCCGCAGACCGGCACCGAGCGCCTGGTGGTGGTGGCCGAAACCCGGCTCGCCGATGCGGAGGAGCGCAAGGCGCTGCGCGCGCGGATCCAGGCTGCGGTGGCGGCCCAGGCCGGCGAACCGGCCGACGAGGTGGTGCTCGCCGTCCCTGGCGCGGTGCTCAAGACCTCCAGCGGCAAGCTGCGCCGCGTCGCCTGCCGCGAAGCCTTCGAGCGTGGCGAGCTCGGCAAGGGCGGCGCGCCGCGCCTGCTCGGCGTGCTGCTGCGCGGCCTGCGCGCCGACCTGCGCAACCGTCTGCGCCGGTTGCGCGCGTGGCTGTTCGTGGCCTGGGCCTGGAGCGCGTTCGCGCTGCTGGTGCCGGCCGCGCTCGTGGCGGCGCTGCTGCCGGGCCTGCGCCTGCGCTGGGCCGTGGAGCGCGGCCTGCTGGAGCTGCTGCGCCTGCTCACGGCGATCCCGCTGACGGTGAAGGTGCAGGCCGCGCCGCCGCGGCGGCCGTGCATCTTCGTGGCCAACCACGCCAGCTATCTCGACAGCCTGCTGCTGGTGCGCACGCTGCCGCGTCCGGCGGCCTTCGTCGCCAAGGAGGAACTGGCGCGGCGCCCGCTGCTGCGCTGGCTCCTGCGGCGCTTCGGCGCGGTGTTCGTGGCCCGCTTCGATCCGGCGCGCTGCACCGAGGTGCTGGCCGAGGCGCGCCGCGGCGACCGCGACTTCGTGTTCTTCCCCGAAGGCACGTTCCGGCGCATGCCGGGCCTGCTGTCGTTCCACCTCGGCGCGTTCGCGGTCGCGGCCGAGGCCGGCATGCCGGTGGTGCCGGTCGCCCTGCGCGGCACCCGTGCGGTGCTGTGCGGCGACGACTGGCTGCCGCGCCACGGCCCGCTCGCGGTCACGATCGGTCCGGCGATCCTGCCCCTGTCCGGCGCCGACCGCTGGTCGGAAACGCTGCGCCTGGCCGAGGCGGCACGCACGTTCCTGCGCGCAGAATGCGGCGAGCCGGACCTGGAGGATGCGGTGTCTCCGCTGCTTTCTTGACCCAGTGCCGGCATCATGATTGACTTGGATCAAATCCGCCCGCGTCCTGTTCAGGTATGCTGCCGGTGATGAAACGCTTCCGCCACGATCGTCTGCGCAGACGGGTGTCGCTCGTCGCGATCGCCGCCCTGCTATGGTCGCAGCTGGCGTTCGCGGCGCATGGCCCCTGCCTGGTGTCGGCGATGTCGCCGGCGGCGGACGAGGTGGCCGCCGCGCAGGCGGTGCCAGGCGCCTGCGAACATGCGGCACCGACCCCCGCGGAACGCATCAAGCACACGATCTGCCTTGCCCACTGCAGCCAGGGCGGCATCACCAGCGACGTGGCCCGGGTTCCGCCCGTGCCGGCCTTGCCGGCCATGCCGATCCTCGCCCTGGACGTGGTGGCGCACGCAGCGCCGGCCGCGCCCGCGGTCATGCACGCGCCGCCGCCTTCCTGGCACCGGCCCACACCACACCCCGCCGCACTCCTGCTGATCTGATGCCCGGAGTCCCGCTGCACGGCACACACGCCGTGCGGTGCGCCGCTCTCCGGCCGTGCCCGCACGGCATGTCTTCCCTGCCGCCCGCCGACCTCGCGTCGCGCCGGCCTGCGGAACTCCGACATGGCATCCCCCGTGGTTCCCCGTTTCCCTTCACGATCGCGCCTGCGCGGCGTGCTGCTCGCGGTCGCGCTGGCGACGATCGGCGCCGCCACGGCGTCCGAACCGCTGCCGGGGCGTGATCTCGCCTCCATCCATGCCTGGCTGCGCGAGCACAACCCCGAACTGCGCGCGCTGCAGGCCGAGGCCGAGGCGGCGCAGGCGCGCATCCAGCCTGCGGGCGCCCTGCCCGATCCGATGGCGTCGGTCCTGTTCGAGGAACTCGATCCCGACCGCCCGTGGCAGCCGCTCGCCGACGAAGGCGCCGCCACCCTCCAGCTCCGCCAGCGCTTTCCGTTGTGGGGCAAGCGCGCGCTCGCCCGCCAGGCGGCCACGCACGAGGCCGAGGCGATGCGGCTGGCGCGCGACGCCACCGCGCTCGCCCTGATCGCCGAGGCCGAGGCTGCCTACGTGCGCTACTGGCACGCGGCGCAGGCGGTCGCGGTGCTGGACCGGCGCATCGCCCTGCTGGAGCAGGTCGAGGAGATCGCCGGCGTGCGCTACGCGCTCGGCATGGCGGCGCAGCAGGATGCGATCCGCGCCCAGGTCGAACGCACCGCGATGCAACGCGAGCGGATCGAGCGGCTGATGGCACGCGACGAGGCGGCCGCCGCGCTCAACCGCGTGCTCGGCCGCCGGGCCGATGCCGTCCTCGCCGATCCCCTCGAGCCGCCGGCCTTGCCGGTCCGTTCGCCGGACCTCGATGCGCTGCTGCACCGGCTCGACCAGGATCGGCACCCCGCCGTGCAGGCGCGCCAGGCCCTGGCCGCGGCCGCCGCCTCCAATGTCGAACTGCAGCGCCGCAACCGCTACCCCGACATCACCCTCGGCATCGGCCGCATGCAGCGGTTCGCGGGCATGGACAGCATGGAACTGATGCTGGAGGTCGAGGTCCCGCTGCAGCAGCGCGCACGCCGCGAACGCGAGCGCGAATCGCGCCTGCTCGAGGACGCCGCGCTGGCGCGGGCCGACGCCGAGCGCCGCACCCTGCAGGGCGAAGCCGGCATGGCCTGGGCGCAATGGCAACGCGCGCGCGAACGCCGCCGGCTCACCGAAGACACCCTGCTGCCGCAGGCCGACGCCAACTTCCGCTCCGCGCTGGCCAGCTACCAGGTGGGCGAGGTGGACTTCGGCACCCTGCTGGAAGCCCTGGACGCATGGCAAGGCGCCGATCTGGCGCGCGTGGACGCCCTGCGCGACGAACTGCTGGGCGCGGCCGCGGTGCGCGCCATCGAAGGAGATGCCCCATGACCCGATCCCGGATCCTCGCCCTGATCGTCGCGGTGGCCGTCGCCGCGCTCGCCGCCGGCTGGTTCGCCGGCCGCTCGACGCGTTCCGAAGCGCCCGCGCAGGCCGCGACCGACAGCGGCAAGCCCGCGCGCAGGATCCTGTACTACCGCAACCCGATGGGGCTGCCCGACATCTCGCCGGTGCCGAAGAAGGACCCGATGGGGATGGATTACATCCCGGTCTACGAAGGCGAGGAACCCGCCGCCACGCCCGGCACGGTCGTGCTGACGCCGGAGAAGGTGCAGAAGCTGGGCGTGCGCACCGTGCCGGTCGAGCGTGCGCCGTTCACGCTCGTCGTGCGCGCCAGCGGCACGATCGAGGTGGACCAGACCCGGCAGTACGCGATCGCGCCGAAGTTCGAAGGCTGGGTCGAGCGCCTGTACGCGGACCAGACCGGCATGCGGGTCCGCCGCGGGCAGCCCCTGATGCGCGTGTACAGCCCGGAACTGCTCGCCGCGCAGCAGGACTACCGCGTCGCCGACACGGCCGCGCGCAGGCTGGCGCAGAGCGATCCGGCCAGCGCCGCCGCGATGGCGAGGCTGCGCGACGCGGCGCGGGCGCGCCTGCGCAACTGGGACATCAACCCGGCGCAACTGGGCGGGCGCGACGACGGCTTCGTGCTGGCTTCGCCCGCGGATGCGGTGGTGGTCGAGAAACCCATTGTCCAGGGCGCGCGCTTCGAGCCGGGCGAGACGGTGTTGCGGCTGGCCGACCTGTCCACGGTCTGGGTGGTGGCGCACGTGCCGGCGGCGGAAGCGGCGGCGCTGGACACCGGACAGCCCGCGCGCTTCGAGACCCCCGCCCTGCCCGGCCGCCGCTTCGACGGCACGGTGAGCTTCGTGCAGCCCGTGCTGGACACCGCCACGCGCACCGTGCAGGTGCGCGTGGCGCTGCCCAACCACGACGGCGATCTGCGCCCCGGGCTGTACGGCACGGTGGCCCTCGAACGCCCCGGCACGCAGCCGGTGCTGCACGTGCCGCGCTCGGCGGTGCTCGACAGCGGACTGCGCCGCGTGGTGCTGGTGGAGCGCGCACCGGGCCGGTTCGAGCCGCGCGAGGTGCGCACCGGGCGCGTGTCCGGCGAGCGCGTCGAGATCCTGGACGGCGTGCGCGCAGGCGAACGCGTGGTGGTGTCGGCCAACTTCCTGATCGATGCCGAGAGCAACCTGCAGGCCGCGCTGCAGGGCTTCGGCGCCCACGCCGGACATGGCACGCCGCCGCCCGAGGCGCCACCGCCCGCCGCACCGCCCCCGGCGAAGGACGATCCGCATGCCGGGCATGCCCCGTCTCCCACCGGCGACGATCCGCATGCCGGACACGCGCCACCGCCCGCGGACGACCCGCACGCAGGCCACGAGGGCCACTGACATGCTCGCCCGCCTCATCGAATGGTCGGTGCGCAACGTGTTCCTGATCGCGGTGCTGACGCTCGCCGTGGTCGGAGGCGGCATCTACGCGCTGGCGCGCACCCCGCTGGACGCGCAGCCGGACCTGTCCGACGTGCAGGTGATCGTGTTCACCGAGTACCCGGGACAGGCGCCGCAGGTGGTCGAGGACCAGGTCACCTACCCGCTCGCCAGCGCCCTGCTGTCGGTGCCCAGGTCGAAGGTGGTGCGCGGCTTTTCGTTCTTCGGCGCCTCGTTCGTGTACGTGATCTTCGAGGACGGCACCGACCTGTACTGGGCGCGCTCGCGCGTGCTCGAGTACCTGAACTTCGCCGCGAAGAACCTGCCCGCCGGCGTCACCCCGAGCCTCGGGCCGGACGCCTCCGGCGTCGGCTGGGTGTACCAGTACGTGCTGCAGGGGAAGCAGCGCTCGCTCGACGAACTGCGCGCGCTGCAGGACTGGTACGTGCGCTACCAGCTCGCCAAGGCGCCGGGCGTGGCGGAGATCGCCAGCGTCGGCGGCTTCGTCCGGCAGTACTCGGTGACCGTGGATCCGGTGCGCCTGCGCGAGTACGGCATCCCGCTGGCGCAGGTGGCGCAGGCGATCCGCGAGAGCAACCGGGACGTCGGCGGGCGCGTGGTCGAGATGGCCGAGACCGAGTACATGGTCCGCGGGCGCGGCTACCTGCGCGGCATCGAGGACATCGAGAACCTGGTGCTCAGGGCCGAAGGCGGCGCGCCGGTGCGCGTGGCCGACGTGGCGCGGGTGGAGCTGGTGCCGGACGAGCGGCGCGGAGTGGCCGAGCTCGACGGCGAAGGCGAAGTGGTGGCCGGGATCGCGGTCGCACGCTACGGCGAGAATGCCCTGGCGGTGATCCATGGCCTGAAGGAGAAACTGGCCGAGATCGCCGGCGGCCTGCCGGAGGGCGTGAGCGTCCGCGCGGTGTACGACCGTTCCGAACTGATCCACCGCGCGATCGCGACCCTGCGCACCACGCTGATCGAGGAGAGCCTGATCGTCGCGCTGGTGTGCCTGCTGTTCCTGTTCCACGTGCGCAGCGCGCTGGTCGCGATCGTGATGCTGCCGGTCGGCGTGCTGATCGCGTTCATCGCCATGCGCGCGCTCGGCATCAACTCCAACATCATGAGCCTGGGCGGGATCGCGATCGCCATCGGCGCGATGGTGGACGCGGCGATCGTGATGATCGAGAACGCGCACAAGCACATCGAGCGCGACGACGGCAGCCGCAGCCGCATGCAGCTGATCGTGGACGCCTGCCGCGAGGTCGGCCCGGCGCTGTTCTTCAGCCTGATGGTCATCACCGTCTCGTTCCTGCCGGTGTTCGCCCTGGAGGCGCAGGAAGGCCGCCTGTTCCGCCCGCTGGCCTACACCAAGACCTTCGCCATGGCCGGCGCCGCGCTGCTGTCGGTGACCCTGGTGCCGGCGCTGATGCTGCTGTTCGTGCGCGGCCGGATCCTGCCGGAAAGCAGGAACCCGGTGAACCGAGCCCTGATCGCCGTTTACCGGCCGGTGATCGGCGCGGTGCTGCGGCACAAGGCCGCCACGCTTGCGATCGCGGTCGTGGCGATGGCGGCCACCCTCTGGCCGGCGGCCCGGCTGGGCAGCGAGTTCATGCCCGCGCTCAACGAGGGCACGCTGCTGTACATGCCGGCCTCGCTGCCGGGCATGTCGGTGACCCGAGCCTCGCAGCTGCTGCAGCAGCAGGACCGCATCCTCAAGGGCTTCCCGGAGGTCGAGTCCGTGTTCGGCAAGGCCGGCCGCGCCCAGACCGCGACCGACCCGGCGCCGCTGGAGATGTTCGAGACCGTCATCAACCTCAAGCCGGAATCGGAATGGCGCCAGGGCATGACGGTGGAGAAGCTGATCGCCGAAATGGACCGCGCCATGCAGTTCCCCGGCGTGGCCAACTCCTGGACCATGCCGATCAAGGCGCGCACCGACATGCTCGCCACCGGCATCCGCACGCCGGTCGGCATCAAGGTGTTCGGCCGCGACCTGGTGCAGATGGAGACCCTCGCCAGGGAGATCGAGGCGGCGGTGCGCAAGGTGCCGGGCACCGCCAGCGCCTACGCGGAGCGGCTCACGGGCGGCTACTACCTGGACATCGAACCGGACCTGCCGCGCCTGGCGCAGTACGGCCTCTCCGTGGGCGAAGTCCAGGACGTGGTGGCCGCGGCGCTGGGCGGCGAGACGGTCACCACGCTGGTGCAGGGCCGGGAGCGCTTCGGTCTGATCGTGCGCTACCCGCGCGAGCTGCGCGACGACCCGCAGCGCATCGCCGCGAACGTGCTGGTGCCGACCATGGCCGGCGCGCAGGTGCCGCTGGGCGAGCTGGCGACGGTACGGGTCCGCAAGGGCGCGCCCAGCATCCGCACCGAGAACGCGATGCTGTCGGCCTACATCTACGTGGACACGCGCGAGAGCGACATCGGCCGCTACGTGCGCGCCGCGCAGCAGGCGGTGGCCCGCGAGGTGAAGTTCCCGCCCGGGTACCACGCCACCTGGAGCGGGCAGTACGAGTACATGCAGCGCGCCGCGGCCAGGATGCGGATCGTCGTGCCGGTGACGCTGGCCCTGATCTTCCTGCTGCTGTACCTGAACTTCCGGCGTGTCACCGAATCGCTGATCGTGATGCTGTCGGTGCCGTTCGCGCTGGTCGGCGGCGTGTGGCTGATGTGGGCGCTGGACTACAACCTCAGCGTGGCGGTCGCGGTCGGCTTCATCGCCCTGGCGGGCGTGGCCGCGGAGACCGGCGTGGTGATGCTGATCTACCTCGACCATGCGCTGCGGGCACGCGCGGAGGCGGCGCGTCTGGAAGGCCGCGGCCTCGATGCCGCCGACCTGCGGGCCGCGATCGTCGAGGGCGCGGTCGAGCGCGTGCGGCCGAAGATGATGACCGTGGTCGCGATCATGGCCGGCCTGCTGCCGATCATGTGGAGCACCGGCACCGGCTCGGAGGTGATGCGCCGCATCGCCGCACCGATGGTCGGCGGCATGGTGTCCTCCACCGTGCTGACCCTGGTCGTGATCCCGGTGATCTATGCCCTGGTCAAGCAGCGGCAACTCGGGCGCGGCACCCCGGCCAGCGCGGCTGCCGCCGACAGGCCATGGAAGCTTGATGCCGGTCAAGACCCGACAGGACGGCAGGACTAACCTCGCATGGAGAGTTCCTGCCGGTCCGGCCCGCATGGATGCCCCGATGCCGTTCCATCCACCGGAGGTGCGCAATGAACGTTCCCGTCCACACACCCGGCACCCGACACGCCCGGAACCTTCGGGAATCCGAACCGGCCGGCACGCCGCATGCGCATCCGCCGGCCCCACTCCGGCCGTGGCGGCTGCGGCTGGTCTTTCTGGCGCTGCTCGGCATCGCCGCGTTCTACCTGATCGCCGAGCATCGCGCGCATCTGCTCGGTGGCCTGGACTGGCTGCCGTTGCTGCTGTTGGCGATGTGTCCGCTCCTGCACGTGTTCGGCCATGGCCGCCATGGTGGCCATGGCGGACACCGCCCGCCGCCCCCGCGCGGAGGAGACCTGCCATGAACACCGCGATCCCCGGCTATGGCCTGTGGCTGCTGGCCGCGATCAATGCCGCCTTCTTCATCTTCTTCGCCTGGAGCTTCTACAAGCCGTTGAACGCGCGCGACTGGCGCAGCTTCGGCCTGTATTCGGCCTTCATCGTGGCGCTGTTCGCGGAGATGTATGGTTTTCCGCTGACCTTGTTCCTGCTCGGCGGCTGGCTGTCGTCCCGCTTCCCGGAAGTCGACTGGCTCAGCCACGACGCCGGCCATCTCCTGGAGATGCTGTTCGGCTGGCGCGTCAATCCCCACTTCGGCCCGTTCCACCTCGCCAGCTTCGTGCTGATCGGCGGCGGCTTCTGGCTGCTGGCCGCGGCCTGGCCGGCGCTGTACCGGGCGCAGCGGGAAGGGCGCATCGCCCGGGAGGGTCCCTACGCACGCATTCGTCATCCGCAGTACGTGGGCTTCTTCCTGATCATGACCGGGTTCCTGCTGCAGTGGCCGACGCTGTTGACCCTGGCGATGTATCCGGTCCTGGTCTGGGTGTACGCGCGGCTCTCGATCGCGGAGGAGCGGGATTGCGTCGAGCGGTTCGGCGAGGACTACCGGCGCTACATGGCGGAGGTGCCGCGTTTCATCCCGCGCGGACGCCGTGCCGCCCAGGCTGTGGAGGCCAGGCGATGAACCGGGGCGCGATGGACGCGAAGACGCTGCTGTGGGCCGTGGGCAGGATGTGCACGCCGGGTTGCGCGGCCGTGCTCGAGCGCCGTGTGCGCGGACTCGACGGCGTGCTCGCCGCGAACGCCAACTATTCCGCCGCCACGTTGCGGGTCGAGTACGACCCGCAGCGGGTGTCGCCGCGGGCGGTCGCCGCGGCGGTGCGGCAGGCCGGATTCGCCTGCCACCCCGGCGCCGCTCCACCAGTGGACAGGCACGTGCACGGTGCCCCGCCTCCGCCGGCGCCGGCCGTGCCGGCTGCGGCCGGCGCACATCCCCACGTGCATGCCGGACACGCCGAGCGGCACGAACCGGTCGCCGCGCACGACGTCCACGCCGGCATGCACCATGGCGCCGACCTGCACGCCGCCGCGCGCGACATGCGCCGGCGGTTCCTGGTCGCGCTGGCCTTCAGCCTGCCGCTGTTCCTGTGGTCGCCGATGGGCCTGATGGAGCCGCTGCCCACCCCCTTCGGCCTGGACCGCGAGTTCTGGCTGTTCCTGCTCGCCTCCGGCGCGGTGCTCTATCCCGGCTGGCCGTTCTTCACCGCGGCGATCCGCTCCCTGCGCCACGGCGTGCTCGACATGGCCGTGCTGGTGCTGCTGAGCGTGGGCACCGGCTACGGCTTCAGCCTCGGCAGCACGTTCCTGTTCGAAGGCCCCAACTTCTACGAGGCCTCCGCGGTGCTGCTGAGCTTCATCCTGCTCGGCCACTGGCTCGAGATGCGCGCCCGCGCCGGCGCTTCCGATGCGCTGCAGGCGCTGCTCAAGCTCTCGCCTCCGCGCGCCGTGGTGCGCCGCGGCGATGCCGAGGTGGAGGTGCCCACCGCCGAGGTCGTGGCCGGCGACATCGTGGTCGTTCGCCCCGGGGCGAAGATCCCGGTGGACGGCGAGGTGATCGAGGGCAGCTCGCAGGTGGACGAATCCATGCTCACCGGCGAGTCCATGCCGGTGCGCAAGGATCCCGGCAGCCAGGTGGTCGGCGGCACGATCAACAAGAGCGGCGCGTTCGTCTACCGCGCGACGAAGGTCGGCGCGGAAACCGCCCTCGCCCAGATCATCAAGCTGGTGCAGGAGGCGCAGAACTCGAAGGCGCCGGCGCAGCTGCTCGCCGACCGCGCCTCGCAATGGCTGGTGCTGACGGCGATCGTCATCGGCCTGCTGACCTTCGCCGCCTGGTTCTGGTGGCTCGGCGAAAGCCTGCTGTTCGCGCTGACCCTGACCATCACCGTGTTCGTGATCGCCTGCCCGGACGCGCTGGGGCTGGCCACGCCGATGGCGGTGATGATCGGCACCGGCCTGGGCGCCAGGCACGGCATCCTGTTCAAGCATGCCGAGGCGATCGAGCAGAGCGCGCGGCTCGACGTGGTGATCTTCGACAAGACCGGCACGCTGACCGTGGCGCGGCCGGAGGTGGTCGGGATCGCGGTCGCGCCCGGCCATACCGAGGCCGAACTGCTCACGCTGGCCGCGAGCGTGGAGGCGCACTCCGAGCACCCGCTCGCCCAGGCCATCCTCGCCCGTGCCGGCGGCGCTGGCGAGCGCGCCGAGGCCTTCACCAACATAGACGGCCAGGGCGCCACCGGCGTCGTCGGCGGGCGCAAGGTGCTGCTCGGCAACCGCATCCTGATGGGCGATGCCGGCGTGTCGCTGGCGCCGCTGCAGGAAGAGGCGGCGCGGCTGCAGGGAGGCGGACGCACGGTGGTGTACGTGGCCCGCGAGCACGAGCTGGTCGGGCTGTTCGCCATCGCCGACGCGATCCGGCCCACCTCCCGTGCCGCGATCGCCGCGCTGCATGCGCGCGGGGTCAAGGTGGCGATGCTGACCGGCGACAACCGGCCCACCGCGGAACGGGTCGCGGCCGAGCTCGGCATCGACATCGTGCTCGCGGACGTGCTGCCGGGGCAGAAGGCCGAGGAAGTGAAGAAGCTGCAGGCGCAGGGCAAGCGCGTGGGCATGGTCGGCGACGGCGTGAACGATGCGCCGGCCCTGACCCAGGCCGACGTCGGCTTCGCCATCGGCGCCGGCACCGACGTGGCGATAGACAGCGCCGACGTCGTGCTGATGCGCAGCGATCCGTACGACGTCGTGCGCGCCATCACCATCGCCCGCGCCACCCTGCGCAAGATGCACCAGAACCTGGGCTGGGCGGTGGGCTACAACGTGCTCGCCTTTCCGCTCGCGGCCGGCGTGCTCTACCCGATCGTGATCTCGCCCGAGATCGCGGCCCTGTCCATGTCCGGAAGTTCCGTGATCGTCGCGGTCAACGCGCTGCTGCTGCGCCGCCTGTCGCTGGAAGCGGCGGCCGACACCGATGCCGCACCAGCCCCCACCCCCTCGCGGCCACCGGAAGGAGGTCCATCATGAACCAGCTCCGCTCCCTGTTGATGCTTTCGCTGCTCGCACTGCTGGCCGCGTGCACGCCGGCGCCTCCCGCCGTACGCGCGCCGGGCAGCGTCCGTGGCGGCGACCTGGTGGTCCATCTCGGCATCGTCCCGGCGGCCATCGCACGCGAGCGCATGACCGCCGACGCCACGCCGCAGCACCAACCGCCTTCCGGTTCCACCGACGCGCACCACCTGGTCGTGGCCGTGTTCGACGCGAACGGGGCCCGGATCGAGGACGCCACGGTCGCGATCACCCACCGCCCGCCGCGCGGCGCCCCGATCCGCCACGCCATGGCGCCGATGCGCACCGGCGACGTGAGCAGTTTCGGCGCCGAATTCGCGATCAGCCGCGATGCCGGCCACCGCTTCGACATCGCGGTCACGCGCCCCGGACGCAAGGCCGAGCAGCACTTCACCTTCGTCTACGACAACCTGCATTGAGCCACGGAGTCGGACATGGCCACGCCCTCCTCGTCCACCCTGCAGTTCCTCGGTGCCGCCGGAACGGTGACGGGGTCGCGCTATCTCGTCGAGGCCGGCGGACGCCGCATCCTCGTGGACTGCGGGCTGTTCCAGGGGTACAAGCAACTGCGCGAGCGCAACCGCGCGCCCTTCCCGGTGCCTCCGGACACGCTCGATGCGGTGCTGCTGACCCACGCGCACCTGGATCATTCCGGCTATCTGCCCGCCCTGGTGCGCGACGGATTCCGCGGCAGGGTGCTGTGCACGCCGGCCACCCGCGACCTGTGCGCGCTGCTGCTGCCGGACAGCGCCCACCTGCTGGAGGAAGAGGCCAGGTACGCCCGCAAGGCCGGCTACTCCCGGCACGCCGAGCCGACGCCGTTGTACACGATTGCCGACGCCGAAGCGGCGCTGGAGCGTTTCGAGCCGCACGATTTCGAGCGCGACATCGCGCTCGCGCCCGGCGTCGGTGCCCGGTTCCATCCGGCCGGGCATCTGCTGGGCGCGGCCCAGATCCGCCTCGAGGTCGGCGGCATGGTCGTGCACTTCAGCGGCGACCTCGGCCGCCCGCACGACCCGCTGATGCGTCCGCCGCGGACCCTGCAGGAGGCGGATGTGCTGGTCTGCGAGTCCACCTACGGCAACCGCGTCCATCCGCGGCTGGACCCCGAGGCCGAGCTCGCGCCGGTGATCCGGCGCGTGGCGGCCCGCGGCGGCGTGATCGTCGTCCCCGCCTTCGCCGTCGGCCGCGCGCAGGGCGTGATGCTGCAGATCGCGCGTCTGCGGCAGCGCGGCGAGATCCCCCGCGTGCCGGTGTTCCTCAACAGCCCGATGGCCATTGACGCCACCGACCTCTACCACCGCTACCATGCCGAGCATCACGTCAGCGACGCCGAGTGCCAGGCCATGTACGAACTGGCGACGATGGTACGCACGGTCGAGGAATCGAAGGCGCTCAATCGGCGCCATGGCCCGATGATCATCCTCTCGGCGAGCGGTATGCTGAGCGGCGGACGTGTGTTGCACCACCTGGAGGCCTTCGCGCCCGACCCGCGCAACGCGATCGTGCTGTCCGGATTCCAGGCCGGCGGCACCCGCGGCGCGGCCCTGGCCGGTGGCGCCGACCGGCTGCGCATGTTCGGGCGGGAGGTGCCGATCCGTGCCGAGGTCGTCGTCCTGCAGAGCTTCTCCGGGCATGCCGACGCCGACGAACTGCTGGCATGGATGGGCGGCGCCCGCCGCGCCCCGGCAGCCACCTACGTCACCCATGGCGAGCCCGACGCCGCCGATACCCTGCGCGGCCGCATCCGCCGCGAACTCGGCTGGCATGCGCGCGTGCCGGAGCACATGGAACGGATCTCGCTGGACACCCCCCGATGAACGATGGCCACAACCGCCTGCGCCTGATCCGGGCCGGCATAGACACCTACCAGCAGCCGGTGGTGTACATGCACCGGGATTGCCACGTGTGCCGGTCGGAAGGCTTCACCGCGCTGACCCGCGTGCTGGTCCGGTACGGCGGGAACGAGCTGATCGCCACCCTCAACGTGGTCACCAACGACATGCTGCCGCTGGATGCCGCCGCGCTCTCGGACGCAGCCTGGAACGCGCTCCAGCCCGGCCCCGACGCCTGGGCGGTGTTCAGCCATGCCGAACCGCCGGCCTCGGCGCCGGCGCTGCGCGCCAAGGTGTTCGGGCGGCGGCTGGGCGATGCCGAGTTCCTGCACCTGATGCAGGACACCGTGCGCAACCGCCTGTCCGACATCGAACTCGCCGCATTCGTGACCGCCTGCGCCGGCGACCGGCTGGATCATGGCGAAACCATCGCCCTCACCCGCGCCATGGTGGACGTGGGCGAACGCATCTTCTGGGGCGGCGGGCCGGTGCTCGACAAGCATTGCGTCGGCGGCCTGCCCGGCAACCGCACCACGCCGATCGTGGTCGCGATCGTGGCCGCGGCCGGGCACCGCATCCCCAAGACCTCCTCGCGCGCGATCACCTCGCCCGCGGGCACCGCCGACACGATGGAGGTGATGGCGCCGGTGGCGCTGGACCTGGCGGCGATGCGGCGCGTGGTCGAGCGCGAGGGCGGTTGCATCGTCTGGGGCGGCAACGTGCGCCTGAGCCCGGCCGACGACGTGCTGATCCGGGTCGAACGCCCGCTCGATTTCGACAGCGAGGGCCAGCTCGTGGCCAGCGTGCTGTCGAAGAAGATCGCCGCCGGCTCCACCCACGTGCTGATCGACATGCCGGTGGGAGCGACGGCGAAGGTGCGCTCCGAGCCGTCCGCCGACGCGCTCGAGGCGCGCCTGCGCGCGACCGCACAGGCACTGGACCTGACCGTGGCCGTGCTGCGCACGGATGGCCGGCAACCGGTCGGCTACGGCATCGGCCCGGCGCTGGAGGCGCGCGACGTGCTGCAGGTGCTGCGCGGCGAGCCGCAGGCGCCGGCCGACCTGCGCGAACGCGCGCTCGACCTGGCCGGCCGCCTGCTCGACATCGCGCCGGGCGCCGTGCCCGGCCGCGGACGCGAACAGGCGCGCGCGCTGCTGGACGGCGGCGCGGCGTGGCGCAAGTTCCTGGCGATCTGCGAGGCCCAGGGCGGATTCACCGAACCGGCGCTGGCGCCGCATGTGCGGCCGGTGCCCGCCCCGCGCAGCGGGCAGGTGCGGGACGTGGACAACCGGCGCCTGGCGCGGATCGCCAAGCTCGCCGGCGCGCCGGGCTCGGCGACCGCGGGGATCGATTGCCGGCTGCGCCTGGGCGATCGTGTGCTGGCAGGCGAACCGCTGTTCCACGTGCACGCGCAGACCGTGGGCGAACTCGAGTACGCACTGGAATACGCGCTCGAGCATCCGGACATCCTCGCCATCGGAGAACCGGCGTGAACCGCGTCCTGCTGCCCTTCCCCGCCCAGCGCGCACTCGCCGAGGCGCTCGCACCGCGCCTGGGCGCCCGTGTCGGCCGGCTGGACTGGCGCCGCTTTCCCGACGGCGAATCGCTGGTCGCGGTGGACGAGGCGCTGGAAACGGCCGACGTCGCCATCGTCGCCAGCCTGCACCGCCCGGACGAGGTCGCCCTCGCCCTGCGCTTCGCCGCCGAGACCGCGCGCGAGTTCGGCGCCTGCTCGGTGGGACTGATCGCCCCCTACCTCGCCTACATGCGCCAGGACGCGCGCTTCCACCCCGGCGAGGCGGTGAGCGCGCCGATCTTTGCCGGCTTCCTCGAGCAGAACTTCGACTGGCTGGCGACGGTGGATCCGCACCTGCACCGCTACGCCGCGCTGTCCGACCTCTACCGCATCCCCGCCCGCCGCGTGGTGGCCGCGCCGGCGGTGGCGGAGTGGATCCATGCGCACGTGCCCGAGCCGCTGCTGATCGGCCCGGACAGCGAAAGCGCGCAGTGGGTGGCCGACATCGCCCGGCGCGCCGGCGCGCCATACCAGGTGCTGCACAAGGTCCGCCGCGGCGACCGCGAGGTGGAGGTCAGCCTGCCCGATGCAGGCGCCGCGCAGGGGCGCACGCCGGTGCTGGTGGACGACATCGTGTCCTCCGGCCGCACCGCGATCGAGACCCTCGGCCACCTGCGCCGGCTCGGCCTGCCGCCGGCGGTGTGCATCGCGATCCACGCCGTGTTCGCCGGCGACGCCCACGCGCAACTGCTCGCGGCCGGCGCGGCGCGCGTGGTCAGCACCGACACGATCCCGCATCCGTCGAACGCGATCACCGTCGCGCCGCTGCTGGCGCAGGCCTGCGCGGAACTGTTCGGTGACGAATCCGCGAGGCCGCGATGAGCACGCTCCTTGCCTGCTGCACCAGCCGCGAGCTGCCCGCGCCCGAACGGGAACGGATCGAGACGCTGGCCGCGCGCCTGCGCGGCGAAGATCTCCCATTCGCCGCATGGGCGGCGGGTTACGGCGTGATCACCCACGATGCGCTGACCCAGACCCGGGTGCACGACATGATCGGCACGCTGGTGGCCTCCGGCGCGCTGCCCGACGCCGCCACCGGCTACCGCCGGCTCGCCGCGGCCGACCGGATCGCGAGCGCCGGCCTGTGGCTGGTCGCGCACATGACCTATGCGCGCCGCGTGCGTCCCGACGGCGGACCGCTCGAGGCCGCCGATTTCAAGCCCGCCCCGGAAGGCCACACCGGCGGCTCGCTCAACATGGTGATGGGCTACGCCGCGTATCTGGCGATGAACGCCCTCGACGGGCACACCCGCGCCTGGATGATGGGCCAGGGCCACTGCGTGGCGGCGATAGACGCGCTCAACCTGATCGTCGGCAACATGACCCAGGCGCATGCGGCGCGCTACCGCTTCGACGAGGAAGGGCTGTCGCGGTTCGTGTCGGATTTCTATTCGTTCGCGATCCGCCCCGACGGCACTCCCGCCTCGCCGCTCGGCTCGCACGTCAACGCGCATACCGCCGGCGGCACCCAGGAAGGCGGCTATCTCGGCTTCACCGAGCTGCATTACGTACACGCCCCGCTCCCGGGCGAGCGCGTGGTGGTCTTCCTCAGCGACGGCGCGTTCGAGGAGCAGCGCGGCGGCGACTGGGCCCCGCGCTGGTGGCGGCCGCAGGATTCCGGTCTCGTCGCGCCGATCATGATCCTCAACGGGCGCCGCATCGAGCAGCGCACCCAGATCGCCCAGCAGGGCGGCGAATCCTGGCTGCACCATCACCTGCGGCTCAACGGCTTCGAGCCGGTGGGACTCGACGGCCGCGATCCGGCCAGCCTGGCCTGGGGCATCCATGTCATCGAGTCGCGCCTGTGCGAGAGCATCGCCGCCTCGGGCACGCACCCGGCGCCGACACGCAACCTGCTGCATTACGGCACGGCACAGACCGTCAAGGGCTTCGGTTTTCCCGGAGCGGGCACGAACCATGCGCACAACCTGCCCCTGCCCGGCAACCCGTCGGCGGACGAAACGTCCCGACGCATCTTCAATGAGGCGGCGGCGCAACTGTTCGTACCCGGCGATGCCTTGCGCGATGCCGTGGCCGTGCTCTCCACGCACGAGGCGCACGGACGGCCGCGCGAACGGGACCATGCCCTGGCCACCCGTCACGTCGCGCTGCCCGTGATCCCGCCCGAGCCCTGGCTGGGCACCGGCGGCAGCACGTCGCCGATGGTGGCGCTGGACGGCCATTTCTGCGCCATCGTGCAGGCCAACCCGCAGTTGCGCCCGCGCGTGGGCAACCCCGACGAGCTGCGCAGCAACCGCCTTGACCGCACCCTCGACCTGCTCAAGCACCGCGTGTACGAGGCAGAACCCGGCGTGGCCGAGTCGCCCACCGGCGCGGTGATCACCGCGCTGAACGAGGAGGCGGTGGTCTGCGCCGCGCTCGCCAACAAGGGCGGCATCAACCTGGTGGTCACCTACGAAGCCTTCGCGCCGAAGATGCTCGGCGCGCTGCGGCAGGAGATCACCTTCGCCCGGCAACTGATGGAGGCGGGGCGCCCGCCCGGCTGGCTGTCGGTGCCGGTGGTGCTCACCTCCCACACCTGGGAGAACGCCAAGAACGAGATCTCGCACCAGGACCCGACCCTGGCCGAAGCCCTGCTCGGCGAAATGGCCGATGCCGTCTCGGTCGTGTTTCCGCCCGACGCCAACGGCGCCCTCGCGGCGCTGAGCCATGCCTATCTCGGCCGCGGCCGGATCGTGGCGATGGTGGTGCCCAAGCGCGCGATGCCGGACGTGCTCACGCCCGCGCTCGCACGCCAGCTCGCGGAGGAAGGCGCGACGGCGATCGAGGGAAGCCCGGCATCGGCGCGCCTGATCGTGGCCGCGACCGGCGCCTATCAGCTCGCCGAAGCGCGCCGGGCGCAGGCGCGCCTGCACGAACGCGGCATCGCCAGCGCGCTGGTGTACGTGGCCGAGCCCGGGCGCCTGCGCGCCCCGCGCGATGCGCGGGAGGCCGGATACGTCATGCGCAACACCCGCCTCGCCGCGCTGTTTCCGCCGGGCACTCCCAGGGTGTTCCTCACCCACACGCGGCCGGAACCGTATCTGGGCGCGCTGCGCAGGCTCGACACCGGCCCGGCGACCACGCGCGCGCTCGGGTTCATCAACCGCGGCGGCACCCTCGACGTCCCCGGCCTGATGTTCGCCAACCGTTGCACATGGGCGCACCTCCTCGCCGAGGCCGCCAGCGTGCTGTCGCTGCCCGTGTGCGCCCTGCTCGACGACGGGGAAGTGGCCGCGATCGAAGGCCGTGGCGATCCGGGCCGGCTGTTTCCGCCGGCGAGCTGAAGGTGGCGCATGGGATCCGGCATCCGCACACCGCGCAGTCTGCAGATCGTCACCGCCCTGGGCGGGTTCGCCTGGACCTGGTTGCGCCTGCGCCGCAAGGCGCCGCAGGCGTTGCCCGAGCGTCTGTGTGCAACCCTGGAGCGGCTCGGCACCACCTTCGTCAAGCTCGGCCAGGGGCTCAGCCTGCGCCGCGACCTGCTGCCGCCCGGCTACCAGCAGGCACTGGAACGCCTGCACGACCGTGTTCCGCCCTTCGCCGCCGAGGCGGCGGTCGCCGAGATCGAGGCCGCCTTCGGCCAGCCGCTGGCCGCGCTGTTCGCGGAGTTCGAGCGCGAGCCGTTCGCCGCCGCGTCGGTGGCCCAGGTGCACCGGGCCCGCCTGCACGATGGGACCGAAGTAGCGGTGAAGGTGCGCCGCCCCGGGATCGTCGCGCAGGTCCGGCGCGACCTGCGGCTGCTCCGGCTGCTGATGCTGACGCTGCGCGCACTGGTGCCCGCGATCAAGCGCCACCGGACCCTGGAGCTGGTGGACGAGCTGGCAATGCAGTTGCTGGCCGAGATTGACATGGCGCACGAGGCGCGCAACATGCGCCGCCTCCAGGCCGCGATCTCCGCCTGCCCTGGCGTCACCATGCCGCGGATCGTCGAGCCCTACGCCACCGCCGGCGTCATGGTGCAGACCTTCAGCCGCGGCGCGCCGATCGCGACGGTGTTCGGGACCGAACAAGGCCGCACCCTGGCGCAGCGGCTGTTCGACGCCTATCTGCACCAGTTGTTCGTGGCCGGCGTGTTCCATGGCGATCCGCACCCCGGCAACCTGTTCGCGATGGCCGACGGGAGCCTGTGTTTCCATGACTTCGGCACCGTCGGCTACCTCGATCCGGCGGCGAGACGGGCGCTGGCGCGGATGGTCGAGGCGATCTCCTACGCAGACGCCGAGGACGCGCTGGATGCGGCGCTGGCGCTCGGCTTCCTCACGCCGCCGCTCGACCGGCGCGAGTTCGTGCATTCGATCAGCGAGATCCTGGACGAGGTGTCGGTGCTGCCGCTGGCGGAATGGTCGCTGGCGGAGACGATCTGGCGCATCGTGCGCCTGGGTCGCGGCGGCCACGTGCACCTGCCGCGCCACCTGCTGGTGCTGGTGCGGACCCTGTTCCTGGCGGAGAACACCCTGCGCGCGCTCGACCCCGGCTTCGACCTGCTCGCCGAGCTCGAACGGCGGCGCGAATCGCTGGCCGAGGCGGTGATGCAGGCCCGCCGTGCCGGCCGGCGCCCCCTTTCCCAGCGCCTGGCGCGCACGGCCAATGCCCTGCCCGCGATCGTGGCCGACCTGCTGCGCCAGGCGCAGAGCGAGGACGGGCGTCCGAGCCTGTCCATGCACCATCGCGGCCTGGAGGAACTCGAACTGCACCTCGGCCGTACCGGCAACCGCCTCTCGCTGGCCATGGTGACGCTCGGGCTGTACGTCGCCGGCTCGCTGTTGATGCTGCACAGCGCCGGCCCCCGCGTGTTCGGCGGCCTGCCGCTGTTCGCGCTGGTGGCCTATGCCGCCGCCCTGCTGCTGTCGCTGCGGCTGGTCGTCGCGATTACGCGTTCGGGGCATCTATGACCGCGCCGCGGGCCGGGCGCAGCGTGCTCGCCTTCAACGTCGGCTCCGCAAGCCTGAAGGCGGCGCACTATGTGTTGCCTTTGGAAGCAGCCGACGTACCGGCCATGCCGCAGGAGACGGGCCGAGTCTCGATCGAAGCCGGCCACGATGCCGTGCCGTCCGCGGCGCCGGCGCAGCTTGCCGCGCTGCTCGCGCGCCTGCCCGAGGCACGGAAGGCCCCCGACGTGGTGCTGCACCGGATCGTGCACGGCGGCGAGCGCGAGGCGCCGACCGCATTGACGCCGGCCGAGCTGACGGCCCTGGAGTCGCTGTCCGTGCTCGCGCCGTTGCACCAGCCGCCGGCGCTGGCCCTGGTGCGGGCGACGGCCGAGCGCTGGCCGCGCGCAGAACAGATCGGCGTGTACGACACCGCGTGGCACCGGACCATGCCGGAGCGGCATCGGCTCCTGCCCCTGCCCTACCCGCTGTTCGCGCAAGGCGTGCAGCGCTACGGTTTCCACGGCCTGGCCTTCCAGTCGGCGATGCGCCAGCTCGCCGGGCTCGCGCCGGATCGGTGCCGCGGCCGCGTCGTGCTGGCCCACCTCGGCGGCGGCAGCAGCCTGTGCGCCGTACGCGATGGGCGCTGCGTGAACACGACGATGGGCATGACCCCGCTCGACGGGATCCCGATGGCCACCCGGCCCGGTTCGCTCGATCCGGGCGTGGTGCTGTACCTGCAGCGGAACCTGGGCATGCCGGCCGACGACCTCGACCGCCTGCTGTGGCGGGAGAGCGGGCTGTCCGGCCTGTCCGGCGAATCCGGCGACATGCACCGGCTGCTGGCCTCGCCGTCCCCCGGTGCGCAACGCGCCGTCGAGGTGTACGTCACGCGCGTGGCCCAGGGAATCGCCGCGATGGCCGCCTGCATCGGCGGGATCGAGCTCCTGGCCTTCAGCGGCGGCATCGGGCGGCACGCGGCCGAAATCCGCAGCAGGGTCGCCGCCGAACTCGAATGGCTCGGCGTGGCCCTGGATCCGGCGCTGAACCGCGAGGGGGTGGCCGAGGTCTCGTCGGCGACGGCGACGGTGCGCACGTTCGTGCTCGCGGTGGACGAGGAACGGGAAATGGCGCTGGCGTACGCGGCCCGGACGCCCTGACCACGCCGCGCGGCATCGCGGCTGCATCCCGCAGAACGACGGAAGGCGCCGGCCAGGCCGGCGCCTTCCGCATCACCCCAGGACAATGACGGAGTGGCTCAGTGGCCGAGCAGGTCGGTGTGCTCGTGGCCGGGGGCCAGGATCACGTGGTGCACCCACAGGCCGCCCTTGCCGTCCGGCGAAACCCAGGTTTCGTCGAACACGCCCTTGCGCACGCGCCAGCCCATGTCGCCCGCCGGCGTCTTCTCCATGGTCATCGCCGAGCTGGTGCTGTAGCTGTTGTAGCTGTCGGTGTGGGCGTAGATCGAGGCCAGCATGTCGTAGTCGTGCTGGTTCGGGCGGGTGCTGCGCGGATCGTTCGAATAATCCATGCAGGTCTGCTGGCTGCTGCCGTCCTCGCTGGTGTGGCCGAGGCCGAACAGGTGGCCGACTTCCTGGCACATCACGTGATCGCGGTCGTCCTGCGACATCGCGTAGCTGTCGTTCATCTTCGCGGTGCCCTGCGAGATGTGGCCCTGGCTGTCGAGGTTGATGGACGCCAGGCCGAGCCAGCCGTTCCTGCCGTAGGCGTAGTTGCACACGCGGATCTTGCCCTGTACGGCACGGCACTGGCGGCGGGTGCGGCTCGAGTCGTCATAGGCGGTGATCACCAGGTCGAGCTTGGTGGACTGCGACCAGTCGGAGACGGTCTGGGCGAGTTCGTCGTTCCAGTCCGAGCTGACGCTGTCTATGGTCTGCAGCGTGAAGGACGAGGTGTTGCGTGCCCAGTGGTAGTTGTTCCAGCTGTGGCTGGCATTCGCGGTCAGCGAGGCACCAAGAACGGCGGCGGCGACCCCGAGGGTCACCGCAAGACGGTTGAGCTTCATGTGCGCTAATCCCCTAAGCGAGTGTTGGAATCGCGCCCGACTTCCACCCCCTGAAGTCGTCGTCAGGCACAGGAAAACCGTGACGGAGTCGCCACGGCAGGCGGACGGTACGCCGGAGCTTGGGCAAGCGCACGCTGCCCCGCATCAATACTGCGTGGAATGGGTCTCAGGGAGGCGGCAGAACCACACCCGTCAGCGCGCAGTCGCGCACCGGCGTCGGCGAGCCGAACTGGACGACCCGCATCACCGCCAGCGTCCCGTCGTGTTCGAGTCCGATCACCCGGACATACACCGGCGTATCCTCGTCCAGGCCGAAGGCCCGGGCACGCTTGGGCAGATCCGCGGCCTGCGTGATCCGCCACGGCCGCTGCGCCCCGCAGGGCTGGAACAGGCCCTGCCCGGCGTGCTGCATGTACCAGCCCGTGTGCGGCTGTCCGTCGGCCGTCGTTCCGGTGGAAGACACTCCCGCCCGGTTCGTGCTGCAGGCGGCCAGCAGCATCGCCACCCCGAAGGCGGCGAGCGATCGTTCGATGCGATGTGACATGGAGACAGGCTCCTGGGGTCCGTCGGCGCTCAGAACGATACCCTGCCCAGCCGCAGCGCATTGCCCACCACCGACACCGAGCTCAGGCTCATCGCCAGCGCCGCGATCATCGGGCTGAGCAGCAGGCCGGTGAAGGGGTACAGCACGCCGGCGGCGATCGGCACGCCGAGCGCGTTGTAGAGGAAGGCGAAGCCGAGGTTCTGGCGCATGTTGCGCACCGCGGCCGCGGAGATCGCGCGGGCGCGGCCGAAACGTTACTTTCGTACTCAAGTACGAAGTCAAACGCCGATGGCCGTGCCTGCCCTACCACTCACGATTGCCGCCCTGGCCAAGGCCGCGGGGGAGGCAGCGTTGAAACCATGAGGTTCTACCAGCGCAAGGGACTGCAATGGCCACGGTGCGCCTGGCCGACGTGCGTGCGCGACTCAAGGATCTCCGGCAGATGGAGTCCGCCTTGTCAGGACTGGTGCTTCACTTCCCCACCCTCGCCTCTCGGATGGCATCTCGCGCTGCGCCCATGATCCCGAACGATTCCCTGATCACGTATAGCCCGATCAGGGTGCCGATGGCCAAGTCCGGATACGGCGTGCCCATCCAGAACACCAGCGCACCGGCCAGGATCACCCCCAGATTGGCTATCACGTCGGCGCGGGTGCACAACCAGACGGCGCGGAGGTGCACCTCGCCGGAGCGCAGCGGCATGAGCAGCCGCAGCACGGCGACGTTCACGGCCAACGAGAGCAGCGCGGTGCCGATCATCCAGCCGCTCAGCGGCTCGGCGCCATGGATTGCACGCCGGCCGACCTCGAACAGCACGCCCGCGCCCAGCACCAGCAGCACGCCGCCGGTCAACAGCGCGGCATTGGCCTTGAAGCGCACCGTGCGGCCCACCGCGAGCAACCCGATCGAGTAGGCACCGGCATCGGACAGCATGTCCAGCGCGTCGGCGAGCAGGCCCGCGGACTGGGCGATCCAGGCGGCAAGTCCACCGATCACGGCCATGGCCGCATTCAACGCCAGCGCGATCCGGAGCACGCGGCGCCCACCGGCATCCATGGGTGCGTGGCGGCAATCACATTCGCACATTGGTGGATTCCATGATCACGGTGGTGGCCCGGCAGGGTCAACCATGGAGGATCTGCTCTCGTGTTTCCGCATCGCGATGCAGCCATCGGTATAGCGCCGGCAGCACGACCAGGGTGAGAAGCGTGGACGACAAGATCCCCCCGATCACAACGGTAGCCAGCGGGCGCTGCACCTCGGAACCGGCCCCTACGTTCAACGCCATCGGCAGGAATCCGAGCGAAGCCACCAGCGCGGTCATCAGTACCGGACGCAAGCGTCCGAGCGCGCCATCCACGATCGCGTCATCCAGCGGATCCCCCTGCTCGCGCAGCTTCCGGATGAAGGCGATCATGACCAGACCGTTGAGTACCGCCACACCGGACAGCGCGATGAAACCGACACCTGCCGAGATAGACAGCGGAATCCCGCGCAAGGCGAGCGCGATCACGCCGCCGGTCAGCGCCAATGGCACGCCGCTGAACACGATGATCGCGTCCTTGGCCGAGCCGAACGCCCAGAACAGCAATGCAAAGATGATCGTGAGCGTTACCGGCACCACCACCGACAGGCGCCGGCTGGCCGAGATCAGTTGCTCGAAGGTTCCGCCGTAATCGATCCAGTAGCCATCTGGCACAGCGATTTCATCACCGATGCGTTGCTGCAGCTCGGCCACGAAGCCGCCTAGATCGCGCCCGCGCACGTTTGCGGTGACCACCACGCGACGCTTGCCGTTTTCTCGGTTGATCTGGTTCGGTCCCAGCGTAGTCTCGATCTTCGCCACCTCCCGTAGTGGCACCGTCTGTGGCGTACCGGACATCCATGCGGCGGCGCGGCTCGACTCATCCATGTTGTCGCTCCCACCCAACGGAATGGGCAGATCCTGCAAGGCCGCAGGATCCTGGCGCAGATGCTCAGGCAGGCGAATGACGATATCGAAGCGGCGATCGCCCTCGAACAACTGGCCTGCGACTTCGCCACCCACCGCGGTGGCGACCGTTTTCTGCACAGTGCCGGGATTGAGCCCGTAACGCACCAACGCCTGGCGATCCGGCGTTACCGTCAGCAGCGGCAAGCCAGTGGCCTGTTCGAGCTTGACGTCGGCCGCGCCGGGTACAGTCCTGGTGACGGCCTCGATCCGCCGACCCACGTCCACCAACTGCTCCAGATCATCGCCGTAGAGCTTGATCGCCACGTCGGCACGCACGCCCGAGATCAGCTCGTTCATGCGCATCTGGATCGGCTGGGTGAACTCGTAGTTGTTGCCGGGCAACTGCTTGACCGCGGTTTCAATCTCAGAAATCAGCTGCGCTTTGGGCTTGCGCGGATCTGGCCACTGCTCGCGCGGCTTGAGCATCAGGAAGGTATCGGCCACCGACGGCGGCATCGGGTCGGTCGCCACCTCGGCGGTACCGAGTTTGCCGAACACGCGCTCCACTTCCGGGAACTGCTTGATACGCGCTTCCAGCGTGGCCTGCATGGTGATCGCCTGCTCCAGGCTGGTGCCGGGGATGCGCAGCGCATGCAGGGCGATGTCGCCCTCGTCCAGGGACGGGATGAACTCCGAGCCCAGGCGCGTGGCCAGCAGTGCACACAAAGCGACGCCGGCCAACGCTCCGCCGATCACCCAAGCTCTCCGACGCAACGCCCATGCCAGCGCCGGTGCATAGACACGCCGTGCCCACTGCATCACGCGCGTGTCCTTTTCCTCGACCTTGCCGCGCAGGAACAGGGCGACGGCTGCCGGTACGAATGTCAGCGACAGCGCCATGGCGCCGGTCAGCGCCAGCACCACCGTGATCGCCATCGGATGGAACATTTTTCCTTCGACGCCGGTGAGCGCGAAGATCGGCAGGTAAACCGCAGTGATGATGCCCAGGCCGAACAGGCTTGGCCGGATCACTTCGGCCGTGGCCGAGGCAGCAGCATCGAGCCGCTCCTCTTCGGTCAGTACCCGACCGAAGCGGTGCTGCAACTCACCGAACCGGCGCAGGCAGTTCTCGATGATGATGACCGCGCCGTCGACGATCAGGCCGAAGTCGAGTGCGCCCAGGCTCATCAGGTTGCCCGAGACGCCTCCGCGGACCATGCCGGTCACGGTGAACAGCATCGCCAGCGGAATCACCGCGGCGGTAATCAGGGCCGCGCGGAAGTTGCCCAGCAGCAGGAACAGCACCACGATCACCAGCAGCGCGCCTTCGACCAGGTTTTTCGCCACCGTCTTGATCGTGCGATCCACCAGCGCGGTACGGTCGTAGACCGGGTTCGCCGACACGCCGGGCGGCAGGCTCTTGTTGGCCTCGGCCAGCTTGGCGGCGGCCGCCTGGGCAACCTCACGGCTGTTGGCGCCGATCAGCATGAACACCGTGCCCAACACGACTTCGCGACCGTTCTGCGTGGCCGCACCATTACGCAGCTCGGGACCTTCACCGACTTCCGCCACGTCGCGCACGCGGATCGGTACGCCGTCTCGGCGGTCGAGCACGATGTCGCGGATAGCGTCGAGGTCGGCGACCTGGCCGGGTGCGCGCACCAGGAACTGCTGGCCGTTGCGTTCGATGTAGCCTGCGCCGACGTTCTGATTATTCGCCGCCACGGCCGCGACTACGTCGTGCAGCGTGAACCCCAGCGCGACCAGCTTGGCCGGATCGGGCGTGATGTGGATCTGTCGGGCGAAGCCGCCGATGGTGTTGACCTCAGTGACGCCCGGCGTGTTGCGCAGCTGCGGCCGGACCACCCAGTCCTGCAGGGTGCGCAGGTCGGTCGCGTTCCACGGCGTGCCGTCCTGCTTGCGGGCGTCCGGCTTCGCATCGACCGTGTACATGAAGATCTCGCCCATGCCGGTGGCAATGGGCCCCATCTCAGGTTCAAGCCCGTCTGGAAGCTGCGATCTGATCTGCTGCAGGCGCTCCGCCACCTGCTGGCGGGCAAAGTAGAGATCGGTTCCATCCTCGAACACGACGGTGACCTGCGACAGGCCGTAACGCGAGATGGAGCGCGTGTAGTCCAGGCGCGGCAGACCGGCCAGTGCGGTCTCGATCGGAAACGTCACGCGCTGCTCAGACTCCAGCGGCGAGTAACCCGGAGCCTCGGTGTTGATCTGCACCTGGACATTGGTGATGTCCGGCGTGGCGTCGATCGGTAGTTTGGTGAAGCTCCATGCGCCGATCGCGACCAGGGCCAGTGTCAGCGCCAGCATGAGCCAGCGGTGCGCGATGGCGAATCGGATGATTCTCTCGAGCATCGAGGCGTCCTCAGTGGTCGTGGGAGGCACCGGACTTTTCGATGTCCGCCTTCACCAGGTAGCTTTGTTCGACGACGACCTGGTCGCCGACATTCAATCCGGACAGCACTTCGACGCGTTCCGCATCGCGATTGCCCAGCTCCACAGGGCGCACTTCGTAGGTGTCGCCAACGCGGACAAACACCACATCCCAATCGCGGAAGGTCTGCAACGCGGCCAGTGGCACCACGAGCTTCGCGGGCTGCTGATCGACGGTGATGCGCGCCTTCACTGCAGAGCCGGGCCGCCACAGACCGTCGGTGTTGGCGATCGTGGCGCGGGCGACGGTGCTCTGGCTGGCCGTGGCGGTGCCCGGCAGCACACGTTCGAGCGTGGTCTGTGCGGTCGCGCCATCGCTCATGCGGGTGACGGTGACCGGCACACCGGGGCGGATGTGTTGGGCATCGGCACCGAAGATGTGCAGGTCGACCCAGAGCAAGGACAGATCCGCGACCTCGAACAGCGGCGCGCCCTCGGTGGCGACCGACCCCACGGCTGCGTTGCGTGCCAGCACCACGCCAGTGATCGGCGCGGTCACCGTGTAGGTAGTCAGGCTCAGGTTGCTCTCGATCGTGGCGAGCGTCTGGCCGACACGGACCGTGTCGCCGACGTTGGCGTTGAGGCGGCGCACCGGACCGGGAAAACGCGCCGCCACCTTGGCGATGCGGCCTTCGACCGGGGTCAGCAGGCCCTGAACCTCGTGCTCATCGGCGATCACCCCAGGCGCGGCGGGCGCGACGCGGATACCGGCGTCCTGCGCCACCTTCGCGGCAATCTGCGTGCGGCCCTCGTAGCTGGGGTACGCCCAGCGCAGGGCCGCGCCGTTGATCCGGGCAATGACTTCGACATCGAAGGAGTGCGGCTCGCCGACGATGGTGGATGCCATCAGGCTGCCGTCGGCTTGTGGTTTCAGCGTGTGATTCTCAGCGACATTGCCCAGGCGCTTGAGCCGCACCTCGACCGAGCCGGCCGACGGCGGCAAGGGCTTGCCGTCGCGGTACAACCAAGCCTGGTATTTCGGCGGCGTGCCGTCCTCGGCGATGACCAGTTCGACGGCAAAGCCGTTCTGTTCCAGCAGGCGGCCGCCGTGCTCGCCCTTACGCGGCGCTTCGGCCTTCGCATGTTCGCCGCCTTCGGCATGTTCGGTCCCGGAGGGGGCATCGCCGCCACAGGCGGCCAAGAGGACGGTCAGCGCCAGCACGGCGCTCAGGTGACGGACGTTCACGGCGAGGTTCCTTGTGCGGGGGAAGCGGCCGGGGCGGCGACGAATGCCTGGCCGGTGAGCCGCTGGATTTCGATCAGGGCGTGCTGGGCCTCCAATGCGGCTTCGAGCTGCTGCCTGCGAGTGGCGGTGTGCTCGGACTGCAACTGCGCCCATTCCAGGTAGCTGATGGCGCCGGCGCGGTAGGCGCGTTCCGCAGCGACTTCGGCCTTGGCCAGCTTCGGCAGCACGTCGTCCCGCAGGCGACGAACTTCCAGTTGCGCCGTGCGGTAGCGGCCGTGTGCCTCGGTCAGCGTGGAATACAGCGACAGCCCCTTGGCCTCGCGTTCGATCTCCAGCATCGCCAGCTCGGCTTCGGCCGCGCGGATCTCGGGCTGGGCACGACGTGCTGTGCCCAGCGGCAGCGACAGGCTGCCGACCAGTGCCACGTCGTCGGTGGCCTGCAGCCGCCGCACGCCGACCTGCCAGTCCAGGTCCGGCGACGCGTTCGTCCGCGCCAGTTGCAGGCGGGCCTCGCGGATGCGTTGCTGGTCGGCGAACTGGGCCAGCTCGGGCGTGCGTAGCAGCAACGTCTCCAGGGTGGCGAGGTCGTCGATGGCCGGCAATGCGGTCGGATCCGCGGCGACGATCTCGAACCCGGGGTCGCGCTCGCCCCACAGCGCCGCCAGGTGCTGACGCGCGGCCTGCTCGCGCTGTTCGACGCGGGCACGGTCGAGCTCGGCCCGGGCCAGCGCGGCCTGTGCAGCCAGCACCACCGATTCGGGCGAGGCCCCGGCGTGCAACCGCTGACGGGCGGCGGCGACCGTGCGCTCACGTTGGCCGACGTCTAGTTGGGCGATTTCTCGCTGCCGCCCGGCCGCTACTACCGCCAGGTAACGCCGGGCGACTTCGGCGAGCAAGTCCAGTCGGCGGATTTCGCGCTCGATGGCCAAGGCGTCGATCCGGCTCTGTGCCAGCGTTCGCCGGGCATCGAGCTTGCCGCCGCGCTCGAGCACCGAGGCCAGGCTCAAGGTCAGCTCGGCGGCCTGCGAACCGGTGAAGTCGCCGGTGCCGAAGACGTTCTCGACGGTTGCGCCGGCGACGAGTGCCGGGCGCAATGCCGCCTGATCGCGCTCTGCGGCCAGCACGTCTCCACGCGAACCGAACAGGCGCAGGTCAGGATGGGACTCGGCGACGCGCGCGAAAGCGTCGTCAAGGGTCAGCTTGTTGGGAGATACGGCAGGGCCGGCGGCCGCCGGGGACCAAGCCACGGCACAGGCCGCGACCCAAGCGGCCACGGCCGCGAGTCGCATACGCATGGGAGCGCTCCGAAAGGAACCGGGTAGACGATTCGCCGGCTTCAGCCGGCCGGACGTCAGGCCGCGATCGGAGGCCGGAAGGGAACGTTCGCCGAGAAAGCCGGGGCCAGGAGCGACACCAGCGGCATCTGCACGGCCGCAGGCAGGGCCATGGAAGGGGGTTCGAAGGCCCGCACCAGACCTACGGCATGGCCGCAGCAATGGGCGTAATGCAGCAGGAGATGCAGAGCGTCATTATCGGAGCCGGAGTCAGAATCGCCGGCCTGCTCGCCATCGTGGGGTGCCGCGAAATCCGCGTGCAATCCGGCCGATGCTGCATGGGCAGTGGATTCATGCAGCTCGCCCATCGCGCCAAACACGGGCTGCAGCGCCAGGGACAGTGCAAACGCCAGCAAGAGCAGCGTGCGGAGAGCCGGAAGCCAGCCGTGGCGCGAGCGTTGGATCATGGCTTTTCAGGCTAACCGATTTTCGAATACGGGGCAAATCGTCGCCACGGATCTTCTGCGCCGCACGCTGAAAGCGCCGGGCATGCGGCAGGGGCTTGTCCATCGCTGTGCCGAGCAATCGTTGGACGCGGCATGAGATGGGGGCAGGCTCCTGGGGTCCGTCGGTGCTCAGAACGATACCCTGCCCAGCCGCAGCGCATTGCCCACCACCGACACCGAGCTCAGGCTCATCGCCAGCGCCGCGATCATCGGGCTGAGCAGCAGGCCGGTGAAGGGGTACAGCACGCCGGCGGCGATCGGCACGCCCAGGGCGTTGTAGAGGAAGGCGAAGCCGAGGTTCTGGCGCATGTTGCGCACCGCGGCCGCGGAGATCGCGCGGGCACGGCCGATCGCGCGCAGGTCGCCCTTGACCAGCGTGACCTGGGCGCTGGACATGGCCACGTCGGTGCCGGTGCCCATCGCGATGCCGACGTCGGCCGCGGCCAGCGCCGGGGCGTCGTTGATGCCGTCGCCGGCCATCGCCACGCGCCGGCCCTGCGCCTTCAGCCGCCGCACCAGTTCCACCTTGTCCTGCGGCCGCACCTCGCCATGCACCTCGCCGATGCCGAGCGCCTGTGCCACGGCCCGCGCGGTCGTTTCGCCGTCGCCGGTGGCCATCACCAGGCGCACGCCGGCCGCCTGCAGTTCCTGCACGGCCGGCAACGCGGACGGCTTGATCGGATCGGCGACCGCCACCGCGCCGGCCAGGCGGCCGTCCACGGCCAGGAACATCACCGTCGCGCCCTGCTGGCGCAGCGCCTCGGCGTGTTCAGCCAGATCTCCGAGCCCACCGGCGACTTCGGCGATCAGCGCCGCGCTGCCCAGCAGCAGCTCACGGCCTTCGACCCGGCCACGCACGCCGCGGCCGGTGAGCGAGTCGAAGGCTTCGGCCTTCGCCAGCACGAGTCCGCGCGCGTGCGCTTCGGCGACGATCGCCTCGGCCAGCGGATGCTCGCTGCCCTGGTCGAGGCTGGCCGCCAGGCGCAGCACCTCGTCCGCGGCGAAGCCCGCAACCGGGATCACCTCGCGGAACGCCGGCCGTCCCGCGGTCAGGGTGCCGGTCTTGTCCACCACCAGCGTGTCCACCCTGTGCAGCAGCTCGATCGCCTCGGCGTTGCGGAACAGCACGCCGGCGTGCGCGGCGCGGCCGGTGGCCACCATCACCGACATCGGCGTGGCCAGCCCCAGCGCGCACGGGCAGGCGATGATCAGCACCGAGACCGCGTTGAGCACGGCGTAGGTCCAGGCGTGCTCGGGCGGGCCGAACAGGCCCCAACCCAGGAACGCCAGAAGCGCCACGCCGATCACCGCCAGCACGAACCAGTACGCCACCTGGTCGGCCATGCGCTGCATCGGCGCGCGCGAACGCTGCGCCTGCGCCACCAGTTGCACGATCTGCGCCAGCACGGTCTGCGCGCCGACCTTCTCGGCGCGGATGACGAGGCTGCCGGTGCCGTTCACGGTGGCGCCGATCACCTGGTCGCCCGCGGTCTTCTCCACCGGGATCGGTTCGCCGGTCAGCATGGACTCGTCCACGCTCGAGCGGCCTTCGAGCACGGTGCCGTCCACCGGCACCTTCTCGCCCGGACGTACGCGCAGGCGGTCGCCGACGTGCACGTGCGCCAGCGGGATGTCCTCCTCGCCGCCGTCGTCGCGCAGGCGCCGCGCGGTCTTCGGCGCCAGCCCGAGCAGCGCCCGGATCGCCGCGGAGGTCTGCGAGCGCGCCTTCAGTTCCAGCACCTGCCCGAGCAGGGTCAGCGAGACGATCACCGCCGCGGCCTCGAAATAGACGCCGACCCGGCCATGCTCGTGGAACGAGGCCGGGAACACGCCGGGGGCCACGGTCGCGACCACGCTGTAGCCGAATGCGGCCGCCACGCCGATCCCGATCAGGGTCCACATGTTCGGGTTGCGGTTGCGGATGGACTGCACGCAGCGGACGAAGAACGGCCAGCCCGCCCACAGCACCACCGGCGCGCTCAGCACGAGTTCGAGCCAGGTGCGTACGTGCACCGGCAACGCCGGCAGCCTCGGGCCGAGCATGGCCAGCGCCAGCGCGGCCAGGGTGAACGGCAGCGTCCAGCGGAACCGGCGGCTGAAGTCGCGCAGTTCCGGATTCTCTTCCTCCTCGACGCTAGGCAGCTCCGGCTCCAGCGCCATGCCGCAGATCGGGCAGGTGCCCGGGCCGGGCTGCCGGATCTGCGGATGCATGGGACAGGTGTAGACCGTGCCGGGGCCAGCCGGCGCGGCCGCGGCCGGCGCCGGATGGACCTGCGCCCCGGCGTCGTGCCCGTGACAGGCATGTGCGTGACCGTCGTGCGGATGCCGATGCATGCGGGGCCTTGTCCCGTGTCAGTGGTGCGCGAACGCAGTGGTGTTGCCGGACGGATCCACCAATTCCACCGTGTACGGTTGCACGGTGCCGTCAGGGACTTCCATGCCCGGCGAGCCGAGCGGCATGCCCGGCAGCACCAGGCCCTTCGCCTTCGGCCGCTGCGCCAGCAGGCGTTTGACGTCGCCGGCGGGCACATGGCCTTCGACGAAATAGCCGGCGACCTCGGCCGTGTGGCAGGAGCCCTTGCCGTAGGGGATGCCCAGGCGCTGCTTCACCAGGCCCAGGTCATCCATCTCGCGCACCTCGACCGGGAAGCCGGCCTGGCGCATGTGCTCCACCCACAGGCCGCAACAGCCGCAGGTCGGACTCTTGTGCACGACGACCAGGGGCAGCGCCGGGCTCGCGGGTGCGGCCGCCACCTGCGTGGCAGGGACCGCCGGCCGGGACGTTGCCGCCGACTGCACCGCGGGCGTGCGGGCCGCCGTCGCATCCTGCGCGACGGGCGCCGGCTCCCGGGCGCAGGCGGTCAGCGCCGCCAGCGAAACGCAGGCGAGCAATGCGCGGGGAATGGTGCTCGAGGTCATCGGATCCTCCTCACTGCCCCTTTTTCGGCCGCGAGGACCAGTGGATGTGCACGATACGCCAGCCCTCCGGCGTGCGCCGCAGCACCATCGTCTCGGTGCTCAGCAGGGTGAGCGGCTTGCCGTCCTTGCTGGCGTGCAGTTCGCTCTCGCTGCCGACCCAGGCCAGATCGCCTTCGACCCGCGCGCGCCGGCGCTTGAGCTGGCTGTGCGCCCCCTTCAGGAACTGCGCGTCGCTGATCGCATGGTGGCCGAGGTATTCGGCGCGGCTGCGTTCGGCGCCGCCGCTTTCGAGGATCAGCACATCGGCGTCGAGCAGCGACTCGACGGTCTTGAAGTCGGCGGCGGCCAGCGCCTTGCCGAACCGTTCGACCACGGCCACGGCCGGCGCCGCGGCCTCCGGCACGTCCGCCTGCGTGGCGGTCGCAGCCTCCGGATGATGCGCGGCATGGGACTGGTCCGTCTGCGCCATCGCGGGCAGGGTCGTGGCGATGGCCAGGGACAGCATCAGGGTGGGAGCGATGGATTTCATGTCGGGCTCCGGTGCGTTCAGTGTTCGTGCTCGTGGTCGTGCGCGGGTTCGGCTTCGGCCGGGGGCGTTTCCGGCGCGGGGTGCGCTTCGACGGTGCCATCGGCATGGCGATGCACGATCGTCTTCCCCTGCTCCGCCTTCGCCGGTGCGCTCCCGGCGTCCGCATGATCGTGCGGCGGCGCGCCGGGTGCATGCGGATGCGCCGCGGCGTCGTCATGCGGCTGCTCCGCCGCACCGCCATCGTGATGATCGCCTTCGCCATGCCCGTGCGGCATGGATTCGCCGCCGCCGTGCGAATGCCCGCCGCTGCGCGCGACCAGCGCCTGGTACTGCGCGGGGTCGAGCTTCGGCAACGCCTGCAGGAAGGCGACCATGTTCCAGATGTACTCGTCCTCCATGCTCCGGCCCCAGGCTGGCATGCCCGAGGCCTTGATGCCGTGCTTGATGACCCAGAACGCCCTGGCCGGATCCACCGTGGTCCGGGTCAGGTCGGGCGGTGCGGGATACAGCCCCTTGCTGAGTTCGGTCCCGGTCAGGCCGGGCTTGAGGTGGCAACCCGTGCACATCGCATCGTAGTTGCCGGCGCCCTGGACGATGCGCGCCGGGTCCTGCAGCGCCGGCACCTGCAGCTTGCCGGCGCGGGCCTCGATCGAGCGGTCGCGCGCGGTCTGCAGCAACGCGTAGACGGGACGCGTGTGCGGGGTGTCGGCGCCCACGTCGTAGATCCCCGACCAGACGAAGCCGGCCACACCCAGCGCCGGGATGCCCGCGAGCAACCCGACCGCCAACAACGTTTTCCTCGTGACGGATGACATGTCGTCTTCTCCTGTTCAAAACCAGATGCGCACGCCCGCCACGATGCGGGTATCGTCGGTGTCCTCGCCATGCGCGGCGCGGAAGTCGGCCGCGTCGCCGAAGACCCGCTCGCGACTCACGCCGACATACGGCGCGAATTCGCGCCGGATCTCGTAGCGCAGGCGCAATCCGGCCTCGACCGTGTTCAGGCCGGAACCGATGCCGCGCTCGGCGTCGTCCTTGCCGTAGAACTCGGCCTCGGCCTGCCATTGCAGGATCAGGCGGTTGGTGAGCAGGGTGTCGTACTCGACCTCGAAGCGCGCCGCCGTCTGGCCGGACTGGCCGAGATACGCGGTGGCTTCGACCTCGAACTTGTACGGCGCCAGGCCCTGCACACCGATCGCAGCGAAGGTCTGTGCATGCCCCTCGCCGAATTCGTGGCGGACGCCGCCGACCACGTCCCACCACGCCGAGATGGGACGCCCGTACAGCACCTCGAGGTCGCCCGCTTCGGTCGCGCCGCCCACGCGCTCGCCCTCGCTGCGCAGCCACAGGCGGTTCCGGTCCGTGCCGATCCAGCCCTGCGCTTCCCAGACGATGCCGGTGCCATCCGCGGCGCTCCACCTCTCCAGGCGGTCGAGCAGGAAGAACCCGTGGATCGTGTCGTCATGCGCCGCATGGCCGCCCGCTGGCTTCACCGCCGCCGCGCGGTCGGCATCAGTCGGTTCCGGGATCGGCGTGCGCGGCTGCCCGGTGTCCGCCTGCGGTGGAGAGTGGTGCGCATGCTCCTGCGCAGGTTGCTGCACGGCAGGCTGCTGGGTCTGGTGATGCGCGTGGTCCTGCGCCGAGGCGCCGAAGGAAAGCAGCAGGCCCGCGGCGAATACGGCACCGCGGGAGACCCGCGCACGCGGGGATTTCGACGGGTGCGGGATCATTCGTCCACCCTCACTTCGCGCATCATTCCGGCCTCCATGTGGTAGAGCAGATGGCAGTGGTAGGCCCAACTGCCGAGCGCGTCGGCGCGCACGCGGTAGCTGCGCCGGCTGCCCGGGGGCATGTCCACGGTGTGCTTGCGGACCAGGAAGTTGCCCTGCTCGTCCTCCAGGTCGCTCCACAGGCCGTGCAGGTGGATCGGGTGCGTCATCATGGTGTCGTTGACGAGCACGATGCGCATGCGCTCGCCGTAGTTGAGCCGCAGCGGCTCCACTTCGGAGAACTTCTGTCCGTTGAAGCCCCACACGAAGCGTTCCATGTGGCCGGTGAGGTGCAGCTCGATCTCCCGGCCCGGCTCGCGGCCGTCGGGGTCGTCGAACGTGCTGCGGAGCATGGCGTAGGTCAGCACCTTGCGGCCGTTGTCGCGCAGGCCGATGCCGGGGTCGTCGAGCTTCGGCACCGGGGCCATGGTCTGCATGTCCACGAACGGGTTGCCGGCTTCGCTGGCCGGGTGCGACTGCATGCCGCCACCATGGCCCGCATGCGGGTCCGCGGCCTGTTGCGCGCCGTGCCCCATGTTCGCGCCGCAGCCGCCTTCCATGCCCTTCATGCCCATGTTCGCGCCGCAGCCGCCCTCCATGCCCTTCCCCGCCGCGGCACCGTGGCCACCATGGCCGCCATGGCCGCCGTGACCCATGTCGTCCATGGTCAGCAGCGGCCGCGGATCCAGCGCCGGCACCGGCGCGCGCAGGCCCTCGCGCACCGCGAGCGTGCCGCTGACGTAGCCGGTGCGGCCCATGTCCTGGGCGAAGATGGTGTAGGCGTCCTGGCCGGAGGGCTCGACGATCACGTCGAAGGTCTCGGCCACGGCGATGCGGAACTCGTCCACCGTCACCGGATGCACGTACTGGCCGTCGGCGGCGACCACGGTCATCTTCAGGCCGGGGATGCGCACGTCGAAATAGGTCATCGCCGAACCGTTGATGAAGCGCAGCCGCACCTTCTCGCCGGACCGGAACAGGCCGGTCCAGTTGCCGAGCGAGGTGGTGCCGTTCATCAGGTAGGTGTAGGTGTGCGCGTTGACGTCCGACAGGTCGGTGGGCGTCATCCGCATTTCGCCCCACGCCTTGCGGTCGGCCAGCGCGGCGGCGAACCCGTCGCGCCGCATGTCGCGCAGGAAGTCGCCGACGGTGCGCTTGGAGTAGTTGTCGTAGTCCGACTTCTTCTTCAGCCGCGAGAACAGCGCCGCCGGATCCAGGTCGGTCCAGTCGCTCAGCATCACCACGTAGTCGCGGTCGTAACTGAAGGGTTCGGGCTCGATCGGATCAATGATCAGCGGGCCGTACAGGCCGGCCTGTTCCTGGAGCCCGGAATGGCTGTGGTACCAGTAGGTGCCGCCCTGGCGGACGTCGAAGCGGTAGTGGTAGGTCTCGCCGCGGTGGATGCCGGAAAAGCTCAGGCCCGGCACGCCGTCCATGTTCGCGGGCAGCAGGATGCCGTGCCAGTGGATCGAGGTGGTGTGGCCGTGGATCGAGCCCGGCGGCAGCGCGTTGGACACGCGCAGGTTGACCGTGGTGCCCTCGCGCCAGCGCAGCAGCGGCGCGGGGATCGAGCCGTTGACGGTGATCGCGGTGCGGGTGCGGCCGGTGAAGTTCACCGGCGTCTCGCCGATCACGAGGTCGAAGTCGGTGCCGGCCAGCACCGTGGATTGGGCGGGCGATTTCAGCGCCCAGCCCGGGCGCGGCCACAGGCCGAGCGCGGTGATCGCGCCGCCGGCGGCCAGCCCCTGCACGAAGCGGCGTCGGGAGGGCTGGAACGCGCCGTCGGCGTCGCGGCCGAATGCGTCGTGGGACATGGAAGTTTCCGGATGAGTGCGTGGAGAAGGCCGGCCCGTGACAGGGCCCGGCGGCAATGCCGGTACGCCGCGAGCGAGCGCCGCGGATGCATGCCGGCCGGCGCCCGATGGCGCCGTGGGACGCTCAGGCGATGGGAGGTCGGATCAGGTGCGGCAGGGGCGGCGCGGCCCGGCCCGGCGGCAGCGGACGGGTGCTGCGCGCGGGCACGAGCACCGTGGCGGCCGGCGCGGGCGGCGGCAGCATCGCCTGGGCAAGGTGGATGCAGGCGCACTGGCAGCTGCCGGGAGCGCAGCAGTCGTCCCCCACGGGCGATTCCGGCTCGGCCGCCATGCGGCCGGACGGGATGGACGCAACATCGGAGGGCGCTGCCGCCTGGGCGGCCTGGTAGCCGTGGCATGGCAGCTCCGCACGGGTCGCCGTCGCCGGGAGCATCGCGGCCTCCGGCGCCTCGTGGAACATCGGCACATGCACCCCCGCCAAGGCCGTGCCCACCCCGTTCAGGACGAGGCACAGGCTCAGCAGCAGGCGCAGCGCGATGGAAACCGGAGACATTTTTCTACTCTACCCGTCTCCGGCGGCCGACGGAATAGGGGAAAGATGAACCGGGGCCGGCTACCGCCGGGCCTGTCCGGGGAGCCGGTTCCGCACCCGCGCCCTGCCGCGTGCGCGGTGTTGACGGAGGTCAACACCACTGCGGTGCCATACTCCATCCTGCATATCGGTCGAACTTCCAGCGAGGGTGTCATGTCCACGACCTGGATCCTGGTGGCAGACCGTGCCAGGGCACGGTTGTTCGCGATGTCGGACGAGGATCGTTCGCTGCACGAGATCGAGGATTTCCTCAATCCCGATGGCCGCGCCGCCGGCCGCGAGATCGAGCAGGACCGGCCGCCGCGCACGCACGACCGCTTCGGCGCCAGCCGCCACGCGATCGAACCGCGCACCACCCTGCGCGAAAAGACCGCGCGGAATTTCGCCCAGACGCTGGATGCCGCGCTCGAACGCGGCCGCGCCGGCCACCGTTACGACCAGCTGGTGCTGATCGCGCCGCCGCAGTTCCTCGGCACGCTCAACAGCGTCCTCGACAAGCAGGTGCGCGCGTGCGTGGCGGCCGAAGTACCCAACGACCTGACCCTGGCCGATGCGGACGCGGTGCTGGAACACCTCCCCGCCCACTTGCGCCCGTCCGGCGCTGCGCGCCGGCACTGAGCGCGGCGCAAGCCACCCGCCCCCTTCAGGAGAACCGCCATGCCCAGGCTCATAGACCGTCGCACCGGCAGACATCTGTGCACGATCACCGAGGAGGAGTTCGTGCAACTGATGTCGCTGTTCGAGGAAACGGTGGGGGAAGGCCCGGCCGACGAGCCGCTGGCGCCGATAGACCCGGACCTGCTGGAGCGCCTGGCCGAGAGCGGTGCGTCCGAACGGGTGCTGGCGGTGGCGCAGCAGATCCTGCAGGGACGCGAGGACTTCGACCTGGGGTGGGAACCCGACTGAGCACCGGTCGGCGCCCGGCGGAGGACGCGCGATGACCGTCCGCAACGCCCAGATCGCCGCCGTCTTCGACGAGATCGCCGACCTGCTCGAATTGCAGGGCGCCAACCCGTTCCGGGTACGCGCCTACCGCAACGCCGCGCGCACGCTCGAGGCCTGGCCCGAGGAAATGGCCGAGTGGGCCACGCAGGGTCGTGACTTCGACGCGCTGCCGGGCATCGGCAAGGACCTCGCCGGCAAGATCGGCGAGATCCTGCAGCGCGGCACCTGCGCCCAGCTCGATCGCCTGCGCGCGCAGTTCCCGCGCGGCATCACCGACCTGCTGCAGGTCCCCGGCCTCGGCCCCCGGCGCGTGCACGCGCTCTACCACGAACTGGGGATCCGCACGCCGGCGCAACTGCTGGACGCGGCGCGCGCGGGCCGCATCCGCACCCTCCCCGGCTTCGGCCAGGCCAGCGAGCGGCGCATCGCCGAGGCCGTGGCCGGCCATCTCGAACGCAGCACGCGCTGGCCGATCGCGCACGTCGCCTCCGACGTCGAGGCCCTGCTCGCACACCTGCGCGCCGCGCCGGGCGTGTCCGAGGCAATGGTGGCCGGCAGCTACCGGCGCCGGCGCGACACCGTCGGCGACGTGGACATCCTGGTGGCGGCACCGCCCGGGCACGCCCTCGCCGACCGGCTGCAGTCCTTCGACCAGGTCGCGCGGGTTCTCGCGCACGGCTCCACCCGCGCCAGCGTGGTGCTCCGCAACGGCCTGCAGGTGGACCTGCGCGTGGTGCGCCCGGAGAGCTTCGGCGCGGCGCTGGTCTATTTCACCGGCTCGAAGGCGCACAACATCGTCCTGCGCGGCATCGCCCGCGCGCGCCGGCTCAAGATCAACGAGTACGGCGTGTACCGCACCGGCGGCCGCGGCGCCGGCACGCGCATCGCCGGCGAGACCGAGGCCTCGGTGTACGCCGCGATCGGCCTGCCGTACATCCCGCCCGAACTGCGCGAGGACCACGGCGAGATCGAGGCCGCGCGCGAAGGCAGGCTGCCCGTGCTGGTCGAACGCGCCGATCTGCGCGGCGACCTGCATGCCCACACCGATGCCAGCGACGGCCACGAGAGCCTGGAACGGATGGCGCAGGCCGCGCGCGAGGCCGGCCTGGAATACCTGGCCATCACCGACCACTCCGCCGGCCTGAAGATCGCGCACGGCCTGGATGCCCGACGCCTGCTCGCGCAGTGCGAGGCGATAGACCGCCTCAACGCCGGGCTGCGCGGCATCACCCTGCTCAAGGGCATCGAGGTCGAGATCCTGCCCGACGGCCGCCTCGACCTGCCCGACGACGTGCTCGCCCGCCTCGACCTGGTGGTCGGCGCCGTGCACAGCGCCTTCGACCTGCCGCGCGCGAAGCAGACCGCCCGCATCCTGCGGGCGATGGACCATCCGCACTTCAGCATCCTCGCCCACCCCAACGGCCGCCTGTTCGGCACCCGCGGCCCCTGCGACGTGGACATGGAACGCATCGTCCGCCACGCCCGCGAACGCGGCTGCGCCCTGGAACTGAACTCGCAACCCGAGCGCCTGGACCTGTTCGACCTGCAGTGCCGGATGGCCAGGGACGCCGGCGTCCCCATCGCCATCTCGAGCGACGCCCATCGCGGCGCCGACTTCCGCTGGCTGCAATACGGCGTGGACCAGGCCCGGCGCGGGTGGCTGGAGAAAGGAGACGTGCTCAACGCGTTGCCGTTGGGGAGGCTGTGGAAATGGCTGGCGGCGACGCGCACGCCTGGCTGCTGAGAATCCGCGTCGCCAGCGCGGACTTACCCCTTCACGCACACCTTGGGCCGCAGGAACGCGACCCGCCGCGCCAGACCCGCGCGCTCGGTGGCATCGGCCACGCGGTGCACGTCCTTGTACGCGCCCGGCGCCTCCTCGGCGATGCCGCGCATGGACGGACTGCGGATGTGGATGCCGGCGCCGGCCAGCTCCTCGATCACCTTGCGGCCCTGCCAGCGGCGCAGCGCCTGGTGGCGGCTCATCTGCCGGCCGGCGCCGTGGCTGGCCGAGGAGAACGAGCGCGCCTCGCTCTCGGGCACGCCGGCGAGCAGGTAGGAACCGGTGCCCATGCTGCCGCCGATGATCACCGGCTGGCCGACGGCGCGGTAACGCTCGGGCAGCGCCGGATGCCCGGGGCCGAACGCGCGGGTGGCGCCCTTGCGGTGCACGAACAGCGTGCGCGGCCGGCCGTCCACCACGTGCCGCTCCTCCTTGCAGGTGTTGTGCGAGACGTCGAACAGCGTCTCCAGCCGGCTGTGCGGGAACACGTGCGCGAACACGCGCCGGGTGAGGTGGGCGAGGATCTGGCGGTTGGCCAGCGCGCAGTTGATGCCGGCGCGCATCGCGCCGAGGTATTGCCCGCCTTCGGGGGAGCGGATCGGCGCGCAGGCCAGTTCGCGGTCGGGCAGCGCGATGCCCAGGCGCCCCGCCGCCTTGGCCAGCGACAGCAGGTAGTCGGTGCCGATCTGGTGGCCGAGCCCGCGCGAGCCGCAATGGATCGAAACCAGCAGCTGCCCCTCCTCGATGCCGAACGCGCGCGCGGCGTCGGCGTCGTGGATGCGGTCCACCACCTGCACCTCGAGATAGTGGTTGCCCGAACCCAGCGTGCCCATCTCGCCCAGCTGGCGTTCCTTGGCCAGGTCGGAGACGTGCTCGGGCCGCGCGTCGTCGGCGCAGCCATGGTCCTCGATGTAGTCCAGGTCCTCCGCCGCGCCGTAGCCGTGTTCCACCGCCCAGCGCGCGCCGCCGCGCAGCACGCGGTCGAGTTCCTGCACCGTCAACCGGATCCGCCCTTCGCTGCCCACGCCGGCGGGAATCTGCCGGGCCAGCGCATTGGCCAGGTCGCGCTCGTGCCCGGCGAGGTCGGTCAGGCGCAGGTCGGTGCGCAGGCAGCGGATGCCGCAGGAGATGTCGAAGCCCACGCCGCCCGCGGAGACGATGCCGCCCTCGTCGGCATCGAATGCGGCCACGCCGCCGATCGGGAAGCCGTAGCCCCAGTGCGCGTCCGGCATCGCCATCGCCGCGCCGACGATGCCCGGCAGGCGTGCGACGTTGCGGATCTGCTCCAGCACCTTGTCGTCCATGTCGGCGAGCAGTTCGCGGTCGCCGTAGAGCACCACCGGCGCGCGCGCCTCGCCGGAGGCGGGCGGGACGGTCCAGGCGCAGCCGTCGAGCGGTTGCAGCGACGAGATGTCCATGGCGACCTCACACGTCCACCACGCAACGGGCCTCCACGCCCTCGGGGCCCGAGCTTACGCGCAGCGCCGTGAGCGTGGCGCCCTTGACCTCCACGCCGCGCTCGATGCCCTCCCGCCAGCGTTCGCCGCGGGCCTGGCCATGCCAGTGCGCGCCGTCGCGGCGCAGGCGGAACTCGCACAGCACCAGCTCGCGGCGCTGCGCCTCGCCGAGCAGATGGTTGAGCCAGGTCGCCAGCGCCAGCTCGGCGTCGTCCTCGTCGAACGCCACCGACAGTGCCTGCTGCGGGCGCACCGTGGCCGGATCGGCCATCAGCGCGAACGTGGCGAGGGCCGCGTTCTCGAACGCCCGCTCGATGTCCTGGCCGCGGCCGATCACGCCGACGTCGGCGTCGTGGTCGAAATAGCCGTAGGCGCGGGTGTCGGGTTTGCTCATCGCGGCTGACCTGCCTTGGCCGGCACCCTGCGGCAAGTGATGTCGACCGATGTTGATCCGGGTCAACGGCAGGCCGTCTGCGGGACCGGCCGGATCGCGCCCGGGGTGCAGCTCGACATGCAGGCGGCCCTCCCGCGGCACATGGACAACGCCATTGCCAAGACCAACATCCTGCCCGGCGGCGATGGGCGTGGCATGGCCGGAACCTGAACCGGGTGCCGCGCCTTCCCCTCCCGACCGGCGGCGCGCAGGGCGACTCGGGCGCAGGCTTATGCTGGCTTCATGGCAGACCGCCCGACCACCGCGATGAACCACCAGCAGCGCCTGCAACGCCTGGTGTGCGCGATCCAGGAGCTGTCCCTGGCCCGCGACCTGGATGCCGTGGCGGCCATCGTGCGCCGTGCCGCGCACGAGCTGACCGGCGCCGACGGCGCCACCTTCGTGCTGCGCGAGGGCGACCAGTGCTTCTACAAGGACGAGGAAGCGATCGCGCCGCTGTGGAAGGGACAGCGCTTCCCGATGGAACGCTGCATCAGCGGCTGGGCGATGCAGCACCGGCAGGCGGTGGTCATCGAGGACATCTACTCCGACGAGCGCATCCCCGCCGACGCCTACCGTCCCACCTTCGTCGCCAGCCTGGTGATGGTGCCGATCCGCACCCTCGATCCCATCGGCGCGATCGGCAACTACTGGGCCACGCCGCACCGGGCCGGGGCGGACGAGGTGGCCGTGCTGCAGGCCCTGGCCGACTCGACCTCGGTGGCGCTCGAAAACGTGCGCATGTACGCCGAGCTGGAGCAGCGCGTGGCGGCTCGCACCGAACAGCTGGCGGAGGTCAACCGGCAGCTGCAGCAGGAGATGGTCGTGTGCCAGAACGTGCAGGAGGAAGAGCGGCGCCTGTCGGTGACCGACGAGCTCACCGGCCTGTGCAACCGGCGCGGGTTCATGACGGTGGCCGAGCGCGAGCTGGAGATCGCACGCCGGCACGGCCGCACCGGCGCGCTCGTCTTCCTCGACCTGGACGGGTTGAAGCTGTGCAACGACACCTACGGGCACGCCGCCGGCGACGCCCAACTGACGGCTGCCGCCGAAGTGCTCCGGGCGGCGTTCCGCCGCACCGATGTGATCGCACGCCTGGGCGGCGACGAATTCATCGTCATGGTGACCGAGGCCCGCGACGGCCTGCAGGCGGTGCTGTCGCGCCTGGCCGCGACCGTGGCCAGGGCCAACCTGCGGCGCGACGGCGGCCCGCCGCTCGCGTTCAGCGTCGGCGCGGTGGCCTTGTCGGGCGACGACGACCTGGAGCAGCTGATGGCACAGGCCGACCGCGCCATGTACGCGGACAAGCTGCGGCGGCGCTCCGCGGCGCACCCCATGATCGTCCGCGCCACCTCGCACTGACGACAGCGTTGCCGGGCTCCTGGCCGTCACCGGCGCAAGCCACCGCTGCGGGCGGTGCTAGTCTCGCGCCGATGCCCGCATGCCATCGCACCGCCGCGATGCCTGTCACGCCGGCCCGCCGCGCATGGCGGTGGTGCTGCGCGGCGCTGCTGCTGGCGGCGCTGTGCGGCGCCATGGCGGCACCACCGCCGCCGGAGCCTGCGCTGCCAGCCGGGGGCTACGTGTGGACGCCCGAGTTCTCGCCGCAGGGCCCGGTCCTGATCGTGATCGGGCTGGCCGAGCAGCGCGCGTACGTGTACCGGAACGGAGTGCGGATCGGAGCGTCGGCGGTGAGCACCGGCCGCCCCGGCTACGAGACGCCCACCGGCGTGTTCAGCATCCTCGAGAAGCGCAGGGAGCATTACTCCAACCTCTACGACGACGCGCCGATGCCGTTCATGCAGCGGCTGACCTGGGACGGGCTGGCGCTGCATGCGGGGGCGTTGCCGGGCCGGCCCGCCTCGCACGGCTGCGTCCGCCTGCCCTACGGCTTCGCCGAGCGGCTGTTCGGGATCACCAGCCGCGGCATGACCGTGGCGATCGTGGACCGGATCGCCACGCCCACCGTCGTCTCCCCGGGATTGTTCGCCACGGCGGCCGCCGCACCACCGGCCGGCACGGCATTCACGTGGACCCCCGAGCGCTCGCCGCAGGGGCCGCTGGCGATCGTGCTGAGCACCCGCGACCGCGAGGTCGTGGTGCTGCGCAATGCGGTCGAGATCGGGCGCGCGCCGGTCACCCTGGAAGACGGCGCGCTCACGCAGCCGCGCGCCTACGTGCTGCTGGCCGGCCCCGCGCCGGGAACCAGCGCCATGTTCCCGGACCGGCCCGCGCTGCGCTGGCTGGAATTGTCCTTCGGCGATGGCCCCCGCGCGGCCGGGGACGGCCTGCACGAGGCGGTCGCCCGCGGCCATCTGCGGGTGGACGGCGCGTTCGCGCGCGTGGTGTACGACGCCCTGGTGCCGGGAACCACGCTGCTGGTCACGGACGAGCCGATCCGGGCAGTGGCAACCTCCAAACTCACCGTGCTCGAGGCCGATGTCCCGCCCGAGCCACAAGACTAGCCTTAACCTACTGATTACATTAATATTTCCTGATGTCGCCGGCCCGCCTGTCGCAGCTCCCGACGCTCATCTTCCTGCTCCTGGCCGTCGCCGCGGCGCCGGCCGTGGACGGCCGCAACCGCGAGTCGGCGCCGGCCCCGATGCCGGCACTGTCGCTGGGCAACGCGCCGCTGCTGTCCCGCCTGCGCCTGGCGGCGCCGCAAGCCACCCCCGAAGCGCTCGCCCTGGCGCTGGAGGCGCGCGCCTGCGCGATCCGCAGCGGCGCCGTGGGCGACGCCGAGCGCCTGGCGGTGATCGACTACTCGCGGCCGTCCACCGAGCCGCGGATGTGGGTCTTCGACCTGCGTCGCGGGCAACTGCTGTACGCCGAACACGTGGCCCATGGCCGCGGCAGCGGCGAGAACCTCGCCACCGCCTTCTCCAACCGCGAAGGCAGCCACCAGTCGAGCCTGGGCCTGTTCGCCACCGCCGACACCTACATCGGCGGCAACGGCTACTCGCTGCGCATGGATGGCCTGGAGCCCGGCATCAACGACGCGGCCCGCGCCCGCGCCATCGTCATGCACGGCGCGCCCTACGTGGATCCCGAACAGGCCCGTCGGCAGGGCCGGCTGGGACGCAGCCTCGGCTGCCCGGCGCTGCGGCCCGCGGTGGCGCGCGAGGTGATCGACACGCTCAAGGGCGGGCAGCTGCTGTTCGCCTACTACCCCGACCGCGCCTGGCTGGAGCGTTCCCGCTTCCTGCGCTGCCGGGACGGCGACCTGGCCGCGGCGCGTTAGCGGCGCGCGGCCCGCGCCGGCAGCATCCGCCGCAGGGTGTCGTCGCGGACCAGATAGTGGTGGAACAGGGCCGCAGCCGCGTGCAGGCCCACCAGCCAGTAGCCCAGCGTGGCGATCGCCTCGTGCAGCTCCTCGGCGCTCTCCGCGAGCGATTCGTCGGCACCGACCAGCCCCGGCAGCGGCGCGCCGAGCAGGGGCAGCCGCACCTGCTCGCCCTCGGCGCTGAGCGTCAGCCAGCCGAGCAGCGGCATCGCGACCATGAACAGGTACAGCGCCAGGTGCATCAGCCCCGCCGCGCGCCGTTGCCAGAGGGCAGGCTCGGGATGGATCCGCGGCGCCGGCCCGCTCAGCCGGATCGCCAGGCGCACGAACACCAGCGCCAGCACGCCCAGCCCGAGCAGGTAGTGCCAGGACTTCAGCGCCTCGCGCGGATCGCTGCCGCGCGGATAGATCCCGCGCAGCTCCATGGTCGCGTACACCGCCACCAGCAACAGCAGCATCAGCCAGTGCATGGCGATGGACAGCGCGCCGTAGCGGTCCTGCGTGTTCCTCCAGTGCATGCCGTTCGTCTCCTCGCGGTCTGGTACGACAGTGTGCCGCAACCGGCATCGGATTGGCCCCGGCACGCCGCGATGCCTCGTCCCGCCGGGCTCGCATCGCGCCCCTGGTGACGCCGGCGCCTCATTGCCGCGGCTGCCGGGCCGCCCGCAAGAACCAGTCGGCCGCGAGTTCGGCGACTCGTTCCAGCGCCCCCGGCTCCTCGAACAGATGCGTGGCGCCGGGAATCACCGTGAGCTCGCCGTGCCTGCCCAGGATGGCCAGCGCCATGCGGTTGAGCGCCAGCACCTCGGTGTCCGCGCCGCCCACCAGCAGCAGCGTCGGCGCGCGCACCCGGGCCAGCACGCCCTCGCCCGCCAGGTCGGGCCGCCCGCCGCGGGACACGACCGCGGCCACTTCCTCCGGTCGCCGCGCCGCGACCATTAGCGCCGCCGCCGCGCCGGTGCTGGAGCCGAACAGCATCATCGGCAGGTCGCGCTGCGCCGATTCGTGCCGTGCCCAGTCCAGTGCGGACTCCAGCCGCTCGGCGAGCAAGGCGATGTCGAAGCGCATCGCGCGGTCGCGGTCCTCCTGCGGGGTGAGCAGGTCGAACAGCAGCGTGGCCAGCCCGTGGCGATTGAGGGTTTCCGCGACCTGGCGGTTGCGCACGCTGTGGCGGCTGCTGCCGCTGCCATGGGCGAAGATCACCAGCCCGCGCGGCGATTCCGGCGAGGTCAGGTCGCCCTCGAGCACCACGCCGCCGCTGCGCAGGCGGACCGCGTAGCTCGGAGGCCGCGACACCCCATGTCCGGGATTGCCGCCCTTGCCGGCGAGTGCCGCGACCACGTCGCGATCCTCCACCGGGCCGAAATCCCGGTAGTACAGGCCCACCGCGTGGAACGGGAACGGCGTGGCCAGGCAGACCACCTCGTCGGCCACGTCTTCGACCCGCGCCAGGCTGTCGTGGGCCGCCACCGGCACCGCGCACACCAGGCGCGCCGGATGCTGCGCACGCGCCGCGCGCAATGCGGCCAGCATGGTCGCGCCGGTGGCCAGGCCGTCGTCCACGACGATCACCGTCCGCCCGGCGAGCGCAATGCCCGGCCGGTCGCCGCTGTAGAGCCGGCGGCGCTCGCGCAGCAGCGCGAGCTGGCGGTCGGCCTCGCGCCGCACGTAGCCGTGGTCGGCGCCGAGCCATTCCGACACCGTGTCGTCCGTGGTGATCTCGCCGCGCTCGTCCACCGCACCGATCGCGAGTTCCGGGTTCCCCGGCGCGCCGAGCTTGTGCACCAGCATCACGTCGAGTTCGCCGTCCAGCGCATCGGCGATGATCCGCGCCATCGGCACGCCGCCGCGCGGGATCCCCAACACCACCGGGCGCATGCCGCGGAAGTGCGCCAGCGCCGCGGCGAGAAGGCGCGCGGCCTCGGCCCGGTCCCGGAACGGCAAGTGCATGTCCATCCGTTGCTTCCGCGAACGGGTTCACCTGCAGGGCATCATTCGCCGGGGAGTCCGGCGGGTCTTGACCTGGATCAACACTCCGCTTCCTCCCTGCCCGCGACAACGCGACAGGTACACCCGCACGGCCAGCGGGATGCCACACTCCGCGCCATGTCCGCAGCCCCTGCTCCGGCCTCCCTCGCTGCCGGCCTCAGCGCCGCGGAGGCCGCGCGCCGGCTGGCGCGCGACGGCCCCAACGTGCTGCCGCAACCGGATCGCCGGCGCTGGCCGCAGGTGCTGGCCAGCGTGCTGCGCGAGCCGATGCTGTTGCTGCTGCTCGCCGCGGTCGCGGTGTACGTGGCGCTCGGCGATCCGGGCGATGCCGTGGCGCTGGCGGTCTCGGTGCTGCTGGTGGTGGCGTTGACGCTGTACCAGGAGCTGCGCGCCGAACGCGCGTTGCAGGCGCTGCGCGAACTCGGTGCGCCGCTGGCGACGGTGCGGCGCGACGGCGTGTGGCAGCGCATGCCGGCCACCCTGCTGGTGGTGGGCGACGTGGTGAGGATCGCCGAAGGCGACCGGATCCCGGCCGACGCGCGCCTGCTCGACAGCGACGACCTGCACGTGGACGAATCGCTGCTCACCGGCGAATCGGCCCCGGTCGCGCACGCGGCCGGCGACGCCGGGACGACCGCGCAGGTGTACGCCGGCACGCTGGTGGTGCGCGGCCAGGGCATGGCGGAGGTGATCGCCACCGGCCCGCACACGGAGATGGGCCGGATCGGCGCCAGCCTCGGCACGTTGCGCAGCGGGCCCACGCCGCTGCAACGCGAGATCCGGCGCCTGGTGGGCTGGTTCGCCACCCTTGCCCTGGCCTCGTGCGTGCTGGTCGCCGTGCTGTACCTGTGGCTGCGCGGCGGCCTGCTGGACGCCCTGCTCGCCGGCATCACCCTGGCGATGTCCAACATCCCCGAGGAGTTCCCGGTGGTGCTCACCGTGTTCCTCGCACTCGGTGCCTGGCGGATGGCGCGGCACCGCGTGCTGGTGCGGCGGCCGCCGGCGATCGAGGCCCTCGGCGCGGTGACGGTGCTGTGCACCGACAAGACCGGCACGCTCACCGAGAACCGCATGGCGCTGGCCAGGCTGCAGCCGCCCCGCGCCGAGCCGCTCGCGCCCGACGCCGGGCTCGATCACGACGCGCGCGCGCTGCTGCAGTGCGCCGCGCTCGCCAGCGACGCCGACGGCCTTGATCCCATGGACCGTGCGATCCACGCCACCGCCGCGGCACGGACGGGAAGCGCCGCGCAGGCGCAGGCCGTGTGCCTCGAGCGCTATCCGGTGGCGCCGGGCCTGCCGGCCTATGCGGCGGCCTGGCGCCTGCCGGACCACGACACAATCCTGGTCGCCTGCAAGGGCGCGCCGGAAACCATCGCCATGCTGTGTGCGCTGGACGATGGCGAGCGGGCGCAGGTCCTCGCCCAGGCCGCCGCCATGGCCACGCAGGGACTGCGCGTGCTCGCGGTGGCGGAGGCACGGGTGGACGCCGACGCCGGGCCGCCCGCGGCCCTGCCGGGGCTGCCGTTCGTCTGGCGCGGCCTGCTCGGCCTGGCCGACCCGCTCCGCGCCGAAGTGCCCGCCGCCGTGGCCGAGGCCCGCGCCGCCGGCGTGCGCGTGATCCTGCTGACCGGCGATCACGTCGAGACCGCACGCGCCATCGCCGCCCAGGCCGGCGTGTCCGAACGCCCCGAGGTCGCGCTCGGCGCCGAACTCGAACGCCTGGACGACGACGGCCTGCATGCGCTGCTCTCGCGGGTGGACGTGTTTGCGCGGGTGCGCCCGGAACACAAGTTGCGCCTGGTGCAGGCGCTGCGGCGGTCCGGCGAAGTGGTGGCGATGACCGGCGACGGCGTCAACGACGCGCCGGCGCTGATGGCCGCGCACGTCGGCGTGGCGATGGGTGGGCGCGGCACCGACGTCGCGCGCGAGGCGGCCTCGATCGTGCTGCTCGACGACGACTTCGTCTCGGTGGTGCGCGCGATCCGGATGGGCCGCACCATCTACGACAACATCCATCGCGCCGCGCGCTACATCATCGCCGTGCACGTGCCGATCACCGGCCTGGCGCTGCTGCCGCTGCTGCTCGGCATGCCGCTGATCCTGCTGCCGCTGCACGTGGTGTTCCTGGAGCTGATCATCGATCCGGTGAGCGCGATCGTGCTCGAACGTGAACCGCCGGCGCCGGACCTGATGCGCCGCCCGCCGCGCGCGCCGGGCCGGCGCCTGGTGGACACGGCCACGTTCCTGGCCAGCCTCGGCTATGGGCTGGCCGTGTTCACCGCCGTCGCCACCGTCTATCTGCTGGGGCGCGGTTTGGCGCTGCCGCCGCCGCAGACGGGAGCGGCCGCGTTCGCGGCGCTGGTGGCGGGCAACCTCGGCCTGGTCCTGGTCCAGCGCGAGACCAGCGGCCCGCCCTGGCGTTCCCTGCTCCGCCCCAACCGCGCCTTCCAAGTCGTTTCGGTGTGCGCACTGGCCATGCTCGCCGTCATCGTCTGCACGGAGACGGCAGGCGCCTGGTTCCGTTTCGCGCCGCCGCCACCGTGGCTGGGCCTGCTCGCCCTGGCCTTGCCATGGCTGGTGCTCGCAGCCCTCTTCGCGGCTGTGCGCCGCTTCCGTGCCGCGACACCAGCAGGCCTGCGACGCACCCGTTGACCCACGTCAATATCGCGGTGCAGCTCCCGCGCTGGAATGGTTCCCGTGCGCGGCATCGAACCTCCATGAGCACCAACGCCGACCTGCTCGCCCACGCCCGGGACGTGGTGGAACGCAGTGCACGAGCGCTGGCGGAACTGCGCCTGCGCCTGCAGGTGTCCACGGCGTCCTCGGGGCCGCAGCATCGCCTGATCGTCGAAGGGGCCGTCCACGACCTCGCCCGGCGCCACGAGACCCTGCTCGGCCTGTACCGGGCGATGGAAGGGGCCGAGCCGGAGCGCCTGCCGGGCGTGTGGCAGGACTTCTTCGCCTGCTACGACGGCTTCCTCGATGCCCTGCGCCAGGCCCGGACGAGCATGGCCCGGGCCGAATCGCTGGCCCGGCACAAGCCCGACGACGGCACGCCCCCCGCCCAGGGGGAATGAGCGGCACCGCCCCGGTCCGCGCCCACAGCCCGTCAGCGCGCGGTATAGCCGCCGTCGATCACCAGCTCGGCGCCGGTGACGAAGCGGGACTCGTCCGAAGCCAGGAACACCACGCCCCACGCGATGTCGTCCGGTTCGCCGACATGGCCCAACGGGTGCAGTTTCCCCAACTCCTCGCGCGCGGCCTCGAGGTCGGTGGCGCCGCTGTCGCGCAGGTGGTTGGCGACCATCGGCGTCCAGATGTATCCGGGGTGCACCGAGTTCACGCGGATGCGGTCGGGCGCGTAGAGCAGCGCATCGGTCTTGCTCATCAACGTGACCGCGCCCTTGGAGGCGTGGTACGGCGGCACGTCCGGCGCACCGACCAGGCCGTAGATGGAAGACAGATTGACGATGCTGCCGCCACCGGCGCGCTGCATGTGCGGCACGGCGTGCTTGGTGCAGAAGAACACGCCCTTGACGTTGACCGCCTGCACCCGGTCCCACTCCTCCTCGCTGAGTTCGTGGGTGGGCTTGTTGGCGCCGGCGACGCCGGCGTTGTTCACCAGCACGTGCACCGCGCCGTAGTGGTTGGCCACGCCCTCGATCGCCGCCCGCACCGAACGCTCGCTGGCCACGTCCACGTGCCAGTAGCGTGCGGAGATGCCGCGCGCCTGCAATTCCTCGGTCAAGCGGCGCCCGGCCTCGTCGAGCACGTCGAACAGCGCCAACTGCGCCCCCTCCTCCCCCAGCCGCTGCGCGCAGGCCCGGCCGATGCCGAGCGCCGCGCCGGTGACGATGCAGGTCTTGCCCTTGACGCGATTCATGTCTGCTTCCTGCCGCGCTGCCGTGCAGCATGCGCCATTAGACGCGCCGGGGGGGCGACGGTATTGACCTGGATCAACGGCGTCGCCGCGCGGCGGAAGCTTGACCACGGTCAATGCGCGCGGCGGCCACAGGTCCAGAGTCGTCGGGGCGTCGAGGCGTCGCCTCGATGCATCGTCCCGCACCCATCGCACCGTCATGTCGAAATCCCTGCCTTCCGCCCATGAGGCCGCCATGAACCTTCCCCCGACGACCGACGGCGCCCGCGTGCGCCAGGACCTGCGCAGCGTCGTGCGCGACATCGAAAGCATCGTCCGCGGCCTGGGCGACGCCACCTCCGACCGCAGCGTCGAGCTGAAGTCGCGTGCGCTCATGGGCCTGGCCGACGCCCGCGACCGGCTCGATGCGATGGAGCACGGCGCCGCGGCCCGCCTGCGCATCGCCGGCCGGCACGGCCGGCAGTACGTGCGCGAGCGGCCATGGCTGCTGGTCGGCGCGGCGGCCGTGGCCGGACTGGCCCTCGCTGCGCTGCTGCGCCACCGCCGCTAGCGGCGGCCCGGGCGGCAATCCACCTCCCGGCGGGACGCCCTGCCGGGTGTTACATGCCGTTACAAATCGTTACCCCGGCAACATCGTGGTGCCGAATGCAGCGTCTAGCCTGCGGCCATGCTTCGGGAGGCCGCCATGCTCGACACCATCACCGCCAGCCGCAACGATGACGTCATCGCCCGGGAGTGGGCGGAAGCGTCCCTGGCCATCGTCGCCAGCCCGCGCCAGCCGGCCATCGAGAGCATGCTGCAGGGCGTGCCCGTGCAGCGCCGCGGCGTGCGCCGCAAGCAGACCCTGTTCTACGCCGGCCAGCCCTGCCATTCGCTGTTCCTGATCCATGCCGGCGTGTTCAAGACCACCGTGCTCAGCGAGGACGGCCGGCGCAAGATCACCGGCTTCCACCTGCGCGGCGACCTGCTCGGCATGGACTCGTTCGGCGCGCCGGTCCACGCCTGCGACGCGGTGGCGCTGGACACCGGCGAGGTCTGGGAGATCCCGCTGGCGACGCTGCGCGACCACGCGCCCGAGCTGCTGCCGCACGTCACCACCATGCTCGCCAGCGAAATTCGCCGCGACTGGAACTGGATGCTCACCCTGGGCACGCTCAACGCGGAGCAGCGCGTGGTCGCGTTCCTGCTCGACTTCGCGGCGCGGGTGGAGGCGCTCGGATTCAGCGCGCGACACCTGCTGCTGCGCATGACCCGCGCCGACATCGGCAACTTCCTCGCGCTGCAGCTGGAAACCGTGACCCGGATCCTGTCGCGGCTCGCCGCGACCGGGCTGATCGTGGTGGACGGCCGCGAAGTCCGGATCGAGGACGCCGGCGCGTTGCGCCGGATGCTGGTGCACTAACCCGCCAGGGTGCGCCGCACTGCGGCAGCGAGCTGCTCGCGCCGGTACGGCTTGCGCAGCAGTTCGAACTGCCCGGCCGCGTCCGCGGCCGGCGCGTCGTAGCCGGAGGTCAGCAGCACGCCCAGGCGCGGCCGCAACGCGCGCGCGGCCTGCGCCAGCTCCACCCCGTTCATCCCGCCGCCGAGCATCACGTCGCTGAACAGCAGCGCGATGCCGTCGTTCGCGGCAAGGTGCTCGAGTGCATCGGCGGCGCTGCCGACCGCGATCACGTGGTAACCCAACGAGTGCAGAAAGGCAGCGGCGATGTTGCGCACCTCCGCCTCGTCCTCGACCACGAGCACAGTCTCCGCCCCGCGCGAGTCCTCGGTCCGCCCTGGCGTCGGCGACGGAGTCGCCTCCCCCGTCGCGACCGGCAGGAACAGTTCGATCCGCGTGCCGTGCCCCGGCTGGCTGTCGATCTGCAGGTGGCCGCCGCTCTGGCGCACGAAGCCGTACACCATGCTCAACCCCAGGCCGCTGCCGCGCCCCATGGCCTTGGTGGTGAAGAACGGCTCGAAGGCGCGGGCGCGCACTTCGGGGGTCATGCCGTGCCCGGTGTCGGCCACGGTGAAGGTCACGTAATGTCCCGGGCGCTGCTCCGGGCGCGTCGGATCGGCGGTGACCCAGCGCTCGGCCGCGCCGATCCGGATCTCCCCGCCGTCGGGCATCGCGTCGCGCGCGTTGAGCGCGAGGTTCACCAGCGCGCTGTCCAGTTGCGACGGGTCGGCGAACACCGCCGGCAGGCCCGACGGACATTCGATCCGCAGCCGAACCCGGTCGCCCAGCGTGCCGCGCAGCAGCCGTTCCAGATCAGCCAGCATCGCCGCCGGATCCAGCGCGCGCGGCGAGAGCCGCTGCCGGCGGGCGAAGGCGAGCAGCTTCGCGGTCAGCTCCGCGCCGCGCTCCACCGAACGCAGCGCGCTGGCGATGATCTCGCGCGCGCCCGGCCGATCCGCGTACTCGGCATCCAGCAGCTGCAGGCTGCCGGACATCACCGTCAGCAGATTGTTGAAGTCGTGCGCCACCCCGCCGGTCATCTGGCCGATCGCATCCAGCCGCTGGGCGTGGGCGAGCTGTTCCTCGGTGCGCCGGCGCTGCACCAGGGCCGCGATCAGGTTCGCCACGGTCTGCAGCAACTGCAGCGCGTCGTGGTCGAAGCGGCGTGGCTGCGCCGCCAGGGCGAACAGCGCGCCCATGGGGCGGTCGCGGTCGAGCAGCGGCACGATCGCGCCGCTCGGCATGTCCGCCGGCCAGCCCGGCGGCGTGTCCACCTCCCCCGCCTGCTGCACCACCAGCGGCCGCTCGCGGGCCAGGGCGAGCCGCAGCGCGCCGCCGGCCAGCGCCTGCCACAGCGGGTCGTCGGGGTCCTGTGTGGCCATGCCGACCGCCGCACGGACTTCCGCCTGATTGCCCCGCAGCAGCGCCACCGCGACGACCGGGATCTCGAGCACCTCGGCCAGCAGGGCGGGCAGGCGCGCGATCACGCCGTCGTCGGCGGTCGAGGCCAGGGCCAGCTGGCCGATGTGCGCCACCACCGCGTCGTAGCGCGCGCGCACCAGCGCCTGGCGCGCGCGCTGGGTTTCGGAGATGTCGCGCACCGAGGCGAGGTAGTGCACGCCCTCCCCGGTTTCCAGCGGGCTCAGCGCGATCTCGACCGGGAACTGCTGGCCGTCGCGCCGTTGCCCGGCCAGTTGCATGTTGAGCCCGCCCATCGGACGCACCCGCGGGCTTTGCATGTAGTGGCCGCGATGCGCCCGGTGCCGCTGGCGCGCGTCCTCCGGCACCAGGTCCTCGATGGCCAGCCCGACCAATCCCTGCGGCGGATAACCGAACAGGCGCTCGGCATTGCCGTTGGCGAGCACGATGCGTCCCTCGCCGTCCACGACGATCAGCGCGTCGGGAACCGACTCGAACAGTTGCGGGAAGATGGCCACGGCCCGGCGTCAGCCCCGCTGCACCGTCGCGGCGAACAGATAGCCCGCGCCGCGCACCGACCTGATCAGCTGCGGCCGCGACGGGTCGAGTTCGATCTTGCGCCGCAACCGCCCGACCTGGACGTCTATGGCGCGGTCGAACGGCCCCGCTTCGCGCCCGTGCATGGCGGTCATCAGCTGGTCGCGGCTGAGCACCTGCCGCGGCCTGTCCAGCAGCACCTGCAGCAGCCTGAACTCGCCCTCGGTGAGGACGATCTCCGCGCCGTCGCGTCCGGTCAGGCGGCGGGTGCCGGGGTGCAGGCGCAGCCCGTCGAAGACGAGGGCCGCTTCCTCGGGCTCGTACGTCGCCACCGCAGGCTGCGCACGCCGCAGGACCGAGCGGATCCGGGCCAGCAGCTCGCGCAGGTCGAACGGCTTGCTGACGTAGTCGTCGGCGCCCAGTTCCAGCCCCACCACCCGTTCGACCGACTCGCCGCGGCCGCTGACGATGATCACCGGGCCGCTCCAGCGCGCGCGCAGCTCGCGCATCAGGGTCAGCCCATCCTCGTCCGGCAACCCCAGGTCGAGCAGCACCACGTCGAAATCCGGGGCGCGCATCGCCGCGCGCAACCGGGCCCCGTCCCCGGCGATGCGGACCTGCAGTCCCTGCGCCTGCAGGTAGCGTGACAGCAGCGCGCCGATCTCCGGATCGTCGTCCACCACCAGCACCCGCGGCGGCTTCGCCGCGGACGGATCGTGCGAATCGGCGATGGCCTGCATGCTCGCGCCGCTCCATTGCGGCCGCTCCGGGGCTCAGGCCCCGGAGCGGTCCATTCCATGCCCGAAGCCCAGTCTAACGCCGGGCGCCCGGCCTGGCGCCGCTCAGCGCCCCTTGCGCCCCAGCCACCACGCGATCGCCGATCCGGCCAGCAGCCAGCCCACGGCCTGTTCGATCAGCGAGCCCAGCGTGAAATCGGTCGGGAACAGGTACCAGTTCCAGTACGGCACGCTGACGTTGAGCCAGGCGAACAGGCCCATGCCGACCGCGATCAGCACGCGCCGGCCGAAGCCCCAGGCGCCGAGCGAGAGCACCCAGGCGGCCAGCAGCGCCGCGATCGTGTCGCTGACGAACTGCTTGATCAGGTTCGGCGTCATGTCCGCCACCGCCGGATTGCCGCCCGGCTGGTAGATCACGAACGCATACGGACTGCTCGCGTACTTCTCGCGGAAGCTCTGCATCGCCGCCTCGTCCTGCCATTGTTCCTGCGGCATGCCGGGCATCATGTACACGCCCTCGCCCTGCTGCTCCACGCCGCTCTGCAGGGCGGAGATCACCGCATCCTGCCCAGCGGCGAACTTCATCCCCATCTCGCCCAGCGGCAGCACCGTATGCGCCACCGCCCCCCACGCGAACATCACGATGCCGCCGATCAGGCCGGCGATCAGGACCCTCATGTGCGTTCTCCCCGGATGCATGCGGCCTTGCGCCGCGGGGCGAGGATGCGCCCGCCCGGGCGCCCGGGCAAGTTCAGAACGGCGGCCGGATCCAGGCCGCCAGCCGGGCCCCCAGCCACACCAGCAGCAGCCCGCCGGCCAGGGTCAGGCCCAGGTAGCCGGCCGCCAGCCCGGCGCGCTGCGAACGCTCCAGCAGCAGGCATTCGATCATCAGCGCCGACCAGGTGGTGAGCGCGCCCAGCACGCCAACGATCAGGAACGCGCGCCAGTACAGCGCCGCCGACCCGCGGCCCTCGAGCCAGATCGCCAGGAACCCCACCGCGAACGAGCCGAACAGGTTTGCGGCGAACGTGCCCCACGGGAACCCGTTGCCGAGGTGGCGCAGCAGCACGCCCCCGAGCCAGTAGCGCCCGGCCGCACCGAGCGCGCCGCCGAGCATCACCAGTACGAGCTGTTGCGACCACAGGTTCATGTTCATGCAGATTCTCCGGAATCGGCCGCGTTCAACGCCGTGGCTTGCGTGCCTGCTCGCGCGCCTTGCGCAGCGCGTCGAGCTTCTCCTTGAGCTTGAGCTCCGTGCCGCGCTCGACCGGCCGGTAGTACACGCGCTCGCCTAGCGCTTCGGGAAACCCGGCCTGATCCAGCGCCACGCCGCCCTCGACGTCGTGGTCGTACTGGTAGGCACGGCCGTAGCCGAGGGACCGCATCAGTCCGGTGGGCGCGTTGCGCAGGTGCAGCGGCACTTCCAATGTGCCGTGCGCGCGCACGTCGGCGCGCGCCTCGCCGAAGGCGACATGGGCCGCGTTCGACTTGGCGGTGCTGGCCAGGTACAGCGTCAGCTGCGCCAGGGCGAGCTCGCCTTCGGGGCTGCCCAGCCGGTCGTAGGTCTCCCAGGCTGCGATCGCCATCGGCAGCGCGCGCGGATCGGCCAGGCCGATGTCCTCCACCGCCATGCGGGTGAGCCGGCGCGCCAGGTAGATCGGATCGCAGCCGCCGTCGAGCATGCGCGCCAGCCAGTACAGCGCCGCGTCCGGGTTGGAGCTGCGCACGCATTTGTGCAGGGCCGAGATCTGGTCGTAGAACTGTTCGCCGCCCTTGTCGAAGCGGCGGGTGCGGTCGGCCAGCACCTGCCCGAGCACGGCGTCGGTGATCTCCCCGCCCTCGCCCACCAGGTCGGCGGCGATCTCGAGGAAGGTCAGCGCGCGCCGCACGTCGCCGTCGGCGGCTTCGGCGATGGTGTGCAGCGACTGGTCGGCGATCCGCAACCCGCGTCCGCCCAGTCCGCGCTCGGCGTCCTCGAGCGCGCGCCGCAGCGCGAGCGCGATGTCCTCGGCCGACACCGCCTCCAGCACGTGGACGCGGCAGCGCGAGAGCAGCGCCGAGTTCAGTTCGAACGAGGGGTTTTCGGTGGTGGCGCCGACGAACAGGATCGTGCCGCGTTCGATGTGCGGCAGGAACGCGTCCTGCTGGGCCTTGTTGAAGCGGTGCACCTCGTCCACGAACAGCACGGTGCGTTCGCCCTGCTGGAAGCGCCGCTCGGCCTCGGCCAGCACCTGGCGCACCTCCGGCAAGCCGGACAGGACGGCGGAGATGGCGCGGAACCCGGCATGGGCGTATTCGGCCAGCAGCAGGGCGAGCGTGGTCTTGCCGCAGCCGGGCGGCCCCCACAGCACCATGGAGTGCACGTGCCCGGCCTCGATCGCGCGCCGCAGGGCCGACCCCGGCGCCAGCAGCCGGCGCTGCCCCACCATCTCGTCCAGCGTCCGCGGCCGCATCCGGTCGGCCAGCGGCCGCAGCGCGTCATGCCCTGCCCCAAGCAGGTCGGGTTCGGCGGACGATGGCGGTTTGCGCGGCATCACGCCGCATTGTAGGCGGCCTGCGTGGCGGCCTGGTGGTGCGTGTGCGTCTGCGCGTGTCGGTCACTCCGGGCTGGGGCGCCTGTGTGTCTGTCGCGCGATGCAGGCGTGCGTCAATTGCTTCAGGCGGGGGCGCCGGTATGCCCGGAGCGGGGTTCGCCGCGTGGGCTCCGCGTCCGGCTCCGACACGCGGCCTGCGCGCGAGTCACCCCTCCCCCACCACATCCACTCCCTTGCCCGGCGTGTAGCGGAAGGTGTCGCGGGCGAAGGACGGATTGCGCTTCCACGCCTCGAACGACAGCTCCGTGCGCTGGCCGAGCTGGTCCACGATCAGCATCCGGCGCAGGCCGCGGCCGTCGAACCCCAGGCGCGCGGACTGGAAACCGGCCTCCTCCCCGCGTTGCGGCGTCAGCACCAGCCACTCCAACCCGCCTTCGCTGCCGCCCTCGCGCACCACGAAATCCCGGTCCAGCCGCGACGGGTCCATCAACGCCGCGAGCGGACTGTTCTGCTCCTCCGGCCCCTGCGGCCGCACCGTCGCCTGCTTCAGGTCCGGGTCGTACACCCACACCTTGTTCCCGTCGGCCACGATCAACTGTGGATACGGCGTCACGTACTCCCAGCGGAACAGGCGCGGCGCCGAAAGCGCCACGCGCCCCGACGAGGTTTCCTTGCGCTTGCCGCTGGCGTCGTACACCTGCTGCGTGAAGCGGCCGTCCAGGCCTTTCAGGCCCTTCGTGAAGGCATCGAGCTTTTCGCGCGCCCCGGCCGCGGCGTGGCCGGCCATCGCCAGGGCGGCACCGAGCATGACGAAGCGGAGGATCCGCATCCTGTGACTCCTGCTGGGGTTCATGACGCCGCAGTCTGCGCCCCTGCGGCTGAATACGTGCTCACGGCCGGCGCAACGGACGATGAATCACTTCGGCGGCGGCGGCGCGAGCACCGTACGGTCGCCGTTGTGTTCCGGCGCGGACACCACGCCCGCGGCTTCCATCGCCTCGATCAGGCGCGCGGCGCGGTTGTAGCCGATCTTGAGCCGGCGCTGCACGCCGGAGATCGAGGCGCGGCGGGTCTCGGTGACGATCCGCACCGCCTCGTCGTAGAGCGGGTCGGACTCGTCGCCGGAACCGCCTCCGCTCTCCGGCAGGCCGGTGGCGCCGACCACCACGCCCTCGCCGAGGGTCTGCACCTCGTCGAGCACGCCTTCCACGTATTCCGGCCCGCCGATCTGCTTGAGGTGCTCCACCACGCGGTGCACCTCCTCGTCGCTGACGAACGCACCGTGCACGCGCTCGGGCATCGCCGTGCCCGGCGGCAGATAGAGCATGTCGCCGTGGCCGAGCAGGGTCTCGGCGCCGCTCTGATCGAGGATCACACGCGAGTCCATCTTGCTCGACACCTGGAACGCGATGCGGGTCGGGATGTTGGCCTTGATCAGGCCGGTGATCACGTCCACCGACGGCCGCTGCGTGGCCAGGATCAGGTGGATGCCGGCGGCGCGCGCCTTCTGCGCCAGGCGCGCGATCAGCTCCTCCACCTTCTTGCCGACGATCATCATCATGTCGGCGAATTCGTCGATGAACACGACGATGTACGGCAGCGCCTCCAGCGGCCGCGGCGCCTCGCCCAGCTCCGCATTCGGCTTGAACAGCGGATCCATCAAGGGCTGCCCGGCGTCGACCGCGTCCTTGACCTTCTTGTTGAAGCCGGCCAGGTTGCGCACCCCGACCGCGCTCATCAGCTTGTAGCGGCGCTCCATCTCCGCCACGCACCAGCGCAGGCCGTTGGCGGCCTCCTTCATGTCGGTCACCACCGGCGCCAGCAGGTGCGGAATGCCCTGATAGACCGACAGCTCGAGCATCTTCGGGTCGATCATCAGCATCCGCACGTCCTTGGCGGAGGCCTTGTAGAGCAGCGAGAGCACCATCGCGTTGACCGCGACCGACTTGCCCGAGCCGGTGGTGCCCGCGACCAGCAGGTGCGGCATGCGCGCCAGGTCCGCCACCGTCGGCCGGCCGGCGATGTCCTTGCCGAGCGCGAGCGTGAGCGGGCTGGGCGACTTGTCGTATTCCTTCGAGCGCAGCAGCTCGCTGAGGTAGATCATCTCCCGGTGCGAGTTCGGGATCTCCAGGCCGATCACCGACTTGCCCGGGATCACGTCCACCACGCGCACCGACTTCACCGACAGTCCGCGCGCGATGTCCTTGTCGAGCGAGCTGATCTGGCTGACCTTGATGCCCGGCGCGGGCTCGATCTCGAAACGGGTGATCACCGGCCCCGGATAGGCGCCGACCACCTGCGCGTCGATGCGGAAGTCCTTGAGCTTGAACTCGATCTGGCGCGAGAGCGCCTCGAGCGTCTCCTCGTCGTAGCCCTTGGGCTGCGGCTTGGGGTCGTCGAGCAGCGCCAGCGGCGGGATGCCGCTGCCGTCGCCGACGTGGAACAGCGGGATCTGCTGCTCGCGCCGCGCGCGTTCGCTCTTCTCCACCACCGGCGCCGGCGGCGGCTCGATCTTCACCGGCGCGCGTTTGGCCCGCAGCTCGTTCTCGATCTTGCGCGTCTCCTCGCGCTCCTCGCGCAGCGCCCGCGCCTGCTGCCACTCCCCGGCCTCGCGGGTCTTGCGCCGGAACAGTGGGCCCAGCGCCAGCACCCAACCGCCGAGCCGGTCCATCACCGCCAGCCAGGACAGGCCGGTGGCGAGCGTGGTCGAGATCAGCAGCAGCGTGACCAGGAACAGGTTGGCGCCGAGCGGGCCGAAGGCGCGGAACAGCGAGCGTCCGACCAATTGTCCGAGGATGCCGCCGCTGCCGGCCGAGAATTCCGGCACCCCGCCCAGGCGCAGGTGCAGGAAGCCGGTGGCCGCCACCAGGAAGCCGACGATGCCCACCAGGCGCAGGGCCGGGCCGAGGTCGGCCTCGCCGTCGCCGTCGCTGTCCATGCCGAACAGCGCGATCCAGGCAACCAGCCCCAGCATCAGCGGCAGCAGGAACGCCACGTACCCGCACAGGTAGATCAGCACATCGGCGAGCCAGGCGCCGACCCGGCCGCCGACGTTGTGCAGCTCGCCGGTGACGGCGCCCGAATGCGACCAGCCCGGATCGGCCGGCGAATAGGTGACCAGGCTCGCCAGCAGGTACAGCAGCAGCGGCGCGATCGCGATCAGGGCGAGGTCGCGCCACAGCCGCTGGCGCCGGGGCGAGGCCGCCGCCCGTTCCGCCTTCACCTTCCTGCGCGTTGCTGCCGGGGCTTGCGCCACTGTGAGGTTCTGCCTGAGCTGGGTTCCGTTAGTCTTTGAATATACGGGATTCCGGACGGGAGATCCGGAATCCGCTCAGCGGGCGGGCCGCCCCGGTCACGGGGCCGCCCCTCCCGGATCGCGAACCTCCGGCCGCAGCCTCAGAGCTTCATGCCCTGCAGGGCCGGGTGCACCAGGCGCCCGCCCTCGACGTTGATACCACGCACCAGCGCCTGGTTGTCGCGCCACTGGCCGGAGGCGAGCTTGTTCACCCACGGCAGGATCGCCGCGCAGATCGCCTGCGAGGAGGTCTGCGGCACCGCGCCGGGCATGTTGGTCACGGCGAAGTGGGTCACGCCCTCCTCGACGTAGGTCGGCTCGGCCCAGGTGGTCGGGCGCGAGGTCTCGAAGCAGCCGCCCTGGTCGATCGAGATGTCCACCACCACGCTGCCGTCGGCCATGCCCTTGAGCATCTCGCGGGTCATCACGTGCGGGGCGACCGCGCCGGTCACCAGCACCGCGCCGATCACCAGGTCGGCCGAGGCGACTTCCTTGGCCACCAGGTCTTCGTACGGGTACAGCGCGGTGACGTTGTTGCCCAGCCGCATCATCTCGTCCATGCGGTCCTGGCGCTTCTCGAACACCACCACGTTGGCGCCGCCGGCCGCGGCCAGCGCGGCCGAGTTGCCGCCGGCCTGGCCGGCGCCGAACACCACCACCTTGCCGCGCTCGGTCGAAGGCAGGCCGCCGAGCAGCTTGCCCTTGCCGCCCATGGGCTGGTGCAGCAGGTGGGTGCCGACCTGCACGCCGATCTTGCCGGCGATCACCGACATCGGCGCCAGCAGCGGCAGCGAGCCGTCCTCGAGTTCCACGGTCTCGAACGCCACGCCGGTCAGGCCGATGTCGAGCAGGCGCCTGGTCAGCTCCGGCAGCGGCGCCAGGTGCAGGTAGCAGAACAGCAGGTGGTCGCGGCGCAGGTGCTGCAGGTCGCCCTCGATCGGCTCCTTCACCTTCACGATCAGCTCGCCCTTCTCGTACAGGGCGGCGGCATCGGGCGCGATCCTGACCCCGAGCCGGGTGTACTCCTCGTCGCGGAAGCCGGACTTCAGGCCGGCGCCGGCCTCGATCCAGACCTCGTGCCCGCGCTTGACCAGGTCGCCCGCGGCGGCGGGAACGAGCGCGACGCGGCCTTCGAGCGTCTTGGTTTCCTTGGGTACACCGATACGCATTGCCATTCTCCAGATCAGTGGGGACCGAAAAAAACGCCGCATCGGCGGCGCCCTCGGACGATTGCCGGGTTGTCCGCGCGCCGCGGAACGCTGTCGTGCGGCCACGCGCCTTGTTTCGGGACGGTCGCGCCTCCAAGCTATGCGCGGGCCGCCGGCGGGCCGGTTTCACCCCCGTCCCGCGCGGCCCTTTCCGTGACGGCCGCACCGCGCCTGCGCCGTCCTGTCTTCCAAACCATTCGATTATACCGATGACCACTCCGAAGCATTGCCGCCTGCTGATCCTGGGCTCGGGCCCCGCCGGCTGGACCGCCGCCATCTACGCCGCCCGCGCCAACCTCAAGCCGGTGGTGGTCACCGGCCTGCAGCAGGGCGGCCAGCTGATGACCACCACCGAGGTGGACAACTGGCCCGGCGATGCGCACGGCCTGCTCGGCCCCGACCTGATGGCGCGCATGCAGGCGCATGCCGAGCGCTTCGAGACCGAGGTCGTCTTCGACCACATCCACACCGCCGACCTGTCGCGGCGCCCGTTCCGGCTCAAGGGCGACTCCGGCGAATACACCTGCGACGCGCTGATCATCGCCACCGGCGCCACCGCCAAGTACCTGGGCCTGGAATCGGAGCAGAAGTTCATGGGCCGCGGCGTCTCCGCCTGCGCCACCTGCGACGGCTTCTTCTTCCGCGACCAGGACGTGGCGGTGATCGGCGGCGGCAACACCGCGGTGGAGGAAGCCCTGTACCTGGCCAACATCGCGCGCAAGGTCTACCTGGTCCACCGCCGCGACACCCTGCGCGCGGAGAAGATCATGCAGGACAAGCTGTTCGCGAAGATCCAGTCCGGCAGGATCGAGGCCGTCTGGCACCACGTGGTGGACGAGGTGCTCGGCGACGACAGCGGCGTCACCGGCCTGCGGCTGAAGTCCACCCAGGACGGCACCACCCGCGAGATCGCCGTCCAGGGCATGTTCGTGGCGATCGGCCACACCCCGAACACCTCGCTGTTCGAGGGCCAGCTCGAGATGCGCAACGGTTACCTGGTGATCCGCAGCGGCCTGGAAGGCAACGCCACCCAGACCTCGGTCCCGGGCGTGTTCGCCGCCGGCGACGTCGCCGACCAGGTGTACCGCCAGGCCGTGACCTCGGCCGGTTTCGGCTGCATGGCCGCGCTGGATGCGGAGAAGTTCCTCGACCAGGAGGGGTGACTCCTTTGCCACGGATGAACACGGCGGATAAAGTTTTTGTTGGCAAAAGGCCGCCCGGGATCCCGCTTCTGCAGGGAGACATCCCCGGCCCTTGCTCATGGATGCCTTATCCGTGGCCATCCGTGCCCATCCGTGGCTGAATGCCCACCGCGCGCCTCCACGACTCGCTGGAACAGATCCCGGCCGCGCAGTGGGACGCGCTGCAGGACGGCGGCAACCCGTTCGTCGCCCATGCGTTCCTGGCGGGCCTCGAACGGCACGGGTGCCTGCGGCTGCATTACGGATGGACGCCCTGCCACATCGCGTTGTGGGAGGGCGACGCGCTGGTGGCGGCGGCGCCCGGCTACCGCAAGACCAACTCGCACGGCGAGTTCGTGTTCGACCACGCCTGGGCGCAGGCCTATGCCCGGCACGGGCTCGATTACTTCCCAAAGTGGCTCGGCGCGGTCCCCTACACGCCGGTGACCGGGCCGCGGCTGCTGGCGCGCGATGGCGCCGCACGCCGCGCGCTGCTCGAGACGATCGTCGCGGCCACGGCGGAGGCCGGCTGGTCCTCGGCGCACGTCAACTTCGTCCGCGAGGACGAGGACGAGGCCTTCGACGCGCGCTGGCTCGCGCGCGACGACGTGCAGTACCACTGGCGCAACGATGCCGGCTGGCGCGACTTCGACGACTTCCTCGCGGCGATGGACCACCGCCACCGCAAGAACATCCGCCAGGAACGCGCCCGGCTGGCGCGGGCCGGGGTGCAGTTCCGGATCGTGCACGGCGACGAAGCGTCGAGCGCCGAGATCGCCACCATGCATGCGTTCTACGTGCACACCTTCCGCGCGCACGGCAACACGCCGGCCCTGACCGAGGCGTTCTTCGCCCATCTGGCCCGGGTCCTGCCGCGGCAACTGGTGCTGATCCTGGCCGAGCGCGAGGGACGCACGATCGCCGGCGCGCTGTGCCTGCGCGGCGGGGACACGCTCTACGGCCGCTACTGGGGCGCGCACGAGCACGTGCCCGGCCTGCATTTCGAGACCTGCTATTACCAGGGCATCGAGTACTGCCTGCGCGAGGGCCTGCGCCGGTTCGAGCCCGGCGCGCAGGGCGAGCACAAGCTGGCGCGCGGCTTCCTGCCGGTTTTCGTGCGCAGCCGGCACTGGATCGCCGATCCGCGCTTCGCCGACGCCCTGCGCCGCTGGTGCGCGGAGGAGCGCGAGGCCGTACGCCGCTACGCCGCCGCCCTGGCCACCCACTCGCCGTTCCGCGCGGCACACTGAGCGCATGCGGCTGCCGCTGCTCGACGACGATCCGCAGGCCCCCTTCCCGCCCGGGCAGGCCGCCCTGCGCGAGCCGAACGGCCTGCTCGCGGCCGGCGGCGACCTGGCTCCGGTGCGCCTGCTCAACGCCTACCGGCACGGCATCTTCCCCTGGTACTCGCAGGGCCAGCCGATCCTGTGGTGGTGCCCCGACCCGCGGGTGGTGTTCCGCACCGACGGCGTACACCTGTCCACCCGCTTCCGCCGCACCCTGCGCAGGAGCCGCTGGGAGGTCCGTGCCGACACCCGTTTCGCCGAGGTGATCGCCGCCTGCGCGCAGACCCCGCGCCCCGGCCAGCGCGGCACCTGGATCACCCCGGCGATGCGCACCGCCTACACGGCCCTGCACGCGCTCGGGCACGCGCACAGCGTCGAGGTGTTCGACGGCGCGCGCCTGGTCGGCGGCATCTATGGCGTGGCGCTGGGCAGGATGTTCTTCGGCGAGAGCATGTTCAGCGCCGAATCGGGCGGCTCGAAGGTGGCGCTGGCGGCGCTGGCGCGACGCCTGCACGAGTGGGGCTGGCCGCTGATGGATGCCCAGGTCGGCAATCCGCACCTGAACCGCCTGGGCGCCGAGGCCTGGCCGCGCAGCCGGTTCCTGGCGGCGGTGGCGGAGCTGACCGCAATACCCGAACCGGCCGGCGCCTGGACCGCGCGCTTCGGCACCCTGCCCGCCGCCGCGCTCGCCGCCAGCCCGGCGTGACCGGGCGCCCGCTTTGCGCCCGCCGAGGCCGCCGTGCCAGAATGCGCGACTTTCGGGCGGCCCGGACGCCCTGCCCACCCCTCAGGACACGCATGGCCAAAGACGACGTCATCGAATTCGAAGGCACGGTCACCGAGACCCTCCCGAACACCATGTTCCGGGTGAAGCTCGAGAACGGCCACGAAATCATCGCCCACATCTCCGGCCGCATGCGCAAGAACTACATCCGCATCCTCACCGGCGACCGGGTGAAAGTGGAAATGACGCCCTACGACCTGACCAAGGGGCGCATCACGTACCGCATGAAATGAGTTTGGTAACCGATTGAAAAGAAAGGCGGCCAGCGGCCGCCTTTCTCGTTTCCGGCAGGGCGGCGCCCGTTACGCCGTGGCCGGCAGCAACCGTTCCGGCTCGGGCTGCGCCTCCACCACCAGCTCGCCGTCGCGCACGTCGATGGTGACCCGGCCGCCGCCCACGAGCTTGCCGAACAGCAGTTCGTCGGCCAGCTGCCGCTTGATGCGGTCCTGGATCACCCGCGCCATCGGCCGCGCGCCCATCAACGGGTCGAAGCCGTGCTGCGCCAGCCATTCGCGCGCCAGCGGCGTGGCGACCAGGGCGACATGCTTCTCGTGCAGCTGCACTTCCAGCTCGATCAGGAACTTGTCCACCACCCGCAGGATGTGCTCGAAGGCCAGCGGCTGGAACTGCACCACCGCGTCGAGCCGGTTGCGGAACTCGGGGCTGAAGGTGCGGCGGATGACCTCCATCGCGTCGGTCGAGTGGTCCTGGCGGGTGAAGCCGATCGAACGGCGCGCGGCCTGCGCCGCGCCGGCGTTGGTGGTCATCACCAGGATCACGTTCTTGAAGTTGGCCTCGCGCCCGTTGGTGTCGGTGAGCACGCCGCGGTCCATCACCTGCAGCAGGATGTTGAAGATGTCCGGGTGCGCCTTCTCCACCTCGTCCAGCAGCAGCACGCAGTGCGGCGTCTTGACGATCTTCTCGGTCAGCAGGCCGCCCTGGTCGAAGCCGACGTAGCCCGGCGGCGCGCCGATCAGGCGGCTGACCGAGTGCGGCTCCATGTACTCGGACATGTCGAACCGCACCAGCTCGATGCCGAGCTGCAGCGCCAGCTGGCGGGTGACCTCGGTCTTGCCCACGCCGGTGGGGCCGGCGAACAGGAAGTTGCCGATCGGCTTGTCCGGGTTGCCCAGGCCCGAGCGGGCGAGCTTGATCGCCGAGACCAGGGTCTCGATCGCCGGATCCTGGCCGAAGATCACCATCTTCAGGTTGCGCTCGAGGTTGCGCAGCACGTCGCGGTCGGAGGCGCTGACCTGCTTGGCCGGGATCCGCGCCATCTTGGCCACGATGGTCTCGATCTCCTCGACGTCGATCAGGCTCTTGCGCTGGCCCTCCGGCAGCAGCCGCTGGCGCGCGCCGGCCTCGTCGATCACGTCGATGGCCTTGTCCGGCAGCAGCCGGTCGCCGATGTGCTTGACCGACAGGTCCACCGCCGCCTGCAGCGCCTCGTCGGCGTAGGTCACGCCGTGGTGCTGCTCGTACTTGGGCTTGAGGCCCTGCAGGATCTCGACCGTTTCGCCCACGGTGGGCTCGACGATGTCGATCTTCTGGAAGCGGCGCGCGAGCGCGCGGTCCTTCTCGAAGATGCCACGGTATTCCTGGAACGTGGTCGAGCCGATGCAGCGCAGCTCGCCGGAGGCCAGCACCGGCTTGATCAGGTTGCTGGCGTCCATGGTGCCGCCGGACGCGCTGCCGGCGCCGATGATGGTGTGGATCTCGTCAATGAACAGGATCGCGCCCGGCTGCTTCTTGAGCTGCGCCAGCACCGCCTTCAGCCGCTTCTCGAAGTCGCCGCGGTACTTGGTGCCGGCCACCAGCGCGCCCAGGTCGAGCGCGTAGATCACCGCGCCCGCCAGCACCTCCGGGACGTTGCCCTCGACGATCCGCCGCGCCAGGCCCTCGGCCAGCGCGGTCTTGCCCACGCCGGCATCGCCCACGTAGAGCGGGTTGTTCTTGCGCCGGCGGCACAGCACCTGGATGGTGCGCTCGACCTCGTCGGCGCGGCCGACGAGCGGGTCGATCCTGCCGGCGAGCGCGAGTTCGTTGAGGTTGGTGGCGAACTCCGCCAGCGCGTCGCCCTTGTGCTCGCCCTCGCCCGCCTCGCCGTGGCGCGGCGCGTCCTCGGCGCCGGGACGGTCCTCGCCCTCGCCCTGGCGGGTGATGCCGTGCGAAATGTAATTGACGACGTCGAGCCGGGTGATGTCCTGCTGGTTGAGAAAATAGACCGCGTGCGAGTCCTTCTCGCCATAGATCGCCACCAGCACGTTGGCGCCGGTGACCTCCTTCTTGCCCGAGGACTGCACGTGGTACACGGCGCGCTGCAGCACCCGCTGGAAGCCGAGCGTGGGCTGGGTGTCGCGGCCGTCGTCGTCGCCAAGCCGCGCCACCGAGGTGGCGATCACCTGCTCCAGGTCGTGGCGCAGCCTGGGGATGTCCGCGCCCACGGCCTTGAGCACGGCTTCGGCGGAGGGGTTTTCGAGCAGTGCCAGCAGCAGGTGCTCGACGGTCATGAACTCATGACGCGCCTCGCGGGCCCGCTTGTAGCACTGGCCGATGGTCTGCTCGAGGTCTTTGCTGAACATGGGACGCCGGACTCCTGACTATGCCGACGGATATGGGGGCGCCGACCGGCCTTTCCAGGGCCGCCCCGCGCCGTGCCGAGCCCGTCGTCCCGTGTTTACGCCTTTTCCATCGTGCACAGCAAGGGGTGCTGGTTGAGCCGTGAATATTCGTTCACCTGCGCCACCTTGGTCTCGGCCACCTCGCGGGTGTACACCCCGCACACGCCGCGCCCCCGGGTATGGACGTGGAGCATGATCTGGGTGGCCTTCTCCAGGTTCATGCCGAAAAAGCGCATCAGGACCTCGACCACGAAGTCCATGGGCGTGTAGTCGTCGTTCAGGAGCAGGACGGAGTACAGCGGCGGCCGCGCCAGCTCCGGCTTGCCCGTCTCGACCAGGGCGCCCTGATCCCGGTCGTGTTCGGTCTTGCGGCTCATGGCCGCGATTATAGCGGGCACCCGTGCGACGGCCGGTCGGCACGGTGGCGTGGACTGCGCCGCACGGGCCCGCGCACAATGCGTCTTCCACCCCGAGGGATCCCCCATGCCGCGTCTGCTCCTGCCCGCCCTGCTCTCGCTCGCCGTGCTGCCCGTCTCCGCCCAGGAAGCGGACAGGCCCAAGCCCGATCCGCTGGTGGAGCGCCACCTCAAGCAACTCGACTACACCTACGAGGTGGACGAGGACGGCGATTACAAGCTGGTCTTCGAGCTCGACGGCGGGCGCAGCCAGCTGGTGTATGTGCGCTCCCCGGTCGAGGAGTTCGGCGCCCATCGCGTGCGCGAAATCTGGTCGCCCGGTTACCGCTCCGACACCGAGCAGTTCTCGGCCAAGGTGGCCAACCGCCTGCTCGAGGCCACCCAGGACAACAAGCTGGGGGCGTGGGCCAAGCAGGGCCATTTCGCCGTGTTCGTGGTCAAGCTCCCCTCCGACGCCAGCGCGCAGGCGCTGGAGGACGCGATCGACGCCGCGGTCCGCAGCGCCGACGAGATGGAGAACGAGCTGACCCCGGGGAAGGACGACCTCTGACGTGAGCGGCCGCGCGGGACGCTTCTGGCAGCCGGACGTGACCGTGGCCACGGTGGTGGTGCGGGACGGCCGGCTGCTGATGGTCGAGGAATCGGTGGGCGGCCGGCTGGTGCTCAACCAGCCGGCCGGGCACCTGGAGCCGGACGAGAGCCTGCTCGCCGCCGCCGCCCGCGAGACCCGCGAGGAAACCGGCTGGGAGGTGCGGCCGACCGGATTCGTCGGCGCCTACCAGTGGACCGCCCCGGACACCGGGCAGCAATTCCTGCGCTTCGCCTTCGCCGCCGACCCGGTGCGGCACGACCCGGCCCGCCCCCTGGACGAAGGCATCGTCCGTACCCTGTGGATGACCCCGGCCGAGCTCCTGGCCGAACGCCACCGCCACCGCAGCCCGCTGGTCTGGCGCACCGCGGCCGACCACCTGGCCGGGCGCCGGCACCCCTTGTGCCTGCTGCAGCAACTGGCATGAGCGCCCCGCGCATCATCGTCGGCGTTTCCGGCGGCGTGGATTCGTCCGTGGCCGCCCTGCTCCTGCGCGAGGCGGGCGAGGTGGTGGCCGGGCTGTTCATGCAGAACTGGGCCGACGACGGCAGCGGCGAGTGCCGGGCCGAGGAGGACCGCCGGGATGCGGTCGCGGTCTGCGGCCGGCTCGGGATCCCGATCCATTTCCGCGATTTCTCGCGCGAATACTGGGACGGCGTGTTCGCCCACTTCCTGGCCGAGTACGCGGCCGGGCGCACGCCGAATCCGGACGTGCTGTGCAACCGCGAGATCAAGTTCAAGCACTTCCTGGACGCGGCCCGGGAGCTGGGCGCCGAGCGCATCGCCACCGGCCACTACGCCCGGCTGGCACACGCGGGCGGCCGCTGGCGCCTGCTGCGCGCGGCCGACCGCGGCAAGGACCAGAGCTATTTCCTGCACCAGCTCGGCCAGGCGCAGCTCGCCGCGACCCTGTTCCCGCTCGGCGCGCTGCCCAAGGAGCAGGTCCGGCGCATCGCCCGCGAGGCGGCCCTGCCCACCCACGCCAAGAAGGACTCCACCGGGATCTGCTTCATCGGCGAGCGCGATTTCCGCGAGTTCCTGGCCCGCTACCTCCCGGCCCGGCCCGGCGAGATCCGCGACCCGCAGGGGCGGGTCCTGGGCGAGCATCCGGGGGTCTTCTACTTCACCCTCGGCCAGCGCGCCGGGCTGCAGATCGGCGGCGTGCGTGGCGGCACCGCCGCGCCCTGGTACGTGGTCGGCAAGGACGTGGCGGGCAACGTGCTGACCGTTGACCAGGGCCACGACAGCCCCTACCTGATGTCCCAGGCGCTGTGGTCGGAACCGGCGCACTGGGTGGCCGGCAGTCCGCCCGCGCGGCGCTTCGCCTGCGCCGCCCAGACCCGCTACCGCCAGGCCGCGGAGGCCTGCGAGGTGACGGTGGCCGAGGACGGCACCCTGGCGGTGCGCTTCGCCCGCCCCCAGCGCGCCGTGACCCCCGGGCAGTCGCTCGTGCTCTACGCCGGCGACGAATGCCTGGGGGGCGCAGTCATCGCCCACACCGACGCGCCGCTGGAGCGGCGCCTGCACGGAGAAGTTGCCGCATGAGCGACATGGACGACCGCATCCTCGCCCTCGCCGGCCTGGTCCAGGCCCTGCGCGAGGTGCGCCAGATCGCCGAGACCGGCCAGGCCGACGCCGCCGTGGTCGGCACCGCCCTCGACAGCGTGTTCCGGGTGGACGCCGCCTCCACCGAGGAGGTGTACGGCGGCGCGCAGGCGCTGCGTCCGGGCCTGCGCCTGCTGCGCGAGTACTTCACCAACCAGGCGCGCGACGAGCTGCTGCCGCGCCTGGCGCTGGCGGTGATGCAGCTCGAGCGCCGCTTCGTCCGCGACCGCGAGACCAGCGCGCGCGTGCACCAGGGCATCCTCGCCGTGGCGCCGGAGGCGCAGCGCCTGGGCAGCACCCACCCGGACGTGCTCGGCGCGCTCGGCAAGCTCTACGCCGAAACCATCAGCCACCTGCGTCCGCGCGTGCTGGTGCAGGGCAACCCGCACTACCTCGGCCAGGGCAGCGTGGTGGCCGAGATCCGCGCGGTGCTGCTCGCCGCGCTGCGTTCGGCGGTGCTGTGGCGGCAGATGGGCGGCAGCCTGCTCGACTTCCTGTTCCGCCGCCGCGAGATGCTGGCGGCGATCGAGGCGCGCCTGGGCTGAGGGCCGGCACCGGCCCGGCATGCCCGCCCGCTGCGAGCGGGCGCTCCACGCCAAGCCGAACGGGTGCCGGGGGCCCGGCTTTGCGGCATAATTTTGCGGTTTCGCAGCGGCGTTCGCGCCGCCACCGCCCGCATCCCCAGCCCGCAGCCACGGAGCCTCCCCCAATGGCCGACTCCTTCGCCACCCGCGCCCGCCTCGACGTCAACGGCAAGTCCTACACCTACTACAGCCTGCCCAAGCTCGGCGAGCGCTTCGACCTGGCGAAGCTGCCGTACTCGATGAAGATCCTGCTGGAGAACCTGCTCCGGCACGAGGACGGCGTGACCGTGCTGCCCGAGCACATCGAGGCGGTGGCCACCTGGGACCCGAAGGCCGAGCCCGACACCGAGATCGCCTTCATGCCCGCGCGCGTGGTCCTGCAGGACTTCACCGGCGTGCCCTGCGTGGTGGACCTGGCCGCGATGCGCGACGCCGTGGCCCGGCTCGGCGGCGACCCGAAGCGGATCAACCCGCTGATCCCCTCCGAGCTGGTGATCGACCACTCGGTGCAGGTGGACGTGTTCGGCCGTCCCGACGCGCTCGACCTCAACAGCCGGATCGAGTTCGAGCGCAACCGCGAGCGCTACAGCTTCCTGCGCTGGGGCCAGAAGGCGTTCGACAACTTCAAGGTGGTGCCGCCGAACACCGGCATCGTGCACCAGGTCAACCTCGAGCACCTGGCGCGGGTGGTGTTCGAGCGCGAGGTGCAGCATGCCGATGGAAGCAGCGAACTGCAGGCGTTCCCCGACACCGTGTTCGGCACCGACAGCCACACCACGATGATCAACGGCATCGGCGTGCTGGGCTGGGGCGTGGGCGGCATCGAGGCCGAGGCCGCCATGCTCGGCCAGCCGTCCTCGATGCTGATCCCGCAGGTGGTCGGCTTCAAGCTCACCGGCAGGCTGCCCGAGGGCAGCACCGCCACCGACCTGGTGCTCACCGTCACCCAGATGCTGCGTGCGCTGGGCGTGGTCGGCAAGTTCGTGGAGTTCTACGGCGACGGCCTGCAGCACCTGCCGCTGGCCGACCGCGCCACCATCGCCAACATGGCGCCCGAGTACGGCGCCACCTGCGGCATCTTCCCGATCGACGCCGAGGCGCTGAACTACCTGCGCCTGTCCGGCCGCAGCGAGGAGCAGATCCGCCTGGTCGAGGCCTACGCCAAGGCCCAGGGCCTGTGGCACGCCCCGGACTCGCCGCATGCGCACTACTCGGCCACGCTCGAACTCGACCTCGGCGAGGTCCGGCCGTCGCTGGCCGGCCCCAAGCGGCCGCAGGACCGCGTGCTGCTGGAGAAGGTCAAGGAGAACTTCCGCACCAACCTGCAGGGCCTGATCGCCAACCGCAAGCCGAAGAACGACGAGCCGGCGCGGATGGATGCCGAGGGCGCCGCGCAGGCGCACGGCGACCACCTGGTCGCCGAGCCGGTGTCGAAGATCCGCATCCGCGACCAGGACGCCGAGCTGCGCGACGGCTCGGTGGTGATCGCCGCGATCACCTCCTGCACCAACACCTCCAACCCGGCGGTGATGCTCGGCGCCGGCCTGCTGGCGCGCAACGCGGTCAAGCGCGGGCTCAAGGTCAAGCCGTGGGTCAAGACCTCGCTCGGCCCGGGCTCGCTGGTGGTCACCGACTACCTGAAGAAGGCCGGCGTGCTCGGCGACCTGGAGCAGCTCGGCTTCTACGTGGTCGGCTACGGCTGCACCACCTGCATCGGCAATTCCGGTCCGCTGCCCGAGGAAGTGTCGAAAGGCATCGCCGAGAACGACCTGGTGGTCGCCTCGGTGCTCTCCGGCAACCGCAACTTCGAGGGCCGCGTGCACCCCGAGGTGAAGATGAACTACCTCGCCTCGCCGCCGCTGGTGGTGGCCTACGCGCTCGCCGGCACCGTGGACATCGACCTCACCAGCGAACCGCTCGGCCACGACGAGGCCGGCAACCCGGTGTACCTGCGCGACATCTGGCCGTCGAACCAGGAGATCGGCGACGTCATCGCCGCCACCGTCAGCCCCGAGCTGTTCGCGCAGAACTACGCCGACGTGTTCAAGGGCGACTCGCGCTGGAACCAGATCCCCGCGCCGGAAGGCGAGGCCTACGCCTGGGATCCAGCCTCGACCTACATCAAGCACCCGCCCTACTTCGAGGGCATGACCATGCAGGTCGGCCGGATCGAGGACATCCACGGCGCGCGCGTGCTCGGCCTGTTCGGCGACTCGATCACCACCGACCACATCTCCCCGGCCGGCAACATCAAGAAGGACTCGCCGGCGGGCCGCTACCTGCTCGAGCGCGGCGTGCAGCCGGCCGACTTCAACAGCTACGGCAGCCGCCGCGGCAACGACGACGTGATGGTGCGCGGCACCTTCGCCAACATCCGGATCAAGAACCTGATGCTGGGCGGCAAGGAGGGCGGCTACACCCTGCACTTCCCCGACCGCAGCGAGATGACCATCTACGACGCGGCGATGAAGTACAAGGCCGAGGGCGTGCCGCTGGTGGTGATCGCGGGCAAGGAATACGGCACCGGCTCCTCGCGCGACTGGGCCGCCAAGGGCACCAGCCTGCTCGGGGTGAAGGCGGTGATCGCCGAGAGCTTCGAGCGCATCCACCGCTCCAACCTGGTCGGCATGGGCGTGCTGCCGCTGCAGTTCAAGGACGGCGAGAACGCGAAGTCGCTCGGCCTGGACGGCTCGGAGGTGTTCGAGATCACCGGCCTGCAGGACGGCGCGGCCAGGACCGCCACCGTGGTCGCGCGCAAGGCCGACGGCAGCGAGGTGCGTTTCGAGGTGCGGGTGCTGCTGCTGACGCCGAAGGAAGTCGAATACTTCCGCCACGGCGGCATCCTGCATTACGTGCTCCGGCAGCTGGCTTCGAAGCGCGCAGCCTGACCGCTTCGGCTGGGGCGGAAGCCCGGCCCTCGCGCGGCACGCGCGAGGGCGCTCAGCGGCGCACGCGGCGGTGCCGCGTCAGCGCGCCGCTTCGCCCGCCACGGCGGCATCCTGCATTACGTGCTCCGGCAGCTGGCTTCGAAGCGCGCAGCCTGACCGCTTCGGCTGGGGCGGAAGCCCGGCCCTCGCGCGGCACGCGCGAGGGCGCTCAGCGGCGCACGCGGCGGTGCCGCGTCAGCGCGCCGCTTCGCCCGCCACGGCGGCATCCTGCATTACGTGCTCCGGCAGCTGGC
>NZ_VNKO01000006.1:106510-157449 GCF_008033445.1 Vulcaniibacterium gelatinicum
CCGCTTCGGCTGGGGCGGAAGCCCGGCCCTCGCGCGGCACGCGCGAGGGCGCTCAGCGGCGCACGCGGCGGTGCCGCGTCAGCGCGCCGCTTCGCCCGCCACGGCGGCATCCTGCATTACGTGCTCCGGCAGCTGGCGGCGAAGAAGGCCGCGTAAGCGCACCCCGCCGGCGATCCACGTACCAGACCGGGCGGCACGCCGCCCGGTCCGTCGTTTCAGGGCTCGACCAGCAGCCGAACCGGTCCTGGCGCGGGGCGGCTCACAGCCGCTGCGTCCACTCCGCGCTGACCAGCATCCATTCGCCGTCCTCGACCCGCCAGCCGGTGGTGACGTCGTAGACCCGGCCGCGCTCGGGCAGCAGGCCCTCGCCGCCGGTCAGGGCCGCGGTGAAACGCACGGTGGCATGCGCCTCGCGCAACGCCACCTGCATCGGTCCCAGGCCCACGCCGACATCGCGGTAGCGCAGGAAGCTGGCCTGCGCCAGCCGCCGCGCGCCCTCGCGGTCCAGCCCTTCCGGGCCGATGAAGTCGGCGGCGAGGTGCTCGGCGACGGCCCGCGCGTCCCGGCGTTCCACCGCCGCCTGCAGCGAGGCCACGCGCGCCCGCAACGCTTCCTCGGGCGGTGGCCGCGCGCAGGCGCCGGCGAACAGGCAGGCCGCGAACAGCAGAGTGCGCAAAGTCGGCAACATGCTTCGATCTCCCGCCACGGGCACCCAGCATATCGCGCAGCCACCGCGCGCCCGCCAGGCCCGCCTTGTCAGCCCGGCGAAGGCTGTGCTCCAATCCGGACACGTCCTGTACATGCATTCGTCCTGCGGCCTTCCTTCGGGGGAACGGAGAGATCGCGATGGAATTCGAGCGTCCCTGGCTGAAGAGCTACCCGCCCGGCGTCCCGGCGGAGATCGATCCCGACGCCTACCCTTCCATCGTCGCCGTGCTGCAGTCCTCGCTGGAGCAGTACCGTGACCGCCCCGCCTTCGCCAACCTCGGCAAGGTCCTGACCTACGCCGAGTTCGACGTACTCAGCCGCCAGTTCGCCGCCTTCCTGCTCGGCGAGCTCAAGCTGCGCAAGGGCGACCGCGTGGCGATCATGCTGCCGAACTGCCTGCAGCATCCCATCGCCACCTTCGGCATCCTGCGCGCGGGCCTGACGGTGGTGAACACCAACCCGATGTACACCCCCCGCGAGCTGCGGCACCAGATGGTGGACTCGGGCGCGAGCGCGATCCTGGTGCTCGACAACTTCGCCCACGTGGTCCAGGAAGTGCTGCCGGACACCCAGCTCCGGCACGTGATCACCACCGGCCTGGGCGACATGCTCGGCCTCCCGAAAGGGCCGATCGTCAACTTCGTGCTCAAGCACGTGAAGAAGATGGTGCCGGACTACGACATCCCCGGCGCCATCCGCTTCCGCGACGCGCTCGCCGCCGGACGCAAGCACGAGCTGCCGGAGGTCTCGATAGACCCGCAGGACATCGCCTTCCTGCAGTACACCGGCGGCACCACCGGGGTGGCCAAGGGCGCAATGCTGACCCATCGCAACCTGGTGGCCAACATGCAGCAGGCCTCGGCGTGGATCGGCACCAACATCCGCTACGGCGAAGAGATCATCATCACCGCGCTGCCGCTGTACCACATCTTCGCGCTGACCGCGAACGGGCTGGTGTTCATGAAGTTCGGCGGCCTGAACTACATGATCACCAACCCGCGCGACATGAAGGGCTTCGTCAAGGAACTCAAGCAGGTGCCGTTCACCGCCTTCACCGGCGTGAACACGCTGTTCAACGGGCTGCTCAACACGCCCGGCTTCGACCAGGTGGACTTCTCGCACCTGCACCTCACCCTCGGCGGGGGCATGGCGGTGCAGAGGGCCGTGGCCGAGCGCTGGAAGAAGGTGACCGGTTGCACCCTGGTCGAGGCCTACGGCCTGACCGAGACTTCGCCCGCGGCCTGCATCAACCCGATGGATCTGCAGGAGTACAACGGCTCCATCGGCCTGCCGATCCCCTCCACCGACTGCTGCATCAAGGACGACGACGGCAGGATGCTCCCGGCCGGCGAGATCGGCGAGCTGTGCATCCGCGGGCCACAGGTGATGAAGGGCTACTGGCAGCGCCCCGAGGAAACCGCCAAGACCATCGACGCCGACGGCTGGTTGCACACCGGCGACATGGCCCGGATGGACGAGCAGGGCTACTTCTATATCGTGGACCGGAAGAAGGACATGATCCTGGTGTCCGGCTTCAACGTGTACCCGAACGAGGTCGAGGACGTGATCGCGGCCATGCCGGGCGTGCTCGAGTGCGCCGCGATCGGCGTGCCGGACGAGAAGTCCGGCGAGGCGGTCAAGCTGTTCATCGTGCGCAAGGATCCCGCCCTCACCGCGGAGCAGGTGAAGGCCTACGCCCGCGAGAACCTGACCGGCTACAAGCAGCCCAAGTACATCGAGTTCCGCGACGAACTGCCCAAGAGCAACGTCGGCAAGATCCTGCGCAAGGAATTGCGCGACGCCGAAAAACGGGCCTGAAACCGCCCAGTATTGCCCGTGCCATGGCCCGGGTAACGTGTCGGGAGCCCTCCTCCCCGTGTGATGGACACCCCGGATTCGGGGTGTAGGATCGGGCCGTGGGTGGATGTTCCCGCCCGTCCCCCACCCTCGCCCAGACGGGATCCAGAGGGGATCTGCCATGAGTACCATCGAAAAGCTGCAACGCAGCCATCGCTTTCCGACCATCCGGGTCGAGGCCGACCCGACCGGAGCGACCCATTGGCTGTACATGCATTCGGACTACGCCCCCGGTATCCGGCCTTGCTTCCGGACCGCGCTCATGGACGAGATGTGGAGCTACCTGACCGGCATCACCCTGCGCGACGACCAGCGTCGCCCGGGCTGCCTGCGCCACCTGGTGCTGGCCTCCGACGCCCCGGCGTTCAACCTCGGCGGCGACCTGGATCTGTTCGCCCGCCTGATCAAGGAAAACAACCGCGAGCATCTGCTGGCCTATGCCCGCCGCTGCGTGGACGGCGTGCACCACATCCACAACGGCCTGGGCGGCGACGTGCGCAGCATCGCCCTGGTCCAGGGCGACGCCCTCGGCGGCGGCATGGAGCTGGCGCTGGCCTGCCATACCATCGTGGCCGAGGAAGGCGTGCAGATGGGTCTGCCCGAGGTCCTGTTCGGGCTGTTCCCGGGCATGGGCGCGTACTCGTTCCTGTGCAAGCGGATCTCGCCGCAGCAGGCCGAGCGCATGATCCTCAGCGGCAACCTGTACGACGCCAGCGAGCTGCACCGGATGGGCATCGTGGACGTGCTGGTGCCGCGCGGCGAGGGCCAGGCGGCCGTGCAGGAACTGCTGGAGAAGCAGCAGCGCGCGGCCCATGCGCACCTGGCGCTCAACGCCGTGCGCGACATCGCCCAGCCGGTCAGCTACGACGAGCTGATGCGGATCACGGAAGTGTGGGTGGACACGGCGCTGGCGCTGGGCGAGCGTTCGCTGCGCACCATGGAGCGCATCGTCCGCGCCCAGACCCGTCGCTCCGGGACGGCGGCCGTGGCGTAACCGCCCGGCTGCCTCACCCGCCCTCCTGGTCGCGCGCGGCAGAGCCCTGCCGGCGCGCCTCCAGCGCCGCGCGCCCCTGCGCGAGGTGCTGGCGCAACGCTGCCAGACGCTGGCGCCACTCACGCGACAGCTGCCAGTCGGGCAGGTGCATGCATTCGCCACTGAGGGAGGCGAGCTTGATCAGTCCGAGGTTACCGGCCACGCCCTTGAGCTGATGGGCGCTGTCGCGCGCCGCGCTCCAGTCCGCGCGCTCGCAATCCCCTTCAAAACCGACGATCGCCGCTTCTGCATCACGCAGGCACTGGGTGATGAATTCGCGCTGGAACGACTCGCCCAGGCCGAGCGATGCCAGCTCCTCCAGCACGCCCGGATCGAACAGGGCGTCGGCGGACAGCACCGGCTCCACCCTGGCCACGGTGTCCATCCGCGCCTGGCCGTTGGTCGCGATCTCGGCCAGGGTGTCGAGCAGGCGCGCGGGCACGACCGGCTTGGGCAGGAACGCGCGCGCGCCGGCACGGGCGCATTCCTGGATCGCCGCAGGGGTCACGTCCGCGCTGAACACGATCACCGGCGTCTGCCGCCCGCCGCCGGCCTCCATCACCCGCAGCTGGCGCAGCAGGTCCAGGCCGCTGACCCCGGGCATGTGCAGGTCGGCGATGACGGTGTCGTAGGCGTTGTGTTCCAGCGCATCGAGCACCGCCTCGCCGCCGTCCACGCAGGTGACACGGTGGCCGGCCTTCTGCAGCAGCCGCTGCAGCACCATCCGGTTGGCCGCGTTGTCGTCGGCCACCAGGATGTCCAGGCTGCGCACACGCGCGCGGTGGCGCAGGAAGGGATCGTCGAAGGCGATGACGTTGGCGGGGATCTCCGCGGCCGGGGCCGCCTGGGGCCGCGCCGTCGCCGGCACGTCGGCCGCTTGCGCAGGCTCGGGCGCCGCGACGCGTTCGAAGGGCAGCTCGACCCAGAACCGGCTGCCGCGATGCTCCCAGCTCTCGAACCCGATGCTGCCGCCCATGGCCTCGGTCAGGCCCTTGGCGATGGTGGTGCCCAGGCCGGTGCCGCCGTAGCGCCGCGACAGGCTGGCGTCGGCCTGCTCGAAGGCCTCGAACAGCCGCTCCTTGGCGGTGGCGGGGATGCCGATGCCGGTGTCGGTGACGGTGAAGCGCAGCCGGATCTGGCCGGCCTGCTGCCCGACCGTGACCACCTCGAGCTTGACCGAGCCCTCGTCGGTGAACTTGACCGCGTTGCCGGCCAGGTTCAGCAGCACCTGACGCACATGCGCGGCATCGCCGCGCAGGCGGTCGGGAACGTCGGGCGCGATGTGCAACGAGTACTCGATCCCCTTGGATCGTGCCGAAGGCAGCAGGATCGCGCCGATGCCTTCGAGCAGCTCGTGCAGCGAGAACTCCACCACCCGCAGCTTGAGCTTGCCGGCCTCGATCGCCGAGATGTCGAGCACGTCCTCGACCAGCGACAGCAGGGTGCGGGTCGCCGCCTGGATCGTCTCCAGGCACTCGCGCTGCTCGCTGTCCAGACGGGTGGTGGCCAGCAGCTCGGTCATGCCCGCCAGACCGTTGAGCGGGGTGCGGAACTCGTGGCTCATGTTGGCCAGGAAGCGGGTCTTGGCCTCGTTGGCGCGCCGTGCCTCCTCGGTGGCGCGGGTCAGGGCGCGCAGCAGGCCGGCCAGGTACAGCGGCACCGCCACCAGGCCGAGCAGCAGGCCGATGCCGAGCACCCGGTTGTCCTGCCAGTAGTCGCTGAGGGCCACCACGCTGCCGAAGCTGACCACCGCCGCGGCCATCGCCGCCACCAGGTAACGCAGGCCGTAGCGCAGGCCGTTGCCGATGGTGACCCACAGGATGATCACGTACACCCACGCCAGCGGTTCGCCGATGCGGATCATCGCGGCCATCATCAGGCCGTAGTCGGACACCATGCCGATCGCACGGCGCACGTGCGAGGCGCCGGGGCGCCACAGGATGGCGCAGATCAGGCCGAGGCCGATCGTGAAGCCGGCCGCGACCATCCAGAGCACGTCGCGGTACTCGGCATCGTTCGGGCCGGCCGGGCCGGTCAGCAGCATGTAACCCAGGACCACCGTGAGCACGGCCAGCCGCACCAGGGCCTGGCCATGTTCGCTGTCGGGGCGATGGCTCAGGCGCTGGCGGACAAGGGCGATCAGGGAGGCCACGGTCACTCCCCGGCGGGCGGCACGAGCGGCGTGGAGGGGTACTGCCGGCAGATTTCCTCCAGCCGCGCGCGGTTGCGGACCAGCACGTCCACGCAGCGCGGGTCGAAATGCCGGTCGCGCTGCGCGTAGAGGTGGGCCAGCGCGGCCTCGACCGTGTACGGTTCGGGGCGGTACGGACGCGGCGAAATCATGGCGTCGAACACGTCGGCCACGCCGACGATGCGCGCCTCGAGCGGGATCGCCTCGCCGCGCAGCCCGTCGGGATAACCGCCGCCGTCCCAGCGTTCGTGGTGGGAACGGGCGATCACCGCACCGACCTGGATGAAGCGGTTGTGGCTGCCGCTGAGGATGTCGTAGCCGACCAGCGGGTGGCGCCGGGCCACCTCCATTTCCTCGGGCGTGAGCGGGCCGCGCTTGAGCAGGATCGCGTCGGGCAGGGCGATCTTGCCGATGTCGTGCAGCGGCGCGGCCATCTCGATCAGGCGCGCCTCGTCCTCCGGCAGCCCCAGACACTCGGCGATCAGGCCGGAGATGCGCGCCATGCGTTCGAGGTAGGCGCTGGTGGTGACGTCGCGGTACTCGATCGCGCGGGCGAGCCGGGTGATGGCCTCGCGCTCGCGCTCCTCCACCTCATTCATGCTCGCCAGCAGGCGCTGCTCCAGCGACAGCGCGCGCTGCTTGACGGTCTCGGCCTGCTGGCGCAACTGCAGCAGGTTGCGGCAGCGGGCGCGCAGTTCGCGCGGGCGCACCGGCTTGACCAGGAAATCGATCACCCCCGCGTCCAGCGCGGCCTGGCGCACCGGCTCGTCGCCGACCACGGTGACCAGCACGATCGGCACGTCGCGGTGCAGCGGCGGGCGGCGGAAACGGCGGGCGAACTCCAGCCCGTCCATGCCCGGCATGCGGTAGTCGAGCAGCAGCAGGTCCGGACGGTTCTGGTCGCACCAGGCGAGCGCATCGCCCGGGTCGCCGAAGTCGTGCACGGCGAGCTCCGGGCCGATGTCCTCCAGGATGTGGCGCAGCATCGTCCGGGAGGAAGTCTGGTCGTCGACGATCACCACGTTCATGGGTGCTCCCCTCGCGGGCCCGGCTTCCCTGCCGCTCCAGCGCAGCATACTCCTGGTTCCGGGCCGGCCGTCACGTTTTCACGTCCACCCTACGCACTCAAGGCGGATATGCGCAAGTCTTGATGTGATTTCTACGCAGTGACGGCGGCGGAGAGGACAAGCCCTAGGCGTGGCTCTCCGGCCGCATGTACGGAAAGAGCAGCACGTCACGGATGGATTCGCGGCCGGTCAGCAGCATCACCAGCCGGTCGATGCCCACCCCCAGCCCACCGGTGGGGGGCAGGCCGACCTCCAGGGCCCGGATGTAGTCGGCGTCGTAGTGCATGGCCTCGTCGTCGCCCCCCTCCTTGGCCGCGACCTGGGCACGGAAGCGTTCGGCCTGGTCCTCGGGGTCGTTGAGCTCGGAGAAGCCGTTGGCCAGCTCCTTGCCGCCGATGTAGAGCTCGAAGCGGTCGGTGATGCCGGGCTCGGTGTCGCTCTCGCGGGCCAGCGGCGAGACCTCGACCGGGTAGTGGGTGATGAAGGTCGGCTGGACCAGGCTGTCCTCGACCGTGTGCTCGAAGAGCTCCAGCAGCAGCGCCCCCCAGCCCCAGCCCGGCTTGACCGGGATCCGCAGGCGCTGGCAGTGCCGGGCCAGGGCCTCGCGGTCGCGGCAGTCGGCTACGGTGATCTCCGGGTTGTGCGCGCGCACCGCCTCCTCCAGCCGCCAGCGGCGGAAGCGCGGCCCCAGCTCGATGGTGTTGCCCTCCCACTCCACCGTCGTGGTGCCGAGCACCTCCTTCGCCACGTCGCGGATCAGGTGCTCGGTCAGGTCCATGATCTCCTCGTACGCGGCGTAGGCCTCGTACAGCTCGAGCATGGTGAACTCGGGGTTGTGGCGGGTGCTCACGCCCTCGTTGCGGAAGTTGCGGTTGATCTCGTACACGCGCTCGAAGCCGCCCACCACCAGCCGCTTGAGGTACAGCTCCGGGGCCACGCGCAGGTACAGGTCGAGGTCGAGCGCGTTGTGGTGAGTGACGAACGGGCGCGCGGTGGCGCCACCGGCGATGTAGTGCATCATCGGCGTCTCCACCTCCAGGAAGCGGCGCGCGTCGAGCCAGCGCCGGATCGCGGCCACGATCCGCGAACGCTTGACGAACACCTCGCGCGATTCCGGGGTGACGATCAGGTCCACGTAGCGCTGGCGGTAGCGCTGCTCCACGTCGTGCAGGCCGTGCCACTTGTCCGGCAGCGGCCGCAGCGACTTCACCAGCAGGCGCAGCGCCTGCGCCTTCACCGACAGCTCGCCGGTCCTGGTCCGCGTCAGCGTGCCCTCGACCGCGACGATGTCGCCGATGTCCCAGCCCTTGAACGCTTCGTACGCCTCGCCGAGCACGTTGGCCTGCAGGAACAGCTGGATGCGGCCGGAGACGTCCTGGATCTGGGCGAAGGCGGCCTTGCCCATCACCCGCTTGGCCAGCAGCCGCCCGCCGAGCGCGACCTTGCGCCCCTCGCCTTCCAGCGCCTCGGTGGTCCAGCGCTCGGCGTCGGCGTACTGCGCCTGCAGGTCGCCGGCGCAATCGGTGCGGCGGAAGTCGTTCGGGAACGCCACGCCCTGCGCGCGCAGCGCAGCCAGTTTGGCGCGGCGCTCGGCGATCAGGCGGTTCTCGTCGGCGTGCGCTTCGGCGGGGGCTGGCGTGTGGTCGGTCATGGCGTCCTGGGTTCTGGGGAGAAGCGTTTCAGCCACGGGTCAACGCGGATGAACACGGATCAAGCATGGAAAAGAGGGCAAGGGCATCGGACGGCGCCGGGCATGACGGGGGGCACGAGGCGCGGCACTCCCTTCCCTGGACGCCTGATCCGTGCTCATCCGTGTCAATCCGTGGCAGACAACACCCCTCACGCCGCGTCCGCGCGTTTGGCGCCCGCTTCCAGGCCGGCCTTGAGGCTGGCCTCGACGAACTCGTCGAGGTCGCCGTCGAGCACCTTCTGGGTGTCGGAGCGCTCCACGCCGGTGCGCAGGTCCTTGATGCGCGACTGGTCGAGCACGTAATTGCGGATCTGGCTGCCCCAGCCGATGTCCGACTTCGACGCCTCCAGCGCGGCCTTCTCGGCGTTGCGCTTCTGCAGCTCGAGCTCGTACAGCTTGGCCTTGAGCATCTTCATCGCCCGGTCGCGGTTGGCGTGCTGGCTGCGCTCGGTCTGGCAGGCCACCACGATACCGCTCGGCACGTGGGTGATGCGGACCGCGGATTCGGTCTTGTTGACGTGCTGGCCGCCCGCGCCGGAGGAGCGGTAGACGTCGGTCTTGAGGTCGGCCGGGTTGATCTCGATGTCAATGTCGTCGTCCACCTCGGGCGAGACGAACACCGAGGTGAAGCTGGTGTGGCGGCGGTTGTCGGAGTCGAACGGCGACTTGCGCACCAGCCGGTGCACGCCGGTCTCGGTCTTGAGCCAGCCGTAGGCGTAGTCGCCCTCGACGCGGATGGTGGCCGACTTGATCCCGGCCACTTCGCCGCCGCTGACTTCCAGCAGCTCGGTCTTCCAGCCGCGCGATTCGCACCAGCGCAGGTACATGCGCAGCAGCATCTCGGCCCAGTCCTGGGCCTCGGTGCCGCCGGCGCCGGCCTGGATGTCCACGAAGGCGTTGGCGCTGTCCATCTTGCCGGAGAACATGCGCTGGAACTCGAGCTGCTCCACGCCGCGGGCGTAGCGCTCGACGTCCTCGGCCACGGCCCTGGCCGTGTCCTCGTCGTTCTCCATCTCGGCCAGGTCCAGCAGCTCGGCGGCGCCGGCCAGGCCCTCGCCCAGGCTGCGGATGCCGTTGACGGTCTTGTCCAGCAGCGAGCGTTCCCGGCCCAGGGCCTGGGCGCGCTCCGGATCGTTCCAGACGTCCGGGCTCTCCAGCTCGCGGTTCACTTCCTCGAGACGTTCGACCTTGCGGTCGTAGTCAAAGATACCCCCTCAGCGCTTCCAGCCGGCCACGGAGGTCGGCGATGCGCTGGCGGACGGGATTGAGTTCGATCATGTCGTGGGATGCCGCGTGAAAACGCGCATTGTAGGCCGCCCCTGCCCGGCCGTCATGCGGACCGCCGGGCATCGGGCCGATCAGTCCGTGCCCGCCACCGGCTCGCGGTGCACGACCACGAGCTGCACCGCCTCGCCGCCGCGCCAGTCGTCGGGAGCCAGGCGGTAGGCCAGGCGCAGGCGGGGTTCCGGCGCCGCACCGGCCCAGCCGCCGAACTCGATCGCGGCCAGGCGGCGGCCGTGGGCGGCGAGTTCGAGCTTGAGGTGGCGCTCGCCGACCACACGCCAGTCGAGCACGTCGAACACGCCGTCGAACAGCGGCTCCGGATACCCCTGCCCCCACGGCCCGCCGTCGCGCAGCAGCTCGGCGTGGCGACGGTCGAACTCGCCCGGGGCGAGCTCGCCGTCGCTGAGCAGCTCGGCCTGCAGCGCGGCCGGGTCGAGCATGCGCTCGACCTCGGCGCGCAGGGCCGCCTCGAACGGCGTCAGCGCCGCCTGCGGCAGGCTCAGGCCGGCGGCCATGGCGTGGCCGCCGAAGCGCGGGATCAGGCCCGGGTGGCGCGCATCCACCGCGGCCAGCGCGTCGCGGATGTGCAGGCCGGGGATCGAGCGCGCCGAGCCGCGCAGCGTATCGCTGCCCGGTTCGGCCGGCGCGAACGCGACCACCGGACGGTGCAGGCGTTCCTTGATCCTGGAGGCGACCAGGCCGACCACGCCCGGATGCCACTCGGGGTCGAACAGGCACAGCACTGGCGGCAGCTCGCCGTCGAAGGCGATGCGGGCGAGCGCGGCCTCGGCCTCGTCCACCATCTGCTGCTGCACGCTGCGGCGCTCGGCGTTGATCGCATCGAGCGTGGCGGCGAGCGCCCGTGCGCGCGCCGGATCGTCGCAGAGCAGGCACTCGATGCCCAGCGCCATGTCCTCCAGGCGCCCGGCGGCGTTGATGCGCGGGGCGATCGCATGGCCGATGTCGGCCGCGGCCAGCGTGGCCAGGTCGCGGCCGGCGACCTCGGCCAGGGCGCGCAGGCCGGCGCAGCCCTGCCCCGCGCGCAGCCGGCGCAGGCCGGCGCCGACCAGGGCACGGTTGGTCACGTCGAGCGGCACCAGGTCGGCGACGGTGCCGACCGCGACCAGGTCGAGCAGCGTGGACAGGTCCGGCTCCGGCACCGGCACACGACCCGCCTCGCGCAGCCGGCGACGCAGCGCGAGCAGCACGTAGAACATCACCCCGACGCCGGCCAGCGCCTTGGCCGGGAATGGATCGCCCGGGAGGTTCGGATTCACGATCGCATCGGCCGGCGGCAGGCCTGCGCCGGGCAGGTGGTGGTCGGTGACCAGCACCTGCCAGCCCTTCGCTTTCGCCGCGGCGATGCCGGCATGGCAGGCGATGCCGTGGTCCACGGTCACGAGCAGGTCCGGGCGCAGCGCGGCGAGCTCCTCCACCAGCCCCGGCGACAGCCCGTAGCCGTGCACGATCCGGTTCGGCACCGCGTGCGAGACATGCCGTGCGCCGAGCAGGCGCAGGCCGCGCACGCCGAGCGCGCAGGCGGTGGCGCCATCGCAGTCGAAATCGCCGACCACGACGATGTGGCGGTCGGCGGTGATCGCCGCTTCCAGCAGGGCCACCGCATGCGCAATGCCGCCGAGCAGTTCCGGCGGCGGCAGTTGCGCCAGGCGCGGCTGGGCCTCGTGCAGGCCGCGGCTGCCGCGCGCAGCGTGCAGGCGACGCAGCAGGGGCGGGAGCGTGCCCCACTCGCCATCGTGCGCCTGTCCCGCCTCGCGTCGGCGGATGCGGCGTGGCGGGGTCATGCGAAGGCCGGCCTCGGCCGGCGCCAGAAGCGCCAGCGCTGGCGGGGCGCGAAGCGGAAGCGCGCGCCGTCCTCGAAATCGAGTTCCAGCGCGTCGAGCGTGCCGCGCCGCAGGGCCTCGACCGCGGGCACGAGCCAGGCCTCAGCCAGCGCAGCGGGATCGCGCGCGGCACGCAGGTCGTACAGCAAGGCGCCCTCGCGCGGGGCGAAGCACGCCGGCAGCGGCGCGGCGTCGCGCCCCGCCGCCTGCGCCAGCGCGGCGAGCAGGACCTCCCCGCCGTGCACGGCCGCGTGCACGGTGCGCACATGGTCGGGCAGCACGCCGCCGCCCCAGAACCACAGCGAGTTGACCGGCGGCTTGCCGGCCGCCACGCGTGCGGCGTTGTGCGGATGGTTGTGCAGGATCACCTGCGCCTCGCTCAGCAGCACGCGCCAGCGACGGCCCTCCGGCCCTTCCGGCAGGTGTTCGAACAGGTCCGCGCCGAGCGCCTCGGACGGCTCGGCGAAGGCCGGCAGGCGCGCCTCGCGCGGCAGGCGCAGGTACCAGCGCGTCGGCGCCGGGGCATCGATCGGGAAGCCGGCGTCGCCGAACAGCGGCCGCAGCGCCGGCAGGAAGGCCTCGGCGTCCTCGCGCGCGAGCCGCATCGTCTCGCCATGCGCGAGCAGGCGCACGCCGTTGATGTCGGGGCGGGCGTACACCGGGTCGGCGCGCAGCCAGCCGTGGGCGGGCGCGTCGCCGGCATCGCGCTGCCGGGTCAGGGCCGCGACCGGCCAGCCGCGCGGCAGCAGCTCGAAGTGGCGCAGCAGCTGCGCGCGCTCGCCGCCCTCCCCCGCGGGCAGCGCGTCCGCGCGCCCGAGCGCACGCGCCACCGCGTCCGGCAGCGCGCCGGGCAGGCGCGCGCGCGGAGGCAGCAGGAAGGTGGCGGCGCGCATCCTCAGCCGACGTAGCGGACGCCGACGATCTCGTACTCGCGCCGGCCGGCCGGCGCGTCAATGGTGACGGTGTCGCCCTCGTGCTTGCCGATCAGCGCACGCGCCACCGGCGAGGAAATGGCGATCAGGCCCTGCTTGATGTCGGCCTCGAGGTCGCCGACGATCTGGTAGGTCACTTCCTCGCCGCTCTCGGCGTCGGCCAGGTCCACGGTCGCGCCGAACACCACCCGCGTGCCCGGCTTGAGCGCGGCCACGTCGATGACCTGCGCGTGCGACAGCTCGGCCTCGAGCTGCTTGATCCGGCCCTCGATGAAGCCCTGCTGCTCGCGCGCGGCGTGGTACTCGGCGTTCTCGCGCAGGTCGCCGTGCGCGCGCGCCTCGGCGATGGCGTTGATCACCGCCGGCCGCTTGACCGACTTCAGTTCCTCGAGTTCGGCGCGCAGACGCTGCGCGCCCTTGGCCGTGAGTGGTGCCCTCATGCGTGCAATTCCCGGTGCAGTTCCTGCAGCGCGTGCACGTCGCCCGTTCCGCGGTAGTCCAGCGAGTTGAGCAGCGCGCGCGCGCCGGCGATGGTGGTCGAATAGGTGACGCGGTGCTGCAGGGCCTCGCGCCGGATCGAGAACGAGTCGGCGATGGCCTGCCGCCCCTCGGTCGTGTTGACGATATACACGATCTCGCCGTTCTTGATCAGGTCCACGATGTGCGGGCGGCCCTCGATCACCTTGTTGATGTGGTCGCAGGGGATGCCGTGCTCGCGCAGGTAGGCGGCGGTGCCGCCGGTCGCGACCAGGGTGAAGCCGCGCCGCAGCAGGTCCTGCGCCACCGGCAGCACGCGCGGCTTGTCCGGGTCGCGCACCGAGATGAACGCCTTGCCCGGGGCCGGCGCCCTGATCCCGCCGGCCTCCTGCGCGCGCGCGAACGCGGCGCCGAAGCCGCGGCCCACGCCCATCACCTCGCCGGTGGAGCGCATCTCCGGGCCCAGGATCGGGTCCACGTTCTGGAACTTGGCGAACGGGAAGATCGCCTCCTTCACCGAGTAGTAGCCCGGCACCACCTCGCGCGTGGCGTCCTGCTCGGCCAGGGTCCTGCCCGCCATGCAGCGCGCCGCGATCTTGGCCAGCGGCACGCCGGTGGCCTTGGACACGAACGGCACCGTGCGCGAGGCGCGCGGGTTGACCTCCAGCAGGTACACCGTGTCGCTGCCGTCGGGCTCGCGCTGGATCGCGAACTGGGTGTTCATCAGCCCGACCACCTTCAGCGCGCGGGCCAGGGCCCGCACCTGCTCGCGCAGGCGGTCCTGGGTCTCCGGCGAGAGCGAGTACGGCGGCAGCGAGCAGGAGGAGTCGCCGGAGTGCACGCCGGCCTCCTCGATGTGCTCCATCACCCCGCCGATCAGCACCTCGCCCTCGCGGTCGGCGATGATGTCCACGTCGCACTCGACCGCGTTGTCGAGGAAGCGGTCGAGCAGCACCGGCGAGTCGTTCGACACCTTGACCGCGTCGCGGATGTAGCGCGACAGGTCGGCGTCGGAATAGACGATCTCCATCGCCCGCCCGCCGAGCACGTAGCTCGGGCGCACCACCAGCGGATAGCCGATCTCGCGCGCCAGGGCCAGCGCCTCGTCCGGGTTGCGCGCGGTGCGGTTGGGCGGCTGCTTCAGGCCGAGCGAATCCACCAGCTTCTGGAACCGCTCGCGGTCCTCGGCCAGGTCAATGCTGTCGGGCGAGGTGCCGATGATCGGCACGCCGTTGGCCTCCAGCGCCTGCGCCAGCTTGAGCGGGGTCTGCCCGCCGAACTGCACGATCACGCCGCGCGGCTTCTCCACCTCGACGATCTCGAGCACGTCCTCGAGCGTGAGCGGCTCGAAGTACAGGCGGTCGGAGGTGTCGTAGTCGGTCGAGACCGTCTCCGGGTTGCAGTTGACCATGATGGTCTCGAACCCGTCCTCGCGCAGGGCCAGCGCGGCGTGCACGCAGCAGTAGTCGAACTCGATGCCCTGGCCGATGCGGTTGGGGCCGCCGCCGAGCACCATGATCTTGTCGCGCGAGCTCGGGTTGGCCTCGCACTCGTCCTCGTAGGTCGAGTACATGTAGGCGGTGGTGGTGGCGAACTCGGCCGCGCACGAGTCCACCCGCTTGTACACCGGGCGGACGCCGAAGGCGCGGCGCAGGGCGCGCACCGCCGACTCGTTGGTGCCGGCGAGCTGGGCGATGCGGGCGTCGGAGAAGCCCTTGCGCTTGAGCTCGCGCATGCGCCGCGCGTCCAGGCCGTCGAGCCCGCCGGCGGCGACCTCGCGCTCGACCTGCACCAGCTCCTCGATCTGGTCCAGGAACCACGGGTCCACGAACGACAGCGCGTGCACTTCCTCCACGCCCATGCCGGCGCGGAACGCGTCGGCGATGTGGAAGATGCGGTCCGGGCCGGGCTCCTTGAGCTCCCGGCGCAGCTGCGCCAGGCCGCCCTCGCCGGCCAGGTCCAGGCCAGTCGGGTCGAGGCCGATCTTGCCGGTCTCCAGCCCGCGCAGCGCCTTCTGCAGCGACTCCTGGAAGCAGCGGCCGATGGCCATCACCTCGCCCACCGACTTCATCTGCGTGGTCAGGCGCGGATCGGCAGCCGGGAACTTCTCGAACGCGAAGCGCGGGATCTTGGTGACCACGTAGTCGATGGCCGGCTCGAACGAGGCCGGGGTCCTGCCGCCGGTGATCTCGTTCTTCAGCTCGTCGAGGGTGTAGCCCACCGCGAGCTTGGCCGCGACCTTGGCGATCGGGAAGCCGGTGGCCTTCGACGCCAGCGCCGAGGACCGCGACACGCGCGGGTTCATCTCGATCACCACCATGCGGCCGTTCGAGGCGTTGATGCCGAACTGCACGTTGGAGCCGCCGGTGTCCACCCCGATCTTGCGCAGCACCGCGATCGAGGCGTCGCGCATGCGCTGGTATTCCTTGTCGGTCAGCGTCTGCGCCGGGGCCACCGTGATCGAGTCGCCGGTGTGCACGCCCATCGGGTCGAAGTTCTCGATCGAGCAGACGATGATGCAGTTGTCCGCCTTGTCGCGGACCACCTCCATCTCGAACTCCTTCCAGCCCAGCACCGACTCCTCGACCAGCACCTCGTGCACCGGCGAGAGTTCCAGGCCGCGCTTGACGATCTCCTCGAACTCCTCGCGGTTGTAGGCGATGCCGCCGCCGCTGCCGCCGAGGGTGAAGCTGGGGCGGATGATGGTGGGGTAGCCGACCCGGGCCTGGATCTCCACCGCCTGCTCGAAGCTGCGCGCGATCTCGGCGCGCGGGCACTCCAGGCCGATCTCGGCCATCGCGCGCCGGAACAGCTCGCGGTCCTCGGCCATGCGGATCGCCTCGCGCGAGGCGCCGATCAGCTCCACGCCGTACTTCTCCAGCACGCCGTGGTCGGCCAGGTCGAGCGCGCAGTTGAGCGCGGTCTGCCCGCCCATGGTCGGCAGCAGCGCGTCGGGCCGCTCCTTGGCGATGATCTTCTCGACCGTCTGCCAGTTGATCGGCTCGATGTACACCGCATCGGCCATCTCCGGGTCGGTCATGATCGTCGCCGGATTGCTGTTGACGAGCACGACGCGGTACCCCTCGTCGCGCAGCGCCTTGCACGCCTGCGCGCCCGAGTAGTCGAACTCGCACGCCTGGCCGATCACGATCGGGCCGGCGCCGATGATCAGGATGGTTTGGATGTCGGTGCGCTTGGGCATGTCAACGCGCCTCCATCAGCGCAACGAACCGGTCGAACAGTGGCGCCACGTCGTGCGGGCCGGGGCTCGCCTCCGGGTGGCCCTGGAAGCCGAACGCCGGCGCGTCGGTCAGGGCGATGCCCTGGTTGGAGCCGTCGAACAGCGAACGGTGGGTCACGCGCACGTTGGCCGGCAGCGTGGCCTCGTCCACGGCGAAGCCGTGGTTCTGCGAGGTGATCATCACCCGGCCGGTGTCGAGGTCGATCACCGGGTGGTTGGCGCCGTGGTGGCCGAACTTCATCTTCAGCGTCCTGGCGCCGACCGCGAGGCCGAGCAGCTGGTGGCCGAGGCAGATGCCGAAGGTCGGGATCCGGCGCGCGACGAACTCGCGGATCGCGGCGATCGCATAGTCGCAGGGTTCGGGGTCGCCGGGGCCGTTGGACAGGAACACGCCGTCCGGAGCCATCGCCAGGACCTCGGCCGCCGGCGTCTGCGCCGGGACCACGGTCAGGTCGCAGCCGCGCTCGGCGAGCATGCGCAGGATGTTGCGCTTGACGCCGAAGTCGTAGGCGACCACGCGGAACCTGGCCTCGCCGCGCGCGAACTCGCCGCGGTCGAGGTCGAGCCGGCCCTCGCGCCAGGCATAGGGCTGGGAAGTGCTGACCACCCTGGCCAGGTCCATGCCCTTCAGGCCGGGGAACTTGCGCGCGGCCTCGAGCGCACGCTCGGCGTCCACCTCGCCGGCCATCAGGGCGCCGTTCTGGGCGCCGCCGTCGCGCAGCATCCGGGTCAGCTTGCGGGTGTCGATGCCGGCAATGGCGACGATGCCGCGCGCCCGCAGCCACTCCGGCAGCGCGACCTGGCTGCGCCAGTTGCTCGGGCGGCGCGGCACGTCGCGCACGATCAGGCCGGCGGCCCACACCTGCCCGGCCTCGTCGTCCTGGTCGGTGCAGCCGGTGTTGCCGATGTGCGGATAGGTCAGGGTGACGATCTGCCGGGCGTAGGACGGATCGGTGAGGATTTCCTGGTAGCCGGTCATCGCGGTGTTGAACACCACTTCGCCGACCGAGAGGCCGGGCGCGCCGACGGAAACGCCCTCGAAGATCGTGCCGTCTTCGAGCGCGAGGATGGCGGGTTGGGTCACGGGGCTTCGCCTTGCTGGGAGGGGAGCGAGCCTCGCCCGCGCAACCCGGCCGGAAGCGGGTTGCAGCAAAGCGCGGACGCGGGGGCAATCCGGTCCGTGCTGTCAGTGAGGCAGGCGAGCGGGAATTGTACCGGCGCGGCCGGTCGGGCGCCAGCCGGAAATCCGCCGCCGAGTTCAGTCCAGCAGGTCGCGGACCCGGTACAGGCCCGGCGCGCGGCCGTGCAGGCGGACGGCCGCATGCAGCGCGCCGCGGGCGAAGATGTCGCGGTTGCCGGCGCGATGGACCAGCTCGATGCGCTCGCCCGGCCCGGTGAACTGGACCAGGTGCTCGCCGACGATGTCGCCGGCGCGCAGGCTCGCGTAGCGCGGCGCCGCCCCACCCCGCTGCGCTGCCGCGCCCAGGGTCAGGGCGGTGCCGGACGGGGCGTCCTTCTTGTGCACGTGGTGCGACTCCACGATGTCGCAGTCCCAGCCGCGCAGCGCCGCGGCCGCGCGCTCCACCAGCTCGTGCAGCACCGCCACGCCGAGGCTGAAGTTGGATGCCCACAGCACCGGGATCCGCGTCGCGGCCGCGTCCAGGGCGGCGCGCTGGGCGTCGGACAGGCCGGTGGTGCCGGACACCAGCGGCCGGCCGCGCTGCGCGCACAGGGCCAGGATCCCGTCGAAGGCTTCCGGCAGGCTGAAGTCCACCGCCACGTCGAACTCGGGCACGCCGGACAGTTCGCCGGCCGCGAACCAGGGGACGCCGTCGGCCACCCGTTGCGCCGGATGGCGCGAGACCGCCGCCACGATCGTGCAGTCGTCGCGTTCGCCGCACAGCCGCAGCAGGGCCTGGCCCATGCGGCCGCTGGCGCCGTGGATCAACAATCGGACGGGAACGGGCATCCGTGCAGGCTAGCCGGTCGCGGCAGCGGTGGACAAGCGCCGCTCAGGCATCGGTACCGCCGGAACGCGCCGGCGTGCTCACCCCATGCAGGGAGGCGGTGCGGGCCTTCATCCGGTCCATCATCCGCCGCATGGCGGTGTCGAACGGCGTGTCGGCCTCACGCAGCCGCAGCCGGCCGAGCTTGACCATCGCCGCCAGCTCCTCGGGCGAGGCGACCAGCGCGCGCAGGCCGCGGCGGTTGACGAACAGCAGGCGCGAGGAGATCGGGCTGATCCAGGACACCTTGACCGGCTCCACCGACCCGGCTTCGTCGCACAGGTCCACCCAGGTGCCGACCTCGAGCGCGCGCATGCGCTCGGCCACGTCGGAGTCGAAATCCAGGGCACGGCGGTCGGCCACCAACCGCAGTTCCGGCTCGATCACCGGTTGCGGCTGCGGCATCGCCTGCGCCGGCAGACACACCGCGTCGGCCGCGGCGCGGTCGCCGGCGGCCAGCAGGTCGAGCGTGCGCTGCAACGCCGCGAGCATCTCCTCCGCTCCCGGCCCGCTGCAGCCCGCGCTCGCCAGGACGTCGAGCAGGACCGGCCGGTCCAGCCCGGCGTCCGCATCCGGAACCGAGCCGGTGTCCTCGCATGCATCCATCAGGCCGACCACCGCGCGCAACGCATCGGCATAGCGCGGCGAACCCTTGCCCTCGCGCAGGATGACCTGGGTGAGATGGTGGCTGGCGTACTGGGCGACGAACTCGTCCACCGCGGGCGGCAGATGGCGCGCGTCGCGGTTGAGCGCCAGGTCCACCGCGGCGCTCTCGCGCGCCTGTTCCAGGCGCTCGCGTCCGCGCTGCGCCTCGGCCGCGCGACGTTCGGCCAGCTCGATCCGCTTGCGGTACTGGTCCAGGAACGCGCGCAGCTCCTGCTCGAGCAGCTCGAAGATCGCCATGTCCTCGTTGTACTCGGCGACCAGGCGGTCGATCGCCGCATCCACCCGGTCGAGCAGCTCGCGTTCCTGCGGCCCGTCGCCGTGGTTGCCGTCGCAGGCCTCGGCGACGACGTTGAGCAGGCGCCGCGCCGGGTGCTCCCGGGACAGGAACATGCGCCGGTCCTGCATCGCGACCTTGACGTACGGCACCAGCAGCCGATTGAGCTTGCGCCGCACGCCGGGCTCGAAATGGCGCTCGTCCAGCAGCACGTCGAACAGCATGCCGACCAGATCCACGGCGTCGTCGGCCTGGCTCGACAGGTGCAGGCCCTCGCCGCCGATGCCGAGCCGGCGCGCTCCGTCCAGCACGCCGCGGCGCAGCCGCTCGGCGAGGGTGAGCCCGTCGTCCTCGTGCGCGTGCTCGAGGCCCGGTGGTGGTTCGTGCTGGAGCAGGGACAGGACCGAGATCACCGACCTCGTGTCGAGCGGCGTGCCCGCGGGCTGCGCGGCTGCCGCGCCCTGCTTCCAGACCCGCAGCAGGTCGAGCAATTCCGAATACACGGCCTCGTCGCTAGCGCCAGCCTCGTCTCGACCCTGTGGCCGCGGTTCCCGCGCGCCGGTACCGGCCTGCGCCGGTGCGCTCTCGTGCTCCGCCGGCGGCGCCCCTGCCTGCACTTCGGGCATGGCATGCGGCAGGATCCCGGCGGCGGCCAGGGTCGCGTTGAGGCGCTCGTAGAGGCCGGCCAGCGCGGTCGCCAGCTCGCGCTCGAAGAACTTGTACAGGACGATGCGGACACCGGTCGGCAACTCGACCGCGCCGAGCGCGTTGTGCAACGCCTCGCCCAGGAATGCGGGCGCGGCCGGATTCTCGCCCTGCGCCATCGCCACCCGGCCGGTGAGCGCGGCCAGGCGCTTGTCGAGCAGTTCCAGCGCCGGCGCATGCGCGTGCGCAAGGCTGTTCACCAGTTGTTCGTGCGCGAGCTGCTCCTCCAGCCCCTCCTCCGAGAGCAGGCTGAGCGGCGTGGGGTCGTGCCTGCGCGGCAGCGCCGGCCCCTGCAACTTGCGGAATGCGCCGGCCAGCGCCTGGTCGAAGCGCTGCACGATCCCGGCACGGGCGCGGCGCAGGTCGCGCAGCGCGGTCAGTTCCACGTCCTCGCCGTTCTGGCTGCGGTCGAACAGATAGTCGTCGGCGCGCCGCAGCACCAGGTCCAGGGCTGCCCCCACCTGGTCCTGGGTGGTGCGCTGCAGGGATGCAAGCAGCAATCCCGGATCGTGGCTTCCTGCCGGAAGAATCGGGTCGTGCGGAGTCATGCGGCCGGCCATGGGATGCCTGGCCCCATCCTAACCAGCCGTCCGGGACAAAGCGTGATCTCCGTCCAGAAGCCGGCCACGTCCGTCGGCCGGTCAGGACACCATCCGCTCCCAGAAGCCCTTCACGCCGTCGAGGAACGTGCTCGCCTTGGGCGAGTGCCGGCGCGCGCCCTCGCCGACGAAGGTGGCCTCGAACCTCTCCAGCAGCTCGCGCTGCTCGGCGGTGAGGTTCACCGGGGTCTCGACCACGATCTTGCAATACAGGTCGCCGCGGCCGCGGCTGCGCACCGACTTGACCCCCTTCTCGCGCAGGCGGAACACCTTGCCGGTCTGGGTCTCGGCCGGGATGCGCAGCTCCACCTCGCCGTCGAGGGTGGGCACGCGGATCACGTCGCCGAGCGCGGCCTGGGAGATGCGAACCGGCACTTCGCAGTGCAGGTCGTCGCCGTCGCGGACGAAGATCTCGTGCGGGCGCACGCGGATCTCGACGTACAGGTCGCCCGGCGGCGCGCCGGGCGCGCCGGCCTCGCCCTCGCCGGCCAGGCGGATGCGGTCGCCGTTGTCCACACCGGCCGGGATCCGGACCGAAAGGACCTTCTCCTCCTCCAGCCGGCCACTGCCCATGCATGGCTTGCAGGGGTCGGGAATGGTCTTGCCGCGTCCGCCGCAGTGCGGGCAGGTCTGCTGCATCTGGAAGATGCCGCGCTGCAGGCGCACCTGGCCGCGGCCGTGGCAGGTGCGGCAGGTGTCGAGCTTGCCGTCGGCCGAGCCGGAACCGGCGCAGTGATGGCAGGACACCATGGTCGGCACTTCGATGCGCTTCTCGACCCCGGCCACCGCTTCCTCGAGGTCGAGCTCGAGCACGTAGCCGATGTCGGCGCCGCGACGCGGACCGCCGCGCGCGCCACCGCCGAAGATGCTGCCGAACAGGTCGCCGAACAGGTCGTTGACGTCGGCGAAGCCCGGCCCCGGACCGGCACCGGCGCCGCCCATGCCGTGTTCGAACGCGGCGTGGCCGTGCATGTCGTAGACCCGACGACGGGCCGGGTCGGAGAGGACCTCGTAGGCCTCCTTGCACTCCTTGAACGCGGCCTCCGCCTCCTTGTCCCCCGGGTTGCGGTCCGGGTGGTACTTCATCGCGCAGCGGCGGTAGGCCTTCTTCAGCTCCTCGTCGCTGGCGTCGCGGCCAACCCCCAGGACTTCGTAGTAGTCGCGCTTGCTCATGCGTTGGCTCTTCCCCACCCCGCCGGGGACTGCCGGGGCGGGATCCGGTCATGCGCGAAGGTCCGGGGCCGCAGGACGACCCCGAACCTTCATTTCCACCCCTCCCCTTGCGGAGAGGGCCGGCCAGCTTACTTCTTGTCCTCGTCCTTGACCTCGGTGAACTCGGCGTCCACCACGTCGTCGTGGCGCGCCCCGCCCTGCGGGGCCTGCGCGCCGGCCTCGCCCTGCGGCTGGGCGGCGGCCGCCGCGGCGGCGAACAGCGACTGCGCGGCCTCCTCCAGGGCACGCGACTTGGCCTCGATCTGGGCCTTGTCGTCGCCCTTCATCGCCGCCTCGAGTTCGGCGATGGCGCTCTCGGCGCGGCCGATCACGTCGCCCGGGACCTTCTGCCCGTGCTCCTTGATCGCGCTGCGCGCGGTGTGCACCAGGGCGTCGGCGCGGTTGCGGGCATCCACCAGCTCGTGGAACTTGCGGTCCTCCTCGCGGTGCGCCTCGGCGTCCTGGATCATGCGCTGGATCTCCTCGTCGGAGAGACCCGAGCCGGCCTTGATCTCGATCTTCTGCTCCTTGCCGGTCTTCTTGTCCTTGGCCGACACGTGCAGGATGCCGTTGGCGTCGATGTCGAAGGTGACCTCGATCTGCGGCATGCCGCGCGGCGCGGGCTCGATGCCGGCCAGGTCGAAGCGGGCCAGCGACTTGTTGTAGCGGGCCTGCTCGCGTTCGCCCTGGAGCACGTGCACGGTGACCGCGGACTGGTTGTCCTCGGCCGTGGAGAACACCTGCGAGGCGCGGGTCGGGATCGTGGTGTTCTTCTCGATGATCTTGGTCATCACGCCGCCCAGGGTCTCGATGCCGAGCGAGAGCGGGGTGACGTCGAGCAGCAGCACGTCCTTGACGTCGCCGGCGAGCACGCCGCCCTGGATCGCGGCGCCGAGCGCCACGGCCTCGTCGGGGTTGACGTCCTTGCGCGGCTCGCGGCCGAAGAACTCGGCCACCGCCTGCTGCACCTTGGGCATGCGGGTCTGGCCGCCGACCAGGATCACCTCGCTGATGTCGCTGGCGCGCAGGCCGGCGTCGTTGAGCGCGATCCGGCACGGCTCGATGGTCTTCCGGATCAGGTCCTCGACCAGCGCCTCGAGCTTGGCGCGGGTGAGCTTGATGTTCAGGTGCTTCGGGCCGGAGGCGTCGGCGGTGATGTACGGCAGGTTGACCTCGGTCTGCTGCGCGCTGGACAGCTCGATCTTGGCGCGCTCGGCCGCGTCCTTCAGGCGCTGCAGGGCGAGCGGATCCTTGCGCAGGTCGATGCCCTGGTCCTTCTGGAATTCCTCCACCAGGTAGTCGATCACGCGCTTGTCGAAGTCCTCGCCGCCGAGGAAGGTGTCGCCGTTGGTGGACAGCACCTCGACCTGCATCTCGCCGTCCACGTTGGCGATCTCGATGATCGAGATGTCGAAGGTGCCGCCGCCGAGGTCGTACACCGCCACCTTGCGGTCGCCGGTGCCCTTCTTGTCGAGGCCGTACGCGAGCGCGGCCGCGGTCGGCTCGTTGATGATGCGCTTGACCTCCAGGCCGGCGATGCGGCCGGCGTCCTTGGTCGCCTGGCGCTGGCTGTCGTTGAAGTACGCGGGGACGGTGATGACCGCTTCGGTCACCGGCTCGCCGAGGTAGGCCTCGGCGGTCTTCTTCATCTTCTCCAGCACCCGCGCGGAGATCTCCGGCGGGGCCATGCGCTTGCCCTCGGCGGTCTCGACCCAGGCGTCGCCGTTGGCGTGCTCGACGATCTTGTACGGCACCAGGCCGATGTCCTTCTGCACCTCGGCGTCGGTGAACTTGCGGCCGATCAGGCGCTTGACGGCATAGAAGGTGTTCTTGGGGTTGGTGACCGCCTGGCGCTTGGCCGGGGCGCCCACCAGGACTTCGCCGTCCTTGGTGAAGGCGACGATGGACGGGGTGGTGCGGTCGCCCTCGCTGTTCTCGATCACGCGGGCCTTGCCGCCCTCCATGATCGCCACGCACGAGTTGGTCGTGCCGAGGTCGATGCCGATGATCTTGCCCATGGTGATGGTTCCTCTGGAATCCGGTGCTGGCTGGCGGGCGGGCCGCCGATGGGGGCTATCTGGGGCTGGCGCCGCGCCCTTCAAGGGCGGGCGCGAGCTCAGTCGTGTTTGGCCACCACGACCAGGGCCGGGCGCAGCAGGCGCTCGTTGAGCGCGTAGCCCTTCTGGAACAGGCGAGCCACGGTGCCGGGGGGCACGCCCTCGGCCTCGACCATGCTCATGGCCTGGTGGCGCTCGGGGTCGAAGGTGTCGCCCGGCGCGGGGGCGATCTCGACCAGGCCGTTGTTCTCGGCGATCCGGTGCAACTGGCGCAGGGTCAGCTCCATGCCCTCGCGCAGCGGGTCGTTCTCGGCCGCGGCGGCCAGGCCCGCCTCCATGCTGTCGAACAACGGCAGCAGCTCGGCCAGCAGGCGTTCGTTGGCGAACCTGCGCGCCTGTTCGATCTCGCGCGCCATGCGCTTGCGCTGGTTGTCCAGGTCGGCGCGCTCGCGCAGGGCGTCGGCGCGCAGCTGGTCGAGTTCGGCCTTCAAGCGCTCGATCTGTTCGGCCAGCCCGCCCTCGGACGCGGCCTCAGGCTCGCGCGGAGCCTCACTGGCCAGGCTGGTCTCGGCATTGGTCGGTTCGGTGGACATGCAGTGATCCCTTCGCGGCCCGCGCCGCGCAGACTCAAGGGATAGGGGCGCCGCCCCCGCTTTCAAGTGGCGGTCACGACCGGGTCGGCTCGATCGCCTCGCCCAGCACTTCTGCCGCGGCCTGCACCAGCGGGATCACCCGGTCGTAGGCCATGCGGGTGGGGCCGATCACGCCGAGCACGCCCAGCACCCTGCCCTGCGCCGCGTAGGGCGCGGTGACCAGCGAGACGCCCTCGAGCGGCGCCAGGCCGGTTTCCTCGCCGATGAAGATGCGCACGCCGGGCGCGCGCAGGGTGCGCTCGAGCAGCTGCAGGATCTCGCGCTTGCGGGCGAAGGCCTCGAACAGCTCGCGCAGGCGGTCGAGGTCGGACAGGTCCTGCACCCCGAGCAGGCGGCTCTGCCCGGCCACCACCACGTCCTCGTCGCTGCCGGCCAGGGCCTGCTCGGCCAGCTCCACCGTGCTGGCCAGCAGCGCCTCCATCTCGCTGCGCGCGGCGCGCAGCTCCTGCAGCAGGGTGGCGCGGACCTCCGCCAGCGGCCGGCCGGCGAAGTGCTGGTTCAGGTAGTTGGCCACCCGCTCGAGCTCGGCCGCGTCGTACTGGCGGCGGGTCTGCAGGATCCGGTTCTGCACGTCGTTGTCGGCGAAGACCAGGATCGCCAGCACCCGCTGGCCCTCCAGCGGCACGAAATCAATGTGCCGGAACGCGAACTGCTCGCGCCGCGGCACGCTGACCACGCCCACGAAATGGGTCATCGCCGAGAGCAGCTCGGAGGCGCTGCCGAGCAGGGCCTGGGTGCCCGAGCCGGTGGGCAGCTCGTGGCGCAGGCGCTCGACCTCGGTTTCCGGCAGCGGCCGCACCTGCAGCAGCGAGTCCACGAATACCCGATAGCCCTGCGCGGTCGGCACCCGCCCGGCCGAGGTGTGCGGCGAGGCCACCAGGCCGATCTCCTCCAGGTCGGCCAGGATGTTGCGGATCGTGGCCGGGCTGATGTCGAGCCCGGCGTGCCGCGCCAGGGTCTGCGACCCGACCGGCTCGCCGTCGCGGATGTAGCGCGCGATCAGCGTGCGCAGCAACTGGCGGGCGCGCGGGTCGAGCTGCGGGACGGCGGGAGTGCGGGCCATGCCGCGGATATACGACCGGGGGCGGAGCGGCGCAAGCGGCCGCTACACTTGCGCCATGCTGACCCGCCTCTCGATCCGCGACTTCGCCGTCGTCCGCGCCGCTGAACTGGAATTCGGCCCCGGCCTGACCGTGATCTCGGGCGAGACCGGCGCCGGCAAATCGTTGCTGGTGGACGCGCTGGGCCTGCTCGCCGGGCTGCGCGCGGACAGCGGCGTGGTCCGGCACGGGGCCGAGCGGGCCGAACTCTCGGCCGGTTTCGACCTGGCCGACGCGCCGGCAGCCCTGGCCTGGCTGCGTGAACAGGAGCTCGACGACGGCGACCAGTGCGAACTCCGGCGCACCCTCCGCGCCGACGGCGGCTCGCGCGCCTGGATCAACGGCCGCCCGGCCACCCTGTCCCAGCTCGCCGCGCTGAGCGCACACCTGGTCGAGATCCACGGCCAGCACGAGCACCAGGCCCTGCTCTCCCGGCACAGCCAGCTGGCTCTGCTCGACGCCTACGGCGGCCATGCCGAGGCCCTGGCCGCGGTGCGCGAGGCCGCCCGCGCCTGGGCCGCGCTGGAGCGCGAGCGCGAACGGCTGACACAGCAGGGGGATGTCTCCGACCGCATCGCCTGGCTGGAGCACCAGCTGCGCGAGCTGGACGCCGAGCCGCTCGATCCGGCCGCGATCGCCGAGCTGCTCGCCAGCCACCGGCGCCACGCCCATGCCGCCGGCCTGATCGCGGCCTGCGACGAGGCCGTGGCTCGCCTGGGCGGCGACGACGGCCCGTCCCTGGCGCGCCAGCTGCGCCAGGTGCGCGCCCTGCTCGCCCGCGAGGCCGAACACGAACCGCGCCTGGCCGAGGCCGACGCCATGCTGGACGCGGCCGCGATCCAGCTCGACGAGGCCGCGGCCCTGCTCGACCGCGTTCGCGCCGACCTCGACCTCGACCCGGCCGCGCTCGACGCCCTCGACCGCCGCCTGGGCCGCCTGCACGACCTGGCCCGCAAGCACCGGGTCCCGGTGGAAGGGCTGGCCGCCACCCGCGAAGCGATGGCTGCCGAACTGGACGCGCTGCGCGGCGCCGGCGAACGCCTGGCCATGCTCGAGCGCGAGCGCGCCGCCGCCGTCGCCGGGTGGCGCGCGGCCGCCGCACGCCTGGGCGCGGCCCGCGCCGAAGCCGCCGCGCGCATGGCCGAAGCCACCACCGCCGCGATCGCCGAACTCGGCATGGGCGGCGGGCGCTTCGAAGTGCAGCTGGAACCAACCGGCGAGGAGCGACCCGATCCGCTCGGCGCCGAGCGGGTGGAGTTCCTGGTCAGCGCCAACGCCGGCCAGCCGCCGCGGCCGCTGCGCAAGGTCGCCTCCGGCGGCGAACTCTCGCGCATCTCGCTCGCCATCGAGGTCACCGCGCTGGGCCTGGACGCGGTGCCGACCATGGTCTTCGACGAGGTGGACACCGGGATCGGCGGCGCCGTGGCCGACATCGTCGGCCGCCGCCTGCGCGCGCTCGGCGAGACCCGCCAGGTGCTGTGCGTGACCCACCTGCCGCAGGTGGCCGCGCACGGCCACGCCCACTACCGGGTCAGCAAGGCCGCGCACGACGGCGTGACCCAGAGCGCGGTGCAGCGGCTGGACGCGCGCGAGCGCACCGAGGAACTGGCGCGCATGCTCGGCGGCGTGGACGTCAGTCGCGAGGCGCGCGCCGCGGCGCGGCGCCTGCTGCAGGGCGTGGATTGACGGCGCCGGGCTCAGCGCTTCTTGCGCACGTACAGCACCAGCGAGTGGTCCTCGATCTGGTAGCCGTGCCGGGCCGCGATCTCGCGCTGCAGCTTCTCGATCTCGGGGCTCTGGAACTCGATCACCTTGCCGGTGTCCACGTCCACCATGTGGTCGTGGTGCTCGCCGCGGTCGAGCTCGTACACCGCGTGCCCGCCCTCGAAGTTGTGCTTGAGCACCAGGCCGGCTGCCTCGAACTGGGTCAGCACCCGGTACACGGTGGCCAGGCCGATCTCGTCGCCGTGCTCGAGCAGCTGGCGGTAGATGTCCTCCGCGGTCATGTGCCGCGGCTTGGCCTGTTCGAGCAGCTCCAGGATCCGCATCCGCGGATGGGTGACCTTGAGCCCGACCTTGCGAAGATCCTGCGATTCCATCCCGTCCTCGTCCGCGGGCCTTCCCCGCATGAACGCGCGGGTGCGCAGGGCGCCCGCGCCGGCTTTGAGTGTATCATCGCCCGCCTACCCGCCCGTACCGTCCCGATGCGCCCACTCCTGCTCGCCATCGCAGTCGCTATCGCCACCGCCGGATGCGGCGTGCTCTACCGCCAGCCGATCCACCAGGGCAACCTGCTCGAGCAGTCGCAGGTCGAGCAGCTCCAGGCCGGGATGGACAAGCGCCAGGTGCTGGCGCTGCTGGGCTCGCCGTCCATCGCCGATCCATTCCACCACGAGCGCTGGGACTACACCGCCAGCCAGCGCACCGGCCGCACCGGCCGTACCGAGGTCAAGAACCTCACCCTGTGGTTCGAGGGCGACGCCCTGGTGCGCTGGGAAGGCGATTATTTCCCCGAACAGGACAGCGAGCTGGCCCGGCAGATGGCGCGCTTCGGCAACCTGCCGAAGGACAAGGACAAGCGCCGCGGCGGTCGCCGCTGAGCCGGCTGCCCCGCCTTCGTTCCCGCTGACGAGCCCGGCCCCGCGCCGGGCTCCTCATTTGCGGCCGGCGCGGCGCCGGCGCTGTTCCTTCGGGTCGGCCAGTAGCGGGCGCAGCAGCTCCACCCGGTCACCGTCGCGCAGCGGTTGCGTGGGCGCGGCACGCACGCCGTGCACGGCCGCGCCGATCGTGCCGGCGGTGTCCAGGCCGCTGCGGGCGATGGCCTCGGCCACGGTCGCGCCGTCCGGCAGCTCCAGCGTCACCGCCTGGAAGCGCCGCGGCCAGGCCAGCACCACCTCGACCTTCATTCGCCCGCCCCGGCGTCGGCCGCGCGCACGAAATCGTTGACCATGCGGTCGGCCAGGCCCTGCATGCCGAGCGCGAACGCCGGGCCGAGCAGCGCGCCCTTGGCTTCGAAATCGAGGGTCAGGGTGACCTTGCAGGCCGACTCGTCCAGGGCATGGAACTGCCAGCGCCCGACCAGCCTGCGGAACGGCCCGTCGCGCAGGCGCATGTCGATGTGATGCGGCGGCACCAGCGTGTTCTCGGTGGTGAACCAGGTACGCAGGTTGCCCAGGCCCAGGTCCAGGCGCGCCACCACCCGCTCGCCGTCGGCCTCCAGCACCTCCGCCGACCGGCACCAGTCGAAGCGCCGCGGATAGGCCGCGACGTCGTTGACCAGCGCGAACATGCGCGCGGCGGAGTGTTCGACGAGGGCGCTGCGCTGGATGACCGGCATGGGGCTGGGCCGCGCCGCCGCCTTCGGCGACAATGCGGCGATGGGCAAGAGAGATGGCAAGGATAAGGCAAACGGCGGCGGCACCATCGCGCAGAACAAGCGCGCCCGCCACGAGTACCACCTCGAACAGACGTTCGAGGCGGGCCTGGCCCTGCAGGGCTGGGAACTGAAGGCGATCCGCGCCGGCCGGGCCAACATCGGCGAGAGCTACGCCGTCGTTCGCGACGGCGAGCTGTACCTGTTCAACGCCCAGATCACCCCGCTGATCACGGCCTCGACCCACGTCGTGCCCGAGGAGCGCCGCACCCGCAAGCTGCTGCTGCACCGGCGCGAGATAGACACCCTGATCGGGCGCATGCAGCGCGACGGCTACACCCTGATCCCGGTCTCGCTGTACTGGAAGGGCAACAAGGTCAAGGCCGGGATCGCGCTGGCCCGCGGCAAGCAGCTGCACGACAAGCGCGCGGCCAGCAAGGAACGCGACTGGCAGCGCGAGAAGCAGCGCCTGCTGCGCCGGCACAACAAGGACGCCTGACCGGCGCCGCCCCGCTCAGTTGCCTTCCTCCGGCAGGGTGAAGCGGAACGTGGCGCCCTGCCCCGGCGCGCCCTCGGCCTGCACCGTGCCGCCGTGGCGCTCGACGATGCGCTTGACCGTGGCCAGGCCGATGCCGTGGCCGGCGAACTCCTCGCGCCCGTGCAGGCGCTGGAAGGGCTGGAACAGCTTGCCCGCATAGGCCGGATCGAAGCCCACGCCGTTGTCGCGCACGTGGAACGCGCCGTCGGGGTCGCGCCCGACCTCGATCCGCGCGGGCTCGCGGCCACGGGTGAACTTCCAGGCGTTGCCGATCAGGTTCTGCAGCAGCGCCCGCACCAGCCCGGCGTCTGCGTGCGCGTGCAGCCCCGGCGCGATCGCCACCTCCACCCGGTGCTCGGGCTCGGCCGCACGCAGCTCGGACACGATCTCGGCCGCGATCCGGCCCAGGTCCACCGGCTCGCGCCGCAGCTCGCCGCGGCCGATCCGGGTCAGCGCCAGCAGCGCGTCTATCAGCTCGTCCATGTGCGCGGCGGCGCGCACCACCCGCCCCAGGTAGTCGCGGCCGGTCTCGTCCAGCACCGCGGCGTAGCGGTCGCCGAGCACCTTGCTGAACCCGCCGATCGCGCGCAGCGGCGAGCGCAGGTCGTGCGAGATGCTGTAGGCGAAGGCCTCCAGCTCGCGGTTGGCCTCGCTCAGCTCGCGCGTGCGCGCCGCCACCCGCGCCTCCAGGGTGCGGTTCAGCGCCCGTACCTCGGCCTCGCTCTGGCGGTAGGCCTCGGTCATGCGCGCGGCGATGCGCAGCGCACGCTGCTCGGTGTGGGCCAGCATCCAGGCCAGGCCGAACAGCAGCAGCGAGGCCAGCACGCCGATCGCCAGCAGCCCCTGCAGGGTGCGCATGCCCTCGCTCTGCGCCGGCGGCGTGGCCGGCACGAACTCGAAGCGCCAGCGCCGGCCGTAGTGCTCCGCTTCCACCGTGTGCGACAGCCGGTCGCCGGCCGCCTGCGCCTCGGCGAAACCGGCATCCGCGTACAGCAGCTGCGGCCGCCCGCCGGTGACGTCGAGGATGCGGAAGCGCACGCTGCGCTCCGACAGCCGCAGCGTCGAGGCCACCATCGCCTCGACCCGGAACGGCGCGAACAGCCAGCCCTGCATGGACAGCCGCCGCGCCGCCGGCGTGCGCGGCAGGTCGCCGGCGCGGTACACCGGCGCATACAGCACCAGCCCCGGCACGGCCTTGCCGCTGTCCTGCACCAGCTGCACGCGCCCGCTGAGCTGCAGCTGCCCGCTGTCCAGCACCGCCAGCAGCGACGCGCGGCGCACGGGATCGGAATGGATGTCGTAGCCGCGCGCGAGCAGGTTCTCGCGCGTCCTCGGCTCCAGGTACAGGATCGGCGCGTAGTGCGGCCGCACCCCGCGCGGCCAGACGTCGAGCAGGCCGAAGCCGGCCGCGCGCGTCTCCTCCTGCAGCACGATCAGCCCGCCCTGGGTCAGCCACGGCGCGAAACCGAGCCCGGTCAGGCCCGGGAACCGCTCGAGCTGGAAGCCCTCCACGAACGCCCGCCACTGGGTCGGCGTCGGCCGCGCCACGGTCGCGAACAGCGCCACCCCGCCGCGCAGCAGCAGCTCGTAGTTCACCAGCCGCTGCCCGATCAGGTCCGCCACCTCCTGCGAGGACGCGCGGAACTCCGACTCGTAAGCGCGCAGCTCGCGCTCGCGCGCGGTGCGCCAGGCCACCAGCACCAGCGCCAGCGACCCGGCCAGCACCAGCCACGCCAGCAGGTACCCGACCTGGCTGCGCGGCACCCGTTCGCCGATGCGCGGTTCCTCCTGGGGCGTGGGCGTGGTCATCGCCCCGGAGCATACCCACTGCCCCGCCGTGGCCGCATCCCGCGCCGGAGCGTGCGGCGCCGCCTGAACCGCGCCTGCGCCGCACCCGTCCGCACCTTGTCCCCGCCCGCCCCGGCCCTATACTGGCCGGGTCGGCGACGACGACTTTCCCCGGGGGTGCACTGGCTTCGACGGGGGTTGCGAAATCGCCCGGCGCATGCCGAGGGGGCTGCTTTCCTCGTTAATCCAGCGGCAAAAAAACAGACGCCAACGACGACGTCTACGCTCTGGCCGCTTAAGGCCTAGCCCCGAACCCGCTTGTGCCCGTGCTCGCGGATGTAGGGTCATCATCACGGGATCGCCGCGGCGGCTGCCGGTCAGTCGCGGTCAAACCAAAACCGGCTGGTCCGGCGGTGCGCTCTGCGCTTCGTGCTGCCGCCGGATGAGACCCAACGAAGCGACAAGCATGTAGTGCCGGGGATGGAGTGCCTTCGGACGGCGGTTCGACTCCGCCCACCTCCACCAACACCCAAGGGCCAACCGGAACGGTTGGCCCTTTTTCTTGCCCGCAACGCCAGTGTTGGCGCGGTTTCTGGGCGGCGCCTTGCGGACGCGCACGCCGTCCGAGCGCCGTTCCCGCCCCGACAGGGCCTCTCTGTTCTCGGTTTTTCTCTGCGGCCCGTGGTGGGAACCAGAGGCCACCTCCTTGTCTGACAAGGACTTAGAGACCCCCGGTTGTAGTCAGAAACTGCCTTGCGGCGGCGACCCGGGCGCGACGAAGCGCAAAAAAGCCGCCCGCAGGCGGCTGCGGCGGCGTGACGTCAGTCAAGCAACCGCACCTGCTCGCGCCAGCCGTAAGGCCAGGGGCGGCCCAGCACCTTCTCGACGGCGAGGTCGGGCGATCCGACCAGCCGCTCGATCACCTCGGGCGCGAGCAGCGTCAGCCGCATCAGGCGATGCACTTTGGATACATCCAGCCCCTCGGCCTGGGCGATCTCGGTCGCCGACGCCACCCGCCCCTCATGGAGCAGCCGTTGCCAGTGGTGCGCCAGCCCGAGCGCACGCATCAGCGCCGTGTCCTTGGCCTCGGTGCGCGCCGGGCCGGCCCACGTCGAATGCACCTCCACCGCCTTCGGTGCGCCAGGCGGCGCGATCACCACGCGCCGGATGCCGCGCTGCACCAGCCGCCAAGGCACGAAGGTTTCCAGTTTCACGCCGCCCGCCGGAGTCGGCAGTTTCTGGGTGACCGGCGCTCCCTCGATGCGTCCCCGGTGCTTCGTGCTCACGCTTTCTCCTCGAAGCGCCGCACGATCTCGCGCTGCGCTTCCCAGTCCACCGGCAGCGGGTGGCGCTGGAACCAGATCAGGCTCATCCGGCGTGGCTGCCGCCCGGCCATCAGCATCTCGACGATGTCGGGCGCGAGCAGCGTCAGGCGCAGCAGCTCGTTGACCACCGAGTGGTGCAGCCCTTCGGCACGCGCGATGGCCGAGCCGCTGGGCATCGCGCCGCTGTCCAGCAGCCGTTGCCAGTGGAAGGCCCGTGCCATCCCTTCGATGAGCGTGCTGTCGTGCGCGTCCCGGTCCTCGGCCTGGTGCTGAACCAGCCGGCGCACGCCGCGCCGCCGCAGGGTCAGCGGCACGAAGGTTTCGAACGTCCCGTCCTTCATGCTTCGACCTCCAGCAACTCGGCACCGATGCTCCTGGGCGCGAACTCGCCGATCAAGGCGTCCCAGCCCAGTTCGCGCCACTTCACCCGGATGCCCTGCATCTCGTCGGTGTGGACGAGATCGATGCGCTCGATCATCAGATTGACGATGCGGTGCTGCTCGACCGGGAAGAGCTGATCCCACACGTCGTTGAGGCGCCCCATCGCCATCACGACCGTGGCCTCGTCGATCGGTGCGCCCTGGCGTTGGATGTGACGCACGACGGCGGCGATGGATTCGGGGCTGGTCAGCACGGTGCGGATCTGGGCCACGACCGCCGCCTCGATCTCGCGGGCGGGCAGGCGCTCGTAGTTCTTGCCCGGCGCGCCGAAGCGGCTCTCGGACTTGGAGACGTAGTACTGGTACTTGCGGCCGTTCTTGCGCGAGTACGTGGGGTACATGCGTTCGCCCGTCGGCGCGTACAGCAGCCCCCGCAGCAGCGCGTCGTTGCGCGAGCGGATCTTGGTCTCCACCGACCGCGCGTGGCTGTCGCGGGCCAGCACCGCGTGAACCTGATCCCACAGCTGGCGTTCGATGATCGGCTCGTGCACTCCGGGGTACCACTGGCCCCGGTTCGACAACTCCCCGAGGTAGATGCGGTTGCGCAGCACCTTGTGGATGTACTTCTTGTCGATGCGCGTGCCGGTCCGCACCCGCCCGTCCTGCGTCGTCCACGCCTTGGTCGTGATGCCCTCGGCGGTCAGGCGCGCTGCGATCTGCGTGGGTGAGCCAATGGTCAACATCTCCTCGAAGATGCGGCGCACCACCGCCGCCTCGGCGGGGTTGACCACCAACTGGCGGTTGACCACGTCGTAGCCGATGGTGGGCACGCCGCCCATCCACAGCCCCTTCTTCTTGGCCGCGGCGATCTTGTCGCGGATGCGCTCGCCCGTGACCTCGCGCTCGAACTGGGCGAAGGACAGCAGGATGTTGAGCGTGAGCCGCCCCATCGAGGTCGTGGTGTTGAACTGCTGCGTGACCGAGACGAAGGACACGCCGTGGCGCTCGAACACCTCGACCATCTTGGAGAAGTCGGCCAGGCTCCTCGTCAGGCGGTCGATCTTGTAGACCACCACGATGTCGATCAGCCCGCGCTGGATATCGGCCATCAGGCGCTTCAAGGCCGGGCGCTCGGTGTTGCCGCCGGAGTAGCCGGGGTCGTCGTAGTCGTCGGCCACCGGAATCCATCCCTCGGCGCGCTGGCTGGCGATGAAGGCGTGCCCGGCTTCCTTTTGCGCATCGATGGAGTTGAACTCCTGGTCGAGCCGCTCGTCCGACGACACCCGGCAGTAGACCGCACAGCGCTTGCGCGCCTTGGTGGAGGCGATTTCCGTCATCAGGCGCCTCCCTTCAGGCCGAAGAACAGCGGGCCGCTCCAATGCTGGCCGGTGATGTGCCGCGCCACGGCGGTCAGGCTCTTGAAGCGGCGGCCTTCGTATTCGAAGTGACCATCGGCGTCAACCGTCACCCGGTGCTCGCGCTCGCCCCATTCGCGTAGCAGCACGGTGCCCGGTGCGAAGTCGAACTTACGCGGGCGCGCGCGCAGTTTGATCTTGGAGTGCTTCGCGCCGATGGCCTCAAGGCGCTGGCGCGTTTCGGGTGCGAGTCCGCCGAAGGCTTCTTCCTGCAGCTTGTAGGCGATACGGGATTCGACATGGGTGCGGTTCGGAAACTCCGGGCGCCGCTCGAAGTACCGATCCCAGAGCACCCAGAGTTCGGCCATCGGCAGGTGACTCAGCTCGGCGATCCGCGCCGCGACGGAAGCTTGTTTCTCGTTCATCACAACTTCTCCTGTTGAGAGGGGGTTGTATGAACGCGCTGGTCGGGCAAGAAGCCAAGGCGAACCGCGCTCTGTTCCAGCCCGGAAGACCCGAGGGTACGGACGATGGCGGCCGCAAGGATGGTGGTGATTTCGCCAGCACGGGCGCTGGCGCTCATCTCTGCCGGAGATGCAAGTTCGAGGTTTCTCATGACGGCTCCAGGGAATCGAAACCGCCAGGGATGATGTGCGCAGATTTCCGAAGCGGATCGCAACGCCGATCAATCGGCGCGGCGCGCTGACGCCTCAACGGCGGTCAGACGTCTTCGGTGACTGCTTCGATCGCAGCGCTGCGCGTGTCGCTGTCATCGACGATCACTCGATCGAGTGGGGTCAGCTTCAGCTGCCACGCCCGCGTGCCTGGGACCCTTTCGAGATAGTCGCGCCAGGGCGAGTGCTTGCCGGTGAAGAGGTTGGCCGGAGACGTGCAGCCCGTGCCGGCCATCAGCGCCTTCGTGTTGACGTGGGGCGTTCCTGCGGCCCAGGCCTCCACCAGCCGCTGCAAGACGGCGATCCTTGCTTTGCCCGTGACCCGCCACGGCGCCTTGCCCGGAAGGTACAGCGTCGCCGCGTGACCATCGGGGGCGACCTTGAGCGTCACCGTCGACCCGCCCATGGCCGCCAGTTGCCCGTGGCGATAGGCCACCTTCAGCCGGTCCAGGTCGATGGCGCTGCCGGTGCCCGCATCGGCGAGCACATCCTCGATGGGAATGACGACATTGGTGCCGGCGAATGGCAGCGGCGTCGAGGTCGTCGTCAACACCACGCCCGCCACCGGGCGCGGACGAAGCCTCAGCGCAGCGTCGACTTTCGCGTACGCGCGCTCGTGGGACATCCTGGAGGCGAAGTACAGCGCCACGGCATGGCCGTCGATGTCGATCTCGCCAAGGAACACCGGCTCGTCGTCGAAGTGCCGACTGCGGGGTCCTTTCAAGGCCGATCCCAGCGCCGTGATCAACTCCTCGCGCAACCAGTCCAGGTGCACCTTCCAGCGCCGGGCGAGACGGGCCGGCAGGACCACGTCCTTGCCTGTCAGGGGATCGCGGTAGCGCACGGTGTCGGCATTGGCGCAGCGTTCGAGCACCACCTTCATCGGCTCGCCTTCGTCGACGGGGACCGACAGCTCGGCGATGCGCTCGCCTTCGATGAGGATGCCTTCGTCCTGCAGCCGCTCGATGTCGATGCCGAGCTTATGCAGTGCGAAGCCGTCCATCGGGCTGCTGGCGCTCTCCAGAAGCCGGGCGACCTGCGCGATCAGGCTCGGATCGTCCCGTCCGCAGCCCGGGTGCAGCGGTTTGCGCACCCCCAGGGCCTCGAGCAGTTGCATCCCGGCGCGGCGCAGGCGTTGGTCTTTCTCGCCAGCCAGGCTGCAGCGACCGGGCTCGGCCAGCACGATGGCCAGCGGGGTGGCCGCCGTCTCCCCCTCGAACACCAGTTCGGCCACCAGGGTCACACCGAGCAAGGCACCAGGCTGCGCGAAGGGGTGGTTGCCCCAGCGCTCGTCGATCACCTCGTGCAGTTCTGCGCCGCTGTCGATGTGCAGCGTGACGGCGTCCGTGGCATGCCCAAGCAAAGCCTTGGCTTCGGTCAGATACAGCCGCTCGATGCGACCCCCGTCGATGCGCGGCTTGGTGTCCTTCAGTGGCCGCGCAAAGCGCGACAGGTCGTAGCGCGAGCGGTCCAGCGGACGGTTCGACAAGGGGGCTTTGAAGCCGTGACGGGACAGCACGTTGGCCAGCGGCGCACGGGTGCCCAGCGTCGGGGCAAAGACTTCGACGAGCCCACGATGAGGCGCGTAGATGAGGGTGGCGTCGCGCGCCGGGAAGTAGAAGAAGCTCTTGCGCTGGCGGTTGCGCATCTCCACCGCGGCCACCTGATCGCCGGCGAAACGCACCACGAGGTAGTGTGTCGCCTGGGTCTGGCCTTGCCGGTTCGGCTCCTCCATGGCCACGTGGATGACCTCGCAGGGCTCGGCCAGCCGCATCGCCTCGGTGAGTTGCGCTTCCAGCCGGTCCTTGACCGCATCGTTCCACAGGAAGGGCGGCGCCTCGCCAGGCACGTCGAACGCGTCGTGCAGGCGTTTGAGCCCCTTCAGGTCCTGGGTGTTGACGATGGACTCGGCAGTGTCGAAGAGCTTGATCGAGGCCTCGCTGTGCGTTCGCATCCACACCGCGCGACCGACCTCGCCGCCTTCTTGCGCACGAAACCGTGCGAGCAGGTCCTCGTCGTAGAGCTGCTCGGCGACGGTGGCGAGGATGGCGGCCCCGCGCACGGTGCTCAGGCGCAGCACCCGCAAAGCTTCGCGCTCGGCCGGATCGCGCTGCTCCTTGCGCAGGTGCTTGATGTGCTCGATGAGGGCAGCGCTCAGCCCCTCGTCGGGCTGCGTCCAATCAAACCCGCGCTGCAGTCCCAGGCACTCGGGCAGGCCGGCGAACAGCTTGAGGACTGATGCCGGCACGCGCTCGACCAGCTCCAGCAGACAGTGTGCGTTGGTCAGGGTCTTCTTGCCCATGCTCCCTCCGATACAGCGCGGTGCCTCACATGGCCATGACCCATGGGCGCATCACCGCCACCGATTGCGTCAGCCCCTGCGCCAGCAGGGTGTCCAGGTAGTCGTCCGCCGACTTGGGCGGGTTCTTCAGACTGCGGCGGTGGCGGGCGACTGCTTCGAGCACGCCGGCCGGGTGCAGATCCAGCAGATCGACGATGAAGTCGTCCGGATGCTGCGCCGCGAGGTTGTAGGGCTTGAGCGCCTCGGGCGGGAAGTCCTTGAGGTTGAAGGTCACGATGAGGCTGGCGCCGGCGTGGATGGCGGCCGCCACCACATGGCGGTCGCTGGGGTCGGGCAACTCGATCGAGGGAATCAGGTACTCGAAGCCGGTGACCAGGCAGTCGCGGACGTGGGCGTTCATCAGCCGCCGCGTGCGCTCGAGTTGCTCGGCAGTCAGATCGGGACGGCTGGCCAGCACGTTGCGCATCCACTCGTCGTGAATCCTGTCGCTCCAGCGCGCCCGGTACAGGTCCGACAGCGCCAGATGCATCAACAGATCGCGCAGGGGCGCGGGATAGAGCACGCAGGCGTCGTAGACGACGGTGAAGTGCGAGCTCATCCGCTCAGTACCCCATGCCGAGTTCCTGGGCCTGCGCGGCCAGTTCGTCGAGGGCCTTGCGGCGCTCGGCATCGATCCGGTGCTTGTAGGCGATCACGTCCTGGTAACGCACCCGACGATGCGTGCCGATCTTGTGGAACGGGATCTCGCCTTTTTCCAGCAACTGCACGAGGAAGGGCCGCGAGACGTTGAGCAGGTCCGCCGCTTCCTGCGTGGTCAGCTCGGCGTGGATCGGGATGACGGTGACGGCATTGCCCTGGCCGATCTCGGTCAGCACGTCCAGCAGCAACCGCAGCGCCGTGGTCGGCAGCGTCACTGAGCGCACCGCGCCCTTGTCGTCGTGGAAGTCGATCTGCTGGGTCTCGGCGCGCGTTTGCAGCACCGTCGAGAGCACGCGCCCGGACTCCCGGGCGAGCGCGACGTCCTCGGCCGAGGGCAGCGCCTTGGGGATGGTGGGGGTCGTCATGGGGCTCTCCAGGCAGGGGGTGATTCGCAGCAAGGGGCAGTATAACCGAAACAAACGAAATCGCAATAAACGTAATGTGCAGCGGATATTCTGTTGCATCAATGACTTAGGCGAGCGACTACCGGCCGGGCGGGGGCGGCCCATCGGCGCCATCGCCTAAAAGACTCGCGCCCAAGCCCAAAGCCCCGGCCCATGGAATAGAGGCTCCCAAACACAAGGAGCCTCGCCATGCAAATCCTCGCTGCACCTGTTCAATCCGGCCGGGACGCCCGCCCGGCATCGGCACCGGATGCGACCCCCATCGCTCTGAACGAGTTCGAACTCGCCGCTCGCTGGCGGTTGTCCGTCCACACCCTGCGCCGTTGGCGCCAGGAACAACTCGGCCCGGTCTTCTGCAAGCTCGGCTCGCGCGTCACCTACCTGATCAGTGACGTCGAGGCCTTCGAGCGGCGCGTCTCGCGCTACTCGACCTTCGCACGGGCATACCAGTGAGGCGGCGGCCATGAGCGACCTCACCCTCTACCCCGCCGACATCGCCGCGATGTCCGTCGGCCAGCTGGCCGCGCTGCCGCCTGCCCAGAAGGCGGAGATCAGCCGCAACCTCGACGAAGCGCTCGCCTGGCTCAAGCAGGCCCGCGCGAAGTTCGACGCCGCGCTGGAGGCCGCCTACGGCGAGCAGGCCCGTGCTGCCCGCCTCGAGGCCGGCAAGGACTTCGGCGTCGTGCACCTGAAGGACGGGCTGCTTCGCGTGACGGTCGATGTCCCGAAGCGCGTGTCCTGGGACCAGGCGCAACTGGCCGCCATCGCCCGGCGCATCGCCGCCGCCGGCGAGAAGGTCGAGGACTACCTGGACGTCGAGTACTCCGTCTCGGAATCGCGCTTCTCCAACTGGCCGCCGGCACTGCGCGCCGGGTTCGAGGCCGCCCGCACCGTCAAGCCCGGCAAGCCCACGTTCCGGCTGGCCCTCGTCTCGGAGGAGTGATCCATGAGCACCGAACTGATCCCGTTTGATTTCGAGGGCCGTCCGGTCCGGGTCGTCACGGATGCCCAAGGCGAACCGTGGTTCGTCGCGGCGGATGTGTGCGCGGTTCTTGAACTGCCGAACACCACCCGCGCCCTGGCGCGGCTGGACCCTGACGAGCAAGCCCTGATCTCAATTCAGGGCATCTCGCGCGGCAATGACCAGGTCAACGTCGTCAACGAGCCCGGGCTGTACAGCCTGGTCCTCGGCAGCCGCAAGCGCGAGGCCAAGCGCTTCAAGCGCTGGGTCACCCACGAGGTGCTGCCGGCGATCCGCAAGACGGGCAGCTACACGGTGCCAAGTGCACGCCCGACCCTGCCGGCACCCACCCAGGACCGCGTCGCCGCTCTGCTGCTGATCGGCGAGGCCGTGGCCAAGGTGCCGGGGGTCAAACCCGGCATCGCGATGGCGGCCACGCTCACCTGCATCCAGGAGAACACGGGCTTGGCGGTCGAGACGCTGCGCCGCGCCCTTCCTGCCCGGGACACTGCGGCGAACGAGGCGATCTGCTCGCTCAACGCCACCCAGCTCGGCAGGCTGCTCGGCCTGTCGGCCAAGGCCACCAACCAGCGCCTGGCCCACCACGGCCTGCAGTTCCGCAACGAACGCGACGAGTGGGAACTGACCGAAGCCGGCGAGGCTTGGGCCGAAGCCATGCCGTACTCGCGCAACGGGCACAGCGGCTACCAGATCCTCTGGAACCCCGCCGTCGCTGAAGTGCTGAAGGAGGTGGCGTGATGGCCCTCCCCATCATCACCGCCGACCAGCGGCTGCGCGAGAAGCAGGGCGTGAAGCTCGTGCTTCTAGGCAAGAGCGGCATCGGCAAGACCAGCCAGCTCAAGACGCTGCCGGAAGGATCGACCCTGTTCGTCGACCTCGAGGCCGGGGATCTGGCCGTCAAGGACTGGCGCGGCGACTGCGTGCGCCCGACCACCTGGCCGGAGTTCCGCGATCTCGTGGTGTTCCTCGCCGGCCCGAACCCGGCGCTGCCCGCGGATGCGCCGTTCTCCGAGGCGCACTACCGGCACGTGTGCGAGCGCTACGGCGATCCCGCGCAACTAGCGAAGTACGACACCTACTTCGTCGACAGCATCACCGTACTCGCGCGCCTGGCGCTCGTCTGGGCCAAGACCCAGCCGCAGGCCTACAGCGAGCGCACTGGCAAGCCCGACACCCGGGGCGCCTACGGCCTGCTCGGCTCGGAACTCATCGGGGCGCTGACCCACCTGCAGCACGCGCGCGGCAAGCACGTGGTGTTCGTGGCCATCCTCGACGAGCGCCTGGACGACTTCAACCGCAAGGTCTTCGTGCCGCAGATCGAGGGCGCCAAGACCGCGGCGGAACTGCCCGGCATCGTCGACGAGGTGGTCACCTTGGCCGAGATCAAGGCGGAGGACGGCTCGTCCTACCGCGCCTTCGTCTGCCACACGCTGAACCCCTACGGCGTCCCGGCCAAGGACCGCTCCGGCCAGCTCGAGTTGCTGGAGCCGCCGAACCTGCGCGCGCTGATCGACAAGTGCGCCGCCGCCACCCGCCTTCCGCCATCCGCTACCGCCTTCGAGGAGTGAGCCATGACCGCCTGGAACGATTTCAACGACGCGCAGCAGCAGCCCAGTTTCGACCTCATCCCCAAGGGCACGCTCGCCCGCGTGCGCATGACCTTGAAGCCCGGGGGCTACGACGATCCGGCGCAGGGCTGGACGGGCGGCTACGCTACCCAGAGCTTCGAGACGGGATCGATCTATCTCGCCGCCGAGTTCGTGGTGCTGGAGGGCGAGTACGCCCGGCGCAAGCTCTGGAGCAACATCGGCCTGCATTCCCCGAAGGGCCCGGCCTGGGGCCAGATGGGCCGCAGCCTCATCCGCGCGATCCTCAACAGCGCCCGCAACGTCCATCCCCTGGACAACGGGCCGCAGGCCGCCGCCGCGCGGCGCATCCAGGGCTTCCACGAGCTCGACGGCATCGAGTTCCTCGCCCGCATCGACATCGAGAAGGACGGCCGCGGCGACTTGAAGAACGTCGTCAAGAGCGCCGTCGAGCCCGACCACCCGGACTACGCCCGCCTGATGGGCGTGCCGCCGAAGAGCCCCGGCACCGGTAACGAAGGCGCGCCGGCGGCGGTCACCCCGCCCCGTGCGATGCCTGCGCCTGCCGTTCCCCAACGCCCCGCCGTGCCGGGCAAGCCGGCCTGGGCGCAGTGAGAGGAGGGCCGGTGAAGTGCTGGGTCTGCAAACGACAGGCGCGCGGCTACGGCCACTCGGACCTCCGGCATGCGGTGGGCGACGCCCGGCGCTATCCGATCGACTGGGTGTTCTGCTCGCGGCGCTGCCAGGAGGCGTTTCACACGCTCTACGGCAACTGGCTGCGGGTGCGGGATGGACGTCCACCCCTCGGGGAGGTCGCGATGATCGATCCGTCTGACGTCGAACTGGCCGCGATGAGGAAGTGCCTCAAGGCCTTCGGCGCGGCGGCAGAAAGCATCGGCTTCGAGAAACCCCTCGGCGCGTACTCCGAGGCCGAGGCCCTGCGGGTGATCGACGCCATCGTCACCTGCTACACGGAGGCGATGGTCGAGCACCACGAGGCGACCAAGTACCCGCCGGTGCGCGGGCTCAAGGAACCGGTGTCCGACCCCTTCGCCGACCTCGAGGACGATCTGCCGTGGGAGGAACCGAAGGCGGCCCCGAAAGCGGCACAGAAGGAGGCGCGGCGATGATGGACTTCAACGCCTCCAAGAGCCTGTCGGCTCGGCTCACGGCGCTGATCGATGCCGGGATGCAGCAGGCTCGCGCCGCGCAGCCTCGCCGCACGTACCTGGGCGCCTCGCGTCTAGGGGTCGCCTGCGAGCGCGCGCTGCAGTACGAGGTCGCCGACGCTCCGGTCGATCCGGGCCGTGAGGCCGACGGCCGCCTGCTGCGCGTCTTCGAGCGCGGCCACGTCATCGAGGACTGCATGGTCGGATGGCTGCGCGCGGCGGGCTTCGATCTGCGCACGCGTAACGACGCGGGGGAGCAATTCGGCTTCTCGGCGCTGGACGGGCGCCTGCAGGGCCACGTCGATGGCGTCATCGTCGCGGGGCCGGATCTCGGCCACGGCAGCGGCTATCCCGCGCTGTGGGAGAACAAGTGCCTGGGCGCCAAATCGTGGCGCGAGTTGGAGAGACATCGCCTCGCGGTCGCCAAGCCCGTCTACGCCGCGCAAGTGGCGCTCTACCAGGCCTACCTCGAACTGCACGCGCACCCGGCCCTGTTCACGGCGGTGAACGCCGACACGATGGAGATCCACGCCGAGCTGGTGCCGTTCGATACGGCGTTGGCGCAGCGCATGTCCGACCGGGCCGTGAAGGTCATCACGGCCACCGAGGCGGGCGAACTGCTGCCGCGGGGGATCGTAGATCCCACCCATGTCGAGTGCCGGATGTGCCCGTGGCAGGACCGGTGCTGGAGGAGTCAGGCATGAGCACCAGGCCCGATGCCGTCTCGGCCGTCGAACCGATGATCGACGCCAAGCAGGCGGCCGCCTCGCTTCGGCTTCCGTACTACTGGTTTGCCGACCCGGCGATGCGCAGCAAGTACCGCATCCCGCATTACCTCCTGGGCGGGCTGGTGCGCTACCGGCTGTCGGAACTGCAGGCTTGGGCCTCGCACCACGCGTCAGCCGTCGCCCGCCGCGCGTCGGATGGCAGCGAGGAGGGCGACGCATGATCGATTTCAACGATCGCCCGGCCCCGCCCACCGACGCCGACCCCACCGCGCGCCGCGAGGCGATTCGCGCCGCCCTGCTCGCGAGGCTGGAGTCGGTGCTGGCCACGCTGTTTCCCGCCGGTCGGACGCGCCGCGGCAAGTTCGTCATCGGCGACGTGCTCGGCAGCCCGGGCGACAGCCTGGAAGTCGTGCTCGACGGCGACAAGGCGGGACTGTGGACCGACCGCGCCACCGGCGACGGCGGCGATGTGTTCCACCTGATCGGCGCTCACTTCGGCGTGGACGTGCAGGGCGACTTCGCCCGCGTCCTCGACCTGGCCGAGGACCTCGTCGGCCGAGCGCTCACGGCGCCGCCGCGCAAGGCGGCCAAGAAGGCCCCGATCGACGACCTCGGCCCGGCCACCGCCAAGTGGGACTACCTCGACGCACAAGGGCGCCTCATCGCCGTCGTCTACCGCTACGACCCGCCTGGGCGCAAGAAGGAGTTCCGGCCCTGGGACGCGCGCCGCCGCAAGATGGCTCCGCCCGAGCCGCGGCCGCTCTACAACCAGCCGGGGATCCACAACGCCGCCCAGGTCGTGCTGGTCGAGGGCGAGAAATGCGCCCAGGCCTTGATCGAGCGCGGGATCGTGGCCACCACCGCGATGCACGGGGCCAACGCCCCGGTGGACAAGACCGACTGGACGCCGCTGGCGGGCAAGGCCGTCCTCCTCTGGCCCGATCGCGACAAACCCGGCTGGGACTATGCGATGGCCGCGGCGCAGGCCGCACTCGCCGCCGGCGCCGCCTCCTGCGACGTGCTGCTGCCGCCCGACGACAAGCCCGAGGGGTGGGACGCGGCCGACGCTCTTCGCCAAGGCTTCGACGTCGCCACCTTCATCGCCTCGGGCCCGCGGATGAGCATCAAGCCAGCACTTGGGCTGCCCACGCAGGAGCCTTCCGTCTGGGCCACCGACGACGCGCTGGCGCTGAGCTTCACCAGCCGCTACGCCGAGGACTGGCGCTACTGCGCCGCCTGGGGCAAGTGGCTGGTGTGGGACGGCCGGCGCTGGCAGGCGGACGAGACGCTGCTGGTGCACCACCTCATCCGCGCGATCTGCCGCGAGGCCGCCCTCAAGGCCGACTCCCACCGGCTGGCGGCCAAGCTCGCCGCGAGCAGCACGGTGGGCGGCGTGGAGCGGCTGGCGCGCACCGACCGGCGGCACGCCTCCACCTCGCAGGAGTGGGACGCGGATCTGTTCGCGCTCAACACGCCGGGCGGCGTGGTCGACCTGCGCAGCGGGCGGCTGCGTCCCCACGACCGCGCCGACCGGATGACCAAGCTCGCCACCGCCACGCCCCGCGGCGACTGCTCCCGCTGGCGGGCGTTCCTGGCCGACGTCACCGGGGGCGATGCCGACCTGCAGGCCTACCTTCAGCGCATGGTGGGCTATTGCCTTACCGGCTCGACGGCGGCGCATGCGCTGTTCTTCCTCTACGGCACCGGCGCCAACGGCAAGTCGGTGTTCGTGAACACCTTGGCCACGATCCTCGGCGACTACGCCACCAGCGCGCCGATGGACACCTTCATGGAGGCGCGCGGCGACCGGCATCCGACCGATCTCGCGGGCCTGCGCGGGGCGCGCTTCGTCTCCTCCATCGAGACCGAGCAGGGCCGGCGCTGGAACGAGTCCAAGGTCAAGGCCATCACCGGCGGCGACAAGGTCTCGGCGCGCTTCATGCGCCAGGACTTCTTCGAGTACACGCCCCAGTTCAAGCTGGTCATCGCCGGCAACCACAAGCCCGCGATCCGCAACGTGGACGAGGCGATGAAGCGCCGGCTGCACCTGATCCCCTTCACCGTGACCATCCCGCCCGAGCGGCGCGACGCCATGTTGACCGACAAGCTCCTGGCCGAGCGCGACGGGATCCTCGCCTGGGCGGTGCAGGGCTGTCTGGCCTGGCAGCGCGAGGGGCTCCAGCCCCCGGCCAGCGTGGTGTCGGCCACCGCCGAGTACTTCGACGAGGAGGACGCCGTCGGCGACTTCCTGGACGAAGAGGCGCAGCGCCACCCGCAGGCCCGCGTGGCCGTGGCCGACGTGTTCCAGCGCTGGCAGGACTGGGCCGGCCGGCGCGGCGAGTACGTGGGCACAAGCCGCTGGCTCGCCCAGCAACTGGCCAACCGCGGCTTCGAGCGCACGCGCATCCACGGCGGCGTCAAGGCCCTGGCGGGCCTGTCGCTCAAGCCCAAGGACTCCGGCGTACGGCTCCCGTACCGCGACGACTGACCACCCACGGTGACCGAAGGTGACCCGCCCGGGGATTGAGTCTCTTTACGCGCGTACGCGCGCACAGGCGGAAGGACGATTCCCCACGGCGGTCACCTTCGGTCACCCCATGTTGACAAGGACCTTGACAAGGACCGACACGATGCACACCACCCTGCTTGCCCTCGACCTGGGCACCACCACCGGCTGGGCGCTGCGCGACCGCACGGGCCGAATCACCAGCGGCACCGAATCCTTCAAGCCCCGACGCTTCGAAGGCGGCGGCATGCGTTTCCTGCGCTTCAAGCGCTGGCTCACCGAGCTGAAGGCCCACGCCGACGGGATCGACGCGCTGGTCTTCGAGGAAGTGCGCCGCCACGTCTCGACCGACGCGGCGCACGCCTACGGCGGGTTCCTGGCCACGCTCACGGCCTGGTGCGAGCACCACGGCGTCCCCTACCAGGGCGTGCCGGTGGGCACGATCAAGAAGCACGCCACCGGCAAAGGCAACGCCCGCAAGGACGCGGTGATGGCGGCCGTGCGTGCGCGGGGCCACGCCCCGGCGGACGACAACGAGGCCGACGCCTTGGCGCTGTTGCACTGGGCCCTCCCGCTCCACGACGCGGCGCAGGAGGCGTGAGATGGACGTCCCGACCCCTCGCTACCGCTGCCCGCTGGGGCGCCTGCAGCCCGAGCCGATGGACGTGGAGGCCGTCAAACGCCGCGGCTGGCGCGAGCAACGCCTGCTCGTCGTCTCCCTCGACGACGACCGGCTCGACTGGATGGAACGCGAGTTGATCCGCCGAATCGGCGAGCGGCTCTACGGTGCACGGGAGGCGCGCCATGGCTGAGTGGACCGTCGAACGTGTGGCCGAACGCTTCCGGGAGGCGGCCATCACCGCCCACCGCTTGCCGTCCGTGCGCGTGCAGGGCTACTTCAACACCTGGCCCGCGATCCGGCGCATGCCCTGGGAGACGCTGGGGGCCGAACCCACGATCCGGCGCTTCCCACCCAGCCCTGAGGCTATCGAGCGCATGCTCGAGACCATGCGCTGGGTCTTGTGGCTGGAGGAAGAGGAACGGCATCTCGTGTGGATGCGCGCCGAGCGCCACCGCTGGCGCGACATCTGCGCCCGCTTTGGCTGCGACCGGACCACCGCCTGGCGGCGGTGGCAGAAAGCACTGGAGGTTGTGGCGTTCAACCTCAACGGGCGCACAAAGCCAACCGGGGCCAAAGCGATGGGTCAGGCAGGGTAATGCCTGCCGCAACTGTCCCCGTTCTTGGCCGATTGTCCTTTTGCCGCCCCTGATGGTCTGCAACAAAACGGCCCGCCCAGCGCTAGTATTCCCGCTACGCTCAGGACAGAAGTGACCGACCGGGTGACTTCTACGGCAGCACGGGTCCTTCCTGGGCACCGAGCCATGCGGGGGGCACGAGCGCGGCGCTTCGCCACCGTCAGGGTGCAAACCGAGGTTTGCAGGGTTTGCGGTTTGCAGCCCTCCAGCCCGAGACCTTCTCCCCGACACCCTAGCCCGCCCACGGTCCGCCGTCGGCGGGTTTCTTCGTTTCCAAGACACCGATTCTGGACATGCTTGCCGTCACGTACCGCAAGGTCGAGACGCTGATCCCCTACGCCCGCAATCCGCGCACGCACAGCGACGAGCAGATCGCGCGCATCGCTGCCAGCATCGCCGAGTTCGGCTGGACCAACCCGATCCTGGTCGATGGCGACCACGGCGTGATCGCCGGTCATGGCCGGCTGCTGGCCGCGCGCAAGCTGGGGCTCGCCGAGGTGCCGGTGATCGAGCTCGCGCACCTGACGCCTGCGCAGAAGCGCGCCTACGTGATCGCCGACAACCGGCTCGCGCTCGATGCCGGCTGGGACCAGGCGATGTTGGCACTGGAGTTCGCGGAGCTGGCCGACGCCGGCTTCGATCTGGACCTGACCGGGTTTTCGGCCTCCGAGATCGAAGGCCTGCTCGACGCCATCGAGGAGACCGAACCGTCCGACGAAGAGGCGAGCGCTTTGGTCCGTGCCCCGGACGAGGACGACCTCACGCCGCCCACGGTGGCGGTCACGCGCCCCGGCGATCTGTGGCTGCTCGGTGAACACCGGCTGCTGTGCGCCGACAGCCGCGACGCGGCCGCCGTCGCGCGCCTCCTCGAGGGCGAGCGGGCGCACCTGCTCTTCACCAGCCCGCCGTATGCCAATCAGCGCGACTACACCACCGGCGGCATCGCGGACTGGGACGCGCTGATGCAAGGCGTGTTTGGCGCTGCTCGCGCGGCACTGCGCGAGGAGGCGCAAATCCTGGTCAACCTCGGCCTGGTCCATCGCGACGGCGAGTGGCAGCCGTACTGGGACGGCTGGATCGCATGGATGCGCACTCAAGGCTGGCGGCGCTTTGGCTGGTACGTGTGGGACCAGTCGGTGACCGTGCCCGGCGACTGGGCCGGGCGGCTGGCGCCCCGGCACGAGTTCGTCTTCCACTTCAACCGACGCTCGCGCAAGCCGAACAAGATCGTGCCCTGCAAGTGGGCCGGGCACGAGACGCACCTGCGCGCCGACGGATCGTCCACCGCGATGCGCGGCAAGGACGGCAAGGTCGGCGCCTGGAACCATGCCGGACAGCCCACGCAGGAGTTCCGCATCCCAGACTCGGTCGTCGAGGTGACGCGCCAGCGCGGCCGCATCGGTGAAGGCATCGATCATCCGGCGGTGTTCCCGGTGGGGTTGCCCCGGTTCTTCATCGAGGCCTACACCGACGCGGGCGAGATCGTCTTCGAGCCGTTCGCGGGCTCCGGCACCACGCTGCTGGCCGGCCAACACACCGACCGCAAAGTGCGCGCCATCGAACTCGCCCCCGAGTACGTGGACGTCGCGCTGCGCCGCTGGCTGCAGCACCACCCGGGCACGGTGCCGGTGCTGGAGGGCAGCGGTCGGACCTTCGCCGAAGTCGCCGCCGAGCGGCTGGGCGAGACGGCGGAGGTCACTGCATGAGCTGGCTTGCCGATCGCATCGAGCACTGGCCGATCGACAAGCTGCTGCCCTACGTGCGCAACGCCCGCCAGCACTCGGACGAGCAGATCGCCCAGATCGCGGCCTCCATCGCGGAGTTCGGCTTCGTCAATCCCATTCTCACCGGCGCCGACGGTGTGCTGGTCGCGGGCCATGGGCGGCTTGCCGCCGCGCGCAAGCTGGGCCTGCCCACCGTGCCGGTGGTCGTGCTCGACCACCTCACGCCGACCCAGCGCCGCGCCCTGGTGCTCGCGGACAACCGGCTCGCGGAGCTCTCGACCTGGGACGATGTGCTACTGCGCATCGAACTTGAGGCACTGCAGGACGAAGGCTTCGACCTCGATCTCACCGGATTCGACGCCGATGCACTGGCAGAACTGCTGGCCGATGAGGAACCACAGATCGATGGCCGGACGGAGGACGACGCCGCGCCCGACGTGCCCGAGGAACCCGTCTCCCGGCCGGGCGACGTCTGGCGGCTCGGGCCGCACCGCCTGGTCTGCGGGGACGCGACCACCGCCGAGGCCTACGCGCGCCTGTTTCCGGACGGCGAGCGGGCGGACATGGTCTTCACCGATCCGCCCTACAACGTGAACTACGCCAACAGCGCGAAGGACAAGCTGCGCGGCAAGCACCGCCCCATCCTCAACGATGCGCTGGGCGAAGGCTTCTACGATTTCCTCTTTGATGCGCTGGCGCTGATCATGGCGCACACCCGCGGCGCGATCTACATCGCCATGTCCTCCAGCGAACTGGACACGCTGCAAGCGGCCTTCCGCGCCGCCGGCGGGCACTGGTCGACCTTCATCATCTGGGCCAAGAACACCTTCACGCTCGGGCGCGCCGACTACCAGCGCCAGTACGAACCGATCCTCTACGGCTGGCCCGAAGGCGCGACGCGCCACTGGTGCGGCGACCGCGACCAGGGCGACGTGTGGCAGATCAAGAAGCCGCAGAAGAACGACCTGCACCCGACCATGAAGCCGGTGGAGTTGGTCGAGCGGGCGATCCGCAATTCGAGTCGTCCCGGCGACGTGGTGCTCGACCCCTTCGGCGGCTCGGGCACGACCTTGATCGCCGCTGAGAAGGCCGGGCGCGTGGCGCGCCTGATCGAACTCGACCCGAAGTATGCGGACGTGATCGTGCGGCGCTGGCAGGACTGGACGGGCAAGCAGACCACCCGCGAATCGGATGGCCTGGCGTTCGATCAGGCGGCGACTTCCTCCTCGACGATCTCGCAGTGAATCACGAACCCGGTCAGATAAGGAAGCCCGCGCGGGATGCCGTAGTCCTTACTGGTGCGGCGTCCGATGGTCCATTCCATCCACTGCCGGGTGGCGGCGCGGATCGCGTCGTGGAGGGCATGGCCCGCATGCATGCGGTTGAGCACTTCGTCCGCGAAGTGGCGTCCGTGGCGGCTGTCGAGGAAGGCCCGCACCGCTTCGAAGGGCTGTCCCGTGGCGTCGTAGATGGCGTTCATCGCGATGGGCCAGGCGGCTTGCGCGTGCGCGTCCATCGTGCCCCAGAAGCCCCAGGCTTCGTTGCGGGTGACGGGGATCGTATTGGCTGTGGTCATCGTTGTCTCCTTCGTTGATCGTTGCGACACACGTATGAACGCGCTGTTCGATCAGGAAGCCAAGCTCAATCTCAATCCTCTCGCGTCGTCTGTTGGCGACCGGTTACGGCGGCCAGCTTGGCGCGGGCCGACGCGCTTTCCCAGTGGCAGGGTCCGTTGCCGTGCGCAGCCTCTTCGCTCCAGCGGGCCAGGATTTCGTCATCGCTCCAGCCCTTGGCGGTGAGGTAGGCGTAGTCGTCGGCGTCGTAGTTGCTGTGGGTGAGGATGGCGCGGGTGGGTTTCATGCTGTGCTCCTTGGCGTGGATGGTTGCGACACCCGTATGAACGCGCTGCCGGCGCGGGAAGCCAAGCGTTTTCTGCTTGGCTTCCCATTCCGATCGAATCACGCGATCCGGTAGATGCGCTCGCCGCCCTCGGGCTTGTCCGAGGTGATGGTCAGCCCCAGCTTCTTCTTGAAGGCGTTGGCGAAGGTGCCGCGCACCGTGTGCGCCTGCCAGCCGGTGAGTTCGCAGATCTGACGCACCGTCGCGCCCTCCGGGCGCCGGAGCATCGCGATGACTTGGGCCTGCTTGCTGTTCTCGCGGGTGCGGGGCTTGGTCTCGGCGCGCTGCGGTGCCCAGGTGGCTTCGGCGGCTGCGACCTCCGCCTCGAGATCCGCATCTGCCTCCACCGGCGCCGGCGCGGGACGCGGGCGCCCCAGGGCTTCGTAACCCTCGGCGGCGACGGACCAGTCGGTGCCGTCGGTGGTGATCAGGGCCCGATTGCAGAGGCCGTCCAGCACCTTCTTGCGGGCGCCGCCTTTCACGTTGTCGGGGAACCACTCGATCTTGCCACCGGTGTGCTCGACGGCGTAGGCCAGGATCGCGTGCTGGGCGGGGGTCAGGGTGATGGTGCTCATGGTCTGCTCCTGGATAGGGATGGATCGGCGCGAGTCAGTCTTCCCAGAGGTGCTCGCCATCGAGGCTGATCCACAGGCGCGC
>NZ_VNKO01000007.1 GCF_008033445.1 Vulcaniibacterium gelatinicum
GATACGACCACCCGGCCGCCAGCCCACGCGAAACCTCTTCCCGCTCGGCCAGCGTCAAGCCTGCGGCATGGCGTATGCGCACCGCAGGGGCGATCCCGCCGTGCGCCGCCAATACGCCACGCACCGCTGCCGCCTTGCAGCCCAGCGCCCGCCCAATCTCACTGGCGGGCCGGCCCTGCTTCCAAAGCAGCCACACTTGCTGCCTCACCCCATCGGGCAGCCCCGGTCGTCCACGTCGTGCCATCGGTACCTCCCCCCAAGGGGGCAGTTAGGCTACCGTTGCGATGACCAATTGAATCCACCACGGATAAACGCGGATTCTTCTTGTGGAAGACCTGAGCCGGTCGTCATCCTGGCGCAAGCCGGGATGACGGGAATCAGGTTGCCCAGGGATCCCCTGGAAAGCCTCATCCGCGTTCATCCGTGTCAATCCGTGGCTGAAACAGCCTTTCCAGGGACGGAGCGAAGCCGGGCGTCACCGCCCCGTCATGTTCCTGCCATGCGCGCTTCATGCCGCGTGGCCAGGCTGCGCATGCGACGGAGGGCCGCGCATGCGTTATGCGATCGTGACCGAGACCTGGCCGCCCGAGATCAACGGCGTGGCGTTGACCGTGCACGGCCTGGCCAGCGGCCTGCAGGCGCGCGGGCATGCGGTGCAGGTAGTGCGGCCGCGGCAGGACCACGAAACCCGCATTCCCGCCGAACCCGGGACGGTGCTGGCGCGCGGCGCCGCGCTGCCGCGATATCCGGGGCTCAAGTTCGGCCTGCCGGCGGCGCGACGCCTGCGCGCGCTGTGGCGGCAGGCACGGCCCGATGCGGTGTACGTGGCCACCGAAGGGCCGCTCGGCTGGTCGGCGCTGCGCGCGGCGCGGCAGCTCGGCATTCCCGCGGCCACCGGCTTCCACACCCGTTTCGACGCCTACATGCGCGACTACGGCGTGCGCTTCCTCGAGCCCCTGGCGCTGCGCTGGATGCGCCGCTTCCACAACGGCGCGCAGGCCACGCTGGTGCCGACCCGCGAACTGATGGAGTTCCTGCACGAACGCGGCTTCGCCCATCCCGTGCGGCTGCCGCGCGCGGTGGACACCACCCTGTTCCACCCGCGCAAGCGCTGCCCGCAGCTGCGCCGTGACTGGGGCGTGGGCGACGACGGCCTGGCGGTGATCCATGTCGGCCGCATCGCGGCGGAAAAGAACCTGGACCTGGCGGTGCGCGCCTTCCGCGCGCTGCAGCGGCAGCGGCCGGAGGCGCGCTTCGTCTGGGTCGGCGACGGACCGGAGACCCCGCGGCTGCGGCGCGAGCACCCGGACTTCGTGTTCTGCGGCGTGCAACGCGGCGAAGCATTGGCGCGGCACTTCGCCAGCGCCGACCTGTTCCTGTTCCCGAGCCGCAGCGAGACCTTCGGCAACGTGACCCTGGAAGCACTCGCCTGCAGCGTGCCGACGGTGGCGTTCGACTACGGCGCGGCGCGCGAGCACTTGCGCGACGGCCTGCACGGGGCAACGGTGGCCGACGGCGACGAAGACGGCTTCGTCGCCGCAGCCGTGCGCATCGCCGCCGACGACGTCCTGCGCGGATGCATGCGCGTGGTCGCGCGCGAGGCGGTGGCGGGACTGCGGCCGGCGCAGGTCGCGGCGGATTTCGATGCAGTGCTGGCCGCGCTCGCGGCCGGGAGGAGGCCCGATGTCTTCGCGATCGTGGCGTGAGGCCGGCGGCCGCGCCTGGCTGGCGGCCGGGGAGGCGGAATGGTGCCGGCGCGGCAACCACCTGTGCGCGCGCGCAGGCACGCGGCGGTTCTTCGCCGTGGTCAGCCGCCTGGGCGACGGCATGGCCTGGTATGCGCTGATGGCGGCGCTGGTGCTGTTGGACGGGCGCGCCGGACTGTTCGCCGCGGCCCATCTGGCCGCCACCGGCGCGGTCGCGCTCGCGCTGTACAAGGCGCTCAAGCGCTGGACCCGGCGCCCGCGGCCGTTCGCGGCGGACGCGCGCATCCGCGCCTGGGTGGCGCCGCTGGACGAGTTCAGCTTCCCCTCCGGCCACACCCTGCACGCGGTGGCCTTCACCCTGGTCGCGCTCGCCCACTACCCGGCCCTGGCCTGGCTGCTGGTCCCGTTCACCGCCAGCGTCGCCGCCTCGCGCGTGGTGCTGGGCCTGCACTACCCCAGCGACGTGCTCGCTGCGACCGCGATCGGCGCCGCCCTCGCCGGCCTGTCGCTGTGGCTGGTGCCGGGGGTCGCGCTGTTCGAGTGAAGAGGCGCTTTGGCCACGGATTCACACGGATGGACACGGATGGAGCAGGATCGGATTTGAAAAGCCTTTGGACGCGGATTTGCGCGGAAAGACGCGGATCAAGCACGAAACAAGATTTGGAAAGCCTTATCCGTGCCCATCCGTGTGAATCCGTGGCAAAAACGCTTCACAGGCTTTCGACCCTGGCCCGAAGCAGGCTCGGACGCAGCTGCCCGGGCCAGTCGCGGTCGTTGGCGACCTGGGCGCTGGCGCGGGTGGCTTCGAGGTGGTCGAAGTCGAGTTCGGCGATCGCCCAGGTCGCGTCGCCGCGGGTGGCAGCGAGCACGCCATCGGCGGGCAGGCCCGTGTCCATCGGCGCGTACAGCGCGGCCTCGCCGGTGTTGGCGTCGAGCGCGGGGCTCCACGGCGCCTCGCCCGCGGTCACCGCCTGCGCGACGTAGCAGCGGTTCTCCAGCGCGCGCGCCAGGCAGCCCACCCGCACCCGGGTCGCGCCGGCCTCGGTGTCGGTGCAGCTCGGCACTAGCAGCAATCGCGCGCCGGCCTCGCACTGCGCGCGCACCGGCAGCGGGAACTCGATGTCGTAGCAGACCGCCACGCCCGCACGCAGGCCGCCGGCGTCGAAGGTCTTGAGCGCATCGCCGCCCTCGATCACGCCGGCGCCCTTCTCGAAGCCGGTCAGCTGCAGCTTGTCCTGCCAGACGTGCGCGCCGTCGGGCGCGAACCAGTCGCAGCGGTTGCGGTAGCGGCCGGCATCGCGGGCGAGCAGGAAGGTGCCGGCGACCACGTGCATGCCGGTCTCGCGGGCGATGGCGGAGAACAACGCGCACCACGGCTCGCGGTAGCGCTGGATCGCGGCGAGCGAGGCGTGCAGGTCGCCGGCGACCGCCGGTGCGAACGTCGCGCCGAGTTCGAGCGAGAGGTATTCCGGCAGCACCGCGATGCGCGCGCCGGCGCGCGCGGCCTGGCCCAGCAGCTCGCGCTGCTTGCGCGCGAACTGCTCGAAATCGCCCGGCGCGCCGACCGGGTACTTGCAGACCGCGACCTTCACCCCACCGGCTCCAGCGGACGCAGCCAGAAGGTGAGCGCGTGCTCAACTTCGCCCATGCCGAGTTCCTTCCACGCCAGGCGCATGGTCATGCCGGGCTGGCGCACATAGCCGCGCTTGTGCCAGAAGGCGTCGTTCGGGCGGTACACGGACGGGCGCCGCGGGTCGTGCTCGTCGCGGTCCACGGCGCAGAACGCGGTCCAGCGGAAGCGGCCGAGCGCGCGCGCATGCGCCTCGCGCTCGTCGAAGAAGGCGTGGCCGAGGCGGCGGCCGCGGTACTCGGGCAGCAGCACCGACTCGTCGAAGTAGAACACCGACTCGACCGCGATCCCGCGCTCCAGGAACGGGGCCTGGAACGCGGGCGTGTCGTCCGCGAGCGGAATGCCGGTGGAGGCTCCGACCACGCGCCCGCCGTCGAAGGCGAGCACGAACACGCTCTCGGGCGAACGGGCGTAGGCGCGCAGGTAATCGCGCTCGTAGTCCAGGTCGCCGTCGTAGAGGTAGGGCCAGTCGCGGAACACGGCGATGCGCAGGCGCGCCACGTCGTCGAGGTGCCGGCCGACCGCCGGTCCGGTGAAGCGCTGCACGCGAATGTCCATGGCAGGGATTCTAGCACCGGCGGCGACCGGCGATCGGCCGCCGCCGGGGGCGGATCACAGGGCCTCGCGCGCCTGCCCGAGCCGGTACCAGTCCACCTTGCGGGTCACGATCATCACCGCAGCCAGGATCGCGAACAGCAGGCCCGAGCCGAGCACCAGCGCGTTGTCCTCCGACACCAGCAGGCCGTACAGCGCCGCGTACAGCGCGCCCAGCATCGCAGCGAAGGCCAGGCCGCGCGCGCGGCTGTGCAGCACGTGCGCGAGGTAGAAGCCGAGCAGGCCGATGCATGCCGCGGCCGCGGCCAGATAGGCCAGGCCGAAGGCGATGTGCTCGCTCAGCCCCAGCAGCAGCAGGAAGAAGATCGCCAGCGCCAGCCCCACCAGGCCGTACTGGATCGGGTGGATCGGCTGGCGCCGGATCAGCTCGAACAGGAAGAACCCGGTGAAGGTGAGGACGATGAACAACAGGCCGTACTTGCTGGCGCGATCGGCCTGCGCATAGACGTCCACCGGATCCACGAGCGAGACCCCGAGCGCATCGAGCGCGGCCGGCGCGCCCTGGGGGGCGAAGGCCCGCTCTCCGTCCACCGGCGTCACCGCAGTCACGCCGGCGCGGTACTGCGCCTGCGCGGTGGTGGCGAGCGAGGACACTTCCCACTCGGCGCGGAACCCGTCCGCGCCGACCCGGCGCGTGCGCGGCAGGAAGCTGCCGCCGAACGACGGATGCGGCCAGGCCGATTGCAGGCGCACCGTGTTGGCGCGCGCCAGCGGCACCACCGCCAGCGATTCGGTGCCGCCGAGCGCGAATGCGAGGCGTGCATCCAGCGCCAGCCGTTCGCCGGCCCGCGGCGCCGCCAGCCGCGCGTGGATGCCTCCGCCTTCTCGGCTCCCGAGGCCCTGTTCCAGCGTCGCCGCCATGCCGTTGACCTGCAGGCGCGGCGCGCCCGTCAGCCCGCGCACGTCGGCGAAGCCATAGCCCAGCCACGGCTGGCCGATCCGCCGTGGCCGCAACGGGTCGGCGTCGGCGGGGATCGCGGCATCGAACCGCGCCGAGAGCTGCCCCTGCAGTTCGTACACCCGCACCTCGTGCAGGCCGCGCTTGCGGGTGCCGGGCGTCAGCCGGCCTTCGAGCACCAGCACCTCGGGGAAGTACGTCCACTGCCCGCTGCGCTCGCGCAGCACCCGGCGCGGTTCGCCGCGGGCGTCGGCCTCCTCCACTTCCACCGTCTCGGTGTACGGCACCACCAGCACCGGGCCGATCACCGCCTGCGCGCCGGCATGGCTGCGCGCCACGCTGGCCACCGCCTCCCGGCGGTAACGCTCGCGCTCGGCGATCAGCCCGTTGACCATCCCCAGCGGGATCAGGATCAGCACGGTGAGGAAGAACACCACCCCCCCTTTCAGCCCCCATCGCATGGCACACGCTCCTGTCTGTGGAACCGGCCACAGGCTGCGCCGCGCGGATGGCGGGACGATGGGGCGTCGGTGAAGCGAGGGTGAAGTGCGCGGGGCCGCGGGCTCAGGCCGCCGGCAGGCGCAGCACCGCCCGCGCGCCGCCGCCGTCGCGGTTGTGCAGCTCGGCGCTGCCGCCGTGCAGCGCCGCGACCTCGGCCACGAAGGTCAGCCCCAGGCCGCTGCTGCGGCTGCCGCCCTCGGGCCGCGGCAGCGAGTAGAAACGTTCGAACACCCGCGGCCGGGCGTAGTCCGGGATGCCGGGGCCGCGATCGGCGACCTCGATCGCCCACTGCCCGTGCTCGCGGTGCGCGGCCAGTTCGATGGTGCTGCCACGCGGGGCGAAGTCCAGCGCGTTCTCGACCAGGTTGGCCAGCGCCTGGCGCAGCAGGAACGGATCGCCCTGCACCGCCGCGTCCGCCTCCGGCGGCGCCAGCGCCAGGTCCAGCCCGGCCAGCACCAGCCGCGGTTGCGCCTGCGCGGCCACGTCCTGCAACAGTGCCGTGAGCGGCACGCGCTCCGGATGGTCGAGCCTGCGGCGATGCTCGACTTCGGCCAGCGCCAGCAGCTTGTCGATCATCAGCGCCAGACGTTCGCTCTGGGCGCGGATGCTGGCGGCGAAGCGGCGCCGGTCGGCCTCGCCCATGTCGTTCGCCACCGGCTCCTCCAGCAGCTCGGCGCCGGCACGGATCGCAGCCAGCGGACCCTTCATCTCGTGGGTGAGGGTGTGCACGTACTGCTCCACGTACTGCTTGCCCTCGAGCCGGGTGCGCATGGTGTCCAGCGCCCGCCCGAGCTCGCCGAACTCCCCGGCCATCGCCGGCAACGGCGCGCGTTCGCCGGCGGTCGCCGCCTGCGCGTAGCGCTGCAGCCGCCGCAACTGCCGCGACAGCCACCAGGCCACGCCGATACCGATCAGCAGCGCGCTGCCCATCAGCACGAAGCCCCAGCGCGTGACGATCGCCTGGCTGCGGGCGATGAACGGCGCCAGGGTGCGGTTCGGACGGGCCACGGTCAGCACTCCGACGATGCGGTCGCCGTCGCGGACCGGCGCGGCCACGTGCATCACGGTGGAGGTCTCGTCGGCCGGGTCGCTGCGGGTGGAGCGCGCGCCGTAGCGCCCGCGCAGGGTCAGGTACACGTCGTTCCAGCGCGAGTAGTCCTTGCCGACGTCGCGCCCTTCGCTGTCGAAGACCACGATCCCGCGTGCGTCGGTGACGTAGATCCGGGTGCGGTGTTCGCGCCTGGAAAAGCCCCAGATGCTGGCGCCGAAGTCGCGCTCGCGCACCGCCCGCACCGCGCGCGCGAACTGGCCGTCGGCGATGCGCCCGGCGCGCAGGTCGTCGGCGGCCAGTTCCGCCAGCAGGTTGGCGGTGTCCACCAGGGTGTCCTCCATCGCCTGGCGCACGCCCGGCTTGACCTGGGCCACGAACACCTGCGCCAGCAGCAGCGCGGCCAGCGCCACGATCAGGAAATAGCCCAGGAAGATGCGCAGCGCGATGTTCATGCCGGGCACCGGGTCATGGCTCGAGCGAGTAGCCCAGGCCGCGGTGGGTGCGGATCGGGTCGGCCGCGGGATCCACCTCGCGCAGCTTGGCGCGCAGGGTCTTGATGTGGGTGTCCACGGTGCGGTCGCCGCTGTCGGGGGCGTCGCCCCAGACCCGGTCCATCAGCTGCGCGCGCGAGAGCACCGCGCCGGGCCGCGCCAGCAGCGCGGCGAGCAGGCCGTACTCGTAGCGGGTCAGGTCCAGCAGCCGGCCGCGGTAGCGGATGCGCCGCGCCTCCGGATCGTGCTCGAAGCCGGCCGCGGCCGCCGGCGCGCCCGGCATCCGGCGCAGCGCCACCCGCACCCGCGCCAGCAGCTCGCGCGGCGAGAACGGCTTGGCCACGTAGTCGTCGGCGCCCAGGTCGAAGCCGAGCAGGCGGTCGGCCTCGGCCGACTGCGCGGTGAGGAAGATCACCGGCAGCGCCCGCAGCGCGCGCAGCTCGCGGCACAGGGCGAAGCCGTTGAGATCGGGCAGGCCCACGTCGAGCAGGGCCAGGTCGAAGGCCTGCGCGCGCGCCGCCCGCAGCGCCTCGCCGCCGGTCAGGCAGTGCAGCACCTCGTGCCCGTCGCCACGCAGGGCGAAGGCCACGGCGTCGGCGATCGCGGCTTCGTCTTCGACCAGCAGGATGCGCGGCATGGCGGTGGCACGGTCCGGATGCGGCAAGGATAGACCAGCCCGCCGGGCTACCCTATGCCGATGAACTACCGCCATGCCTTCCATGCCGGCAACCACGCCGACGTGCTCAAGCACGTGCTGCTGCTGGCGTTGTGCGACGCGCTGACCGCCAAGCCCGCGCCCTGCTTCGCCCTGGACACCCACGCCGGGAGCGGGCTGTACGCGCTCGACGCCAAGGCCGCGCAGCGCACCGGCGAGGCGGCCGGCGGCGTGGCGCGCCTGCTCGCCGATCCGCCGGCCGAACCGCTGCTGCGGCGTTATCTCGAAGCGGTCGCCGCCTGCCGCGAGGCGCACGGCGCCGCGGCCTACCCCGGCTCGCCATGGCTGCTCGCGCACGCGCTGCGCGCGCAGGACCGGATCGCCTGCTGCGAGCTGCAGGAACAGGAAGCCGAAGCGCTGAAGGCCGCCTTCGCCCACGATCCGCGCGTGGCCGTGCACCGCCGCGACGGCTATGCCGCGCTGAAGGCGCTGCTGCCGCCGAAGGCCGGCGCCACCCGCTTCGGCCGTGGACTGGTGCTGATGGATCCGCCCTACGAGGCCCAGCTCGAGGAGTTCGGCCACGCCCTCGCCGCGCTGCGCGAAGGCCTGGCGCGCTGGCCGCAGGGCGTGTTCGCGCTGTGGTACCCGATCAAGCTGCGCCGCGCGCTGCAGCCGTTCTACCGCGGCGCCGGCGCCCTGCCGGCGAAGTCGGCGCTGCTCGCCGAGCTGCTGGTGCGGCGCGACGATTCGCCGCTGCGCATGAACGGCAGCGGCCTGCTGCTGCTGAACACGCCCTGGCGCTTCGATGCACACGTCGCGCCCGCGCTGCAAGCGCTGCGCGACGCGCTCGGCGAGGACGCGCACGCCCAGGCCCGGCTGGAGTGGCTGCGGCCGCCGGCCTGACAAGCCTCTCCGATCGCCGGGCGCGAGCCGCGCCTAGCCTCGGCAGCCGTGGCGCGCCATCGAGGCCAGGATTGCCTCGGTGCTTCCGCGGTTGGCCGACAGGGCTGCACGCAGATCGCCGCACATGCGGCGTCTCTGCATGGCCTGCAGACGGCCGCCGAGCGAGCGGTCGGTCAGGGTGAGCCGCATGCGCGGCTCGCTCGCTTCCCAGCGCCCATCGGGGCGCCTCAGCGGATCCTGCCGGAAGTCCATGGCAGGTTCCTCGATCACCACATTCAACGGCGCCGGCGGTGCTGGCGTGTCCTCCGCACGCTGGTGTGTTGCCGACGCGACGGGGACGGAATGCGCCTGTGCGGAACTCACGGATGCAGCCGCGTCACCCGGCGTGGCCGTGCCGACCGATGTGCGGCTCGCAACACGGACTCGGGGCTTCGTCACCCTGGCCGCCGGGGACGGACGGGCGATGAACGTCACGGTGATGACGGTGTCCTCCGGCCCATCGTCCACCGGCACCGGCCGCTCCCGCAGGAGCCAGGCCACGAACACCGCATGGAGCGAGAGGGTGAGCGCCATTGCAGCCACCCGGCCAGGCTCCGCATCGCGCCGGAACGGGGCGCGGGCCTGCGCGGCGGGGGACGAAATCCTTTTCAGCACACTGCGCTCCTGCATTCGTGACGGCGGGTCGAGGATTGACGGCACCGGCGACGGTCGGCGGCAGGCGCGTGAGGATAACAGCGGCTGCCGGCCATCCGGGCCTGTGCGAGAATCCGCCCCCCTTCCCTGCGCACCCTGCCATGGCTTCCGGCCTCTTCGCCCTGCTCGACGACATCGCCACGCTGCTCGACGACGTGTCGGTGATGACCAAGGTCGCGACCAAGAAGACCGCCGGCGTGCTCGGCGACGACCTGGCGCTGAACGCGCAGCAGGTGACGGGCATCGATCCGGACCGCGAGCTGCCGGTGGTGTGGGCCGTGGCCAAAGGGTCGCTGGTCAACAAGGCGATCCTGGTGCCGGCGGCGCTGCTGATCAGCGCGTTCGCGCCGTGGGCGGTGATCCCGTTGCTGATGGTGGGCGGCGCGTACCTGTGCTACGAGGGCGTGGAGAAGCTCGCACACAAGTTCCTGCATTCGCCGAAGGAGGACGCGCGCCGCCACGCGGAGTTGCTGCAGGCGGTGAGCGACGAGCAGGTGGACATGGTCGCGTTCGAGAAGGACAAGATCAAAGGCGCGATCCGCACCGACTTCATCCTCTCGGCGGAGATCATCGTCATCACCCTGGGCACGGTGGCGCAGGCGGATTTCGCGCGCCAGCTGTCGGTGCTGGTGGCGATCTCGCTGCTGATGACGGTGGGCGTGTACGGGCTGGTGGCCGGCATCGTCAAGCTCGACGATCTCGGGCTGCTGCTGGCCGGCAATGGACGCGAGGGCGGGATGGCGCGGACCAAGCGCGCGCTCGGCAAGGCGATCCTGCGCACCGCGCCGTACCTGATGAAGCTGCTCTCGATCGCCGGCACCGCCGCGATGTTCCTGGTCGGCGGCGGGATCCTCGTGCACGGGATCGCGGCGCTGCACCACCTGATCGAGCCGTACACGCACGGCAGCGCAGGCTGGCTGGTGGCGCTGTCGTTCGACGCGCTGGTCGGCATCCTCGCCGGCGTGGCGGTGCTGGGCGCGATGAAGTTCCTGGCCCGCCTGCGCAAACCGTCGGGACCGGCACCGGCCTGATTCCGTCGTCGCAGCGCGCGGCGGGCCTGTCCTGCAGCGCGTGCACATGTCGGCTGCTTCGAGCAGGGCGCCGGCATGCGCGGTACGCGTGCGCACGTCAGCAGCTTCGGGCGGGGGGTGTCGCGTCAAGCGCGCCATGGATGGCGCGCGCGCGAGTCAGGACAGGGTGAGCCCAAGCCGCTCGCGCGGCACTGCCGCGCGGCTTGGGCGAACGCCCGGCGCGCTGCGCCGGGCCGGGAGAGCCGCGCAGCGGCGTCCCTGACCGAGCAGAGAGCGACACCCCCCGCGCACCGGACCCGGGACGACCAAGCCCACCGCACCCAAACCGAACACGGCAGCTCAACCAACAACCCCACCCGCCTGCGCCAGCACGCCGAGCGCGCCGGCGCCGAGCACCACCGCGACGATGTTCCAGCGCCAGCGTGCCAGTCCCAGCCAGGCCAGCAGCGCCAGCGCCAGCACGAACGCCCCTTCGGCCAAGGGGCGATGCGCCAGCAACTGCCAGCCGAACCACAACGCCAGATGCGCGATCACCCCGACCACCGCGGCGGTGATCGCCGCCAGCGTCGCACTGGCGGCCGGCCACTCGCGCAGACGCTCGATCCAGGGCGCCGCCGGCAACACGAACAGGAAACTCGGCAGGAACGTCGCCCACACCGTCACCCCCGCCCCCAACAGCGCCGAGGCCAACGGCGACGCCAGATCCGGGTGCTGCCAGCCCCCGACGAAACCCACGAACTCCAGCACCAGGATCAACGGCCCGGGCGTGGACTCGGCCAGCCCCAACCCCACCAGCATCTGCTCCGGTGCCAACCAGCCGTGCACCTCCACCGCCTGCTGCGCGACATAGGGCAGCACCGCGTAGGCCCCGCCGAGCGTGACCAGCGCGGCCTTGCTGAAGAACACCCCCATCGCCCAGGCCGTGCTGTCGCCGCCCAGCCAGACGCGCACCGCCAGCAGCGGCAGCCACCACAGCAGCAGGCACACACCGGCCACCCCTGCGGCATGACGCAGCGCCGGGCGCAGCGCGAAGGCCCGCGCAGCCCCTTCCGCCACCGCCCCGTGCGCCGCCTCCTGCGGCAACCAGCGCGGCGCCAACCGCCACACCACCAACCCAGCCAGGGCCGCCCCGGCCACCACCAGCGGGAATGGCGCGTCCGCCGCGATCGCCAGCAGCGCCGCCAGCGCCAGCGCACCGGCGAAAGCGGTCCGCATGACCCGCCGCCCGATCCGCAGCACCGCATGGGCGATGATCCCGAGCACCGCCGCCTGCACCCCGGCCAACGCCGCCGCCACCGCCGGCACGCTGCCGAAACGCATGTACACCCAGCCCAGCAGCGCCATGACCAGCGCCGCCGGCAGCACGAACAGCGCGCCCGCGGCGACCCCGCCACGAATGCCGTGCAGGCGCCAGCCCAGGTAGGTGGCCAGCTGCATCGCCTCCGGCCCCGGCAGCAACATGCAGTAGTTGAGCCCGTGCAGGAACGTCGCCTCGTCCACCCAGCGCCGCCGCTCCACCAGCTCGGCGTGCATCAGCGCGATCTGCCCCGCCGGCCCGCCGAAGTTGATCCAGCCCAGGCGGTGCCAGAACCGCAGCGCCTCGGCGAAGCGCGGCCCGGCGCGGGGCCCCGCCATCGGCTCAGTCGGCGAGCTCACGCTGCAGCTTCTTCGGCAGGCGGGCGCGCACCAGCTCGTAGGCGCGGCGGACGAGCGCGCGCAGCTCGGCCGCGGGCAGCCGCGCGGGGTCCGGCACCTGCACCCACTTCGCCCGCGCCAGGTACGGGGCCGGCACGAACCCCGGCTGCCCGGTCAGTTCCAGGAAGCGTCCGTCCTCGACCTTGAAGCTCAAGGCCCCGGCCTGCGGCCCGCGCAGGCACAGCACGCAGAACATCTTCCCGGCCACGGTGAAGACCAGGTCGTCCTCCCACTTCAGGCCGGCCTCGACCCCGGGCCAGCCGGCCGTCAACCGCCGCAGCACATGTTCGTCCATCGTCTAGAGCTTAGCTTCACTTCCTCCGTGGCAGGCTCCGCGCATGGCCGCCCGCAACCGTCTCCCGCCCTGGCATGAGCAGCTGCGCCTGGCCAACGGCCGCGAGGTGCTGATCCGCCCGATCCGTCCCGAGGACGCCGGTCCGCTGCGCGCCGGCTTCGGCCTGCTGCATCCGGAGGAGATCCGGCAGCGCTTCCTCTACACGATGAAGGAACTCACGCCGGAGATGGCCGAGCGCCTGACCCGGCCCGACCCGCGGCGCGAATTCGCGCTGGTCGCGGCCGAGCCGCTGCCGCCGGGGGAGGCGCTGGTGGGCGCGGTCGCCCGGGTCGCGATCGGCGACGACCCGCGCGAGGCCGAGTTCGCGATCCTGGTCAGCCACTACATCGCCGGGATGGGCCTGGGCCGGCACCTGATGCGCCGGCTGGTGCGCTGGGCGCGGGGCCGCAAGCTCGAGCGCCTGTACGGCGACGTGCTCGAGCACAACCAGCCGATGCTGGCGCTGGCCGAATCCATGGGCTTCCGCCGCATGCACACCGGCACGCCGGGCCTGGTGCGGGTGGTGCTGGAGCTGGGCGGCGAGGCCCAGGAACGCAACCGCTCCGAGGCCGCCTGAGCCGCCGCATCCGGAGTGCCGGGCGCTGCCGACGAACGGCATGCCGCCCCTGCGCATTGCGGACGTATTCCGCAGGAAGGGGGCCGGCGGCTGGCGGAGCCGCGCACGTCCACGGAAGGGCCCTCCTCCCGGAGTCGCGCAATGGCCATTGACGAAGCAAGACTCAACGAATTCCTCGGTCGGGCGGTCGGCGATCTCGGCGCCGCCATTTCCTCCACCCTGATGCTGGTCGGCGACAAGCTCGGGTTCTACCGGGCGCTCGCCGCACAACCGCTGACGCCGGCCGAACTCGCCGCGCGCACGGGGACGCACGAGCGCTACGTGCGCGAATGGCTGGCCAACCAGGCCGCCGGCGGTTACGTGAGCTTCGACCCCGCCAGTGGCCGCTACGGCCTCGACGAAGTCCAGGCGCTATGCCTGGCCGACCCCGACGGGCCGGTGGACCTGCCCGGCGCCTACGAGGTGGTGCAGGACACCTTCCACGTGCTCGAACGCACCCTCGAGAACTTCCGCACCGGCAAGGGCATGGAATGGGGCGAGCACCATCCGTGCCTGTTCCGCGGCACCGAGCGCTTCTTCCGCGCCGGCTACAACGCGCACCTGCTCGGCGAGTGGCTGCCCGCGCTCGAGGGCGTGGTGGAGAAGCTGAAAGCCGGCGCCAAGGTCGCCGACGTCGGCTGCGGCCACGGCGCCAGCACCACGCTGATGGCCAGGGCGTTCCCCGATTCGGAGTTCGTCGGCTACGACTACCACGGCCCGTCCATCGAAGTGGCGCGCCAGCGCGCGCGGGAGGCCGGCGTGGACAACGCACGTTTCGAAACCGCCGACGCCACCGGCTACGACGAGGCGGACTTCGACCTGATCTGCTTCTTCGACTGCCTGCACGACATGGGCGATCCGGTCGGCGCGGCCCGGCATGCGCGCGACGCGCTGGCGTCCGATGGCACCTGCATGCTGGTCGAGCCCTTCGCCGGCGACAGCGTGGAGGCCAACCTCAATCCGGTCGGCCGCGTGTACTACGGCGCCTCCTCGCAGATCTGCGTGCCGGTGTCGCTGGCCCGCAACGGGCTAGCGCTCGGCGCGCAGGCCGGCGAGGCGCGTCTGCGCGAGGTGATGATCGCGGCCGGCTTCGGCCGGTTCCGCCGCGCCACCGAGACCCCCTTCAACCTGGTGCTCGAAGCACGCCCCTGAGGAGCCCCGGCCATGCCCCGCTACGTCATCGAACGCAACCTGCCCGGCGCCGGCCAACTGCCGGCGGAACAACTGCGCGCGATCTCGCAGAAGTCCTGCCGCGTGCTCGACGCGCTCGGCCCGCGGATCCAGTGGGACCGCAGCTACGTCACCGACGACAAGATCTACTGCGTGTACATCGCTCCCAGCGAGGATCTGGTCCGCGAACACGCTCGCCAGGGCGGCTTCCCGGCCGACCGGGTTGCCGAAGTGAAGGCCGTGATCGATCCGGTCACGGCGGAATAGCGCACAGAAGTGAACCCAAACCAGGGGAAGGAGGTCCGTATGCGTCCGCTGTCCCACCGCGCACGCGCGGCGCTTGCCGCGCTCGTCCTCGCCTTCGCGCCTGCAGTGCAGGCGCAGGCCGAGCGCAGCGACGAAGCCGAGCCCGCGCAGCAGTCCCTGTACGACCGCCTGGGCGGCCTGATGCCGATCTCGGTCGTGGTCAGCGACTTCATTGACGTGCTGGTGCCCGATCCGGTGCTGAACGCGAACCCGGCCATAGACGCCGCGCGCCAGCGCGTGCCCGCGCCGTACCTCAAGTACCACGTGACCTCGCTGGTCTGCCAGGTCACCGGCGGCCCCTGTCAGTACCAGGGCCGGAACATGAAGGACGCGCACGCGCACCTGGACATCAGCGAGCACGAATGGAAGCGGATGGTCGCGCTGTTCAAGGACGTGCTGGCCAGGCACAAGGTGCCGGAGCGGGAGACGCGCGAGCTGCTGGAGATCGTCGCCTCGACCAAGGGCGACATCGTGGCGGCGACCGCCGCGAAGTGAGGGTGGCGCCGGACGCAGGCCGGCGCGCACCGCCGCTCGCGTAAACTGACGGCCCCGCGCTGGGGGCGGCATGCCGCCTCCGGCGCTGCCGTCGTTTTGCGTGCCGATGACCGACACCTTCGCCTTCCCCGCTCCCCCCCTGCCCCGCCCCGGCCAGCAGCGCGCCTACTGGCACGCGCCGGCATCCGCGTCCGGGCTTGCCTTCGCCATCGCCGGCGCCGCCCAGGCGCACGCCGGGCCGGTGCTCGCGGTCGCGCGCGACAACCACGCCGCGCACCAGCTCGAATCCGACCTGCGCACCCTGCTCGCCGGCGTCGCGGACCTGCCGGTCGTGCACTTCCCGGACTGGGAGACGCTGCCCTACGACCGCTTCAGCCCGCATCCGGACATCGTCAGCCAGCGCCTGGCCACGCTGCTGCGGCTGCCGTCGCTGCGGCGCGGGATCGTGGTGGTGCCGGTGCAGACCCTGATGCAGCGGCTGGCGCCGGTGCGCTACGTGGTCGGCAGCAGCTTCGACGTGCGCGTGGGCCAGCGGCTCGACCTGGAGGCGGAGAAGCAGCGCCTGATCGCCGCCGGCTACCGCCACGTGCCGCAGGTGTACGACCCGGGCGACTTCGCGGTGCGCGGCGGCCTGCTCGACGTGTACCCGATGGGCGCCGACACGCCCTACCGGGTCGAACTGCTGGACGAGGAGATCGATTCGATCCGCGCCTTCGACCCGGAGACGCAGCGCTCGCAGGAGAAGGTGGAGGCGGTGCGCCTGCTGCCCGGCCGCGAGCTGCCCACCGACGAGGCCGCGGTGAAGCGCGCGCTCGACGCGCTGCGCGAGCGCTTCGACATAGACGCGCGCCGCAGCGCGCTGTACCAGGACCTCAAGGCCGGCCTGGCGCCGGCCGGGATCGAGTACTACCTGCCGCTGTTCTTCGAGCAGACCGCGACCCTGTTCGACTATCTCGACGCGGCACTGCTGCCGGTGCTGGGCGAGGGCGCGCTCGACGCCGCCGGCGCCTTCTGGGCGCAGACCCAGGAACGCTACGAGCAGCGCCGCCACGACCTGGAACGCCCGCTGCTGCCGCCGGCCGAGCTGTACCTGCCGCCGGAGGCGCTGCGCGAGCGGCTCAACCGCATCGCGCGTGTGGACGTGCTCGGCGCCGACGCCGCGCGCGGCGAGCAGGCGCACGCGCTCGGCCTGCCACCGGCGCCGACCCTGCCGCTCGCGGCCCGGGACGCGGCGCCGGCCGCGGCCTTGCAGTCGTTCCTGTCCAGCTACCCGGGCCGGGTGCTGGTGGCGGCCGATTCGGCCGGTCGGCGCGAGGCGCTGCTGGAGGTGCTGCACGCGGCCGGGCTGCGGCCGGAGGTGCTGGCGGACTGGGCGGCGTTCGTCGCCGGGACGGCCCGCTTCGCCATCGCCGTGGCCCCGCTCGACGACGGCTTCGCGGCGGATGCGCCGGCCTTCGTCGTCCTCACCGAGCGCCAGCTGTTCCCCGAACGCGCCGCGCAGCCGCGCCGCCGGCGGCGCGCGGGGCGCGAGCCGGAGGCGATCATCCGCGACCTCGGCGAACTCGCCGAAGGCGCGCCGATCGTGCACGAGGACCATGGCGTCGGCCGCTACCGCGGCCTGGTGACGCTGGAGGCCGGCGGCACTCCCGGCGAATACCTCGAAATCGAATACGCCAAGGGCGACCGCCTGTACGTGCCGGTGGCGCAGCTCGACCGGATCAGCCGCTACTCCGGCGCCTCGCCGGAAACCGCGCCGCTGCACTCGCTGGGCGGCGAGCAGTGGCAGAAGGCCAGGCGCAAGGCCGCGGAGAAGGTGCGCGACGTCGCCGCCGAACTGCTGGAGATCCAGGCCAGGCGGCAGGCCCGCGCCGGGCTCGCGTTGCAACTGGACCGCGCCCTGTACGAGCCGTTCGCGGCCGCGTTCCCGTTCGAGGAAACGCCGGACCAGCTCGCCGCGATCGAGGCGGTGATCCGCGACCTGTCGTCCTCGCAGCCGATGGACCGCGTGGTCTGCGGCGACGTCGGCTTCGGCAAGACCGAGGTCGCGGTGCGCGCCGCGTTCGTCGCCGCCACCGCCGGCAAGCAGGTCGCGGTGCTGGTGCCGACCACGCTGCTGGCCGAGCAGCACTACCGCAACTTCCGCGACCGTTTCGCCGACTGGCCGATCCGGGTCGAGGTGCTGTCGCGGTTCAAGACCAGGAAGGAGATCGAGGCCGAGCTGCAGCGGCTGGCGGAGGGCAAGCTCGACGTGGTCGTCGGCACCCACCGGCTGCTGCAGCCGGACGTGCGCTTCAAGGACCTGGGGCTGGTGATCGTGGACGAGGAACAGCGCTTCGGCGTGCGCCAGAAGGAAGCGCTGAAGGCGCTGCGCGCCAACGTGCACCTGCTCACCCTCACCGCCACGCCGATCCCGCGCACGCTCAACATGGCCCTGTCCGGGCTGCGCGACCTGTCCATCATCGCCACCCCGCCCGCGCACCGGCTGGCGGTGCAGACCTTCGTCACGCCGTGGGACGGGGCGCTGCTGCGCGAGGCGTTCCAGCGCGAGCTGGCGCGCGGCGGCCAGGTGTACTTCCTGCACAACGACGTCGAGACCATCGGCCGCATGCAGCGCGACCTGCAGGAGCTGGTGCCGGAGGCGCGGATCGGCATCGCCCACGGGCAGATGCCCGAGCGCGAGCTGGAGCAGGTGATGCTCGACTTCCACAAGCAGCGCTTCAACGTGCTGCTGTGCACGACCATCATCGAGTCCGGCATTGACATCCCCAACGCCAACACCATCGTCATCAACCGCGCCGACCGCTTCGGCCTGGCGCAGCTGCACCAGTTGCGCGGCCGGGTCGGCCGCTCCCACCACCGCGCCTACGCCTACCTGGTGGTGCCGGACGACCGCAGCATCACCGCCGACGCGCGCAAGCGGCTGGACGCGATCGCCTCGATGGACGAGCTGGGCGCCGGCTTCACCCTCGCCACCCACGACCTGGAGATCCGCGGCGCGGGCGAGCTGCTGGGCGAGGAACAGAGCGGGCAGATCGCCGAGGTCGGCTTCAGCCTGTACACCGAACTGCTGGAGCGCGCAGTGCGCTCGATCAAGGCCGGCAAGCTGCCGGACGTGGACGGGACCGAGCGCCACGGCGCCGAGGTCACGCTCAACCTGCCGGCGCTGATCCCGGAGGACTACCTGCCCGACGTGCACGCGCGGTTGACCCTGTACAAGCGCATCAGCGCCGCGCGCGACGCCGACGAGCTGCGCGAGCTGCAGGTGGAGATGGTGGACCGCTTCGGCCTGCTGCCGGATCCGGCCAGGCACCTGTTCGCGGTCGCCGAGCTCAAGTTGCAGGCCACGCGCCTGGGCATCCGCAAGCTCGAACTCGGCCCCGGCGGCGGCCGGATCCAGTTCGAACCCAAGCCGGACGTGGACCCGATGACGGTGATCCGCCTGATCCAGTCGCAACCCAGGCACTATGCGATGGACGGCCCCGACAAGCTGCGGGTGCGGCTGGAGCTGCCCGATGCCGCCAGCCGGCTGAATGCGGCACGCGGATTGCTGCAGGCACTGCGGCCGACAGCATGAATGGGGGGCGCGTCGGCGCCCGCCCGGGCAACGGCACGCCAACCAGAAACCGGCCTTTTCGTTTTGAGACGTCAATCACATTATTGAATTGTCAAGCCCCCGGCTCTGGACTATGGTCGGCGTGCGGAAACCTTCCGCATGCAGTACTTCGGGGGAACCCATGAAAGCTCTGGCTACCTTGTGCCTCCTGGCCCTCGCCGGCGCCGCGCAGGCGCAGACGGTCACCCCGCCGGCCTGCCCGCAGCTGCCGGCCGACACCGGACTGACCTGGGAATACCGCCCCGCCGGCAATGCCGACTTCTGCCTGGCCAAGCGCGCCGACGGCAGCGAGGTGCTCGGGGTGTTCATCGCCGCCGACCCGCCGTTCCAGCCCGAGCGCCGCAATCGCACCGAACAGGGCACCGTGGACGGCCGCGAGGTGCGCTGGTACCGCGGCGAGGTCGCCTCGCGCCCGGACGTGCTCGTGCGCGAAACCCTGGTCACGCTCGGCGACGGCCGCGTGGCCCACGTCTGGGTGCAGGCACGCGACGAGCAGACCCTCGCGCAGGAAATGCAGATGGCGCAACAGCTGCGCTTCCCGGAGAGCCGGCTGAGCACGCGCTGACGCACAGAAGCGCCTGCGCCGTCACCGATGGCGCAGGCGCCAGCAGCGGTGGATGCGCGGATCGCGCGCGAAATCGGGCGGGATCGTCCGCGGGGTGATGTCCTCGCAGTGCGCGAACTGCGCCACCGCCGCCTCGTCCAGGCGGAACCGCCGGTAATTGTTGGAGAAATACAGGGTGCCGCCCGGCGCCAGGCGCGCCATCGCCGCGCGCAGCAGGCGCACGTGCTGCGCCTGCACGTCGAAGTCGCCGGCGCGCTTGGAATTGGAGAAGGTCGGCGGGTCGCAGAAGACCAGGTCGTACTGGCCGCGGTCGGCTTCCAGCCAGGCCAGCGCGTCGGCCTGCACCAGGCGGTGGCGCGCGCCGCCCAGGCCGTTCGCGCGCAGGTTCTCGGCCAGCCACTGCAGGTAGGTGGCGGACAGGTCCACGCTGGTGGTCTCGCGCGCGCCGCCCAGCGCGGCATGCACGGTCGCCGCGCCGGTGTAGCAGAACAGGTTGAGGAAGCGCGCGTTCCCGGCCTCGGCCGCGAGCTGCAGGCGCAGCGGGCGGTGGTCGAGGAACAGGCCGGTGTCCAGGTAGTCGGTCAGGTTCACCCGCAGCACCGCGCGTCCTTCGCGCACGTGCAGGAACTCGCCGCGCGCGTCCATCCGCCCGTACTTGCTGCCGCCCTTGCCCACCGCGCGCGTCTTCAGCACCACCCGCTCCTTCGGCAGCGCGAACACCTCGCGCGCGGCGGCCAGCAGCGCGTTGCGGCGGCGGCGCACGTCGGCCTCGGGGATCTCGCGCGGCGCGGCGTACTCCTGCACGTGCAGCCAGGTGTCCGCGTCGAGCGTGGTGTACACGTCCACCGCCGCGGCGTACTCGGGCAGGTCGGCGTCGTAGGCGCGGAAGCAGGTCACGCCCTCGCGCTCGCGCCAGCCCTTCAGGTGGCGCAGGTTCTTGCGCAGCCGGTTGGCGACCATCTGCGCGCCTTCCGACAGCACGGGCGCCGCCTCGGCCCCGCCGGCTTCCGCCGCCCTGGCCCGCGCCGGCGGCCGCACCGGATCGGCCACGAGCAGGGTGCATTCGAGCGTGCCGTTGAACAGGGTGTAGGTCCTGCGCGCGCGCAGGCCGGTGGCGAACGCCAGCTCGCGGTCGCCGCACAGCAGGCTCGCGCGCCAGCCGGGCACCGCGCGCACCAGCGCGTCGCCGAGCGCGCGGTACAGGGCCGGATCGGCAGCCAGGCGCGCGTCGTAGGGCGGGTTGCACACGACCAGGCCGGCGGGCATCGCCGCGAACGCCGAGGCCTCCAGCGCAGCGACATCGCCAGCCTCCCACGCGATCGCTGCGGCCACGCCGGCCGCCTCGGCATTGGCCCGTGCCGCGGCGATCGCGCGCGGGTCGAGATCGCGGCCGTGGAACGCCGCACGCAATGCGGCCCGTCCACGCGCCTCGCGTTCGCGCGCCTGTCCGCACAGCGCGTCCCAGGCCCGCGCATCGAACCCGCGCCAGCGCGTGGGCGGGGATCCGCCATGGCGCAGCAGCCCGGGCGCGACGTCGGCCGCCATCAGCGCGCCCTCGATCACCAGCGTGCCGCTGCCGCACATCGGATCGAGCAGCGCCCCGCCCGCGGCGTACACCTGCGGCCAGCCGCCGCGCAGCAGCACCGCCGCGGCCAGCGTCTCCTTCAGCGGCGCCTCGCCCTGCGCGCGGCGCCAGCCGCGCCGGTGCAGCGCGCCGCCGCCGAGGTCCACCGACAGCACCGCGCGCCTCTTGCGCACCACCAGGTTCAGGCGCAGGTCCGGCGCCTCCAGGTCCACGTCCGGGCGCGTTCCCGTGCATGCGCGCAGCGTGTCCACCACCGCGTCCTTGACCCGCTGCGCCGCGTAGCGCGCGTGGGTCAGCGCCGGGCCCGAGACGTGCGCGTCCACCGCCAGCGTGTGCCCCGGCGCGAGGTGTTCCTCCCACGGCAGCGCGGCCACGCCCGCGTACAGCGCATGCTCGTCGGCGCAGGCGAACTCGGCCAGCGGCCACAGCACGCGGCTGGCCAGGCGCGACCACAGCACCGCGCGCTGCGCATCGGCGAGCGTGCCCTCGGCGTTGACCCCGGCGAGCGCGGCGGTGGCCTGCGCGCAACCGAGCGCGAGCAGTTCGTCGGCGAGCAGGTATTCCAGGCCCCTGGCGCAGGAGACGAAGAACTTCATCGGATCGGCTCCCGCGCGAATGCCGGCGTCACAGCGCGGCCAGCAGCCGGGCGAAGGACTCGGCCGAATCCGCCACGTGCGCGGCCAGGCGATGGCTGTCGTCCACCAGCAGCAGGCGCGCGCTGCGCGGCTGCGCCCACGCGATCACCTCGGAGGCCGGGATCAGTTCGTCATGCCAGCCGTGGATGATCGAGACCGGCACGCGCGCGGCCTCGAGCGGCGGCGCCTCGCCCATGCGCACCGGCGGCGCCATCAGGAACAGCCCCGCCACCGGCACCTGCAGCGACACCCGCGCCGAGATCCACGCGCCCAGGCTGGAGCCGGCCAGCACCAGCGGCCCGCGCGCGGCCGCGGCCTGCGCCAGCGCGAGCAGGCGCTGCACGCGCGCCGGCACGTCTCCCAGTTCGCTCACCTCGCGCCGGGCGTCCAGGTCGGTGTAGTCCGGCCGTTCGTGGCTCCAGCCCAGACGTTCGGCCGCCTCCGCCAGCGCGGTCACCTTGGTCGCGTCGGGGCCGCTCTCGAAACCGTGCGACAGGATGCAGTGTCCGCGCATGCTCATTCGTCCTCCGCGCGCACCGCATCGCCGACGCGGAACACGCCGCCTTGCAGGACCCGCGCGGTCAGCCCGCCGTGGCCGCGCATCGCATTGAAGCCGCCGGGCCCGAGCGCGAGCTCCATGCGCGCGCATGGGTCGCACTCGCCGGTGCCTTCGAGCAGCACCGTGCCGATGCGGAACCGCCGCCCCTTCAGCGCGATCAGCGGAATGCCCGAGACCACCACGTTCCGCCGCAGCAGCGCCGGCGCCACCGTCGCATGCCCCGCCAGCGCGGCGATCGCCGGCAGGTGTTCGGCCTGGAGCAGGGTCACCCCGCGCTTGCCGCTGCCGCCGGCGTACCGGTCGCCGACCAGCCCCGCGCCCGCGACCGCCTCGGCTGCGCTCACCTCGGTCATCGGCGCCTCGCGCGCCGGACGCAGCCCGATCCACTCCACGCGGCCGGCGCGCGGCAACGTGGCCATCAGCCGGCCGAGCGCGGAATCGGCGGAAGGCAGCGACATGCGAAGTTCCCGGAAAGCCCCGAATGCTAGCATCCGCCGCATGCTGCCCGAGCCGCCGCCGCTGCCGATCCAGGTGGACCCGCTGCCCTACGAGGCGCGCCTGGACACCCGCCCGCCCTCGCAGGTGGACCTGGTGGTGATCCACTGCACCGAACTGCCGGACCTGGCCACCGCGCGCGAATACGGCGAGCGCGTGCTGTACGACTCCGGCACCGGCAACAGCGGCCACTACTACATAGACCGCGACGGCAGCGTGCACCAGTACGTCGCCCCCACCCGCATCGCCCACCACACCCGCGGCCACAACCCGCGCTCGATCGGCATCGAACTGGTCAACCCCGGCCGCTGGCCGCACTGGCTCGCCGCCGACCACCAGGCGATGACCGAGCCCTACACCGAAGCGCAGATCGCCGCCCTCCTCGCCCTGCTCCGGCGCCTGCGCGCCGAGCACCCCAACCTGCGCTGGATCGCCGGCCATGAGGACCTCGACACCACCGAAGTCCCCGCCAGCGACGACCCCACCCGCAGCGTGCGCCGCAAGCGCGACCCCGGGCCGCTGTTCCCGTGGGCGCGGGTGGTGGAGGCGTCGGGATTGGCTCGGCTCGTCCCCTGAACGCAGCAGCGCGCGCCGCACGGCAGGGCTGCCACACGCACTTAGAATGGAGCGCCCTGCCCCGCCGCCGCGCCCATGACCTCCTCCCCCGTCTCCGAACTGATTGACCTGCTCTCGCTCGAGCGCCTGGAGGACAACCTGTTCCGCGGGCAGAGCCGCGACATCGGCACGCGCTACGTGTTCGGCGGGCAGGTGCTGGGGCAGGCGCTGAGCGCGGCGCAGGCGACGATGGATTCGGTGGACGAGCCGCGCAGCGCGCATTCGCTGCACGCGTATTTCCTGCGCGCGGGCGACATCGAGCATCCGATCGTGTACCTGGTGGACCGCACCCGCGACGGCGGCAGTTTCTCGGTGCGGCGGGTGACGGCGATCCAGCACGGGCAGCCGATCCTGTTCCTGGCCGCCTCGTTCCAGCACGCCGAGGACGGCGCCGAGCACCAGCTCTCGATGCCGGAGGTGCCCGGGCCGGAGGACATCGAGCCGGCGCCGGCGCTGTCGCCGGAGCAGATGGCGCGGCTGCCGAGCAAGGTGCAGCGCTGGCTGTCGCGGCAGGGGCCGTTCGAGTTCCGCCACGTGTATCCGCGCGACGAGCTCAATCCGCCCAAGCGGCCGCCGTACCAGCAGGTGTGGTTCCGCCTGAGCGAGAAGGTGGGCGACGCGCCGGAGCTGCACCGCGCGCTGCTCGCCTACGCCTCCGACTTCCACCTGCTCGGCACCGCGACCTTCCCGCACGGCATCAGCTATTTCCAGCCGAACGTGCAGATGGCCTCGCTCGACCACGCGCTGTGGTTCCACCGCCCGTTCCGCGCCGACGACTGGCTGCTGTATTCGCTCGACAGCCCGAGCGCGCAGGCCAGCCGCGGCCTGGCGCGCGGGCTGGTGTACGACCGCCACGGCCGGCTGGTGGCGAGCACGGCGCAGGAAGGGCTGATCCGGGTGGTGAAGGCGGACAAGGCCGACGCGCCGGTGCGCGCGAAGGGGTGAGGCGATGCGCCAGGTCTTCACCAGCCCGCGCCTGGAGAACGTCGAAGGCGTCGCACGCGTGCTCGAGGAAGCCGGGATCGAGGTGCGCATCACCCACGGCCGCTCCTACAAGGGCGGCTGGAGCGGGCGGCGCAGCTACCGCGAATCGGCGCAGGGCGAGCCGCAGCCCGCGGTGTGGGTGGTGAAGTCCGAGGACCAGCCGCGCGCGCGCCAGATCCTGCGTGCGGCCGGGCTGCTCGACAGCACGCGCATGCCGGCCGACAGCTACCTCGGCCCGTCGCTGCACGACCTGCCGGAGCCGCGCGCCGCGCCCACGCCGGAACGGCGCGCCTTCCGCTTCAAGCTGTGGCTGCTGGTGGCGATCGCGGTGGTGCTCGTGCTCGCCTACGGGGCGATGCGCAAGCCGACGCCGGAGACGTCCGCGCCGGCCACGACGCCGCGCGCCGCGCGCCCGGCGACGCCCGCGCAGGCCGCCCCCACGCCGACCTGGCCGGTGGACACCCCGCCCGCGCTGGTGCAGTTGCTGGCCGCCGCCGAACTCGACGCGCACGCCCCGGCCTCGGCCTGCCTGAGCGTGGACGAACGCACGCCGCCGGCCGAACTGCTCGCCGCGCTCGGGCGCGACGGCTTGACCCTGGTCGCCGGCCCCGCCTGCGCGGCGGACATCGAACTGCGGCTCGCGATCGGCCCCTACCTCACCGACGGTTCGGGCAGCGGCACGGTGCGCCTGACGCTCACCGCCCCCGGCCCCGACGGCCGCCCGGCGGCCCAGGCCCGCACCCTGCACGTGCAGCGGCAGGGCGAACAGTGGCGGGTGCTGCGCGTGCTCGAGGTGCGCTGAACCACCCTGCCCGGAGCGTCGCGCTGGCCCCGCCGACGCCCGCTTCCCGTATCACCGCAGTGATGCGGCCGCAGGCCGCGACGCCCGCCGGGGGTGCGCAATGCAGGGGAATCGCCGTTTCCGGCGCTGGGGCCGCGCATGCGCCCTCGCGCTGCTGATCGCGGGCACCGGGGTGGCGTCCGCCGCCGATCCGCCGATCCGCAGCTACCGCCTCGAACTCAAGCCGATGCACGGCATCGAGCACGGCAAGGCCGCGGTGGTGAAGGGCGAGGTCGGCAAGACCCCGCACCGCTTCGTCGTGGACGGGGTGACCTCGCTGATGCCGGTGGTGGTGCTGGTGCGGCCGGTGCGCGGGGAGGACGGCGTCGCCATCCGGCTCAGCAAGTACGGCTGGAACCAGCCGCTGCGCAGCGGCGAGGCCAAGGGCAAGCCCGAAGGCTTCAAGTTCCGCACCGAGGGCGAGTTCCAGATCGCGGTCAGTTCCGGACGCGAGCGCACGCCGTACCGGCTGCTGGTGTGGGCCGGCGACGAGGTCAAGCCGGAACTGCGGCCGGTGGTGGTCAAGGCCAGCGAACTCAAGGACGGCAAGGGCGGCATCCCGAGCCTGTGGTGGATCGTCGGCGGCCTGGTCGTGGTCGGCGCCGGTGTGGCCGTGTTCCTGATGCGGAGGAAGCCGTCATGATGCGACCGACGATGAAGCGCACCGTCATGAACCGGATCCGGATTGCGACTCTCCTCCTGCTCGCACTGGCCGGCATGCCGGCGATGGCACAGACCGCGGGCATGGTGGAGGACTGGTACGACCTCGAAACCGAGCGGCGCGAACGGGAGAACGAGGAACAGGACGCGCGCGACGAGGCCGGCCGCGGCGCGGTGGACCAGGGCCTGGAACTGACCACCTGGGGCGTGGGCGCGGTCCAGTCCGCACGCGAGTTCTACGACAACTGGACCGCGCTCGACGAGGACAGCGCCGATTGCGGCGCCGCCTACAACGATGCTTCCGCGCCCACCGTGCCCTCGCAGTGCGCCGAGGACGAGGCCTGCGAGCGCTGCTACGCCGAGGCGGTGCGCAAGATCGACTTCAACCGTTTCTACATCGAGCGTGCCTACTGCATCACCGCGGTCAACGTGAAGATGGCCAACTCGGCGATGGCCTTCGGCGACAGCACCTCGGGCATCCACGGCGTGGCCGGCCTGTCCTGGCAACTGCAGGGCAAGCCGCAGATCAAGCAGGCGGTGGACCAGCTCAAGCGCACCTACAGCAACAAGGCCGGACAGTACCTGCGCAACCTGGACGAGGCGCTGCGCGAACTCGGCCAGTGCGAGGCCGAGCACTACGGCGAGCGCGACTGGTACCAGCGCTACGGCTGGATCTACCTGAACTTCATGAAGGCCCGTTACGCCTCGCCGCCGGATTGACCCGGCGGCGGGGGCGGCGGACGACCGCCGCGGGCGCCCGGTCACATCCGGCGCGCCCGCGCGTCCCTGATGGCAAGCTGTCCGCCTTCGGGATGCCCGCCATGCACGCCGCCGCCCTCGACCAGCTCCTGCTCCGCGACCTGCCCGCCGCCAGCGGCGGCGACCGCGATGCCTACGGCCGCATCGTCGCCGCCTGCCAGAACGCGATCACCGCGATCGCGCTGGCGATCACCCGCGACGTGCAGGCCAGCGAGGACATCGCCCAGGAGGCGTTCCTCAGCGCCTGGCAGAAGCTCAGGCGGCTGAACAACCCGGCCAGCTTCCTGCCGTGGCTGCGCCAGATCACGCGCAACCTCGCCCACGACCACCTGCGCGCGCGGCGCCACGAGGCCGCGCCGGCCGACGAGGCCGAAGCCGTGATCGCGGCCGCCGCCGACCCTGCGCCCACGCCGATGCAACGGCTGCTGGACGACGAACGGCAGCAGGCTGCGGCCGAGCTGATCTCGACCCTGCCCGACGAGAGCCGCGAGGTGCTGCTGCTGTACTACCGCGAGGGCCGCAGCTCGCAGCAGGTGGCGCTGCTGCTCGGCAGCGCCGGCAGCGTCGGCCTGGCCCTGGTGGCCGCGTTCGCCGGAATCTGGCTCGGCCTGCGCCGGCAGCTGCGCGGCGCGCTCGACGAGCGCGAGCGCATGGGCCTGGTGCGCAGCGCGGTGATCAACGCCCTGGCCACGGTCGGCTATCTGCTCGCGATCCTGGTCATCACCCCCAGCACGCAAGGCTGGATCGCTCCGGTGCTGGCCACGCTCGCGTTCATGGCCATGGTGTTCTGGCAGTCGCTGGTGGTGCAACCGCGGGTGCTGGCCCGCCGGCATGCACTGGAAGCACAGCGTGATCCGGCGGCCGCCGCGCGCCGGCGCCGGCGCGAGCGGATCCAATGCTGGATCGGCGCCACCATCGGCCTGGTCTGCGGCCTGGGCGGGCTGATCGTCGGCCTGGTGTCCTCCGGCCGGATTTGAACCCCTTCGGGCGGGCCCGCGCTATGCTCGGGCCATGGGTGCACGTCCGGACAACACGAGCACGGCCGCCGGCGACGCGGAAGAGCTGCGTGTGTTCTACAGCGGCGAACATCCGTGCGGCTACTGGCCCGCGCGGATCGCGCGCGACCTCGTCCTCGATCCGCGCGACCCGCGCCTGCGCGAGCACTACGCCCAGGCGCTGGCCTGGGGCTTCCGCCGTTCCGGCGACATCGTCTACCGCCCGCACTGTTTCGGCTGCCGCGCCTGCATCGCGGTGCGCATCCCGGTCGCGGAGTTCGTGCCGAACCGCAGCCAGCGCCGCTGCCTGCGCCGCAACGCCGACGTGGACATGCGCATCGTCCCCGCCGAGCGCAGCGACGAGCACCTGGCCCTGTACCGCCGCTACCTGCGCATCCGCCATCCCGGCGGCGGCATGGACGGCCACGGCGCGCCCGAATTCGACCAGTTCCTGATCGGCAGTTGGAGCGACGGCCGCTTCCTGGAAATGCGCGAACACGGCAGCCACCGCCTGCTGGGCGTGGCGATCACCGACCTGGTCGAGGACGCGCTGTCGGCGGTGTACACCTTCTACGACCCGGCCGAACGCGAACGCGGGCTGGGCACCTTCGCGATCCTGCAGCAGGTCGCATGGGCGCGGCGCGACCACCGCCGCCACGTCTATCTCGGCTACTGGATCGCCGGCCATCCGAAGATGGACTACAAGCGCCGCTTCCAGCCGCTGGAGGCGTTCGACGGCCGCGGCTGGCGGCGGCTGCAGGCCGCCGACGACGCATGAGGCCGCCTTCGCTGGTCCGCCCTGCGACGGCGCTCGCGGCGATCCTCGCGTTCGCGCTCGCCGGCTGCGTGCGCGTGCGCGTCCACGGCGATCCGGAGGCGGCGATGGCACCGGCGGCGTTGCGGGTGGCGACCTACAACACCTCGCTGTACGACGGGACGCCCGGCGGCCTGGTGCGCCGGCTCGAGGCCGGCGACGAACGCGCGCGCCGGATCGCGGCGGTGCTGCAGCGGGTGCGCCCCGACATCGTGCTGCTCAACGAGTTCGATTACGACGCCGAGGGCCGCGCGGCCACCCTGTTCCAGCGCGACTACCTGGCAGTCGCGCAGCCCGGCGGCGGCGCGCCGCTGCACTATCCCTACCGCTACCTCGCCCCGGTCAACACCGGCGTGGCGAGCGGGCTCGACCTGGACCGCGACGGCAGCGCCGGCGGCGCAGGCCGCCAGCACGGCGACGACGCCTGGGGCTACGGCCTGTTCCCCGGCCAGTACGGCATGCTGCTGCTCTCGCGCCATCCCATCGCCGCCGCGCAGGCGCGCACGTTCCGGCTGCTGAAGTGGAGCGCGCTGCCGGATGCGCGCCGGCCGCGCGATCCGGCCAGCGGTACGTGGTGGCACCCCGATGCGGTGTGGGCGCAACTGCGGCTGTCGTCGAAATCGCACTGGGACGTGCCGGTGGACACCCCGCACGGCCGCGTGCACGTGCTCGCCGCGCACCCCACCCCGCCGGTGTTCGACGGCCCGGAGGACCGCAACGGCGCGCGCAACCACGACGAGATCCGGCTCTGGGCCGAGTACCTCTCGCCCGGTGTGAAGCCCTGGCTGTGCGACGACGACGGCCGTTGCGGCGGGCTGCCCGCGCAGGCGCGCTTCGTGCTCGTGGGCGACCTCAACGCCGATCCGGACGACGGCGAGAGCGTGCCGGGCGCGATCGCGCAACTGCTCGCCCATCCGCGCGTGGACGCGCGCTTCGTGCCGCGCAGCGAGGGCGCGGTGCAGCAGGCCGCGGCCTACGGCCTGCCGCGCAAGGGCGACGTGGCCAGCCACACCGGCGACTTCGGCCCGCAGACCGGCACCCTGCGCCTGGACTACGTGCTGCCCTCGCGCGGCTGGCGGGTGCTGGACGGCGGGGTGTACTGGCCGGTGCCGGGCACGCTCGCGGACGACCCGACCACGGCTTCGGACCACCGCCTGGTGTGGCTCGACCTCGCCGCGGAGCCCTGATCAGCCTTCCGGCTCGTCGCTCGGCTTGATGCCCCGCGCCGGCGGCACCGGCGCCGGCTCCGCATCGCCCGCGGCCGAGGCCCCGAAGGCCAGCGAGGGCGTGTCGCGGATGAAGCCGAACACCCCGTCGCTGCGCGCCGACACCACCATCCGGATCATGTTGGTGGGCACCATCAGCTCGAGCGCGATCTCGCGCCCGTCCGGGGTGCGGCCCTCGAGGATCAGCTCGGCCAGCGGGCCGCCGGCGTCCACCTCGGCGCACAGCAGGTGCGGGCCGGCCGGGCCGTCGCTGAGGTAGGGCCGGATCGCCTCGCCCAGCACCTCCAGCGCCTGCGGGAAGAAGAACACCGCATAGCCGCGCGCTTCGTTCATCGTCCGCTCCCTCTGCGAGCCGTTGCCTACCTTAGCGCGATCTGCAGCGCGGCCGCGGCCTCGCGCGCCCGCGCCCGCGCCGTCTCGATGTCGTCCGCGCGCGCCAGGGTCACGCCGACGCGGCGGTGGCCCTCCACGCGCGGCTTGCCGAACAGGCGCAGCGCGGTGTCGGGCTGCTGCAGTGCGGCCTCCACGTTGCCGAACACCGGCACGCCGTGGCCGTGCGCCAGCACCGCGCACGAGGCCGACGGCCCGAGCTGGCGGATCCGGCCGCGTTCATCCGCGGGAATCGGCAGGCCGAGGATCGCGCGCGCGTGCAGCGCGAACTCGGACAGATCCTGCGAGGCCAGCGTGACCAGGCCGGTGTCGTGCGGGCGCGGCGAGACCTCGCTGAACCACACCTGGTCGCCCTTGACGAACAGTTCGACGCCGAACACGCCCCAGCCGCCGAGGTCGTCGGTGACCGCGCGCGCGATCTCCTCCGAACGGCGCAGCGCGGCCGGGCTCATCGGCTGCGGCTGCCAGCTCTCGCGGTAGTCGCCGTCCTTCTGCAGGTGCCCGATCGGGTCGCAGAAGCTGGTGCCGCCGGCGTGGCGCACGGTGAGCAGGGTGATCTCGTAATCGAAATCAATGAACCCTTCGACGATCACCCGTCCGCGCCCGGCGCGGCCGCCGGTCTGCGCGTAGTCCCACGCGGCGTCCACCTCGTCCTCGCGGCGCACCAGGCTCTGGCCCTTGCCGGAGGAGGACATCACCGGCTTGACCACGCACGGCAGGCCGAGCGCACGCACCGCCTCGCGGTAGTCCTCGAGCGTGTCCACGAAACGGTAAGGCGAAGTCGGCAGGCCCAGCGTCTCCGCGGCCAGCCGGCGGATGCCCTCGCGGTCCATGGTCAGGCGCGCCGCGCGCGCGGTCGGGATGATGCGGGTCGGCGCGCCGGTGCGAGCGTATTCCTGCTCCAGTTCCACCAGCGTCTGGGTGTGGATCGCCTCGATCTCCGGCACGATCAGGTGCGGCCGCTCGCGCACCACCAGGGCGCGGATCGCCTCGCCGTCGAGCATGTCGAGCACGTGGCTGCGGTGCGCCACCTGCATCGCCGGCGCGTCCGCGTAACGGTCGGCCGCGATCATCTCCACGCCGAAGCGCTGCAGCTCCAGCGCGACTTCCTTGCCGAGTTCGCCCGAACCGAGCAGGAGCACGCGGGTGGCGTGCGGGGACAGCGGCGTACCGATCGTGACCATGGCGGTGCAGGAAAAAGGCGGGCGCGTAGTCTACCCGCGGCGCGCATGCGATCCTTCGCCCATGCCGTTGCGCTGCATCCTCGTCCTCCTGTTCGCCCTGGGCCTGGCCGCCTGCGCCGGCGAATCCGCGCCGGAACCCAGGCTCTCCGGCCTGATCCTCGACGCCGAACTCGACGAGGTCAGCGGCCTGGCGCCCTCGCGCCACCATGCCGACACGTTGTGGGTGATCGAGGACGGCGGCAACGGCGCGGTGCTGCACGCGGTCGGCCGCCGCGGCGGCCGGCGCGCCAGCCTGCGCCTGGAGGGCGTGGCCAACACCGACTGGGAGGACCTGGCGCGCTTCGACCGCGACGGCCGTTCGTACCTGCTGGTCGCCGACGTCGGCGACAACGGCGGCCTGCGCCGCACCCTGCAGCTGCACGCGGTGGTGGAACCGCTCGCGCTCGAGGACGGCGGCCGGCTGCGCCCGGCCTGGTCGCTGGCGTTCCGCTGGCCCGACGGCCCGCGCGACTGCGAGGCGATGGCGGTGGACGCCGAGCGCGGCCAGGTGCTGCTGATCTCCAAACGCCGCCGGCCGCCGGAGCTGTTCGTGCTGCCGCTGCGTCCGCACGGCCCGGCCGTGCTCACCGCACGCCGCATCGCTCGCCTCGGCGGCCTGCCCGCGCCCGACCCGGTGCTGCTGCGCGAGGCGCCCACGCGGGCCCGCACCCAGGCCCAGGTCACCGCAGCCGACCTCAGCCCGGACGGCCGCACCCTGGCCGTGCTCACCTACCGCCACGTGGTGCTCTACGCCCGCGCCCCCGGCCAGCCCTGGGCGGCCGCGGTGCGCGCTCCGGTCGCGGTCCACCCCCTGCCCGGCTGGATGCACCAGGCCGAGGCCCTGGCCTGGGCCCGCAACGGCCGTGGCGTGTACGTGACCGGAGAGTTCAGCCCGGCACCGCTGCTGTACCTGGCCCTGCCCAAGCGCAAGTCCTGAGTCCTCCCGGCGCGCGATCGCCGACGGGTGGCGCTTGCCTGACAGATATCATTTTGATATCAATTTGTCTCCAGCCTCACGGTACAGGTCACGGCCATGAAAGAGAACCCGATCCGTTCCCTCCCCGGCATCCCGATGCTGCTCCTGCTGCTGCTCGCCATCCTCGCCGGGGCCTGGGGCATCTACCTCGGCACGCGCGCCGACAGCGCGGGCATGACGGTGTCCGCCCTGCTGTTCACGTTCCTGGCCTTCTTCCTCGTGTTCGGCCTGTACATGGTCGAACCCAACCAGGCCGCCGTGCTCAACCTGTTCGGCAAGTACGTCGGCACGGTCAAGGAACAGGGCCTGCGCTGGAACAACCCCTTCTACGGCAAGAAGAAGGTCTCCCTGCGCGTGCGCAACTTCGAGAGCGGCAAGCTCAAGGTCAACGACCGCGACGGCAGCCCGATCGAGATCGCCGCGGTGATCGTGTGGAAGGTGGTGGACTCGGCCGAGGCCGTCTACAACGTGGACGACTACGAGAGCTACGTGCACGTGCAGTCCGAGGCCGCGGTGCGGGCGATGGCCAGCAGCTACCCGTACGACCAGCACGAGGAAGGCGAGGTCTCGCTGCGCAGCCACCCCGGCGAGGTCAGCCAGCACCTCAAGGAACAGCTCGACGAGCGCCTCACCCAGGCCGGCGTGGACGTGCTCGAGGCGCGCATCAGCCACCTCGCCTACGCGCCGGAGATCGCCCAGGCGATGCTGCAGCGCCAGCAGGCCAACGCGATCATCGCCGCGCGCACGCGGATCGTCGCCGGCGCGGTGGGCATGGTCGAGATGGCGCTGGCGGAGCTGGAGAAGACCGGCACCGTCCGGCTCGACGAGGAGCGCAAGGCGCACATGGTGAGCAACCTGCTGGTGGTGCTGTGCAGCGAGCGCGCCACCCAGCCGATCGTCAACGCCGGCACCCTGTACTGACCGACGCGACCCGGGCCGCCCGTGAGCGAGAAGAAAGCCTTTCCGCTGCGCATCAACGCCGAGATCCTGGCGGCCACGCAGCGCTGGGCCGACGACGAGCTGCGCAGCCTCAACGCCCAGATCGAGTACGTGCTGCGCGAGGCGCTGCGCAAGGCGGGGCGGCTGCCGAAGCCGGGCGCCCCGCCGTCCGGGCAGGACGGCGAACCGGGATGACCGCGCGCCGGGGCGCGGGTAACCTGCGCGGCATGCGCGTCCGCCCCCGCCTGCTGGTCAATACCCCGACGATCGAACTGTGGCCGGCCTGGCTGCTGCGTGCGCGCGCCAACCGCGACGCACGCCTGCTCGCGCGCGCCCGCTACGTGCTGCGGCGCAAACATGGCGGCCGCTACCTGGCCGCGGAGTGCGACGGCGCGCTGGTGCCGATGGTGCCCGAGCTGGCGCGCGAGCCCGGCATCGCCGACGCGCTGCGCGCGCTGGCCGCGCATCCGCCGCACGCGCGGCCGGGCATGGACACGGCCCGCCCGCTGCCGGTGGACCGCCTGCGCGAACGCCTGCACGCGCTCGGCCTGGACGAAAGCTACGCCGAACGCACCGGCCTGCCGCTGGTGCCGGAGCCGGACTGGCTGCAACTGGCCGGGTTCGACCGCTATTGCCGGCCGTTGTGGCTGCTGGCGCGGGCCGCGCGCGCCTGGAACGCGATGCAGGCCGCGGCCCTGCGCGAGGGCGTGGTGCTCGAGGCGATCTCCGGCTGGCGCAGCCACGACTACCAGCTCGGCATCTTCGAACGCAAGCGCGCGCGCGGGCTGAGCGTGGCCGAGATCCTGGCGGTCAACGCCGCGCCCGGCTATTCCGAACACCATTCCGGCCGCGCGCTCGACATCGGCACGCCGGACGAGCCGCCGGCCGAGGAATCGTTCGAGCGCACCGACGCCTTCGCCTGGCTGCGCGGCAACGCGCACGCGTTCGGCTTCGTCATGAGCTACCCGCGCGACAACCCGCACGGCATCGTGTACGAGCCCTGGCACTGGTGCCACCGCGGCTGAACGCCGCGCGGCAGCCGTTCAGCCGCGGCCCCTGGCCCGGGCCAGCCGCAGAATCCGTAATGCGGTAGCGACCGCATGAAATTCCGCACCGACATCCAGGCCCTGCGCGGCATCGCCGTGCTGCTGGTGATCCTGCAGCACGCGCAGGCGCGCTGGCTGCCGGGCGGCTACCTGGGCGTGGACGTGTTCTACGTGATCTCGGGCTTCCTGATCACGGGCATGGTCCGCGACGGGCTGGCGCAAGGCCGCTTCCGCTTCGGCGAGTTCTACTTCCGCCGCGCCAAGCGCCTGCTGCCGGCGGCCTACGTCACCTTCCTGCTGACCGCGGTCGCGGCGGTGTTCCTGCTCGATGCGCGCGAATGGCGCGACTTCGCCGCCCAGCTCGCCGGAGCGGTGACCTTCACCGCCAACTTCGTGCTGCTCGGGCAGACCGGCTATTTCGAGGGCGCGGCCGGGCTCAAGCCGCTGCTGCACACCTGGTCGCTCGCGGTCGAGGAGCAGTACTACCTGCTGCTGCCGGCGGCGCTGGCGTTCACGCCGCGGCGCTGGTGGGTGCCGGGCACGGTCGCGGTGTTCGCCGCGAGCCTGGCGCTGGCCCTGGTCTGGGCGCGGACCTGGCCGGAAGCCGGGTTCTACCTGCTGCCGGCGCGCGCCTGGGAGCTGGCGATCGGTTCGCTGGTCGCGTTCGCGCCGCAGGCGGCGCTGCAACGCACGCGCGCGGTGCGCTGGCTGTTTCCGCCGGCACTCGCCCTGCTGGTGCTGGTGCCGCTGTTCCCGCTGCCGGGCCATTCGCCGCTGAACGCGCTGGCGGTGTGCCTGGCCACGGCGGTGGTGATCCTGCGCGCGCATGCCGGCTTCGCCGCCTGGCGCGCGACCGGCTGGCTGGCGCGGGTGGGCGATGCGTCCTACTCGCTGTACCTGGTGCACTGGCCGGTGTTCGCGTTCCTGCACAACGTGTACGTCGGCGATCCTGCGCTCGGCGAGCCGTCGTTCGCGGTTCGCGCCGGCTGTGTGCTGCTGGCGATCGCGCTCGGCTTCCTGCTGCACGCGCTGGTGGAACAGCCGGTGCGCCGCGCGCGGCTGCGGCCGAGCCGGCGCCTGGTCGGGGCCACGCTGGCGACTTCGCTGGTGCTGGCGGCTGCGCCGCTGGCGCTCGGCGCGCACCTGCGTGCGGACGCGCGCGGCGCGGCGGCGATCGACCGCGCCGACAACGTCGGCTTCAGCCCGGACTGCGAGTTCTACCGCGGGTTCGAGCCGCTGCCGGCCTGCCGCAACGTGGCGGCGCCGCGGATCATGGTCTGGGGCGACTCGTTCGCGATGCACCTGGTGCCGGCCATCGCCGCCAGCACCGACGCCGGCGTGCTGCAGGCGACCAAGAGCTCGTGCGGGCCGCTGCTCGGCATCGCGCAGTGGTCGGACAGCTTCCCGCGCGCCTACGCCGGCAACTGCCTGGCGTTCAACCGCTCGGTGCTGGACTACCTGGCGCGCACGCCGACGGTCGAGACGGTGGTGTTGTCCAGTCCGTTCTACCCGTACATCGACGCGGAAAACCGCCGCCTGCTGCGGGAAACGCCGCACGGCCCGCGCGACGCCACGCCCTCGCCGGAGCTGGCCGTGGCCGCGATGCGCGACACCGTGCGTGCGCTGCGCCGGCTCGGCAAGCGGGTGGTGGTGGTGGCGCCGCCGCCGAGCGACGGGGCCGACTACACCCACTGCCTGGAGCGGCGCCTGGCCGGGCGCACCCTGTACCGGCGCATGGGCGTCACGTGCGACATCCCCCTGGCCTCCTACCACGCCAGCAAGGCGCGCACGCTCGCCCTGCTCAAACGGATCGCGCGCGAGGCCGACGTGGCGGTGGTGTCCTTCGACGCCCTGCTGTGCGATGCGCAGCGCTGCGCGACCATGCTCCAGGGGCGGCCGATCTACCGCGACGAGGGCCACTTCTCGACCGAGGGCGCGCGCATCGTCGGCCGCGCGATGCAGCTGGGGCGGGTCGTGGAGGCGCGGGCGCGCTGACGCTCAGCCCTGCGAGCGCTTGACCGGCGCCTGCGGCTCCGCCGCCGCTTCCACGATCCGCCACAGGTACAGGCTGGCGTAGGTGCGGTACGGCCCCCAGCGTTCGCCGCGCTCGGCCAGTTCCCTCGGCTTCGGCGCCTGCTCCTGCCGGTCCACGAGCCGGGCGCCCTTGCGGATGCCGAGGTCGTCCACCGGCAGCACGTCGGGCCGGCCGAGCCGGAACATCAGCATCATCTCCACGGTCCAGCGGCCGATGCCGCGCACCCGGGTGAGTGCGGCGACGATCGCCTCGTCGTCCATGTGCGCCATCTGCCGCAGCGTGGGGATCTCGCCGGCGGCCTCGCGCGCCGCCAGGTCGCGCAGCGCCAGGGTCTTGTTGCCGGACACGCCGCAGGCGCGCAGGCCGGCGTCGTCCACGCGCGCCAGGGTGTCGCAATGGAAGCGGTCGCTGCCGATCGCGGCCTCCACCCGCGCCACGATCGTGGCCGCGGCCTTGCCCGAGAGCTGCTGGTACAGGATCGCGCGGGCGAGCGCGTCCACCGGATCGAACGGGCGGCGCCAGCGCGGATCGGGTCCGATCGGCCCGATCCGCTCCATCCAGCGCGCGAGCCGGCGGTCGCGGCGGCGCAGGTGCTCGAACGCGGCGGCGGTGTCGAATCCTCGGCTGTGGCGGGGCATGCGGGCTCCTGCACGATTGAGGCGCGATTGCGGCGCGACGGACGCGGGGCGGAGCCGAAGTGTGCCCGTTTTCCGGCGCCGGAAACGACGAACGCCGCGCGGGGCGCGGCGTTCGTGCGCTGCGGAAGGTCCGCCTGCGGCTTACTTGACGTACCAGTACACGTCGAACTCGCCGGTCTCGGAGAAGCCGGCGTCCACGCCGCCCTTCCAGGCCTCGAACGGACGGCCCACCGTCTCGTAGCCGCGGGTCAGCGCCCAGGCGCGGACCGCGTCGCGCACCGACGGCAGGTTGGCCATGTGGCCGGTGAACGAGGCCACCGCCGCGCGCGCCGGCTCGGTGCGGGCGAACTCGACCGGCCCCTCCAGCTTCGGCGAGACCGCGCTGCCGGCGCCGGTCTCGCCCTTCTTGCGCACCGGGATGCCGATGTCGAAGGAGTAGGTCTCCGAGCCGAACTCGGTGGTGACCACGCGCACCGGACCGGCGGCCTCCAGGCCGTTGGCGTCCATCACCTTGCGCACCCACTGCAGGTTGTTCTGCATCGCCTTCTGCACCTCGAAGTTGTCGCGGCGCACGGCGGAGGCGACGAACAGGAAGTTCTCGGCCGGCATCTCGACCAGGCGCGGCCCCTTGGCCGGATCGTCCCGGCCGAGCAGCGCGTAGTCGTAGTTCGGCACGCCGGCGAGCATGTTGGCCAGGCGGTTCAGGCCCAGCTTCATGTCGTCGCCCACGTGCGAGCTGACGTACAGGCCGGCGTAGCGGCCGAGCAGGTCCCAGCCGTACTGGACGTCGTATTCCTGGGTGATCTCGACGTTGCGGTTGTTGCGGCCGGTCGGCTTGAGCAGGAAGGTCATCTTCTTGTCGTGGCCGCGCTGCGGGTTGGCCAGCGCGTACTCGACGCGACGCCCCGGCTCGGAGGCCACGATCTCCCAGCTGCCGCGACCGAGCTTCTCGTTGGTCGAGGTGTAGTCCACGCGCGCACCGACGCCGCTCTCGGGGCCCGAGTACTCCCACTGCATCTGCGGGTCGCGCAGCGCCAGCGGGTTCCAGTCCTTCAGGCGGCGCGGGGTGTTGAGCGTGTCGTACACGATCGTCATCTTGCGGTTGGTCTCCACCTTCTCCGACAGGTGCCGGGAGGACGGCAGAGCCACGCCGACGATCAGGAACAGCGCGGCGACGATCGCCAGGGAAATCAGGATCTCGAGCAGACGGGTCATTCAGGGCTTCTCCAGGCCGGGCCGCCGCCGGGCGGGGCGCACAGACCGGCCATCCTAACAAATGGCGGCGGGGAGGGGGCGGGGCGCGGGGCGCGGAAAACGCGGCGGCGTTCACACCTGCGCCGCCCCGCCCCGGCCGGCCTCAGATCAGCTGCAGCTCGAACGCCTTCAGCACCGCGCGGGTGCGGTCGCGCACGCCCAGCTTGGACAGGATGTTGGACACATGGTTCTTGATCGTGCCCTCGGCCACGCCGAGGGAGTTGGCGATCTCCTTGTTGGAGAAGCCCGAGGCCATCAGGCGCAGGATCTCGGTCTCGCGGTCGGTGAGCGGGTCGGGCCGGTCGAGGCTGACGAACTCGTTGCGCATGTGCTCCAGCCCCGACAGCAGCCGCTGGGTCACCGCCGGCTGCACCAGCGAGCCGCCCGCGGCCACGGTCTGGATCGCGCCGACCAGCTGCTCGAGCGAGACGTCCTTCAGCAGGTAGCCCTTGGCCCCGGCCTTGAGCCCGGCCAGCACCAGCTGGTCGTCGTCGAAGGTGGTCAGGATGATGGTCGGCGGCAGCTGCTGCTGTCGGGCCAGCGCCTGCAGCGCCTCCAGCCCGGACATCACCGGCATGCGCATGTCCATCAGCACCACGTCCGGGCGGACCTGGGGGATGAGTTCGACCGCCTGGCGGCCGTCGGCGGCCTCGGCCACCACCTCGACGCCCTCGGCCAGGGCCAGCAGCGAACGGATGCCCTGGCGCACCAGGGTCTGGTCGTCCACGAGACAGACGCGGATCATGCGGGGGCTCCTTGGAGGGATGCGGGAGTCGTGCCGGCGACGGGCAGCCACAGGCGCAGATGGAAGCCGGCCCCGGGATGCGCGTCCACCGCCAGCCCGCCGCCATGCTGGGCCAGGCGCTCGCGCATGCCGCGCAGGCCGTTGCCGGGGATCACCGCCGACGCGCCCTGGCCGTCGTCGCGCGCCTCCAGGCCGATCCGCCCGTCCTCGCGGCGGACGCTGATCCAGAGGTTGCGCGCGCCAGCGTGGCGCACGGCGTTGGTGATGATTTCCTGGGTGCAGCGCAGCAGCACGTGCGCGCGCTCGGGGTCGTCCAGGGTCAGGGGCTCGGCGATGTCCATGTGGATCTCGAGCGCGGGCACGTTCTCGGCCAGCGGCCGCAGCGCCGCGCCGAGATCTATCGTGCCGCCCTCGCGCAACTGGCTGACCGCCTCGCGCACGTCGGTGAGCAGCAGGCGGGCCAGGGTGTGGGCCTGCTGCACGTGCTCGCGGGCGCGGCCGTCGGCGAGGTGCCCGGCCACCTCCAGGTTCAGGCTCAGCGCGGTCAGGTGGTGGCCGAGCAGGTCGTGCAGCTCGCGCGAGATGCGGGTGCGCTCGTTGATGCGCGCGCTCTCGGCGAGCAGGGCGCGGGTGGCGCGCAGCTCGGCGTTCAGCCGCCGTTGTTCTTCGCGCGCCTGCGCCTGCTGCCGGGCCACCAGGCTGGTGACGAACACGAAGCCGGAGAAGCCGGCGTACAGCACCGACTGCATCACCGCCTCGAGCAGGGGGAAATCCAGGCCGCTGACGAACACCGGCACCACCGCCAGCTGGCTCAGCACCAGCCAGGCCACGCCGAAGGCGAGCGGCAGCAGCCACGGCAGCACGCAGGCGGCCACCATCAGCAGCACGCTGCCCAGGCCGCTCTGGCTGTAGTAGCTGACGCCGATCGCGGCCAGGGTCAGCACCAGCAGCAGGACCAGGTCGGCGGCGTTGCGCCGGCGCTGGCCCATGTCGCGGGTGAGCCAGGCGTAGCTGACCCCGAAGGCGGCGTAGGCCAACCAGCCGGGCCAGGCCATCGGCCGCAGCGTCGGCGGTTCGTCGCCGCCGAGCAGCGGCAGCACCCACGAGTACAGCAGCGGCACGCTGACCACCGCCCAGGTGAACAGGCCGGCGAAGCGCAGCAGTCGGGTATGGCTCAGGCGGCCCAGCATGGCGGGCATCGTAGCCCCGTTCGCCGCCCGCACGCCCGGCCGGAAGTCATGGCCCGGGCCGCGGACGCCCATGCGATAATCCCCGCCGCCGCGCCCCGGCGCCGGCGCGCCCCTGGACGTAAGAGCACGGAGCCTTTCGAATGTCACTGGTCGTCCGCGACGTGCGCGAGCACGAGCTGGATTCCGTCCTTGCCCTCAACAACGCCGCGGGCCCCGCCATCCTCCCCCTCGACGCCGCCCGGCTCCGCCATTTCTTCGACACCGCCGAATACTTCCGCGTCGCCGAACGCGACGGCGCGATCGCCGGCTTCCTGGTCGGCTTCGGCTCCCACGCCGGGCACGACAGCAGCAACTTCCGCTGGTTCCGCGAACGCTGGCCGTCGTTCTTCTACATCGACCGCATCGCGGTGGCGAGCCGACGCCGCGGCGGCGGCGTCGGACGCGCGCTGTACGCCGACGTGCAGAGCTACGCCGAGCTGCGCTACCCGCAGCTGGCCTGCGAGGTGTTCCTCGACAACGGCAGCGACCCGGCCCTGCTGTTCCATGGCAGCTTCGGCTTCCGCGAGGTCGGCCAGCACGTGATGCCGGACACCGGCCTGCGCGCGGCGATGCTGATGAAGGAGATGTGCAGCTACCCGTGGGTGCGCGACACCTACGGCGGGAGCCTGCCCGACGAGCCCTGGCTGATCGCGCCGCGCCCGGTCCGGCAGGCGCAGCGTCCGACCGGGACCTGCGCGTGAGCGCCGTGGTCGGCTACGAGCAGGCCGGCGAGCTGAAGTTCGGCCAGGTCGGCATCGCCAACCTGCGCGTGCGCACGCTCGATGTCGGTCGCCTGGTCGAGGAGATGCGCGAGCGCGTGGAACGCGCGCCGAAGCTGTTCGCGCGCGCCGCAGTGATCGTGGACTTCGGCGCCCTGAGCCGCCTGCCGGACGCCGCCACCGCGCGCGCCCTGCTCGACGGGCTGCGCGAGGCCGGCGTGCTGCCGGTGGCGCTGGCCTACGGCACGCGCGAAACGGAGGAGCTCGCGGCCGCGCTCGGCCTGCCGCTGCTGGCCAAGTTCCGCGCCCAGTACGAGCGCGACGGGGTGGAAGCCGCCGTGCCGGCCGAGCCCGCCCCGGCCGCAAAGCCCCGCAAGGCCGCGGCCGAAGCCCCCCCTGCCCCGCCGCCGGCTCCGCCCGCCGCCGAACCCGGCCTGCTGCTCACCGCCCCGGTGCGTTCGGGCCAGCAGGTGTACGCCGACCACCGCGACCTGACCGTGCTCGCCACCGTCGGCGCCGGCGCCGAGGTGATGGCCGACGGCTCGATCCACGTCTACGGCGCCCTGCGCGGCCGCGCCCTGGCCGGCGCGCAGGGCAACACCCGCGCGCGGATCTTCTGCCGCGAGTTCCACGCCGAGCTGGTGGCCATCGCCGGCCACTACCGCGTGCTCGAGGATCTGCCCAAGGACCTGCGCGGCAAGCCCGTGCAGGTCTGGCTCGACGGCGATGCCCTGCGCATCGAACCCCTGGACTGAACGCCCGCGCGCCTTGCGCGACCACACTTGGAGGAACATCACTTGGCCGAAATCATCGTAGTCACCTCGGGCAAGGGCGGCGTCGGCAAGACCACGACCAGCGCCAGCCTCGCATGCGGCCTGGCGCGTCACGGCAAGCGGGTCGCCGTGATCGACTTCGACGTCGGCCTGCGCAACCTCGACCTGATCATGGGCTGCGAGCGTCGCGTGGTGTACGACTTCGTCAACGTGATCCAGGGCGAGGCCACGCTCAAGCAGGCGCTGATCCGCGACAAGCGCTTCGACAACCTGCACGTGCTCGCCGCCTCGCAGACCCGCGACAAGGACGCGCTCACGAAGGAGGGCGTGGAGCGGGTGCTGAACGAGCTGGCCGACGACGGCTTCGACCACATCGTGTGCGACTCGCCGGCCGGGATCGAGAAGGGCGCCTACCTGGCCATGTACTACGCCGACCAGGCGATCGTGGTGGTCAACCCCGAGGTGTCCTCGGTGCGCGACTCCGACCGCATCCTCGGCCTGCTGGCGAGCAAGACCCGCAAGGCCGAACGGGGCGAGCGGGTCCGCGAGCACCTGCTGCTGACCCGCTACAGCCCGCGGCGCGTGGAGACCGGCGAGATGCTGAGCATCGGCGACGTCGAGGAGATCCTCGGCCTGAAGACGATCGGCGTGATCCCGGAGTCGCCGGACGTGCTCAACGCCTCGAACAAGGGCGAGCCGGTGATCCTCGACCTGGAGTCGCAGGCCGGCCAGGCCTACGACGACGCGGTGGCCCGCCTGCTCGGCCACGAACGGCCGCTGCGCTTCACCCAGCCCGAGAAGAAGGGCCTGTTCAGCAAGCTCTTCGGAGGCTGAGGCATGGGCATCTTCGACTTCCTGCGCGCCAAGAAGAACACCGCCGCCGTGGCCAAGGACCGCCTGCGCATCATCATCGCGCAGGAGCGCACCGCGGCCGGCGGCCCCGACTACCTGCCGCTGCTGCGCCGCGAGCTGCTCGAGGTGATCCGCAAGTACGTCAACGTGGACCTCGATTCGGTCAAGGTGGACCTGGTCAAGGACGGCGACCACGACGTGCTCGACATCTCGGTGGCGCTGCCCGACGCGGAGCGCCCGGCGCGGGCCAGCGCGTAAGGCCCATCGCCGCGTGGGCGCCGTGCTCACCCTCGGCGGGATCGCCTTCGCCGACGCCGCCGCGCTGCTCGGCCGGTACGGCCTGCGCCTGGTGCGGGTGCCCGACGGCGCGCCGATCCCGGGCAGCTACTGGGGCGAGCCCGAGGCCGGGATCGTCGGCGAGACCGTGTATGCGCGCGACGACACCCCGGTGCACTCGCTGCTGCACGAGGCCGGCCACCTGATCGTGCTGCCGCCCGAGCGCCGCGCGCAGGTGCACACCGACGCCACCGACTCGATCGAGGAGGAGGACGCGGTGTGCGTGCTGCAGGCGCTGCTCGGCGAGGCCCTGCCCGGCGTCGGCCGCGACCGCGTGCTGGCCGACATGGACGCCTGGGGCTACACCTTCCGCCTCGGCTCGGCCCGCGCCTACGTCGAACGGGACGCGGAGGACGCCTGGGCCTGGCTGATCGCGCGCGGCCTGGCCACCCCCGACCGCCGCCTGGCCTGACCGTGCGGGCTTGCGGCCGTCCGGCCGCCCCACTAGCCTGCCGATCCCCGCGCCCGTCGCATTCTTCGTTCAGGATCGCGCCCGTGAAGCCCCGCCACGCCCTGCTCGCCCTCGCCATCGCCGCGAGCGTGCTCCCGCTTTCCGCCTGCAAACAGGAACAGTCCGCCCCCGCCGCGTCCGGCCAGGCCGCCGCGCCTGCGGGCGAGACCGCCGACGAGTTCGTCGCCCGCGTCAACCGCGAATACAAGGCGCTGTATCCGGAGCTGACCGCCGCGCAGTGGCTGTCCTCCACCTACATCAACGACGACAGCCAGCTGCTCTCGGCGAAGGCCAACGAGCGCTTCCTGGCCCAGCTGCGCAGCTGGATCGAGCAGTCGCGCAGGTTCGAGGGCCAGCCGATGTCGCCCGAGTCGGCGCGCGCGATCATGCTGCTCAAGCTCGCCACCGCAATGCCGCCGCCGAAGGACCCGGCCAAGCTCGCCGAGCTGACCCGCATCGCCACCAAGATGGAAGGCATGTACGGCGCCGGCACCTACTGCACCGGCGAGGGCGCGCAGAAGACCTGCCGCCAGTTGGGCGAGCTCGAGGACGTGCTGCGCAACAGCCGCGACTACGACGCCCAGCTCGAGGCCTGGCGCGGCTGGCACACCATTTCGGTGCCGATGCGCAAGGACTACGAGCGCTTCGTGAGCCTGGTCAACGAGGGCGCGCGCGACCTCGGTTTCGCCGACGCCGGCGAGATGTGGCGCTCGGGCTACGACATGAGCCCGGCCGAGATCGCGGCCGAGACCGACCGCCTGTGGGCCCAGGTCAAGCCGCTGTACGAACAGCTGCACTGCTACACCCGCACCCGGCTGAAGGCGAAGTACGGCGAGGACCGCGGCCAGGCCGCCGGCGGCATGCTCCCGGCGCACCTGCTGGGCAACATGTGGCAGCAGGACTGGGGCAACCTGTGGGACCTGCTGCAGCCGTACGAGGGCGTCGGCAGTCTGGACATCACCGCCGCGCTGGAGCAGCTCGCGCAGCAGAACTACCAGGCCGAGCGGGCCAGGCACACCGGTGCGCTCACGCCGGCCGAACTGGTCGAGCTCGAGCGCGCCGCGCAGCTCGAGACCGCCAGGCAGATGACCCGCCGCGCCGAGGAGTTCTATGTCGGCCTGGGCATGCCCAAGCTGCCGGAGAACTACTGGCAGAAGACCCAGTTCATCAAGCCGCGCGACCGCGACGTGGTCTGCCACGCCAGCGCGTGGGACATGAACATGGGCGGCGAGGACGGCAAGTCGCCGGACGTGCGCACCAAGATGTGCATCAAGCCGAACGAGGAAGACTTCACCACCATCTACCACGAGCTCGGCCACGTCTATTACTACCTGGCGTACAACAAGCTGCCGCCGATCTTCCAGCAGGGCGCGCACGACGGCTTCCACGAAGCCATCGGCGACACCATCGTGCTGTCCATGACTCCGGCCTACCTGCAGTCCATCGGCCTGGTGGGCGCGCAGCAGCAGAGCCGCGAGGCGCTGATCAACGCGCAGATGCGGATGGCGCTGGCCAAGGTCGCGTTCCTGCCGTTCGGGCTGATGATCGACCGCTGGCGCTGGGGCGTGTTCGACGGCTCGATCAAGCCGTCGGAATACAACAAGGCCTGGTGGGAGCTGAAGGCGAAGTACCAGGGCGTGGCCCCGATCGAGCCGCGCGGCGAGCAGTTCTTCGACGCCGGCGCCAAGTACCACGTGCCGGGCAACACCCCGTACACGCGCTACTTCCTCTCGCACGTGCTGCAGTTCCAGTTCTACAAGGCGCTGTGCGACGCCGCCGGGCACAAGGGCCCGCTGTACGAGTGCAGCTTCGCCGGCAATCCGGAGGCCGGCCGGCGCTTCTGGGCGATGCTCGAGAAAGGCGCCAGCCAGCCGTGGCAGAAGACCCTGCGCGAGCTCACCGGCGGCGAGAGGATGGACGCCTCGGCGGTGCTGGAGTACTTCGCGCCGCTGCAGGAGTGGCTCAAGCAGCAGAACGAGGGCCAGACATGTGGGTGGCAGGCCTCCGCGCCGGCGGCCCCGAAGCGGCAGGGCTGAGCGGCACCACGCAGCAGCCAGGAAGGCCGGCGCAAGCCGGCCTTTCCCCATCCCTCGCCAGAGTGGCCAGGACATGAAGCGACCCGACTTCCCCGACGACCTCGCCCCGCAACCGCTGGACCACGCCCGCGCCCTGGCCGCGCGCTACTACGTGGATCCGGCCATGGTCGCGCTCGACCGGCGCGCGATCTTCGACCGCGCCTGGCAACTGGTCGCGCACGTGTGCCAGCTGCAGCAGCCCGGCGACCACGTGGTGGCCGATCTGGCCGGGCTGTCGGTGATCGCGGTGCGCGGCGCCGACGGCGAGATCCGGGTGATGCACAACGTCTGCCGCCACCGCGCCGGCCCGATCGCCACCTGCGACGGCCTGGCGGCGAAATCGCTGCGTTGCCGCTACCACGGCTGGACCTACACCCTCGAAGGCGTGCTGCGTTCGGCGCCGGAGATGGGCGGCGCACCCGGGTTCGACCCGTCGCAGATCCGCCTGCCGCAGCTCGCGGTGCGGGTCTGGCAGGGGCTGGTGTTCGCCGCGGTGGATGCGGCCGCGGCGCCGGACTTCGACGCCTTCGTCGCCGGCATGGACGCGCGCCTGGGCACGCAGCGCGGACTGGAACGCTTCGGCCACCACCACCGCGTCGGTTACGACGTGGCCTGCAACTGGAAGGTGTACGTGGACAACTACCTCGAGGGGTACCACGTCCCGCACATCCATCCCGGCCTGAACCGGCTGCTCGACTACCGCAGCTACGTCACCGAGACCGCGCAGTGGTACTCGTACCAGTGGAGCCCGCTGGTGAATGCCGACAAAAGCGGGGGCGAGGGCCTGTACGGCGACGGCGACGCGCTGTACTACTGGCTGTGGCCGAACACGATGCTCAACATCCTGCCCGGCCGCCTGCAGACCAACCGCGTGATCCCCCGCGGCGTGGACCGCTGCCGGGTCGAGTTCGACTTCTACTACGCCCCCGACGATTCCGATGCCGGCCGCGCCCGGCGCGAGGCGGACCTCGCCTTCAGCGACGAGGTGCAGCTCGAGGACCTGACCATCTGCGAGGACGTGCAGCGCGGCCTGGCCTCCGGTTCCTACGAGCCGGGCCGGCTCAATCCGCTGCGCGAGAACGCGGTGCACCACTTCCACGAGCTGCTGCGGCGGGTGTACCGCGAGGCGTGAGCACGGCGGACGCCCGCCCCACACCCCCGCCCTCCCCCGCCCGCGGGGGAGGGAGTGCGCCTGCCGGTGCAGGCACGCCCAGGCCGCTGGGCCTGTGGTCGGCCACCGCGCTGGTGGTCGGCAGCATGATCGGCAGCGGCGTGTTCCTGCTCCCGGCCTCGCTCGCGCCGTACGGCGCGGCGAGCCTGGCCGGCTGGGCGATCACCCTGTGCGGCGCGGTCCTGCTCGCGCTGACCTTCGCCCGCCTGGCGATGCGCTGGCCGCAGACCGGCGGGCCGTATGCCTACGCGCGCAACGCCTTCGGCGAGCTGCCGGGCTTTGCGATCGCGTGGAGCTACTGGATCTCGATCTGGACCGCGAACGCGGCGATCGCGGTCGCCTTCGCCGGCAGCCTGGGCGCGATCTTCCCGGCCCTGACCGCCACCCCGGTGCGTTCGGCCGCGTGCGCGCTGGCGGCGTTGTGGCTGTGCGTGGCGGTCAACCTCGCCGGCGTGCGCGAGGCCGGGCGGGTGCAGATCGCGCTCACCGCGCTCAAGCTGCTGCCGCTGCTGCTGTTTGGCGGGGTCGCGTTGTGGTTCGCCGACACCAGCCGCTACGCGCCGCCCGATCCCGCGCTGGGGCCGCTGCCGCTCGCGGTCCACGCCACGGTCGCGCTGACCCTGTGGGCGCTGCTCGGGCTGGAGGCGGCCACCGTGCCGGCCGGCGCGATCGAGCGTCCCGAGCGCACCATCCCGCGCGCCACCGTGCTCGGCACCCTGCTCGCCGGCCTGGCCACGATCCTGGCCTGCACCGCGGTGCTCGGCCTGCTGCCGGCCGCGCAGCTGCGCGAGTCGTCCGCGCCGATGGCGGATGCGGCGCGCGCGCTGTGGGGGCCGGCGGCGGGCATCGGCGTGGCCGCGGTGGCCGCGGTGTCGTGCCTGGGCGCGCTCAACGGCTGGGTGCTGGTGTCGGCGCAGGTGCCGCTGGCGGCGGCCGCGGACGGCCTGCTGCCGGCGCGCTTCGCCCGGCTCGACGCGCGCGGCACGCCCACCTTCGGCGTGCTGGTCAGCGCCGGCTTCGCCTCGCTGCTGGTGTGCGCCAACTACAGCCGCTCGCTGGTGCAGCTGTTCACCTTCGCGATCCTGCTCTCGACCGCGGCCACGCTCCTGCCCTACGTGGCCGGCAGCGCGGCCTGGCTGCGCACCGGCGAGCGCCGCGGCCGGAGCGTCGCCGCGCTGGCGCTGGCCTACAGCCTGTACGCGCTCGCCGGCATCGGCGCCGAATCGCTGCTGTGGGGCGGCGCGCTGCTGCTGGCCGGGCTGCCGGTGTACCTGTGGATGCGGCGCGCGCGCTGAGGCGGCGCTACAGCCGCTCGGTCGGCTCCAGTGCCGCGGCCTGCGCCTGCCCCGCCGGCACCTGCCGCGAGTAGCGCGTCTCCCAGCGCCAGAAGCTCCAGCCGGCGAGGGTGAACGCCGCCGCGCCCAGCGCCAGGTGCAGGCCGTGGCGGCTGAGCAGCGGCGAGAGCACGCCCGCGACCACTGCGTTGCTGACCAGGCCGGTGAACGCCTGCAGCGAGGACGCGCTGCCGCGCTGGCGCGGGTACATGTCGAGGATGGCGAGGGTGAGCACCGGGAACACCAGCGCGATGCCGAACGAGTTCAGCATCGGCGGCAGCACCGCCCACGGCACCGACGGCGCCGGCACCAGCAGGTTGTAGCCGACGTTCAGGGTCGCGGCCGCGCCGCAGCAGGCGAAGCCCAGCGCGACCTGGCGCGCGCCGCCGATCCGCCCGGCGATCTTTCCCGAGATGAAGGCGCCGAGCATCATGCCGCCGATCATCGGCACGAAGAACCAGGCGAACTGGCGCTCGTTGAGCCGCAGCAGGTCCATCACGAACGCCGGCGCCGAGGCGATGTACAGGAACAGCGCGCCGAAGTTGAACGCGCCCGCCGCCGCCAGGCGCTGGAAACGCGGGTTGAGGAAGATCGCCACGTAGTCGCGCAGCAGCGGCCGCGGCTGCAGCGGCAGGCGCGCCTGGCGCGGGTGGGTCTCGGGCAGGCCGAACCAGGTGGCCAGCAGCAGCACGAGCGAGAACGCCACCAGGAACCAGAAGATCGCCGGCCAGGCGCTCCAGCCCAGGATCCAGCCACCGATCACCGGCGCGATCGCCGGGGCGATGCCGAACACCATGGACACCTGGCTCATCAGCCGCTGCGCGTCGTCGCCGTGCAGCAGGTCGCGGATCACGGCGCGGCCGACGATCAGGCCCACGCCCGCGCTCAGCCCCTGCACCGCGCGCCAGGCCAGCAGGGTGGACAGGTCCCGCGCCAGCGCGCAGCCGACCGAGGCGACGGTGAACACCGCCAGCCCGCCCAGGATCACCTTCCTGCGCCCGATCGCATCCGACAGCGGGCCGTGCACCACGCTGGTCAGGGCGTAGGCGAGCAGGTACACGCTGATGGTCTGCTGCATCGCCAGCCTGTCGGCGCCGAGCTGCGCGCCCATCGCCGGGAACGCGGGGAAGACCGTGTCGATCGAGAACGGGCCGAACATCGCCAGGCCGCCGAGCAGCAGGACGAGGCGGCGCGGCGGCAGGGAAGCAGGCGGCGTCATCGGGCCATGTTAATGGGCCGGAGCCGGGGCCGGAGGCTATAATCCCCGCCGCAGCACCCGGCGGGAGAAGCGGACCGAAGGTTCCGCTGCCGAAGGCGTAACGCCCGTAATCGCTCAGGCCCCATCACCGCCGCCGTGCACAACTCTGGAGAGACCGGTTCGATCCGGCGCCGAAGGGGCAACAAGCGCGCACCCTCCCCCCGCGCTTCGAAACTCTCAGGCAAAAGGACAGAGGGGCAAGCGGGGTTTCCGAGCGGCGCAAGCCGCGAGCCCGCGAGCGCCCGGCGGCCTGCAGGCCGCCGGGCAGGACCGCCCCTTCCGATGGCCTTCTGCCGAGCGACGACCCCTGCCATGTCCCAGACCACGCCTGTCTCCCTGCGCGACCTCGAGCACCACGACGCCTTCCTCGAGCGCCACATCGGCCCCAACGACGCCGAGATCGCGCACATGCTGCGCGTGGTCGGCCACGACTCGCTGGAGGCGCTGACCGACGCCATCGTTCCGGCCGGCATCAAGTCGAAGGAGCCGCTGGCGCTGCCGGCGCCGCTGACCGAGCAGGAGGCGCTCGCGAAGATCCGCGCGATCGCGCAGAAAAACCAGGTGTTCCGCAGCTTCATCGGCCAGGGCTATTACGGCACGCACACGCCGAACGTCATCCTGCGCAACATCCTCGAGAACCCGGCCTGGTACACGGCCTACACGCCGTACCAGGCGGAGATCTCGCAGGGCCGGATGGAGGCGCTGATCAACTTCCAGACCATGTGCGCCGACCTCACCGGCATGGAGATCGCCAACGCCTCGCTGCTGGACGAGGCCACCGCGGCCGCCGAGGCGATGACCCTGGCCAAGCGCTCGGGCAAGTCGAAGTCGAACGTGTTCTTCGTCTCCGAGCGCGTGCACCCGCAGACGCTGGCGGTGCTGCGCACGCGCGCCGAGCCGCTGGGCATCGAGCTGGTGGTCGGCAGGGACGAGGACGCCGCCGCCACCGACTGCTTCGCCGTGCTGCTGCAGTACCCCGACACCTTCGGCGCCGTGCGCGACTACCGCGCGCTGGCCGAGGCCGTGCACGCGCGCGGCGCGCTGGTGACGGTGGCCACCGACCTGCTGGCGCTGACGCTGCTCACGCCGCCGGGCGAATGGGGCGCCGACATCGTGGTCGGCAACACCCAGCGCTTCGGCGTGCCGTTCGGCTTCGGCGGCCCGCATGCGGCGTTCCTCGCCTGCCGCGATGCCTACAAGCGCTCGATGCCCGGCCGCCTGATCGGCGTGTCGATCGATGCCGAGGGCAAGCCGGCCTATCGCCTCACCCTGCAGACCCGCGAGCAGCACATCCGCCGCGAGAAGGCGACCTCCAACATCTGCACCGCGCAGGTGCTGCTGGCGGTGATGGCCTCGATGTACGCGGTGTACCACGGCCCCGAGGGCCTGGTCCGCATCGCCCGCCGCGTGCACCGCCTGACCGCGATCCTCGCCGCCGCGCTGAAGCAGGCCGGCGTGCAGGTGGGCGGCGATTTCTTCGACACCCTGCACGTCACCGGCGTGGATGCCGAGGCGATCCACGCCCGGGCCCGCGAGGCGCGCATCAACCTGCGCGCGATCGATGCGGGCAGCCTGGGCATCAGCTTCGACGAGACCACCACCCGCGAGGACGTCGTCGCGGTGGCCGCGCTGTTCGGCGCGACGGTCGTCGACGTGGATGCGCTCGATGCCGCCACCCCCGATGCGCTGCCGGCCGCGCTGCGCCGCGGCTCGAAGTTCCTGCAGCACCCGGTGTTCAACACCCACCACAGCGAACACGAGCTGCTGCGCTACATGCGCCAGCTCGCCGACAAGGACCTCGCGCTCGACCGCACGATGATCCCGCTCGGCAGCTGCACGATGAAGCTCAACGCCACCGCCGAGATGATCCCGGTGACGTGGCCGGAGTTCGCCAACATCCATCCGCTGGCGCCGGCGGAGCAGGCGGAAGGCTATCGCGAGCTGATCGCCGAGCTGGAGCGCATGCTGATCGAGTGCACCGGCTACGACGCGGTCAGCCTGCAGCCGAACTCCGGCGCGCAGGGCGAGTACGCCGGGCTGCTGGCGATCCGGGCCTACCATCGCAGCCGCGGCGAGGGCCACCGCGACGTGTGCCTGATCCCCGAATCCGCGCACGGCACCAACCCGGCCTCGGCGCAGATGTGCGGCATGCAGGTGGTGGTCACCAAGTGCGACGCCAACGGCAACGTGGACGTGGAGGACATCCGCGCCAAGGCCGGGAAGTACGGCGAGCGGCTGGCGGCGATCATGCTCACCTACCCGTCCACGCACGGCGTGTTCGAGGAGGACATCGTCGAGATCTGCGAGATCGTGCACCGCCACGGCGGCCAGGTGTACACCGACGGCGCCAACATGAACGCGCTGGTCGGCCTGGCCAAGCCGGGCAAGTGGGGCTCGGACGTCTCCCACCTCAATCTGCACAAGACCTTCTGCATCCCGCACGGCGGCGGCGGCCCGGGCGTGGGCCCGTGCGCGGTGAAGGCGCACCTGGCGCCGTTCCTGCCGGGCGCGCTCGGCCGCGACGGCGTGCGCACGCCGGGCGTGGGCAGCGGCGAGGTCGGCATGGTCAGCGCGGCGAACTTCGGCTCGGCCTCGATCCTGCCGATCAGCTGGATGTACATCACGATGATGGGCGCCGAAGGCCTGCGCCGCGCAACGCAGGTGGCGCTGCTCAACGCCAACTACATCGCAAAGCGCCTGGCGCCGTACTACGAGACGCTCTACACCGGCCGCAACGGGCTGGTGGCGCACGAGTGCATCCTCGACCTGCGCCCGCTCAAGGACGCCACCGGCATCAGCGCCGAGGACGTGGCCAAGCGCCTGATTGATTTCGGCTTCCACGCCCCCACGCTGAGCTTCCCGGTGGCCGGCACGCTGATGGTCGAGCCGACCGAGAGCGAGAGCCTGCACGAACTCGACCGCTTCATTGACGCGATGATCCAGATCCGCGAGGAGATCCGCGCGATCGAGGACGGGCGCCTGGACCGCGAGGACAACCCGCTCCGCAACGCGCCGCACACCGCGACCATGGTCGCGGCCTCGGAGTGGACCCGCGCCTACCCGCGCGAGCTGGCCGCGTTCCCGCTGCCGGTGCTCAAGCAGCACAAGTACTGGCCGCCGGTGGCGCGCGTGGACAACGTGTACGGCGACAAGAACGTGTTCTGCAGCTGCGTCCCGGTGGAGGCCTTCGCCGGCGAGGCCGAGGCGGTGGAGTGAGCCTGCACGCGGAAGGGATTCCCGATGAAGACGAGCAGCGTCGCCGTCCTCGGCGGGGTGATCCTCCTGGCTGGCGGGATCTGGCTGCTGTGGACTCCGGGACGCGGCACGGGTGGCGCAGAAGCTCCGCATGCCTCCGTGCAGGAGCGCCAGGCACGGCGTGAGCGACCGGCGCCATCCCGGCATGCCGCTGCCGGCCCGGAGTCGGCGCTGGCCACGCTCGGCCGCGCCTACGGCGCGCCGAGCCACATGGCCTTGCTGCGGGCGACTGCGGAACTGGATCCCGCGTTCGCGCTCGATGCCCATGACCTGGTGCAGTGGGCCGAACGTTTCTGTTCCGTGATGGGTGCCGGCAGCAGATACCCGGGCACGACATACACGGCGCTCTACGAGCGCATGGTGGCGCGCGAAATCCAACGCGCACATCCCCAGGTCCAGGCCTCGCACGCCTACCTGGACCAGGTGAGGTCGCGGTACTGCGATGCCGGGACGCCGCCGGCCGAACCGGAACGGTTGTGGGATGAGAGGATGCAAATCCGGCTGGCCGCCGGCATCGAAAGCCCCGACCATGCCAGGCTGGTCGAGGCACAGGCACAAGGGGCCGACCTCGGCACGGAGCATGTCCTCTCCGTTGCCCTCGATGTCGCCTCCAGCACCCGGAGTCCTGCCGTTTTCAAGGAGGCGGTGGATGTGCTGGCGGCGAACGGCTGGTCGCCGCCGGGCTTCCGGATGCCCGGGCTCTCGCACGAGCAGCAGCAGATGATGATCAGGGAACTCGGGGCGCTGTTGGCGATGTGCGCCCTGAACGGCGGCGGTTGCGGGCCGGGGAAGCTGATGGCGATCCGCTGGTGCTTGCCGAGCGATTGCGTCCCCGGCGAGTCGTTGCAGGATTTCCTGGCGCGCAACCACACACCCAACGATTTCCGTGCCGCACAGGCCTACGCCAACGCGCTGTTGGCGATGCGCCGACGCCCGTGAGGAAACAGCGGACCGCTTTCCCCGCGCACCCAGTCAGGCCGCCCGCTGCCAGGGCGGCTCGGCGAACGCCTCGGCCAGGAAGTCCACCAGCCGGCGCACCTTGAGCGGCAGGTGCTTGCGGCTCGGGTACACGGCGTGGATGCCGATGCGGATCGAACGGTACGCCGGCATCAGCTCGACCAGCCGGCCCGCGCGCAGGTCCTCGCCGACGATGAAGTCCGGCTGCAGGATCACGCCCTGGCCGTCGAGCGCGGCGGCACGGCAGGTGTCGCCGTTGTTGGCGTACAGCAGCGGACGGATGCGGACCGACACCGGCCCCTCGGGGCCGGTGAACCGCCATTCGTCGCCGGTGCTCCAGTAGCTGTAGGCCAGGATCCGGTGCGCGGCGAGTTCGGCCGGCCGGGTCGGAGTCCCATGCCGCGCCAGGTATTCCGGCGCGGCGCACAGCACCATGCGCGTCTCCGCCAGGCGCCGGCCGACCAGGTTCGAGCCGGGCATGTTCGCGATCCGCACCGCGAGGTCGTAGCCCTCCTCCACCAGGTCCACGATCCGGTCCGAGAGGGTGATCTCGAGCACGACCTTCGGGTTGCGCTCGATGAACCGCCCCCACAGCGGCGCCAGGTGCAGCACGCCGAAGGACAGCGGCGCGTTGACCTTGATCCGGCCCACCGGTTCGCCGCGGCGCGCGGTGACCTCGGCCTCGGCTTCGTCCAGCGTGGCGAGCAAGTCCTTGCAACGGGCGTGGAACTGCTCGCCCTCGGCGGTCAGCGACAGGCGCCGCGTGGTCCGCTGCAGCAGGCGCACGCCGAGCCGCTGTTCCAGTTCGGCGACGTGGCGCGAGACCGCGGCCTTGGACAGCCCCAGCGCCTCCGCCGCCCCGACGAAGCTGCCGGCGTCCACCACCGTTACGAAGCTCGCCATTTCCTGGAACCGGTCCATCGCCCACCTCGATTGTCACGAATCCCGTGACGATCATTCCACGATAACGGCGTTTATCACAACGAAATGGGGAAATACAGTACCCGCCAGCCCCGAGTCCGGGGCCGCCCCTTCCGGAGATCCCCATGAACGCCACCACCCTGACCCCTGCCCTGCCGGTCGCCCGCGCCGCCGCCGCCACCGACCTCGCCGCCCTGCTCCTGCGCCTGGCGCTGGGCGTGATGTTCTTCTTCCACGGCCTGATCAAGTTCACCGTGTTCACCCTGCCCGGCACCGTGCAGTTCTTCGAATCGCTGGGCTACCCCGGCTGGACCGCCTACCTCGTCGCCCCCGCCGAGCTGCTGGCCGGCATCGCCCTGGTCGCCGGGTTCCGCACCCGCACGGTCGCGCTGCTCTCGCTGCCGATCCTGCTCGGCTCGCTGCTCGCCCATGCCGGCAACGGCTGGCTGTTCTCGGCGCCGAACGGCGGCTGGGAGTACCCGCTGTTCCTGACCGTGGCCGCGATCGTGCTGGCCCTGCTCGGCGGCGGCCGCTACGCCGTCAGCCGCGCCACGGCGCGCTGAGTCCCGCAGCAGGTTCCCGTTTTCCACCCCGCACGCCCCACCCGCACGCGGCGCGGATCCTGCGCCGCGTGCCGTCCTGCTCCTGTCCGAGAGATCGTCATGTCCCGCGCCCCCGTCCTGTTCGTCTCCCACGGCTCGCCGATGTTCGCGATGGAGCCGGGCCGGCTCGGCCCGCAGCTGGCCGCGCTGGGCCGCCGCCTGGAGGGGGTGCGTGCGGTGCTGGTGGTGTCGCCGCACTGGCAGACCCGCGGGGTGCGGGTGATGACGACGCTGCGCCCGGAAACCGTGCACGACTTCGGTGGCTTTCCGCCGGCGCTGTACCGCCTCGGCTATCCGGTGGCCGGGGCGCCGGAGTTCGCCACGGAAGCCATGCGCCTGCTGCAGGCGGCGGGCTTCGAGGTCGCGCCCGATCCCACCCGCGGCCTCGACCATGGCGCCTGGGTGCCGCTGCGGCATCTGTTGCCGGCGGGCCGTCTGCCGGTGTTCCAGGTGTCGCTGCCGCTCGATCTGGACACCGCCGGCGCGCTGCGCCTGGGCCGGGCCCTGGCGCCGCTGCGCGCGCAGGGCGTGCTGATCGTCGGCTCCGGCAGCCTGACCCACAACCTGGACGAGTTCCGCCGGCAGGTGCGCGACGCCGACTACGCCCGCGCCTTCGCCGACTGGGTGGCCGACGCGGCCGCGCGCGGCGACACCGAGGCCCTCGTCCACTACCGCAGCCGCGCGCCGTTCGCCGGGCGCGCGCACCCGACCGAGGAGCATTACCTGCCGCTGCTGGTCGCCGCCGGCGCGGCCGAAGGCGATCCGCCGCCGCAGCGGCTCGAGGGCGGCATGGCCTACGGCACGCTGTGCATGGACTCCTACCTCTGGGAAGACCCGCCTGCCGCTGCGGCGCTCCCGCGCAGCAGCGGCGCCAGCGCACGCCACACGTGATCGCGCAGCCTGGGCTGCGCGGCGGCGACCGGGTGCAGGTTGTCGGCCTGGTAGGCGTCGCGCTCGAGCGCGACCGGTTCGAGCAGGAACGGCACCAGCGCGGTGTCGAAGCGCGCGGCCAGGTCGCGGAAGCTGCGCTCGAACTCGGCGGTGTACTCCGGCCCGTAGTTCGGCGGCATGCGCATGCCGACCAGCAGCACGCGCGCCCCCACGCCCTGCGCCGCGCCGATCATGCGCGCCAGGTTGCGCCGCATCTCGCGCAGCGGCAGCCCGCGCAGGGCGTCATTGGAACCGAGCGCGATCACCACCACCGCCGGCCGATGCCGCGCCACCTCCTGCACGATGCGCGCCGCGCCGCCGGCGCTGGTCTCGCCGCTGATGCTGGCGTTGACCACGCGCCAGCCGGGGTGGGTGCGGGCCATGCGTTCGGCGGTCAGCGCCACCCAGCCCTGCGCCGCATTCATCCCGTAGGCGGCCGAGAGCGAGTCGCCGATCACCAGCACGGTCGGCGGCGGCAGCGGCTGGACCCGGGCCGGGATGGCCTGCGCCAGCGCCGTCCACGCCGCCAGCGCCAGCCCCCAACCAATGGCCCATTGCCCGAAGCGCCGGAATGCCCCATTTGGCAGGTTCATGCACGCGTTCTCCCGTCGGCGCGGCCCTTGGCCGTGCCGCGATTTGCCGATGGCCGGCCCGCCGGCCCACGATGGATGCTCCGAATGAATAAGGCCGAACCGACCGTGCCGCAAGCCGAAGCCGCACTCGACGACCAGGCAGCGGTCGCAACCGCGCCCGCGCTGGAAGTCACCAATCTGGGCAAGCGGGTGACGCTGCCCTCCGGCGAGCTCACCATCCTCGACGGGCTGAGTTTCAGCATCGCCCGCGGCGAGGCGGTGGCGATCGTCGGCGCCTCCGGTTCCGGCAAGAGCACCCTGCTTGCGCTGATGGCCGGGCTCGACCTGCCCAGCAGCGGCCAGGTGACGCTGGAGGGCGCACCGATGTCCGCGCTCGACGAGGACGGCCGCGCGCGCGTGCGCGGCGAGAAGGTCGGGTTCGTGTTCCAGAGCTTCCAGCTGCTGCCCTCGCTCACCGCGCTGGAGAACGTGATGCTGCCGCTGGAGCTGCGCGGCGATGCCGACGCCGCCACGCCGGCACGCGCGATCCTCGACCGGGTCGGCCTCGGCCAGCGCCTGCACCACTACCCGCGCCAGCTCTCCGGCGGCGAGCAGCAGCGCGTGGCGCTGGCGCGCGCGTTCGTGACCCGGCCGGCGCTGCTGTTCGCCGACGAACCCACCGGCAACCTCGACACCCGCACCGGGCAGGCGATCATCGAGCTGCTGTTCGAACTCAACGCCGCCGCCGGCACCACCCTGGTGCTGGTGACCCACGACGAACACCTGGCACGGCGCTGCCGGCGCCTGCTGCGGCTGGACGGCGGGCGCCTGGTGGCCGCATGAACCGGCCCGCGCTCGTCCTCGCCTGGCGCCAGCTGCGCCGCGACCTCAAGTCCGGCGACGTGCGCATCCTGCTCGCGGCGCTGACGCTCGCGGTGTTCGCGGTGACCGCGGTCGGCTTCGTCACCGACCGCGCCGAGCGCGCGCTGCTGCTGGAGGCCAACCGGCTGATGGGCGGCGACGCGGTGGTGCGCGCCGATGCGCCGATCGGCGGCGCGGTGCGCGCGGCGGCGCAAACGCCGGCGCTGCGGCGCGCCGAGACGGTCGAGCTCGACACCATGATCCGGGTCGGCAGCGGCGAAACGGCGCGCCTGCGCCTGGGCGAACTGCGCGCGCTCGGGCCGGGCTATCCGCTGCGCGGTACGTTCCGGGTGATCGCGGCCGACGACGGCGTGGAACGGCCGGCCGACGGCATTCCGCGGCCCGGCACGCTGTGGATGAGCCGGGCCGGCGCCGAGGCGCTCGGCGCGCGGATCGGCGACGAGGTGCGCCTGGGCACCGCCACGCTGCGCCTGGACGCGCTGGTGACGCAGGAACCGGACGCCTCGTTCGACTATTTCGCCGTCGCGCCGAAGGTGTTCATCGCGCTCGCCGACCTGCCGCGCACCGGGCTGGTGCAGGAAGGCAGCCGCGTCGCGTACCGGCTGGTCGTGGCCGGCGAACCGGCGGCGGTCGAACGCTTCGTCGCGCGCGTGCGCCCGGCCCTGGCGCGCGGGCAGCGGCTGGTCACCATCGGCCAGTCGCGCCCCGAGCTGCGCTCGGCGCTGGATCGCGCCGGACGCTTCCTCGGCCTGGCCGCGCTGGTGTCGGTGGTGCTGGCCGCGGTCGCGGTGGCCATGGCCGCGCGCCGGCACAGCGCGCGCCACCTGTCCGGCGCGGCGGTGATGCGCTGCCTGGGCGCCAGCCAGCGCACCCTGGTGGCGATCCACGTCGGCGAACTGCTGCTGCTCGGCCTGGGCGCGAGCGCGCTCGGCGTGCTGCTCGCGTTCGCGGGCCAGCAGGCGGTGGTCGCCTGGCTCGCGCGCACGCTCGAACTGTCCATCCCGCCCGCCGGCTGGCTGCCGGCGCTGCACGGCCTGGGCGTGGGCCTGGTGGTGCTGCTCGCCTTCGGCGCGCCGCCGGTGCTGGCGCTGCGGCGGGTGTCGGCGCTGCGCGTGCTGCGCCGCGACCTGGACGCCACCGAACCGAGGGCGTGGGCGGTGGCCCTCGCCGGCCTGGCCGGCCTGGCGGCGCTGCTGTGGTGGAAGGCCGGCTCGGCCGCGCTCGGCGGCGCAATGCTGCTCGGCATCGGCGCCACCTTCGCCGTGCTCGCGCTGCTGGCGTGGCTGCTGATCGTCGCGGTGCGCCGGCTGCGGCCGCGCCTGCGCGGCAGCCTGCGCTACGGGCTGGCCAACGTCAGCCGCCGCGCCGCCAGCAGCGTGGCCCAGGTCTCCGCCCTCGGCCTGGGCCTGATGGCGCTGCTGCTGCTCACCTTCGTCCGCACCGACCTGCTCGACCGCTGGCAGCGGCAGCTCGCCGAGGACGCGCCGAACCGCTTCATCGTCAACGTCCAGTCCGACCAGGTGCAGCCGGTGCGTGCGTTCATCGCCGCGCGCGGCCTGCCCGCGCCCGAGCTGCACCCGATGGTGCGGGCGCGCTACGTGGCCCGCAACGGCACCCCGGTGGCGCACCAGCGCCGCGACGACACCGCCCCCGCGGACGACGCCGAACGCCGGCGGCGGCGCTGGAGCGAGCGCGAGTTCAACCTTTCCACCGCGACCGGGCTGCGCGAGGACAACACGGTCGTGGCCGGCCGCTACTGGCACGCCACCGTGCCGCGCACGCCGGAGCTGTCGGTGGAAGAGGACTTCGCCGCCTCGCTCGGCTGGGCGCTCGGCGACCGCGTCGCCTTCGACATCGGCGGCCGGCGCCTGGAAGCGACGATCACCAGCCTGCGCCGGGTCGAGTGGGAGAGCTTCCGGCCCAACTTCTTCGTCCTGGTCTCGCCGGGCGCGCTCGACCCCTACCCGGCCAGTTACATCACCGCGGTGCGCGTGCCGCAGGGCGAGGCGCGCTTCACCGCGGCGCTGGTCGAGCGCTTCCCCAACCTGTCGGTGATTGACGTGGACGCGGTGCTGGCGCAGGTGCGCGCCACCGGCGACCAGGTCTCGCGGGTGGTGCAGGTGGTGTTCTGGTTCGCGCTCGCCGCCGGGGTGCTGGTGCTGCTGGCCGCGGTCAGCGCCAGCCAGGACGAGCGCCTGCTCGAGGGCGGGGTGATGCGCGTGCTCGGCGGCAGCCGCCGCCAGCTGCGGCTGGCGCAGGCCTCGGAATTCGCCGCGATCGGCCTGCTCTCCGGCCTGGTCGCGGCGATCGCCGCCTCGGTGCTGTCGGGCGTGGTCGCCGAACGCGTGTTCGACCTGCCCTGGCAACCGAACTGGCGCCTGGCCGCCGCCGGCGGGGCGCTGGGCATGCTCGCCGCGCTCGCCGCCGGCCTGTTCGCGACCCGCCGCGTGCTGGACACCCCGCCCAGCGTGACCCTGCGCGCGCTGCAGGAGTGACCCTGCGGCCGCGTACGGTGCACCGCAGCTTGCAAGCCCTCCGCGCGGCCCCGAACATCGGGGAATGCGCCTGCGGTTCCCTCGTCTCGACCCCGTCCTGCGCCGCCTGCGCGGCGATTTCCGGCTCGCGATCCTGACCCGTTCGGGCTGGTCGCATGCGTGGGGATCCTGCCGTTCGCCGTGCTCCGTTTCGCCCAGGGCAACTGGGCGGTCGGGGTCGCCGATACCTTCATCATCCTCGGCATCGCCACGCTCACGACCTATGCCTGGTGGAGCGGGCAAACCAAGCGGGCCTGCGTCGCCGTCGTCTTCGTCTACACCCTCGGCGGGCTGTTCGTGGCCAGCCAGATCGGTCCCCCGGGGATCATGTGGATGTATCCGGTGCTGCTCACCAACTTCCTGCTGGTGAGGCGGCTGCTGGCGATGACGGCATCCTTGTTCGCCCTGGCAGCACTGCCCCTGACGGGCGCGCTCGAGCATTCGATGGATGTGATCGCCTTCCTGGTCACCGGGGGCATCACCTGCGCCTTCTCTTTCATCTTCGCCTACCGCACCGACACCCAGCGCGCGCAGCTCGAGGACCTGGCCTGCCACGACCCGCTCACCGGCACCTACAACCGGCGCGCGCTCGAGCGCGAACTGCGCATCGCGCTCGAAGGCCACCGCCGCTACGGCACGCCGTGCGGCCTGGCGATCCTCGACATCGACCATTTCAAGCAGATCAACGACCGCTACGGGCACGAGGCCGGCGATTCGGTGCTGATGGACTTCGCCCGCCTGATCCAGCGCCAGATCCGTGCCGGCGACCGCTTCTTCCGCTCCGGCGGCGAGGAATTCCTGCTGCTCGTGCCCGGCGCCACGCGCGAGGGGCTGCTCGTCTTCTGCGAGAAGCTGCGCGCCTGTGTCGCCGAACAGCTGCACTGCAACGGCGAGGCGATCACCGTCTCGATCGGCGCGGCAATGCTCGAGACCGACACCGAGGCCGGGCCGTGGCTGGCCCGCGCCGACGCGGCGCTGTACCGGGCCAAGCACGCCGGCCGCAACCGGGTCGAGTTCGCCGCCGCGGAACCGGCGCCGGCGGCCACGGCCACCGGCTGAAGGCGCCGCAGCGCCCAGCCTGGATCAGCTGCCGCTCAGGCGAACGGATCGCGCAGGACGATGTTGGCGTCGCGGTCCGGGCCGGTGCTGACGATCGCCAGCGGGCAGCCGGCCAGCTCCTCCAGCGCGCGCAGGTAGGCGCGTGCCGCGGCCGGCAGCTTCTCCCACTCGGTGATGCCGTGGGTGCGCTCCTGCCAGCCCGGGAACTCCAGGTACACCGGGGTGCACTCCTCCCAGCCGGCGGCGTCCAGCGGCGCGTACTCGGTGCGCTTGCCGCGGTATTCGTAGGCGATGCACACCTTGAGCTTGTCCATGCCGTCGAGCACGTCGAGCTTGGTGATGCACAGGCCGGTGATGCCGTTGATCGCCACCGCGCGCTTGAGCGCGACGATGTCGATCCAGCCGCAGCGGCGCGGACGGCCGGTAGTGGCGCCGTATTCCTGGCCGCGGTCGCGCAGCACCTGGCCGATCGCGTCGTCGAGTTCGGTCGGGAACGGGCCGCCGCCCACGCGCGTGGCGTAGGCCTTGGCGATGCCGAGCACGTAGTCGATCGCGTCCGCGCCCACGCCGGCGCCGGCGAGCGCGCCGCCGATGGTGGTGTTGGACGAGGTGACGTACGGATAGGTGCCGTGGTCGATGTCGAGCAGCGAGCCCTGCGCGCCCTCGAACAGCACCCGCTTGCCGGCCTTGCGCAGGTCGTGGAGGATGCCGGCGACGTCGGACTTCATCGGCTCGACGTACGCGCCGAAGGCCAGCGCCTCGTCCAGCGTGCGCTGGAAGTCCACCGCCTCCACGCCCAGGTACTTGGTCAGCACGAAGTTGTGGTAGTCGAGCACCGCGCGCAGCTTCTCGGCCAGCTCGTCCGGATAGCTCAGGTCGGCCACGCGCACGCCGCGGCGCGCCACCTTGTCCTCGTAGGCCGGGCCGATGCCGCGCCCGGTGGTGCCGATCGCCTTGCCGCCGGCGGCCTTCTCCCGCGCCTGGTCCAGCGCGATGTGGTACGGCATGATCAGCGGCGTGGCCGGGCTGATCTTCAGCCGCGAACGCACCTCGACGCCGCTGGCCTCCAGCTCCTCGATCTCCTTGCGCAGCGCGGCCGGGCTCAGCACCACGCCGTTGCCGATCAGGCACAGCGCGCCTTCGCGCAGGATGCCCGACGGGATCAGGTGCAGCACCGTCTTCTTGCCGCCGATGACCAGGGTATGGCCCGCGTTGTGCCCGCCCTGGAAGCGGACCACGGCGCCGATGTCCTGCGTGAGCAGGTCCACGATCTTGCCCTTGCCCTCGTCGCCCCACTGGGCACCGAGGACCACCACTGACTGACCCATTGCCAAACTCCGGAAGCGGCGCCGCAGGCGCGGACACGGAAAAGCCGGAGGGGCGATGGCCCCGTCCGGCTTTCGGGAATTATCCGGGTTTTGCCCCGCCGGGGCCACCCCATGCGGCCCGCGGCCGACGGCCGGGGCGGCTCAGGAGCGGACCAGCAGCAGGGCCGCCACGCCGAGCAGCATCACCGCCCCGCCGACCACCCGCAACTGGCGGTTGCTCATCGCCAGCATCTGCTCGGCGGCGCGCTTCCACCCGCCCGGAGCGGCGAACAGGAACAGCCCCTCGAGCACGGCGACCAGGCACAGGGCGGAGAGCAGTTCGGTGGTCATCTCGATCGTCGGTCAACCGAAGCGAAGTGCCAGCGCGGCCGGCCCCTGTCCGGCCGGCCGTTCCGCAACGAAGCAGCGTACGTCCCGATCCGCCTCAACGCTCGTCGCGCAGGTACTGCAGGAACGGGTCGTTGCGCTCGAGCACGATCACCGCCTCGCCGTCGGCGAACGCCTTGCGGTAGGCCTCCAGGCTGCGGTGGAACGCGTAGAAGCCCGGATCGCTGCCGTAGGCCTGCGCGTAGATCCGCGCCGCCTGCGCGTCGCCCTCGCCGCGCAGCTTCTGCGCGTCGCGCTCGGCCTCGGCCAGGATCACCGCCCGGTCGCGGTCCGCCTGGGCCCGGATCTGCTGCGCCTGCTCCTCGCCCTCGGCCCGCAGCCGGCTGGCCACCTGCTGGCGCTGCGCGCTCATCCGCCGGTACACGTCACGGATCACCTGGCTGTCGGTGGGCAGGTCTATCTGCTTGATGCGCAGATCCACGATCCGCACCCCCAGCGTCTGCGCACCCTTGTTGATCGCGTCGAGCTGGCTCTTGACGATCTCGGTGCGGTCGCCCGACACCACCTGCGACAGCGTGCGCCCGTTGATCTCGTTGCGCAGCGCGTCCTTGATGATCGGCGCCAGGCGCTCGACCGCGACGTCCTCGTTGCCGCCGGTGGCGCGGTAGAACGCGCGCGCGTCCTCGATCCGGCCGACCGCGAAGAAATCCACGCTGACGTCCTTGCGCTCCGAGGTCAGGTAACGCTCCGGCTCGGCCGGCAGCACCTGCAGGCGGCGGTCGAAGACCCGCGCGCTCTCGATCAACGGCAGCTTGAAGTGCAGCCCCGGCCCGATGTCGGTGCGCGACACCCGGCCCAGGTTGAGCACGATCGCGGTGTGACCCTCGGCGACCACGTACACCGAGCCCAGCAGCGCCAGCAGGGCGACCGCCACGCCCGCCATCCAGATCCGGAACTTCATCGGCTTGCCTCCCCGCCGTCACGCGGATTGCGGCCCGGGCGACGCTCGCCCTCGCCCGCGCCCACCGTCGGCGCGACCAGTTCGGCCGGCACCAGCGGCGGCTGCGGCGCCGCGGCCGAGCCGCCGGCCTCGCGCATCGGCACGTAGATCAACTGGCGGCCGTCGCCGCCGACCACCTTGCGGTTCTCCGCCAGCACCTGCTGCACCGTCTCCAGCCACAGGCGCTTGCGCGTGACCTCCGGCGCGAGGCGGTACTGGTCCACCAGCAGGCTGAAGCGCTGCGCGTCGCCGCTGGCGCGCGCGATCGCCGCGGTCTTGTAGCCGTCGGCGACGGTGCGCACCCGCGCCGCCTCGCCGCGCGCCTCGGGCACCACCTTGGCCGCGTAGGCGCGCGCCTCGCTGATCAGGCGGTCCTTGTCCTGCTGCGCGCTGTTGACGTCGTCGAAGGCCGGCTTGACCTCCTCCGGCGGACGGGCATTGGGCAGGTTGAGCTCGGTCACCACCAGGCCGGTGCGGTAGGCCTCGAGCGATTTCTGCAGGTTGGTGCGCGCCGCCACCGCCAGCGCGTTGCGCGCGCCGAGCACGGTGTCCAGGCTGGAGCGGCCGACCTGCTCGCGCACGGTGCTGAGCGCGGCCTGGCGCAGCACCTCGTCGGCGTCGCGGGTGCCGAACAGGTAGCGCTGCGGATCGGCGACCCGGTACTGCACGTTGATCTCGACCTGGACGATGTTCTCGTCCGCGGTCAGCACCGGCACGTTGTCGCTGAAGGTCTTGATCTGGGTGGCGTTGACCTTGATCACGCGCTCGATCGGCCAGGGCAGCTTGAAGTTCGGGCCGGGCTGCATCACCCGCGCGAACTGGCCGAAGCGCAGCACCACGCCGCGCTGCTGCTCGGCGACCAGCACGAAGGTGTCGAACACCAGCCACAGGCCGAGGATCAGCGCGACCCAGCGGCCGGCGCCGCCGCCGCCGGCGAAGTTGCGGAGATTGTCCAGCAGGCGGCCGATCCCGCCGCCCGAGGGTGTCCAGGGTTTGCGGCCGCCCCGGTTGGGCGAACCGCCAGGAGTGTTCCAGGCCATGCCTGCTCCGTAGCAAGGGGGAGCGCGCGTGCCGCGCGCGTCGGGGGATTCTAGCCGGTCGCCGCCTGGTTCTGCGCCGCGGGCAGCAGCGCCCGCAGCGGCGCGCCGTGGGCCTGCGCGGCCAGGCGCACCGCATCGGCCTCGGCGATGTCGAGGTGCAGGATCCAGCCGTCGGCGTCGTGGCGCTCGCCGCGCACCGCATCGAGCCGGTACAGATGCGCGCGCAGGCGCCCGGCGTCGGGCGGCAGCGCGAGCTCGGCGCGGATCCGGCGCAGCCCCAGGCGCGCGCCCAGCGCCTCGCGCAGTTGCGCCAGGCCGAGCCGGTCGCGGGCCGAGATCCAGACCCGCTCGCGGCCGTTGCCTGGCACGTCGTGGCGCGGCGTCGCGGCGTCGAGCCGGTCGATCTTGTTGTACACCAGCAGCTGCGGCAGCTCGCCCGCGCCGATTTCGGCCAGCACCGCGTCCACCTGCGCGATGCGCTCGTCGCGGTGCGGATCGGCCGCGTCCACCACGTGCAGCAGCAGGTCGGCCTCGCGCGCCTCGGAGAGGGTGGAGCGGAACGCGGCCACCAGCTCGTGCGGCAGGTCGCGCACGAACCCGACGGTGTCGGCGAGCACGATCTGGCCGCCCGGCAGCGCGACCCGGCGCACGGTGGGGTCCAGGGTGGCGAACAGCTGGTCGGCGGCGTAGGCGTCGGCACCGGTCAGCGCATTGAACAGCGTGGACTTGCCGGCGTTGGTGTAGCCGACCAGGGCCACGCGCGGCAGTTCGCTGCGCACCCGCGCACGGCGCATCTGGGTGCGCTGCACCTCCACCTTCTCCAGCCGCTTCTGCAACTGCTCGACCCGCTTCTGCAGCAGCCGGCGGTCGGTCTCGAGCTGGGTCTCGCCGGGGCCGCGCAGGCCGATCGCGCCGCCGCGCTGGCGCTCCAGGTGGGTCCAGCCGCGCACCAGGCGCGTGGCCATGTGCCGGAGCTGGGCCAGCTCGACCTGCAGCTTGCCTTCGTGCGAATGCGCGCGCAGGGCGAAGATGTCCAGGATCAGGCCGGTGCGGTCCACCACCCGGCGCTGCAGCGCCTTCTCCAGGTTGCGTTCCTGCACCGGGGTCAGGGCATGGTTGACCAGCACCAGGTCGGCGCCGCTGGCCTCGCAGGCGGCCTTGATCTCCTCGAGCTTGCCGCTGCCGATCAGGGTGGCCGGATTGGGGCGGTCGATGCGCGCGGTGACCAGCGCGGCGACGGTGGCGCCGGCGGAACGGGCGAGATCGGCGAACTCCTCGACCAGGTCCTGCTCCGGCGGACCGCCGGCATGGGGCTGGATCAGCAGCGCGTACTCGCCCTTGCGGGAGCGTTCGAACATGCGGGGACTTCTACTCCTTCTCCCGCGGGCGGGGGAAGGATGGAATGGGGGCGCGGCGGCCCGAGGAAAAGGGGGGAAAAGGGGTCAGAGTCATTTTTCGCAGCGGGAAGGCCAAGCTCACTCATCGCTTCGCGCGCGAAAAATGACTCTGACCCCTTTTCCTGCCTTTTCCTGTCAGTCCGGATCGTCGCCGCCTTCGTCCGGGGCCTCGCCGCCGGAGGCATCGGCCGCCGGCTGCACGTAGCCGCCGCCCGGCCCCACCCGCACGTTGCGCGCCGGGACCACGGTCGAGATCGCGTGCTTGTACACCATCTGGCTGACGGTATTGCGCAGCAGGACCACGAACTGGTCGAAGGACTCGATCGTGCCCTGCAGCTTGATGCCGTTGACCAGGTAGATCGAGACCGGCACCCGTTCGCGGCGCAGCGCGTTCAGGAAAGGATCCTGCAAGGACTGTCCCTTGGACATGTGGTTTCCCCAGCTTGGTTCTTGTTGTGGCGGCACGCGCCGCGTCGCCCGACCCGATGCGCTCCCCCGGCGGCGACCGGCCGATGGTACACAACCCGGCCGGCGCGGGGTGGGAACCGGGTCGCGGGGCGCGCTCAAGCCCCGGCGCTGCGGGGAAGGAACCGGGCCAGCGCGCGCTCCAGCTCCGCCCGCTGCGCCTGCGGGTCGAACCAGCGCGCGTCGAGCTCGCCGCGCAGCCAGGTGAGCTGGCGCTTGGCGAGCTGGCGGGTGGCGAAGATCGCGCGCTCGCGGAAGGCGGCGAACGCCGCCTCGCGTTCCGGCGCCGGCAGGGCGGGCGCGGCCTCGAGCCGGTCCAGGTACTCCCACGCCTGGCGGTAGCCGACCGCGCGCAGCGCCGGCAGATCCAGCGGCGTCGGGTGCGTGGCCAGCGCCGGCAGCGCGCGCAGGCGCCGCACCTCGTCGAGGAAGCCGGCCTCGAGCATCGCGTCGAAACGGCGCGCGATGCGCGCGTGCAGCACGGACCGCTCGCGCGGCGCCAGCACCAGCTTCAGCACCCGCACCGGCAGCCGCGACGCGCCGTGTCCGCGCTGCCAGGCGCTGATCGGCCGGCCGCTGGCGCGGAACACCTCCAGCGCGCGCTGGATGCGCTGCGGATCGGTGGGATGGATGCGCGCGGCGGCCTCCGGATCCACCCGCGCCAGCTCGGCGTGCAGCGCCGGCCAGCCGCGCGCGGCGGCCTCGGCGGCGATCTGCGCGCGCAGCGCGGGGTCGGCCTCCGGCATTGGCGCCAGGCCATGCAGCAGCGCGTGGAAATACAGCCCGGTGCCGCCGGCCAGGATCGGCACCCGCCCGCGCGCGAGGATGTCCGCGATCGCGCGCCGCGCGTCGGCGGCGAACTCGGCCGCGGAATAGGTCTGCCACGGTTCGCGCAGGTCGAGCAGATGGTGCGGTACGCGCGCGCGCTCGGCCGCGTCGGGCTTGGCCGCGCCGATGTCCAGGCCGCGGTACACCAGCGCCGAATCCACGCTCACGATCTCGCCGCCGAGCCGCCCGGCCCATTCCAGTGCGAGCGCGGTCTTGCCCGACGCGGTCGGGCCCATCAGGGCGATGGCGGGGGGACGCGCGTCGGCGGTCAATACCCGTTTTCCTGCAAGGCCGCATGCACCTGCTGGTGGGTGGCCTGGACGTCGTCATCCGGCACCCGGTCGAGCAGGCTCACGACCACGATCGCCACCGACGCGGCCAGGAAGCCCGGCACCATCTCGTACAGTGCGCTGCCGGTCTGCTTCCACAGGATCACGGTCAGCGCGCCGACGACCATGCCGGCAAGCGCGCCGTTGCGGGTCATCCGCTGCCAGTACAGCGAGAACAGCACCACCGGCCCGAACGCGGCGCCGAAGCCCGCCCAGGCATAGGCCACCAGGCCCAGCACCCGGCTCTCCGGATCGCGCGCGATCCAGATCGCCGCCAGCGCCACCAGCAGCACCATCGCCCGCCCGAACCAGACCAGCTCGCGCTGCCCTGCGTGCGGGCGCACGAAGCCCTTGTAGAAGTCCTCGGTCAGCGCGCTCGAGCACACCAGCAGCTGGCACGAGAGCGTGCTCATGATCGCGGCCAGGATCGCCGACAGCAGCACGCCGGCCACCCACGGGTTGAACAGCAGCGTGGACAGGGCGATGAACACCCGCTCGGGGTTCTCGCGCACCATCCCGCCCTGCTCCGGATGCGCGGCGAAGTAGGCGATGCCGAAGAAGCCCACCGCCATCGCCCCGAACAGGCACAGGACCATCCAGGTCATGCCGATCCGGCGCGCCTTCGGGATCGTCGCCAGCGAATCGGCGGCCATGAACCGCGCCAGGATGTGCGGCTGGCCCATGTAGCCCAGCCCCCAGGCCAGCAGCGAGACGATGCCGACCAGGCCCAGTGCGCCGCCCTTGAACCAGTCCAGCCGCGTCGGATCCACCTGCTCCACCAGCGCCAGGCTCGGCCCGATGCCGCCGTTGCTCAGCACCACCACGATCGGGGTGAGCAGCAGGGCGAAGATCATCAGCGAGGCCTGCACCGTGTCGGTCCAGCTCACCGCGAGGAAACCGCCGATGAAGGTGTACAGGATCGTCACCGCCGCGCCGTACCACAGCGCCTGCGCGTAGGGCACGCCGAACACGCTCTCGAACAGGCGCGCGCCGGCGACGATGCCGCTGGCGCAGTACACCGCGAAGAACACCAGGATCACCAGCGCCGAGAGCACCCGCAGCAGCCTGTCGCGGTCGGCGAAACGGTGGGTGAAGTAGTCCGGCAGGGTCAGCGCGTTGCGGGTGCGCTCGGTGTAGATCCGCAGCGGGCCGGCGACGAAGCGCCAGTTGAACCAGGCGCCGACGACCAGCCCCAGCGCGATCCAGGCCTCCGACACCCCGCCCAGGTACAGCGCGCCGGGCAGGCCCATCAGCAGCCAGCCGCTCATGTCCGAGGCGCCGGCCGACATCGCGGTGACGAAGCCGCCCAGCGAGCGGCCGCCGAGGATGTAGTCGTCGAAGCTGCGGGTGGCGCGCCAGGCGGCAAAGCCGATGGCGACCATCAGGAACAGGTAGATGGCGAAGGTGACGATCAGCGGCGTGCTGGCGGTCATGCGGCGCGTTCCCCCTCCGGATCCGCGGACCGGACCCTCGAGCGCCGAAGCTTACCCGCCCGCGTCCGGCCGCGCTTGTGCACAAGGATTGTGGACAAGCGTCGGGACGAGGCTGTGGACAAGTGGTTCCACGGCCGGCGCCGCAAGGCCCGCGGCCAGGTTGGCGAAATTTTGTCCAGCGGCCGCCGGACGGCGCTCAGTCCTCGTCCGGCCAGCGGATTGCCGGCGCGGCCGCCCTGGCCCGCGGCGCCGGCACCGCCGCGACCGCGTTCCAGACCTTGAGCGCATCCACCGTGGCGGCCACGTCGTGCACGCGCAGCAGGCGCGCGCCGCGCTGGGCGGCGATCAGGTGCGCGGCCACCGAGCCGTGCACGCGCGCGTGCGCGTCCTCGCGCCCGGTCAGCTCGCCGATGCTGCGCTTGCGCGACAGGCCGGCCAGCACCGGCACGCCCAGGTCGGCCAGGCGCTCGAGCTGGGCGAGCAGGACCAGGTTGTGTTCGAGGGTCTTGCCGAAGCCGAAGCCCGGGTCCACCACGATCCGCTTCTTCGGGATCCCGGCCATCTCCGCGGCGAACACCCGCTCGGCGAGGAAGTTGCGCACCTCGCCCACCACGTCGTCGTAGCGCGGCGCGTCCTGCATGCTGCGCGGCTCGCCCTGCATGTGCATCAGCACCACCGGCACGCCGAGCGCGGCCGCGGCGTCGAGCGCGCTCTCGCGGCGCAGCGCGTACACATCGTTGATCATGCCGGCGCCGGCCGCCACCGCCGCGCGCATCACCTCCGGCTTGGAGGTGTCCACGCTGATCGGCAGCGCGGTGCGCGCGGCCAGCGCCTCGATCACCGGGATCACCCGCCGCAGTTCCTCCTCGAGCGGCACCGGCTGCGCGCCCGGGCGGGTGGACTCGCCGCCGACGTCGAGCAGGTCGGCGCCCTCCTCCGCCAGGCGCAGGCCGTGCGCGACCGCAGCCTCGGTCGTGGCGTGCTCGCCGCCGTCGGAGAACGAATCCGGGGTGACGTTGACGATGCCCATCACCCGCGGGCGGTCGAGCCTGAGGACGCGGCCCGCGCAATCCAGCGTGGGGACGGTGTCGAACATCCCTCAGGTCTGCGCGGCCGGGCCGCCGATCGGGGGCAGCCGGGTGGCCTCGCCCTTGTCCTTGCCGTTGCCGTTGCGGCCCCAGCCGGCCGGCGGCGGCGGCTCGCGGCCCTCCATGATCGCGTCGATCTGCGGGGCGTCGATGGTCTCGTACTGCAGCAGCGCGCGCGCCATCGCGTGCAGCTTGTCCATGTTCTCGGTGAGGATCCGCTTGGCCCGCGAATAGGCCTGGTCGAGGATCCGCCGCACCACCTCGTCGATCTGGCGCGCGGTGTCGTCGGAGACGTTCTTGTGCTGGGTCACGCTGCGGCCCAGGAACACCTCGTCCTCCTCCTCGCCGTAGGCGATCGGCCCCATCTCGTCGGACAGGCCCCACTTGGTGACCATGTTGCGCGCCATCTTGGTCGCGCGCTCGATGTCGTTGGCCGCGCCGGTGGTGACCTTGTCGGCGCCGAACACCAGCTCCTCGGCCACACGGCCGCCGTACAGCGAGCACAGCTGCGACTCGATCGCGGTGCGGTTGTAGCTGTACTTGTCGCCCTCGGGCAGGAACTGGGTCACGCCCAGCGCGCGGCCGCGCGGGATGATCGTCACCTTGTAGACCGGGTCGTGCTCCGGCACCAGGCGGCCGACGATGGCGTGGCCGGCCTCGTGGTAGGCGGTGAGCGTCTTCTCCTGCTCGCTCATCACCATCGAGCGGCGCTCGGTGCCCATCAGGATCTTGTCGCGGGCGCGGTCGAAGTGGTCCATGCGGACCTCCTTCGCATTCTCGCGCGCGGCGAACAGCGCCGCCTCGTTGACCAGGTTGGCCAGGTCCGCGCCGGAAAAGCCCGGCGTGCCGCGCGCGATGGTCATCGCGTCCACGTCGTCGGCCAGCGGCACCTTGCGCATGTGCACCTTGAGGATCTGCTCGCGGCCCTTCACGTCGGGCAGGCCCACCACCACCTGGCGGTCGAAGCGGCCCGGGCGCAGCAGTGCCGGGTCGAGCACGTCGGGCCGGTTGGTCGCGGCGATCACGATCACGCCCTCGCCGCCCTCGAAGCCGTCCATCTCCACCAGCAGCTGGTTGAGGGTCTGCTCGCGCTCGTCGTGGCCGCCGCCCAGGCCGGCGCCGCGATGGCGGCCGACCGCGTCGATCTCGTCGATGAAGATGATGCACGGCGCGTGCTTCTTGGCCTGCTCGAACATGTCGCGCACGCGGCTGGCGCCGACGCCGACGAACATCTCGACGAAGTCGGAGCCGGAGATCGAGAAGAACGGCACCTTGGCTTCGCCGGCGATGGCCTTGGCGAGCAGGGTCTTGCCGGTGCCCGGCGGGCCGACCATCAGCACGCCGCGCGGGATGCGCCCGCCGAGCTTCTGGAACTTGGCCGGGTCGCGCAGGAACTCGACCAGCTCGGCGACCTCGTCCTTGGCCTCGTCGCAGCCGGCGACGTCGGCGAAGGTGACCTTGGTCTGGTCCTCGGTGAGCAGCTTGGCGCGCGAACGGCCGAAGCTCATCGCCCCGCGGCTGCCGCCCTGCTGCATCTGCCGCATCATGAACAGCCAGAAGCCGATGATCAGCAGCACCGGCAGGAAGTTGATCACCAGCGCCCAGAACGACACGCCCGACTCCGGCGGCGCCTGCTTGATCTCCACGCCGTGGTTGATCAGGTCGTCCACCATGCGCTCGTCGCGGCGCGGAGCGATGGTGGTGCCGGTGCTGCCGTCCTTGCGCTCGAACACCACGGTGCGCTCGTCGGCGGCGATCTCGACCTTGCGGATGCGGTCGTCGCGCACGTCCTCGATGAACTGGGAGTACACGACCTCCTCGCTGCCGGCGGGCATCTTCGGGCTGAAACTCTGGAACACCACCATCAGCACGACGGCGACCACCACCCAGAGCAGCAGATTCTTGGCAAGATCGTTCATGGGTCCTCGGGCTACTTCACCTGCGCAAGCTTGCCCTGGGCCAGGGCGTACACCTCCGGCGAGCGCTTGCGCGACGCCGCCGGCTTGCGGATCGCCACTCTGGCATAGCGCCGTCGCAGCTCCCGCAGATATTCGTCGAACCCGACGCCCTGGAACAGCTTGATCAGGAACGTCCCGCCGGGGCGGAGGTGGCGGTCGGCGAAGTCCATCGCCAGCTCGGCCAGATGCATCGCCCGCGGCTGGTCCACCGCATCCACGCCGCTTTTATTGGGGGCCATGTCCGACAGGACAAGGTCCACCGGCTGCCCCCCGAGCACGGCCTCCAGACGGGATAGGACCGCACCGTCCCTGAAATCCCCATGAAGGAACTCGACCCCGGCCAGCGGCGGCATCTCCAGGATGTCCAGGGCGATCACCCGGCCGCTGTCGCCCAGCGCCTGCCGCACCCACTGCGACCAGCCGCCCGGGGCGGCGCCCAGGTCCACCACCACCATGCCCGGGTGCAGCAGGCGGTCGCGCTCGACCAGCTCCTCGAGCTTGTACGCCGCCCGCGAGCGCATGCCTTCGGCCTGCGCCTTCTTCACGTACGGGTCGGAGAAGTGCTCCTTGAGCCAGCGGTGGCTGGACTTGCTGCGCGGGGCCATGACGGACGGGCCGGGGGAGACGGGCATGATACCCTGCGCGCCCCCATCCCCTGCCCCGCCCCCATGCCGATCGCCCTCACCGCCGCCCAGACCCGTTTCCTGCGCGGCCAGGCCCATGGACTGAAGGCGATGCTCCAGGTGGGCGGCAAGGGCGTCACCGACGCGCTGGTGGCCGAGGTCGGCAACGCCCTGGAGCAGCACGAGCTGATCAAGGTGAAGGTGGCGGCCGAGGACCGCGAGGCGCGCGAGGCCATGATCGAGGACCTGGCCCGCCGCACCGGCGCCGCCCTGGTGCAGCGGATCGGCCATACTGCCGTGCTCTACCGGCCCAGTCGCGAGAAGCGGCAGATCGTGCTGCCGCGGAGCTGAACGGGCCGCGCGCCCATGCAACTCAACCTCGAACGCCCCGATTACACCTGGTTCCTGCGCGGCGCCGACGGCGCGCAGGCGCTGGTCAACGACCGGGTGCTGACCCGCAGCTTCTTCCTCGCCCCGGAGACGCTGGTGGAGGACTGGGCCGTGCACGATGCCCGCGTCCTCACCGCCGCCCTGCTCGAGCCGCTGCTGGCGCTGCAGCCGGAGGTGATCGTGCTCGGCACCGGCGCGGCGCAGGTCTTCCCCCCGGCCGCCGCGCTCGCCGCCTGCCTGACCCGCGGCGTCGGCGTGGAGGTGATGGGCAACGCCGCCGCGGCGCGCACCTACAGCGTGCTCGCCGGCGAGGGCCGGCGCGTGGTGGTCGGCTTCATCTTCGCCGCCGCGTCCTGAGGCGGCCTCAGCGCGACGGCAGGTAGCGCAGCGGGTCCACCGGCTTGCCGTTGTGGCGGATCTCGAAGTGCAGCATCTCGCGCGCGGCGCCGGTGCGGCCGAGCTCGGCGATCTGCTGGCCGGCCTTCACCACCTGGCCCTCGTTCACCAGGCGTGCGCGGTTGTGGCCGTAGGCCGAGAGCCATTCGTCGTTGTGCTTGACGATGATCAGCTCGCCGTAGCCGACCAGTCCGGCGCCGGAATAGACCACCACGCCGTCGGCCGCGGCGCGCACCGGATCGCCGGACTTGCCGGCGATGTCGATGCCCTGGCGGGTGACGTCGCCGGGCACGAAGCGGTTGAGCAACGGCCCGTCCGCCGGCCATTGCCAGACGATGGCGCTGACCGGCGGCGGCGTTGGGCGCGGCGTGGCGGCGGGCGGGCGGGCAGGCGCGGACGGAGTGGCCGGCGGCGGCGTGACGGCGCGACCCGGCGCGCCCGGATACAGGCGCAGCCGCTGGCCGGGGTAGATCACGTACGGCGGCGGGATCCGGTTCCACATCGCCAGGTCGAGCGGGCTGATGCCGTGGTTGACCGCGATCCGGTACAGCGTCTCGCCGCGCTGCACCACGTGCACCGCGCCGTACTTCGGCGCCGAGACCCGCGGCGGCGGCCGCGCGGCGCCACGCTCGGGAATGACGCGGCTGCTGGCGCAGGCGGACAGGAACAGGGCGAGGGCGGCCAGGAGGACGGTTCGCATGCCGCGCATCATGCCGCGTGCGCCCGCCATGCCAACCAGCCGATGCCGAGCACCAGCACCGCGGTCGCGCCCCAGCCGAGCGGCTCGATCCAGCGGTGCAGCAGGCGCTCGGCGCGCGCGCCGCCGAGCCGGATCGCGGCCGCCAGCAGGTACACGCGCTTGCCGCGCCCGACCAGCATGCTGGCCAGGAACGGCAGCATCGGCACCCCGACCACGCCGGAGGCCCAGGTGAAGATCTTCAGCGGGATTGGGGTGAAGCCGGCGATCACCAGCACCCAGAACGCCTGCCAGGGCGACTGCTGCGCCACTTCGCGCAGCCACGCCACCTGGGCGTCAATCCGCTCGATCCAGCCCAGCGCCGCCAGCAGCGGCTTGACCAGCTCGTAGGCGAAATGGCCGAGCGCGTAGCCCACCACCGCGCCGAGCAGCGAGCCCACCAGGCTGATGCTGGCGAAACGCAGGCCGCGCTGCGGCTGCGACAGGCACATCGGCGCCAGCATCACCTCCGGCATCACCGGGAACACGATCGCCTCGGCGAAGCTGAGCGCGCCGAGCAGGCTCGGTGCGCGCGGATGCCGGGCCCAGGCGAGTGCGCGCTCGTAGAGCGGACCGAAGACCTTCAATCCACCATCCCCGGCAGCAAGGGCACGAACACCACCGAGGCGAGGTTGGACTGCTCGATCCGTCCCTCGGCGTCCTTGCGCACGCACAGCAGCGACTGCGCGCCCGCGCCGCCGACCGGCGCGACCAGCACGCCGCCGGGGGCGAGCTGCTCGACCAGCGCCGGCACCAGCGCCGAGGCCGCGGCGGTGACCACGATGCCTTCGAAGGGCGCCTCCTGCGGCCAGCCGACGTTGCCGTCGTCGTGCCGGCTGCGGATGTCCAGGCCGAGGGTGCGGAAGCGCTTGCGCGCCACCCGCAGCAGCTCGCCGATGCGCTCGACGGTGAACACGCGCAGGCCGAGTGCGGCCAGGATCGCGGCCTGGTAGCCCGAGCCGGTGCCGATCTCGAGCACCTTCGGCGCTGGCGCCTGCGCGCCGTGCGCCGGCAGGGCGGCGAGCACCGCCTCGGTCATCCGCGCCACCACCCACGGCTGGGAGATGGTCTGGCCGTGGCCGATCGGCAGCGCGGTGTCCTCGTAGGCGCGGGTGGCGAAGGCCTCGTCCACGAACAGGTGCCGCGGCACCGCACGGATCGCGGCCAGCACGCGCTCGTCGCGGATGCCGTTCTCGCGCAGGCGCTCGATCAGGCGGTCACGCACGCGCTGGCCGGTCATGCCCAGGCCCACCGCCTCCGGCTGCAGACGGATGCGCGCGATCATGCCGCCGGCTCCGTGCGCCGCAGCGAGGCCGCCAGGCCGTCCACCCAGCTCGCCACCTGGTCCAGCGCCTGGTAGCGGGTCAGGTCCACGTGGATCGGGGTGATCGAGATGTTGCGGGTGCGCACCGCGTGGAAATCGGTGCCGGGGCCGGCATCGTGCTCGGCGCCGGCGGCGCCGATCCACCACCAGGTGCGGCCGCGCGGATCCTGCTGCGGGGTGCACGGCTCGGCGCGGTGGCGCTTGCCCAGGCGGGTGACCTCGAAGCCCGCGACCGCCTCCCACGGCAGGTCGGGCACGTTGACGTTGAGGATGGTGTCGGCCGGCAGCGGATCGGTCATCAGCCGGGCCACGATCTCGACCGCGGCGCGCGCGGCGGTGCTGTAGTGCCGGCCGCTGCCCTCGCGGGTGGCCAGCGAGACCGCGATCGCCGGCAGGCCGAGGAACCGGCCCTCCATCGCCGCCGCCACCGTGCCGGAATAGATCACGTCGTCGCCGAGGTTGGCGCAGGTATTGATCCCGGAGACGACGATGTGCGGCTCCTCGTCGAGCATGCCGGTGATCGCCACGTGCACCGCGTCCGTGGGCGTGCCGTACACCTTCCAGGTGTGCTCGTCCACGCGCACCACCCGGATCGGCGCATCCAGCGTGAGCGAGTTGCTGGCGCCGCTGCGGTCGCGGTCCGGGGCCACGGTCAGTACATCGTGCCCGGCCGCGCGCAGGCCTGCGGCGAGGATCTTGATGCCGGGGGCGTCGACGCCGTCGTCGTTGCTGACCAGTACGCGCATGGGGGGCCTGCCAGGGGCCGCGCGCGAGCGGCGCGGCGATTCTCGTTGTGCAGGCGGATGATAGCCGATGCCTCGCCACGGCCGCGTTCGGGAACACACGCCCGCCACGCGTTACGCTGTGGCGATGGGCCAGCGCAGGCAGCCACCGACGGAGCCGCACGCGGACGACGATGCCGCGCTGTTCCGCGAGGCGGTGGGGCCGGTGCGCCGCTTGCGCCCGTCTCCCGAGCCCCCGGCCGCACCGAAACCGCGCCCTGCGGCACGGATGGGCGCGCAGGACGAGGCCGACGCGCTCGAGGCGCTCCGGCGGACGCTGGAAAGCGGGCCCCTCGAGGCCGGCGACGCGCTGTCCTGGCACCGCGCATCGGTGCCGCCGCGCACCCTGCGGCAATTGCGCCGCGGCCAGTTCGCGGTCCAGGACGAACTCGACCTGCACCATGCCGACGCGGCGCAGGCGGAGGCCTGGCTGCGCGAGTTCCTGCGCCAGGCGCGCGAGGCCGGCCACGGCTGCGTGCGGATCGTGCACGGCAAGGGACGGCACGGCGACGCGCGCGCGCCGGTGCTCAAGAACCTGGTGGACCGCCTGCTGCGCCAGCGCGCGGACGTGCTGGCCTACGCCTCCGCGCCGCCCGCACAGGGCGGGACGGGCGCGGTGCTGGTGCTGCTGGCGCCGCGCAGGCGCGGCTGATCACTCATCGGATCCGGATTCGACCCGGCGCACGGGCGGATTGATCCATACCACCTGCACGCCACGGATGCGGGCGATCCGTTCGACCTGTTCGATGTAGGCCGAATCGGTCGCGATCCGGCTGCCGGACTCGGCGACCGGCCGCTGCGCGGTTTCCCGGGTGGTGGCGCATCCGGCGCTGGCGGCGGTCGCCAATGCCGCCGAGAGCAAGCGGATGATGAGGGGCGTGGGGATCATGACGGCTTCTCCTGGAGAGGGCCGCACACCACGGCGCACACCGGGGTGTGCAATTCCCGCTTATACGCCGCCGCCGACGGACGGAAAGTCCCGCAGCTTGCTTTCCGACGGACGGTCGCTCAACCCGCGCGAACGTCGCGGATCGGGCCCAGCTCGGCCAGCACGGCGGTGGCATAGCACCCCGCCGGCAGGGCGAACGCCAGCCGCAGCATGCCGTCTTGCGGCCATTCGGCCCGCAGCTCCGCCGGCCGCACCCGCAGTGCCCGGCGCTCCTGGCGCAAGCCCGCCGCTTCCAGCCCCGCACGCAGGGCCAGCATGTCGGCATCGGCGAGCGTCGCCTCCTCCACCGCCCGGGCGGCACCACCGGTGCGCAACTCCCCCGCCCCCCACAGCGGCCCGGTGGGATGGATGTCCCAGGCCGTCAGGCGCGCGGCCAGGGCTTCGCTCCACGGCTCCGGCCCGAACACGCTGTGGCTGCCTTCCAGCATCCACACCTCGCCGTCCAGCCCCCGGTCCCACGAGCCATCGGCCACGCGTGCGGCCAGCACCCGGTTGAACAGCGCCGAGCGCGCCGCCGAGAGCAGCAGCGCGCGCTCCTCGCGGCGCACGCGGCGGCCGGCGAACATCGCCAGCGCCTTGCCGACGTTGCCGCCTTCGCGTCCGAAGCGCTGTTCGCCGAAGTAGTTCGGCACGCCACGTGCGGCGATCGCGCGCAGGCGCGCCTCGATCGCCGCACGTTCGCCCTGCACGTTGCGCAGCACCAGCACGAAGCGGTTGCCGGCCAGCGCCCCGCGCGGCAGCTTGCGTGCGTGCCGCGCGGCCGCCAGCACCCGCAGCCCTTCCGCCTCGAGCGCGGCGAGGTCGGGCTCCGCCCTGCCCGGCAGGTGCACGCTGAAACGCTGGCGGGTGACCGCATGCCGGTCCTTCAGGCCCGCGTAGCCGACGCCGTGTTCGGGAATGCCGGCCCAGCGCGCGATCCGCTGCGCGGCGAAGGCGGTGTTCATGCCGCGCTTCTCGACCGTCAGTAGCAGGTGTTCGCCCGCGCCGGAGGGTTCGAAGCCCGGGAGTTCCTCGACGAGGAAATCCTCGGGCACGGTGCGGATGTCCGCGGCCAGCACGGCCCCGCCGTGCGCGCGCGGCAGCGGCGCGTCCGTCGTCACCGGGTCACGCCCGCACGAGCAGGCACACCGCGTGCGCGGCGATGCCCTCGCCGCGGCCGGTGAAGCCGAGCTTCTCGGTGGTGGTGGCCTTCACGCTCACCGCGTCCGGCGCGACGCCGAGCTCCTGCGCCAGCAGCGCCTGCATCGCCGGCACGTGCGGGCCGACCTTCGGCCGCTCGCAGATCACGGTGACGTCGGCGTTGCCCGGCGCCCAGCCGCGCTCGGCGGCCAGCGCGCGGCAGTGGCGCAGGAACACGCGGCTGTCGGCGCCCTTCCAGCGCGGGTCCGAAGGCGGAAAATGGCGGCCGATGTCGCCCAGCGCGAGCGCGCCCAGGATCGCGTCGCACAGCGCGTGGATCACCACGTCGCCGTCCGAGTGCGCCAGCACCCCGCGCTCGTGCGGCACGCGCACGCCGCCGAGCATCACATGGTCGCCCTCGCCGAAGGCGTGCACGTCGAAGCCGTGGCCGATGCGGATGTCCATGATTCGGTTATTTAGCCACGGATCAGCACGGATGAAGGCGGATGGAGCAGGAACAAGGCGACTCCCCCCAGGCCTCGGCTGCATGGCCGGGGGAGTGGCGAGACGGTTGCACACCAGCCTGATCAGTGTTCATCCGTGCGGATCCGTGGTTGAAGCTTCTCCCCGCGCCCGGCGAGGAGGAACTCGAAATAGGCCAGGTCCGCGGGGGTGGTGATCTTGAGGTTGTCCTCGCGGCCTTCGACCAGCAGCGGGCGGTGGCCGAGCCGCTCCATCGCCATCGCCTCGTCGGTGACCGCCGCGCCCGCCGCGCGCGCGGCCTGCAACGCCTGGGTCAGCTGCAGGCGGCGGAACAACTGCGGGGTCAGCGCACGCCACAGGCGCTCGCGCGGCTCGGTGGCGTCGATGCCGCCGTCGTCGCCGGCGCGCTTGAGCGTGTCGCGCACCGGCGCGGCCAGGATCGCGCCGACCGGGTCGGTGCGGCCGCGCTGCAGCAGGCGGTCGAGATCGTCGGGATGCAGGTTCGGCCGCGCCGCGTCGTGCACCAGCACGAAGTCGTCGGCGCGGACCTCGTCGGGCAGCGCCGCCAGGCCGGCGAGCACCGAGTCGGCGCGCTCGGCGCCGCCGAGGCAGGTGCGCAGCGGCTTGCCGTCGAACGCGGTCCAGCCCGGCCAGTGCGGGTCCTTCGCCGCCAGCACCACCACCGCGCCCTGCACCGCCGGGTGCGCGAGCAGCGCGCGCAGGGTGTGCGCGAGCAGCGGCCGGCCGGCGACGGGCAGGTACTGCTTCGGCAGGCCGCCGCCGAAGCGGGTGCCGCGGCCGGCGGCGGGGACGATGGCCCAGACGCCGCTCATTCGTCCTCCGCCGGCACGTCCGCGGGCGGGGCCGGCGGCGCGGGTTCGACCACGCGGTAGAAGGTCTCGCCCGGCTTGATCATGCCCAGCTCGCTGCGCGCACGCTCCTCCACCGCCGCCTCGCCGGACTTGAGGTCCTCGACCTCGGCCGCGAGCGCGTCGTTGCGCTGCTGCCGTCCGGCGTTGTCGCGCTTCTGCCGCTCCACCTGCTGGCGCAGCGCGGCCACATCGCGCTGCCCGCCGGGGCCGAACCAGAACCGGTACTGCAGCCACGCCAGCAGCGCGACCAGCAGCAGCACCAGCACCCGGAGCGCGCGCATGCGGGCGACGGATCAGCGCCGCAGCGAGACGAAGGCCTCGCGCCCGGCGTAGCGGGCGGCCGCGCCGAGCTGCTCCTCGATGCGCAGCAGCTGGTTGTACTTGGCCACGCGGTCGCTGCGGCACAGCGAGCCGGTCTTGATCTGGGTGGCGGTGGTGGCCACGGCGATGTCGGCGATGGTGGTGTCCTCGGTCTCGCCGGAGCGGTGCGAGACGATCGCGGCGTAGCGGGCGCGGTCTGCCATCGCGATCGCCTCCAGGGTCTCGGTCAGGGTGCCGATCTGGTTGACCTTGATCAGGATCGCGTTGGCCACGCCCTGCTCGATGCCGTCGCGGAAGATGCGCGGGTTGGTCACGAACAGGTCGTCGCCGACCAGCTGCACCGTGCCGCCCAGGCGCTCGGTGAGCAGCTTCCAGCCGGCCCAGTCGTGCTCGGCCATGCCGTCCTCGATGGTCACGATCGGGTACTGCGCGCACCAGCCGGCCAGGAAGTCCACGAACTGTTCCGAGGTCAGGCGCTTGCCTTCGCCGGTGAGGTGGTACTTGCCGTTCTCGAAGAACTCGCTGGAGGCGACGTCGAGGCCGAGCAGCACGTCCTCGCCGGCGGTGTAGCCGGCCTTGCCGATCGCCTCGAGGATGGTCTCCAGCGCCTCCTCGTTGGAGCGCAGGTCGGGGGCGAAGCCGCCCTCGTCGCCGACCGCGGTGGACAGGCCGCGGCCCTTCAGCACCGACTTGAGCGCGTGGAAGATCTCGGTGCCGCAACGCAACGCCTCGGAGAACGAGGGGAAGCCGACCGGCAGGACCATGAACTCCTGCAGGTCCACGTTGTTGTCGGCGTGCGCGCCGCCGTTGACGATGTTCATCATCGGCACCGGCAGCACCACCTCGGCGCCGTTCGCCAGGTGCTGCCACAGCGGCATCCGGCGCGAGGCGGCCATGGCGTGCGCGCTGGCCAGCGACACGCCGAGCAGCGCGTTGGCGCCCAGCCGGCCCTTGTTCTCGGTGCCGTCGAGGTCGATCAGGCGCTTGTCGAGCGCGGCCTGGTCGGCGGCATCGGCGCCGTGCAGCGCCTGCGCGATCGTGGTGTTGACGTTCTCGACCGCCTTGCGCACGCCCTTGCCCAGGTAGCGGGTCTTGTCGCCGTCGCGCAGCTCCACCGCTTCCTTGGTGCCGGTGGAGGCGCCGGAGGGCACGGCGGCGCGGCCGAAGCTGCCGTCGCTCAGCGTGACTTCGGCTTCGAGGGTCGGGTTTCCGCGACTATCGAGAATCTCGCGGGCGTGGATCTTGGCGATCGTGGTCATCGTCGTTTCGTCGTGAGGTGGGAAGATCTTTTGACGCGGATTCACGCGGATCAACGCGGATAGAACGAATCCGGGCATTGGCCACGGATTGACACGGATGGACACGGATAAGCCATCAAAAGGTTTGTTTCCAATGGCTTTTATCCGTGTCCATCCGTGTTCATCCGTGGCAAAAAAGCTTTATCCGCGTTGCTCCGCGTGAATCCGCGTCCAAATCAAAGCCCCGACTCCAGGAACCCGTGGCGCTTGGCGACGCGGTCGAGTTCGAGCAGCACCTCCAGCAGCGCGCGCATCCTCGGCAGCGGCCAGGCGTTGGGGCCGTCGGAGAGCGCCTTGTCCGGGTCCGGGTGGGTCTCCATGAACAGGCCGCTGATGCCGGCCGCGACCGCGGCGCGCGCGAGCACCGGCACGAACTCGCGCTGGCCGCCGCTGGCGCCGCCCTGCCCGCCCGGCAGCTGCACCGAGTGGGTGGCGTCGTAGACCACCGGGCAGCCGGTGTCGCGCATCACCGCCAGCGAGCGCATGTCGCTGACCAGGTTGTTGTAGCCGAAGCTCGCCCCGCGCTCGCAGACCATGATCTGCTCGTTGCCGGTGGCCTTGGCCTTGGCCGCGACGTGCTTCATCTCCCAGGGCGAGAGGAACTGGCCCTTCTTGATGTTCACCGGCCGGCCGGCGCGGGCGACGTTCTGGATGAAGTCGGTCTGCCGGCACAGGAACGCCGGCGTCTGCAGCACGTCCACCACCTCCGCCACTTCCTGCATCGGGGTGTACTCGTGCACGTCGGTGAGCACCGGCACGCCGATCTGGCGCTTGACCTCGGCCAGCACCTTCAGCCCCTCCTCCAGCCCCGGGCCGCGGAAGCTGGTGCCGGAGGTGCGGTTGGCCTTGTCGAAGCTGGACTTGAAGATGAAGGGGATGCCGAGCGCGGAGGTGATCTCCTTGAGCTGCCCGGCGGCGTCGAGCTGCAACTGCAGCGACTCGATCACGCACGGGCCGGCGATCAGGAAGAACGGTTTGTCCAGGCCGACTTCGAATCCGCAAAGCTTCATGCCGTGGCTTCCTTGAGCAGCCGGCCGCCGGCCTTGTGTTCGCGCGCGGCGCGGATGAAGCCGACGAACAGCGGATGGCCATCGCGCGGGGTGGACAGGAACTCCGGGTGCGCCTGGCAGGCCAGGAACCACGGGTGCCGCGACTGCGGCAGCTCGATCATCTCCACCAGGGTGTCGTCCATGGACTTGGCCGAGATCACCAGCCCGGCGTCCTCGAGCTCGGTGCGGTAGCGGTTGTTGAATTCGTAGCGGTGGCGGTGGCGCTCGCCGACCACGTCCCTGCCGTACAGCCGGTGCGCCAGGGTGCCGGGCCTGATCCGCTGCTCCTGCAGGCCCAGGCGCATGGTGCCGCCGAGGTCGGAGTCCTCGCTGCGGCGCTCGATCTCGCCGGTGGAGGTGCGCCACTCTGTGATCAGGCCGATCACCGGGTGGGTGGTGCGCTTGTCGTTCTCGGTGCTGTTGGCGTCGGCCCAGCCGAGCACGTGGCGGGCGTAGTCCACCACCGCGGCCTGCATGCCGTAGCAGATGCCGAAGTACGGCACCTGGTGCTCGCGCGCATGCTTCGCGGTGAGCACCTTGCCCTCGAAGCCGCGGTCGCCGAAGCCGCCCGGCACCAGGATGCCGTCCACGCCCTCGAGCACGTGCGGGCCCTCGCGCTCGACGTCCTGCGACTCGATCCACTTCAGGCGCACGCGGGTGCGCTGGCGCAGGCCGCCGTGCTTGAGCGCCTCGGCCAGCGACTTGTACGCGTCCTGGTGGTCCACGTACTTGCCGACCACGGCGATGGTGACCTCGTCCACCGGATGCTCGGCGGCGTCCACCACCGCCTGCCACTCCGACAGGTCGGCCTGCGGGCGGGCCTTGTCCTCCAGGCGCAGGCGCTCGACCACGATCTGGTCCAGCCCCTGGGCGTGCAGCCACATCGGGATCTTGTAGATGTTGTCCAGGTCCACCGCCGAGATCACCGCCTTCTCGGGCACGTTGGTGAACAGCGCGATCTTGCGCCGCTCGCCGTCCGGCAGCGGCTGCTCGCTGCGGCACAGCAGGATGTCGGGCTGGATGCCGATCGAGCGCAGCTCCTTGACCGAGTGCTGGGTCGGCTTGGTCTTGAGCTCGCCGGCGGCGGCGATGAACGGCACCAGGGTCAGGTGCAGGAACAGCGCCTTGTCCGGGCCGCGCTCGGTGCGGATCTGGCGGATCGCCTCCAGGAACGGCAGCGACTCGATGTCGCCGACGGTGCCGCCGATCTCGACCAGGGCCACGTCGAAGCCGGCGGTGGCCTCGTCGATGCGGCGCTTGATCTCGTCGGTGATGTGCGGGATCACCTGCACGGTCCCGCCGAGGTAGTCGCCGCGGCGCTCCTTGCGGATCACCGACTCGTAGATCTTGCCGGTGGTGATCGAGTTCTTGCCCGACAGGCGGGTGCGCAGGAAGCGCTCGTAGTGGCCGAGGTCGAGGTCGGTTTCGGCGCCGTCGTCGGTGACGTACACCTCGCCGTGCTGGAACGGGCTCATCGTGCCCGGATCCACGTTGATGTACGGGTCCAGCTTCATCATCGTCACGCGCAGGCCGCGCGCTTCGAGGATGGCCGCCAGCGACGCCGCCGCGATGCCCTTGCCGAGCGAGGAGACCACGCCTCCGGTGACGAAGACGAGCGGCGTGACGGAGCTGGAGGACGTCATGGAGCGGGGGCTTGCAGGAAAGCGACAGTTTACCGGCCCCGCCCGCGGGCCGCGACCGCGGGGCGGCAACCGCCTGTCCCGGCTGGAAAAAACACGCCCCGCGCGGGGCGGGGCGTGGACTTGCGGCCGTGGCAGGGCCGTTACGGGCGGCTGCCGGCGCGGCCGCGCGGCGTGCGGTCGTTGCGCGCCTGCGCGTCCTCGCGCTCCTCGGCCTGCGCCTTGGCCGGCGCGTCGGCCGACCCGGCCTGCTGCCCGCCGGTCTGCGCGGTCAGCGCCGAGTGTGCCGCGGCGGTGGCATTGCCGGAGACGGCCGTCACCGCCCGGTCGTCGGCGTGCGCCTGGGCCTGCGCCGCGCCGTGCGCGCGGCCGTCCACCGCCGCGCCGCCGGACACGACCTGGCCGGCCTGGCCGATCGCCTGGCCGGCGGTGGCCAGACCGGCGCCGGCCGCGGCGTCGGCCTGACCCTGGGCGTCGGCCACCGCTCCGGCCGCAGTGCCCAGGCCGGCCTCGGCCGCCGCTTCACCCTGCGCCCGGGCTTGGGCGGCCGTGCGCCGCGCGGCCTCGCGCGCCTGGCGGAGCGTGTCGGTGCGCGCTTCCATCCCGACGTCGCCGCGCAGGCGGGTCGCCGCGTCGGTGCGCATGTCCACCTGCACCGGCGCGGTGCGCACGCCGACCCCGGCGCCGACGTTCACGCCGCCGCCGACATTGATGTTGCCGCCCAGCACCTGCGCCGAGGCGCACGGCGCCAGCGCGGCACCCAAGAGGATCGTCAACACTGCATTGCGCTTGTCCATCGTCATCCCTCCATCAGTTCTGTGGTCTGTGCCGCTCCCCTTGTGCGACGGCCCGACCGTAGTCAACCCAACCCTGCCCGGCACTGAATTCGGGCATGGGGAATTTCACCCAGCGCGCGCGACGATCATGAATCGTTCACCCACCGCGATCACGACACCGCGCGCGGCGCATTCACGCGCGCTTGACCGCACCCGGTGCGCCCCGCATGCTCGCTGCCCACTTCATCCGGGGGGATCCGCCATGCCGTTCCGTGCCTTGCTGTTCATGTCCGCGCTCCTGCTGGCGTGGCCCGCTGCCGGCGCCGCCGCCGAGGAAGCGCTGCCGCCCGCCCGGATCCGGATCGACCAGTTGATCGGCGAAACCCAGAAGACCAGTTCGTCCACCGAGATCGTGGACGTGGTGTGGTGGATCCCGTCCCAGTTCTGGGCCGCGGCGCTGGCCAAGGACGAGGACGTGCCCGAAGCCAGCCGGCGCGAGATCCTCGAACTGTTCGACAAGTACACGGTGGTCGCCGCGGTGCACGGCAGGATCGGCAGCTTCGGCGTGTCCGGCTTCACCTCCGAGGCGGAAGTGCGCAAGTCGCTGCGGCTGGTGGATGCCGAGGGCACCGAGCATGCGCCGCTGGCCGAGGACCGGCTCGATCCGCGGCTGAAGGTGGTCACCCAGATCCTGCGCCCGATGCTCGCCAACGCGATCGGCCAGATGGGCAGCAACCTGAACTTCTATGCGTTCCCGGCCAGGCGCAAGGACGGCCGGCCGGTCGCCGATCCGCTTGGCCAGGGGCGCCTGACCGTGCACATGATGGGCAACGAATACGCCTTCCGCCTGCCGCTGGGCAGCCTGCTTCCGCCGCGCCACGATCCGCAGACCGGCGAGGTCTTCCCTGGCAGCTACCGTTTCAACCCCTACACCGGCACCGCGCTCGAAGCCGAGCCCGCCACGCCCCGCTGACCCCGCATCCATGAGTTCCCGCTACAACGCCGCCGACATCGAAGTCCTCTCCGGCCTGGACCCGGTCAAGCGCCGGCCGGGCATGTACACCGACACCGCGCGCCCGAACCACCTGGCGCAGGAGGTGATCGACAACTCGGTGGACGAGGCGCTGGCCGGGCACGCGCGCACGATCGAGGTCACGCTGCACGCGGACGGCTCGTGCGAGGTCGCCGACGACGGCCGCGGCATGCCGGTGGACATCCACCCCGAGGAGAAGATCCCGGGCGTCGAGCTGATCCTGACCCGCCTGCACGCGGGCGGGAAGTTCAGCAACCGCAACTACACCTTCAGCGGCGGCCTGCACGGCGTCGGCGTGAGCGTGGTCAACGCGCTCTCGCGCAAGGTCGAGGTGTTCATCCGGCGCGACGGCAACGAGTACCGGATGGAGTTCCGCGACGGCGCGCCCGCCTCGAAGCTGGAGGTCGTCGGCAGCGTCGGCCGCAAGAACACCGGCACCCGGCTGCGCTTCTGGCCCGACCCGAAGTACTTCGACAGCCCGAAGTTCAACGTGCGCGCGCTCAGGCACCTGCTGCGCGCCAAGGCGGTGCTGTGCCCGGGCCTGACCGTCACCCTGCACGACGCCGCCACCGGCGAGCGCGACACCTGGCACTACCAGGACGGCCTGCGCGACTACCTGCGTGGCGAACTGGCCGGGCGCGAGCTGCTGCCGCCCGAGCTGTTCGTCGGCCACCTGGCCAAGGAGACCGAGGTGGCGGACTGGGCCGCGGCCTGGGTGCCGGAGGGCGAACTGGTGCAGGAGAGCTACGTCAACCTGATCCCGACCTCGCAGCACGGCACCCACGTCAACGGCCTGCGCACCGGCTTCACCGACGCCCTGCGCGAGTTCTGCGACTTCCGCAACCTGCTGCCGCGCGGGGTCAAGCTCGCGCCCGAGGACGTGTGGGACCGGGTCTCGTTCGTGCTGTCGCTGAAGATGACCGACCCGCAGTTCTCCGGCCAGACCAAGGAGCGGCTGTCCTCGCGCCAGGCTGCGGGCTTCGTCGAGGGCGCCGCGCACGACGCGTTCTCGCTGTGGCTCAACCAGCACGTGGAGCTGGGCGAGAAGATCGCACAGCTCGCCATCGAGCGCGCCGCGGCGCGGCTGAAGACCGAGAAGCAGATCGTCCGCAAGAAGGTGACCCAGGGCCCGGCGCTGCCCGGCAAGCTCGCCGATTGCATCTCGCAGGACCTCTCCCGCACCGAGCTGTTCCTGGTCGAGGGCGACTCCGCGGGCGGCAGCGCCAAGCAGGCGCGCGACAAGGAATTCCAGGCGATCCTGCCGCTGCGCGGCAAGATCCTGAACACCTGGGAAGTCTCGCCCGGCAGCGTGCTCGCCTCGCAGGAGGTGCACGACCTCGCCGTGGCGATCGGTTGCGACCCCGGCAAGGACGACCTGTCCGGCCTGCGCTACGGCAAGATCATCATCCTCGCCGACGCCGACTCCGACGGCCTGCACATCGCCACCCTGCTCTCGGCGCTGTTCCTCAGGCACTTCCCCGCGCTGGTGCGCGCCGGCCACGTGTTCGTGGCGATGCCGCCGCTGTTCCGCGTGGACGTGGGCAAGCAGGTGTTCTACGCCCTCGACGAGGAGGAGAAGCGCCTGCTGCTCGAGCGCATCGAGCGCGAGAGGATCAAGGGCGCGGTGCACGTCACCCGCTTCAAGGGCCTGGGCGAGATGAACCCGCAGCAGCTGCGCGAGTCCACCATCCACCCCGACACCCGCCGCCTGGTCCAGCTCACCGTGGACGACGCCCGCGAGACCGAGGCGCTGATGGACATGCTGCTGGCCAAGAAACGCGCCGCCGACCGCAAGAGCTGGCTCGAAGCCAAGGGCGACCTGGCGACGCTGGAGGTCTGAAAGCGCGGCTCGGCCGCCGCTAGACCGCCAGCGCCGCCTCCAGCAGGGCGCGGATGACCGCCTGCGCCCCGGCGGCGCGCGCCTCGTCGTAGGCGAACGTGGCCTCGTCCATGTAGATGCGCTGACTGATCTCGAGCTGCACCGCGCTGACCCCGCGCGCGGGCTGGCCGTAGTGCCGCGTGATGTAGCCGCCCTTGAAACGGCCGTTGATCACGTAGTCGTAGTGCCGTTGCCCTTCCAGCACCCGCTCCAGCCGCCCCTGCAGCGCCGGCTCGCAGCTCGCCCCGCCGGCGGTGCCCAGGTTGAGGTCGGGCAGGCGGCCGTCGAACAGGAACGGCAGCTCGCCGCGGATCGAATGGCCCTCCCACAGCACCACCCGCCCGTGCGCCGCGCGCAACCGCGCCAGCTCCTCCTCCAGCGCCGCGTGGTACGGCCGCCAGTAACGCTCCACCCGCGCCGCGATCTCGTCCGCGTCCGGCTCCTGCCCGTCGCGGTACACCGGCTCGCCGGAGAACTGCACCACCGGGCACAGCCCCGTCGTGTTCTGCCCCGGATACAGCGAGGCATCGTCCGGCGGCCGGTTCAGATCCACCACGTAACGCGACCAGCGCGGCACGAGCACCGACGCCCCCAGCTCGCGCGCGAACCCGTACAGCCGCGACACATGCCAGTCGGTGTCCGGCGCATGCCGCGCACTCCCGGTCATGCGCGCGGCGATCGCATCCGGAATGGCGCTGCCGTCGTGCGGCAGGCTCACCAGCAACGGCGCGGTGCCGCGATGGAGGGTGAAGACGTCGTTCATGAAGTCATGCAGGCAGGCGGAAGGCTTCCGGACAGCCGGCGGGGCTTGCCGGGACTGTCGGCGGCATGGATGCCGCCGACAAGACTACAGGGATGTATTCACGGCGTGTCCCGGCAAGCCCCGCCGGCTGTCCGGAAGCCATCGGAGAAACCACGAAGCAGAAGGGAGGCATCAGGCGGCACGCGCCAGGCTCACCCGAACCGCGCCGGCGCATACGGCGCGGGATCCAGCGCCGGCGCGCGTCCCGTCATCAGGTCCGCGAGCAACTGCCCCGTGCCCGCGCTCATGCCCACCCCCATCATCCCGTGCCCCGTCGCCAGCCACAGCCGCGCCCGCCCCGGCACCCGCCCGATCAACGGCACATCGTCCACGCACATCGGCCGCCACCCGCACCAACGCTCCCGCACCTCACGCCCCACCGGCGCGCGCAGATACTCCCGCGCCCCCCGCTCCAGCGCCCCCAGCCGCCGCGCATTGAGCGCATCGTCGAACCCCGAGAACTCCATCGTGCTGCCGAGCCGGAACCCGCTGCCCCACGCCGTCACGCACACCGACCGCTCCCGCAGCACCAACGGCCGCCGCGGCACCAGCGCCGGCGGCGCATAGGTGATCGAGTAGCCCTTGCCCGGCTGGATCGCCCGCCGCAACCACGGCAGATCCAGCGCCCGCGCCAGCCGCGGCGACCAGGCCCCGGCCGCGACCACGACCTCGCGCGCCCGCCACGTCCCCCGCGCCGACGCCGCGCGCATCCCGCCGGACTCCTCCGCCAGCGCCGTCAGCGCGCAGTCCTCGACGATCTCCCCGCCCCGCGCCCGCACCACCCGCGCCAGCTCGGCCACGTAGCGGTCCGGCCGCAGCGCCGCATCGCCGGCAAAGCGCAGCGCCCCCGCCACGCCCGGCTTCACCGCCGGCTCCTGCCCCTCGTACTCGGGCCCGGCGATCACCTCCACCGCCACGCCCAGCTCGCGCAGCAGCGGGATCTCCCGCTGTCCGTGCGCGAACGCCTGCCGATCGCGGAACACGTAGTCCTCGCCCGATTCCACGAACTCGCACTCCAGGCCGTGGCGGCCGATCCACTCCGCCAGGCGCGCGCGCGAATCGTTGAGCAGCGCCCCCTTGGCGCGCGCGCTCGCGGCCCAGTCGCGCCGGTTGCAGCGCAGCGCGAAGCGCAGCAGCCACTGCCACAGCAGCGGATCCAAGCGCGGCCGGATGTACAGCGGCGCGTCGGGCGTGAGCATCCAGCGCAGCGCGCGCAGCACCGTGCCCGGCGCGGCCAGCGGCGGCGCGTGGCTGGGCGTGATGGTGCCGCAGTTGCCGTGCGAGGCCCCGCCGCCGACGCGGCCGGCCTCGAGCACGCGCACCCCGCGCCCGCTTTCCAGCAGCGCCAGCGCGCAGGCCAGGCCGATCACGCCGCCCCCCACGATCAGCACGTCATCGGACTGGGCAGACACGGTGGCTCGGGGCGCGCTCGCGAACGGGCGCCAGAGTGTAATCCGCTTCGATCCCGCGCTTCAGTCGGCCTGCAGCGCGAACGCCGCGCCCGGCGCGGCCCGCATCGGCGGCCGCCGGCCGTAGGTGAGCCAGCGCCACAGCCATTCCGCCGGCCCGAAGCGGTAGCGCGACAGCCACCAGCGGCTGAGCAGCACCTGCGCGCCGAACAGCGCCAGCGCGAACGGCACCTGCCACAGCCGCGGCAGGCGCTCGAACAGGCCGAGGCCGTAGCCGTAGAACACCAGCGTGCACACCACCGACTGCAGCAGGTAGTTGCTCAGCGCCATGCGCCCGGCCGGCGCCAGCCACGCCAGCCGCACCCGCCACGCCGGCGACTGCAGCGCCAGCACCAGGCTCGCGAAGTAGGCCAGGCACAGCAGCAGGTTGGCCACGAGCGCGGCGCTCTGCGCCAGGGCGATGCCGAAGTCCATGCGCGCAAGGTCCATCGTCGGCATGCGCCAGACCGACCACAGCATCAGCGGCAGGCCGAGCGCGAAGCCGGCATTGCGCAGCCGGCGCAGCAGCGGCAGGTGCGCGCCCGGGTCGGCCATCACCCCGCTGCGCACGAACCAGCTGCCGAGCACGAACATCGCCAGCACGATCGGCCCGCCGAAGGCCAGGAAGCCGAGCATCAGTGCGGTGTCCTGCGCCCGCTGGGCGACCGCGTCCAGATAGCCGCCCGCACCGTAGGCCTCGCGCTGGGCCTGGGCCAGGGCCTCGAACTCGCGCGCCTGTCCGGCCATGTCGCGCTGCATCGCGGCCGCGGCCTGCGGATCGAATTTCGCCGCCTCGACCCCGAGCGCCCACAGCCAGGTCAGCAGCAGCGGCAGCAGGTACAGCACCACGGTCCATTTCGGCAGCCGCGACACCGGCGTGCGGCGGAAGCCCGCCAGCAGCACGAAGCCCAGCAGCGCGTAGGTCAGCAGGATGTCGCCCGACCACACCAGCAGCGCGTGCGCCAGGCCGATCCCGAGCAGCGCCAGCAGCCGCCGCGCATACAGCCGTGCCCCGCTGCGGCCGGCAGCCTCGGCCCGCTGCAGCATGATCGCGAAGCCCATGCCGAACAGCAGCGAGAACAGGGTGAAGAACTTGCCCTGCACCAGCACGTAGACCGCCGCGTCCGCCCAGCGGTCCGCGCCGGAGAAGCGCGGGTTCACGCCGCTGAGCGCTTCCATCATCGGGCCGGCGAAGGCCTCGATGTTCATCAGCAGGATGCCGAGCAGGGCGAAGCCGCGCACGACGTCGAGCGCCTCGATCCGCTCGCGCGCGGACACCGGCGCGAGCGGCGCCGGATCGGTCATGGTCTGCATGCAGGTCTCCTCCCCAGGATCCCTGCAGGGTGCCGCGGCCCGGGCCGCGGGGCAATGCCCGCGGCCGCGGCGGCGGTCAGTGGTGGTGACCGCCCTCGCCGTGCACGTGGCCGTGCTCGATCTCCTCGGGGCTGGCCTCGCGCACGTCCACGATCTCGATGTCGAAGTGCAGGTCCTTGCCGGCCATCGGGTGGTTCAGGTCCACGTCCACCACGCTCATGCCCACCTTCTCGATGGTCACCGCGCGCGGGCCGAAGTTGGTGTTGAGCACGACCTGCATGCCGGGCACCAGGCGCCGGTCGCCGAAGTGCTTCTTGGGCACGCGCTGGATCAGGCCCTCGCGACGCTCGCCGTAGGCCTCGGCCGCCGGCACGTCCACCGAGAAGCTCTCGCCGGCACCGCGGCCTTCCATCGCCTTCTCCAGCCCCGGGATGATGTTGCCGTGGCCGATCAGGATCGCGAGCGGCTCGCTCTCCTTCGAGGACTCCAGCGGCGGCTGGCCGACCTCGCTGACGGTGTAGTGGAAGCGGACGACGCGGTCTTTCTCGATCTTCATGGGGAATCCAGCGGAGACGGCACGGGGCCGGAGGGACGAAGGCGCTTGTCGCGCCGGGGCGCTGCGGCCACACTGCGCCGCGATGAGGAAGGGCACGCATTATCCCGGCTCGGCCCCGGCGGCGCCATGCCTGGCCGTGCTCGCGCTGGCCGTGCAGCTCGCCGCCTGCGGCGGTCCGGAACCGCTGCGGCGCGCTCCGCCGGCCGCACGCGACTGGCCGGTGGTGGCCCCGGCCGACCCCGCGGCCGCGAACGCGGTGGTGCTGCGCGCGATCAGCCTGGTCGGCACTCCCTACCGCTACGGCGGCAACACCCCCGAGGGCGGGTTCGACTGCAGCGGCCTGGTCGCCTACGTGTTCCGCGACATGCTCGACCTGCGCCTGCCGCGCACCTCGCGCGAGCTGGCCGCCTACCAGGGCCCCCGGATCGAACCCGCGCGCCTGGCGGCCGGCGACCTGGTGTTCTTCGGCCGCGGCGGGGAGGTCACCCACGTCGGCATCTACGTCGGCGAGGGCCGGTTCGTGCATGCCCCCAGCACCGGCGGCACGGTGCGGCTGGACCGGCTGGACGGCCCGTACTGGCGCGAGCATTACAGCGGAGCCCGGCGGGTGCTGCGCTGAGCCCGTCCACCCCGGCCGGGGTGGGCGCTCCCGGGGGCGGACTGCCATCATCCCGGCGCAAGCCGGGATCCAAGTTGCTGTTTTCGATGGATTCCGGCTCGCGCCGGAATGGCGGACACGCCGCTGGCCAGCGGCTCCCTAACGAAATCTGAACCATTGCGCCCCCCAGCCCGGGCATCATCGGCGCCTCCGATCCGACCGGTGAGCCCCGAGTGACGTCCGCACAGCTGCCCTCCGGCCTGCCCGCCGCCACCCGCACCCGTCGCCCGTCCTTCCGTCTGCTGTTCGCCAGCCTGGTGCTGGCCGCCGCCGCGCAGCCGGCGCTGGCCGCCCCGGACGCCGTCGTCGAGGCCCCTGCCGCCACGACCACCCCGGCCACCACGACCGCCCTGGCCACCCCGGCCACCGATCCCTCGCCGCTGCCCGAGCGCAAAGGCCTGTTTGGCGGCGGCCTGGCCGGCCTGTTCGCCGCCGTGCCCGACGAGGCGTCCGACCTGAACGGCCGGATCCAGGGGATCTTGTCCCAGGCCATGACCCTGCTCGGCACGCCGTACCGCTGGGGCGGCACCTCGCCCGAGCGCGGCTTCGACTGCAGCGGGCTGGTCGGCTACGTGTTCCGCACCGCGCTCGGCATCGAGCTGCCGCGCGTCTCGCGCGAGATGGCCCGGGCCGGCATGCCGGTGGATCGCGCCGCGCTGATCCCCGGCGACCTGGTGTTCTTCAAGCTGCGCGGCCAGCGCATCGACCACGTCGGCATCTACGTCGGCGGGGGCCGGTTCCTGCACGCGCCGCGCCGTGGCCGCGACGTGACCGTCTCGAGCCTGGACGACGGCTACTGGAGCCGGCACTTCACCCTTGCCCGCCGGGTGGCGATGTAGCGCCCGCCCCGAATACACGCCGCCGCCAACGCCGCCTCCGGGCGGCTTTTTCGTGCATGCGGCGCGGGCCGACCGCCGGATTTGCCAGGACGGGCGGCGCGGGCGATGCTCCCTCCCCGATCCGGGAGGAGGGGACGACATGGGACGCACGATCCTGGGAGTGCTGGCCGGGGCCGTGGTGGCCTGGCTGGTGATCATGCTGTGCCAGTTCGCCAGTGCGCGGCTGTACCCGCTTCCGCCCGGGCTGGACCTGGGCGACACGCAGCAACTCGCGGCCTACGTGGCCTCGGCGCCGAAGGCGGCGATGGCGCTGGTGCTGGCGAGCTGGGCGCTCGGGGCGTTCGCCGGGGGCTGGACTGCAGCGTGGATCTCCGAAAAGCACCCCCGGCCCGCCGCGATCGCGGTCGGCCTGCTGGTGCTGGCGGGCGTGGTCGCCAACACGATGATGATCCCGCACCCGACCTGGATGGTGGTGCTGGGCGTGCTGCTGCCGGTGCCCGCCGCCCTGCTCGCCACCACCCGGCCGCGCGGCGCCTGAGGCCGCGCCGGCCTCAGGAGGGGCGGTCGAGCTTGATCTCGGCCGCCTCGCCGGCGGCCACGCCGACGTTGCTCGAGGCCGCGTCGTAGGTGGCCTTGTCGAGCAACCCGGTCTCGCGCGCCACCAGCACCGGCACCAGCATCTGCCCGGTGACGTTGGTCATCGTGCGCATCATGTCGAGCACGCGGTCGATCGCGTACAGGTAGCCGATGGTCTCCAGCGGCAACCCGGCCGCGCTCAGCACCACGGTCGCCATCACCACCGCCGTGCCCGGCACGCCGGCGGTGCCGAAGCTGCCCAGCACCGAGGCGACCAGCACCACCAGGTACTGCTCCGGGGTGAGCGGCACGCCGGTGTACTGGGAGATGAACACCGCGCACAGCGCCGGGTAGATCGCGCCGCAGCCGTCCATCTTGATGCTGGCCCCGAGCGGCACCGCGAACGCGGCGTAGTCGCGGTTCACGCCCAGGTTGTGGGTGACCGAGCGCAGCGAGGCCGGCAGCGCGGCGAAGCTGGAGGAGGCCACGAACGCCACCTCCATGCCCGGCGCGGCGCCGCGGAAGAACTTCAGCGGGTTGAGCCCGTGCGCGAGCAGCAGGCCGCCGTACACCACCACGATGTGCAGCGCGCACGCCACGTACAGCGCCAGCACGAAACTGCCCAGCGGCAGCAGTTTCTCGAAGCCGTAGGCGCCGACCAGGGCCGCGATCAGGCCGAAGGTGCCGAGCGGGGTCACCTCGAGCACGAAACGGGTGATCTGGATCGCGATCTCGCTGGCCTCGCCGGCGAGCTTGCGCGCCAGCGCCACCTTCTCGCCGAGCTTGACCATGGCGAAGCCGACCAGCGCGGCGAAGAAGATCACCGGCAGGATCGAGCCCTTGCCCGCGGCGAGCACGGTCTCGCCGGCCGCGTTCTTCGTCGTGCCGATGCCGGTCAGGGCGTGGAAGGGATTGGCCGGCACCACGTCCAGCAGCACCTGCACCGGGCTGGGCACCTGGCGCGGGACGAAGTTCGGATCCACCTGCAGCGAGGTCACGCCGGTGCCCGGCTGCAGCACCGTACCCACCGCGAGCCCCACGCACACTGCCAGCACCGCGGTGATCGCGAACCACAGGAAGGTGCGCCCGCCGAGCGCGGCGATCGAGCGCTGGCCGTGCAGCGAGGCCACCGCGTTGATCACGGCGAAGAACACCAGCGGCACCGCGATCATCTTGATCAGGGTGACGTACAGGTCGCCGAGCGGCTTGAACCAGGTCTCGGCCGTCGGCCCGAGCAGCCATCCGGCCAGCGCGCCGAGCACGAAGCCGGCCAGCACGCGCTGCCAGAACGGGATCCGGAACCAGGCGGCGGCGAGCGTCATCGGGGCACCTCGCGGGAGCGAAGCCGGGACGATAGCCGAGCCTCCGCCGGTGTGCGAGCACGCGGATGGAACACTCGTATGCCGTCATGGCATTGCCGGCATAATCCGGGCCCTTCCTTCGTCGAAACCGCCATGCCTCGCCTCGCGCTCTGCCTCATCCTGGCCTTCGCCGCCGGCTGTGCCGCCGCGCCGATCGCGCGCACGGACCGCACGCCGGGCCGGATCGCGGTGCCCGTCATCGCGCATCCGCAAGGGGAGGACGCCGCCTGGTGGTACCGCGCCGGCGCCGCCCGCGCCGCCGCCAACGGCGCGATGGCGGGCCGGGCACGCAACGTGATCGTGTTCCTCGGCGACGGCATGAGCCTGCCGACGGTGACCGCCGCACGCATCCTGGAAGGCCAGCGCCGCGGCGCCCCGGGCGAGGAGAACCTGCTCGCGTTCGAGCGCTTCCCGCACACGGCGCTGAGCAAGACCTACAACACCGACTACCAGACCCCGGATTCGGCCGGGACCATGACCGCGATCGCCAGCGGGGTGAAGACCCGGCTGGGCGTGATCGGCCTGGGCCCCGGCGCGACGCCGAAGCGCTGCGCCGGCGCCGCCGGGCACAGGCTGCTGTCCTTCCTGCACCTGGCCGAGAGCGCCGGCCTGGCCACCGGCATCGTCACCACCGCGCGCATCACCCACGCCACCCCGGCGGCGGTGTACGCGCACGTGCCGGACCGCAACTGGGAGGCCGACGCCGACCTGCCGCAGGAGGCGCGCGTGCACGGCTGCCGCGACATCGCCGCACAGCTGCTCGACCAAGCCCATGGCGACGGTCCGGAAGTGGTGCTCGGCGGCGGCCGCGAGCGGTTCCTGCCGGCGACCGCGGCCGACCCCGAGTACCCGAACCGCGCCGGGCGCCGCCGCGACGGCCGCAACCTGATCGCCGAATGGCAGGCCCGCCATCCCGACGGCCGCTACGTCTGGAACGCGCGGCAGCTGGCCGAGGCGCGCGGCGCCCCGCGCCTGCTCGGCCTGTTCGAGCCCTCGCACATGCAGTACGAGGCCGACCGCGCGCGCGACCAGGCCGGCGAACCGAGCCTTGCCGAGATGACCGCCGCCGCGATCCGCACCCTGCAGCGCCGGGGCACGGGCTATGTGCTGCTGGTCGAAGGCGGCCGCATCGACCACGCCCACCACGACGGCAATGCCCGCCGCGCGCTCGAGGACACCATCGCCTTCTCCGACGCGGTGCGCGCGGCGGCCGAACTGACCTCGGAGGACGACACCCTGATCCTGGTCACCGCCGACCACTCGCACACCCTGCACATCGCCGGCTACCCGCAGCGCGGCAACCCGATCCTGGGCAAGGTGCGCGGCCTGAGCGGCGAGGGCGGCGGCGACGGCGACTATGCCCGCGACGCGCTCGGCCTGCCCTATACCACGCTCGGCTACGCCAATGGCCCCGGCTTCGTGCCGCCCGCACGCACGCGCGCCGGCCGGCCGGACCTGAGCGAGGTGGACACCGAGGCGCTCGACTACCGCCAAGAGGCGTTGGTGCCGCTCGCTGCCGAAACCCACGGCGGCGACGACGTCGGCGTGTGGGCACGCGGCCCCGGCGCCGCGGCGGTGCGCGGCACGCTCGAGCAGAACGTGCTGTACCACCTCCTGGTGCAGGCCACGCCGAAGCTGCGCGCGCGCCTGTGCGCCGCCCGCACCTGCAACCGCGACGGCGTGCCGGTGACGCTGCCCCGGCCGCAGGACTTCGGGCGCTGATCAGAACGGCTTGGCCAGCACCAGGTACACCACGCCGACCAGCAGCAGCACCGGCACCTCGTTGAACCAGCGCAGCGTGCGCGCCGACGGCAGCGCGCGTCCGGCGGCGGCGCCCTTCAGCCAGCGCCCGGCGACCACGTAATGCGCCAGCAGCAGCGCCACCAGCGCCAGCTTGGCGTGCAGCCAGCCGCTGCCGGCCGCGACCATGGTCGGGAACGCCGGCAGCGCCCGGTAGCCGAGCCATAGCACCAGCCCGAGCACGACCGCCAGGCCGAACATCGTGTGCCCGAAGCGGTACAGCCGCCGCCCCATCAGCAGCAGCCGCTCGCGCACCGCGGGGACGTCGCCCGCCTCGACCAGGTTGATCAGGATCCGCGGCAGGTAGAACGCGCCGGCCACCCAGGCCATCACGAACACCAGGTGCGCGGTCTTGATCCACAGATAGGCTTGCATCGCATCGGCTCCGGACAAGGCTCGCGTTAGGATGCCACGATGGGCAAGCGCTACGACCGCGACTACTTCGACACCTGGTACCGCCGGCGCGGCCTCGGCGACGCGCGCCGGCTCGCGCGCAAGGTCGCCCTGGCCGTGGCGGTCGCCGAATACCACCTCGAACGCCCGATCCGCAGCGTGCTCGACATCGGCTGCGGCGAGGGCGCCTGGCGCGCGCCGCTGCTGCGGTTGCGGCCGAAGCTGCGCTATCTCGGCTTCGATGGCAGCGAATACGCGGTCGCCCGCTACGGCCGCCGCCGCAACCTGCATCACGCCCGCTTCGGCGACTTCGCCCACCTGCGCCCCTGCCCGCCCGCGGACCTGCTGGTGTGCGCCGACGTGCTGCACTACCTCGACGCGCGCGAACTCGACCGCGGCCTGCCGGGCCTGGCGGCGCTGTGCGGCGGGGTGGCCTTCCTCGAAACCTTCACCCGCGAGGACGAGACCGAGGGCGACGAACACGACTTCCGCCAGCGCCCGGCCGCGTTCTACCGCCGGCGCCTGGAGGCGCTCGGCTTCGCCCAGCTCGGTTCGCACTGCTGGCTCTCGCCCGCGCTGCGCGGCACCGCGACCGCACTGGAGATCGCGCCCACCCCGGCCTGAGCCGGTGGCGGCGCCGGCGCCGCTTCACCACAATCGGCCCACGCCTTCCAGGAGCCCGTCCATGTCCCTGCCCCGTCCGCTCGCCCTCGCGCTGCTGTCCGCCTGCGCCGCCGTCGCGTTCGCCGCCGAGCCGCCGCCCAGGCCGCGCACGATGCAGGAGATCCTGGACGCCTCCACGCCCGCGCACTGGCGCACGCCGGATCCCGAGAACACGCTGTACCTGGAACTGGACGCCGGCCGCGTGGTGATCGAACTCGCCCCGGACTTCGCGCCCGCGCACGTGGCCAACATCCGCGCGCTGGCGAAGGCAGGCTACTGGAACGGCCTGAGCATCAACCGGGTGCAGGACAACTTCGTCGTGCAGTGGGGCGACCCGGCCGAGGAGGCAGTCACGCGCAAACCGCTCGGCGCGGCGCAGGCGAAGCTGCCGGCCGAATTCACCCGCGGCAGCGAGGGCCTGCCCTTCCACCGCCTGCCCGACGCCGACGGCTGGGCGCCCGAGGTCGGCTTCAGCCACGGCTTTCCCGCCGCGCGCGACCCGGCGACCAAGACCGCGTGGCTGGCGCACTGCTACGGCATGGTCGGCGCCGGCCGCGACGTCGCCGCCGATTCCAGCAACGGCAGCGAGCTGTACGTGGTCATCGGCCAGTCCCCGCGCCAGCTCGACCGCAACATCACCGTGGTCGGCCGCGTGATCCACGGCATCGAGCGGCTCAGCGCGCTGCCGCGCGGCACCGGCCCGCTCGGGTTCTACGAGAAGCCGGAGCAGCGCGTGCCGATCCGCGCGATCCGCCTGGCCAGCGAGGTGCCCGAGGCCGAACGCAGCCGGCTCGAGCTGCTGCGCACCGACACGCCGCTGTTCGACGAACTCGTCGAAGCGCGCCGCAACCGCCGCGACGACTGGTACAAGGTGCCCGCCGGCCACATCGACCTGTGCAACGTGCCGCTGCCCGCACGCGAGGCGCCCGCGCGGTAGCCGGCCATTCGCCGGACGCGCGCGGCACGCCGGTTCCGCGGCTGCCAGTCACAGCGCCTTGGCCATGCGCAGCAATTCGTACTCCCAGCCCTCGGACTCGTACAGCGCGCGCGCCCGCGCGTTGCCGGGAAACACCGACAGCGTGAGCCGTTCGCACCCCCGCTCCCTCGCGAAAGCCTCGGCGAAGGCGAGCATGCCTCGCCCATGTCCGCGGCCTTCGTGGCCGGGCGCCACCGCCAGGTCGGACACGTGGCAGTTGCGGCCGCCGGTAAAGAAGTCCTCCAGCAATTGCAGATGCAGGAAGCCCGCGCGGCCGCCGTCCTCCTCCTCGAGCACGTACGGGAACGAGGTCGGCGGCCGCTCGCGCAGCAACCGCTCGAGGTCGCGCCGGATCCCGGCATCGACCATCCCCCGGGTGCGGGTTGCCGGCAGGGGAAATTCGGTGAAACGAGACACCAGGTCGAAGATGAAGGCGTGATCGGCGACGTCGGCGGGACGGATCGGCATGCAGACCAGCAGCACGGAAAGGACGAAGAGGAATCGCGCTGGAATCATCGCACTACGACACGTTTCCGGCCCCCCCCCCCCCGGAGCATTCCCTTCCAAGGCGCTGCTGCCCGGGTGCAAGACAACCCTCTAGCCCCCACGCGCAGCCGATCCGATCCACGACCTCATCGGTAGGTATGGTGTTGACACTGGCAGATGTTGGTGGGTATCGCAACCACCATGAGGAGCGCGGATGTGATACGGATGCTGGAAGCCGACGGCTGGCGGCTGAAGCGCGTGAAGGGATCCCATCACCACTTCGACCACCCGCAGAAGCCCGGCCTGGTCACCGTCCCGCATCCCAAACGCGAGATCCCGCTGCCCACCTGCGCAGCATCTATCGGCAGGCCGGCTGGCCCTGGAGGTAACCCATGCGATTCGCCCTCGCCCTGCACACTGACGATGGCCGCCATTACGGCGTCACCGTGCCCGATCTGCCCGGGTGCTTCTCCGCCGGTGATTCCATTGACGAAGCGATCGAGCAGGCGACCGAAGCGATTGATGGTCACTGCGAGCTGCTGGCCGAACGCGGCGGCGACCTCCCGGCACCGCGTCCACTGGCTGAGCATCAAGCCAACCCGGATCTGGCAGGCGCCATCTGGGCGATCGTGGACGTGCCGATCGAGCGCTACTTCGGCCCCGCGCAGAAGATCAACATCACCGTTCCGGCCGCCACCCTGCGACGCATAGACGACTACGCGCAGCGTCACGGCCTGAGCCGATCCGGATTCCTGGTCGAAGCCGCCCAACGCGCCATGGCCGGCGAAAATCGTGCGGCGTGAACCGGAACCGCCACCATCGGCGGCGAGCGCCCCGCCAAGGCAAGCCTCCGCTTGCACGAGGAAGCCGGGCAGCGCCCACGCTCAACTCCGCAACCGCCGGCGCAGGGCCCAGGCGGCGCCGAGGCTGAGCACGGCGCCGGCCACGCCGAGCGCGATCAGCCAGCCGCCCTGGCGCTGGACCACGCTCTCGCCGGCCAGCACCGCGCCCACGGCGTACGGCAGTTCGGCCAGCGCCAGCGCCGCGGCATAGGTGGAGAAGCGCACGCCCACCAGCCCGCACAGATAGCCCGGGATCTCCGACGGCAGCGCCAGCTGCAGCAGCAGCACGAGCGGAAAGCGCGCCCCGCGCGGCATGCGCTCGGCGTAGAAGGCGATCCGCTGCATCACCCCGTGCCCGCGCAGCAGCGGCTTGCGCAGCCAGCGCCCGATCGCGAACGTGCACATGCCGCCGAGCAGCCAGCCGAGCCAGAGCAGGGCGATGGTGACCGGCACGCCCCAGGCGTGCACGCCCACCGGCACCAGCAGCGCGCTGGAGAAGAACGCCAGCAACGCCGAGGCCGCCGCCAGCAGCACGAACAGCACCGCGCCCGCGACCGGCCGCGCCGCGATCACCGGCTCGGCCGCGTCCAGCGCGTGCTGCAGCAGCCCGAAGGCGGTGTCCGAGGCCAACAGCAGCGCCACCGCCACGAACACCAGCGCCACTGCGGCCGCACGGCGCCAGCCGTGGGTCAGGCGGGAATCGAGCGCGGCGAGCAGGCGCATGCCGTGGGAAGCGAGGGGAGACGGCATCAGGGTGGCATGCGCCGCCGCCGGCGGCCAGCCCGCCCGCGCCGTCCAGGAACGCCGCCGGCACCGCCCGCCTCCGCGACGCGGAGACGGGACGGTGCCGGACGGGAACCGCAAGCGGTCAGAACTCCTGCGAGAAGCGCACCCCCAACGTGCGCGGCTGCGCCACCACGGTGTACGGCTGGAAGCCGCAGGTCGCCGCCGCGCATTGCGAGAAGCGGGCCAGCTCGGCGCGTTCGTCGAAGGCGTTGTTGAGGAACACGTCCACCTTCCAGTTGTTGCGCCGGAAGCCCGCCGAGAGGTCCACCAGCGTGTACGCATCGAGGTCGCCGAGCAGCTGGCGTTCGACCTCACGCAGGTCGGTGGTGCGGTCGCCCTGGTGGAACAGCGAGGTCTGGAAGTACGCCTCGCCGTCGGCCACGTCCCAGACGTAACGCCCGGTCAGCGCGCCCTTGAACCGCGGCGTGATCGGCAGCCGCGAGCCGGCGAAGGCGCGGTCGAACTCCCAGTCGGGGTCCGAGCATTCGGTCACCGGCCGGTTGTTGGCGTCGAGCGTGCCGCAGTAGTTCTCGGTCAGGCGCGCGTCGTACCAGGCGAAGCCGCCGGTCAAGGTGAAGTTGTACGTCGCGGCCCAGTTCAGCTCCAGCTCCAGGCCGTCGATCTGCGCCTGCGCCGCGTTGCGGATCTCGGTCAGGCCCTGCTGGCCGAGGTAGGAGAACTGGAAGTCCTCCCAGTCCTGGCGGAACACGGCGCCGTTGAGCGAGAGCCGGTTGTCGGCCCAGGTGGTCTTCCAGCCGAGCTCGTAGTTGGTGAGGAAGTCGGAGCTGTACGGCGGGATCGTGCCGCGGCGGTTGATGCCGCCGGGGCGGTAGCCCTCCGACCAGGTGGCGTACACCAGCTTGGTGTCGCTGATGTTCCAGGTCAGGTTCAGGCGCCCGATCGAGTCGTCCTCCTCCACCCGCTTGTCGAGGTTGGTGCAGGGCGCGCCGTGGAAGCGCTCGGGCGAGAAGCACGCCGCCTCGCCGGTGGAGCCGCTGAAGCCCGAGCCGAAGCCGAAGAAGCCCTTGAGGCTGTTGTCGGCCTCGAACCAGCGCATGCCGGCGGTCAGGGTGAGCCGGTCGGTCAGGTCGAACGAGACCTCGCCGAAGATCGCCTGGTCGCGGTCGCGCCGTTCCTGCGCGGTCAGCCAGATGGTGTCGGGCCAGCCGCCGACCTCCAGGCTGTCGGCCAGGTTGTCGATGCGGTAGCGCTGCAGGATGTCGTGCTCCTGCTGCTGCCAGAACAGGCCGGCGACGAAGCGCACGCGCCGGTCCGCGGGCGAGGCGATGCGCAGTTCGTGGCTGCGCTTCCTGTAGCCGTCCACCGCCTGGATGTACTGCGACGGATTGATCAGCGCGCCGTCGTTGTCGTAGAAGTACGCGCCGTACCCGGCCAGGGTGTCGTACCAGAACGCGTAGTCGTTGTAGTCCGACTCCGAGTCCACGTCGCGCTTGAGGTGCGAGAAGGCGTAGGTGAGGTCGAAGTTGCCGATCCGGCCTTCCACCGTGAGCGCGGCCTGCACCCAGCGGTCGTCGGACGATTCCGGGTAGAAGTGCGTCACCGCGAGGTCGCCCACGCTCGGGTCGTAGCCGCGGCTGCCGTAGGCGCGCATCTTCTGCCCCATCACCTGCGGCGTCACCGTCCAGTTTTCGTTGAGGTCGATGCGCAGCGCGGCGCGCGCGCCGTAGACGTCGGCCTCGTTGTAGTCGTCCTCGGCGCGGCCGGCGCACACGCGGGTGGGCGAGGCCACGCAACCCGGGCTGTTGTCCACCGTGATGCCCGAGGTCGGGAAGGTGCGGCTGCCGGCGACGTTGTCCACGTAGCCGGCCTCGCGCTTCTCCCAGCCGACCAGGCGGACCGCCATGTTGTCGCGGATCGGGGCGTTGACGAAGGCCTCGGCCACATGGCCGATGTCGCCGCCGTCGATCGCGCTGGCCTCGATGCTGTAGGCCGAGGAGAACCCGGACGGATCCGGCTTGCGGGTGATGATGCGCACCGTGCCGGCCTGGGAGCTGGCGCCGTACAGCGTGCCCTGCGGGCCGGCCAGGGCCTCGACCCGCTCGATGTCGTACATGTGGATGTCGAGCGAGCCCTGGATGGTGGTGATCGGCTGCTCGTCGAGGTACATGCCCACGCTCGGCTGCGAGCCGGAGTGGTTGCCGTCGCCGCCGCTGGCGACGCCGCGCATGTACACCTGGACGAAGCCGGGGCCCGAGAACACGCCGCCGCCGGCGGTGCCGTAGGACAGGCTCGGGATCATCTTGGCGTAGTCGTCGAAGTCGGCGACGAACTGCTGCTCGAGCTGCTCGGTGCCGATCGCCTGGATGCTGATCGGCACCTTCTGCAGGTTCTCCGCGCGCTTCTGCGCGGTCACCACCACCGTCTCCAGGGTGCGCGCCTCCTGCTCCTGCGGAGCGGCCGGCTGCTCGGCCTCCTGGGCGAAGGCCGCCTGGCCCATCGCCAGGCAGACCGCCACCGACAGCGGCAGGCGCCTGAACCGGGCGCGCCTGGGAACTCCCGACTTGCTGCGTTGCATCGTCTTCATCTCCCCGTTGGGTGCATCAGGCAGGTGACGTCCCGGACGACTCGTCCGGCACGTCGGGATAGGTGTCCAGCACGCGGCCCAGCGCCGCCTTCAGCGGGCCGAGCCAGGGTTCGTAATGCCGCCAGTGGTCCAGCCCCTCGCGGTAGATCGGCCGCCGCACCTGCTCGGAGCTGGCGGTGCGCACCGGGCGGTCGTTCTCGAAGAAGCGCAGGCAGCGCGGGTCGAACGGCAGCCCGCAGTAGTCGAGCAGGCGCCGCACCTCGGCCTCGGTGTCCTCGACCATGCGCTCGTAGATCACCCGGTGCACGTGCCCGGGCAGCACCGCGTCGAAGTGCGCCATCAGCGCCACGTAGTCGCGGTAGTAGCGGCCGAGATCCTCGAGCGAGTAGCTGAAGTCCTGGCCACGGGCGAAGTGCTGCTTGAACGCCGAGAAGCAGCAGGCGAGCGGATGCCGGCGCGCGTCCACGATCTTGGCGTTCGGCAGCATCAGCCGGATCAGGCCGACGTGGGCGAAGTTGTTCGGCATCTTGTCCACGAACAGCGGCGCGCCGCGCTTGCGGTGCACGCGGGTGCGGGCCAGGTAGCGCTCGCCGAGCGCGCGCAGCGCGTCGGCGCCGAGCGTGGCCAGCACGTCGTGGTAGGTCTGCCCCGGCGCGGCGCGGCGGCGCAGCTCGCGGGTGATCGAGATCACCTCGGGCAGCTCCATCGTGCCCTCGACCTGCGGGTGGCTGGACAGGATCTGCTCGACCAGGGTCGAACCCGCGCGCGGCAGGCCGACCACGAAGATCGGGTCCGGATCCGGCGCACCCCAGCCGGCGCGCGCGGCGAAGAATTCGCGCGTGTACAGCGTGCGTGCCCGCTGCACGCGCGCGGCGGTCTCGTCGGCGTCGTAGGGCACCCGCCGGCGGCGCAGGGCGTTGCCGCGCGCGTAGTGCTCGAACGAGGCGGCGTATTCGGCCGCGTCCTCCAGCGCCTTGCCGAGCGCGAACTCCAGGTGCAGGCGGTGCTCGTCGGGCAGGTCGCCGCGTGCCAGCGCCGCGCGCATCGCCTCCAGGTCGGCGGGCTCGAAGCGGAAGGTCTTGAGGTTGGCCAGGCTCCACCAGGCCTCGCCGAAGGCCGGATCGAGCGCGATCGCGCGGCGGTAGGCGGCGATCGCGCGCGCGGTCTCGCCGGCGGTCTTGAGCGCGTGGCCGTAGCTGAGCCAGATGCGCGGATGGCCCGGATACTCGGCCAGGATGCCGTCGTACAGCGCCAGCGCCGGCGCGTAGTCGCCGGTGCGGCACAGGATCACCGCCTTGAGGTTGCGGTAGCTGGCGTTGGCCGGGTCGTGCGCGAGCAGCCGCTCGACCTGGGCCAGGGCCTCCTGCGGCTTGTTGGCCCGGTGCAGCACCTGGGCATAGTTCTGGCGCGCGGCGTGGAAGCCGGGGGCCAGCTCCAGGCAGCGCTCGAGCAGTGCCTCGGCGTCCTCCACCCGGCCCAGGCGTGCGGCCACCTCGGCCAGCATCCGGATCGCGGCCACGTCGGTGGGCGCCTGGCGCAGGTGCGCGCGCAGCAGCGCCTCGGCCTCGGGCAGTCGGTTGCCGGCCAGGGCGTCGGCGGCCCGCAGCAGCTGCGGGTCGCGCACCGAGTGGCGGACGTATTGGGTCCGCGCGGCGTCGGCGCCGGCCTCGTCGCCGATCGCGGCGAGGTGGTCGGCCAGCGCCAGCCAGGCGCGCGGCAGATCGGGCTTGAGCGCCACCGCGCGCCGCAGCGCGGCCACCGCGGCATCGCCCTGCCCGGCCCGGCCCAAGGCCAGGCCCAGCTCGAACTGCGCCTGCGGCCAGTGCGGGTGGGCGTGAACCAGCGGTTCGAGCAGCGCCAGCGCACGCTCCGGCGCGCCGCAGGCGGTGTGCGACGCGGCCAGGATCAGCTGCGCGGGCGGGTGGCCGGGCAGCACGCGCAGGATTTCCTGCGCCTGTTCGCCGGCCAGCGCCGGGTCGGTGCCGAGCAGACGCGCGGCGTGCGCGAGCGCGACCTCGGGCGAGGCGGTCGGCGCGGGCGCGCTCACCCGGCCACTCCCGCGCAGGAGTCGCCAGCATCTCCGCCAGGCCCGATTCCGATCATGCGCCTCCCCGTCACCCCAACCGCCTCCGCGCGCCACCGGCCGAACGCAACGGCGCTCCCCGACCGGTCGCCCCCACGGGCGTCGTTGCAATCTAAACCGGGCCCGCGCGCCCACGCCAGCCGACGCCGTCACGGCACCGGCGTAGACTGGCTCCGCCGCCCCCGTCCGATCCGTCCCGGAGGTGCCCCATGCCCATGCTGCGCATCCGCCTCACCGGCAGCGACGACCGCGTGCGCGCGATCACCAACCTGCTGCAGAGCCTGGACGGCATCGAGCACGTCGAGGAGGTCGGCGACCTGATGCCGCACCTGGACGACGCGGATTCCAGCTCGGCGGGCCTGAGCGACATCGGCGGACCGGACGTGCACGAGATCGAGATCGAGGCGCCCAACCCCTCCACCGCGCGCAAGGTGCGCGAGGCAGTCGAGATGCTGGCCTTCGATCTGGACGTGCTGGCCGAGTTCGAGGAAGACGAGGAGTGAAGGGCGCGCGCTGCCGGGGATCGCAACGGTAGGGGCTCATGCCCGCCCGGTGCGGGACGGCCTATGCTTGCCCTCCCGTCCCCCAGCCCTCGCCCCCCATGCGCTACGCCCTCCTCGCTGCCGCCCTGACCGCCGCCCTCACCGCCTGCCAGGCGCAGGCGCCGGCCGTCCCCGCCGCCCACCAGGCCACGGCCGCCGCCTCGCAGGCCGACGCCGCCTTCGCCGGGATCTCGCGCCGGTGGCTCGACGGCTGGATGCGGCTCAACCCGGTCGCCGCGACCCAGATCGGCGACCACCGCTTCGACACCGAGGTGGACGACCTCGGCGCCGCCGGGCGGCAGGCGCTGGTGGACTTCAGCAAGCGGCTGCTGGCCGAGCTCGACGCGCTCGACCGCAGCAGGCTCTCGCGCGAGAACCAGGTGGACGCGCTGATCCTGCGCAACCAGCTGCAGAGCGACATCTGGAACATCGAGACGCTGCAGTCCTGGGCCTGGGACCCGCAGGTGTACAGCCAGCTCGCCGGCGGGGCGATCTACACCCTGATGGCGCGCGAGTTCGCGCCCATGCCCGAGCGCCTGAAGGCCGCGACCGCGCGCATGGAGAAGCTGCCGGCCCTGCTGGCGCAGGCGCGCGAGAACCTCGACCCGGCGCGGGTGCCGAAGGTCCACGCCGAGACCGTGGCGAAGCAGAACGCGGGCGTGCTGAGCCTGATCGACGAACTGGTGCTGCCGAACGCCGACCAGTTGCAGGGCGAGGACCGCAAGCGCCTGGACGCGGCGATCGAGACCGTGCGCAAGGCGGTGGCCGAGCACCAGGCCTGGCTCGACGGCACCCTGGTGCCGAACGCGAAGGGCGACTTCCGCCTCGGCCGCGCGCTGTACGACCAGAAGCTGCGCTTCGCCCTCAACTCGGCGCTCTCGCGCGAGGAGATCAGGCGCCGCGCCGAGGCCGAGCTGAGCCGCGTGCGCGGCGAGATGTACAAGGTCGCGCGGCAGGTGCTGAAGGACCGCCCGAACGCCCCGCCGCTGCCCGACGCGCCCACGCCGGAACAGCAGCAGGCCGCGATCGAGGCTGCACTCGAGCTGGCCTACGCCGAGCGGCCGACGCGCGACGCGGTGGTGGAGACCGCCCGGCAGACCCTGGCCCAGGCCACCGAGTTCGTGCGCGCCAAGAACCTGGTCAGCGTGCCCGACGACCCGGTGAAGATCATCCTGATGCCGGAGTTCCAGCGTGGCGTCGCGGTCGCCTACTGCGACTCGCCCGGCCCGCTCGACAAGGGCCTGGAGACCTACTACGCGATCTCGCCGATCCCCGACGACTGGACCGACGAACAGGCCGACTCGTTCCTGCGCGAATACAACACGCGCATGATCCACCTGCTCTCGATCCACGAGGCGATGCCGGGCCACTACCTGGAGGGCGCGCACTCGGCGCGGCACCCCTCCACCCTGCGCGCGGTGCTGCGCTCGGGCCTGTTCGCCGAGGGCTGGGCGGTGTACACCGAGGACGTGATGATGAACGCTGGGTACCTGGACAACGACCCGCTGTTCCGCCTGGTCCGCTACAAGTTCTACCTGCGCGCGGTGGCCAACGCGATCCTCGACCAGGGCGTGCACGTGGACGGCTGGACCCGCGAGCAGGCGATGGACCTGATGACCCGGCAGACCTTCCAGCAGGAGCGCGAGGCCGCCGGCAAGTGGGTCCGCGCCCAGCTGACCTCGGCGCAGCTGCCGACCTACTTCGTCGGCGTCCAGGAGCACTACGACCTGCGCCGGGCGATGGAGCAGAAGCTCGGCAAGGACTTCGACGAGAAGCGCTTCCACGACGCGGTGCTGTCCTACGGCGCGCCGCCGGTGCGGTTCGTGCGCCAGCTCATGCTCGACCAGCCGATCGAATGAACTGCGACGCCGCTCCCGGCTCGACCGCCGGAGCGGCGGCAGGCTAAAGTCAGGGGGGGGGAACGCCGAGGGAGGCGTCCATGCAGCAGTCCGGAGCGGAGGCTGGCTCGCGCACGACGGCGCCCGAGGCGCTGGCCGTCCGCCTGCTCCAGGCTGCCACCCCGGAGGCCGTGGCCGAGGTGCTGTGCGCCCGCCTGGCCGAGCAGGGCATCGAGGGCACGGTCCTGTGGTCCGCGGCCTGGCCCGGGGACATCCGCGCCCATCCCCCCGCCCGCGCCACATCGGCCCTGTTCGACGCCGCCTGCGGCGCCATCGCCGCGCACCGCACGCGCCACGCCCCTCCCGCCGACCTGCACGTGCTGAGCGACGACGGCGAGCACGTGGCCGCCCTGCTGCATTGCGCCGGCGGGCAGCCCGACCCGGCGACGATCGCCGCGGCCGGCATGCGCATGGCCGAGACCCTGGCCATGCAGCAACTGCACGACACCGTGGCGCGCCTGGAGCAGTCCGAGAAGCTGCAGCGCGCGCTCTACGCGATCGCCGACCTGGCCGGCTCCGACCTCGACATGCCGGCGATGCTGCGCGAGCTGCACCGCATCGTCTCGGACCTGATGTATGCGGAGAACTTCTTCCTGGCGCTGTACGACCGCGAACGCGACAGCGTGCGTTTCCTGTACTTCGTGGACACCGTGGACCCCGAGCCGCCGGCGCAGGACGAGGAGTTCCCGCTGTCGCGGTTCGAGCATTCCCTGTCCTGGTACGTGATCCGCGACGCCAAGCCGCTGATGGGCACCACCGAGGAACTGCGGCGGCAGGTCTCAGGTCCGCTGCAACTGCACGGCGCGGACAGCTACGACTGGCTGGGCGTGCCGCTGATGCGCAACGGGCGGGTGCACGGCGTGATGGTGGTGCAGACCTACATCCCGGGCATGCGCTACACCCGCGCTGAGATGGCCCTGCTGTCCTTCGTCGCCGAGCACGTGCTCACCGCGCTGGAACGCAAGCAGCGCCACGCCGATCTGGAACAGCGCGTGCGCGAGCGCACCGCCCAGCTCGACCTGGCCATCACCGAGCTGCGCCGCGAGGTGGCCGAGCGCGAGCGCGGCGAACAGCTGCAGGCGGCGCTGTACCGGATCGCGGCCCTGGCCAGCACCGACGAGAGCACCGAACGCTTCTACCGCCACGTGCACTCGATCGTCGGCGAGCTGATCAACGCCCGCAACTTCTACATCGCCCTGCTCTCGGACGACCGCTCCCAGGTTCATTTCCCCTACGTGGTGGACGAACACGGGGCGCAGTGGGAATCGCGCCCGTTCGGCCGCGGCCTGACCGAGTACGTGGTCCGCTGCGGCACCCCGCAACTGGTGGACATGGCCCGCGCCGCGCAGCTGGCCCAGGCCGGCGAGATCGACGACTACATCGTCGGCGAGCCGTCGCTGATGTGGCTCGGTGCCCCGCTGTTCGGCGAGGACGAGGTGATCGGCGTGGTCGCCGTGCAGACATATTCGCCGGACGTGCGCTACGACGAGCGCGACGCCGAGCTGCTGCGCTTCGTCTCCTACCAGATCGCCAGCAGCCTGCAGCGCCGCCGCGCGGCCGAACTGCTGGTCCGGGCGAACGCGGAGCTGGAGCGGCGGGTCGAGGAGCGCACCCGCGAGCTGCGCGCCGAGATCGAGGTGCGGCAGCAGGTCGAGGCCATGCTCAAGCACCAGGTCCTGCACGACCCGCTCACCGGCCTGCCCAACCGGGTGTACATGCGCGAACGGATCGAGCGCGCGCTGGCCGCGGTGCGCCGCGACCGCAACTATCGTTTCGGTGTGCTGTACCTCGACGTGGACCGGTTCAAGCTGGTCAACGACACCCTCGGCCACCTGGCCGGCGACCAGGTGCTGCAGGAGGTCGCACGCCGGCTCAGCCGTTCCGTGCGCGAACCCGACGTGGTCGCGCGGCTGTCCGGCGACGAGTTCGCGATCCTGCTCGAGCACGTGCAGATCCCGGAGACGGCCACCAAGGTCGCGCAGCGCGTGATCCAGGCCATGGCCAAGCCCATGGAAGTGGTCGGGCAGACCATCCAGGTGGGGGCCAGCATCGGCATGGCGATGGGCGACCATCGCTACGCGACCGTGGACGACGTGCTGCGCGATGCCGACACCGCCCTGTACCGGGCCAAGACCACCGGCCGCAACCGGCTGGTGCTGTTCGACGAGCAGCTGCACCAGGCGGCGATGAACGTGCTCGAGCTGGAGCAGGACCTGCGCAGGGCGATCACGCACGACGAATTCCTGCCCTACTTCCAGCCGCTGGTGCGGCTGGAGGACGGCGCCGTGGTCGGCTACGAGGCGCTGCTGCGCTGGCGGCACCCGCGGCGCGGGCTGCTGGCGCCGGGCGAGTTCCTGGCCACCGCCGAGGACAGCGGGCTGATCGAGCAGATCGACTGGCGCATGTTCCGCCTCTCGATGGTGCACTCACGCAGCTTCCTGCACCCGGACCAGTTCCTCACCATCAACGTCTCGCCCCGCCTGTTCCAGTACGGGGACCTGGACCAGCGCCTGCTGGCACTGACTTCGGAGACGGGATTCCCGGCCTCGCAACTGCGCATCGAGGTCACCGAGGGCACCCTGCTCGGCGATCCGGCGACGGTGGCGGTGGTGCTCGAACGCCTGCGCGCGGCCTGCATCGAGGCGGCGCTGGACGACTTCGGCACCGGCTATTCCTCACTCGGCCACGTGCACCTGTTCCCGCTGAAGATGATCAAGATCGACCGCTCCTTCGTGGAAGCGGTGAGCGCGAAGGACAACACCCGCAGCAATGCCGTGATCGGCGCGATCCTGGCGCTGGCGCGCTCGCTGGGGCTCGAAGTGGTGGCCGAAGGCATCGAGACCGAGGCCCAACGCCGCGCCTTGCAGGAGATGGGCTGCCCCTACGGCCAGGGCTACCTGTTCGCCAGGCCCGGCCCGGGGGAGCAGTGGCGGCCGGCGTAGCGCGCGGCCGTCACGGCCGCTTGCCCTCACGCTGGCTCAGCGCCACGCTGCCCAGGATCAGCGCGCCGGCCACGGCCATCGCCGGTGTCACCGGCTCATCCAGCAGCAGCCAGGCCCAGGCCACGCCGAACACCGGGACCAGATAGGTCACGGTCGAGGCACGGGCGGGGCCGATGCGGGCGATCAGCCGGTAGTAGCTGACGAACGCCAGTCCGGTGCAAAGCACGCCCAGCATCGCCGCGGACAGCCACGACTCCGCCGGGATGCTCCGCTCCGGCCAGGCCAGGATCGCGAACGGAAGCGTCAACAGCGCCGTGCTGCCCAGCGCCGCCGAGGCCACCGCCGCCGGCGGCAGGCCGGTCAGGTGCCGGCGGACCAGGTGCAGGCCGACGCCGTACAGGAACGCCGCCGTCGCGCCCGCAGCCACCGCCCAGCCGATGCTGAAACCGGCGATCTTGCCGCTCGCCAGCACCACCACGCCGGCGAACCCGGTCAGCAGCGCCACCGCGCGCCGGGTGCCGATGCGCTCGCCGAAGAACAGGAACCCGACCAGCGCGGTGAACAGCACCGTCATCGCGTTGGCGATCGCGCCGATCCCGGCCGGCGCGCGCTGCGCGGCCCAGGCGAAGAGCATGAACGGCACCGCCGAGTTGATCGCCCCGATCAGCGCCACTTTCGGCCACAGCCGGGCCGGAAACTGCACCCGCGCCCGCCACAGGAAGGGCAGCAGCACCAGCGAACCCAGTGCCAGGCGCACCTCGACCAGGGCGATCGTGCCGAAGTCGTCGGCGGCGATGCGCATGAACAGGAAAGAGGCGCCCCAGACCGCGCCGAGCAGCCCGAGTTCGAGCGGCGTGAGCCACGCGCGCCCGCTGTTGCGGGGGAGGGACAGGCCAAGGGCGGCGTCGGCGGGCCGGGACATGGGACAGGAACCGGATTGATGGCAGGCCGCCATTGTCCGTCGCGCTGGAATCCGCACAAGCGCATACTTCTCAAGACAGACTTGAACCTGATTTGAGGCTGAGCATGGCCCTGCGCGCGGACTGGCTCCCGGCCCTGGCGGCGTTCGAGGCCGCCGCCCGCCACCAGAACTTCGCCCACGCCGCCGAGGAGCTGCACCTGACCGCGAGCGCGGTCAGCCACCACGTGCGCAAGCTCGAGAATCGGCTCGGGGTGATGCTGTTCCAGCGCCACGCCCGCGGCGTGACCCTGACCGCAGAAGGCCGCCAGCTCGCCGACGCCGCCGGCAGCGCGCTGGCCGACATGGAGGGCGTGCTGCGCAGCCTGCGCACCCCGCGCGAGGAGCGCGACCGGGTCCGGATCACCACCCTGCACTCGCTCACCCACGCCTGGCTGCTGCCGCGCCTGCCCGATTTCCATGCCCGCCACCCGCAACTGCGCGTGGTGGTGGACACCGAGATCGCGCTCACCCGCTTCGACGAGGGCGGCCCGGACCTGGCCATCCGCCACGGTCCCGGCCACTGGCCGGGCCTGACCGCGCACCTGCTGATGGACGACGCCCTGTTCCCGGTCGCCGCGCCGGCGCTGGCGCAGCGCCTGCACACGCCGGCCGACATCGCCTGCGCCCCCCTGGTCGCCGACCTCTCGCGCCAGGGCTGGCCCGACTGGTTCCGCGCCGCGGACGTGCACGGCGCGCAGCCCGACGTGCGCCTGACCTTCACCGACTCCACCGACGCCCTGCTCGCCGCCGCGCTCGGCCTCGGCGTGGCGCTGGCGCGCAAGCGCATCGTCCGGCCGTGGCTGGCCGACGGCCGCCTGGTGCCCTTGCCCGGTCCGGTGCTGCCGGCACGCTGGAGCTACTACGTCGTCTATCCCTCGCACCGCCGCCTGCGCCCGCCGGCACGGTCGTTCGTGGACTGGCTGCTGGCGCTCGAACCGGACCAGGATTGACGCGATGTCCGCCGCCCTCTCCCCCCATGCCCGCGCCCTGCTGCAGATCCACTTCTGCGTGCTGCTGTGGGGCTTCACCGCGATCCTCGGCAAGCTGATCACCCTGCCCGCGCTGCCGCTGGTGTGGTGGCGCATGCTGATCGTGGTGGCGCTGCTCGCGCTGGTGCCGCGGGTGTGGCGCGCGCTGCGCGCGATGCCGGCGCGGCTGCGCTGGGCCTACGCCGGCATCGGCGTGCTGGTGGCGCTGCACTGGCTCACCTTCTACGCCTCGATCAAGCTCTCCAACGCCTCGGTCGGCGCCACCTGCATGGCGCTGGGCACCGTGTTCACCGCGCTGATCGAACCGTCCCTGACCGGCAGGCGCCTGTCCAAGCGCGAGATCGCGCTCGGCCTTGCGGTGCTGCCCGGGGTGGCGCTGGTGGTCGGCGGCGTGCCGTCCGGCATGCACCTCGGGATCGTGGTCGGCGCCATCTCCGCGCTGCTGGTGGCGATCTTCGGCTCGCTCAACAAGCGCCTGGTGGACCACGGCGACGCGCTCACCGTCACTGCGCTCGAGCTCGGCGCCGGCACCGTCGCCCTGAGCCTGCTCGCGCCACTGCTGCCGGCCCTGGTCCCGGCCTTCGGCAGCGCGACCTTCGTGCTCCCGGGCGCGCGCGATGCGGCCTACCTGCTCACCCTCGCCCTCGCCTGCACCCTGCTCCCGTTCGCGCTCTCGCTGGTGGCGCTGCGCCACATGAGCGCCTTCGCCGCCCAGCTCGCGGTCAACCTCGAACCGGTGTACGCGATCCTGCTCGCCATCGTCCTGCTCGGCGAGCAGCGCGAACTCTCCCCCGCGTTCTACCTCGGCGTGGCCATCATCCTGGCCGCGGTGCTGGTGTACCCGCTGATCGCCCGGCCGCGGCACCTCGAGCACGCCGAGGTGCTGGCGACGGCGGAGTCGAAGCAGGTGGCGGATTGATGTCAACGCCGGCACGCCGGATGTGCCCTCCGCGCCGGTTCGTGGCAGGCTAACCGCACCCATCCCTCCGGCCCGCGCATGTACCTCGAGTTCTACGGCCTGAAGGAGCCGCCGTTCTCGATCACGCCCGACCCGCGCTTCGTGTTCCTGAGCGAGCGCCACCGGGACGCGCTGGCGCACCTGCTGTTCGGGATAGACAAGGGCGGCGGCGGGGGGTTCGTGCAGCTCACCGGGGAGGTGGGCACGGGCAAGACCACGCTGTCGCGGCTGCTGCTGGAACAGCTGCCGTCGCACACCCAGGTGGCGCTGGTGCTCAATCCGCGGCTGAGCCCGGTGGAGCTGCTGGAGACGGTGTGCGAGGAGCTGCACGTCGGCATCGAGGGCCGGCGCGGCAGCCTCAAGGCGCTCACCGACGCGCTCAACGCCTGGCTGCTCGCGGCCTATGCGCAGGGCCGGCGCGCGGTGCTGATCGTGGACGAGGCGCAGGCGCTGTCGGTGCCGACGCTGGAACAGATCCGGCTGCTCACCAACCTGGAGACCGACACGCAGAAGCTGCTGCAGGTGGTGCTGCTCGGGCAGCCCGAGCTGCGCGCGCTGCTGGCGCGGCCGGAGCTGCGCCAGCTGGCCCAGCGCGTGACCGCGCGCTACCACCTCACCCCGCTGGACGCGGGCGAGACCGCGGCCTACCTGCGCCACCGCTTCGCCGTGGCCGGCGGCCTGCGCTTCCCGTTCGACGAACGCGCGCTGCGCCGCATCCACCGCCACAGCGGCGGCGTGCCGCGGCTGATCAACGTGATCGCCGAACGCGCGCTGCTCGGCGGTTATGCGCACGACCGCGCGGTCATCGACGCGCGCATCGTGGACCGTGCCGCGCGCGAGGCGCTGGCGCCCGCGCCGCCGCGCTGGCGGGCACGGGTGCTGTGGGGCGCCGCCGCCGCAGGCGTGACGGTGCTCGCGCTGGTGTTCGCGGACACATGGCTGCCCTCCTGGACGACACCCGCGACTGCGTCCGCACCGCCGCCTGCGCCGCGCAGCGCAGTGCAGGCGCCGCGGCCCGACCCTGTGCCGACCGCGACGGGGCCCGACCTGGCGACGCTGCCGCTGCCACTGCCGCTGGATGTCGGCGGCGATACCGGCCGCTGGCTGCGCGCCACGCTCGGCGTCGCTCCGGCACAGGTGCCCACGCCCGCGGACGTGCGGCGTTTCCAGCGCGCCCATGGGCTGCGCGAGGACGGGGTGATCGGCCCCGCCACGCTGCTCGCGCTGGCACGCGCCCAACCGGGGCCGGGGCACGAGAGATCACAGTGAGGCCGCCATGTCGCTGATCCTCGACGCCCTGCGCAAGTCCGAAGCCGAGCGCCGCCGTGCGCAGGTGCCGGACCTGTTCGCGCAAACGGCACTGGCCGCGACCGCGCAGCCGCATGCGCGGCGCGGCGGATGGCGGTGGGCAGCCGCCGGCGTGCTGACGGTGGCGGCGGTGGCGTGGGGGCTGTCGGCATGGTGGCCTGCGCCCACGCCGATGCGCCCCCACCCCGCCCCTCCCCCGCAAGCGGGGGAGGGAGTGGAAGCACCGCACAGCAGTGCCGCCGTCGCACCGCCACCCGCTGCCCCCTCCGCTCCCGCTCGCGGCGGGGCGCGTCCCCACCCCGCCCCGCCCTCCCCCACACCAGTCCCCCTCACCCGCTTGCGGGAGAGGGTTGGGGAGGGGGCGCCACCCGCGCCGGAAGTCCCCGACTCCCGCCCACGGCAGGACGATGCAAGCGCCGTTGCGCCGCCCCAGGCCGACGACGCGCTGCGCCTGGCCGACCTGGGCGTCGAGGAACGCAAGCAGTTGCCGCCGCTGAAACTCAGCGTGCACCTGTGGGACGGCGACCCCGCACGGCGCTTCGTGATCCTCGACGGACAGCGGCTCGGCGAAGGCGACCGCATCGGCGAGGCGGTCGTCGAACAGATCACCCGCGACGGCGTGGTCCTGGCCTGGAACGGCCGGCGCCTGCGCCTGTCGCTGCCTTGACCATCACCAGGGGACTCCTCGATGAACCGCAACACCGCCTCCGATCTGGCCAAGCTCATCCTGCGCATCGCGCTCGGCACGCTGATCCTGCTGCACGGGATCGCCAAGCTGCGCGGCGGCATGGGCTGGCTGGAAGGACTGGTCGTGCAGCACGGGCTGCCGTCCTGGTTCGCCTACGGCGTGCTGGTCGGCGAGGTGCTGGCGCCGCTGATGGTGCTGCTCGGCTTCTTCTGCCGCTTCGGCGCGATCCTGGTCTTCATCAACATGCTGTTCGCGGTCGCGCTGGTGCACATGGGCGAACTGGCCCGGCTCAACGACAACGGCGGCTGGGCGCTGGAACTGCAGGGCATGTTCATCGCCGCCGCGCTGGCGCTGGCGCTGCTCGGCCCGGGCCGGTTCTCGGTCAATCAGCGCTGAGGCCGGCCGCCCTTGCGGTGCGGCTTCGGCCGGCGCGACGGCGCCGCGCCGGTGCCGCCCGCGTCCGCGCCGAGCTTGTGCAGGCGCAGCGGCTGGCCCGCCACGCGCACCTTCTTCAGGTGCGCCAGCAGTTCGCGCGGCATGCCTTCGGGCAGGTCCACGATCGAGTGGTCGTCGAAGATGTCGATGCGGCCGATGAAGCGGCTCTCCAGGTCGGCCTCGTTGGCGATCGCGCCGACCAGGTTGCCGGGCTTGACCCCGTGGCGGCGGCCGACCTCGACGCGGTAGGTCTCCATGCCGGGCTCCGGTGCGCCGCGCGGCGGGATGTCCTTGCGCGGGCGCTCGGCGCGCGGGGCGCGCTCCGGCCGCCCGCCGGGCGCGGTGCGTGCGGGCCGCTCGGGCCGTTCGCGCGGCGGTTCCGGCGCCAGCAGCAGCGGCGTGCGCCCCTGCAGCAGCCTGGCCAGCGCAGCGGCGATGTCGGCGGCCGGCACGTCGTGCTCGCGCTGGTAGCGCAGCACCAGGTCGCGGTACGGCGCCAGGTCGTCGCCCTCGTCCGCGGCGGCGAGCGTGTCGGTGATGCGGCCGAGGAACTTCGCCACCCGGCGGTCGTTCACCGCCTCCACGCTCGGCAGTGCCATCTCCTCGATCGGCTGCCGGGTCGCGCGTTCGATCGCGCGCAGCATGCCCTTCTCGCGCGGGGTGACGAACAGGATCGCCTCGCCGCTGCGCCCGGCGCGTCCGGTGCGGCCGATCCGGTGCACGTAGCTCTCGGTGTCGTAGGGGATGTCGTAGTTGAGCACGTGGCTGATGCGTTCCACGTCCAGGCCGCGCGCGGCCACGTCGGTGGCCACCAGCACGTCCAGCTCGCCGTCCTTCAGCTTCTGGATCGTGCGCTCGCGCTGCTTCTGCTCGATGTCGCCGTTGATCGCGGCGGCGGCGAAGCCGCGCGCCTGCAGCTTCTCGGCCAGCTCCTCGGTGGCCTGCTTGGTGCGCGCGAACACGATCATCGCGTCGAACGGCTCGGCCTCCAGGATCCGGGTCAGCGCGTCGAGCTTGTGCAGGCCGCTGACGAACCAGTAGCGCTGGCGGATGCCGGCGGCGGTGGTGGTCTTCGCCGCGATGGTGACTTCCACCGGGTCGCGCAGGTAGGTCTGGGCGATGCGCCGGATCGGCGCCGGCATGGTCGCCGAGAACAGCGCCACCTGGCGCGTCTCCGGCGTCTGCTTCAGCACCGTCTCCACGTCCTCGATGAAGCCCATGCGCAGCATCTCGTCGGCCTCGTCGAGCACCAGCCAGCGCAACTGCGACAGGTCCAGCGAGCCGCGGCGCAGGTGGTCATTGACCCGCCCCGGCGTGCCCACCACGACGTGCACGCCGCGCTTGAGCGCGCCCAGCTGCGGCGTGTAGCTCTGCCCGCCGTAGATCGGCAGCACGTGGAAGCCGGGCAAGTGCGCGGCGTAGCGCTGGAACGCCTCGGCTACCTGGATCGCGAGTTCGCGCGTGGGCGCGAGCACCAGCGCCTGCGGCTTGCCGGACGCGAGGTCGAGGCGGGAGAGGATCGGCAGCGCGAACGCGGCGGTCTTGCCGGTGCCGGTCTGGGCCTGGCCGAGCACGTCGCGGCCGGCGAGCAGCGCCGGGATGGTGGCGGCCTGGATCGGCGACGGCGCCTCGTAGCCCACTTCGGCCACCGCCGCCATCACGGACGCGGACAGGCCGAGCTCGGCGAAACGGGGCGCGGCGGCCGTGTCGGCGGCGGGGGTGGGCATGGCGTGTCCTGGGCGCGGGGGGCGCGTATTGTGCGCCTTTGTCCCCGCAAGCGCCCGTGATGCCCCCCATGCCCAGCCTCACCTTCGAACTCGACCGCGACTTCGTCGAACTCAACCAGTTGCTCAAGCTCGCCGGCGTGGTGGACAGCGGCGGCGCCGGCAAGCATCTGGTGGCCAGCGGCGCGGTCACGGTGGACGGCACGGTCGAACTGCGCAAGACCTGCAAGATCCGCGCGGGCCAGGTGGTGCGCGCGGGCGGGGTCGAGATCCGCGTGCGCGGGCCCGGCCCCGCCGGCGCCGGGTAAGATGCGGACACGCCGTCGCCGGGGAGCCGCGTCGTGACCATGCTGGCCGTCCTGTTTCTTGCGGCTCTTGCCGCCTGGGCCGTGTTCGCCTTCAACCGCCTGGTCCGGCTGCGCAACCAGTGGCGCACCGCGTGGGCCGACATCGACGTGCAGTTGCAGCGCCGGCACGACCTGGTGCCGCAGCTGGTGGCGGCAGTGCAGGCCTACGCCGGCCACGAGCGCGCCACGCTGGAGGCCGTGACCGCGCTGCGCGCGCAGGCGCTGACGCTCACCGACCCGGCCCGGCTCGGCCAGGTCGAGACCGCGCTGGAACAGGCGCTGGGGCGGGTGCTCGCCTTGCAGGAGGCGTATCCGGACCTGAAGGCCAGCGCGAACTTCGCCCAGCTGCAGCGCGACCTGGTGGAGGTGGAGGAGCACCTGCAGTACGCGCGCCGTTTCTACAACGGCGCGGTGCGCGACTACAACACCGCGATCCAGCGCGTGCCCGACCTGCTGGTGGCGCGCGCGTTCGGCTTCGGCGAGGCCGGGTTCTTCCAGGCCGAGGACACCGGCCGCGGCGCGGTGCGGGTGGAGCTGGCGCGATGACCAGGATCCCGGCCCTGCGCATCGCCGGCGCGTTGCTGGCCCTGTTCGCGCTGCTCGCCCTGCCGCTCGCTGCGCAGGAGCGCATCCTCGCCTACGACAGCGACATCCGGATCCAGGCCGACGGCAGCCTGGAGGTGACCGAGACCATCACCCTGCGCGCCGAAGGGGAGCAGATCCGGCGCGGCATCTACCGCGACTTCCCCACCCGCTACCGCGACCGCTACGGCAACCGCGTGGTGGTGGACTTCGACGTGATCGAGGTGCTGCGCGACGGCCGGCCGGAACCGTGGTTCACCGAGACGCTGGACAACGGCGTGCGCGTGAACACCGGCAACGACGATTTCCTGCCGGTGCCGGCGCAGTACACGTACACGCTGCGCTACCGCACCACGCGCCAGCTCGGCTTCTTCGACCGCCACGACGAGCTGTACTGGAACGCGATCGGCACCGGCTGGGTGTTCCCGATCGAGACCGCCGAGGTGCGCGCGCGCCTGCCGCAGCCGGTGCCGGTGGACCGGCTGCACGCGGAGGGCTACACCGGCCCGCAGGGCGCGCAGGGCCGCGACTACCAGGCCGCGCTGCCCGCGCCCGGCACTGCGCGCTGGCGCCTGACCCGCCCGCTCGGGCCGCAGGAAGGCCTGACCGTGGTGCTGACCTTCCCCAAGGGCATCGTCGCCGAACCCACGCGCGCGCAGCGGATCCGGTGGCTGCTGAAGGACAACCGCGGCGTGCTGGTGGCGCTGCTCACGCTCGTGCTGCTGGTGGTGTTCTGCGTGCGGCGCTGGCACGCGGTGGGGCGCGACCCGCAACCGGGCACCATCATCGCCCGCTACGAACCGCCGGAGGGGCACACGCCGGCGGGACTGCGCTACCTGCGGCGGATGCGCTACGACCCGCGCTGTTTCTCCTCCGACCTGCTGGCGCTGGCGGTGGCCGGGCAGGTGGCGATCGAGCGCGAGGACGGCTTCTTCAAGGACACCTGGACGCTGGAACGCACGCAGGATGCCCGGCCGGCGGAGGCGAGCGACGCGCAGCGCGCGCTGCTCACCACGCTGTTCGCGGGCGCGCCGCGGCTGGAGCTGAAGAACACCAACGCGCGCACGATGCAGGCCGCGCAGCAGGTGCACCGCAAGGCGCTGGACCGGCGCTACCAGCCCGAACTCTTCCGCCGCAACGAAGGCGACCTGATGAAGGCGGTGGGTCTGGGCGCGTCCGGCACCGCGCTGGCCTGGTTCCTGGCCGCCGGGGCGGGCGAGATCGCGGTGCTGGTGGTGGCGGCGGCGATGGTCGCGGTGCTGGTCGCGTTCGCCTGGCTGGTGCGCGCGCCCACGCCGGCCGGGCGTCGCCTGCTCGACGAGAGCGAGGGCTTCCGGCTCTACCTCGGCGTGGCCGAGCGCGAGGAACTGGCGCGCATGCCCGGCCCCGGCGCGCCGCCGCCGCTGGATGCGCAACGCTACGAGCAGCTGCTGCCCTACGCCGTGGCGCTGGAGGTGGAAGACGCCTGGACCGAGCAGTTCACCCGCGCGGTGGGCGCGGCCGCGGCAGCGCAGGCGGCGTCGAACATCACCTGGTACCGCGGCGGCAGCGTCGGCGACCTCGGCAGTTTCTCGCGCTCGCTCGGCAGCAGCCTGAGCTCGCAGATCGCCTCGGCCTCCACCCCGCCGGGCGGCTCGTCGGGCAGCGGCGGCGGGGGCTCGTCGGGCGGCGGCGGCGGCGGGGGCGGCGGCGGCCGCTGAGCGGCGCTAGCGCTGCGCGGCCTCGCGCTCCGACAGTGCGGTGTCGTTGCCGGCGAGCGGGCTGTCCGCCGGGCACTTGCGGTCGGGAAAGCCATAACGCGTTCGCAGCGCCAGGCCGCACCCGGCCGGGTCGGACGCGCCCTCGCAACGGCGCTCGTAGGCGCGCAGGAAGGCGTCCTTGCGGCGCACGAAATCCTCGCCGCACCTGCGCGCCAGGATGATCCGCTCCAGGTCGTCCTGGGCCGCGTTGCGCCCGGCCAGGCCGAAGCCGCGCAGTTCGTCCGCGGTGAGCAGGCGCAGCTGCCGGTTCGGCACGGTCATCATCAGGTCGGCGATCGCCACCGAGGCGCCGTTGCGCTCCAGGTACTCCTTCAACTGCGCGTGCACCGCGCGCAGCTCGCGGTTGAGCTCGGCGCGGGTGGCGGCCTGCGAGCGGATCCGGATCATGCGGTGGATGCCGACCGCGCCCTCGATGCGGCGGTCGTCGCCGGCGGCCAGCACCAGCACGCAGGAGCTGTGGCAGACGTCGTCCGGTTTCACTTCGATGGTCCATCCCGACTCGGCGATCACGTCGCCCGCACGCAGCGCCTCCTCGACCTGGCCGCCACTGGAATCGAGCTCGAGCACGCGCCGATCCAGGCCCATGCGCGCGGCCATGGCCGAGACGCGCTCCATCAACGTGACGAAGTCGGACGCGATGCGCCCCTCGTAACGCAGGCGTACCTGGCCTGCCTGCGGACACGCCGACATCGCATCGAGCACGCTGAAGAACTCGAGGTCGGCCAGGGTGCGCGTGCCCAGGGCGACCGCGGCGGCTTCGTCGGTAGCGTCGTCCTGGGTACCGCGACCGGCGGCCTGCCCGGCATCATCCGTGCCGGCTGCGCGCCGGCCCGGTGGCGGCGCGGCACCGGCACGCCCGGGATCGTTGCGCAACACCGGCCCCGCCCCGCCGCAGATCACCGTGGCCCGGCCGGAAGTCAGCTCCGCCGGCGGCCAATCGCTGGTCTTGCGCACATCCACCTCGCGCGGCGGCTCCGGCGCCGGCGGCGCGGATACTGCGCCGAAGTCCGTTCCTTCCGTGCCCGCCGCCGTCGCCGAGGCGGCTGCGGGCGGCGCCGCCTCGGCGACGGTTTCCACCGCCCCCTCGCGCCCACAGGCGGCGAGCAACAGGCACAGCACGAGAACGGACGACGACAGGCCGGACTTCATCTTCAGGTGGTGTCGGAACCCGGGGAGCCCCACGGGATGCGGGAGCCACGCAACAAGTCTATGCCGTCCCCGGCATGCGGTGCCCAATCGGGAATGAACATGCCGCCGCTCAGGTGGCGAACGCGACCGCCAGCACCTGCGGCAGCCGCGCCGGCAGCAGGTGCCAGCGGTCGCCGCCGTCGTCGCTGGTCCACAGGCCGCCGGTGGTGGAGCCGAACACCAGGCGTTCGCCGCTGCCGTCCACCGCCAGGCCGTGGCGGTAGACCAGGTCGTAGGCATCCTGCTGCGGCAGGCCCTCGCGCAACACCTCGAAGCTGGCGCCGCCATCGCGGGTGCGCGCCACCACCAGCTGCGCATCCACCGGGTAGCGTTTCTCGTCCTTGATCGCGGGCACGAACCAGGCCGTGTCCGGGTCGTGCGGATGCACCGCCACCGCGAACCCGAACGCCGAGGGTCGCACCGTCGTGATCTCCTGCCAGTCGCCGCCGCCGCGCGTGCTGCGGAACACGCCGTTGTGGTGCTGGGCCCAGCAGTGTTCCGGCGCGGCGCGGCACTGCACCAGGCGGTGCACGTCCTGCACGTTCGGCTCGTACGCCTGCTCGGGCGGCAGGTAGGCCGCGCGCATGCCCTGCGCGGTCTGGGCCCAGGTCTCGCCGCCGTCCTCGCTGCGCCACACGCCGCCGGTGGAGATCGCCACCAGCAGCCGGCGCGGATCGCGCGGGTCCACGCAGATCGAATGGATGCCGGGGAAGTCGTAGCCGCCGCCGAACCAGCCGTGGCGCTCGGGCCGGTCCCAGAGCCCGCGCACCAGGGTCCAGCTGGCGCCGCGGTCGTCGGAGCGGAACAGGCCGCCGGGGATCGTGCCGGCCCACAGCCGGCCCGGTTCGTCCGCCCCGCCGGCCTCCAGCGTCCACAGCAGGCGCAGCGTCGCCGGCTGGGCCGGCTTGCCGTCGCCCATCACCACCTCGTCGCCCTCGGCATAGGCCGGCACCGCGCATTCCTGCCAGCTGCAGCCCTCGTCGTCGGAGCGGTGCAGCTTGTTGCCGAAATGGCCGAGGTCGAGCACCGCGTACCAGCTGCCGTCGCGCGGGTCGGCGAGCGCGTTGGCGACGTTGTCGCCGAGGAACGCGGTGCGGGCGATGCGCCAGGGTTCGTTGCAAGCGGCACCGCGTTCGAGCACGAACAGCCCCTTGCGGGTGCACGCCAGGATCCGGTCCGACATCGCTCAGCCTCCCGACAGCGCCTGCATCACGTACACCTCGGCGTTCGCGCCGAGCACCTGGCCCAGGTCGCGCTTGTCGCGGATCGCCTCGCCGTCCACGAACACCGCCACGTGGTGGCGCACTGCGCCGCGCTCGTCGAGCACGTAGCCGCGCAGGGTCGGGTGGCGCGCGAACACGCCCTCGAGCGCCTCCGCCAGGCTGCCGCCCGGCACCTCCAGCGCCACCTCGCCGCCGCCCGGCGGCGCCTGCGGCAGCCAGCGCGACAATGCCGAAGCGAGCACCACCCGGGCCATGCCGACCTCCGCGCGGGAAGGAGGCCCGAGGGTACGCCTGCCGTTCCGGAACGAGGAAGTGCCGGCCGGGCCATGTCGAAATCCGCCCCGCCCATCCGTCGTCCTGGCAAGTGCGCCGCTTCGCGCACGAGACCAACGCCGCAGGAGCCGTCCATGACCCGTCTCGCCCCCGCCCTGTTCGCTCTCGCCCTCGCCTTGCCCGCCGCCGCGGCCGAGGCGATCTACGAGATTGACCCCGACCACACCTACCCGAGCTTCGAGGCCGACCACATGGGCCTGTCGTTCTGGCGCGGCAAGTTCAACCGCACCCGCGGCACCATGACCTTCGACCGCAGCGAATGTGGCCTGCCCGCTGGCCAGGACCTGGGGTTCGACATGACCGTCGAGCTGCGCATCCAGGTCGAGGCGATCGGCAAGGAATGACCCGACACCGCAGGTTCCTGCATAGGATCTCGAAGGCAATTCCCCTTACCTACCACGCCACCCCGACCGAGGAGGTTCCATGAGCTATGTAGACGGCTACGTCCTGCCCGTGCCCCGCGCCAACCTCGCGGCCTACCGGCGCCTGGCGCGCAAGGCCGGCCGGATCTGGAAGGAACACGGCGCGCTGGCCTACGTCGAGTGCGTCGCCGACGACGTCCAGCCCGGCAAGCTGACCTCGTTCCCGCAGGCGGTGAAGCTCAAGCCGGACGAGGTCGTGGTGTTCGCGTGGATCGTGTTCCGCTCGCGCCGCGCCCGCGACCGGATCAACGCATTGGTGATGAAGGATCCGCGCCTGGCCGACATGGCCGACCCGAAGCGCCTGCCGTTCGATGCCCGGCGCATGTTCTGGGGCGGATTCAAGCCGATCATCGAACTGTGAGGGCCACCGCCGCCCGGGGGTTCTCCCCCATTTGCCGCCGGATGGAACGGCGTTATGGTGGGCCTCCCCGCGCCGTTGCAGGGAGGCCCCATGCGCCAGCGCCAGGATCCGGACGGGCTGCGTCTGCCGATCAAGCTCGACAGCACCAGCAACGGCGAGTTCATGCCGGTACCGCTGGCGCCGGAGCACCGCCACGCGCGCCAGCTCGCGCGCGAATGGGCCACCGGCCTGGCGCGCCGGCTCGGCGTTTCGCGCCGCGACTTCCTGGTGTCCGCCTGCGGCGCGGCGACCACGCTGCTGGCGATGAACGCGGCCTACGCCGCGGCCGGCAGGCGCGGCGGCCTGTTCGACCTCGACCCCGAGGCCGCGCACGACGCCGACGCCGCGCGCGCAGCGCTGGAGGGCGACGAGTTCATCTTCGACGTGCAGGGCCATTTCGTGAATCCCACCGGCGCCTGGACGCGCCGCCTGCCGGAGGGCGCACGCCCGCTGGCGAGCTTCGACACGCAGGGTTGCGCCGCTGCGGCGCTGCCGGGGAACCTGAACCACCTGCAATGCTTCGGGCCCGATGCCTTCATCCGCGACGTGTTCCTCGACTCGGACACCTCGCTGATGGTGCTCTCGTTCGTGCCCTCCACCCGCGAGCGCCAACCGCTCACGATCGAGGAGGCCGCGGCGGTGGCCGCGATCGTCGAGCGCATGGAAGGCACGCACCGGCTGTTCCTGCACGGCCGCGTGAACCCGAACCAGCCCGGCGACCTGGAGGACATGGACCGCCTGGCCGAACGCTTCCCGATCCGCGCCTGGAAGACCTACACGCAGTGGGGGCCGGACGGCCGCGGGTTCTGGCTCGACGACGAGCCCGGCATCGCGATGATCGAGAAGGCGCGCCGGCTCGGCATCCGCAACATCGCCATCCACAAGGGACTGCCGTTCGGCCCGCAGTCGTACGAGCACAGCACCTGCGCCGACGTCGGGCGCGTGGCCCGGCGCTTCCCGGACGTCAACTTCCTGATATACCACTCCGGCTTCGTCGCCGGTGCGCCGGAGGGCCCGTACGACGAATCGCGCCGCGACGGCATTGATGCGCTGATCACCTCGCTGCGGCAGGCGGGCCTGGGCCACGGCAGCAACGTGTACGCCGAACTCGGTTCCACCTGGCGCTTCCTGATGCGCGACCCGGACTCGGCCGCGCACGCGCTGGGCAAGCTGCTCAGGTACGTCGGCCCGGACAACATCCTGTGGGGCACCGACTCGATCTGGTACGGCAGCCCGCAGGACCAGATCCAGGCCTTCCGCACCTTCCAGATCGCGCCGGAACTGCGCGAAAAACACGGTTACCCGGAGATCACGCCGGACATCCGCGCCAGGATCTTCGGCCGCAACGCGCTCAAGGTGTACGCCGTGCCGGAGGACGTGCTGCGCGTGCACCTGCGCGGCGACCGGATCGCGCGCGAGCGCGAGGAATACCGCAACGCGCCCGACCCGGCCTTCCTCACCTACGGCCCGAAGACGCGGCGCGAGTTCCTCACGCTCAAGGCCTGGGGCGGGTGAGGCGGCACCCGCAGGGCGTGCGCCACTCTCGCATCGGCCGTGCCCGATGCCTGCAATGACGAAGAGGAACCGACACCGCCTTCGCCGCGCCTGCGCTAGTCTCTGCGTGACGTCCTACCGGAGCCCGCCATGCGCATCCTCCTCACCGGCGCCACCGGACTGGTCGGCCAGGGCGTGTTGCACGAGTGCCTGCACGATCCCGACGTCACCCGCGTCGCCGCGCTCGGGCGGCGGCCGAGCGGGCAGACGCACGCCAGGCTGGAAGACATCGTGGCGCCCGACTTCGCCGATCTGCGCGCGGTCGAGGACCGCCTGCATCCATTCGACGCCTGCTTCTACTGCGCCGGCGCCCCGCCGGTGGGCACGCCGGAAGCCGAGTATCGCCGCGTCACCCTCGACCTCACCCTCAACGTCGCCCGCACCCTGGCGCGGCTCGATCCGGGGCTGCGCTTCCTCTACATCTCCGGCGCCTACGCCGACCCGGACAGCAGGATCATGCCGCTGCGGGTGAAGGGCGAGACCGAACGCGCGCTGGCCGCGCTGCCGATCCGCACCGTGATGCTGCGCCCCGGCGGCATCCAGCCGGTGCACGGCGAGCGCTCGCCGCACCCGCCGCTCGCCGTGCTGTATGCCATCGCCGGCCCGCTGATGGGTGTTGGCGTGCGCCTGATGCCGAACCTGATGACCTCCACCGCCCGCCTCGGCCGCGCCATGCTGCGCCTGGCGCGCGATCCGGATCCGCCGCCGGTGGTGGAGTGTGCGGAGATCAATCGGCTGGGGGAGTGAGGCGGCGCCGCGCGGGTGGACGCGCGACACCTTCGCCTCGCCCCATTGCGGGCTGTCCGCGGCTTCACCGGTCGGCGCGGCGCTGGCAGCGGAGGGGGATTCGGGGCTCACGGGAATCCTCGGATGGGCACGAGGAGCTCAGGCGTACTGCAGGGACGACGAACGGCGGCACTGCGGATCGGCCGTGCACGGAACGACCTATGCCTTCCGGCCTATTTTATTGTTTTCCGATATTTGCCATATTGTTTTTCAATACGCCCGCTCCGGGGAGCGCCCATGAACCGCATGTCCGCCCGTGCCCTGGCCGTCGCCCGCCCGGTGATCCGGGGGCTGACCGTGCTCAACCTGCTCTACGCCGCTGTGCTGGCGGTGCTGTTCGTCTGGAGCTTCTTCATCGAGGGCTGGCCCGAGCGGCCGTTGGGCGAGTTCGCCAGCCTGCATCCCTGGCTCCCGGCCGGGCTGCGGGCGATCGTGTTCCTCGGCGTGGTCGGCGCGGCGATCGTGCACCCGATGCTGCGCCGGCTGCTGGCGATCGTGGACAGCGTGCGCGCCGGCGATCCCTTCGTCCTGGAGAACGCACGGCGCCTGGACGCCATCGCCTGGAGCGTGCTGGCGCTGGAAGTGCTGCGCCTGCTGATCGGCTGGATCGCCTCGACCGTGTGGGAACCCGGGCGGATCGGCAGCTTCTCGTTCACGCCGTGGCTCGCCGTGCTGCTGCTGTTCGTGCTGTCGGGCGTGTTCGCGCACGGCGCCCGCATGCGCGCCGACCTCGAAGGCACGGTCTGACATGGCCATCGTGGTCCGCCTCGACGAACTGCTGCACGCGCGCCGGATGACGCTCACCGAACTCGCCGCGCGCGTGGACATCACCGTCGCCAACCTGTCCATTCTCAAGACCGGCAAGGCCAGGGCGATCCGCTTCTCGACGCTGGAAGCGATCTGCGCGGCGCTCCAGTGCCAGCCGGGCGACCTGCTCGCCTACGACCCCACGCTGCCCTCGGAGGAATGAGCCATGCTCGCCCGCCTGTTCGCCCCCGATCCGCGCCACGAAGGCGTCCGCCCGATCCAGCGCTGGGGCCTGCGCCTGTTCTTCCTGCTGATGCTGGTGTTCGTCGCGCCCACCGCCTGGCGCGGACTGCTGATGCACGAAGGCCCGTGGGACCCGGTGCGCGCCGTCACCGTCGCGGTGTGGGCCACCTACCCCACCCTCGCCCTGTTCGGCCTGTTCCGCCCGCTGCGCTGGCTGCCGCTGATGTTCTTCACCATCGGCTACAAGGCGATCTGGCTCGGCTTCGTCGCCTGGCCGCTGTGGCAGGCCGGCACCCTGTGGGGCACCCCCACCGGCGAGATCGCCGCCTCGTTCCTGCCCCTGCCGCTGCTCGCGGCAGTGGTGCCGTGGGGGTACGCGTGGCGGACGTACTTCGGCTGGCCGCGGCGGCCCGCGCCGGTGACGGCGGCATAGGGTGGAGTCCGCCCCGTCTTGCCACCGCAAACCGTTGGCGCCGGTGCAAAGTGAGCCCGGCCTGTCCACTGCGATGATGCTTCTGCGTTGGATGGGGGGTCGTCCACGCATTCGTGGCGGCGCCCCTGTTCCCAAACCACACAGGTCCCATCATGTCGAAACGAACCGTTCTCCTCCTCGCTGCCTGCATGCTGTGCGCCGACGCGGCAGCCGCCGACGCCGATTTTTCCGGCTGGCACGTCGGCCTCCACGCCGGCCATGGCAGCGGCGAATCGCATGCCCAGGTCTCCCTCGGCGGGCAATGGGGCAGCGAGCCGCAAACGCTTCGCGACCACGTCTCCTCCTCCTGGTCCACCAAGCTCGATCCCGACGGCAGCGTGTACGGCGTGCAGTTCGGTTACGACCACCAGTTCGCCAACGGCACGGTGCTCGGCATGGAGCTGGACTACAGCCAGCTCGGCATGGACGACGCGCGCAACACCGGCCCCACCCCGGTGCCCGCGTTTCCAAGCCTGAGCTACGACTTCGGCAACAGGATCGAACTCGACAACCAGGCCTCGTTGCGCGCCAGGCTCGGCCATGCCTTCGGCCGCCATCTGCTGTACCTCGCCGCCGGCTGGACCCAGGTGGACGTGGACGCTGCCGCCAGCGTGGTCAGCAACGGCGGCTACCGCAAGCTCGGCGTGTATTCCGACCGCGTGGACGGCACCCAATGGGGGCTGGGCTACGAATGCGATTTCGGCAACCGCTGGTCGCTGCGCGCGGAATACCTCGTCAACGACATGGACGATTTCCGCTACGACACGGTGTACCAGCCGGGCAGCACCTTCGTCTCCCCGGCCTACACCGAATCGGTCCGTCACGACCTCGATTTCAACGTCTTCCGCATCGGCGTGAACTACCGCTTCTGAGGACGGACGACGGGGGCCGGGCCATGCCCGCCCCCGTCTGCCGGAGGGGGAAGCTTACGAGCTTGGTTCGCGCGCCCCACGTGTTCGTGTTGAGTATTTCCCCGACAGTCCGCCCCTCCAGTAGCCCCTGAGAGGGGCGGACACCTGGCCTTCGGTAGATTGGTGGTTACCACACCTTGCCAAGCCAACCGGAGCGACCAGATGTCCG
>NZ_VNKO01000008.1 GCF_008033445.1 Vulcaniibacterium gelatinicum
GCCTTCGTCCGCAACGGCGACGTGTTCGTGCGCGACCTGCGCAGCGGCGCGCTGAGCCAGCTCACCCGCACCGAGGCGCAGGAGTCGCGCCCGCAGTGGGGCCGCGACGGCGGGCTGGTGTGGCGCGCCGGCAACGAGTGGTTCCGCTGGGACGGCCGCCAGGTGATGCAGGCGGCGAACGTGAAGGCGGAGAAGGATCCGGCCGCGCCGCCCAAGCCCGACGACCTGCGCGAGCGCCAGCTGCGGCTGGTGCGCACGCTGCAGGACGACAAGGCCCAACGCGAGGCAGCGCGCGCGCAGGAGCTGGCGTGGCTGCGGAGCGACCCGACCCGCGCGCCGGCGCCGGTGTACCTGGGCGACGAGGTGGAGATCGCCGACAGCGCGCTCTCGCCCGACGGGCGCTGGCTGCTGGTGGTGACCACCGCCAAGGGCGCCGACGCCGGGCAGAAGGGCAAGATGCCCAAGTACGTGACCGAATCGGGCTACGAGGAGTTCGAGGAGGTGCGCACGCGGGTGGGCCGCAACCCGCCGCCGCCGCACCGGCTGTGGCTGGTGGACGTGGCCGGCGCCTCGGCGCGCGAGCTGAAGTTCGACGTGCTGCCCGGGATCCAGGACGACCCGCTCGCCGCATTGCGCAAGGCGGCGAAGCAGGAACCGCTGAAGGGCAACCGCCCGGTGCGGATCGAGACCGACGGCGACGGCACCGGCCCGGCGATCGCCTGGAGCGACGACGCCCGCCAGGTGGCGGTGCTGGTGCGCGCGGTGGACAACAAGGACCGCTGGCTCGCCAGCGTGGACCTGGCCAATGCGAAGCTGGAGCCGCGCCACCGCCTCACCGATCCGGCCTGGATCAACTGGAACTTCAACGATTTCGGCTGGACCCCCGACGGCGCGCTGTGGTTCCTGTCCGAGCAGAGCGGCTGGTCGCACCTGTACCTGAGCGAAGCCGGGCGCGCCCCGCGCGCGCTGACCTCGGGCCAGTGGGAGGTGTCCGCGCCGCAGCTCTCGCGCGACGGGCGCCGCTTCTACTTCCTGTGCAACCGCGCCTGGCCGGGCGACTACGAGGTGTGCCGCGTGGACCGCGACGGCGGGCCGGTGCGCGAGGTCACCGCGCTCGATGGCGTGGAGGACTTCGTGCTCTCGCCCGACGGCACCAGGCTCCTGGTGCGCCACTCCGACAGCTACCTGCCGCCGCAGCTGGCGGTGCTGGGCGCCGACGGCGAGGGCCTGCGCGAGCTCACCGACACCCGCAGCGCCGAGTTCCGCGCCTTCGACTGGCTCGAACCCGAATATGTGCAGATCCCCAGCCGGCATGGCGCCGGCACGATCTGGGGCAAGTACTACGGCCCGAAGACCCTCGAACCGGGCCGCAAATACCCGATCGTGCTGTTCGTGCACGGCGCCGGCTACCTGCAGAACGTGCACGACCGCTGGCCGACCTATTTCCGCGAGCAGATGTTCCACAACCTGCTGGTGCAGCGCGGCTACCTCGTGCTCGACCTCGACTACCGCGCCTCCGAGGGCTACGGCCGCGACTGGCGCACGGCGATCTACCGGCAGATGGGCCACCCCGAGCTCGAGGATTACCTCGACGGCCTGGAATGGCTGGTCGCGCACCGCCAGGGCGACCGCGACCGCGCCGGCATCTACGGCGGCTCCTACGGCGGCTTCATGACCTTCATGGCCCTGTTCCGCCAGCCGGGCGTGTTCAAGGCCGGCGCCGCGCTGCGCCCGGTCACCGACTGGTCGCAGTACAACCACGAGTACACGTCCAACATCCTCAACACGCCCGAGCTCGACCCGGAGGCGTACAAGCGCAGCTCGCCGATCGAATACGCCGACCGCCTGCAGGACCACCTGCTGATCGCGCACGGGATGATGGACGACAACGTGTTCTTCCGCGATTCGGTGGTGCTGGCCCAGCGCCTGATCGAGCTGCGCAAGGACAAGTGGGAGCTGGCGGGCTACCCGCTCGAGCGCCACGCCTACGCCCATGCCGACGCCTGGTACGACCAGTACCGGCGCATCTACGAGCTGTTCGAGCGCACGCTGAAGCAGGATTGAGACGGCCCGCTCTGGCCGGCGCGGCCGGCCGGAGCGATGCTGTGCCTGCCGCGGCCTGTCTGGCCGCGGGCCCGGACTGCGTTGGGGGAGGCACAGGGGGTCGTCATGAAGGAAATCCGCAACCTGCTGCTCGACGTCCGCGCCGCGCTGCGCAAGGCCGATCCGAAATTCGAGCAGACCCCGCTGCGCGAGCTGCTCGACGACACCATCATCGCCCTCGGCCAGGCCGGAACGCGCGCGGCCGAGCCGCCGCCCGCCGAGGCCGAGACGCCCACCGCGCAGCGGGTGGCCTACGCCTGGCAGAGTGTGGCGCGCGAACTGCGCCACACCCATCCGGACCTCTACGCGAAGCTGTCGGAGAAGGTACTGGCGCGACTCGACGTCGAGGTGCTCGACGATCCCGCCGACGAGATCCAGACCCTGCAGGCGCGCCTGGCCGAACGCGAAGCGGCGCTGGCCCGCACCGCTGCCGAGCTGGCCGCGCTGCGCACCGCGCTGGCGACCGCGGTGCCGCTGCCCGACACCGTCGGCCGCACCGAGGCCGACCTGGCCCAGGAGCGCCTGCAGCTGCTGCTGCAGGCCGCCTCACAGGGCGGCGGCCTGCCCAAGCCCGCGCCCACCGCCGAGGCCAGCTACGCCCCCACCCGCACCACCCTGCTCGCGGTGGCCGAGGGCCAGCGCACCCTCACCCCGCAGGAGCGCGAATGGTGCATCGGCGAGGCGATGGTGCTGACCGGCTTCCAGCGCAGCCATGCGCAACTGGTGGCGCAGGGCGACGCGGCGCTGGCGCGGCTGGTGCTGGAGGGCGGGCCGCCGGCCTGAGCCCTCCGGGCCGCGCAGGCCCCGCCGCTAGAATGCGGCGATGACCGAGCACGACGAATTCGACCGCGTCCGCACCTGGCTGACCGGGCTGCAGGACCGCATCTGCACCGCGATCGAGGCCGCCGACGGCGGCGCGCGCTTCATCGAGGACCCGTGGACGCGCCCCGAGGGCGGCGGCGGGCGCACCCGCGTGCTGCGCGAGGGCGCGGTGTTCGAGCAGGCCGGGATCGGCTTCTCCGACGTCTCGGGCGAGCGGCTGCCGCCCTCGGCCAGCGCGGCGCGGCCGGAGCTGGCCGGCGCCTCGTGGCGCGCGGCCGGCGTGTCGCTGGTGTTCCACCCGCGCAACCCCTACCTGCCCACCACGCACATGAACGTGCGCCACTTCCGCGCCATGCGCGACGGCGCGACCGTGGCCTGGTGGTTCGGCGGCGGGTTCGACCTCACCCCGTTCTACCCCTTCGACGAGGACATCCTGCACTGGCACCGCACCGCGCGCGCGGTGTGCGCGCCGTTCGGCGGCCAGGCGCGCTACGACGCGCACAAGCGCTGGTGCGACGAGTACTTCTTCCTCAGGCACCGCGGCGAGACCCGCGGCGTGGGCGGGCTGTTCTTCGACGACCTGCACGAGGACTTCGACCGCGACTTCGGCTACCTGCGCGCGGTCGGCGAGGGCTTCCTCGACGCGTATCTGCCGATCGTGGAGCGCCGCAAGGCCGCGCCCTATGGCGAGCGCGAACGCCAGTTCCAGCTCTACCGGCGCGGGCGCTACGTCGAGTTCAACCTGGTCTGGGACCGCGGCACCCTGTTCGGGCTGCAGTCCGGCGGCCGCACCGAGTCCATCCTGATGAGCCTGCCGCCGCTGGTGCGCTGGGAGTACGGCTACGCGCCGGCGCCCGGCAGCGCCGAGGCACGCCTGGCCGACTACCTGCGCCCGCGCGACTGGCTGCACGAGCTGGCCGGCTGAACGGCGGGCAATAAAAAGCCCCGTCGGTTAGGGGGGGACCGACGGGGCCGGGGAACGGGACTTGGGGAGGAGTCTTCCGTTCCGGGTGGATCACTCCAGGGGAGGGAGATGATCACGTGCGACAGACGTTGCATCTGTCGCGTGCAATCTGACCATTCCGAACATGGATAGTTCGTGAAGGCGCGGGCCCGCGCGCGGGCCGGATTCAGGGGCGATTCATGCAAATTTGCGCACAGGCCCCTGTTCAGTGCGCCTGGTCCCAGTTCGCGCCCACGCCGCAGTCCACCACCAGCGGCACGCGCAGCGCGGCCGCGCCGGCCATGCGTTCACGCGCGGCGGCGATCAGGGTGTCGGCGAAGCCGGCCTCGCACTCGAACACCAGCTCGTCGTGCACCTGCAGCAGCATCGCCGCGCGCCCGGCCTGCGCCTGCAGCCAGGCGTCGATCGCGATCATCGCGCGCTTGATGATGTCGGCCGCGGTGCCCTGCATCGGCGCGTTGATCGCGGCGCGCTCGGCGGCCGCGCGCAGGGCCTGGTTGCGGGCGCGGATGTTCGGAAGGTGCAGGCGGCGGCCGAACACGGTCTCCACGTAGCCCCGTTCGCGCGCCTGCTCGCGGGTGCGCTCCATGTAGTCGCGCACGCCGGGGTAGCGGGAAAAGTACAGGGCGATGTAGTCCTGCGCCTGGCCGCGCGGAATGCCGAGCTGGCGCGCCAGGCCGAACGCGCTCATGCCGTACATCAGGCCGAAGTTGATCGCCTTGGCGGCGCGGCGCTCGTTGGCGGTGACCGCGTCCATCGGCTTGCCGAACACCTCGGCGGCGGTGGCGCGGTGGATGTCGGCGCCGGCCTCGAACGCGCGCAGCAGGCCCGGGTCCTGCGACAGGTGGGCCATGATCCGCAGCTCGATCTGCGAGTAGTCGCAGGCCACCAGCACGCGCCCGGGCGGGGCCACGAACGCGGTGCGGATGCGGCGCCCGTCCTCGGTGCGGATCGGGATGTTCTGCAGGTTCGGATCGTTCGAGGACAGCCGTCCGGTGGCGGCGCCGGCCTGGTGGTAGCTGGTGTGCACGCGGCCGGTCTCGGGGTTGACCATCTCCGGCAGCTTGTCGGTGTAGGTGCTGCGCAGCTTGGCCAGGCCGCGGTATTCCAGGATCACCCGCGGCAGCTCGTGCTGGTCGGCGATCGCCTCCAGCGCCTCCTCGTTCGCGCTCGGCTGCCCGCCCGGGGTCCGCACCAGCGCCGGCAGGCCCAGCTCGTCGTACAGCAGCGCCGCCACCTGCTTCGGCGAATCGAGGTTGAAGCCGCGCCCGGCCAGCTCGTGCGCGCGCTGCTGCGCGGCGAGCATGCGCCGGCCGAGGTCGGCCGACTGCCGGCGCAGCTCGGCCGCGTCCACCAGCACGCCGGCCGCCTCCATCCGCGCCAGTACCGGCACCAGCGGCATCTCGATCTCCTCGTACACCCGCCGCAGCGCCGGCTCGGCCTGCAGGCGCGGGGACAGGGCGCGGTGCAGGCGCAGGGTGACGTCGGCGTCCTCGGCGGCGTAGCGGGTGGCGTCCTCGAGCGCGACCTGCGAGAACGGGATCTGCCTGGCGCCCTTGCCGGCCACGTCCTCGTACTTGACCGTGGTGTAGCCGAGGTAGCGCTGCGCCAGCGAGTCCATGTCATGGCGGGTGGCGGTGGCGTTCCAGACGAAGCTCTCGAGCATCGTGTCGTGGGCGTAGCCGGCCACCGCCACGCCATGGCGGCGCAGCACGTGCAGGTCGAACTTGCCGTGCTGGCCGAGCTTGGGCTTGCCCGGGTCCTCGAGCAGCGGGCGCAGCGCCGCCAGCACCTGCTCGCGCGGCAGCTGGGTCCGGCCGGGCGCGGCGTGGGCGAGCGGGAGGTAGGCCGCGCGGCCGGGCTCGACCGCCAGGCTGATCCCGACCAGGCTGGCGCGCAGCGGATCCAGGCCGTCGGTCTCGGTGTCGAAGGCGATCAGTTCGGCCGCGCGCAGGCGTTCGAGCCAGGCCTCGAGCTGCGCCGGGGTGGTCACGCATTCGTACTCGCCCGGCGCCGCCAACGCCGGATCCGGGGCCGGCTCCGGCGCGCCGGCGCGGGCGTGGCCAGCGGCGGTGCCGCGCATGGACGGCGGCGCCTCGCGCGCGACCTCGGGCGAGGCCGGCGCGGCGCCGTCGAGTTCGCGCAGCGCCTGGTTGAAGCCGTAGCGGGTGTACAGCGCGCGCAGCGCCTGCGTGTCGCGTTCGCGCAGCGCCAGCGCGCCCTCGGCCAGGTCCAGCGGCACGTCGGTGCGGATGGTGAGCAGGTTGCGGTTGAGCGGCAGCCGCGGCAGCGCCGCGCGCAGGTATTCGCCGAGCTTGCCCTTGACCTCGCCGGCGTGGGCGATCACCCCTTCCAGCGAACCGTACTCGGCCAGCCACTTGGCCGCGGTCTTGGGCCCGCACTTCTCCACCCCGGGCACGTTGTCCACCGCATCGCCCATCAAGGCCAGGTAGTCCACGAACCGGTCGGGCGTGACGCCGAACTTCTCCTGCACCGCCGCGTCGCCGTCGAGCACGCTGCCGCTCATGGTGTTGACCAGGCGGATGTGGCCGCCGTTGTCGTAGCGGCGCACGAGCTGGGCGAAATCCTTGTCGCCGGTGGAGATGGTGACCGCATCGCCCGCCTGCGCCGCCTGCAGCGCGAGGGTGCCGATCACGTCGTCGGCCTCCACCCCCGGGACGCGCAGGATCGGGATGCCGAGCGCCGCGACCAGCTGCAGCATCGGCTCGACCTGCGCGCGCAGCTCGTCGGGCATCGGCGGCCGGTTGGCCTTGTACGCGGGGTAGAGCTCCTCGCGGAAGGTGGGCCCGGGCGCGTCCACCACGAACGCGATCTCCTCCGGCTGCTCCTTCAGGTGCGCGCGCAGCATGTTGAGCACGCCGAACAGCGCGCCGGTGGGTTCGCCGGCGGCGTTGGACAGCGGCGGGAGCGCGTGGAACGCGCGGTAGAGGTAGGACGATCCGTCGATCAGGACGCGGCGGCGCATCGGCCCATTCTACGCGGCACGCTCTGCGCGGCACGCGCGGCGCCGGCGGCGCATAATGCCGGCGTGCCCTGCGGAGATCGCCCATGATCCGGATCCTGACCGCCGCGCTGGCCCTGGCCCTGGCCGGCTGCGCCACCCCGGGCGGCGAGCCCGCCGTGCCTGCCGATGCGGTCGCCACCACCCGCACCGAGGCCAACGGCGACGTGATCACCGAATACCGCGTCGGCGGCCTGCTGCGCATGGTCAAGGTGGTGCCCGCGCGCGGGCCGACCTTCTGGCTGATCGACAGCAACGGCGACGGCCGCCTCGACAGCAGCAAGGGCGAGGGCAACGTCTCGCCGGTGTACTACCAGATCTACCGCTGGTGAGGCCGGCGCCGCGGGGTCGTCAGGCCGGCTGCAGGTGGGCGTAGGCCAGCACCAGCCACTTGCTGCCGGCGGTGTCGAAGTTGACCTGCACCCGCGCGTGCGCGCCGCTGCCCTCGACGTCGGTGACCACGCCGGTGCCGAAGGTGGGATGGCGGACGTTGCTGCCGAGCCGGATCGGCGGCGGCTCCAGCGCGGCGGTGACGGTGCCGCGCCGCGGCTGCGGCGCGTACGGGCGCGCCGCCTGCGGCCGCGGCCGCACCTCGTGCAGCAGCGCGGCCGGGATCTCGCGCAGGAAGCGCGAGGGCACGCCGTACATGTCGGCGCCGTGGATGCGGCGGGTCTCGGCGTAGCTGAGCACGAGCTTGCGCCGCGCGCGGGTGATGCCGACGTAGGCCAGGCGCCGTTCCTCCTCCATCCGCCCCGGCTCCTCGGCCGAGCGCGCGTTGGGGAACAGGCCTTCCTCGAGCCCGGCCAGGAACACCAGCGGGAACTCCAGGCCCTTGGCGCTGTGCAGGGTCATCAGCTGCACGCCCTCCTCGCCGGCCTGGACCTGGCCCTCGCCGGCCTCGAGCGCGGCGTAGCTCAGGAACGCGACCAGCTCGCCGGCGGCGGCCTCGTCCTCGGCGTCGGCACGGACGAAGCGCGAGGCGACCGAGACCAGTTCGTCGAGGTTCTCGGTGCGCGCCTCGGCCTGGCCGCGCGATTCGTTCTCGTAGTGCGCGCGCAGGCCGGAGCGGGCCAGCACGTGGTCGATCTTCTCCGGCAGCGGCAGCGCCGCGGTCTCGGCGGCGAGCGCGTCCACCAGCGCCAGGAACCCGGCCAGGGCGTTGCGCGCGCGCGCCGCGAGCCCGGTGCCGGCGGCCAGCCGCGCCGCCGCGGCCCACAGCGAGCTGCCGTCCTGGCGCGCGGCGCGGCGCACCTCGTCCAGGGTGCGCTCGCCGATCCCGCGCGCCGGCGTGTTGACCGCGCGCTCGAACGCCGCGTCGTCGTCGCGGAACGCGACCAGGCGCAGGTAGGCCAGCGTGTCCTTGACCTCCATGCGCTCGAAGAAGCGCACCCCGCCGTACACCCGGTACGGGATCTGCTCGGCCAGCAGCGCCTCCTCGAACACCCGCGACTGGGCGTTGCTGCGGTACAGCACCGCGCACTCGCCGTAGCTGCCGCCCTCGCGCACCCACTGCGCGATGCGCTCGACCACGTAGCGGGCCTCGTCCACCTCGTTGTAGGCGGCGTACAGGTCCACCGGCTCGCCCTCGCCGGCCTCGGTCCACAGGCGCTTGCCGAGCCGGTCGGGGTTGTGCGCGATCACCGCGTTGGCGGCGGCGAGGATGGTGCCGGTGGAACGGTAGTTCTGCTCCAGCCGCAACGTGCGCGCGCCCGGGAAGTCCTCGAGGAAGCGCTGCACGTTCTCGACCTTCGCCCCGCGCCAGCCGTAGATCGCCTGGTCGTCGTCGCCGACCACGAACACGTGCCCGCCCTCGCCGGCGAGCAGGCGCACGAAGCCGTACTGGATCGCGTTGGTGTCCTGGAACTCGTCCACCAGGATCTCGCCGAAGCGGTGCCGGTAGTGGGCGAGCAGCGCCGGGGTGTCGCGCAGCAGCTCGTGCGCGCGCAGCAGCAGCTCGGCGAAGTCCACCAGCCCGGCGCGGTCGCAGCGCTCCTGGTAGGCGGCGTAGCAGCGGCGCATGCCGTCGAGGAACCAGTCGTCGCCGGGCTGCAGGTGCTGCGGGCCGCGGCCCTCGTCCTTCTGCGCGTTGATCCACCATGTCACCTGGCGCGGCGGGAAGCGGGCCTCGTCGAGCTCGAGCTGCTGCACCACGCGCTTGACCAGGCGCTGCTGGTCGTCGGCGTCGAGCACCTGGAAGCCCTCCGGCAGCCGCGCCTCCTGCCAGTGCAGGCGCAGCAGCCGGTGCGCCAGGCCGTGGAAGGTGCCGATCCACATCCCACGCACGTCGTGGCCGAGCTGCGCGGCGATGCGCGCGCGCATCTCGCCGGCGGCCTTGTTGGTGAAGGTGACCGCGAGGATCCCGTGCGCGGGCACGCCGAACACCTCGTGCAGCCAGGCGATGCGGTGGGTGAGCACGCGGGTCTTGCCGGAACCGGCGCCGGCGAGGACGAGGTAGTGGCCGGGTTCGGCGCTGACGGCCTCGCGCTGGGCCGGGTTCAGCGCGTCGAGCAGGTGCGAGACATCCATCGCGCCAAGTGTACGCGGCGGCCGCCGCGTTCAGGTGCGGCGCGCGTCCAGCCAGGCGGCCAGCGCCTGCAGCGGCATCGGCCGCGCGAACAGGTATCCCTGCACGTCCTCGCAGCCCTCGGCGGCCAGCCATGCCCGCTGCTGCGGCGACTCCACGCCCTCGGCCACCGAACCCAGCGCGAGCGAGCCGGCCAGGCGCAGGATCGAGCGGCAGATCTCCATGTCCTCCGCCTCGTCCGGCAGGCCGGCGACGAAGCTGCGGTCGATCTTCAGGCGCGTGATCGGCAGCCGCTTGAGGTAGGCCAGGCTCGAGTAGCCGGTGCCGAAGTCGTCAATCGCGATCTGCACGCCCAGTTCGCGCAGGCCGCGCATGACCTCGATCGCCTGTTCGGGGTTGTCCACCAGCGAACTCTCGGTCAGTTCCAGCTCCAGTTGTTCCGGCGCGAAGCCGGGCTGGCGCACCGCCTCGGCCACGTCCTCGAGCAGGCTCGGCTGCAGTTGCAGCGCGGACACGTTCACCGACAGGCGCACCTCCGGCGGCAGCCGCCCGTCCTGGCGCAATTCGGCCGCGACGCGCGCGGCCTCGAGCAGGATCCAGCGCCCCAGCGGCACGATCAGCCCGCTGTGCTCGCATTCGCCGATGAACTCGCCCGGCGCGAGCAGGCCGCGCTCGGGATGGCGCCAGCGCAGCAGCGCCTCCAGCCCGCGCAGCGCGCCGTCGCCGGCCGACACCACCGGCTGGAAGTGGAGTTCGAACTGTTCCAGCCGCAGCGCCTCGCGGATCTGCGAGAGCAAGGTCAGGCGGCGCGAGACGTCGGTGTCGAAACGCGGGTCGTAGGCGACCGCACGGTTCCGGCCCAGCTGCTTGGCCTGGTACATCGCCAGCTCGGCGCAGGTGAGCAGGGACTCGGGGCGGCGGCTGCCGTCGGGGAACGGCACATGGCCGATGCTGGCGGTGATCTGGTGCGCACCGCCGCCGAGCATGATCGGCGGCTGCAGCGCGGCACCGATGCGCCGCAGCACGGCCTCCACGTCCAGGTGGCCGCCCGGCCGCGGCAGCAGCACGGCCACGAACTCGTCGCCGCCGAAGCGTGCGATCAGATCACCGGCGCGGGTCACCGCGCGCAGGCGGTGCGCCACTTCCAGCAACACCATGTCGCCGGCGGCATGGCCGATGCCCTCGTTGATCAGCTTGAAATGGTCCAGGTCCAGGAACAGCAGCGCCGCGCTGCCCGGCTCCAGCGCGGGATCGGCCGCCAGCCGTGTCAGGTGTTCGTGCAGCGCGGCGCGGTTCGGCAGCGCGGTCAGCGGATCGTGGCTGACCGCGTAGGCAAGCTGCGACTCGAGCTGGTAGCGGGCGGTGACGTCGTTCTGCACGCCGACGAAGTGGGTGACCCGGCCGGCGGCGTCGTGCACCGGCGAGATGGTGAGCTCGTTCCAGAAGTGGCTGCCGTCCCGGCGCCGGTTGCGCAGCACCACCTGCGCCGGGCGCGCCTCGCGCAGCGCGCTGCGGATCGCGGCCAGCGCGGCCTCGTCGCGCGGCTCGTCCTGCAGGAACCGGCAGTTGCGGCCGAGCGCTTCCGCGGCGCGGTAGCCGGTGATGCGCTCGAACGCGGGGTTGACGTACACGATCGGCAGGTCGGGTGCCGAAGCGTCGGCGATCACGATGCCGGTGACCGAGGATTCGACCATGCGCTGCAGCAGGTGCAGCTCGGCCTCGGCGCGGTTGCGCTCGGTGACGTCGAGCATGCTGCCGACCACCCGCACCGTGCGGCGGCGGCCGTCGCGCAGCACGAAGCCGTGGTCGAGCACGTCGCGCCAGCTGCCGTCGCCGTGGCGGAAGCGGTAGCGCGCCTGCCACTGGTCCGGGCCGGTGGGCAGCAGGGCCGCGGCGAGCGTGGACTCGACCTCGATGCGGTCGTCCGGATGCACGCACTGGCGCCATCCGGCATGGTCCGGCGTGATCTCGTCCTCGCGGTAGCCGAAGCGGGCGAAGAACCCGTCGCTGCGCCAGATCCGGTCGCTGGCCAGATCCCAGTCCCAGATGCCCTCGCTCGCGGCGCGCGCGACCAGCCGGAAGCGCTCTTCGGCCAGCGCCCGCTCGGTGATGTCCTGCTGCAGACTGCGGATGCACGGCCGCCCGGCCGCATCGCGCTGCAGCACGCCGCGCGCGTCCACCATCCGCACGCTGCCGTCCGGCCGGACGATGCGGAATTCGGCATGGCAGGGCTCGCCGGTCTCGGTCAGCGCGCGCGCAAAGCCGCGCACCCGGTCCCGGTCGTCGGGGTGGATGCAGGCGAAGACCGTCTCCGGGTCCGGCCGGAACGTGGCCGGGTCGCAGCCGTAGATGCGGAACATCTCCTCCGACCAGGCGATCGTGCCGGCCTCGAGGTCCCAGTCCCACTCGCCGATCGCGGCCGCCGCCTGCACCTGGCGCAGGCGCACCGCGCTCACGCCCCGGGCGTGGTCGCGCTCGCGCTCGAGCCGGCGGATCGCCTGCCGCTGCCGGTGCGCGTGCCGCAGCAGCCAGGCGCCGAGCACGGTCCCCACCGAACCGCCGCCGGCGACGACGAGGACGAAGGCGTGGACCCAGGCCGTGGCGGTTTCGCCGCCGCGCCCGTTCCACCAGATGGCCAGGGCGCAGCATTCGAGCAGCAGGACCGCGACGGCAGCGCCCCATACCCAGGGCGGCAGGCGCTGCCCGGCGGAGGTCGACCCGGTACTCGAATCATCGGAAGGCACGCGGGCGACTGCACGACGGGGGCCCGCCGGCAGGGGACTCCCTTTCGGTGTCGCTGTCAACCCGGTTCCTGGAAGCCCATCGCTGCGGTCGCCTCCCGCTGCCGCAGCTCCGGCAGCAGTTCGTCGAACGCCTGCGGCCGGCCGAGCAGGTAGCCCTGCATCTCGTCCACGCCGTGCGCGCGCAGCCAGCCCTGTTGTTCCGCCGTCTCCACCCCTTCGGCCACCGTGCCGATGCCCAGCGTTCCGGCCAGGCCGACGATCGCCGCGCAGATCGCTTCGTCATCTGCGTCGCGCCCCAGGCCCTGGACGAAGCTGCGGTCGATCTTGAGCCGGTGGATCGGGAACCGCTTGAGGTAGCTCAGACTCGAATAGCCGGTGCCGAAATCGTCCACCGCGATGGTGACGCCGAGCGCCACGATCTGCTGCATCAGCTCGATCGCACGCTCCGCCTGCGACATGAGCAGGGTTTCGGTGAGCTCGAGTTCGAGCGTGCCCGGCGGCAGGGCGAATTCGCGCACCACCGCGGCCACGTCCGCCACCAGTTCGTCGCCGAATTGCGCCGCGGAGACGTTGACGCCGAGGCGCAGAGGCCCCAGGCCGGCCTCGGCCAGCAGGCGGTGGTGGCGGGCGGCCTCGCGCAGCACCTGGCGGCCGAGTTCGGCGATCAGCCCGCTCTCCTCGCACACGCCCACGAACTCCGCCGGCGGCAGCAGGCCGCGTTCGGGATGCCGCCAGCGCACCAGCGCCTCCAGCGCCACGATCCGGCCATCGGTGTCGAACAGCGGCTGGAACAGCGACACGAACTGGCGCGCCTCCAGCGCGCGCCGCAGCTCCGACACCAGCCGCAGCCGCTGCGAGACGCCGGCGTCGAATTCGGCACGGTAGGCCACGGCCCGGTTCCGGCCCTGGCGCTTGGCCTGGTACATGGCCAGGTCGGCATGGCGCAGCAGGGTTTCGGCATCGCGTCCGGCCTGCGGGTAGCGACACCAGCCGATGCTCGCGGTCAGCGTATGCGGCGTCTCTGCCGCCATGATCGGCGCCGCCAGCGCCCGGACGATGCGCCGGATCACCTGGGCGATGCCGTCGTCCCCGGTCTGCTCGGTCAGCACCACCACGAACTCGTCGCCGCCGAAGCGGCCGACGGTGTCGGTTTCGCGCACCACCCGCTGCAGGCGCCGGGCGACCTCGCGCAGGACCTGGTCGCCGGCGCCGTGGCCGAGGCTGTCGTTGACCAGCTTGAAGTCGTCCAGGTCGATGAACAGCACGCCGGCCTCGCGCCCGTAGCGCTCGGCGTTGCGGATCGCCTGCTGCAGGCGATCCTGCAGCAGTTGCCGGTTCGGCAGGCCGGTCAGCTCGTCGTGGGTGGCGCGGTGGGCGAGCTGTTCCTCGTAGTGCTGGCGTTCGCTGATGTCGAGCATGCCGCCGACCATGCGGATCGCGCGGCCCGTGGCGTCGCGCAGCACGAAGCCGCGGTCGAGGACGGTGAGATACCTGCCGTCTGCGCAACGGAAACGATACTGCTCCTGCCACGACTCGGCCCCGGAGGCGATCGCGTGCTCGAGACTGCCCGCGACGCGCTCACGGTCGTCCGGGTGCACCGCCTCGGTCCAGCCTTCGATCATGTCCACCGGATCGCCCGGCGCGTAACCGAAGGTGGCGTAGAAGTTGTCGCTCCACCAGATCGTGGCGGCGAGGATGTCGTAGTCGTAGATCGCGTCGCTGGTGGCGCGCGCCACCAGCCGGAACCGCTCCTCGTTGTACTCGCGCGCGGTCACGTCCTGGGCCGTGACCAGCAGCGCGGGGCGACCGTCGAACTCGATCTCGTGGCCGAAGGTCGCCATGCGCATGGCCCGCCCGCTCTTGTGCAGATGGGTCCACACCTGCCCCTGCGGGCGCTCGCGCGGCGGCCGCTGCATCATTTCCTGCAGCCGCGCGGCATCCTCGGGCGGACGGATGTCGAGCAGCGTCATCCGCAGCAGCTCCTCGCGCCCGTACCCGTAATGGACGAGCGTCGCATCGTTGACCGCGAGGAAACGCAGGCTCGCGCGATCGCACACCCACATCGGCATCGGGTTGCGCTCGAACAGGAACCGGTACTGGGCCTCGGCCGCGCGCAGCTTCTCGCGCGCCTCGACCAGTTCGGCCATGTCCTGCCGGACGCCGCGGCCAACCTCGCGCCCGTCGGCGGCGACGGCGCGGGCATCCTCGTTCCTGCCCTGCCGCCGCCGCGCGCGCAGGCACCACCCGCCGAGCCCCCCTCCGGCGAGCCCGAGCACCACCGCGAGCGTGAGCTCGACCGACCCCATGGCCGGCCACTCTAGCCGGTTTTCGCCGCCGCAACCGCGACGGCCATCGCTGCGTGCGTCAGTGCGCCGTCTTCGGCTTCGGCGCGTGCAGCACCAGCCGGTCGGTCCAGGCGATGCCGATCGCGGAGAGGATGAACACGCAGTGGATGATCGTCTGCCACATCACCCCGCTCGCGGTGGCCTTGGTGCACGGCGCGCCCGCGGGCACCGCGCCGCACAGCGGCAGCCCCAGGGAACCGGCCTCGATGAAGGTCTTGAGCAGGTGGATCGAGGAGATGCCGATGATCGCCATCGCCAGCTTCACCTTGAGCACGCTCGCATTCACGTGGCTGAGCCATTCCGGCTGGTCCGGGTGGCCCTCCAGGCGCAGGCGCGAGACGAAGGTCTCGTAGCCGCCGACGATCACCATCACCAGCAGGTTGGAGATCATCACCACATCGATCAGGCCCAGCACGATCAGCATGATCGCCTGCTCGTTCAGCGACCCCACGTCGTGGATCAGGTGCCACAGCTCCTTCAGGAACAGGAACACGTACACGCCCTGGGCCACGATCAGGCCCAGGTACAGCGGCAGCTGCAGCCAACGCGAGGAGAAGATCAGGTGCGGCAGCGGGCCGAGGCGCGGCGCGCCGTTGGCGGCCGCGGCCGGCGACGGGGTCGGGAGGGCTTGCGACGACATGCGGACTCGACAGGGAAGGAACGGGACGCGGCAGGGTAACCACGCGGCGCCGCGCTGCCAAGCGCGACGGTGGTGACGATGCCTCCGTGCCGCGCCTAGACTGCGGGCCCCGCTCCGGGATCTTGCGTCCATGCTCCGCCACCTGCTGCCGCTCGCACTGATGACCCTCGCCACCGCCCTCGCCCCGGCCCGCGCCGAAAAGCTCACCCTGGAAGCGATCACCGGCCCGGCGCCGCTGTCCGGCCCGACCCTGGTCAAGCCGAAGATCGCCCCCGACGGCACGCGGGTGACCTTCCTGCGCGGCAAGGACACGGACCGCAACCGGCTCGACCTGTGGGCCTTCGACGTCGCCACCGCCCGGGCCGCGCGGCTGGTGGACTCGGCCGTGCTGCAGCCCGGCGAGGAGACGCTCAGCGACGAGGAGAAGGCGCGCCGCGAGCGCCAGCGTATCGCCGCGCTGCGCGGGATCGTGGACTACCACTGGGCGCCGGACGGGCGCGCGCTGCTGTTCCCGCTCGGCGGCGAGCTGTACCTGTACGACCTGTCGAAGCCCGGGCGCGAGGCGGTGCGCCGGCTCACCGACGGCGAGGGGTACGCCACCGATCCGAAGTTCTCGCCGCAGGGCCGCTACGTCAGCTTCATCCGCGGCCGCAACCTGTGGGTGGTGGAGCTCGCCAGCGGCCGCCAGCACCCGCTCACCCACGATGGCGGCGAGACCGTCGGCAACGGCGTGGCCGAGTTCGTCGCCGACGAGGAGATGGGCCGCCACACCGGCTACTGGTGGGCGCCGGACGATTCGGCGATCGCCTTCGCCCGCATTGACGAATCCGGGGTCACGGTGCGCAAGCGCTACGAGGTCTATCCCGACCGCACCGAGGTGGTGGCGCAGCGCTATCCGGCCGCAGGCGAGGCGAACGTGCGGATCGGCCTGCACGTGGCGGACCTTTCCACCCTCGGCGCGCCGGTGCCGACCACGCCGCACCGCATCGAGACCGCCACCGGGCCGCGGGAGGTGCGGCTGCAGACGCGCATGACCGCGGCAGCGATCCGCGAGATCCCGCTCGGCCCCGACCCGGACATCTACCTGGCGCGGGTGGACTGGCGCGATCCGCGGCACCTGACCTTCCAGCGCCAGTCGCGCGACCAGCAGCGGCTGGAGCTGATCGAGGTGGACCTCGACAGCGGCGTGCAGCGCACGCTGGTGAGCGAAACCAGCACCACCTGGGTGCCGCTGCACGACGACCTGCGCTTCCTCGCCGACGGCCGCCTGCTGTGGAACAGCGAGCGCAGCGGTTTCGCGCACCTGTACCTGGTCGAACGCGACGGCCGCCTGCGCGCGCTCACCGCCGGCGACTGGGCAGTGGACGCGGTGGCCGCGGTGGACGAGGCCGCGGGCTGGGTGTACTTCACCGCCGCGAAGGACTCCCCGCGCGAACGCCACCTGTACCGGGTGCCGCTCGCCGGCGGCGCGATCGAGCGGCTCACCCGCGAGCCGGGCATGCACGAGGCGACGTTCTCGCGCGATGCCGCGATCTACGTGGACAGCTGGTCGAACACGCGCACGCCGCCGCAGATCACCCTGCACCGCGCCGACGGCAGCCTGCTCGCGCCGCTGGTGGACAACCGCCTGGACGATCCGGCGCATCCGTACGCGCGCTACCGTGCCGCGCACCGGCCGGTCGAGTTCGGCACCCTGCCCGCCGCCGACGGCCGCACCGAGCTGCACTACAGCCTGATCAAGCCGCCCGGCTTCGACCCGGCCCGGCGCTACCCGGTGGTGGTGTACGTGTACGGCGGTCCCGCGGCGCAGACCGTCACCGACAGCTGGCCCGGCCGCGCCGACCACTTCTTCAACCAGTACCTGGCGCAGCAGGGCTACGTGGTGTTCTCTCTCGACAACCGCGGCACGCCGCGACGCGGCGCGGCCTTCGGCGGCGCGCTGTACCGCCGCCAGGGCACGGTGGAGGTGGACGACCAGCGCCGGGGCGTGGCCTGGCTGCGCGCGCAGCCGTGGGTGGATCCGCAGCGGATCGGCGTGCACGGCTGGTCCAACGGCGGCTACATGACCCTGCTGCTGCTGGCGAAGGCGCCGCAGGACTACGCCTGCGGCGTGGCCGGCGCCCCGGTCACCGACTGGGCGCTGTACGACACCCACTACACCGAGCGCTACATGCACCTGCCGCAGGCCAATGCCGACGGCTACCGCGCGGCCAGCGTGTTCACCCATCTGGACGGGCTGCGCCCGGACGCGCTGCTGCTGGTCCACGGCATGGCCGACGACAACGTGCTGTTCACCCACTCCACGAAGCTGATGAGCGCGTTGCAGCAGCGCGGCACGCCATTCGCACTGATGACCTACCCCGGCGCCAAGCACGGCCTGACCGGCGCCGACCTGCTGCACCGCTACCGCACCACCGAAACGTTCCTGGCCCGCTGCCTGCGCCCCGGGCCATGAGCGCCTGGCCGTAAGTAACACCCCGGCTCCCTCGTTCAGGCCCAGAAACGCCCCGGCCTCGATTCACATTTCCATGACCCGGGGCTGCGGTCTGATGACGGGCCGGGCACCTGCCAGTGGCGGCGGCCCTGACAGGGAGACTCTCCGGTTGCGGATGCAGCAAGCGCAGGCCCCCACCCCGGCCCTTCTCCCCGGGGCCTCTCCCAGCCCGGAACCGGCGGCGGGCGGCGTTGCCGGTGTTGCCGGCCAGACGCCCTGGTTTCCGGCCGCCCATGCCCCGGCGGTGGCCAGCCTGGCCACGGCCGGGGTCGCGCTGGCCGTGCTGGCGGGCTGGGCGCTGGACCTGGAACCGCTCAAGCGCATCCGCCCGACCTGGGTGGCGATGAATCCGGTCACCGCGCTGACCTTCCTGGCCGCCGCCGCCGCACTCTGGCTGCAGCGCCGGCCGGCGAACCTCGCCCCTGCCGGTTCCCGGCCCGCTGCGCTCGCACCCCTGCTCGCGGGACTGGTGGCCGGCGTCGGCGCGGCCAAACTCGGCGAACACGCGGGGTGGCTGCCGCCCGGGCTCGACCAGTGGCTGTTCGCAAGCCGCCTCGGCGACGAGCCGGGCCTGCCGCGCAACGAGATGGCGCCGAACACGGCCTTCGCTTTCCTGCTCACCGGGCTGGCGCTGCTGCTGCTCGACCGCGGCGCGCGCGAGCGGACCCGGCCGGCGGAATGGCTGGCCGCCGCACTGGCGCTGGCGGCGCTGGTGGCGCTGCTCGGCTACGCCTACCAAGTGCCGCGCATGTACGGCATCGGCCGCTTCATCCCGATGGCCGCCCACACCGCGCTGCTGTTCCTGCTGCTGGCGCTGGGCCTGCTGTGCGCGCGCCCGCTGCTCGGCACGGCCGCGTTGTTCCTGCTCGAGCACCCCCGCTGCCGGATCGCGCGCCGGCTGCTGGTCGGCAGTGTGCTGCTGGTGGCGGCGGCCGGCTGGCTGAGGCTGCATGGCGAACGCGCCGGGTTCTACGGGATGGAAACCGGCGTGACCCTCTACACCGCGAGCGTGATCGCGTTGTTCGTGCTGCTGATGGCCGGCGGCGCGCGTGCACTGTCCCGCGCCGACCAGGCCGTGCGCGCGCTCAACGCCGAGCTGCAGGCCAGCACCGAGCAGTTGCGCCAGGCCAACCGCGAGCTGGAGGCGTTCAGCTACACCATCTCCCACGACCTGCGCGCGCCGCTGCGGCACATCCACGGCTATGCGCGGATGCTGCAGGAGGACGCCGCCGACCGGCTCGACGGCGACTGCCGCCGCTGGCTCGACGAGATCGGCGAGGCGGCGCGGCGGATGGGCGCGCTGATCGACGACCTGCTCGCATTCTCGCGCCTGGGCCGCAAGCCGCTCGAGCGCACGCGGGTGGACATGGCCGCGCTCGCCGCGCAGGTGGCCGCCGAACTGGACGACGGCGGACGGGTGCGGATCGCGCCGCTGCCGGAGGCGCACGCCGACCCGGCGCTGTTGCGCCAGGTGTGGGTCAACCTGCTGTCCAACGCGCTCAAGTACAGCGCGCCGCGCGGCGCAGAGGCGCGGGTGGAGGTCGAGGGCGAGCGCATGGACGGCCGCGTGCGTTACCGCGTGCGCGACAACGGCGTCGGCTTCGACATGAAGTACGCCGACAAGCTGTTCGGCGTGTTCCAGCGCCTGCACACCGCCGACGAGTTCGAGGGCACCGGCGTGGGCCTGGCGATCGTGCAGCGGATCGTGGCCCGCCACGGCGGCACGGTGTCCGCGCGTGCCGAACCGGGGCGCGGTGCCGAATTCACCTTCGAACTGCCCCTGCCGCCCGACACCGCACCGGAGCCTGCCGCATGAACGCCCAGCCGGTCGAGATCCTGCTCGTGGAGGATTCCCGCCCCGACGCCGAGATGACCCTGCGCACGTTGCGCAAAAAGGGCATCGCCAACCACATCGAGTGGGTGCGCGACGGGGTGGAGGCGCTGGAATACCTGTTCCGTGAAGGCGCGCACGCCGGGCGCCCGGACGGACAGCCCAGGCTGGTGCTGCTGGACCTGAAGATGCCGCGCATGGACGGACTGCAGGTACTGGAACGGATGAAGGCGGATCCGCGCACGCGCACCATCCCGGTGGTGATGATGACCTCCTCGCGCGAGGAGGCAGACCTGCTCGAGAGCTACCGCCTCGGGGTCAACAGCTTCGTGGTCAAGCCGGTGGACTTCGCCGAGTTCGCCGAGACCGTGGCCCAGGTGGGGATGTACTGGATGCTGTCCAACGTGACCCCGGGCGATGCGACGGCATGAACGACCGCCCGCCCCCGCTGAAGGTGCTGCTGATCGAGGACTCGCTGCCCGACGCAGAGCTCGTCCTGCGCGAGCTGCGCGAGCTCTCCCGCCCGCACACGCACCTGCGGGTGGCCTCCGAGGACACGCTGCGCCGCGCGCTGGCCGAGTTCGCGCCGGACATCGTGCTGTGCGACTTCTCCATGCCCGGCTTCAGCGGCCAGGAGGCGCTGGCCATCGTCCGCGCCCACGACCCGTCCCTGCCGTTCGTGTTCGTCTCCGGCACCATCGGCGAGGAGATCGCGATCGACGCCCTGCAGCGCGGGGCGATGGACTACGTGCTCAAGGACAACCTGCGCCGGCTGGTGCCGGCGGTGGAGCGCGCCCTGGAGACCGCGCGCGAGCGGCGCGAGCGGGCCCGGATCGAGCAGGCGCTGCGCGAGAGCGAGGAGCGCTTCCGCAGCATCGTCGAGAGCAGCCGGGACTGGATCTGGGAGAGCCTGCTCGACGGGACGCTGACCTACAGCAACGCCGCGATCGAGCGCATGCTGGGCTACCCGGCGCAGGAACTGGTCGGCAGGAACTGCCTGGAGCACATGCATCCCGACGACCGCGCCGAGGTCGAGCGCGCTCTGCCGGAGATCCTCGCCGCCGGCGACGGCTGGCGGAACTGGCGCTCGCGCTGGATCCACCGCGACGGCAGCATCCGGGTCTTCGACAGCAGCGCCGTGCTGCTGCGCGGGCCGGACGGCGCCGTGTACGGCCTGCGCGGCGTGGACCACGACATCACCGAGCTGTTGCGGCAGAAGGAGCGCATCCGCCAGCTCGCACGCCTGCACGCGATCCTCGGCGGGCTCGGCAACGCGGTGCTGCGCGCCGACAGCCGCCAGGCCATGCTCGACGCCGTCTGCCGCGTGGCGGTGGAACAGGGCGGATTCCTGGCCGCCTGCATCGGCGAGCCGGGCGACGGCCATTCGGTCCGCGTCACCGCCTGGCATGGCGACGAGCGCGCGGTCGGAACGGTGGCCGAGATCGCCCGCGCCGCCGGCCAGGACCCCGGCCAGCCCAGCCCCGGCGCGCGCGCGCTGTACCAGGGCGAATGGGTGATCGCGCCGGACCTGACCCGCGCGCGCGACGGCGTGCCGGGCTGGGCCGCCGGGATCGCGTTGCGTGCGGGCATCGCCGCGGAGGTGGTGATCCCGGTCGGCTCGCCGCCCTGGTGCGCGCTGGGCCTGTTCTCCGACCATCCGCAGGCGTTCGACGCCGACGAGCTGGCGCTGTACCGGCGCCTGGCCGACGAGATTGATTTTGCAGCCGACTTCATCGCCAAGAGCGAGCGGCTCGAATACCTGGCCTATTTCGACCCGGTGACCGGGCTGCCGAACCGGGCCTCGCTCGCGGCACGGCTGGAATCGCGCCGTCCGGAACAACGGCTGGCGCTGGCCGTGCTGGACCTGGAACGTTTCGGCGCGATCAACCAGTCGCGCGGCCGCGCCACTGGCGACCGCCTGCTGCGCGCAGTCGGCGAGCGCCTGCAGGCGCTGCTCGAAGGACGCGCGTTCGTGGCGCGGCTGGAAGCCGACGCCTTCGCTCTGGTGCACGACGCCGCGGACGAGGTCGGGCACGAGCTCGAACGCCTGGAATCGCTGCTCGACGAACTGCAGCGGATGCCGCTGGCGCTCGGCCGGGAAGAACTGCGGATCGAGTTCAGCGGCGGCCTGGCGGTCGCGCCCGACCACGCCGACGATCCCGAGGCGCTCGAGCACGCCGCCACCGCCGCGCTGGCCGAGGCGCGCCGACGGCGCCAGCGCCTGCTCGCCTTCGACGAGGAACTGCGCGGCCGTGCCGCGCAGCGGCTGCGGCTCGAGCAGGAGCTGCGCCTGGCCCTGGAGCGCGACGAGTTCGAGCTGTTCTACCAGCCCAAGTTCTCCGCCGCCACGCAGCGCCTGCTCGGCGCCGAGGCGCTGCTGCGCTGGCGCCACCCCGAGCGTGGCCTGGTCTCGCCCGGCGTGTTCATCCCGGTGCTCGAGGACAGCAGCCTGATCGTGCCGGTCGGGCGCTGGGCGATGGGCGAGGCGCTGCGCACCGTGCTGGCCTGGCGCGAGCACTGCCCCGGCTTGCGCCTGGCGGTGAACCTGTCCGCGCGTGAGCTGCAGCACCCCGAGTTCCTCGACGTCTGCCAGGCGCTGCTGCAGTCGCAGGGCGGCGACTCGCCGCTCGACCTGGAGGTCACCGAGAGCCTGCTGGTGGAGGACCTCGAGCACAGCATCGCGCTGCTGGAGACCCTGCGCGGACTGGGTTGCAAGGTGGCCATCGACGACTTCGGCACCGGCTATTCCTCGCTCAACTACCTCGCCCGGCTGCCGGCCGACGAAGTCAAGATCGACATCTCCTTCACCCGCCAGATCACCGAGAGCCCGGAGACGCTGGCCCTGGTCACCCACATCATCGGCCTGGCCCACTCGCTCGGCCTGCAGGTGGTGGCCGAAGGCGTGGAGGAGGAGGAGCAGGCCAAGCTCCTGCGCCTGCTGCGTTGCGACTGCCTGCAGGGCTACCTGCTCGGCAAGCCGCTGCCGGCGGCGGAGTTCGCCGCGCAGCTGCTCGGTCTGGAAACGGCAGGCACGTGAATCCCGCCCGCGCGCCGGGGGCGCCCGGGAACATCCGAACGCGTCGCTTCCGTCGAACGCGTCGCTTCCGTCCAGGCCATCCCATCGGCACCTCCGTTCCGGCGCACGCCGCCTGAATGCGTGAGGGCGCTCATCGTCTGGCTATACTCGCCGCCCGACCCCGTTCCGGAACGCGCGCGTGCCGCCCGCATTGACGTCGTCCCCGCCGATGCCGCCGCTGGCGATCCGCGCCTACACCGCCACCACCGCGCTCGGCGCCGGCCGCGACGCGCTGCACGATGCGCTCGCCGCGCGCCGCGGCGGCCTGCGCCGCAACGACTTCGGCCCGCCGGGCGAGGACGGACGACCGCTGCCGTGCTGGATCGGGCGCGTGGACGGGCTCGAGGACGCGCCGCTGCCGGCGCCGTACGCCGAATGGGACTGCCGCAACAACCGCCTGGCCTGGCGCGCGCTGCAGCAGGACGGGCTGCTGCCGGCGCTGGCCGCGCTGCGCACGCGCTACGGCGCGGACCGGATCGCGGTGGTGCTCGGCACCTCCACCGCCAGCATCGGCGAGAGCGAGGATGCCTACGCACGGCTGCAGGACGATCCGGCCGGCGGCAAGCGGTTCCCGCCGGAACTGGCGCGCCCGGTCGTGCACACGCCGCACTCGCTCGCCGATTTCGTCCGCCACGCCACCGGCCTGCGCGGCCCGTGCGCGACCGTGGCCACCGCGTGCTCGTCCAGCGCCAAGGTGTTCGCGCAGGCCGCGCGCCTGATCCGGGCCGGGCTGGCCGACGCCGCGCTGGTCGGCGGCGTGGACACCCTGTGCGGCAGCGTGCTGTACGGCTTCAATTCGCTGGCGCTGGTGTCGCGGCAGCCGTGCCGCCCGTTCGACGCCGCGCGCGACGGGCTCTCGCTGGGCGAGGCCGGCGGTTTCGCCCTGCTCGACCGCGACACCGCCGGCGCCGCGCTGCTGCTGTGCGGCTACGGCGAATCCAGCGACGCCCACCACATGTCCTCGCCGCACCCGGAAGGACTGGGCGCGCAGCTGGCGATGCGCGCGGCGCTGGCGCGCGCCGGCGTGGCGCCGGCCGAGGTCGGCTACCTCAACCTGCACGGCACCGCCACGCCCGCCAACGACGCGGTCGAGGCGCGCGCGGTCGCGGCGCTGTTCCCGGACACGCTGCACGCCGGCTCGACCAAGGGCTGGACCGGACACACGCTCGGCGCGGCCGGAATCGTCGAGTCGGCGATCGCCCTGCTCGCGCTCGAGACCGGACTGCTGCCGGGCACGCTCAACAGCACCGTGCCCGACCCGGCCTGCGGCCCGCAGGTGCGCTTCGACAACGCGCAGCGCGCGATCGGCTACGCGATGAACAACTCGTTCGGCTTCGGCGGCAACAACTGTTCGCTGCTGTTCGGCAGGGCCGCGGCATGAGCGCGCTCGAGGCCCGGATCGAAGGCATCGGTTTCTGGAGCGACGGCCTGCCGTCGTGGGCGGCGGCGTGCGCATTCGCGCGCGAGGGCGTGCGCCCGGAGGCCGCGCCGGCGCGGCCCGCGCCGCAGCTGCTGCCGCCGAACGAACGCCGGCGCGCGCCGGAGACGGTGGCGGTGGCGCTGGAAGTCGCGCTCGCCGCCTGCCAGGCCGCCGGGCGCGCGCCGCAGGCGCTGCCGTCGGTGTTCGCCTCCACCTACGGCGAGCTGCCGATCACCGACTACATGTGCGCCACCCTGGCCGGCGCGCCGCACACGCTCTCGCCGATCCGCTTCCACAACTCGGTGCACAACGCCGCCGCCGGCTACTGGACCATCGGCGCCGGCTGCCACGCGCCCGCGACCGCGCTCAGCGCGCTCGGCGCCAGCTTCGCCGAGGGCCTGCTCGAGGCGCTGGCGCAGCTCGCCGACGGCGCCGAGGCGGTGCTGCTGGTGGCCTACGACGGCGCCGCGACCGGGCCGCTGGCGACGATGGCGCCGAGCGCCGGGCTGCTCGGCGGCGCGCTGGTGCTGTCCCGCGCCGGCGCCGGACCGCGCCTGCGCGCCACGCTCGCCGACGGCATCGCCGCGCCCGGCGACGGCCCGCTCGCGCGCCACGCCGCCGGCAACGCGATGGCGCCGATGCTGCCGCTGTTCGACGCGCTCGTCGCCGGCGGCGACCTGGTGCGCCTGCCGGCCGGGCCCGGGCGCTGCCTGCGCCTGGAGCTGGCCGATGCCTGACCGCAGCGCCTTCGCCGTCGTCATCCCCGCGCTCAACGAGGCGCTGCGCATCCGCGAGGTGGTGGAAGGCGCGCTGCGCCACTGCGCGCACGTGATCGTGGTGGACGACGGCTCCGACGACGGCACCGCGGAGCGCATCGCCGACCTGCCGGTGACCGTGCTGCGCCACGAGCGGCGCATGGGCAAGGGCGCGTCCCTGCGCGACGGCTTCCGCGCCGCGCTCGCGCGCGGCGTGCGCGGGGTGCTGACCATGGACGGTGACGGCCAGCATTCGGCCGACGACATCCCGCGCCTGCTGGAGGCGGCCGAGCGCTACCCCGACGCGATCGTGATCGGCGCGCGCCTGCGCCGGCGCGCGCAGCAGCCGCTGCATCGCCGGCTCGCCAACGAGTTCGGCGACTGGGGCATCGCCTGGGGCTGCGGCTACCGCATCGCCGACACCCAGAGCGGGCAGCGCTACTACCCGGCCGCAGCGTGCGCGCTGCGCGACGTGCCCGGCGAGGATTTCGTGTTCGAGGCGCAGATCCTGATCTCGGCCGCGCGCACCCTCGGCCTGCGCTGCGTGTCGGTGCCGATCGAGTCGCGCTACCAGGGCCCGGGCGCGGTCGGCCAGTTCCGCAAGAGCCATTTCCGTCCGCTGCGCGACCTGTGGCGGATCACCTCGCACGTGGTCCGGCAGGTGTGGAACCACGGCCACGTGCTCCGCGAATACCGGCGCGCCCGCGCGCACCCGCCGCTGATCCACGACCCCAGCGGCGAGTTCGCGCCGGCGCCCCGGGCGACGGTGCAGGCGCGATGAGCGCGCGCGCCGACGTCGCGATCCTCGGCGGCGGCCTGGCGGGGCTGAGCCTGGCACTGCAGCTGAAGCGACGCGACCCGGCGCTGTCGGTGCTGGTGCTGGAGCGGCGCGCGCATCCGGTGCGCGAGGCCGCGTTCAAGGTCGGCGAGTCCACGGTCGAGATCGGCGCCCACTACTTCGCCGAGGAGCTCGGCCTGCGCCGGCACCTGGACACGGCCCAGGTGCGCAAGTTCGGCTTCCGCTTCTTCTTCAGCGACGGCCACGACGACCCGGCGCGCTGCACCGAGCTCGGCGTGAGCCGGGTCTTCTCCGTCCCGACCTGGCAGCTCGACCGCGGCCGCTTCGAGAACTTCCTCGGCGAGCAGGTGCGCGCGCACGGGGTGGACTTCCGCGACGGCGCGGTGGTGCGCGGGGTCGCGCTCGCCGACGACGACGGCGACCACGTGCTGCACTTCGACCACGCCGGGGCGCGGCACACGCTGTCCGCGCGCTGGGTGGTGGACGCCAGCGGCCGCGCCGGCCTGCTCAAGCGCCAGCTCGGCCTGGCCCAGGCCAACGGCCACGACTGCAACGCGGTGTGGTGGCGGGTCGAGGGCATCGTGGATCCGCACGACTGGAGCGACGACCCCGCCTGGCAGGCGCGCTGCACGCCGGCCGAGCGCTGGCGCTCCACCAACCACCTGTGCGGGCCCGGCTACTGGGTGTGGATGATCCCGCTCGCCTCCGGCAGCCATTCGCTCGGCATCGTCTGCGACGCCAGGCTGCACCCGCTGGAGACCATGCACACCCACGCCGCGGCGATGGCCTGGCTGCACCGGCACCAGCCCGCGCTCGCGCGCCTGCTGGAACGGCCGCGGCACGCGCTGCAGGACTTCCGTTTCCTGCGCGGCTTCTCCTACGGCTGCCGCCAGGTGTTCGGCCACCGCTGGGCGCTGACCGGCGAGGCCGGGCTGTTCCTGGATCCGTTCTACTCGCCCGGCAGCGACTTCATCGCCATCGCCAACACCTACATCTGCGAACTGGTCGCGCGCGAGCGCGCCGGGCAGCCGTTCGCCCCGCACGCCGAGCTGTTCCAGCAGCTGTACTTCTCCTTCTACGACACCATGCTGGCGCTGTACCGCGACCAGTACCCGCTGTTCGGCGACGCGCAGGTGATGCCGCTGAAGGTGCTGTGGGACTACACGCTGTACTGGGGCCTGCTGGCGCCGCTGTACTGCTCGGGACGGATCGCCGACCTGCGCATGCTCTCGCGCCTGCGCGGGACGTTCGAGGCCGCGCGCGCCCTGAACCGGGCGATGCAGCCGCTGCTGCGCGAGTGGGGCGCGCGCAACCCGCCGCGCCCCCTCGCCGACGGCCGCTGGCTGGACCAGCACGACCTGCCCTGGTTCGGCGCGCTCAACCGCGCGCTCGGCGAGCGCGCCGACGACGACGCCTTCGCCGCGCGCATCGCCGCCAACCTCGCCCTGCTGCGCGCGCTGGCGGCCGAGCTGCTGCGGCTGGCGCGCGCGCGCCACCCCGCGCTGCCCGACCGCGGCCTGGCCGCGCTGCTCGCCGGCGCCGGCGCCGACGAGCCGCTGCTGCCGGCGGCGTGGGCGGCGGCAATGCGGAATCGGACGCGGCTCAATCCCCCATGACCGCGCCGTCCCGTGGCGCCTGCAGCCAGGTGGCGATGTCGCGCGCAATCGCCTTGACCGTGCGTCCGAGCACCGAGCACGAGCCCTTGTAGCCGGCGAAGGCGCCACCCATCGAATTGCGCCGCGCGCGGAAGCTGGCGACCTTGCTGCCGTTCTCCCACAGCGTGCCCTGCACCTTGGTGTACTTCTGGTGCCCGAGCCAGGCATTGCCCATGCTCACCGCATCCACGATCTCCAGTTCGAGCACGCGCCCGCGGCTGGTGTCGAGGGGGCCGGGACGCAGCTCGACCGTGGCGCCGGCGTATTCACGGATGAAGTCCGCCAACTGCTCGTTGATCCGGCACTCGGTCTTGATGTTGTCGGAGATGTCGTTGTCCTCGGCATAAGGCACGGGACGCGGCACCAGCAACGGCTCGGCGGCCGCGGTGGATACGAACAGACCGGCGGCCGCGACGGCGGCCAGGCAGCGAAACCTCATCGGACTCCTCCCTTCGTGGTCAATGGCGGTGCCGGAACCGTCAGCTCATCGCGCCGTCAATCCCGATCACCTGCCCGCTGATGTAGCCGGCCGCGTCCGAGCACAGGAACGCGACCAGCGCGGCCACCTCCTCCGGGGTGCCGGCGCGGCCGGCGGGCACCAGCTGGCGGACGGCCTCGGGCGGGAACGCGGCCTGGGCCATGCGCCCTTCGATCACGCCCGGGGCGACCACGTTCACGGTGATCCCGCGCGAGGCCATCTCGCGCGCCAGCGATTTGCTCGCGCCGTGCAGCGCGGCCTTGGCCGCGGCGTAGTTGGTCTGGCCGCGGTTGCCGAGCACCGCGGCGATGCTGGAGACGCTGACGATCCGGCCCCAGCGGGTGCGCGCCATCGGCAGCAGCAGCGGCTGGGCGACGTGGAAGAAGCCGTGCAGCGAGACGTCGATGACCCGGGTCCACTGCGCGCGGCTCATGCCGGCCATCGGCGCGTCGTCGTGGATGCCGGCGTTGTGCACCAGCACCTGCACCGGCCCGTCGCGCAGCAGCGCCGCGACCGCGTCCTGCGCGGCGTCGGGGTCGGCGACGTCGAAGGCCACCGCCTCGGCGCGGCCGCCGGCGGCGCGGATCGCCTCCACCACCGCCTCGGCGCGGGCCAGGTTCGTGTTCGCCTGCACGATCACGTGCAGGCCGTCGGCGGCCAGGCGGCGGCAGATCGCGCCGCCGATGTCGCCGCTGCCGCCGGTGATGAGGGCGCGGCGGAGGGTCGTGTCGGTCATGGGCCGGAGTCCTGGGGAGCAGGCATCACCGCCGCGCGGCCCTCGGCGAGCAGCGTGCCGGCATGGTGGATGCGGAAGGCATATTGCTGGCCGCCCGCGCCGGCGATCAACGCCTCGGCCTCGCCTTCGAGCGCGCCGGGCAGCGCGTCCAGGCGCGCCACGTGCAGGCGCACGCCGCGCAGCGCGACCAGCATCCCGGGCGCGGCGCGCGCGCCGCGCGCCTGCGCGAGCAGGCCGCCGTGCACCGCCATCGCCTGCGCGCCGTATTCGCACAGGTGCACCGCGTGCAGGCGGCCGTGGCGCCGCAGCGGGTGCGTCGGGGCGCGGTGGCCGTGCGCGCGCAGCCGGATCGTGGCCGCATCCCACGCCACCACCTCGTCCCACAGGCACATGGCGCCGGCGTGCGGCACCAGCGCCGCGATCGCTTCATGGCCGAGCATCGCCCGCCTCCCCGGCCGCCGCGGGCCGTTCCGGATGCCGCGCGATCAGCAACCCGAGCACGAAGTTGAACACCACCCCGAGCGCCACCGTGCTGCCGATCGCGCGCAACACCGGGATGCTCGACAGCGCCAGCAGGCTGAACACCAGCAGGGTCATCGCGCTGCACACCAGCAGCGCGTGCAGGGTGCGCAGCTGCTCGTCGCGGTCGTCCCCGGCGTGCTCGAAGAACAGCGCGTAGTCCAGGCCCAGGCCCGCGGCCAGGATCAGCGCCACCAGGTGGAACAGGGTCAGCTCGACCCCGGCGCCGCGCAGCACCGCCAGCACCAGCAGCGTGGCCAGCGCCATCGGCAGCAGCACCCGCCAGACCCGGTGCGGGCGGCGCAGCGCGATCCACACCGTCGCCACCAGCAGCAGCGCCGCCACCGCCAGCGCCCACAGCACGCGCTCGCGGTACTCGACCACCAGCGACTCGGACGCCTGCTTGAGGTCGAGCAGCTGCGCGCCGTGCGCGCGCGCCACCTGCGCGATCGCGTCCAGGTCGCGGATGCCGGTGAGCGCCACCAGCGCGGTGGCGTGGCCCTCGCCGGCGAGCAGCAGGCCGCCGACGCGCGCCTCCAGCGGAGTGCCGGCCAGCGCCTGCGGGGTGAGCGGCGGCAGCGTGCGCGCGGCGGCGACGTCGGCCAGGAACGGGCCGAACACGTCGGCGCGCAGCGGCGAGTCGCGCAGCGCGTCCGCGAGCGCGGCCTGCAACGCCTCGCCGTCCGGCAGCCGCGCCTGGCGCGCGCGCTGGGTGCGCGCGCTGGGCAGGTAGCGCGCGGCCAGGTCGTAGCCGGCGAGCGCGCCGTCGCGCACCAGCCGCTGCAGCGCCGGTTCCAGCCGCTCGCCCGCCTGCAGCGCGGCTTCCGCGTCGGGGGCCGACAGCACCAGCACGTGGCGCACATCGGGCGCGCCGAGTTCGGCACGCAGGCGCGCATCGCGCGCCAGCGCCTCGGCCGGCACCGGGGTCAGCTTCGACAGGTCGTTCTGCCAGAACGGCGCCGGCGCGAACACGGTCACCGCCAGCGCGGCCAGCGCGAGCCCCGCCAGCGCCACGCGCGGCCGCGGCAATGCGGCGATGCGCGCGCGCAGGCGCTGCAGCCGCGGCGACCGCGCCGGATCGTCCAGGTCGCGCGGCAGCAGCGCCGGCAGCAGGCCGCGGGTGGCGAGCGCGGCGGTGGCCAGGCCGGCGATGGTGAACACCGCGAGCTGCTCGAGCCCGTCCACGCCGGAGGCGAAGAAGGTCAGATAGGCCAGGCAGGTCGCAGTCACGCCGGTGGCGAGCGTGGGCCACAGCGCGCGCACGCTGGCCCACGGCGAGACACCCGCGCGCTGGTGGCTGAACAGATGGATCGGATAGTCCTGGACCACACCGATCAGGGTGAAGCCGAAGGCGACGGTGATGCCGTGCACGCCCTCGAACAGCCACGCCACCGCGGCCAGGCCGGCCAGTCCCGCGCTCGCCAGCGGCAGCGCGCCGAGCAGCGGCATGGACCAGCGCCGGTAGGCCAGCAGCAGCAGCGCCAGCAGGCCGAGCGTGTCCACGGTGCCGATCCAGCCCGCCTCGCGCTGGGTGCGGGTGCTGATCTCGACCGAGAACGCGCCCGGGCCGCTCATCGCCAGCATGCCGGGCCCGTCGCCGCGCACCGCGGCGAAGGCCTGTTCGATCGCCGCCACCGCCGCCTGTTGTCCCTTCGGATCGAAGCCGGGCGCGCGGGTCTGCACCGCGAGCAGGGCGCGCTGCCCGCTGCGGTCGAACCAGACCCCGTGCTGGCGCTGCGGCGCCTGCGCCGGCTCCCAGCGCTGCGCCAGCACCAGCGTTTCGAGGGTGGGATCGGACGGGATCAGCGGCTCGACCAGCGCGGCGGCCGGCGAGCCCAGGTCCTGCACCCGCTGCGCCAGCGCGTCGGCGAGGAACGCGGCGTCGAAGCGCTGCGTGTCCAGGGTCGGCGAGAGCAGGTAGCGGTACGGCCGCAGCCGCTCGGGGAAGGCCGCGAGCGTGGCCTCGCCGTTGGCGACGAAGGTGAAGCGCGCATCCGCCGCCAGGCGCGCGCGCAGCGCCTGCGACAGCCGCGCCAGCGTCTCCGGCGCGGCGCCGGACAGCTCCAGCAGCAGCAGGCGCGCACCGGGCCCTTCGCCCAGTTCCTCGATCAGCAGCTTCTGCGCCGGGGTCTGCGGCGCGGGCATGAACCGGCGCAGGTCGCCGCCCAGCTCGAGCGAACGCGCGACATAGCCGCCCAGCAGCAGCAACGCCGCGAGCCAGGCCAGGGCGAGCGCGAGGCGCGCGGCCGGCTTCATCCCGGCGCGCCGTCGTGGCGGCACAGCGCGGCCAGCGCGGCGGGATCGCGCACGCCCGCCGCCGCCTGCGCGGCGCCGGCCACCAGGGTGCGCTGCGGCGCGCCCTGCGCCGGCGTGGTCTCGATGCAGCGCAGCTCGGCGCCGCGGCCGTACAACACCACCTCGCGCAGCTTCGCCGCGAGCGCGGCGTCCTTCGGCCGCAGGGTCAGGCGCCACTGCCGGCGGGTGCCGTCCGCGGCGAGGCGGTAGTGGCGTTCGATCCCGGCGCGATCGCCGGCCAGCAGCGCGCCGAAGCTCGCCTGCAGCCCGGTCAGCTCCGGCGAACGTGCCAGCGAGAAGCGGCGCGGCGCGCGCCCGGCGCGTGCGATCGTGACCTCGCCGGCGCGAATCGTGGTGGTTTCGACATAGGGCGTGTGCACTTCGCGCACCAGCGTGTCCGCGTCGGGGCGGCGGTATTCGCCCTCCAGCCGCAGCGGTTCCTTCAGCAATGCCGAGCCGCGCAGTTCGACGAAGCCGGTGCGCATCGGCGCCGGCCGCGCCAGCCTGGCCAGGATCCAGTCGGGGTCGGCGGCGTCAGCGGTGCGTGCCGGCGGTGCGAACAGGGCCAGCGCCAGCAGGGCCAGCGCCACCGGCATCGCCAGCGCGCGCGGCCTGGGACGGAAGGGACGGCGCGGCAGCGTGCGGCTCGGCATCGTCGTGCATCCACAAGTCGTAGAAGTTGAACCAGTTGTACGGTGCGCGCCGGGCATGATGCTCCAGGCGCGCGGCATAACGGGCGATGAGCGCGGCCACTGCGGCGCGGCGCTGCGGGCGCGGGATATCCAGGCCGTCGCTGAAGGCCTCGAAATGCAGTTCGTAGCGGTTGCCGCCGCGGTACAGACCGAAGCCGAGCGCGATCGGCACGCCGAGCACGGCGGCGATCAGCCAGGGCGCGGTGGGGAACTGCGCGGGCGCGCCGAAGAAGGGCACGGCGAGGGTATGGCCGCCGGGCTGGGCGCGGTCCACCAGCAACGCCACCATCGCGCCGGACTGCAGCGCCTGCTGGATCTGGAGCATCAGCGCGGGGCCGTCCTGGCCGGCATCAATGATGCTGCGCGCGAGCTCGGGGTTGAGCGCGTCGAGCAGGGTCTGCATGGCCGGGTTATGGGCGCGGTCGAGCACGATCCACAGCGGATATTCGCGTTGCCTGCGCGCCAGCACGCGCAGCACCTCGAAGCTGCCCAGGTGCGAGCCGAACAGCAGCACGCCGCGGCCTTGGGCGAGCTGGGCGTGGAGTGCGTCCAGGCCGTGTACGCCGACGTCGAAGCGGCGCATGTCCTCGCTGAGCAGGAACACGCGGTCGAGGATGGTGGAGGCGAAAGTGTGGATGTGGCGGGCCACGTCCCACAGCGTGGCGGGACGGCCGAGGGCGCGGGTGAGCCAGGCGCGGGAGTCGCGCCGTTCGGGGGCGCGGCGGATCAGGAAGTAGAGGGTGATGGGGTACAGCAGCAGGCGGGCAGGGCCGCGGCCGCCGTAGCGGCCGATGGTGCGGATCAGCCAGATGGCGAACCAGCCGCCGCCTTCGCGGCGTTGTTTCCACTGGGTGCTCACAGGGCGATCTCGCCGCTGGCGAGCAGGGCGCCGTCGCCCGTGCGCAGGACGCGGAAGCGCCAGCGGGGGGCGGCGCCGTCGAGCGTGACTTCGGCGGGTTCGCCGGGCAGCAGCGGCTGGAGGAACTTCACCTGCGGGAGGGCGAGGCCGTCCGGCAGGGGGCCGTGTTCGGCCTCGATCGCCTCGAGCACGTGTTCGAGCACGAGCACGCCGGGCACGACCGGGCGGCCGGGGAAGTGGCCGGGCAGGCAGGGGTGGTCGGGCGCGACGGCGAAGCTGGACATGGCGGGATTATCGCAGGCGGGTCGAAGCGGGGCTTGGTCGGCCCGGGTTCGGTGCGCGGGGGGTGTCGCTTTCCGCTCGGTCAGGGCGTCGTGCCCTGACTCGCGCGCCGGCCATCCATGGCCGGCTCGACGCGACACCCCCCGCACACCGAACCCTCGGGTGGCATCAGGGCGCTTGATGGGCGAGCAACGGCAACAGCGCATGGGGCCAACGAAGCTTTGACACACAGATCCCCGAGGCGTCGGTCTGCCTGGGGTGGGGTTCGAGCAGACCATGGATGGTCTGCGGCCGCGTGTCGGAGCCGGACGCGGAGCCCACGCGGCGAACCCCACCCCAGGCAGACCGGCGCCCCCGCCCGAAGCGATGAACCCCATGTCGGGCATACGGGCGCCCCGCACGAAGCGACCGACACGCGCAGACGCGCTCGCTTGCACACGCCAGCAGCTGAGGCCGCAGCCTCACCCGCGCAACAGCTCCCGCCAGAATGCCGGCCCGAGCCGGGCCAGGCGGTGCAGGAAGTCGGCGAAGCTGTGGTAGCGGCCGGGGAACAGGCGCTTGCGCAGCAGGTACTCGCCGACGAACGCGCCGCCGACCACCCCGTAGCCGAGCGCGTTGGCGAACCACGACCACTGCGCCCGCGTCACCGCCACCGGCGGCGTCCGGCCCAGCCCGTCCAGCAACCCGCCCGGCACCGCGACCGCCGCCAATGCCAGGTTGGCCAACGCCAGCACCGCCAGCAGCACCGCCCAGCCCACCGTCAGCGCCCGCGTGTAACGGCGCAGCGGCGGCGCCAGCGCCTCCGGCGCGCAGCCCTCCAGCGCGGCCACGATCCGCGTGATCAACGGCACCCGGCCCGCGCCCAGCGTGCGCCCGAACATCCACGCCACCAGCGCCACCACCACCACCGGCACCAGCAGCAGCGGCAGCGTCGCCTGCGCCGAACCCGCCAGCCGCCACAGCCCGGCCCCAGCCGCCAGCGCGAGCGCCCACGCCCAGGCCCGCCCGCGCAGCAGCGGCTCGAGCAGCACGATCAACACCAGATCCCCGAGCGCCAGCGCCGCCAGCGTCCCGTCGCCACGGGCCCCGGCCAGATGCGCCAGGACCGGATACGCCAGCGCCAGCAGCGCCCGCGCGATGAACAGCTTCAAGCCGCCTGCCGGTGCTGCTGCACGTGCGTCGCCAGGCTGCGCAGCGAAGCGAAGATCCAGCGGTTGTCCTCACCGTCCGAGCGCAGCTGCACCCCGTACTGTTTCGACACCGCCAACGCCAGCTCCAGCGCGTCGATCGAATCCAGGCCCAGGCCCGCACCGAACAGCGGCGCCTCCGGATCGATGTCCGCGGCAGCCACCTCCTCCAGGTTCAGGCTCTCGACCAGCAGCTCGGCGAGTTCGCGTTCGAAGGGGGTCTGCGGGGACATCGGCGTTCCGGGGTTGGGGACGACGGGAGCGCAACGATCCGCCATCGCGTGCCCGCGCGCAAGGCCGGGCAGAAGGGGGTGCGCGGTATGATGCGGGCCCTTTCCGGACGGGCAGGCGATGGCGGACGACGGCAGCACCCCGCAGCAGGCGGCGGCCGAGCTGGCCACCGACGTGCTGGTGGTCGGCGGCGGCCCCGCTGGCGCCACCGCGGCCGCCCTGCTCGCCCGCCGCGGCTGGCGCGTGCTGCTGTTGGAGAAGGACCACCACCCCCGCTTCCACATCGGCGAATCGCTGCTGCCGATGAACCTGCCGATCCTGGAACGCCTGGGCGTGCTCGCGCAGGTGCGCGCGATCGGTGTGCTCAAGCGCGGCGCCGACTTCCCGGTCGAGGGCGGCGCCTACCACGTGTTCCGCTTCGCCCGCGCCCTGCAGGGCGGCCCCGACCACGCTTTCCAGGTCAAGCGCGAGGAGTTCGACCAGGTCCTGTTCGAACACGCCCGCGCCTGCGGCGCGGACGCACGCGAGGGCGTGGCCGTGGAGCGGATCGAGTTCGACGCCAGCGGCCGCGCCCGCGCCGCGCTGGCCCGCGACCGCGCCGGCCGCGCGCTGCGGATCGGCTTCCGCTTCCTGCTCGACGCCAGCGGCCGCGACACCCTGCTCGGCACCCAGCTCAAGCTCAAGCGCCGCAACCGCCGCCACGCCTCGGCCGCGATCTTCAGCCACTACGCCGGCGTGCGCCGGCGCGAGGGCGAGGACGCCGGCAACATCACCGTCTGCCGCCACGCCCACGGCTGGGCCTGGCTGATCCCGCTGCGCGGGGACCTCACCAGCGTCGGCGTGGTGTGCTCGCCCGAACACCTCAAGCAGCGCCGCGGCGAGACCGAAGCCTTCCTGCTGCGCACCCTGGAGGGCATCGGCGAGGCGCGCGAGCGGATGCGCGGCGCGCAACGCGTCGCCCCGGTGCACGTGACCGGCAACTACGCCTACGACTGCGCGCGCATGCACGGCCCGGGCTGGCTGATGGTGGGCGACGCCTACGCGTTCGTGGATCCGATCTTCTCCTCCGGCGTGTTCCTGGCCATGCATTCGGCCGAGTCCGGCGCGATGGCGGTGGACGCGGCGCTGCGCGAACCGGCGCGCGAGGCGGCGCTGCTCGCCGCCCACGCGCGCGCCTTCGAGCGCGGCCTGGACGAGTTCAAATGGCTGATCTACCGCTTCACCGCGCCGCCGATGAAGCACCTGTTCGCGCACCCGCGCAACCTGCTGCAGGTGGAGCAGGCGCTGATCTCGCTGCTGGCCGGCGACGTGTTCGAGGCGCGGCCGGTGCGCTGGCGCCTGCGCGTGTTCCGGCTGATCTACGCCCTGACCGCGCTGCGCATGGCGCCGCACACGCTGCGCGACTGGTGGCACCGCCGCCGCCAGGCACGGATCGCGCTGGTCGGCGATACCCTGCAACCCGACTCCCGATGAGCGCCGTGCCGCCGCTGATGCCGACCGCCGCCCTGCCCCGCCTGCAGGTGGACTACGTGGACGCGCCGCTGCCGGCGCTGCTGGCCGCGGACGACGTGCTGGCGGTGTTCGGCTTCGGCGCCGACGCGCCGCGCGCGTACGACCCGCGCTACCTGCGCGTGCCGCTGCGGCCGCACGGCCCGGCGCCGCTGGAGGTGTGGCGCGCGCAGGGCCCGGTGCGGCACGGCCGCGACGACGGGATCGCGTGGGCCGCCGATCCGGCGCTGCTGTTCGGCGCGCTGGAACCGGACGAGGGCGAGGACGGGATCGAGGCCGCCACCGAGGCCGCCTACGCGCGCCTGCGCGCGTTCTGCCGCGCGCAGGGCTACCCGCACCTGCTGCGCACCTGGAACTATCTCGACGCGATCACCGAAGGCGAGGGCGACCAGGAACGCTACCGGCGGTTCTGCGTCGGCCGCGCGCGCGGGCTGGGCGCGGTGGATCCTGGCACCCTGCCGGCGGCGACCGCGATCGGGCGCCGCGACGGCGTGCGCACGCTGCAGGTGTACTGGCTGGCCGCGCGCGTCCCCGGCACCGCGCTGGAGAACCCGCGCCAGCTCAGCGCCTGGCGCTACCCGCGCCAGTACGGGCCGCAGCCGCCGAGCTTCGCCCGCGCGATGCTGCCGCCGGCGGGCGCGGCGATGCCGCTGCTGATCTCGGGCACGGCGAGCGTGGTCGGGCACGAGTCGCGCCACCACGACTGCGTCGAGTCGCAGCTCGCCGAGACCTTCGCCAACTTCGACAGCCTGCTCGCCGCCGCGCGCGCGCGGTGCCCGGAGCTGCCGCCGCGCTTCGGCGCCGGCACCCGGCTGAAGGTGTACGTGCGCGACGCCGCGGCGCTGCCGCAGGTCGCCGCGGCGCTGCAGGCGCACCTCGACCCCGCGGTGCCGCGGCTGCTGCTGCACGCGGCGGTGTGCCGGCGCGAGCTGCGGGTCGAGATTGACGGCGTGCACGGCCCGGCGCCGTGAGCGGACGCCCGCGCCGCGCTTGACCTGCCGCCGCCTGCGCCCCACTGTGCGAGCCGCGCCGTCGCGCGCAGCCCTTCTCTACTCGCTTCCGGGGGAACCGCCATGGGTCTGATCAGTCTGGTCTGGGGCATCGTCGCGATGCTGTGGATGCTGCTCGCGCTGATCCCGCTGCTCGGCTGGGGCAACTGGTTCCTGATCCCGTTCGCCGCGGTCGGCGCGATCCTGGCCGCGATCGGGATCGCGATCACCGCGCCGGACAAGCGGGCGCGCGCCAAGGCGGGCCTGCTGCTCAACGGCATCGTCATCGTGGTCGCGATCGTGCGCCTGAACCTGGGCGGCGGGATCATCTGACCGCGGGCAAGGCGCGCGCGGCGACCAGCGCGCGCGTGTGCGGGTGGCGCGGCCGCGCCAGCACCTCCGCGGTCGCGCCCTGTTCGACGATGCGCCCGGCCTCGAGCACCGCGATACGCTCGGCCACCGCCGCCGCAGCCGCCAGGTCGTGGGTCACGAACAGCAGCGCCAGGCCGCGTTCGCGCTTCAGGCGCGCCAGCAGCGCGAGCACGCCGGCGCGGTGGTGCGCATCCAGCGCCGACACCGCCTCGTCGCACAGCAGCAGCGCGGGTTCGGTGGCCAGCGCGCGCGCGATCGCCACCCGCTGGCACTGGCCGCCGCTGAGCTGGTGCGGGTAACGCTCGAGCAGGGCCGGCTCCAGTCCCACCGCCTGCAGCAGCGCCGCGGCCCGCGCGCGGCGCGCGGCGGCATCGCCCAGGCCGTGGATGCGCAGCGGCTCGGCCACCAGTTCGGCCACGCGCAGGCGCGGATCGAGCGAGGCCACCGGATCCTGGAACACCACGCCGATGCGCGCGCGCAACCGGCGCAGGGCGCGCGCGGGCAGCGCGGTGAGCTCCTGCCCGTCCAGCCACACCCGCCCCTGCGCGCCGCGCAGCAGACGCAGCAGCGTGCGCCCGAGCGTGCTCTTGCCGCTGCCGCTCTCGCCGACCAGGGCCAGGCCCTCGCCGCGGCGCAGCGCCAGGTCCACGCCGGCCAGCGCCTCGCGCCGCGCGCGCGGGTAGCGCACGCGCAGGCCTTCGCCGCGCAGCAGCACCGGCGCGGGATCCGTGCGTTCCGGGGCCGGCACCGGCGCGAGCCGGTCGGCGGCGAGCAACTCGCGCGTGTACGCGTGCGCCGGCGCGGCGAACACCGCGTGCGTGGCGCCAGCCTCGACCACCTCGCCGCGCCGCAGCACCAGCAGGCGCTGCGCGTACGCGCCCACCAGCGGCAGGTCGTGGCTGATCAGCAGCAGGCCCAGGCCGTGCTCGCGGCGCAAGCCGTCGAGCAGCTCCAGCAGGTCGCGGGCGATGCGCGCATCCAGCGCCGAGGTCGGTTCGTCCGCGATCAGCACCTGCGCGCGCGTGGCCAGCGCCAGCGCGATCGCGATGCGCTGGCGCTGGCCGCCGGAGAACTGGTGCGGATGCCGCGCCAGCGCCGCCTCGGGTTCGGGCAGCTGCACCCGGGCGAGCAGGGCCGCGGCTTCGCGCCGCGCCGCCGCACGCGGCAGGCCGTGGCGCACGCGCAGGGTCTCGACCAGTTGCGCGCCGACCGTGCGCAGCGGATGCAGGCTGGCGAGCGGATCCTGCGGCACCCACGCCAGCAGGCGGCCGCGCAGCGCCGCATGCGCACGCGCGCCCGGCGCGAATTCGCCGCCGTCGGTTGCCAGCGTGCCCTGCGCGCGCAGCGCCGGCGGCAGCAGGCCGAGCAGCGCCAGCGCGGTCAGGCTCTTGCCGCTGCCGCTCTCGCCGACCAGACCCACGCATTCGCCGCGGTGCAGGGCGAGGTCGAGCGGGCCGAGCAGGGTGCGCGATCCCGCCTCCACCCGCAGCCCGTGCATCGCCAGCAGCGCGCTCACGCCGCGGCCTCCTCGTGCCCGCCGCGCACGTCGAGCCAGTCGCGCAGGGCATCGCCCAGGAACTGGAACGCGGCCAGCGTGGCCACCAGGAACGCGGCCGGGAACAGCAGCGTCCACGGCGCCGAATCGAGCTCCTGCACGCCTTCGGCCAGCAGCGTGCCCCAGCTCGCCGAAGGTTCGTCCAGCGACAGCCCGAGGAAGCCGAGGAAGCTCTCGACCAGGATCGCCTGCGGCAGGATCAGGCCGAGCGAGACCAGCGCCAGCGGCAGCAGGTTCGGCAGCACGTGCCAGCGCAGGCGCTGGTCGAAGCGCGCGCCGGCGGCGTGCGCGGCGAGCAGGAACGGCGCCTCGCGCAGGCGCGCGGCCTCGGCGCGCATCACCCGCGCCAGGTCCATCCACACGTAACCGCCGATCGCCGCCAGCAGCAGCCCGGGCGAGCGTTCGAACAGGGTCAGCAGCAGGATCACCAGCAGCAGGAACGGCAGCGCGCCGGCCACGTCGAGCACGCGCACCATCGCCCGTTCGACCCGTCCGCCGGCCAGGCCCGCGACCGCGCCCCAGGTCAGCCCCAGCGCCAGCGCGACCACGCTCGCCAGCAGGCCGATGGTCAGCGACAGCCGTCCGCCGGCGAGCGTGCGCGCGAGCACGTCGCGGCCGATCGCGTCGGTGCCGAACCAGTGCCCGGCCGTGCCCGGCGGCACCGACAGCGCGGTCCAGTCCGGCGTGTGCGGGTCGAAGCGCAGCGCCAGCGGCCCCAGCCAGCACAGCAGCGCCAGCGCGGCGAGCAGCGCCAGGCAGGCGCGCGCCAGCGGCGGCAGGGAACGGAGGCGTGGCGCGGACATGCGTTCGATCTTAGGGCACGGCCGGCCCGGGTCCGGCCCCGGGCGTAGAATGCGCCCATGAGCCACCCCTTCATCCGCCCGCGGCGCATGCGCCGCGACGAGTTCTCGCGCCGGCTGATGCGCGAGACCGTGCTGACCCCCGACGACCTGATCTACCCGGTGTTCGTGCACGAGCTGCCCGGCCGCGCCGCGGTGCCGTCCATGCCCGGGATCGAGCGCCTGTCGCTCGACGAGCTGCTGCGCGTGGCCGAGCAGGCCTGCGCGCTGCGCATCCCGGCGCTGGCGCTGTTCCCGGTCACCGCGCCGGAGGCCAAGTCGGCCACCGCCGAGGCGGCGTGGCAGGAGGACGGCCTGGTGCAGCGCGCGGTGCGCGCGCTCAAGGCGCGCTTCCCCGAACTCGGGGTGATCACCGACGTCGCCCTCGACCCGTACACCTCGCACGGCCAGGACGGGCTGGTGGACGAGAGCGGCTACGTGCTCAACGACGAAACGGTCGAAGCGCTGGTGAAGCAGGCCCTGTCGCACGCCCAGGCCGGCGCCGACGTGGTCGCGCCCAGCGACATGATGGACGGGCGCATCGGCGCGATCCGCAGCGAGTTCGAGCAGGCCGGCTTCGTCCACACCCGGATCCTGGCCTACAGCGCCAAGTATGCCTCCGCCTTCTACGGCCCGTTCCGCGACGCGGTGGGCTCGGCCGCCGCGCTCGGCAAGGGCGACAAGAAGACCTACCAGATGGATCCGGCCAACTCCGACGAGGCCCTGCGCGAGGTCGCGCTCGACCTGGAGGAAGGCGCGGACATGGTGATGGTCAAGCCGGGCCTGCCGTACCTGGACATCGTGCGCCGGGTCAAGGACGAGTTCGGCGTGCCGACCTTCGTCTACCAGGTCAGCGGCGAGTACGCGATGCTCAAGGCCGCGGCGCAACAGGGCTGGCTGGACGGGCGCGCCTGCGCGCTGGAGGCGTTGACGGCGATCAAACGCGCCGGCGCCGATGCTGTGCTGACCTATTTCGCGCTGGAGGCGGCCGCCTGGCTGCGCGAGGCGCGTTGACCGGATACACAGCCCTGGGAGAACGGCGATGAGCAAGCACTACGCGGTCTTCGGCCACCCCGTCGCGCACTCGCTGTCGCCGCGGATCCATGCCGCCTTCGGCCGCCAGACCGGGATCGCGGTGGACTACCGCGCGGTGGACGTCGAGCCCGGGCACTTCGCCCAGGCGCTGGCCGATTTCGCCGCGCACGGCGGCGCCGGCGCCAACGTCACCCTGCCGCTGAAGCTGATCGCCTTCGAGCTGTGCGACGACGTCACCGAGCGCGCGCGCCGCGCCGGCGCGGTCAACACCCTGATCCGCAACGGCGACGCCTGGCACGGCGACAACACCGACGGCGTGGGCCTGGTGCGCGACCTGACCGCGCGCCACGGGCTCGATCTGCGCGCGCGCCGCACCCTGCTGCTCGGCGCCGGCGGCGCCGCGCGCGGGGTGGCCCCGGCGCTGCTCGACGCCGGCATCTCCGAGCTGTACGTGGTCAACCGCACCGCCGCGCGCGCCGACGCGCTGGCCGACGCGCTCGGCGAGCCCGGCCGGGTGCATCCGCGCTACCTGGACGACCTGCGCGCGCTGGGCGAGTTCGACCTGATCGTCAACGCCACCTCGGCCGGGCGCGAGGGCGGGCTGGCGGCGGCGCTGCCGCATTCGCTGGTCGGCCGCCGCACCGCGGCGGTGGACCTGAACTATGGCGAGGCCGCGATCCCGTTCCTGGCCTGGGCGCGCGCGGCCGGCTGCCACGACGTGGTGGACGGGCTGGGCATGCTGGTCGAGCAGGCGGCCGAGAGCTTCGCCCGCTGGCACGGGGTGCGCCCGGACACCGACGCGGTCTACGCGGAGCTGCGCGAGCGCGACGCGGTGCTGGTCACGGCGGACTGACGGCCAGGTATTCGTCCTTCAGGCGGACGTAGTGGCGGGCGCTGTAGTACAGCGCCTCGATTTCGGCGTCGGAGAGCATCCGCACCTTCTTCGCGGGGTTGCCGAGCCACAGTTCGCCTTCGCCGACGGTCTTGCCGGGGGCGATCAGGGCCCCGGCGCCGACGAAGCCGTGCTTCTTCACCACCGCGCCGTCGAGCACGACCGCGCCCATGCCGATCAGGACCGCATCCTCGATGGTGCAGGCGTGGATGATGGCCTTGTGGCCGATGGTGACGTCGGCGCCGATGCGGGTGGCGAAGCCGCCGAGCCTGGCATGGGGGCCGTCGTGGCTGACGTGGACGACGGTGCCGTCCTGGAGGTTGGTGCGGGCGCCGATGCGGATGAAGTTGACGTCGCCGCGGATCACGGTGCCGGGCCAGACCGAGACGTCGTCGCCAAGGACCACGTCGCCGATCACGCTCGCGGCGGGATCCACGTACACGCGCGCACCGAGGCTCGGCAGCACGTTGCGGTAGGGGCGCAGGTTCATCCGCGCATTCTAGCGGTCGGGGGTGGCCAGGATCGGGCAAGGGAAGCGCATCACGGGCCGGCGCCCCACATCGTTCGTGCATGCGCCCCCCCCGCACACCGGACCCGGGCCGACGAAAACTCCCGCACTACACTGCGCACATGACTGCACACATGCACAGCCCCGACGACACCCCGCTGTCCGAACTGCGCCCGACCTTCGACCGCCTGCGCGCGGCCTGGCAGGCGCAGCGGCCCGACCTGGCGCAGCGCCGTGCCGACCTGCAACGCCTGCGCGCGGCCTTCACCCGCCGCGTGCCGGAGATGGATGCCGCCATCCGCGCCGACTTCGGCCATCGCCCCGAACACGAGAACCTGCTCTCGGAAGCGTTCGTCACCCTCGCCGAGATCGACCACACCCTGCGCCACCTGCGCCGCTGGGCGCGGCCGCGGCGCGCGGCGGTGGGCTGGAAACTGTGGCCGGCGCGCGCCCAGGTGCGCCCCGTCCCGGTGGGCGTGGTCGGCATCATCAGCCCCTGGAACTACCCCGTGAACCTCGCCCTGGTGCCGCTGGTCTCCGCCATCGCCGCCGGCAACCACGTCTACCTCAAGCCTTCCGAACACACCCCGCGCACCTCGCGATGGCTGCGCGCCCTGCTCGCCGACGTGTTCCCGCCCGAACGCGTCGCGGTCGCCCTCGGCGGCGCCGACGTGGGCGCCGCGTTCGCGGCGCTGCCGTTCGACCACCTGCTGTTCACCGGCAGCACCGCCGTCGGGCGCAAGGTGATGGCGGCGGCGGCGCCGAACCTCACCCCGGTCACGCTCGAACTCGGCGGCAAGGCCCCGGCGCTGGTCGCGCCCGATTTCCCGCTCGCCCTGGCCGCATCGCGCATCGCCAGCGGCAAGTGGTTCAACGCCGGGCAGACCTGCATCGGCGTGGACTACGCGCTGGTGGACCAGGCGCGCTACGACGCGTTCGTGGACGCGCTGCGCGCGGAAGTGGCTCGGCGCTTCGGCGACCTGGCCGAGGCGGGGCACTACGCGCGGATCATCAACGACGCGCAGTTCGCGCGCCTGGAAGGGCATGTGCAGGATGCGCGGGCGCGCGGCTGCACGGTGGTCGAGCTGGCCCCGGTCGCGCCGGAACGGGCGCGGCGCGAGCGGTTGTTCCCGCCGACGCTGGTGCTCGATCCGCCGGACGAGGCGGAAGTGATGCAGCAGGAGATCTTCGGCCCGATCCTGCCGGTGCTGCGTTACCGGACGCTGGACGAGGCGATCGGCTACATCGCCGCGCGCGATCGGCCGCTGGCGCTGTATCCGTTCACGAACGAACGCCCGACGCTGGAACGGATCCTGTCGCACGTGGTCGCCGGCGGGGTGTGCGTGAACGACACGCTGTTCCATTTCGCGGTGCACGCGCTGCCGTTCGGCGGCGTCGGCCCGAGCGGGATGGGCGCGATCCACGGCAAGGCCGGCTTCGACACCTTCAGCAAGCTGCTGCCGGTCTTCCGCCAGGCACGCTGGACCGCCGGCGACCTGCTGCACCCGCCCTACCACGGCATCACCGACCGCCTGATCCGCTGGCTCGCGCGTTGAGGCTTGGCATGCCGCGCGCGTGTGGCGTGTGCGTGTGTCGGTTGCTTCGGGCGGGGGCGCCGGTATGCCTGGGGGATCTGTGTGCCAAAGCTTCGTGCGCCCCATGTGCAGTTGCCGTTGCTCTCACAGCAAGCGCCGAGACCTCACCCGAGGGTTCGGTGTGCGGGGGGTGTCGCGTCGAGCGCGCCAGGGATGGCGCGCGCGCGAGTCAGGGCACGACGCCCTGGCCGAGCGAAAAGCGACCCCCCCCGCGCACCGGACCCGGGCCGACCGTCTCGCCCGCTGCATCCTCCATAGAACCTCCCGCAACGTCGCCGAACCAGCATCGCCATCGGCCCACCCCGCACCAACCCACTACACTCCCGCCCATGAAAATCGCCAGCTGGAACGTCAACTCGCTCAACGTGCGCCTGCCGCACCTCACCCGCTGGCTGCAGGAATTCGCGCCCGACGTGGTCGCGCTGCAGGAGACCAAGCTCGAGGACGCGCGCTTCCCCGACGACGCCCTGGCCGCGCTCGGCTACCGCAGCGTGTTCGCCGGACAGAAGACCTACAACGGCGTCGCCATCCTCGCCCGCACCCCGCCGCAGGACATCCTCGCCGCGATCCCCGGCTTCGAGGACCCGCAAAAACGCGTGCTCGCCGCCACCCTCGGCGAACCCGGCTCACCGCAGGCGCTGCGCATCGTCAACCTGTACGTGGTCAACGGCGAGGCCGTCGGCAGCGACAAGTACGCCTACAAGCTGCGCTGGCTCGCGGCCGTGCGCGACTGGCTGCAGGAGGAACTGCGCGCGCACCCGCGCCTGGTGGTGCTGGGCGACTTCAACATCGCCCCCGACGACCGCGACGTGCACGACCCCAAGCGCTGGCGCGAGAAGGTGTTGTGTTCCACCCCCGAACGCGAGGCGCTGCGCGCCCTGCTCGCGCTCGGCCTGCACGACAGCTTCCGCCTGCACCACCAGGACGGCGGCCACTACAGCTGGTGGGACTACCGCCTGGCCGCGTTCGAACGCGGCTGGGGCCTGCGCATCGACCTCGCCCTGGTCAGCGACGCCCTGCGCGCGCAGTGCGTGGCCGCGGGCATCGACCTCGCCCCGCGCACCTGGGAACGGCCCAGCGACCACACCCCGGTCTGGCTCGAACTCGCGTCCTGACCCGCCGCGCCGGGCGTCAGCGCGGCCTGCCGCGCCGGAACAGATTGACCACCGCCAGCAGCACGATCGCGCCGATCAGGGCGGTGACGAAAAAGCCGAGCATGCCTCCGCCCAGGCTGAGACCCACTCTCGGCAACAGCCAGCCGCCGATCACCCCGCCGAGCACGCCGACGACCACGTTCAGCACGATGCCCTGCTGGGCATCGGTCTTCATGATCAGGCTGGCGAGCCAGCCGACGATGCCGCCGACCACCAACCAGATGATCAGACTCATGAAATCCATGTGCAGACTCCTCGACTGGAACTCGGCGCCAGTCTGAGCGTCAAGTCGTGATGACGGCGTCAGGGCAGGATCGCCGGCCGCGGCCCTGCGTCAACGGCCCGCCTCCTCCCGCACCAGCGCCAGCAGCCGGTCCCGCGGCAGCTTGCCGGTCTCGTTGCGCGGCAGGCGCGGCACCAGGCGCAGCGGCCGCGGCAGGAACACCGGATCCAGCGCGCGCCGCAGCGCGGCCAGGATCGCGGCCTCGTCCAGGGTCGGCGCCACCGCGAGCGCGGCGATACGGCGCACGCCGTGCGCGTCGGGCGCATCGAGCTGGAACACCACGCCGTCCTCCACGCCCGGGATCGCCAGCAGCCTGCGGGTCATGTCGCCGAGCGAACCGCGCTTGCCGGCGATCTCGATCAGGTCGGTGTTGCGCCCGCACAGGCGGAAGCGGCCGTCGGCCAGCAGCTCGACCACGTCCGCCAGCGTGCGCGGCGCCGGCAGGTGCGGCGCCTGCACCAGGGTGCCGTCCGGCTGCGGCGTCAGGCGCACGCCGGGCAGCGGCGTCCAGGCCTGCGCGCAGGCGGTGCGGCGGCGCGCGATCACGCAGGTCTCGGTGGAGCCGAACAGCTCGCGCACCTCGCAGCCGTAGCGCGCCTCGGCCTGCGCGGCCAGCTCCGGCGCGAGCGGCGCGGTGGCCGAGACGATGCCCGCCAGCGGCGGCAGCGCCACGCCCGAGTGCAGCAGCGCGCGCAGGTGCACCGGCGTGGTCACCAGCAGCCGCGGCGCCTCGGCGTGGGCCAGCGCGCAGGCCACGTCCTCGGGGAAGAACGGCCGTCCGGCGTGCACCGCCGCCTCCGCCAGCAGCGGCAGCAGCACCGACATCTCCATCCCGTACATGTGCTGCGGCGGCACCGTCGCGACCACGCGCACGCCGCCCGGGGCGGGCGCCCACAGGTCGGCGAGCGCGGCCAGGTTCTGCGCGGTGCTGCGGGCGAAGCCACCCCAGGTCTTGGGGTTCGGCTGCGGCCGCCCGGTGCTGCCGGAGGTGAAGCCGATCGCCACCGTCGCCGCCGGATCCAGCAGCGGCACCTCGCCCGGCAATTCGGGCAAGCGCTCGCGCAGCTGCCAGCAGCGCGGCGGCGCGGGCGCGAGCGCGACGTCAGTGACGCACAGGCTGCCCGGATACTGCGCCAGCACCTCGTCCACCACCGCCGGTGCGCGCGAGGGCGGCAGCAGGTTGACCTGGCCGCGCGCGGCGATCGCGCAGAACGCGACCAGGAACCGGTACCGGTCCTCGCACAGGTTGACCGCGTGGGTGCCGGGCGGCAGCGCCGCCGCCACGCCGCGCACCTGGGCCAGGAACCGCGCCAGCGGCACCTCGCCGCGGGCATCGAACGCGATCGCGCGCTCCTGCGCCCCCCGCGCCACCGGCGCGGTGGCGCCGTCGCGTTCGCTGCCGATGACTGCCGACATGCCGGTAACGGTCTCCTGCGGCTTGGCCGCGTGCCCGGCGCGTACTTTACGCTGCGCTCCCCGCCCCGCGCAGAGGCCATTCCGCCCATGCCCGCGCCCCCGCCGCCACGCTGGACCTGGCAGCCGCACCTCCGCGGGCAGGCCGCCGAACCGCGCGTGCGCGCCTGGCTCGCGGCCGAACTGGGCTGCCCGGCCGAGGCCGTGGCCTTCGTCCGCGACCGCCACGGCCGCCCGCAACTGCAGCCGCCGCTGCGGCGCCACGACGCCAGCTGGAGCCACAGCGGCGAGGGCCTGCTGATCGCCCTCGGCGAGGACGCTCGGATCGGCGCCGACCTCGAGCGGATCCGCCCCCGCCCGCGCGCCGGGGAACTGGCGGCGCGCTTCTTCCACACCGCGGAGGCGGCCTGGCTGGCCGCGCTGGCGGAGCCCGAGCGCACCCTTGCCTTCGTCCGCCTGTGGTGCGCGAAGGAGGCGGTGCTCAAGGCCCACGGCCGCGGCCTGGCCTTCGGCCTGCACCGGCTGCGCTTCACCGAACACGCCGGCGCCCTGCGCCTGGCCGACTGCGACCCGACCCTGGGCCCGGCCGAGGCCTGGCGCCTGCACGAGTTCGAACCGCACCCCGGCTACCGCGCCGCGCTGGCCTGGCGGGCGCGCGGCTGAGGCCGCGGCCGGCGCGCGGCCGCCCGGCATACTGGTGCGATGACCATCGCCGCCCCCACCCTGCCCCCCGCCGTCGCCGCCGAACTCGAGGCCGGCCTGCGCGCGCTCGGCCTGGAGCCCGCGCACGCGCCGAAGCTGCTGGCCTACCTGGCGCTGCTCGCGCAGTGGAACCGCACCTACAACCTGACCGCGGTGCGCGAGGTGGGCGAGATGGTGTCCCGGCACCTGCTCGACTCGCTGGCCCTGCACCCGCACCTGGACGGCATCGGGACGCTCGCCGACCTGGGCACCGGGCCCGGCCTGCCCGGGATCCCGCTGGCGATCGTGCGCCCGCAGCTGCGGGTGACGCTGGTGGAGAGCAACGGCAAGAAGGCGCGCTTCCTGCGCGAGGCGGTGCGCCGGCTGGGCCTGGCCAACGCCGAGGTGGCCGAGACCCGGATCGAGGCGCTCGACCGGCCCGGCCAGTACGACGCCATCACCGCCCGCGCCCTGGCCACGCTCGGCCAGATCCTGGCCCTGGGCGGCCACCTGCTGAAGCCGGAGGGCCGGCTGCTGGCGATGAAGGGCGCGCGCCCGGACGAGGAACTGGCGGCGCTGCCGCCGGGCTGGCGGGTGGAGCGGGTGCAGCCCCTGGCCGTGCCCGGGCTGGACGCCGAGCGGCACCTGGTGGTGATCGCGCGCGCGGCCTGAGCCCCATTCCGGCAGCGGCGACCGGCTGCGGGCATAATCCCCGGTCCGGCCGCGCGCGCCGGGCTTTCCTTTCGAGGGGACGGACGAGCCGTGACGGCCCGCATCATCGCCATCGCCAACCAGAAGGGTGGCGTCGGCAAGACCACCACCGCGGTCAACCTGGCCGCCGCGCTCGCGGCCACGCCGCAGCGCGTGCTGCTGGTGGACCTGGATCCGCAGGGCAACGCGACCATGGGCAGCGGGGTGGACAAGCGCGAGCTGCGCGCCTCGACCACCGACGTGCTGCTGGAGGAGATCCACGCGCGCGACGCGATCGTGAAGACCCCGGAAGGCCACGACCTGCTGCCCGGCAACATCGACCTGACCGCGGCCGAGATCGAGCTGATGGACGAGGAGGGCCGCGAGCAGCGGCTCAAGCGCGCGCTCGACCCGCTGCGCGACCAGTACGACTTCATCCTGATCGACTGCCCGCCGGCGCTGTCGCTGCTGACCCTGAACGCGCTCACCGCCGCCGACAGCGTGCTGGTGCCGATGCAGTGCGAGTACTACGCGCTGGAGGGCCTGACCGCGCTGCTGGAGACGATCGAGGCGCTGAAGCGGCGCCTGAACCCGGCGCTGGAGGTCGAGGGCGTGCTGCGCACCATGTTCGACGTGCGCAACAACCTCGCCAACGCGGTCTCGGCCGAGCTGACCGCCCACTTCGGCGAGCGCGTGTTCCGCACCGTGGTGCCGCGCAACGTGCGCCTGGCCGAGGCGCCCAGCCACGGCCAGAGCATCATCGCCTACGACCGCGCCAGCCGCGGCGGCGTGGCCTATCTGGGCCTGGCCGGCGAGGTGCTGCGCCGGCACCGCGAACGTCTCGCCCGCGACGCACGGCCCGCGGGCGCTCCCACCGAGACCATCGCCACATGAGTTCGATGAAGAAGCGCGGCCTCGGCCGAGGCCTGGAAGCCCTGCTCGGCCCGAAGGCGGCCGCGGAAGTCCCGCCGCTCGAGCCGCAGCCGGGCGAAACCCTGCGCAAGCTGCCGATAGACCGGCTGCAGCCGGGCCGCTACCAGCCGCGCACCGGCATGGACCCGCACAAGCTCGGCGAGCTGGCCGAGTCCATCCGCGCCCAGGGCGTGATCCAGCCGATCGTGGTGCGCGAGCTGCCGCCGGACGAACCCGGCGCCGCGCCGCGCTACGAGATCATCGCCGGCGAGCGCCGCTGGCGCGCCTCGCGCCAGGCCGGGCTGACCGAGATCCCCGCGGTCGTGCGCGAGGTGGACGACCACGCCGTGATCGCGATGGCGCTGATCGAGAACATCCAGCGCGAGGACCTCAACCCGCTCGAGGAAGCGCAGGCGCTGCAGCGCCTGATTGACGAGTTCGACCTGACCCACGCCCAGGCCGCCGAGGCGGTGGGCCGCTCGCGCGCGGCGGTGTCGAACCTGCTGCGCCTGCTCGAGCTGCCGCCGGAGATCCGCGCGCTGGTGGAGACGCGCACCCTGGAGATGGGCCACGCGCGCGCGCTGCTCACCCTCGCCCCGCAGGCCGCGATCGCGCTCGCGCGCCAGGCCGCCGAGCAGGGCTGGTCGGTGCGCGAGGTCGAGCACCGGGTGCAGCAGCTCACCTCCGGCCAGGTGCCCGGCGCGGTCAACGCGAAGAAGCCCAAGCCCGCGCGCACCCGCCCGCAGGCCGACATCGCCACGCTCGAGCGCGAGCTGTCGGAGACCCTCGGCACCCGGGTCAACGTGCTGCACGGCCGCGGCGGCAAGGGCCGGCTGGTGATCCACTACGCCGATCTCGACGCGCTCGAAGGCGTGCTCGAGCGGCTGCGCGGCCGGGTCGAATAGCGCGCGTTCCCGCCGCGGCGGGATAATGGCGCTCATGGCCATTCTCGTCACCGGCGCGGCCGGCTTCATCGGCGCCCACGTCTGCCGCGCGCTGCACGCGCGCGGCGAGGCGGTCGTGGGCCTGGACAACTACAACGACTACTACGACCCGCGGCTCAAGCGCGACCGGGTCGCGGCGCTGTGCCCGGAGGTGGAGATCCGTGCGCTCGACCTGGGCGACCGCGAGGGCCTGGCGGCGCTGTTCGACGCGGTGCGCCCGGCGCGCGTGATCCATCTGGCCGCGCAGGCGGGGGTGCGCTACTCGCTGCACCATCCGCACGCCTACGTGCACAGCAACCTGGTCGGCTTCGTCAACCTGCTGGAGCTGTGCCGGCACCGCGGCGTGCAGCACCTGGTCTATGCCAGCTCCTCCTCGGTGTACGGCGACTCGGCGGTGCCGCCGTTCTCCGAGGACCAGCGCGTGGACAAGCCGCGCTCGCTGTACGCGGCGACCAAGATCGCCAACGAGCTGATGGCCCACACCTACGCGCACCTGTACGGCCTGCGCGCCACCGGGCTGCGCTTCTTCACCGTGTACGGGCCGTGGGGGCGGCCGGACATGGCGCCGCTGCTGTTCGCGCGCGCGGTGCTGGCCGGGCGCCCGATCGAGGTGTTCAACCACGGCCGGATGCGGCGCGACTTCACCTTCATCGGCGACATCGTGGCCGGGGTGCTGGGCGCGCTGGACCGTGCGGTGGACGAGGACCCGCCGCATGCGGTGTTCAACCTCGGCAACCACACCCCGGTGGAACTCGAGCGCTTCATCGCGGTCATCGAACAGGCCGCCGGGCGTCCGGCGCGGAAGGTCTACCAGGACATGCAGCCAGGCGACATGATCGAGACCATGGCCGACACCACCCGCGCCCACGCCGCGTTCGGCTTCACCCCCAGCACCCCGATCGAGGCCGGCCTGCCGCAGGTGGTGGCCTGGTGCCGCGACTATTTCGGAGCCGACGCGTGAGCACGCCGCAACTGTCCGTCGTGGTGCCGGTGTTCAACGAGCAGGACAACGTCGCGCCGCTGGTGCGCGAGATCGTCGCCGCCTTGCGCGGGCGTCTGCCGTTCGAGATCGTGTTCGTGGACGACGCCTCGCGCGACGGCACGCTGGCGGCGCTGCGCGCGCTGAAGGCGGAAGTGCCGGAACTGCGCGTGCTGCGCCACCTGCACCAGAGCGGGCAGAGCACCGCGATCCGCACCGGGGTGAAGGCGGCGCGCGCGCCGTGGATCGCCACCCTCGACGGCGACGGCCAGAACGACCCCGCCGACATCCCGAAGCTGCTGGTCGCGCGCGACGCCGCCGACGGGCAGATCAAGCTGTTCGCCGGCTGGCGCGTGCAGCGCAAGGATTCTGGCAGCAAGCGCTGGGCCTCGCGGATCGCCAACGCGATCCGAGCGCGGATGCTGCGCGACGCCACCCCCGACACCGGCTGCGGGATCAAGCTGTTCGAGCGCGAGGCGTTCCTCGACCTGCCCTACTTCGACCACATGCACCGCTACCTGCCGGCGCTGATGCAGCGCGCGGGCTGGAAGACGCTGAGCGTGCCGGTGCACCACCGCCCGCGCGCGGCCGGCGTGTCGAAGTACGACAACCTGCAGCGGGCGCTGGTCGGCATCCGCGACCTGCTCGGGGTGGCGTGGCTGATCGCGCGCAGCCGGCGCACGCCGGTCGAGGAACTCGCGTAACCGGGTTCCGGCGGCGCGCGGACCCCGGCACGCTTCCGGTATCTTGCCGTTTCCGCGCATCGCTCCGCGCCCGCCCGCACCAGGCCATCCCGCCATGCCCGCCGACTTCATGAACACCCCGATCGCCTGGCTGGAATGGACCGGCGTGCACATGTCACCGTGGAAGCTCATCGGCCTGACCGGGGCGCTGCTGTTCGGCGGCCGCTGGGTGGTGCAGTTCTTCGCCTCGCGCCGCCATGGCAAACCGGTGATCCCGCGCGCATTCTGGTACATGAGCATCGCCGGCAGCCTGATGGCGCTGAGCTACTTCATCTTCGGCAAGAACGACGCGGTGGGCGTGCTGCAGAACCTGTTCCCCACCTTCACCGCCGCCTACAGCCTGTACCTCGACATCAAGCACCGCGGCTGGCACCGCGACCGGGCCAGTCACTGACCCCCCCACATTGAGCTCCTCCCGCTTGCCGTGGGCAGGGTGCCGCCGCGTTCGACGTGGGGGTTCATCGCTCCGGCGGGGGCGCCGGTATGCCTGGGGTGGGGGTCGCGTCAAGCCGGCCATGAATGGCCGGCGCGCGAGTCAGGGCAGGAAGCCCTGACCGAGCGTAACATCCAGCCCGGACCGCCCCCTTCGCCACCCCTGGGTGTGGATAACTTGCCCGCCCCGCCCCCGCCCGGCATAATGCGCGGCTCGCTGCGTCCTGGCCCCCCGGGCCCGGACCGGGCCGGAAGCACGGTTCCGCCCCCGTCCGCGCAGCGCGGTTTCCTCCCGCATCGTGCGCCACCCCGGGTGGCGGGGCCGCCGTCTCCCTGGCCAAGGGGGATCCCAAGACACCACGAGGTGCGTATGTCCCGCGTCTGCCAAGTCACCGGCAAGCGCGTGCAGACCGGCAACAACGTCTCGCACGCCAACAACAAGACCCGCCGCCGTTTCCTCCCGAACCTGCACGAGCGCAAGTTCTGGGTCGCCAGCGAGAACCGCTGGGTGAAGCTGCGCGTTTCCACCGCTGCCCTGCGCACCATTGACAAGAACGGCATTGACGCCGTGCTCGCCGACCTGCGCAAGCGCGGCGAGAAGATCTGAGGGAGGACCTGAGCCATGGCATCCAAGCGCGACAAGATCCGGCTGATCTCCTCCGCGGGCACCGGCCACTTCTACACCACCGACAAGAACAAGAAGAACACGCCGAACAAGATGGAGATCAAGAAGTACGATCCCGTCGTCCGCAAGCACGTCGTCTACAAGGAAGGCAAGATCAAGTGACCCGCGCGCAGCGCGGGGCATCCCGGCGCAAGCCGGGATCCGAGCCTCCTCCGAAGCCCGCCGCCCGGCGGGCTTCGCTTTTTCCGGAAGCAAGACCTCCAGCAGTCTGTTGAAACACGCCCTTCCGGGGCGGTTCACGGGGACATTGGGCGTGGAATCTTGTAAACGAATGCCGTACGAGTTCACTCTGCCAACCGCCACGCAATCGTTTCCTCGGCGCGCAGCGGCACGCCGGCTTCCTTTCCGAAACGCAGCTCCCCGGGCACGGTCCAGTCCTGGCGCTCCAGTGTGATGCGCCCCGTATTGCGCGGCAGCCCATAGAAATCGGGGCCGTGGAAACTGGCGAACGCCTCCAGCCGGTCGAGTGCGCCAGCCTGCTCGAAGGCCTCTGCATACAGTTCGATGGCGGCGTGCGCGGTGTAGATGCCGGCGCAACCGCAGGCCGACTCCTTGGCGCGGCGCGGGTGTGGCGCGCTGTCGGTGCCGAGGAAGAATTTCGGGTTGCCGCTGGTGGCGGCGGCAATCAGCGCCTGGCGGTGCGGCTCGCGCTTCAATACCGGCAGGCAGTAGGCGTGCGGGCGGATGCCGCCGGCGAACATCGCGTTGCGATTCAACAATAAATGGTGCGCGGTGATGGTGGCGGCCACGTTGGGGCCGGCCCGCTCGACGAACGCGACCGCCTCGCGCGTGGTGATGTGCTCGAGCACCACCTTGAGGCGCGGAAAACGCTCGACGATGCGCTGCAGATGTCGCTCGATGAACACCGCCTCGCGGTCGAACACGTCGATCTCGGGATCGGTCACCTCGCCATGCAGCAGCAGCGGCAGGCCGGTCTCCTCCATGGCCGCGAACACCGCGTCGCAGCGCTCGAAATCGGTGACGCCAAATGAAGAGTTGGTTGTTGCGCCAACGAGAAAGGCTTCACCCACCGCGTGCACGAAACCGCTCGCCCTGGCCCGCAGGATCTCTTCAGGCGTGGTGTGGTCGGTGAGATAGAGCGTCATCAACGGCTCGAAGGCCATGCCCGCCGGCAGCGCTGCCAGGATGCGCGCGCGGTAGGCACGGGCATCAATCACCGTGCGCACGGGTGGATCGAGATTGGGCATGACCATGGCGCGCGCGAACCGCCGCGCGGTGTCGGGCAGGACCGCGGCCAGTGCATCACCGTCGCGCAGGTGCAGGTGCCAGTCGTCGGGGCGGGTGAGGGTCAGGCGTGCTGTGGCCATCGATTCGATCTCATGGATTGCAGTAATCGCAGCGCTCCGGATCGGCGTACTGCGGCTCGGGGCGCTCGCGCGTTTCGCGATGTACGCACTTCAGGCAGCCGTACACCTCGGCGCGGGTCTCGCGGGTCGGGGCGCCGCAGTCGCCGCAAGGCAAGCCCGCGACGCGCTCGACGATCCAGAACCCCGGCGTGCCGCAAGCCGGACAGGGCGAGCCGAGCTTGGCGGCCAGGTCCTCGGCCGCAAGCCGGATCATCTCCATGCGCGTGGGGTTGGCGTGGGCACGCAGGTCGGTCTCCAGGAACACCTGGCCGCTCGCCGATTGCGCCTGCGCCCAGGCGAACGTGGCTTTAAGCTCCTCCCAGGCGGCGATCCCCTTGCGCAGGCGCGGATCGTTCTCGCCCTCGGGGCGCACGACCAGATGGTGCGCGGGAAACGCCGCCTGCCGGGCGAAGGTCTCGGCCGCCGTCCAGTCGCCGGTCAGAAGATGCGCGTGCATCGCCTTGCCCTGTGCGACGCCGACGATCTCGAGTCCCTGCTCGTCGTCGATGAAGATGAGGAACTCCACGTTCCAGGGGAACATCCCCACCATCGGGTCCGGCCCGAACGAGCCCTCGCTGGCGAGCCCGAGCGAAAGTCCGGAAAGCTCCATGCCGAGGCGCGCCTTCTTGCGCGCGGCCTCGAGCTGCTTGCCGGCGCGCGGGATCTCGCGGGTGAAGGTACCGAGGAGATCGGTGTCGTAGCCGCCGACCCGTTCCACCTGGCAGCCGAGCGCTGTGTCGAGCACCGAGGCAATCACGCGCTCCTTGCCGTGCTGGGTGAGCAGGGCGATGCGTGCTCCGGCGTAGACAGTGCGGGTCATGGTGCCGCAGAGGTCGGCAGCGTCCGATGGCGCACCAGCAGCACGATCAGCGTGACGGCTGTGAGCGGCAGCACGAAGCCCAGCATGGTGGCGCTGTACGCCGGCAGTGCCGTGTGCTGCGTGGCCGCAAGAATCAGGTACGTCACATAGACGGCGTAATAGCTGAAGAACAGCGCCCCCTCCCAGCGCGCGATTCGGTGGCCGGTGGTGAAGATCGGCAGGCATGCGAGCGCCGCCGCGATCATCACCGGCAGGTCGAAGCGGACCAGCGCGGTAGCCACGTCGAGCCCGCCAGGCGTGACCAAGGCGGCGATGCCCGCGATCGCCAGAAGATTGAACAGGCTACTCCCGATCACGTTGCCCACGGCGATGTCGCGCTCGCCGCGCAGCGCGGCCACCACGGAAGTGGCCAGCTCGGGCAGGCTGGTGCCGGCAGCGACAATGGTCAGGCCGATGACGATCTCGCTGACCCCGAGGGCATGCGCGATCGCAACCGCGCTGTCGACCAGCCAGGTGGCACCGAGCACGAGCAGCGCCAGGCCTGCAGCGATGAAGACGATCTGGATCGGCAAGCGGTCGATCCATGCGCTCGCGCCGCCGTCGAACTCCTGCGCATATTCAGCTTGTACGTCCGGGCTTTCCAGACGACTCTGGCGAATGGCAAAGACCGTATAGGCCACGATGCCGGCCGTGAGCAGCAGGCCATCGAACAGGCCGATGCGGCCATCGAGCGCCATGACCCAAAACAGCACCGACACGCCGATCATCAGCGGCACGTCGAGGCGGACGAGCTGCTGCTTGACCACCAGCGGCGCGATGAGCGCAGAAAGCCCGAGCACCACCAGTACGTTGAAGATGTTGCTGCCGACGATGTTGCCGACGGCGATGTCCGCCTGTCCCGAAAGACCGGACTGAACGCTGACCGCCAGCTCCGGCGAACTGGTGCTGAAGGCGACCACGGTGAGTCCGATCACCAGCGGCGAAATCCCGCAACGGGCCGCGAGGCGCGCGGCGCCGCGCACCAGCAACTCGGCGCCGGCTGCAAGCAGCGCCAAGCCCAGCACCAGAAAAACAACAGCCGGAAGCGTCATGAAATCAAAAGCCTCAAAAAGTCTGACCAAAAGATGCGCGCACTGTGGGGAAAATCCGCATCGCCGATCACCGCCCGCGCACCATGGCCATGACCCGGTCCATGTCGAGCGTGCCCGCCTGCTGCCGGATCTGCGGCAGGTACTGCGCCTGCATCTGCTTGGCGGGGCCGAGCAGGTTCTGGAAGCTGTCGCGCAGCACCTGCGTACTCATCACCCGGCCGCCGGCGTAATAACGCTTGGCCAGTTGGCCAAGCGCGTAGGTGGTGGCGAAGGAGAAGGCCATGCCGGTGGCGGCGCTGCCGATATTGCCGAAGGTCTTGCCCGCCGCCTTGCCGAGCAGCCCGCCCAGCAGCTTGCGGCCGAACTGTTCGAGGTATTGCGAGGTAAGGCCGACCCCGGCGGCGGCGATGAATTCCTTGATGTGGCCCTGGTCGAGCTGGACGCCGTGGGCGCGGCCGATGCCGTAGACCATCTTGATCTGCAGCGGGATGATGGCCATCGATGCCCAGGACTGCGGCAGCAGTTCCAGCGCGCCGTTCATCAGGGCGTAGTTGAGGATGGACTTGTCCAGCTCCGCCTCGGATACGTTCGGCTGCGCCGCCACCACCGGCCCAGGCGCGGCGGCAACCGCGCCTGCCGCCACGGCGGGTGCGGCGGCCTCGCCGAGCTCGACGATGACGTCGGCCTCACGCTCGAAGGCTTCGGCTTGCCCGGCATCGAGCTTGAGCAAGGCCTTCAGCTCGGTCAGGAAGCGCTGCTCGGCCTCGCTTTGGCGACCGTCGGCGTCGCACACGCACACCGCCATTTCATACGCCAGCTGGCGCTCGCCGGGTTCAACCAGCGCGGCGGCGGCCGCTTCCAGGGTGACGCGCTTGAGCAGCACGTCCTGATAGAGGCGCGCGAGATCGGGCGCACCCGCTTCGCTACCCAGGGACTCGGCGATGCGACGAACTTCCTCGCGCTCGCGGTCGTGCTTGGCGCCATCGGCGAAGGCGGCAAGCAGGGCGATGGCGAGGGTGGATTTCTGCTGTTCGGGATTCATTGCGGGTTCTCCCATTTTATCTGGAATTCAATTTCCCCCGACCCGGATTTCAAAGCGTTCGCCCCGTTCGAGCGCGTCGGCCAGGCGCGCCCGTGCTTGATTTCAGCCACGATTTCGCCACCACTTCTCGAGACCGATCACCGGCAGGATGAGGGCGCCGACAACGATGCTCAAAAGCACGTCGCCGGCGGAGAGGGGCGCGGACGCGAAGATCGCGTGCATGAACGGGGCGTAGATGAACAGCGCCTGCAGCACGAGGATCGCCGCGATCCCGACGAACACGCTCTGGTTGCTGAACACCCCGATCTTCAGCATCGAGTCACGCAGCGAGCGGCAGTTGAGCAGGTAGAAGATCTGGAACATGATCACGGTGGTGACGGCCATCGTCTGCGCCTTGGACAGCGCTGCGGATCCGCTGTCTCCCGCCGCTCGGAACTCGTAGAGGAAGAGCCCGATCGCCCCGGCGGTCATCAGGATCGCCACCACGAAAGTGCGCATGACGATGAACCTGCTCAGCACCGGTGCGCCCGGGTCGCGGGGCGGGCGGTTCATCACGTCCGGCTCCTTTGCCTCGAACGCCAATGGCAGCGCCAGCGTCACTGCCGCGACCAGGTTGATCCACAGCAGTTGCGCCGGCGCTATGGGCAGCAGGAGCTCGCGCACCGTCTGCGTGACGCCGCCGATGACGTGCGTGACCTCGGCGAACGGGAAGAACGCCACGGCCCACACCAGGATCAGCGCCAGCCCGAGGTTGGTCGGCAGCACGAAGGCGAGCGCCTTGATGAGGTTGTCGTAGACGCGCCGCCCTTCCTCGACCGCAGCGGCGATGGAAGCGAAGTTGTCGTCGGCAAGCACAATCCCCGCCGCCTCCTTGGCGACGCTGGTCCCGGTGATCCCCATCGCCACACCGATATTCGCCTGCTTGAGCGCGGGCGCATCGTTGACGCCGTCGCCGGTCATCGCGACCACTTCGTTGCGGCCCTGCAGGGCACGCACCAGGGTGAGCTTGTGCTCCGGCGCGAAGCGCGCAAAGACGTTGCACGCGTGCGCCGCCTCGCGCAGCTCGGAAGCCGACATCTGCGCGAACTCGGTCCCGGCGATCGCTCTGGGCGCCGCGGGATCCTTGGGGAGGATGTTGAGCTGAGCCGCGATCGCCTGCGCCGTGGCCTGGTGGTCGCCGGTGATCATCTTCACGTTGATCCCGGCCTGATGACAGAGCTCGATCGCCGCGATCACCTCGGGGCGCGGCGGGTCTATCATGCCCTGGAGCCCGAGCAGCGTGAACCCGGCCTGCGTATCGCTCATCTGGATGCTGGTCTGGCCGGGCGCGGACCTGGCGGCGAACGCCAAAACCCGCATCCCCCGGGCGGCCAGCGCTTCGACCTCGCGCAGCACAAGCGCTGCATCGAGCGTGCCGCCACCCGGCGTCGAGGTGCAGCGCCTGAGCACCGCCTCCGGCGCACCCTTGAGCAGGATGCGTCCGCCGTCCTGCGCGTGGAGCGTGGCCATGAACTGGTTCTCGGACTCGAACGGAATCGCGTCCAGGCGCTTGTGTTGCGCCCGCGCTTTCTCCACGTCCAGCCCGACCTTTTCCGCGGCGACAACGAGCGCGCCCTCCGTCGGATCGCCATGAATCTTCCACTGCCCCTCCTCGTTCACGAGCGAGGCGTCGTTGCACAGTACCCCGGCAAGCAGCAGATCGGTCAGGTCCGCGGGCGCCGTCCTGACGAGCATTCCCTCGCGCTGCAGTTCCCCCCTGGGCGCGTAGCCGACACCCGACACGGCAAAGGCGCCGGAGGCGGGCGTCCAGATCTCCTGCACGGTCATCTCGTTGCGGGTGAGCGTGCCGGTCTTGTCAGAGCAGATGACGGTAGTGGAGCCGAGGGTCTCGACGGCGGGGAGCTTGCGCACCACGGCACGGCGCGCCGCCATGCGCTGCACGCCGATCGCCAGCGCGATGGTGACGATCGCCGGCAGCCCCTCGGGGATGGCGCCCACCGCCAGCGCGATGGCGAAGATGACCGTCTCGCGCAGGGCCGGGATCCATTCGACCCCGGTCTCGGCCATGGTTCGCCAGGTTCCGAGTACGAGCACCGCCAGCGCGATGACGACGATCGCGATGGTGATGTACCAGCCGATTTTCGTGAGGGCCTCGGTGAGCGGCGTCCGCAGTTCGGTCGTTTCCCTGAGCATGGTGGAGATGCGGCCGAGCTCGGTCCTGGCGCCGGTCTCGACCACCACCGCGGTCCCCGTCCCATGGGTGACCAGCGTCCCGCCGAAAACCATGCAAGTCCGGTCGCCGATGCCCGCGGCGGGCGCCACGGGCGCGAGCCGCTTCTCCGTCGGCACCGACTCGCCGGTGAGCGCGGCCTCCTCGACCTGGAGGCTGCGCAGCTGGATCAGGCGCATGTCCGCGGGCACCTTGTCCCCGCTGGCGAGCAGGACCACGTCGCCGGGCACGAGATCCGCCGTCGCCAGAGTGAGCTTGCGGCCCTCGCGCAAGACCGAGACATTCTCCGGCACCATGCGCGTGAGGGCCTCGATCGCCTTGCCGGCCTTGAACTCCTGCACGAAGCCGATGATCGTGTTGAGCACCACCACCGCCAGGATCACCAGCCCGTTCTTGACCCCGCCGGTGGGGTCGACGGCCATCGCCACCAGCGCCGACACGACCAACACCCAGATGAAGGGGTTGTTGATCTGCCGCCAGATCAGGTCGAGGGCGGTGTCCCCTTTTCCGCGGGGAATGACATTGGGCCCGTGGATCTTCAGACGCTGCGCGGCTTCCGCGTCGGTGAGGCCATCCGGACGCGTCTCCATACGGGCGATCGTCTCGTCCACGCGCAGTGCGTGCCACGGTTGCCGATCCGGCATGCCCGCGGCGCCGCTGGAATCACCATTCATGGCAGACGGAACCGACCTCCGGCCGTTGCTGCTGCGCTTGATGCAGTCCAAAAGCATCCAGGAACTCAACCCCATCTTGGCCCGGAATGCTCAGGCATTACCTTCTTCTTGCCATCAGAACTTCTCCGGCCGCAGCACCGCGACGTCGGACACGAACAGGATCATGGCGTAGTTCTCGTAGTAGCAGGCCTGCAGATGTGCGACGATGGCCTCGACGGTCGCCGCATCGCATACGACCTCGATGCGGATGTTGCTGCTTTCGTCCCAGGCGGCGTTGCGTGTCCCCCGGCTGCCCTTGCCGCGGGCGTCGGTAATGGTGTAGCCCCGGCCTCCGAGGTGTTCGAGGTCCTTGATCAAGACACTCTCCAGGGCGGCCTCGGTGATGATGGTCAGCAGTTTGCGCATCGAACCGTTCATGGACCTAGCCTCCGGTCAGGGCGAATGCTTGCATCGCCATGGCGTGATAGAGCGGGATGCCGACCAGGACGTTGAACGGGAAAGTGACGCCCAGGGAAGCGGCAAACGACAGCGTCGGGTTGGCCTCTGGCACCGAAATGCGCATGGCGGCGGGCACGGCGATGTAGGACGCACTCGCTGCCAAGATGGCCAACATGGCCGTGCCCCCCAGCGACAGTCCGAGTCCGTAACCCAGCGCGATGCCCACCACGGAGGAGAACAGCGGCATGCCGATGCCGAACAGCACGAGGAACAGGCCGTACCGCCGCAGGCTGCCGAACTGGGCGGCCGTGATCAGCCCCATTTCCAGGAGGAACAGGGCAAGGATTCCCTTGAACAGATCGAAGAAGAGCGGCTTGACCGAAGTCAGCCCCTCTGGGCCGGCGGCCCAGCCGATCAGCAGCCCGCCGACAAGCAGCACGATGCCCTTGCCCAGAAACACCTCGTGCGCGACCGTGCCGATCCGCATGCCGCGGGAGAATCCGCGAGCCAGCAGGATCCCCACCAGGATGGCCGGGATCTCCAGCACGGCGAGCAGGAACGGCATGTGCGACTCGAAGTCGATCTGCCGGCTGGCGAAATAGCTGGTGGCGACGGCATAGGTGCCGACGCTCACCGATCCATAGTGGGCGGCAACGGATGCCGCGTCCGCACGGGGTAAACGCCCCATGAACCGCAGCACCGGAAAGGCGACCAGCGGCAACAGTACGCCCATCGCCATGACCGCGAGGGCTTGCAGCGCGAGGTCACCGAAGGGTTGCTTGGCGAGTTCGATGCCGCCCTTGAGGCCGATGGAGAGCAGCAGCAGCATGCTCACCAGTTCATAGACGGCCGCGGGCAGGCGCAGCTCCGAGCGCAGCAGGCCAGCGGCCAAGCCGAGCAGGAAGAACAGCAGGACGGGGTCAATGGCGCTCAAGATCATCTTCCTTTGTCGTGTGGCTGCGCCGACGGCAGGACCAGGCTGCCGCTGGCGTCCTGGTAGATCGCCGGCAGCACGAGTCCGGGGTAGCGTGCTTCGAGCATCTGCAGCTCGGCGCTCACGCTGGAATTCGGCGCAGCGCCCGCGAAGACCGGGATGAAGCGTGCGGCGAGCGTGGCCGTGTCTTCATGGCCGAAGCACGCCAGCAACGCCGCCACCAGATCGACGCGGGAGACGGTGCTTGCCGCCGCCTCGAGCCAGCACAGCATCCAGATCCCGTTGATCCCCGTTGCCTCGAGGATACGGACGGTTCGCCGCGCGCCGGCCGCATCGGGCAGACCCAGCGCGCACGGCAAGTTCGCTACGCCTTCTTCGTCGATCCAGATGCCCTTCAGAGCTTCAAAGTCGCTGACGGGCGAATGGCGGCGCTGGATCGTCAGGTAAGCGACCAACTCTTCGCTGGCACGCTCCAGATCCCCATTACTGCGCACCAGCAAGAAGGCGCTTCTGGACTCGGTCGGCATATCTTTATCCCCTGCGTAGGTGGCGGGCACTGGACGCTTCTCGCCACGAGCGCCTGAGGCGCGAAAGACCGTGCAGGATCTGCCCTGTCGTCGCTCAGAAGGCAACCCGCTGAATTTAGACGGCCTGGATGAACCATATAAAGTCGAATATAATTCACCGACATTTCGTAAAAAATTGCGAATAGCAGGTTGATGATGAATCTCAAACACCTGCGCTACTTCTGGGCGGTGGCCCATACCGGGAGTGTGGCGGCGGCCGCCAATCAGTTGCATCTGACGCCGCAAACCGTCAGCGCCCAGATCAAGCTGCTCGAGGACGACCTCGGAACGGCCTTGTTCAAGCCCGCCGGACGCGGCCTCGAACTCACCGAGGCGGGGCGCGTCGCGCTGTCCTACGCCGACGAGATCTTTGCGCTCGGTCATGAGATGGTCTCCTCGCTGCGGGCAAACGCAATCCCGGAGCAGACGATGACTACGTTTCGCGTCGGCGTTTTCGACATGATCCCCAAGTCGCTGACGCACCGTCTGCTGGCTTCGCTGAAGCGTGTGGACAAGCCACTACGGCTGGTTTGCCGCGAGGGCACGATCGACTGGTTGCTTGGGGAATTGGCGCTGCACCGGCTGGAGATGGTGCTGGCGGACCGCCCCATGCCGGCCGGCTTGGCGATACGCGGCCACAGCCGCAAGCTGGGCGAAAGCGCCGTCGCCTTTTTTGCCGCGCCCGAGCTGGCGCGGCGGGACGTGGCCTTTCCAGCCTGTCTGAACGGGGCGCCACTGTTGCTGCCCGGACCAAACGCGGCGGTACGGGGCGAGATCGACCTGTGGCTGGGCGAATCGCGCCTGTACCCACGGGTCGTCGGGGAGTTCGATGACAGCGCCCTGATGAAGGTCTTCGCCCAGGCGGGTGAAGGCTATTTCCCCGCGCCCGCGATCCTCTCGGACGAGATCTGCGCGCGCTATGGCGTCAGCGAGGTGGGACGGCTGGAGGAGGTGCGCGAGGCATTCTGGCTGATCAGCACGGAACGGCGCATCCAGCATCCGGAGGTCCGTGCCGTCCTGGAAGCCGCCCGCGGCGCGGTCTTCGTTGCGCAGGGCGACGGCCAAATGGCGCGGTAAGGATCGGAGTCCTGATCATGTTGCAACTCACTTCCCACCCGGACGATCTGTCCACCGCCGTGAACCTGCTGCGGGCGGGCGAGCTCGTGGCGCTGCCTTTCGAGACCGTTTACGGGTTGGCCGCCGATGCGACCAACCCCGATGCCTTGCGCGCGATCTTTCGCGCCAAAGGCCGCCCGGCCGATCACCCGCTGATCGTGCATCTCGCCGCCGCTGAACAACTGTCGGACTGGGTCACCGAGGTACCGGAGGTCGTCTGGCGGCTGGCTTCGGCCTTTTGGCCAGGCCCGCTCACCCTGGTGCTGCCTGCCGCGCGAACGGTTTCGCCGCTGGTGACCGGCGGCCAAACGACCGTCGCGCTACGCGTGCCGGCACATCCGGTACCGCAGGCCGTCTTGCGACAGTTCGGTCGGGGCCTGGCCGCGCCATCCGCGAATCCTTTTGGTCAAATCAGTCCGACCACGGCGGCGCATGTGCGGCGACACCTGGCCGGAAAGATCGCAGCGGTGGTCGATGGCGGCCCCTGCCTGGTCGGCATCGAGTCGACCATCGTCGATCTCAGTCGTGAACATCCGCGCATTCTGCGTCCCGGCGCCATCACCTCCGATATGCTCGCGCACCACCTGTTTCTTGCGGGCACCGTTACTGCGGCAGCGCCTCGCGTGCCAGGCGCCCTGGCCTCGCATTACGCGCCGCGCACACCGTGCTACCGGATCCCAGCCGGGCTGACCGAGGCACCGTTTCCAGGCCGGCGTACCGGGCTGCTTGCGCAGCGCCCCGCAAATTGGCCGGTGGCGAAGTTCTGGTTGATGCCCTCGCAGCCAGAAGACTATGCGCGCGCGCTTTACGCGGCGTTGCACGAGGCCGATGACAGCGGTTGCGAGACATTGCTGATTGCGCTGCCGCCGGACGAACCGGCGTGGGCGGCCATACACGACCGCTTGTGCCGCGCGACCCGATCTCTTTAGGAAAGGTCTGAACAACTCCGCCACTTTCGGCGAGAATCAGTCATTGAATCGCCCCGCGCCGCTCCCGTACCAGCACCTCCACCACCGCCGGATCGGCCAGGGTGCTGGTGTCGCCGAGCTGGTCCGGTGCGTCCTCGGCGATCTTGCGCAGGATCCGGCGCATGATCTTGCCGCTGCGGGTCTTGGGCAGGCCCGGGGCCCATTGCAAGTGGTCGGGGGTGGCGATCGGGCCGATCTCCTTGCGCACCCATTCGATCAGCTCGCGGCGTAGCGCCTCGCTGCCCGTCTCGCCGGCCTTGAGCGTGACGTAGGCGTAGATGCCCTGGCCCTTGATGTCGTGCGGGAAGCCGACCACCGCGGCCTCGGCCACCTTCGGGTGCGCGACCAGCGCGCTCTCGATCTCGGCGGTGCCGATGCGGTGGCCGCTGACGTTGATCACGTCGTCCACCCGGCCGGTGATCCAGTAGTCGCCGTCGGCATCGCGGCGGCAGCCGTCGCCGGTGAAGTACATGCCGGGGTAGGTCTTGAAGTAGGTGTCCACGAAGCGCGCGTGGTCGCCGTACACGGTGCGCATCTGCCCGGGCCAGGAATCGAGCAGCACCAGGTTGCCCTCGGCGGGGCCCTCGAGCACGCGGCCGTCCGCATCCACCAGCGCCGGCCGCACCCCGGGCAGCGGCCGCGTGGCCGAGCCGGGCTTGAGGTCGGTGGCGCCGGGCAGGGGGGCGATCAGGATCCCGCCGGTCTCGGTCTGCCACCAGGTGTCCACCACCGGGCAGCGGCCGTCGCCGACCACCTCGTGGTACCAGCGCCAGGCTTCCGGATTGATCGGCTCGCCGACCGTGCCGAGCAGGCGCAGCGAGGCGCGCGACGTCCGCTGCACCGGCGCCTCGCCCTCGCGCATCAGGGCGCGGATCGCGGTCGGGGCGGTGTAGAACAGCGTGACCCGGTGCCTGTCCACCACTTCCCAGAAGCGCGAGACGGTGGGGTACGTGGGAATGCCCTCGAACACCACGCAGCTGGCGCCGTTGGCGAGCGGGCCGTACACCAGGTAGCTGTGGCCGGTGATCCAGCCGACGTCGGCGGTGCACCACCAGACGTCGTCCTCGCGCAGGTCGAACACGATCTCGTGGGTCCAGCTCGCGTACACGAGGTAGCCGCCGGTGGTGTGCAGCACGCCCTTCGGCTTGCCGGTGCTGCCGGAGGTGTAGAGGATGAACAGCGGGTCCTCCGCGTTCATGCGCTCGGGCTCGCAGGTGTCGGCCTGGCCGTCCACCACCGCGTCGTACCAGCGGTCGCGCGGCATCTGCATCGGCACCGCGGCGCCGGTGTGGCGCACCACCAGCACGGTCTCGACGCTGTCGGTGCCCGGCAGCTTCAGCGCCGCGTCCACGTTGGCCTTGAGCGGGATGCGGCGGCCGCCGCGCACGCCCTCGTCGGCGGTGATGACGAGCCTGCTGCCGCAGTCGGCGATGCGGTCGGCGATCGAGTGCGGGGCGAAACCGCCGAACACCACCGAGTGGATCGCGCCGATGCGGGCGCAGGCGAGCATCGCCACCACCGCGTCGGGGATCATCGGCAGGTAGATCGTGACCCGGTCGCCCTTGCGCACGCCGAGGCGGCGCAACGCGTTGCCGAGCCGGCACACGCGCGCGTGCAGCTCGCGGTAGCTGATGTGCTGCGCCGGCTCCGCGGGATCGTCGGGCTCGAAGATCAGCGCGGTCTTGTCGCCGCGCGCGGCCAGGTGGCGGTCGAGGCAGTTGACGCTGGCGTTGAGCTCGCCGTCCTCGAACCAGCGGATGCGGAAGTCCTCGGCGCGGAAGCTGACGTCGCGGATCCGGGTCGGGAACCGCATCCAGTCCACGCGCCGCGCGACCTGGGCCCAGAACGCATCCGGGTCGCGCTGCGCCTGCTCGCACAGGCGCGCGTAGTCCTCGCGCGTGACCCGGGCGCGGGCGGCGAATTCGGGCTGGACGGGATAGACGGCCTTGGCGGCAGGGTCGTGGCCGGCGGCGGGGCGGTGGACGGACATGGACGGCTCCGCAGGACGTGGGGAGCGTCAGTGTGCCGCAAGCGCGCGGCGCGGGCGCCGCGCCGCGTCGTGGGGGAAAGTGGCTGGACGCCGGGAATCCCTGGGGCGCCCGTCCGTCGGAGTGACGTGCGCCGCGCGTCCAGGCCGCATCGTCGCCACGGCCGTACGGCCCGGCCCTGACCTGGATCAAGCCGGCGCGCGTTCAGCGGGGCGGGGCGGCCAGTTCGCGGGCGTCGAGGTGGCCGTCGCCGTCGCGGTCCTGCCGGGCGAACGTCTGCGCCAGGCGCGCGCGGTGCTCGGCACGGGTCAGCGGGCGGCCGCGGCCGCCGGGGAGTTCGGCCGGCGCGAGGGTGCCGTCGCGGTCGCGGTCCATCGCGTCGAAGGCGTAGCTCATCCAGTCCTGGTATTCGGCCAGCGAGACGCGGCCGTCGCGGTCGGCGTCCATGCGCGCGAGGTAGTCGGCGGTGGTGTGCACCTGGGCGGCGGCGAGCGCCGGCAGCACCAGCGCCGCCAGCGCGGACACGCCCGGGCCCGCGCGTCGCCGGGCGGGCCGTGGCGTGGGGGGACGCATGGCGTCGGGCGGGCCCCGGCCCGCCTAGGCAGGCATGCCCTGCAGGGAATACCCCTTCAGGCGCATCGAGTATTCCTGCAGCGCGCGGATGCCGCTGGCCTCGGCCTCGCGGCACCAGGCCTGCAGTGCCTGCACGTGCGCGGCGACGTCGTGGCCGCGCGCCTCCAGCACCGCCGCCAGCCGCGCGCGGTACTCGAGCACGGCGCGGATCCGCGGCCGTTGCGCGACCCAGTCCTGCAATTGCGCGCGCGCTTCCGGCTTGAGCCAGCGGCCGTCGTCGGCCAGGCCCTTGCGCAGCTTGCGCGGCAGCAGCGCGCGCAGCTTCGCGCCCGCGGCGGCGGCCTCCTCGCGCAGCGCCGGCATCAGCACGTGGCGCTGGTAGTCGGTCATGGCGTGGAAGCGGTGCGCGAGCAGGGCCTTGATCGTCTCGGCGTCGGGCATGGCGATGTTCGGGCGCACGTTGAGCGTGGGCGCCACGCGCAACACCTTGGCCAGGCCGAGCGCCTGCAGGCCGCGGATCGCCGCCCAGCCGATGTCGAACTCCCACTTGCGCAGGGCGAACTTGGCCGAGGACGGGAACGCGTGGTGGTTGTTGTGCAGCTCCTCGCCGCCGATCCACACGCCCCACGGCGAGAGGTTGGTGGCGGTGTCGGTGGTCTCGAAGTTGCGGTAGCCCCACCAGTGGCCCAGGCCGTTGACCACGCCCGCGGCCCAGAACGGGATCCACAGCATCTGCACCGCCCACACCGCCACGCCCTTGAAGCCGAACAGGGCGAAGCTGACCAGCAGCAGCAGGGTCGGGCCGAGCGAGGACCAGCGCGTGTAGAGATGGCGTTCGATCCAGTCGTCGGGGCAGCCCTTGCCGTACTTCTCGATCGAGTCGCGGTCGCGCCGCGCCTCGCGGTACAGCTCCACGCCGTTCCAGAACACCTTGCCGATGCCCTTGTGCATCGGGCTGTGCGGGTCTTCCTCGGTCTCGCACTTGGCGTGGTGCTTGCGATGGATCGCGGCCCATTCCCTGGTCACCATGCCGGTGGTCAGCCACGACCAGAAGCGGAAGGCGTGCGCGAGCGCGGGATGGAAGTCCACGCCGCGGTGCGCCTGGCTGCGGTGCAGGTACAGGGTGACGGTGAAGATGGTCAGCTGCGTGACCACCAGCAGGTACAGGGCCAGCGTCCCCCAACCGGCCTGCAGCAGGCCACCGGCGAGGAAATCGAGCAGAGCGGGCATTGCGGACTCCGGAAAATGAACGGGACGCGCGTTTGTCCACGCCCCGCGGCCATCATGCCAGCATCGTCCGCCGCGCGCGCGCCAAGGACCGTGACCGGGCCCCCGGTTCGTTCAGCTCTGCCACACTGCGCCCATGCCCGAACTGCCCGAAGTCGAGACCACCCGCCGCGGCCTGGCGCCGCACGTCGAGGGCCGCACCGTGCGCGCGGTGGTGCTGCGCCGGCCGGACCTGCGCTGGCCGATCCCGGACGCGCTGCGCGCGCAGCTGCCCGGCCAGCGCATCCTCGCGGTGCGCCGCCGCGCCAAGTACCTGCTGCTCGACACCGCCGCCGGCAGCGTGCTGCTGCACCTGGGCATGTCCGGCAGCCTGCGCGTGCTGCCGGCGCGCACCCCGCCGCGCGCGCACGACCACGCGGACCTGGCGCTCGACTCGGGCCGGGTGCTGCGCTTCAACGATCCGCGCCGCTTCGGCTGCCTGCTATGGCAGGCGCCCGGGCAGACCCATCCGCTGTTGCGCGGCCTCGGCCCGGAGCCGCTGTCGGAGGACTTCGACGGCGACTATCTGTTCGCGCGCAGCCGCGGCCGCCGCGCGCCGGTGAAGACCTTCCTGATGGACCAGCGGATCGTGGTCGGGGTGGGCAACATCTACGCCGCCGAGGCCCTGTTCGAGGCCGGGATCTCGCCGCTGCGCGCCGCCGGCCGGGTCTCGCGCGAGCGCTACGTCCTGCTCGCCGCGGCGGTCAAGCGCATCCTCGGGCACGCGATCGCGCGCGGCGGCACCACCCTGCGCGACTTCCTGGCCCCGGACGGGGCGCCGGGCTATTTCGAGCAGGAACTGGCCGCCTACGGCCGCGGCGGCGAACCCTGCCCGCGCTGCGGCCGCGCCCTGAAGGTGGCCGCGATCGGGCAGCGGACCACGGTCTGGTGCGGGCACTGCCAGCGCTGAGGGTGCCCCCTCAACGGGGCGGGAACAACGTGAACGCGCCCGCCGACCGGCCGCCGTGACGCCAGTCTCACTCATTCGGGCTATAGTGCAGGCGCCTCGGGGGGCACGATGGCCGATACCGCCGACATCACGGAACTGCTGGACGCGGCCAGAGACGGCGACCGCTCCGCGCTCGACCGCGTCCTCGCCACCCTGTACCAGGAACTGCACGCGATGGCCCGGCGCCAGCTCGCCGGCCAGCACGGCCACACCCTCGACGCCACCGCACTGGTGCACGAGGCCTATCTCAAGCTGGCCACGCGCAACACCGCGCGCTTCGACGACCGCGCCCACTTCTTCGCCTACGCCGCCTCGGCGATGCGCAGCGTGGTGGTGGACTACGCGCGCCAGCGCCTGGCGCAGAAGCGCGGCGGCGACCTGCACCGCGTCACCGAGCTGCCGGAGGAAGTCGAGGGCGGGCTGCGCCTGGACGAGGAGATGCTCGGCCTGGACACCGCGCTGACCCGCCTGGCGGCGGTGGATCCGCGCCTGGCGCAGGTGGTGGAACTGCGCTATTTCGCCGGCCTGTCGGAACTGGAGATCGCCGCGCTGCTCAAGCGCTCCGAGCGCAGCATCCGCCGCGACTGGCAGAAGGCGCGGGTGTTCCTGTTGGCGTCGCTGCAGGAACCCTGAGCCGGCCGCCGCGCGGGGGCGGAAACGGGGGAAACGCACGTCGCGCACGACCGGGTGAGCCGAGATGGATGCCGAACGCTGGCAACGCCTGTCCCCGCTGCTCGACGCGCTGTTCGAGCTCGGCCCGGAGGAGCGCGCGCACAGCCTGCGCCTGATGCGCGAGGAGGATCCGCGCACCGCGGCCGAACTCGAGGCCCTGCTGGAACTGGAGGGCGAGCGCGAGGACTTCCTGGCCGAGCCGCTGGTCGCCCCGCTCCCGGGCCTGCGCCCGGGCCTGGAGGTGGGCCCGTACCGGCTCGAGCGCCTGCTCGGCGAGGGCGGCATGGGCCAGGTCTGGCTGGCCTCGCGCTCGGACGGGCTGTACCAGCGCCGGGTCGCGCTCAAGCTGCTGCGCCCGGGCCTGGCCGACCCGAACCTGCGCCTGCGCTTCACCCGCGAGCGGCAGATCCTGGCCCGGCTCGCGCATCCGCACATCGCGCGCCTGCTCGACGCCGGCATCAGCGCCGACCACCAGCCCTTCCTCGCCCTCGAGTATGTCGAGGGCGAGCCGATCACCGACTGGTGCCGCGCGCGCAACGTCGCCCTCGACACCCGCCTGCGCCTGTTCGCCCAGGTCTGCGCCGCGGTCAGCCACGCGCACGCCAACCTGATCGTGCACCGCGACCTCAAGCCCTCGAACATCCTGGTCACCCCGGCCGGCGAGGTGCGGCTGCTCGACTTCGGCATCGCCAAGCTGCTCGACAGCGAGCCGCTGCCGCAGGAGGAGCACACCCGCACCGGCGTGCGCGCCTTCACCCTGCACTACGCCGCGCCGGAGCAGGTGCGCGGCGAGCCGGTCACGACCATGACCGACGTGTACGCGCTGGGCGTGGTGCTGTACGAGCTGCTCACCGACGCGCGGCCGTATCCGCTCGAGCGCCAGACCGACGCGGCATGGGAGGAGGCGATCCTGCTGACCGACCCGCTGCGGCCCTCGCTCGCCCTGCAGCGCGCGGCCGACGCCGCGCTCGCCGAGAGCGCCGCGATGCTGCGCCGGCGCGCGCGGGTGGTCGCCGGCGACCTCGACAACATCGTGCTCAAGGCGCTGGCGAAGAAGCCCGAGCAGCGCTATCCCTCGGTCGAGGCCCTGGCCCAGGACCTGCAGCGCTACCAGATGGGACGGCCGGTGCAGGCGCGCGCGCAGAGCGTGCGCTACCGCTTCGGCAAGTACGTCAAGCGCCACCGCTGGGCGCTGGCGAGTGCCGCGCTGGTGCTGGCGGTGATGTCCGCGGCGTTCGCGATCGTGGCCTGGCAGGCGCGCGAGGCGCTGGCCGAGGCCGCGCGCGCGCAGGCCCTGCAGGACTTCGTGATCGGCCTGTTCGAAGGCGCCGGCAACGCCCCTCGCGACCGCCCGGTGGACCTGCGCACGCTGCTCGAGACCGGCATTGACCGCGGCAACCGCGCGCTCGCGCGGCAGCCGCGCGCACGCGCCGAGCTGCTGGGCGTGGCCGCGCGCCTGCGCCTGGGCCTGGGCGATTACGAGGAAGCCCTGGCCCTGCTGCAGCGCCAGGCCGCGATCCTGGACAACGTCGAGGACGCACCGCCGAGCCTGCGCCTGGAGGCCGCCACCCTGCGTGGCCAGGCACAGCGCCAGCTCGGCATGAACGTGGAATGCATCCGCACCATGCAGCCGTGGCTCGACCAGGCGCGGCGGCAGCAGGCGCAACTGCCGACCCAGGCCGCCGAGTTCTACTCACAGCTCGGTCGCTGCCACCGCGCCAACGGTGAGCCGCAGGCGGCACGGCTGCTGCTCGAACGCTCGCTGGCATTGCGCCGTGACCAACTCCACGACGCGGCCGGCACGGTCGAGAACCTGGTGGATCTGGCGGCGCTGCACGCCGACGCCGGCGACGCGCCGGCCGCGATGCGCGGCCTGGAGGACGCGCTGCGCCGCTTGCAGCGCGACGTCGGCACCCGCCACCCGCTCGCGGTCAGCATCCATCGCAGCCTCGCCGCGCTGCAGCGCGAACGCGGCCACGTCGCCCTGGCCGAAGCGGCCTACCGCCAGGCCCTGGCGCTGGCGCGCGAACTGCACGGCGAGCGCCACCCGATCACGCTCTCGGTGCGCCGCCAGCTGGCCGCGGTGTACGTGGACCAGGGCCGCCTGGACGAGGCCGCGCGCGAGCTGCGCGCCACCCACGAACTGCTGGTCGAGCGCCTGGGCGAGGACCACGTCGAGGTCGGCGGCAGCTACAACAGCCTGGGCATCGTCGCCTGGGAACGCGGCAACCTCACCGAGGCCGAGCGCCTGCTGTCGCTGGCGGTGGCCAACTGGCGCCAGCCGGCCGGCCAGAGCCGGCTCGCCGGCGGGCTGTTCAACCTGGCGCTGGTGCAGCACGAGGCCGGCCGCGACCTGGCCGCGCTCGCAGCACTGCGCGAGGCGCGCACCCTGCGCGAACGCCAACATGGCGCAAAACACCCCCTGGTCGGCGACACCGACCGCCTGCTGGGCGAGGTGCTGCTTGCGCTCGGCCGCCACGACGAGGCCCTCGAACACCTGCGCCGGGCGCGGACGCTGACCATGGCCGGCTACGGCGCCGACCACCCGCAGGCACGCAGGGCCGTGCTGGCGCTGGCCCGCGCGCAAGCGCAGGCCGGCGATGTGCGCGCCCTGGCGCAGCTCGACACCCTCGCCGCCCTGTCCGGCCACGACAGCGAAGCACGCCGCCTGCAATGGCGCGCGCGCGCCTACCGCGCGGAATTGCGCTGCGACGGCGCCCAGCCCGCGCAGGGACGTGCCGAACTCGACGCCCTGCTGCGCGAGCTGCAGGACCAGATGCCGGAGGGCGGCGCGCTGGTGCGCGAGGCGGCAACGATCCGGGCGCGCTGCGACGCGCTCGCCCGGCGCTGAGGCGCTACAGCGGCAGCGGCACCTGCAGCGGCGCGATCGCGCCCTCGCCGCGCATCACCTTCTTGAATTCCGCGCGCGAAACCGAGACATAGCGCTCGTTGCCGCCGATCTCCACCTGCGGGCCGGCCTGCACCGCGCGCCCATGCTCGTCCACGCGCACGGTCATGGTCGCCTTGCGGCCGCTGTGGCAGATGGTCTTGATCTCGCTGAGTTCGTCGGCCCAGGCCAGCAGGTACTGGCTGCCTTCGAACAGCTCGCCGCGGAAGTCGGTGCGCAGGCCGTAGCACAGCACCGGAATGCGCAGCGCGTCCACCACCTCGGTCAGCTGCCACGCCTGCGCCCGGGACAGGAACTGCGCCTCGTCCACCAGCACGCAGTGCAGCGGCCCGTGGGCCGCGATGTCGGCCTCGACCAGGCGCTGCAGGTCCTCCTCGCGCGCGAACGCGCACCCCTCCGCGCGCAGCCCGATCCGCGAGGCCACCACGCCCTCTCCCGCGCGCCGGTCGAGCGCCGGCGTCAGGATCAGCACCCGCATCCCGCGCTCGCGGTAGTTGTGCGCGCTCTGCAGCAGCGTGGTGGTCTTCCCGGCGTTCATCGCCGAGTAGTAGAAGTAGAGCTTGGCCATTGCGGCGATTATCGCCGCAAGCGGCGCCCTGCGGCGTGTCACGCGGGCTAGAACGTGACCGTGACGATGATGGTATCGCTGTGCGGCCCGGCCGCCGGGTCCGCACCCAGCGGGATCCGCCCGTACACCGGCACCGTGGCGCGCCGGTCGGGCCCCGGCGGATTGCTGCCGGTGCAGCCGTTGCCGGTGGTGCCCGTCCTGCAGACCGCAGCCTGGGTGCCGCCGGTACCGTCGCCGAACACGATCGTGCGCGCGGCGTCGCGGTACAGGTTGTACGGCAACCGGCTGGTGCCCAGGCGCAGCTCGCGCGGCGTATAGGTGCCGGAATTGCCCGGGCTCAGGGTCGCGGTGAATGTGACCCGGCTCGGGTCGCGGCAATCCACCAGGAACTGCGTGCTTGCATCCAACGGCGCCACGGTCTCGACCGGATCGTAGGTGCCGAACGCAAGCGGGTTGGTGGTGAGCCGGCAGTCCTGCGCCTGTGCCAGGCCCGCAAAGCAGAAAAACAGGGGCAGCAAAACACCCCCTCGCGGCAGCAGCCCCACATATCGTTCATCTAGTGCGGCACACATATCTACCTCGTGCCCGTCATTGCAAGCCATATGACCACGTTGCCGTTGACTCCAACCTTGTCTTGTCTTGATTTGCATGACTCAGGCGGCCATGGGCTCTGATCGGCCCTCGACGTCGGCTGTGTGCCCGCATGAGAGCTGCCTGAGTCATGCTTTCATTTTTTTGAACGCTTGGTCAACAAAGGCCAATTGAGGGCTGCAACGACTCAAGGATCCCTAGTCCAACGGAACGCATAAAAATTTCCATCGTTTCCTAGAGCATTTCCAACCACCACGCTGCCATCGGCAGACACTGCGTACGCCGCGCTGTCGACACCACCTGGAATAGTGCCAAGGCCAGCCATCCCTTCCGCAGCAGTCCAGATAAAAGCCTCGTTGGTGAAGTCGTCTTTGTCGCCGTAACCCACCACAACAGACCCATCATCTGATGCATCAAGGGCCGCATTACCAACGTCGCCAGGCAGAGCCCCAAGACTGACCATGCCCTCCGCTGGCGTCCAACGCAATGCGTAGTTCCCGCTCCCGTTACTACCACTGCCATGGCCCACAACCACAGTGCCATCAAGCGATATGCCATTGGCAGCGCTATACACGCCCCCTGCGATAGTCCCCAGACTCACCATGCCTTCCGTTTCTGTCCATATGAATGCCCTTGGCGCACCACTTGCATCTTCTGCATAACCAACCACGATCTGGCCGTCGCCAGAAACCGCGTTGGCGCGGCTCTGCCTTCCTCCAGGCAAAGTGCCAAGACTGCGCATTCCATCCGCTGCAGTCCAACGAAATGCAAGCTCATTGGTTGGCCAACCATCTTCACGGCAATAGCCAACAATCACGGATCCATCACTGGATGCCCCGGTTGCGCGGCAATAGATGTGCCCAGGCAACGCCCCCAGATCTGTCATCCCGCTTTCTTCAGTCCAACGAAACGCGCGCAGGCGGGGCTAATCGGCAATAGCCCCACTACTTCCTACCACAACACGACCATCTGCAGAGACTGCATCTGCAAAACTGTAATCATCGCCTGGAAGTGTCCCCAGGCTCCTCATGCCTTCTGCGACCGTCCAGCGGAATGCTGTTCCTACCATCTCCCCTTCACTGTCTGAACTGCCAACCACCACTGTGCCATCTGCAGACACATCAGCAGCAAAACTGTTTGTCCCTCCTGGCAGCGCTCCCAAGCTCACCATCTGCCCCGCGTGAGCCGAACCTCCAAGCGTGGAGTCAAGCACAAAAGCCAGCGCAACGAGAAGAAAATTACTAATCAGGATGTTCTTCATCCGCATCCATCGCGCATCCGCAATCATTTCATCACCTCCTGTAATGGTCGAATCATGCCGAATGGGCCCCGCCCATCTTCGATCCCCAGCAATTACACGCTTCAGAACCAGACCTCGACCGTGACCGTGTCGCTGTGCGGGCCGACGCTGGGATCCTGTCCCGGCGGCAGCCGCGCGTAGACGGTGAAGGTGCGCGGGTTGGGGCCGCCGAAGAATCCCCCGACCGTGCCGCTCACGGCCGCAGTGCCGCCGGTGCCGTCGCCCCACACCGTGGTGCGCGCGGCGCTGGTGTACAGGTTGTACTGCAGCACCGACGCGGGCGGCTGGCGCAGGGTGCGCGCGGCGTAGGTACCGGAACTGCCGGTGCCGAGCCGAACCTGGACCACGACCCCGAAGAACAACTCGCCGAAGGTGGTCAGGGTGCAGCCCACCCTCACCGCGCCGAAACTATCGATGGGCGCGAACAGCTCGATCGGGTCATAGGTGCCGAAATTGATCGGTTGCGTGCTCAGGCTGCACTCGGCCGCCCGGGCGATGCCGGCGCCCGCGCACAGCAGCGCCGCGAGCGCGACCCGCGCCCGGCGCATGCCGTTGGCGGTGGGCGGGAACTGCCGGCCCATGACCCCGGCAGTATGCCCCCGGCGGCCGGCTCCGGACGCGGGCGTCCCCCGGGCGTTCATGGCGTTTCCCCCACTGCGTCACAGATCAGCTCGCCCAGCTCGGCCACCGGCGTGGCGCCGGGGGTGGGCACGCTCAGGAGGCAGACTGCGGCCACCGCCCCCGCGTCGTCCAGCACCTCGGCGCGGTAGCGGCCGGGCGCGAGCCCGTCCAGGTAATAGCGACCACTGCCGCCCAGCGGCGTCTCGGCCAGCTCCGCGCCGGTGTCGGCCGCACGCACCCGCAGGCGGCCGTACTCGGCCGCGCGCGTCACGCCCGCGGCCCGCACCCGCACCTGCCCGGTCACCGCCTGCACCACCTGCACGTCCATCGGCACCAGCGCGCCTGCGTTGCGCGGCACCGCCACCCGCCACGCTCCCCGGCGGATGTCGTAGCGGATCGGCACCGCCGCGGCATCGAGCGCGATCAGGTTCGGGTAGTACGGCACCAGGTCGCGCACCAGCAGGTCGCCGCGCGCGTCGGTGCGGCCGACCTCCACGTTCTCGCGCAGCACCGGCGCGTCCGCCAGGCCCGGCGCGCGCACCAGGGCGAAGCCGGTCTCCAGCGGCGGCGTGGCGAACATGCGGCCGCCGATCGCCACCAGCGCGCCGCTCGCCAGCGCATAGGCCTGGGTCGCGCCCGCGAAGCGTTCCACCCGCGCGGCGTAGCGCCCGTGCCGGCCCTGGTATTCGACTTGGCCGATCCCGGTCTGCGTATCCTCCAGGCGCTGCGCGCTCAGTTCATAGCCCCAGCCCACCCCGGGCGGGCGCGAGCGGCGCAGGTCCAGCCCCAGGCTCTCGCCGGCCTCGTCGCGGCGCGCGCTCAGGCTCAGGCTCTCGCGATCGAAGGCGTAGGTGAAGCCGAGCAGGGCGCTGGTGTCCTCGCGCAGGCCCTGCCGGTGTTGTACGGCCAGCTGCAGTTGCGCGCGCCCGGACAGGCGCCAGGTCGCCACCAGGCTCGCGTTGCGCTCGGCGGCCTCGCCCTCGCGCCGCTGCCGGCCGTAGCCGAGCTGCAACGCGAACGGCGACCACGGCGCCCAACTGACCGTGGCGTAGTCATCCTCGCGCAGGCGCCCCGTGACGAACGCGAGCGGTTCGCCCAGGTTGCGATAGCCGGCACTGAAGCGGCGGGTGCCGAGCGCCAGACCGTAGCGGCGGTCGCCATAGCTGTAACTGGCAGCCCAGGCCTGTCCGGAGCCGGCCTGGGCATGGTCGCTGGCGGCGAACGAGAACCCGAATTCGCCGAAGCCGCTGCGCAGGGCCAGGTCCGCGCCGAGGTTGCGCAGGTCGCGGTCGCCCTCGCCGCGCGCACCGACGGTCAGCCGATCGGTGAACCCGTGCCGCCACCAGGCCTGCCAGGCCACGCCGCCGGTGTAGCGGTCGTCCAGGCCCACGCCGCTGCGCGGCACGCCCATGCGCACGGCGTAGTCGGTCAGGCCCGGGGCCAGCAACTGGCTGGCGCCGTAATAAACCTGGCCGGGCAGGGTGAAGCGGTTGCCGAACGGATCGCGCACCACCACCTGCAGGTCGCTGCGTCCCGGCGGCAGGCCCAGGTTCTGCAGGGTGAACGGCCCAGGCCCCAGCTCGCGCCGGCCGACCAGTACGCCGTTGGCATATACCTCCACCGTGCCCGGGGTTTCCAGCACACCCTGGTAGAACGCCTGCGGGAACGTGACGAGATAGGGATCCTGCTCGAACGCGCGCTCCATGCCCACGCCGCCGAGCAGCAGCCCGCCGCCGAGCGCATCGCGCGCGACGGCGAACTGGTCGCCCACCGTCCAGCGCCGCAGGTGCTGCGGCTGGTCGAATTCGAACCGGGTCAGGCCGCGGCGCCAGCCTTGGGGCTGGTTCCAGAAGCCGGTGCTGCGCAGCGCAGCATGGCCACGACCGAGGGCGGCGTCGAAATAGGCGCTGTGCTGCTCGCGGCGCTCGCCGACGGTGAGGGCGTAGTTGACGAACGCGGTCCACGGCTGCGGCAGCGGGTCGGCCGCCACCCGGGTGCGCAGGTCGGCCTGCTGCACCGGACGCGCCTGCAGCGGCCGCTCGATGTCCACGCGCAGGGCCTCGCGATCCACGCGTACGGTCACGCCGCCGAGGGCGGAGGGATCCACGAAGTCGCGCTCGCCGATGCGCTCGGCCGCCAGCCCGGTCGGATCCAGGCCGGCGGCCAGCAGCGCCTCGCGATCCACCAGCACGCGGCCGTCGCGGACCACCACCGCGGCCACGCCCACGCAGCGGGCGTCCACGCACAGGTCGAGCAGCAAGACCTCGTCGCCGGGCTGCGCCGCCACCGGCATCGCCGCCAGCACCCCGGCCAGGGCCAGGGCCAGGGCCGGCCGCTTCAGCCGCCGCATCGGCGCGCAGCGGCGGGGATCTCCGCCGCGAGGGTCGTGGCCGGCATGGTGAGGCGCAGCTCGAGCCGCGCCGCGCGGGAGCAGACGCCGGCCGGCAAGGGCCGCGCCAGCGGCAATTGCGCGCCGGCCAGCACGTAGCCGGGGGCGATCGGCGTCTCGTGCACGACCCGTCCGGCCGCATCCAGCAGGCGCAGATGCGCGTCCTGCGGCGGCAGGTAGGCGTTGCCGGCATTGGCCAGGCGCACCCGCACCGCCCCGGCCTCGACCTCGGGCATCTGCAACTGCGGGCGTGGCACCGCCCTCGCCGGCTGCGCGAACACCGGGATGCTCAGCCGGGTCAGGATCTGCACGCTCGCTCCCTCCGCGGCGCGGGCCTCCGGCAGCTGCTGCAGCTCCACCCGCCAGGCGCGCGGTTCGTCGCGGCGCTGCAGGGTGCCGACCCGCAGCCGGGCCTTGCCCTGGGCCGGCACCGTGACCAGCAGCGGGTGCACCACCAGTTCGTCGCTGGGGGTCAGCTGCCAGGCGCCATCCACTCCCTGGGTCCAGCGCTTGACCTCGACCTCGAAACTGATCGGCCGGTCCTCGCCGTTGCCGATCACCAGCGTTTCGGCCGCCTGGCGCGGGCCGAGTTCGACCCGGGTCGGGTTGACGTTGAACTCGGCCGCGGTCGCCGGCAGTGCGAGGGCCAGCAGGGCCAACCAGATCCTTGGGGCGACGGCGGGCATGGGACGGCTCCGGAGACGGGGGCGGACACGAGGGACACGAACCGGGTCAGCGAGTGACCAGATCAGTCAGTCGCCGGTGGCCGGATGCGACGACGGCGCCCTGTGCGGACGCCGTCGAGGCTGCTTCCAGTGTGCCTGCGATCGCGGCCTGGGGCCAGGCCGCACCCCCGAGACGGGACGAGGCTCAGAACGTGACGGTGACCGTCACCGTATCGGTGTAGTTGCCCGCGGCGACGTCCTGGCCGGCCGGGATCCGGCCGTACGTGTTCAGGGTCGTGGCGGTGACCGACGAGGTGGAGGTGAAGTCGCGATCGTTGCTGGCATCGCAACCCCAGACCTGGGTCCGGCCGCTGTCCTGGTACAGGTCGTAGCGCAGGCGCTCGGCACCGGCGGCCATCTGACGCAGCGGCGCGGCGCAGGTGGAGCCGCTGGCGGGGTTGCCGCCCTGGCCCAGGGCGACGGCGGCGTTGGTGCCCTTGGTGCAGCGCACGCTGATCGAGCTGGCGGCGTCGAGCGCGGTGCTGAAGTTGGCGTCGGCCGGGTCGTAGGCGCCGAAGGCGAGGTCCGGCGTGGCGGTGATGCGGCAGCTGTTGGCGACGTTGGCGGTCACGTTGAAGCTGCCGGTCTGCGGCGAGGGACCCGCCAGGGCGGTCGAGGAAGCCAGCAGGCCGGCGATGGCGAGGACGAGGCGGTTACGCATGAAACGGACTCCGAGGCGTGGTGCAGCACAGGCAGGGCGATGCGGCGGGCCGCTCCACTGGCCGCAGGCAGGTGATCTTCGACATCCCCCGAGGGTTGGCATTGATACCGACTCGGTCGCGCAGTTTCTGTGCCGCAAGTCACAGAACGAAAGAGACGTGGGCAGACTTGGCACTGAGACGGGGTTTCCGCTCGGTTCGGGTCGCCATCACTGCTGTTCCGTGCCCGTCCGCACCAAAGGCCGGCAGGGGCGGCATCCGCAGGCGAGCGCGGGCCGCGCATCTCCTCTTGACAGCTGCGACGCAGTTGTTGTTGACGACGTGACCCGGCGCCGTGCGCCGCGGTGATGCCGATTGCAGAAACCCATTGTTTTTCAGGGTTTTTTGCGGTTCGGCGATGCCGGTCACGCAGCTTCCGCGCAAATACGGGCCCACTGGCGGCCGGAGGTTGCCCCCATGACCCGTTTCTTCCCCCTCATTCTGCTGCTCGCCGCTGCGCTCGGCCCGGCCCTGTCCCCGGCCCGGGCCGAGACCGCGCAGTTCGGCGTCAGCGTGCGGGTCGTGGACCGGCGCGCCGAGGCCGCCCTGCTCGACGCGCTGCCGCTGCCGACCGCCGCCCAGCCGCTGGCCGGCGGTCGTTACGACCGCCTCTATCTGCAGCCCGGCAGCCCCGCGGCCGCCGTGGCCCTCTACGAAGCCGCGCTGAGCCGCCAGGGCTACCAGTTGGTGGCCCGGCACGAGGGCCCCGCCGGCCTGGTCGCACAGTGGCGCGGCGCCGCGGGCGAAGTGCGGCTGTGGGCGCAGCCGGTGCTCGGCAGCGTGCCCGCCACCCGCCTGCGCCTGCAGGCCACGCCGTCCCCCAGGGATTGGGTCGCGGCGCGCTGACCGCGCAACGCAACCGACGCACTCCGTCGTCGCGCCGCACCCGATCCCCCTCCCGCCGGCGGCCGCGGCGGGCCGCCCTACAATGCGCGGCCCGCCGCCGTTCCCCTGCCCGCATGCAAGGACTCAACCCGCCGCAACGCGCCGCCGTGCTGCACACCGAGGGGCCGTTGCTGGTGCTGGCGGGCGCGGGCTCGGGCAAGACCCGGGTGATCGTGGAGAAGATCGCGCACCTGGTCGGCTCCGGGCGGATGCCGGCGCGGCGCATCGCGGCGATCACCTTCACCAACAAGGCCGCGCGCGAGATGAAGGAGCGCGTGGGCCGGCGGCTCAAGGGCGACGCCGCCGAGGGCCTGACCCTGTGCACCTTCCACGCCCTCGGCCTGCGCCTGCTGCAGATCGAACACGCGCGCCTGGGCCTGCGCCGCGGCTTCTCGGTGTTCGACGCCGACGACACCGCCGCCCAGCTCAAGGACCTGCTGCCGCCGGGGACCAAGCCCGATGCGCTGGAGGCGATGCGCGCGCTGGTCTCGCGCGCGAAGAACACCGGACTCTCGCCCGAACAGGCCGAGGCCGCCGCGCAAAGCCCGCGCGAGCGCGAGGCGGCGGCGCTGTACGCGCGCTACCAGCAGCGCCTGGCCGCGTTCAACGCGGTGGACTTCGACGACCTGATCCGGCTGCCGGTACAACTGCTCGAATCCGACCCCGAGTGCGTGGCCGCCTGGCGCGAGCGCATCGGCTACCTGCTGGTGGACGAGTGCCAGGACACCAACGACGCCCAGTACCGGCTGCTCAAGGCGATCGCCGGGCCGAAGGGCGACTTCACCTGCGTCGGCGACGACGACCAGTCCATCTACGCCTGGCGCGGCGCCAACCCCGACAACCTGCTCCAGCTCGGGCGCGACTACCCCGCGCTCACCGTGATCAAGCTCGAGCAGAACTACCGCTGCTCCCGGCGCGTGCTGCGCGCGGCCAACGCGCTGATCGCGCACAACCCGCACGAGCATCCCAAGACCCTGTGGAGCGACAACCCCGACGGCGAGCGGATCCGGGTCTGGGAGTGCCGCGACGCCGCGCACGAGGCGGAGAAGGTCGCCGCCGAGATCCAGTTCCTGGCACAGGCGCGGCAGGCGCCATGGAGCGACTTCTGCGTGCTGTTCCGCGGCAACCACCAGTCGCGGCCGCTGGAGAAGGCGCTGCAGCTGCTGCGCATCCCCTACCACCTCACCGGCGGTACCGCGTTCCTCGACCGCGGCGAGGTCAAGGACGCGCTCGCCTGGCTGCGCCTGGTCGCCAACCCCGAGGACGATGCGGCGTTCCTGCGCGCGGTGCAGTCGCCGCGGCGCGACGTGGGCGCGACCACGCTGGCGCGCCTGGCCGAGCTGGCGCAGCAGGCGCAGCTGCCGCTGGCGCGCGCGGCCGAGTCCATCTCCCTGCTCAAGCAGCTGCCGGCGCGCGCCGCCGGCGCGCTGCAGGCGTTCTCCGACCTGGTGCGCGGCCTGCGCGCCGACGCCGCGCGCCTGCCGCCGGCCGAACTGGTGCGCCGGCTCAACGAGCGCTCGGGGCTGCTGGCGATGCTGCGCGCGCAGTGCCGGGACGAGGCCGCGTTCCAGCGCCGCCGCGCCAACCTCGACGAGCTCGCCGACTGGTTCGACGGGCCGAAGACCGCCGGCCCCGGCGAACTCGCCGCCGCGCTCGCGCTGCTCGCGCACGCCGACAAGGGCGAGGCCGGCAACCAGGTGCGGCTGATGAGCCTGCACGCGGCCAAGGGCCTGGAGTTCCGTTACGTGTTCATCGTCGGCATGGAGGACGGCAACCTGCCGCACGAGGCCTCGCTCGAGGAAGGCCGGCTCGACGAGGAACGGCGCCTGCTCTACGTCGGCATCACCCGGGCCAAGGAGCAGTTGTGGCTGTCGTACGCGAAGGAAGCGCAGCGCTGGGGCGAACGCGTGCGCCTGTTGCCGAGCCGCTTCCTCGACGAGCTGCCCGCCGCGGAGCTGCAGCGCGACGGCGCCGACCCGGTGGCCGACGCCGCGCACAGACAGGCCCGCGCCCAGGCCGGCTTCGCCGCGATCGCGGCGCTGCTCGGCGACTGACCGCCGCGCGCCCGCGCCAGGCAGCCGAACGCGGGGCGTCCAGGGCGTGAAGCCCTTCGAACGGCGACATGGCGTGGTTTCCCCAGGCTTGCCGCCACCGGCGCGCGCGGCCAAGATGCCGCCACCTTCGCTTGCGTCCGCCCCATGTCCCGAATCCTGCCGCTCGCCGCGCTGTGCGCGGCGCTCCTCGTCGGCGCCTGCCGCCACGCCACGCCCGCCGCCTCCGCGCCGCCGCCGGCCCCCGCGGCCGCGGTCGCGGCCGACGACAACCTCAACGCCGTGCTGTGGATGCAGCGTTCGGTCGAGTACCGCGCGGTCACCCAGGCGCTGTACCGCGCCGCCGCCGCGCAGCTCGAACGCGCGCTGGCCGATCCGGCCTGGGACGCGCTGGCGCCGGCCGAACGCGACACGCCCGCCGCCGGCCTGCCGCCGGCGGTGATCGTGGACGTGGACGAGACCATGCTCGACAACTCGCCCTACCAGGCACGCCTGATCCGCGACGGGATCGAGTTCGACGACGCCGGCTGGGCGCGCTGGGTGGCCGAGCGCCGCGCGCAGGCGATCCCCGGCGCGGTCGCGTTCGCGCAGGCCGCGCACGCGCGCGGGATCACCGTGATCTACCTGAGCAACCGCGACGAGGCGCAGCAGGCCGACACCCTGGCCAACCTGCGCGCGGCCGGGCTGCCGGTGGCGGAGGGCGAGGTGTTCCTCGGCCTGGGCACGGAGGTGCCCGGCTGCGCCGCCCGCGGCAGCGACAAGACCTGCCGCCGGCAGTGGGTCGGCCGCCACTACCGGGTGCTGCTCCAGGTCGGCGACCAGCTCGGCGACTTCGTGCAGGTGCCCGAGAACACCCCGGCCGCGCGCGAGGCGCTGCTGGCGCGCCATGGTGCCTGGTTCGGCGAGCGCTGGTGGGTGCTGCCGAACCCGAGCTACGGCGGCTGGGAGGCGGCGCTGTTCGACAACGCCCGCGACCTGCCGCGCGCGCAGCGCCGCGAGCGCAAGCGCGCCGCGCTCGACACCGCGCCCTGAGCGCACGCCGTCGGGCTTGCGACCGCGGTCGCTTGCCCGGCCCCCGCGGGCGCCGCGACACTCGGGGGCCGATGCCCGGACCCGCCCGCCCGCGCCGCCTGCGTTCCGCCCTGCACCTGGCCGCCGTGGCCGGGCTGCTGGCGCTCGCCGCCTGCTCCCCGCCGCCCGCCGCGCCGCCGGCCGGGGCCGCCACGCCGGCCGAGGCGGTCACCGGACTGGCCCGGCTGCTGCGCGCGGACGACCTGGCCGGCTTCGCCGTGGCCGCGGTGCCCCCGGACCTGCACGCCCGGCTGGAAGCCGGCTGGCGCGCCGGCCAGACCCGCTGGCCGCTGGAGGAACTGCCGCTCGACGAGCACCTGCCGGCGCTGCTCGCCACGCTCGCCGCGCCCGGCGCCGAGGCCCGGCTGCAGGCGCAGTTCCGCCGCCAGTTCGCCGGCGCCGGCAAGGAGCTGTCCGCCGCTGCGGTGAGCCTGGGCGTGTTCGGGCTCGAATACGTGGCGCGCGAGCCGGCCTTCAGCGCCGAGGAACGCGACCACTACGCCCAGCAGATCCGGGCCCTGAGCCGCTGGGGTGCGCAGGCGCCGCTGGCCGACCCCGCGCGCGCCCGGGCCGCGGTCGCCGGCCTGGCCAGTGCCGTCCGCCGCAGCGGCCTGCGCGGCCAGGCCGACCTCGCCCGCCACGGCATGGACGCCAGCCTGCGCCGGCTCGGCCCGGTCTGGCGGGCGTCCAAGGACGGCCTGGCGCGCTACGGCCTGGATCTCGACGCCAGCCTGTCGAGCGTGCAGGCCAGCCTGCAGCGGCAGACCGGCGACCTGGCCGAGGTGCGCCTGCGCTACACCCTGGCCGGCACCCCCATCGACACCCTGGTCGCGGTGCAGCGGGTGGACGGCCGCTGGTATCTGCGCGACCACCTGCGCAACGCCGAGGCCTCGCTGCGGCCGCGCCCGGCCCCGCCCGCCCGCGCCGCCGCCCCTTGAGCGGCCGCCGGCCGTCCCCGGCCCTCGGCCATAATGCCCCGATGCCGACTTCACCCCGTCCGCCCGCGCAGCCCACCCTGTTCGGCCCCGAGCCGCTGCCCGAGCACCCGGCCGAGGCCGCCGCACGCCCCGCCGCGGACCGGGCCGGGCCCGAGGCGCAGGCCGCCGCCGGCGGCCAAGCCGTGCCCGAAGCCCCCGAACTGCCGCTGCCCCCGCCGGCACCCGCCGCCCCGCCGCCGGCCGCGTCCCGCCAGCGCCGGCCGTTGTGGGCGCGCCTGCTCGGCCGCCTGCTCGATCCCTGGATCCGGCTCGAGCTCGAACCGGCCGAACCGGCCCGCCTGACCGACGGCCGCCCGGTCTGCTACGTGCTCGAGGACTACGGCCTGTCCAACGCCCTGATCCTCGAGCGCGCCTGCCGCGAGGCCGGCCTGCCCTCGCCGCTGCAGCCGATGCCGGGCGATCCGCTCGGCCGCAAGCGCGCCTACGTCGCGCTCTCGCGCCGCCACGCCAACACCCTCAAGGCGCTCGGCCTCACCCCCGGCCCCGAGCACAAGACCCACTCCGGCTCGCTCGCCCGCCTGCTCCAGGCGCACCGCGCCGATCCGGCCCTGGACGTGCAGCTGATCCCGGTCTCGATCTTCGTCGGCCGCGCGCCCGACAAGCAGAGCGGCTGGTTCAAGGTGCTGTTCTCGGAGAACTGGACCCTGGTCGGCCGCTTCCGCCGGCTGATGGCGATCCTGCTCAACGGCCGCGACACCCAGGTGCAGTTCGCCGCGCCGGTGTCGGTGCGCGAGGTGATCGCCGAGGGGCTCGACCCCGAGCGCACCGTGCGCAAGCTCTCGCGCGTGCTGCGCACCCACTTCCGCCTGATCCGCGCCACGGTGATCGGGCCGGACCTGTCCACGCGCCGGCTGCTGGTGGACAAGGTGCTGGACGCGCCCACCGTCAAGGAGGCGATCGCCGACCAGGCCCGGCGCGACGGCAGCAAGCCGGCCGAGGCCTGGAAGAAGGCCCACGCCTACGCCTGGGAGATCGCCGCCGACTACTCGCACCCGGTGGTGCGCTCGCTCAGCTTCCTGCTCACCCCGGTCTGGAACCGGATCTACCGCGGCGTGCTGGTGCACCACCTCGACCAGCTCAAGCAGAACGCGCCCGGCCACGAGATCGTCTATGTGCCCTGCCACCGCAGCCACATGGACTACCTGCTGCTGAGCTACCTGCTGTACACGCGCGGCATCGTGCCGCCGCACATCGCCGCCGGCATCAACCTCAACCTGCCGGTGATCGGCCCGATCCTGCGCCGCGGCGGCGCGTTCTTCATCCGCCGCAGTTTCCGCGGCAACGCGCTGTACTCGGCGGTGTTCACCGAATACGTGGCGCAACTGGTCGCCGGCGGCTACTCGATCGAGTACTTCATCGAGGGCGGCCGCTCGCGCACCGGCCGCCTGCTCCCGCCCAAGGGCGGCATGATCGCGATGACCGTGCGCGCCTACCTGCGCCAGCCCACCCGGCCGGTGCTGTTCCAGCCGGTGTACATCGGCTACGAGAAGCTGATGGAGGGGCGCAGCTACCTGGAGGAGCTGTCCGGCAAGCCCAAGGAGAAGGAATCGGTGTGGGCGCTGCTGGCCAACATCCCCAGGATCCTGCGCAGCAACTACGGCCAGGTGGTGGTGAACTTCGGCGAGCCGATCCGGCTCGACACGGTGCTGGCCGAATGTGCGCCCGACTGGGACGGCCAGCCGCTGCGCGACGAGGACCGGCCCGAATGGCTGGCGCGCACCGTGGACACGCTCGCCCAGCGCATCCAGGTCAACGTCAACCGCGCCGCCGACGTCAACCCGGTCAACCTGCTGGCGCTGGCGCTGCTGTCCACGCCCAAGCACGCGATGGGCGAGGCCGACCTGCTGGCGCAGATCGCGCTGTCGCAGAAGCTGCTCACCGAGCTGCCCTATTCCGAGCACGTCACGGTCACCCCGCACACGCCCGAGCAGATCGTGGCGCACGGCGAGGAGATCGGCATGCTCACCCGCACCCCGCACCCGCTCGGCGACGTGCTCAGCGTGGGCGGCGACACCGCGGTGCTGCTGTCGTACTACCGCAACAACGTCCTGCACCTGTTCGTGGCCGCGGCCTGGATCGCGCAGTGCTTCCAGCACAACCGGCGCATGGGCCGCGAGCAACTGCTGCGCCTGGGCCGCGCCCTGTACCCGTTCCTGCAGGCCGAGCTGTTCCTGCCCTGGGACGAGGACGGCTTCGCCGCGCGCATCGAGCGCACCATCGAGGTGTTCGTCCGCGAGGGCCTGCTGCAGCAGGTCGGCGACGAGGAAGGCGGCATCCTGCAGCGCAACGCCGGCCAGAGCGACGAGGTGTTCCGCCTGCGCGCCATCGGCCACTCGCTGCAGCAGGCGTTCGAGCGCTACTACATCGCGATCTCGGTGCTGGTGAAGAACGGCCCCGGCACCCTCACCACCGGCGAGCTCGAGACCCTGTGCCAGCTCGCTGCGCAGCGCCTGTCGCTGCTGTACGCCCCGGCCGCACCCGAGTTCTTCGACCGCACCCTGTTCCGCGGCTTCATCCAGAAGCTGCGCGAGCTGAAGCTGGTGTGGCCGGATCAGACCGGCCGCCTGGCCTTCGACGAACGCCTCAACGGCTGGGCCCGGGACGCGCGCGTGATCCTCGGCCGCGAACTGCGGCACACGATCGAGAAGGTGAGCCCGGAAGCGGCGCGGCCGGCGGGCAGGTAACGCATAGGCAGGTGCCAGCAGGAAGCGTCTGGCACAGCCTCACGCCGGTGCCGTCTCGCACGCCTCGCGGGACGTGGCCGCCGGCCTCTGCGGCCGCAGCTCCTGCACGATCCGCCCGCCTTCCAGGATCAGCGCCCGGTCCGCGCTGGCGATCGTTTCCGGCCGATGCGCCACGATCACCTTGGTCAGGGCGAGGTTGCGCACCGCCTCGTTGACCAGCCGCTCCCGCATCACGTCCAGGTGGCTGGTGGCCTCGTCCAGGAACAGGATCCTCGGCTCGCGGTACAACGCCCGGGCCAGGATCACCCGCTGCTTCTGCCCGCCCGACAGCGAACTGCCCATGTCGCCGATCAGGCTGTGGTAGCCCATCGGCATCGCCGCGATCTCCTCGTGCACCGCCGCCAATCGCGCCGCGCGCTCGATCCGTGCCTGATCCGCCTCGGGGTCGAAGAAACTGATGTTGTCGGCGATGCTGCCGGCGAACAACTGGTCGTCCTGCATCACCGCGCCGACGATCCGGCGGATGTTGCGCGGGCCGACCCTGCGCAGATCCTGCCCGCCCACGGTGATGCGCCCCTCGGTGGGCTCCATCAGGCCCAACATCAGCTTCACCAGCGTGGTCTTGCCGCAACCGGAGGCGCCCACGATCGCCACCGACTCGCCCGGCTCGACGGTGAAGCTGCACTCCTTCAGCACCCATGGCTCGCCCTCGCCGTAACGGAACGACAGGCCGCTCACCTCGATCCGGGTGTCGGCCGGCGGCGGCAGGTCGGGCAGCGCCAGCGTCGGCTCGGGCGGGGTCAGGACGATGTCGGCCAGCCGCTCGCCATGCAGGCGCAGCATCCGGAACTCGATCCACTTGTCGATCAACGCCCCGACCCGCTGCGCGAACTGGTCCTTGTAGGCCAGGTACGCGATCAGCATGCCCACCGAGAACACGTTGGACAGTGCCAGCACCGCGCCGATCCAGATCACCGCGATGCGCTCGACGCCGAACACCAGCTGGCTCGCCGTGTTGAAGCCGAGGCCCATCCGCGCCAGCCGCACCTCCTGGTTGACCGTGTCGGCCATCAGGTTCGCGTAGCCGGCCTGGCGCAGGGGCTCGCCGCCTGCCACCTTCAGGCTCTGCATGCCACGCAGGGTCTCGAGCAGATGGCTTTGCTGCCTGGCGGAGGCGACCAGTTGCTGTTCGGTGCGGTCGCGCACCGGCCGGTAGGCCAGCGCACGCAGCCCCAGGTACAGCGCCACCGCCCCCAGCGTGACCAGCGCCAGCTTCCAGCTGTAGATCAGCATCATCACCAGCGTCACCACCGCCATCAGCCCGTCAATGAGCGCCTCGACGAAGCTCGTGGTCAGGGTCTTCTGGATCGCCTGCACCGACGCCATCCGCGAGGTGATGTCGCCCAGGTGCCGCTTCTCGAAAAAGTCCAGCGGCAGCTTCAGGAGGTGGGCGAAGACATTGCCCATCCACTGCAATCCCAGCCGCGAGGACAGGTACACCACCGACCAGCCGCGCAGCAGGCCAATCCCGACCTGCAGCAGCAGCGCGAGCCCGAACCCCAGCCCCAGCACCACCAGCAGGTCGCGGTCGGCCGAGACCAGCACCTGGTCCACCACCCACTGCACGTAGAACGGCGCCAGCAGCACGAAGGCCTGCAGCGCCACCGACAGCAGCCCGATCAGCGCCAGCGACCGCCACAGCCCCGACACCGGCCCGGTCAATTGCCGCACCGTGACCGCCGGCGCCGCCCGGCGCGGCCGGAAATCCGCACCCGGCGTCAGCTCCAGCGCAACGCCGGTGAAATGCTTCGACACCTCGTCATACCCGAGCCTGCGCTCGCCGAACGCAGGATCCAGGATCGTGACCTTCGACGCACCGGCCTTGGCCAGCACCACGAAATGGTTCAGGTCCCAATGCAGGATGCACGGCACCTTCAGCTTGGGCAGATCTTCGAGCTCGAGCCGCAACGGCCGCGTCGCAAACCCCAGCTGCTGGGCGATGTGGATCAACTGGTTGAGCCGGGCGCCCTTGAGCGAGAGCGGGAACCGCTGCCGCAGCTCCGGCAGCCCGATGCGCAGATCGTGTGCCTCCGCCACCATCGCCAGACAGGCGAGGCCGCATTCGGTGGCTTCGGATTGGATGACCGCTCTACCCCGTGCCATTACTTGAAGGGGGTTGCCTTGGATCTCGTCTTGCGCGAGTTAATCTGCTCATAGCCCCAGCTGAGCAAGAGACTAACTCCTAAGACTATCGCGAACCAAGACCACCTTCCATAGCGGAAATAAGTATAAAAAAAGTCAGCGACGTAATATACGCCAAGTATCAAAACAGCTCGCTGAATCCACCGTGCCGGGACAGTCATGAGTATGCACCCTGTAGAAAGTGCTGGTAAGGACGCGCGCCAACGCGAAGCGTGTACGGCTCTAACAGCATCGATTTTCCGTAATATTCAACTCACACATCATAGAGCCTCAGAAAACCTACTGATATTCAATCAGCGGGCCATGCCAGGTGGGCCATGGCCCGCTGAAATTGCTCACTTACTTAAATTGCAAGCGTGGCGTTAGCATACGCTTGCTGTTTGCAGTAATTCGTAGCATCCGCGAGCGCGCTGCCTATGGCGCTACCAATCGCAGACACTGCACTGCCGAAAGCAAAGCCTGCAGCGCGACCCATGTCGTAAACCATACCGCCGTCAACAACTTCAATTTCTGTAATATTCAGTTCGCGCATGATTTGAACCTCAGGTGGCCTGCTGATAGCCATCAACGAAGCCTTTAGTGAAATCGTAGATTAAAGCGGCTGCGCCGATGGCAGCCAACAAAACGCCGACATTAATCCCGCCGTCAACTGCCTCAAGCTCACTCAATGTCAATTCACGCATTTCTACTTCTCCTTGAGTAATGGCGCAGTCCCCCTGCGCCATGGGGCCGGGAACACACCCGGCAATTCCTTGCCCCGGCTGGATGACGTTCATTCCGCCAGCCTCCCCGTGAGCGAATACAGCGGCTCGAACACCCACTCGAACAGGCGGCGGCGCTCGCCGAGGATGTCGGCCTCCAGCAGCATTCCCGGCTTGAGCGGCTCGGGCTTGCCGTAGGCGGTGACGGCCTGGCGCGCGAGCGCGACGGTGACGCGGTAGAACGGTTCGCCGGCCTGGGCGTTGCCGATCAATGCGCCCAGTTCGCCCGGGCTCAGTGCGCTGCGGCTGATGCGCGCCACGCGCCCGGCGTGGTGGCCGAACTTCTGGTGCGGGTAGGCCTGGTAGCGCAGCAGCACGCGGTCGCCGGGTTCGATGAAACCGATCGCGCGGCTGGGCACGAGCAGTTCCGCCTCGAGCCGGCCGTCGCCGGGAATCAGCGTGAGCACCGGCTGTCCGGCCTGCACCGCCTGGCCCGGCTTGAGCACCTGCGTGGCCACCACGCCGGCGATCGGCGCGGTGACGGCCAGTTCGCCGCGCGCGCGCGTCTCCACCTGCTCCTGCTCCAGCAGCGCCAGCTCGCGCTGATGCGCGGCGATGGCGAGTTGGCGTTGGGCGGGCAGCTCGCCGATCGCCTGTTGCAGCTGCGCGATCTGGCGCCGGACATCCACCGCCTGGCGTTGCAGCGCCTGCACCGCGGAGGTCTGCTCGAGGACCAGGTTCTCCTGCTGCCGCAGCTGCAGTTCGCTGGCGTAGCGCTGCGCATGCAGCTGCCGCAGGCGCTCCAGGGTGTCTTGCGCGATCCGGACCTGGTTCTGGCGGGTGGCGATTTCCGCCACGATCTGCGCGCGCTGGCGCCGGGCGGCCTCCAGCTGCCGGGACAATCCGAGCTCCTGGGCGGACAGCAGCGCCGACTGTGCCGACTGCGCCTGCAACAGGACTTGCCGGCGCCGGTCCAGACGCGCCTCCAGTGCGGAGGCCGTGTCGCCGGCCGCCAGCGTGGCGCGCGGCACCGTGACCACGGCCAGCAGCTCCCCGGCGCGCACGGCCCGCCCCTCCTCGACTGCGAGCCGGCTCAGCACGCCGGCCGCAGGGGCGACCACGGTGGCCAGGCCCTGCACCGGCACCAGCTGCCCGATCACGCGCGTCCGCCGGGTATAGGTCCCGAAGATCAGGAACAGGGCGACCGCAAGCGCAGCCAGCACGGCGAAGCCGGCCAGCGTCCACAACGACAGCGGTTGTGCAAGGGAGATCGCACCCAGCCAGGTGTTGCGCCTGGCCTCGAACACTTCCCTGCGAAACAAATCGCCCGACATCGTCCTTGTGTCGTCCCCTACAGCGCGGCGCAGGCTAAATGCAGGCTGTGGCGCCTGTCAAGCTTTTCCGCCTCTTCGGGCAATGCATGGGCGAATGCCTACGCCGGCTCGTCCGGGATCAGCATGGACTCCAGCCGGGCGATGCAGTCCCGGAGCTGCAGCCGGCGCTTCTTCAGCCGCTTGACCGTGAGCTCGTCGGCGTTGCGGTCGCGCTGCAGGCGCTCGATCGCGGCGTCGAGGTCGCGGTGCTCGAGCCGGAGCTCGACCAGGCGCCGCGCCAGGCGCGAGAGCTCCGCGGGATCGGTGGGCTGGTTCACGCGGCGAGCTTACCCCGCGCCCGGGACGCCGTCATGACACCTGCGCGCCCGGTCGCGCCGGCGGGCCGCGGGTAGAATGGACGGCCCGCTGCAACGCCCGCCGCATGAGCATCCCGCTGCCCCTCGCCGAACCCGCGCCGCGCGCGCGCCGCGCCGCGCACGAGGCCAACCGCCTCGCCAAGCGCCTGCGCCACCAGGTCGGGCGCGCGATCGCCGACTTCGGCATGATCGAGGACGGCGACCGGGTGATGGTCTGCCTGTCGGGCGGCAAGGACAGCTACACCCTGCTCGACATCCTGCTGCAGTTGCAGCGCAAGGCCCCGGTGCGGTTCTCGATCACCGCGGTCAACCTCGACCAGAAGCAGCCGGGCTTCCCCGGACACGTGCTGCCGGACTACCTGCGCACGCTGGGGGTGGACTTCCACATCCTCGAGCAGGACACCTACTCGGTGGTCAAGCGCGTGGTGCCGGAAGGCAAGACCCTGTGCTCGCTGTGTTCGCGCCTGCGCCGCGGCGCGCTGTACTCGTTCGCGGCCGAGCACGGCTACACCAAGATCGCGCTCGGCCACCACCGCGACGACATGGTGGCCACGTTCTTCCTCAACCTGTTCTTCCACGCCAAGCTCTCGGGCATGCCGCCGAAGCTGCTGTCCGACGACGGCCGGCACGTGGTGATCCGGCCGCTGGCCTACGTGCGCGAGGACGACATCGCGCGCTACGCCGAGCTGCGCCGGTTCCCGATCATCCCCTGCAACCTGTGCGGCTCGCAGGAGAACCTGCAGCGCAAGCAGGTCAAGCGCATGCTCGAGGCGTGGGAGCAGGAACACCCCGGGCGGATCGAGACCATCGCCCGCGCGCTCGGCGACGTGCGCCCGTCCCAGCTCGCCGACCCGAAGCTGTTCGACTTCCTCGCCCTCGGCGCGCGCGGCGGCGCGCTGCCGGACGCGCACGCGTGGCTGGCCGGAGAGCCGCACGCGGCGACGGACGAGACCGACGACTGACCCGTCTCCTTCCCCCGTGCGCGGGGGCTCTTTTCCCTTTGCCGGACCTTCGATGTTCTTCCGCAACCTGACCTGCTTCCGCTTCCCCGCCTCGCTCGACCTCGCCGACCTCGAATCCCGCCTCGCCGACTGCGCGCTCAAGCCGGTCGGGCCGCTGGAGCCGTCCTCGCGCGGCTTCGTTCCGCCGTTCGGCCGCGACGCCGAGGCCTACGCGCACCGGGTCGGCAACGCGGTCTGGCTCAGCGTCGGCGGCGAGGACCGCCTGCTGCCGGCGGCGGTGGTCAACGACCAGCTGGCGAAGAAGCTGGCCGCGCTCGAAGAGCGGGAAGGCCGCAAGCCCGGCGGCCGCGCGCGCAAGCGCCTGAAGGAGGAGCTGGTGCAGGAGCTGCTGCCGCGCGCGTTCGTGCGCCCCACCCGCACCGACGCCCTGCTCGACCTCGGCCACGGCGTGTGCGTGGTGGACACCGCCTCGCGCAAGACCGGCGAGGCGGTGGTGTCCGAGATCCGGCGCGCGCTCGGCAGCTTCCCGGCGCTGCCGCTCAACGCCGAGGTCGCGCCGCGCGGCGTGCTCACCGGCTGGCTCGCCGGCGATCCGCTGCCGGCCGGGCTCGCCCTCGGCGACGAGTGCGAACTGCGCGACCCGGCCGACCAGGGCGCGGTGGTCAAGGTGCAGCGCATGGAGCTGCAGTCGGACGAGATCGCGCGCCACCTCGAGGCCGGCAAGCAGGTCGCGCGCCTGGCCCTGACCCTCGACGACCACGTCTCGTTCGTGCTCGGCGAGGACCTGGTGGTGCGCAAGTTCAAGCTGCTCGACGGCGCGGTGGACCAGCTCGAATCGAGCGAGCGTGAGGACCTGCGCGCCGAGCTCGACGCCCGCTTCGCGCTGATGGCCGGCGAGTTCGAGCGCCTGTTCGCGGTGCTCGAGGCCGCGCTGAAGCTGTCGAAGGCCGAGGCCTGAGCGCCCCGGCGCCCTACACTGCGCGCATGCCCCATCCGCTCCGTCGCCTGCTCGCGCCGCCGGCGCGCGTCATCGAACGTGACGCCTTCGCGCTGCGCCTCCCGGACGGCCGCGAGGTCGAGATCACGCGCGTGCGCCACCCGCGCGCGCGCCGGCTGAAACTGTCGGTGGACGACCGCGGCGCACGCCTGACCCTGCCGCCGCGGGTCAGCCTGAGCGCCGGCGAGCGCTTCGTGCACGACCACCGCGACTGGCTGCTGCGCCAGCTCGACCGTTTCGCCCAGGCGCCGCTGCCGGCGCTGCAGCGCTGGGCCACCGCCCGCCTGCCGCTGCGCGGCGCCGACCTGCCGCTGCACTGGCAGCAGGCGCGCTGCGTGCGCCTGCGCAGCGGGGAAGGGGCACTGCACTTCGATCTGTCCGCGCGCGCCGGCGACGCCACCCTGCGCCGCGCCCTGCGCGACTTCTACGAAGGCGAGGCCCGCGCCGACCTCGGCCGCTGGCTGCCGAAGTACCTTCCGACCCTGCCGCGCCCGCCGCGCCGCGTGCTGTTCAAGCCGATGCGCTCGCAATGGGGCTCGCTCGCCCCCGACGGCACCGTCGCCCTCGACCTCGCCCTCGCCCTCGCCCGCCCGACGGCGTTCGAGTACGTGCTGGTGCACGAACTCTGCCACCTGATCCGCGCCGACCACTCGCGCGCCTTCTGGCGCGAGGTCGAACACCGCTTCCCCGCCTGGCGCGACGAACGCGACTACCTGCACGCCGAAGGCCGGCGTCTGAAGGCCACCCTGCACGCCCTGCTCGGCGGCTGACGCCGGCTGCGTGACAACGCGGGCGTCCCGTGTGCCCGGTGTCCGCGCGGGACCGTCGGCGGCATGGATGCCGCCGACGAGCCTCCATGGATGGATTCACGGCGTGTCCCGCGCGGACACCGGATACATGGGATGCCCCCAGCAATGCATGGCAGCCCCACAACCGCACAGGCGCACGCGAGCACTCACCCGCCCAGGAAAAACTCCCCGATCGCCGCCGCCACCGCGTCCGGCTGCTCCATGTGCAGATGGTGCCCGCCCGCCAGCACCACCGTCTCCCCGCGCGCCAGCAACCCCGCCCGCTCCCGCCGCAACGGCTCCGGGAAATACGGCTGCGGCGGATCGGCATAGATCACCCGCACCGGACAGACGATGTTCGCCAGCAGATCCCGCACCTGCGCCTCGAGCATGCGCACCGCCGTGGTGATCGTCAGGCGCTGGTCCGTGCTCCACACCCACCCGTCCTCCACCGGCCGCACCCCGCGCTCGACCAGCAACCGCGCCACCGGCTCCGACAACCCGTTGGCCTGCATCCGCGCCCGCACCGCCGTCGCCACGTCCGGGAACACCCGCAACGCCTTGTCCCGCAACGCCCGCCGCGCCGCCACCGCCTCGCGCAACCGCGCCGTGGTGTGCTCGGCCGTGTCCGAGAGCGCCCCCAGCGCCTCGATCGCCACGAACCGCGTCACCCGCTCCGGCGCCGCCGCGCACAGGATGCTGCCGATCGCCGCTCCCATCGAATGCCCGAGCACCGCGAACCGCGCCCAGCCCAGCGCGTCGGCCGCATCCAGCAGCGTGTGCACCGTGCCCGGCAGCGAATACTCCGCCGCCGCCGGCAGATGCGGGCTGCGCCCGTGCCCCGGCAGATCCAGCGCCACCAACTCCACGCCGCGCAGATACGGCGCCAGCGGCACGAAGCTGGCCGCATTGTCCAGCCAGCCGTGCAGCGCCAGCACCGGCACGCCGCCCTCGCCGCCGCGCAAGGCCGCCAGCGGCCCGAACGGCGTCGGCACCACGGTCTCGCTGAGCACGCTCACGGCCACGCCTCCAGCGCCCGCCGCGCCACCGCCGCCAGCGCCTGCGCGTGCGCCGGCGACGCATTCAGGCACGGGATGTAGCGCAGCGCCTCGCCGCCGGCGGCGCGGAACGTCTCCGCCCCGCCCAGCGCGATCTCCTCCAGCGTCTCCAGGCAATCCACCGCGAAGCCCGGACACAGTACGTCGAGCCGGCGCACCCCGCGCGCGGGCAGCGCCTGCAGCACCTCGACGGTGTACGGCTGCAGCCAGCGTTCGCGGCCGAACCGCGACTGGAACGCGACCGTGTACGCCTCCGGCGCCAGGCCCAGCGCCGCCGCCAGCGCACGCGCGCCGGCTGCGCACTGCGCCGCGTACGGATCGCCCGCGTCCACCAGCCGCTGCGGGATGCCGTGGAACGACAGCAGCAGATGCTCGCCGCGCCCGTGCGCGGCCCAGTGCGCGCGCACACTGGCGGCGAGCGCGGCGATCCATTCCGGCGCGAGGTGGTAGTCGCCGACCACGCGCACCGCGAACCCGGCCCCGGCCTGCGCCCGCGCCACGTCCTCCACCGAAGCCGTGGTGGTGGTCGAGTACTGCGGATACAGCGGCAGCAGCAGCGCGCGGCGCACGCCTTCGCCGCGCAGCCGCGCCAGGGTGCCCGCCAGCGCCGGCATGCCGTAGCGCATCGCGGGCACCACCCGCAGCGCCGGCAGCACGGCCTGCACCGCGTCGGCCAGGCCGCGCGTGTACACCGTCAGCGGCGAGCCGCCGTCGAGCCAGATCTGCGCGTATTTCTCCGCCACCTTCGGCGCGCGCAGCGGCAGGATCAGCCCGCGCAGCAGCGGCTGCCACAGCCAGCGCGGGAGTTGCACCACGCGCGGATCGGACAGGAACTCGGCCAGGTAGCGCCGCACCGCCGGCGCGGTCGGTGCATCCGGCGTGCCGAGGTTGACCAGGACCAGCGCGGTGTCGGCGGGAATGTCGGCATCGGGGCGCATCGGCATAGGATGACACGCGGCGCGGCACCGTCCGCGGTTCCTTGCCGGTTCATCCCCGCCTCACTAGCCTGCCCGCTGCACACCTCGTCCGGGAGCGAAGACCATGCCTGCCACGCTGCGTTCCGTCGTGCTGTCCGTCGCCCTGATCGTCGCCACCGCCGCCAGCGCCGCCGTCGCCGGCCCGCGCGAGGACGAGCGCGCGCGCAACGCGGTGCGGGTGCTGACCGAGATCCAGGCCATCCCCGAGAACGCGATCCCGGACAAGCTGCTCGACGAGGCGCACGCGATCGTGGTCGTGCCGGACACGATCAAGGCCGGCCTGGTGCTCGGCGGCCGCCGCGGTCACGGCCTGATGGCGGTGAAGACGCCCGACGGCACCTGGTCGAATCCGAGCTTCGTCAAGCTCACCGGCGCCAGCATCGGCTTCCAGGCCGGAGTGCAGTCGGCCGACGTGGTGCTGGTGTTCCGCAGCCAGCGCGGGGTGGAGTCGCTGGTCAACGGCAAGTTCACCCTCGGCGCGGATGCCGGCATCGCCGCCGGTCCGGTCGGGCGCAACGCCAGCGCCGCCACCGACGGCGAGATGCAGGCCGAGATCTGGTCCTGGTCGCGCGCCCGCGGCCTGTTCGCCGGGGTCGCCCTCGACGGCGCGGTGCTGGCGATCGACGATGCGGCCAACCAGGCCGTGTACGGCCGCGACACCACCCCGCGCATGATCTTCGAGGGCCGCGCGCCGCAGCCGCCGTCGCCGGCGGTGGTCGCCTTCCGCGACCAGCTGGAGGAAGCCAGTGCCGCCGCCCGCGCCAACCGCGGCACCGCCGCGCCGGCCCGGGCCGCGACCCCGGCCGCAACCACCGCGCCCGCGCCGGCCAGCACCGGGCCGGTCGGCGCGGGCTTCGAGCCGGTCCGGGACACCCCGGCCAAGGTCGAGCCCCTGCCCGAGACGCCGTGACCAATCGCCGGGGCGGTGCCGGAGCCGCTGCGGTATTCTTGCCTTCTCCCCTCCCGCTAGGCGACGTCCATGGGCTCATTCAGCATCTGGCACTGGCTGATCGTGCTGCTGATCGTGCTGCTGCTCTTCGGCACCAAGCGCCTGAAGAACGTCGGCCAGGATCTCGGCGAGGCCATCAAGGGCTTCAAGAAAGGCATGCAGGACGAGGACACGCCGCCCGCGCGCCTGGGTCACGACGAGTCCGCGCGCAAGGACGGCGAGCGCGAACGCGAGCGCGACGACGCCGCCCGCTGACCCCGCCGCGGCCTGACGCCCCGCCGCGATGTTCGACATCGGCTTCTTCGAACTGCTGGTGATCGCGGTGGTCGCGCTGCTCGTGCTCGGCCCCGAGCGCCTGCCCAAGGCCGCGCGCTTCGCCGGGCTGTGGGTGCGGCGCGCGCGCGCCCACTGGTATGCGGTCAAGGCCGAGCTCGAACGCGACCTCGCCGCCGAGGAACTGCAGCGCAGCCTGCGCGAGACCCAGGACGCGCTGCGCCGCACCGAAGGCGAGCTGCGCGAGGCCGGCGCCGCCGCGCGCCGCGAGCTCGACGCCGCCGCGCAGGACGCGGTCCCGCCCGCGCCACCGCCCGCCGACGACGATGTCCGCCGCTGACCCCGCCCCGCCCACCCGCCTGGTGGACCATCTGCTGGAACTGCGCGCGCGCCTGATGCGCGCGGTGGCCGGGCTGCTGCTCGCGTTCGTGGCCCTGCTGCCGTTCGCCAACACGCTCTACGCCTGGCTGGCGCGGCCGCTGCTGGCCAAGCTGCCGGCCGGCGGCCAGCTGATCGCGGTCGAGGTCGCCTCGCCGTTCTTCGCCCCGCTCAAGCTCGCCTTCTTCGTCGCCCTGGTGCTGGCGATGCCGTGGCTGCTGTACCAGGCCTGGGCCTTCGTCGCCCCCGGCCTGTACGCGCGCGAGAAGCGGCTGGCGCTGCCGCTGCTGGCGTCGGCACTGACGCTGTTCTACGCCGGCTGCGCGTTCGCCTACTTCCTGGTGCTGCCGGCGGTGTTCGGCTTCCTCACCGCGGTCACCCCGGAAGGCGTGGCGATGATGACCGACATCCACGCCTACCTCGATTTCGTGCTGGTGATCTTCCTCGCCTTCGGCCTGAGCTTCGAGCTGCCGGTGGCGCTGGTGATCCTGAGCCTGCTCGGCTGGGTGACGCCGGCGCAGCTGCGCGAGGCGCGCGGCTACGCGATCGTCGGCATCTTCGTGATCGCGGCGATCGTCACCCCGCCCGACGTGGTCTCGCAGCTGCTGCTGGCGATCCCGATGTGCCTGCTGTACGAGCTGGGCATCGTCGCCGCGCGCCTGCTGGCGCCGAAGCCGGCGACCGAGACGGACACGTCCGCACGATGAAGCCGGCGGGGTTCTGGGTGCGCGCCGCGGCATGGACGCTCGATGCCGTGCCGACGTTCGCCCTGGCCGTGCTGCTGAGCCTGCCCTCGCTGCGCGCCCTGCCGGTGGCGCTGGCCCACGCCAGCCAGGCGCTGGCCGACACGCTGGCCCAGGCGCTGCTGCGCGCGCTCGAGCCAGGCGCCACGGGCCTGCTCGCACTGATGGGGCTGTGGCGCGACCCTGCGCTGCTCGCCTCCGCCCGCGCGCTCACCCATGCCCTGCTCGCCGGACTGACGCCGACCCTGCTGTGGTTCGCGGCGCTGACCTGCGCCTGGCACGTGCTCGGCGAATGCAGCCGCTGGCACGCCACGCCCGGCAAGCGCGCGCTCGGGCTCACGGTGGCCGGCGCCGACGGCCGCGCGCCGGGCCCGGCGCGCAGCCTGCTGCGCAATCTGGCCGGGGCGCTGTCGTGGCTGAGTCTCAACCTCGGCCACCTGCTCGCGGCGCTGCCGCCCGCGCACCGCGCCCTGCACGACCGGCTCGCCGGCACCCAGGTGCTCGGCCCGGAGACGCCGCTGCCGCGCTGGGCCTGGGCCTGGCTCGCGCTGCAGGCGCTGCTCGGCCTGCTCGCGCTGGGCTGGGCCGCGGAGCGGCTGTCGGCGGCGCTCGAGGCGGCGCTGCTGCGCGCGCCGCTCTGAGCCGGCGCTTCAGACCGCGACCGCGTCGTTCCCGCCCGACGGCGGCGCGGCCTGGCCGCAGACGTCGCGCCAGAGGAAGTACATCACCCCGAACATCACCACGTAGGCCACCAGCATGGCGGCCAGGTACAGCGGCAGGCCGAGCACGATCCCGAGCCAGGCGCCGGCCGCCTTGGCCAGCAAGCCGATCACCAGCATCACCAGCACCAGCGCCACCGACAGCACCAGCAACGCCGCCACCATCACCACCAGGAACACCAGCAGCGGCAGCAGGTTCTTGGCCGCGCCGGCCACGCCGTCGGCGAGCGCGCCGCCCAGGCCGCGTCCGCGCAGCGCGATCTGGCCCAGCCCGACCGCCTGCACCGCGAAGCCGAACAGGCCGATCACCAGCACCACCGCGAACGCCAGGCCGAAGCCCGCAGGCAGGCTCGTCGGCGGCGGCTGGCTGACGCCCTGCATCGAGGCGCGCAGGTTCTCCGCGTACCAGGCCAGGAAGTCCGGCGCCAGCCAGCCCACCAGGCCCGCGATCAGCAGGTTCTGCACCAGCGCGAGCAGGAGCACGAAGCCGATCGCGCGCGCGCTGGCGCCGGCGTCGCGGAACCCGCCGAACACGTCGGTGGCGCGCGCCGCGCGTCCGCTCTCGACCGCGTCCAGCAGGCGCATGTAGCCGACCATCAGCGCCGCCAGCACCAGCAGCAGGGCCAGCACCGTCACCAGCATCATCGCCAGCGCCAGGCCGGGGCCGGGCTTGAGCGCCAACTGCACTCCGCCCGTCAGCAGGCCGAGCGCGAGCACCGCCGCCAGCAGCGTGGCCAGCAGCAGCGCGGCGCCGCCGAAGATCGCGGCCGGATTGTGCCGGCCCAGGTTCAAGGCCTGCTTCAGCCAGCCGATGCCGGCCGCCGGCCCGAGTGTCCGTGTCGTCATGAACGTTCTCCCCACCTCGCGCCGCGGCTGCGGCGGCATGCCGGCCGCATCGTAAGCCAGAACGGGGGCGTTTTCAGCGCGGCCGCAGCCCGCGCGCGTGGCGCACGAAACGCCGCAGGACCTTGCGCGCGTACGGGGCGGCGCTGACCGCGCGCGCCAGCTGCTTGGCGCAGCGGCCCTCGCGCGCGAGCGCGTCGTGGCGCGCGTGCAGGTAGCCGCGCATGTGGGTGCCGCTGAACTCAGGGTGGAACTGCACGCCCCAGGCATGGTCGCGCCAGCGGAACGCGTGACAGTCGTCCTGCGCCGAGCGCGCCAGCACGGTGGCGCCCTCCGGCGCGCGCAGCACGCTCTGCAGGTGGGTGGCCTGGGCGGGGAAGCGGGGCGGCAGCCCGGCGAACAGGGGATCGGCGTGCGCGTGCGGATGCAGCTCGATCTGCACCGTGCCCATCTCGCGCCCGGTCGGGTTGTATCCGACCTCGCCGCCGAGCGCGTGCGCCAGCAGCTGGTGGCCGTAGCAGATGCCGAACACCGGCAGGCCGGCGTGCACCGCCTCGCGCAGCCAGTCGGCGGTGCGCTCGCTCCAGTCGTGGCGGTCGGTGACCATTGCCGCCGAGCCGGTGACCAGCACCCCGGCGTAGCCCGCGCGGCGCGGCAGCGGGTCGCCGCGCTCGACCCGCACCACCGCCGCCTCGTCGCGGGCCAGCCCGGCGGCGACCCGGATCCAGTGGGCGAAGTCGCCGTGGCGGCGCATCGGTTCGACCGGGCGGCCGGTTTCGAGGATCAGGAACGGGGGGTGCATCGGCTCGCGGAAAGGCTTCGGAAGACGGACGCGCGCGCCGGCCGGCGCGGGGGCCGCCGCTATACTAGCCCGCTTTTCCGCGCCCTTCCGGATCCCGATCACGATGCCCGGCCCCACCTTCCAGGACCTCATCGCCAGGCTCAACGGCTACTGGGCCGGACAGGGCTGCGTGCTGATCCAGCCGCTCGACCTGGAGGTCGGCGCCGGCACCTTCCACCCCGCCACCTTCCTGCGTGCGCTCGGCCCCGAGCCGTGGAACGCGGCCTACGTGCAGCCCTGCCGCCGCCCCACCGACGGCCGCTACGGCGAGAACCCCAACCGCCTGCAGCGCTACTACCAGTACCAGGTGGTGATGAAGCCGAGCCCCGACGACATCGTCGAGCGCTACTTCGGCTCGCTCACCGCGCTCGGCATCGATCCGCTGGTGCACGACCTGCGCCTGGTCGAGGACAACTGGGAGTCGCCCACCCTCGGCGCCTGGGGCCTGGGCTGGGAGGTCTGGCTCAACGGCATGGAGATCACCCAGTTCACCTGGTTCCAGCAGGCCGGCGGCCTGGAGTGCCGGCCGGTGCTGGGCGAGATCACCTACGGCCTCGAGCGCCTGGCGATGTACCTGCAGAACGTGGACAACGTGTTCGACATCGTCTGGACCCACGGCCCCGACGGCAGCCCGGTGACCTACCGCGACGTGTACCACCAGAACGAGGTCGAGCAGAGCGCGTACAACTTCGAGCATGCCGACGTGGCCGAGCTGTTCCACCGCTTCGACGCCTGCGAGGCCGAGGCGCTGAAGCTGGTCGGGCTCGGCCTGCCGCTGCCGGCCTACGACCAGGTGTGCAAGGCCAGCCACAGCTTCAACCTGCTCGACGCGCGCCGCGCGATCTCGGTCACCGAGCGCCAGCGCTACATCCTGCGCGTGCGCCGGCTGGCGCAGGCGGTGGCCGAGAGCTATTACGCACAGCGCGAGAAGCTCGGCTTCCCCGGCCTCAAGCGCGGCACGGAGGCGGCGTGATGGGCGCGACGATGCAACCGCTGCTGATCGAACTGGGCACCGACGAGCTGCCGGTCAAGGCCCTGCCGGGCCTGGCCCAGGCGCTGTTCGACGGCGTGCTCGACGGCCTGGCCCGCCGCGGCATCGCGGTCGAACGCGGCGACGCCAAACCGCTGTACACCCCGCGCCGGCTCGCGGTGCGGCTGCCCGGCGTGGCCACCGAGCAGCCCGAGCAGCGCAGCGAGGTGCCCGGCCCCTATCTCAACGTCGCGCTCGACGCCGACGGCCAGCCGACCCGCGCCCTGCTCGGCTTCGCGCAGAAGGCGGGGGTGGAATGGACCGCGCTGGCGCGCACCACCGACCACAAGGGCGAGCGCTTCGTGCACCGCGCGCTGCGCCCCGGCGCGCCGACCGCGACGCTGCTGCCGGAGATCCTGCGCGAGGCGATCGCGGCCATGCCGATCCCCAAGCCGATGCGCTGGGGCGCGCACGAACACGCCTTCGCCCGCCCGGTGCACTGGCTGGTGATGCTGCTCGGCGATGCCGTGGTCGAGGGCGAGGTGCTCGGCCGGCGCAGCGACCGCATGAGCCGTGGCCACCGCTTCCTGCACGACAAGCCGGTGTGGATCGGCGCCCCGGACGACTACGTCGAGGCGCTGCGTGCGGCCAGGGTGCTGGCCGACCCGGACGAGCGCCGCGCGCGCATCGTCGCCGAGGTCGAGGCCGCGGCCCGCGACGCCGGCGGCCGCGCGCGGATCGCCCCCGACACGCTGGAGCAGGTCAACTGCCTGACCGAGTGGCCGAGCGCGGTGCGCTGCGCGTTCGAGCCGGAGTTCCTGGCGGTGCCGCAGGAAGCGTTGATCGCCACCATGGAGGCGAACCAGAAGTTCTTCCCGGTGCTGGACGCGCAGGGCCGCCTGACCGCGCACTTCGTCGGCATCGCCAACCTCGAGTCGCGCGAAGTCGCCGAGGTGCGCAAGGGCTACGAGCGGGTGATCCGGCCGCGTTTCGCCGACGCCAAGTTCTTCTTCGTCGAGGACCTCAAGCAGGGCCTGGCGGCGATGAACGCGGGCCTGGCCGGCGTCACCTACCAGGCCCGGCTCGGCACCGTCGCCGACAAGGTCGCGCGCGTGGCGCTGCTCGCCGAAACCATCGCACGCGCGGTGGGCGCCGATCCGGTGCTGGCGCGCCGCGCCGCCGGGCTGTCCAAGGCCGACCTGCAGTCGCGCCTGGTGGGCGAGTTCCCCGAACTGCAGGGCGTCGCCGGGCGGTACTACGCGATGGCCGACGCCAGCCTCGCCGACCTGGCGCACGAACCGCGCGCCGCGGTCGCGGCCGCGCTCGACGAGGCCTACATGCCGCGCTACGCGGGCGATGCGATCGCGCCTTCGCCGCTGGGCCGCGTGCTCGCCATCGCCGAGCGCCTGGACACGCTCGCCGGCGGGTTCGCGGCGGGGCTGAAGCCGACCGGCAACAAGGACCCGTTCGCGCTGCGCCGCAACGCGCTCGGGCTGGCGCGCACGCTGCTCGAGGGCAGCCTCGAACTGGACACGGGCGAGGCGCTGCTGCAGGCCGCGCACCTGGTGCACGCCGACATCAAGGCCGCCACCGCCGCCACGCCCGCCAGCCGCGAGGCGCTGCGCCACGAGCTGCGCCAGGCCGACTACGCGCCGGAGACGCGCGCGTCGGCGGACGAGCTGTACGACTTCATCCTCGACCGCCTGCGCGGCTACTACGCCGAGCAGGGCGTGCCGCCGCAGCGGTTCGAGGCGGTGGCCGCGCTGCGGCCCGCGTCGCTGCTCGACTTCGACCGGCGCCTGCAGGCGATCGGCGAGTTCGCGCGCCTGCCCGAGGCCGAGGCGCTGGCCGCGGCCAACAAGCGCATCCGCAACATCCTGCGCAAGTCCGAGGACACGATCCCGGCGCAGGTGGATCCGGCGCTGCTCAGCGAACCGGCCGAACGCGCCCTGGCCGCGGCGGTGGACGCCGCGATCGCCGAGACCGACCCGCTGCTCGCCGCGCGCGACTACGTCGCCGCGCTGGCGCGCCTGGCGCAGCTGCGGCCGCAGGTGGACGCGTTCTTCGACCAGGTGATGGTCAACGTCGAGGCCGCGCGCGTGCGCGGCAACCGCCTGGCCCTGCTCGCGCGCCTGGCCGACCGGCTCGGCAGCGTGGCCGCGATCGAACACCTCTCGGTCTGAGCCGTTCCGGTGCGTGAACGCCGCGTGCGCCTGCGCGGCGCGCGCGCCGGCTATGCTCGCGCGATGCCGTCGCTGCCCCGTCTCCTCTCCGCCTTCGCGCTCGCGCTGGCTGCGGCCGCGCCGGCCGCGGCGCAGACGCTGGCGCGGGTGGAGATCGTCGGCCTCGACGAGGCGATGGCCCGCAACGTGCGCGAGGCGTTGTCGCTCGACGACGCGCTCGGCCGCACGCTGCCGCCGCAGCGCCTGGAGTACCTGCTGCGCGAGGCCGAGGCCGAGACGCGCACCGCGCTGGAACCGTTCGGCTACTACACGCCGGAGATCCGCATCGAGCACAGCGCCGGCGATCCGGTGACGGTCACGATCGCGGTGACGCCGGGGCGTCCGGTGGTGGTGCGCCAGGCGCGGATCACGATCGCCGGCGAGGGCGCGCGCGATCCGGAACTGGAAGCGGCGCTGGCCGCGTTCCGCCCGCGCCCGGGCGAGCCGTTCGAGCACGCGCGCTACGAGGCGAGCAAGGCCGCGGTGCTGCGCACCTTCGCCCGGCGCGGCTATTTCGACGCCGACTTCGTCCAGCGCCGGGTCGAGGTCACCCGCGCCGCGCACGCCGCCGACATCTTCCTGGCCTGGGACAGCGGCCCGCGTCATGCGCTGGGCGCGGTGCGCTTCGTGCAGCAGCCGAGGATCCTGCGCGACGACCTGCTCGAACGGCTGGTGCGCTGGACCCCGGGCACGCCCTACGACGAGGCACGCGTGGACGCGCTGCGCGAGTCGCTGCAACGGCTCGACTACTTTTCCGCGATCGAGATCGCGCCGCAGCCGGCACAGGCCTCGTCCGGGCACGTGCTGCCGGTGGAGGTCGCCCTGGTCCCCGCGCCGCGCAGCATCTACAGCGCCGGCCTGAGCTACGGCACCGACCTCGGCACCGGCGTGCGGCTCGGGCTGGAACGCCGTTACGTCAACGACCGCGGGCACAAGGCGCTGGCCCAGCTCGACTACGCCGAACGCCGCCAGGCGCTGATCCTGCAATACCGCGTGCCCGCGTTCGCCTGGGTGGACGGCTGGTACAGCGGCAGCCTGCAGTACGCCGACGAGCAGACCGAGTTCACCGACGCGCGCCGGCTCGAGCTCGTCGCCAGCCGCAGCGGGCAGATCAACCGGCGTTTGAGCGCGGCGGTCTCGCTGCACCTGCTGCGCGAACGCTGGCGGCTGGCCCGGCAGCGCACGACGCTCCCGCTCGACCCCGACCGCTACGCGAGTTTCGTGTATCCCTCGCTGCGCGCCGAGTACATCGCGGTGGACGACCGGCTCGCGCCGCGCGCCGGCTTCGGCGCCAGCGCGCTGCTGCGCGGCGGCCTGCAGGCCGCGGGCTCGGACGCGAACTTCCTGCAACTGCACGCGACCGGCAGCTGGTTCCGCGGCCTGGATCCGCGCAGCCGCCTGATCGCGCGCGGCGAGGTCGGCCTGACCTGGACCGGGGAACTGGTGGACATGCCGCCGAGCCTGCGCTTCTTCGCCGGCGGCGACCGCAGCATCCGCGGCTACGCCTGGCGCGAGGTCGGGCCGCGCCTGTTCGACCTCGCGCTCGGCGCGCGCAACGTGATCACCGCGTCGCTCGAGTACGAGCGTTACTTCGACGACCGCTGGGGCGCGGCGGTGTTCGTGGACCGCGGCAGCGCGTTCGACGATCGTCCCGACTGGCACACCGGCGTCGGCATCGGCCTGCGCTGGCGCTCGCCGGTGGGCCCGGTGCGGGTGGACGTCGCCCATGGGCTCGACGCGCCCGACGCCGCGTTCCAGCTGCACCTGAACATCGGAGCCGACCTGTGAGCGCGACGCCGGCGCCGCAGGCACGCGAGGCGCGCATCGCCGAACTGCGCGCCCGGCGTCGCGCGCGCCTGCGCTGGCTGGCGCTGCGCGCGGTGCTGCTCGCCGGCGTGCTGACGCTGGCCGCGGGCGTGGGCCTGTGGTGGCTGGTGCAGACCGTCGCCGGCCGCGACGCGCTGCTGGCCGAGCTGGTGGCACGCCTGCCCGACGACGCCACCCTGACCTGGGCGCGCGCCGAAGGCCCGGCGCGCGGGCCGCTGACCCTGCACGGCGTGCGCCTGCAATGGCAGCCACCGTGCCCGGACACGCGCCCGCGCTGCGTGCGCCGTCCGCTCGTGTTCGGCGCGCGGCGCCTGCACCTGGATCCGGCGCTGTGGCCGCTGCTCGGCCGGCGCCTGCGCCTGGATGCGCTGCAGGTGCAGGACGCCACGCTCGAATGGCCGACGCCGGATGCGCCGTTCGAATTGCCGCGCTGGCCGGAGGCGCTGCCGGACATCGTGCTGCCGCTCGCGCTGCAGGCCGACGCGCTGGCCGTGGACGACCTGCGCATCACCCGCGACGGCCAGGCCTGGCTGCACGTGCACCGCGCGCGCGGCGGCGTGCGCGCCGAGTCCGGGCGCCTGCACGTCGCACGGCTCGTGGTCCACAGCGACCGCGGGCGTTACGCGCTGCACGGCGACTACGTGCCGGCCGAGGACTACCGCACCGAGCTCGTCGCCACCGCGGTCCTGCCCGGCGACGGCCCCGCCACGCCCGCGCGCCTCGGGTTCGTCGCGCGCGGCACCCGCACCCAGCTCGCCCTCGGCCTGGCCGGCCGCGCGCCGCGCCCGCTGCGCGCGACCCTGCGCCTGCGCGGCGACACGCGTCCGCACTGGCGCCTGCGCGTGCACGCCGACGGTTTCGATCCGGGCCTGCTGCGCGACGCACCGGGCGCCACGCCGCTGGTGCTGCGGCTGCAGGCCGACGGCGTGGGCGGCGTCGCACGGCTCTCCGGCGCCCTGCGCGCGGGCACGGTCGTCGTGACCGTGCTGCCTTCGACGCTCGCGCTCGAGGATCAGGTGCTGCTGGCGCGTCCGCTCGCGCTGCGGGTGCTCGACGGCGAACTCGTGCTGCGCGGCCGCGGCGACTTCGCGGCCGGCGCGCGCGAACCGTTCCGCTTCGACCTGCGCGCGCGGTCGCTGCGCTGGGGCGCGGGTGCGGACGCGGTGCACGCCGACGCCGACCTGCGCGTGCACGGCACGCCCGCCCGCTGGACCGCGCGCGGCGACGGCCGGCTGACGCGCGGCACGCAGCGCGCGCAATGGCGGCTCGACGGCACCGGCGACCGCAGCGCGGTGCAGCTGCGCGCGCTGCAGGTGCGCATGCCGCAGGGCCGTCTCGACGCACGCGGCCGCATCGCCTGGGCGCCGGCGCCGGCCTGGGACCTGAGCGCGCAACTCGCCGGCTTCGACCCCGGCTACTTCGTGCCGGGCTGGCGCGGCGCGGTGCACGCGCGGCTGCACGGCACCGGCCACCGCGCCCGGGACGGCCTGCACGCACGCCTCGCCGCCACCGCGCTCGGCGGCCAGCTGCGCGGCCGGACGCTGCGCGGGCACGGCGCGCTCGCCGTCGCGGGCGACACCTGGCGCGGCGAACTCACGCTCGGCCTCGGCGCCAGCCGGCTCGAGGCGCGCGGCACCCATGCGCGCACGCTCACCCTCGATGCCCGCTTCGCCCCGCTGCAGCTCGCCGACGTGCTGCCCGACGCGACCGGCACGGTGCGCGGCACGCTCGCGCTGCGCGGCGATCCGCGCACACCGGCGATCCGCGCCGACCTCGACGGCGACGGCCTGCGCGCCTTCGGGCTGCGCGCGGGCCGGCTGCGCGCCCATGGCACGCTGCCGGCCGCCGGCGCCGTGCCGGGCACGCTGCGCATCGAGGGGCGCGCGCTCGAACTCGGCCTGCCGCTCGACGCCTTGCGCCTCGACGCGCACGGCACCTGGCAGGCGCTGCACGTGGACGCGCAGGCGCACAACGCCGGCCACCGCCTCACCTTCGCCGGCGACATCGGCCGGCACGGCCGCGCCTGGCGCGGCCGCCTCGATGCGCTCGCGCTCACACCCGCACGCGGCAGTGCGTGGCGGCTCGACGCGCCGGCGACGTCCACCTGGGAGGCGCGCCGCTTCCGGCTCTCGCCCGCCTGCCTGGGCACGCGCGACGGCGGCCGTGTGTGCGTCCGCGCCGACTGGCCGCAACGCGAACTCGCCTTCGACGGCCACGCCCTGCCGCTGTCGCTGCTCGCACCCTGGCTGCCGCCGCGCGTCGACGGACGCCCGTGGGGGCTGCGCGGCGAGATCGCGTTCGCCGGCGACGTGCGTCCGGCCGGCCGCGGCTGGCGCGGCGAGGTGCGCGTGGACTCGGCGAGCGGCGGCCTGAAGTTCGACCCCCGCGACCGCCGCGAACCGCTGCGCTACGCCGCGCTCGCGCTGCACGCCCGCTTCGACGCCGCCGCACTCGACGCGCGCCTGCAGGCGCGCGTGAACGACAGCGGCGATCTCGCCGCGCGCCTGCGCACCGGCTGGGACGCGGCCGCGCCGCTCGCCGGCGAACTGACCCTGCGCACCGACGACGTCGCCTGGCTCGAACTGTTCTCGCCCGACATCGTCGCTCCGCGGGGCCGGCTCGATGCGCGCCTGGCCGTGTCCGGCACCCGTGCGCGCCCGCGGCTGGGCGGGCACGCCACGCTCGACGATTTCGCCACCGAACTGCCCGCGCTCGGCATCGCCCCGCGCGACGGCCAGCTGCGCCTGGACGCGCAACCCGACGGCAGCGCACGCCTGAACGGCCAGCTGCGCTCGGGCGAAGGCGTGCTGCGGATCGAGGGCACGCTCGGCTGGCAGGACGCCGCCACGCCGCTGCGCCTTTCCCTGCGCGGCGAGCGCGTGCTGCTCGCCGACACCCGCGCCCTGCGCGCCGTGGCCGCGCCCGACGTGCAGCTGCGCTACGCCGTCGGCCTGCCGGTCGAGGTCAGCGGCGAGGTCGCCGTGACCTCGGCCCGGCTCGATCTGGAGCGCCTGGACAGCGGCGTGCCGGCCTCGCCCGACGTGGTCGTGCTCGATCCGGCCGACCCCGCGCGCGCGCCGCCGCCGCTCGCGCTCGACCTGGTGCTGCGCGTCGGCGACGACGTGTCCCTGCGCGGCTTCGGCCTCGACGGCACCCTGCGCGGCCGCCTGCGCGTGCGGCAGACGCCCGGCCGCGCGCCGCTCGCCACCGGCCAGCTCGACGTGGCCGGCCACTACATCGCCTACGGCCAGAAGCTCCAGATCACCCGTGGCCGCCTGGCCTGGGACGACGCGCCGTTCGCCGATCCGCGCCTGGACCTGCGCGCGCAGCGCCGCGTCGGCGAGGTCACCGCCGGCCTCGACGTGCGCGGCCGCGCCAGCGCCCCGCGCGCCACGGTCTGGTCCGATCCCGCGCGCCCGACCTCCGAAGCGCTGGCCTACCTCGCCCTCGGCCGCCCGCTCGCCAGCGCCAGCCGCGAGGAAGCGCAGCGCATCGGTGCCGCCCACGCCGCGCTCACTGCCGGCGGCAACCTGCTCGCCTCCGAACTCGGCGCGCGCCTGGGCCTGGACGATGCCGGCGTGAGCGAAAGCCGCACCCTCGGCGGCAGCGTGCTCGGCATCGGCAAGTACCTGTCCCCGCGCCTGTACGTCGGCTACGGCGTGTCCCTGCTCGGCACCGGCCAGGTGCTGACCCTGCGCTACCTGCTCGGCCGCGGCTTCGACGTCGAGATCGAATCGAGCACGCTCGGCAACCGCGCCACCCTCAACTGGCGCAAGGAGAAATGAACGCCACGCCTCGCTCGGCGCGCGCCGGCCTCAGAACTCGCGATCGAGCGGACTGAGCACCGCCCCCGCCCCGCGCCCGAGCACGTGCGTGTAGATCTGGGTGGTGGACAGGTCCTTGTGCCCGAGCAGCTCCTGCACCGTGCGGATGTCGTGCCCGGCCTCGAGCAGGTGGGTGGCGAACGAATGCCGCAGCGTGTGGCAGGTCGCCGGCTTGGCGATCCCCGCCTTCACCCGCGCCGTCTTGATCGCCCGCTGCAGCACCGCCTCGTCCACATGGTGCCGCCGCACGATCCCGCTGCGCGGATCCACCGACGGCGCCGCCGCCGGGAACAGGTACTGCCAGCCCAGCTCGCGCCCCGCGTTCGGATACTTGCGCTCCAGCGCGTGCGGCAGCCACACCCCTGCCATGCCCGCAGCACAGTCCTGCGCGTGCACGATCCGCGCCCGCTCCACCGCGCGGCGCAGCGGCTCCTGCAACCGTTGCGGCAGGGGCACGTGCCGATCCTTGCCGCCCTTGCCCGCGCGAACCACGATCTCGTGGCGCTCGAAATCCACATCCTTGATCCGCAACCGCAGACACTCCATCAGGCGCATCCCGGTGCCGTACAGCAAGGCTGCCATCAACCAGGCCTGCCCCTCCAGCATCGCCAGCAACCGCGCCACTTCCTCTCGTGACAGCACCACCGGCACCCGTCGCGGCCGCTTCGCCCGCACGAGGTTTTCCATCCATGGCAACTCGACCCCCAGCACCTCCTTGTACAGGAACAGCAACGCCGCCAGCGCCTGGTTCTGGGTCGCCGGCGCCACCTTGCCCTCGGTCGCCAACCGGGTCAGGAACCCCTCCACCTCCGTCTTGCCCAGCCCTCGCGGATGCCGCCCTCCGCAGGCACGGACAAAACGCCAGACCCATGCCACATACGCCCGCTCCGTCCGCAGGCTGTAATGCCGCACCCGACACCGCGCCCGTACCTTCTCCAGCAGCTCCGGCACCCGCGGTGGATTGTGCGAAACCCCACGCTTGCCCTTGCATACATCCATGACACCCCATCCTTGCGGGATAACACGGACACGATGCTCCCCACCCCGGCCTCATGCCGTCAGATAAAGCATTGATCGACAGTCAGATTTCTACCATTGCCCACCCCCATCCCCCCGCTGCATACTCCCCACGACACCCCATCCGTGGGGTCGATTAGGTGTTAGGCGGCTGAAAGTGCAACAGCGCCCTTGAGCGCGGACCATCGCTCTCGCGGCTCGCCCCTTGCGCATCGGCTGCATTCGTTTTCGCACCGCAACATGGCGTTGATCTGGTCATGGGTTTTTGCGCCTTGGGCAGGGGCAAAGGCCGGGGACGGGGCTTTGGGCAGGGGCAATTGGTAGGTCGGGGGCTGGGGTCGCCGGCCTGGCAGCTTGGCCTGGACAAGTGCTGGCATCCTCGGGCCGGGTCTGTTTATGCTCGGCCGGGGAAAGGCGGTGATGAGAGATCAGAGCCGCCTAACTGTTCGTTCAAGCCGACGCCGCTTCGTTCCGGCAAAAGGGCGGCACTGAAGAGCGTGCCACCCTTTTGCCTCCACTACGCAGCGCGGCTTAACTCAGGTGTTAGGCGGCTTGTTTCTTGAGACAGTGGCTCGTGCGCTTTGGCGGCACCTCGTTTGAGCGCTCCTTGCACTTACGCCATACCAGGTCATAAGCGCTGCACCGCAGCAACGTGTACCGACCTCGGCATCGAGGCTCGGGGCAAGAGCAAATCACAGCACCGTGTAGGGGGTCGCTGGTCGGCCCGCTGGGCTCGGACAAGTGGCCGTTTTGCTGGTCGGCCGGGGGCGGGGCCTCGGGCAGTGGGTTCCTCGCCTGCCAGCCTGGCTTGGACAAGTGCTGGCACAGCCGGGCTAGAGGTGCTTATCCTCCTCCGGGGAGTTGGGTGGAGGGTGCAGGTTCCGCCGCCTAACTATTCGTCCAAGCCGACGCCGCTTCGCGGCGCGGCTTAACTCAGTGTGTTAGGCGGCTTGCTTCTTGAGGGAGCGGCTCGTGCGTTCTGGCAACAGGTCGCTTGTGTTGTCCGCTTGCCTCACCCGTAGCAGAACGCTGCACCGCAGCAACGTGCACCGGCCCCGGCACCGAGCCCTGGGCAAAAGCGAATCACAGCGCCGTGTAGGGGGTCACTGGTCGGCCCGCTGGGCTCGGACAAGTGACCGTTTTGCTGGCCGGCCGGGGGCGGGGCCTCGGGCAGTGGGTTCCTCGCCTGCCAGCTTGGCTTGGACAAGTGCTGGCGTGGCTAGGCCAGGGGTGCTTATCCTCCTCCGGGGAGTTGGGCGGAGGGTGCAGGTTCCGCCGCCTAACTATTCGTTCAAGCCGATGCCGCTTCGTTCCGGCAAGGCAGTGGCAGAGAAAGCTTGCCACTGCCTCGCCTCCACTACGCGGCACGGCTTAACTCAGGTGTTAGGCGGCTTGTTTCTTGAGACAGCGGCTCGTGTGCTTTGGCAGCACGCTGTTTGAGCGCTCCATGCACTTACGCCGTACCAGGTCATAAGCGCTGCACCGCAGCAACGTGCACCGGCCTCGGCATCGAGGCTCGGGGCAAGAGCAAATCACAGCACCGTGTAGGGGGTCGCTGGTCGGCCCGCTGGGCTTGGACAAGTGACCGTTTTGCTGGTCGGCCCGCTGGGCTTGGACAAGTGACCGTTTTGCTGGTCGGCCGGGGGCGGGGCCTCGGGCAGTGGGTTCCTCGCCCGCCAGCCTGGCCCGGACAAGTGCTGGCGCGGCCAGGGTGGGGTGCTTATCCTCCTCCGGGGAGTTGGGTGGAGGGTGCAGGTTCCGCCGCCTAACTATTCGTTCAAGCCGATGCCGCTTCGCGGCACGGCTTAACTCAGTGTGTTAGGCGGCTGAAAGCGCAACAGCGCGTTTGGGGAAGATCATCGTTCCCGCGGCTCGCCCTTCGCGCATCGGTCGCATCCGTTCACGCACCGCAACATGGCGTTGATTTGATCACTGGCCTTTGCGTCATGGGCAGGGGCAAAGGCCGGGGACGGGGCTTTGGGCAGGGGCAATTCGCGGGTCGGGGGCTGGGGTCGCCGGCCTGCCCGCTTGGCTTGGACAAGTGCTGGCATCCTAGGGCGGGGTCTGTTTATGCTCGGCCGGGATGGGCGGTAATGAGAGATCAGAGCCGCCTAACTGTTCGTCCAAGCCGACGCCGCTTCGCGGCGCGGCTTAACTCAGGTGTTAGGCGGCTGAAAGCGCAGCAACGCCCGTGAGAGCGAATCATTGTGCCCGCCGCCCGCCCTCGTGCATCGGTTGCATTCGTTTTCGCACCGCAGCATGGCGTTGATCTGGTCATGGGCCTTTGCGCCATGGGCAGGGGCAAAGGCCGGGCACGGGGCTTTGGGCAGGAGCAATTCGCGGGTCGGGGATCGTGGTCGCCGGCCTGCCCGCCTGGCCTGGACAAGTGCTGGCATCCTCGGGTCTGGTCTGTTTATGCTCGGCCGGGGATGGGCGGTGATGAGAGATCAGAGCCGCCTAACTGTTCGTTCAAGCCGACGCCGCTTCGCTCCGGCAAAAGGGCGGCACTGAAGAGCGTGCCACCCTTTTGCCTCCACTGCGCAGCGCGGCTTAACTCAGTGTGTTAGGCGGCTGAAAGCGCAACAGCGCGTTTGGGGAAGATCATCGTTCCCGCGGCTCGCCCTTCGCGCATCGGTCGCATCCGTTCACGCACCGCAACATGGCGTTGATTTGATCACTGGCCTTTGCGTCATGGGCAGGGGCAAAGGCCGGGGACGGGGCTTTGGGCAGGGGCAATTGGTAGGTCGGGGGCTGGGGTCGCCGGCCTGGCAGCTTGGCCTGGACAAGTGCTGGCATCCTGGGGCGGGGTCTGTTTATGCTCGGCCCGGAGCGGGCGGTAATGAGAGATCAGAGCCGCCTAACTGTTCGTTCAAGCCGACGCCGCTTCGTTCCGGCAAAAGGGCGGCACTGAAGAGCGTGCCACCCTTTTGCCTCCACTACGCAGCGCGGCTTAACTCAGGGTGTTAGCCATTGCACCCACTACTTTCGTCACTGAGCCATCCATGAAGCACATTCAACTCAGCACGCTCTCAATCAAGAGTCATCCCCAGCTCAACGAAAAGTGGGTGCAAGAGGTAATTGCCGCGAACCCATCAATTCTTGGCCTAGGAGACCTCGTTCTAGTCGACAAGGAGCGGACTCAACCTTCCGGAGGCAGGTTGGACTTGCTCTTCAAGGATTCGGATGGACCAACGCGGTACGAGGCGGAGCTTCAACTTGGCGCAACGGATGAAACACATATCATCCGCACAATTGAGTACTGGGACATTGAACGTCGCCGTTATCCCCAATATGAACATGTCGGTGTACTCATCGCTGAGAACGTCACATCAAGGTTCCTCAATGTAATCAGCCTTTTCAATGGATTTATACCGCTAGTGGCGCTGCAGATGACCGCCATTCAAATCGATGGCGGCATCGGGCTCCACTTCACAAAAGTCGTCGATGCCCTACGCCTCGGTCCGGCGGATGACTCCGAGATCATTGAGCCCGCTGACCGCGCCTACTGGGAGAGCCGCGTCCCACAAAAGATCGTCAAGATGGCGGATGAGATCATTGAGATTTGCAAGGCCTTTGATCCATCCCTTGAGCTTAAGTTCAACAAGCAATACATCGGCTTTGCTCGCGGTGGTATCGCCTTTAACTTTGCAACTTGCAAGCCTCGCAAGACAGCCATGAATCTATCGATCCGTCTTCCACGCAGTGACGAAGTGGACGGAAAGCTGGAGCAATCTGGGCTTGACATGCTTGAGTACGCCAGGTGGGGCGCGTACCGCATCAAGTTGGAGCCTACCGATATCGCCAAGCACCGCACGCTCATCGAGGACATGCTCCACCTTGCCTATGAGCAGCGCTAGAGCAATGGCTAACAATTCATTCAAGCCGAAGCCGCTTCGCGGCTCGGCTTAATTCAGGCGTTAGGCGGCTTGTTTCTTGAGACAGCGGCTCGTGTGCTTTGGCAGCACGCTGTTTGAGCACTCCATGCACTTACGCCGTACCAGGTCATAAGCGCTGCACCGCAGCAACGTGTACCGGCCTCGGCATCGGGGCCTCGGGCAAAAGCAAATCGCAGCACCGTGTAGGAGGTCGCTGGTCGGCCCGCTGGGCTTGGACAAGTGACCGTTTTGCTGGTCGGCCGGGGGCGGGGCCTCGGGCAGTGGGTTCCTCGCCCGCCAGCCTGGCCCGGACAAGTGCTGGCGCGGCCAGGGTGGGGTGCTTATCCTCCTCCGGGGAGTTGGGTGGAGGGTGCAGGTTCCGCCGCCTAACTATTCGTTCAAGCCGATGCCGCTTCGCGGCACGGCTTAACTCAGTGTGTTAGCCCTTCGCGCAGGCACTTGCAGCGGTCAGAGTGATACTATAGTATCACCTCATGAGAACCGAACTCGTGACCACCCTCAAGCGCCAAGCAACCGAGCTTCTTTCCGAGCTCGAGCGTGATAAGGAGCCGATCCTTATTACCCAGCATGGCCTGCCCAGTGCCTACCTCGTCGACGTTGAGAGCTACGAGCTTATGCAACAGCGCATGGCCGTGCTCGAAGGCATCGCTCGTGGAGAACTGGCTGTCGCAGAAGGGCGCGTGGCCACCCATTCCCAAGCCAAGGCGCGTCTTGCCAGATGGCTGAAATAATCTGGTCGGAGCCGGCGCTTAGCGATCTGGATGCTATTGCCGATTACATTGCTCTAGAAAACCCCGTCGCTGCTGCGGAACTGGTCAAACGTGTGTTCAAGCACGTCGAGCAGTTGGCCGATCATCCTGAGAGCGGCAGTCGCCCGCAAGAATTGAAGCGCTCGCGTTATCGTCAAATTGTCGAGCCTCCTTGCCGCATCTTCTATCGCTATGATGGGCAGAAGGTCTATATTCTTCATGTCATGCGCGCCGAGCGTTTATTGCGCAAGGGGCGACTTGCTGCAAGATCCAAGCAGGCGAAGGGCTAACCATTCGTTCAAGCCGACGCCACTTCGTGGCGCGGCTTAAGGAAGGTCTGAACAACTCCCATGATCTCGGCGACAATAGCGCACCGCGATTGGGGTGACGATCGATGCAGCTGACGTTCGGTGACGCCGAGGGCATGGGCAAGCGCAAGCGTACCCGGCGGGAGATC
>NZ_VNKO01000009.1 GCF_008033445.1 Vulcaniibacterium gelatinicum
GGCTCCGGCGGCTCCCGCGGCACCCGCCGCGCCGGCACCGGTGGCGGCGCCGGCGCCGACGCCTCCGGCCGCGCCCGAGGCCGCCCCGCGCACGCCCCCGATCGTCTTCGGCGCCGAGGAGCTGCTCCCCGACCGCGTGCCCTATGCCAGCCCCGCGGTGCGCCTGTTCGCGCGCGAACTCGGCGTGGACCTGCACCAGGTGCAGGGCAGCGCCCGCGGCGGCCGCATCACCAGGGAGGACGTGCAGCGCCACGTCAAGGCGGTGATGCAGGGCGCCGCCGCGGGCGCGCCGGCCGCGGCCGGCGGCGGCCTGAATCTGCTGCCCTGGCCGAAGGTGGACTTCGCCCGGTTCGGCGAGATCGAGGTGCGCGAGCTCTCGCGCATCAAGAAGCTCTCCGGCGCCAACCTCGCCCGCAACTGGGCGATGATCCCGCACGTCACCCAGCACGACGAGGCCGACATCACCGACCTCGAGGCGCTGCGCGTGCAGCTCAACAAGGAGCACGAGAAGGCCGGCATCAAGCTGACCATGCTCGCGTTCCTGATGAAGGCCTGCGTCGCGGCGCTGAAGAAGTACCCCGAGTTCAACGCCTCGCTCGACGAGAGCGGCGAGAAGCTGGTGCTGAAGAAGTACTTCCACATCGGCTTCGCCGCCGACACCCCCAACGGCCTGGTGGTGCCGGTGGTGCGCGACGTGGACCGCAAGGGCGTGCTGCAGCTCGCGCAGGAGACCGCGGAACTGGCGGCCCGGGCGCGCGAGGGCAAGCTCGGCCCGGCCGACATGCAGGGCGGCTGCTTCTCGATCAGCTCGCTCGGCGGCATCGGCGGCACCGCCTTCACCCCGATCGTCAATGCGCCGGAGGTGGCGATCCTGGGCGTGTCGAAGTCGGCGATGAAGCCGGTGTGGGACGGCAAGCAGTTCGTGCCGCGGCTGGTGCTGCCGCTGTCGCTGTCCTACGACCACCGCGTGATCGACGGTGCCGCCGCCGCGCGCTTCACCACCACCCTGGCGCAGCTGCTCGCGGACATGCGCCGCGTGCTGCTCTGAACCGGAGGCCGGGATGGCGACGATCGAAGTGAAGGTGCCCGACATCGGCGGCTACGCGCAGGTGCCGGTGATCGAGCTGCTGGTGAACGTCGGCGACCGCGTGCGCCAGGACCAGGGCCTGGTCACGCTCGAGTCGGACAAGGCCACGATGGAGGTGCCGTCCCCTGCCGCCGGCGTGGTCAAGGCGCTGCGGGTCAAGGTCGGCGACACGGTGAGCGAGGGCAGCGTGATCGCGGAGCTGGAAACCGAAGCCGCGGCCCCGGCCCCGGCGCCCGCGTCCGCCCCGGCCGCCGCGGCCGCACCCGTCGAGGCCACCCCCGCGCCCCCGTCCCGGGCGGAGGTGGGCACGCCGGCGCCGCAGCCGGCGGCGGCCTCCGGCCGCAAGCCCGACCTCGAGTGCCGCATGCTCGTGCTCGGCGCCGGTCCCGGCGGTTACACCGCCGCGTTCCGCGCCGCCGACCTCGGCCTGGACACGGTGCTGGTCGAGCGGTATCCGACCCTCGGCGGGGTCTGCCTCAACGTCGGCTGCATTCCGTCCAAGGCCTTGCTGCATGCGGCCGCGGTGATCGACGAGGCGGCGCACGCCAAGGCCTACGGCATCGAGTTCGGCAAGCCCAAGGTCGCGCTCGACGCATTGCGCGCCTACAAGGAGAAGGTGGTCGGCCAGCTCACCAAGGGCCTGGCCGGGATGGCCCGGCAGCGCAAGGTGCGGGTGGTGCAGGGCGTCGGCCGCTTCGTCTCGCCGCACGAGCTGGAAGTGCAGGGCGAGGGCGGCACGCAGCTGATCCGCTTCGCGCAGTGCATCATCGCCGCCGGCTCGCAGCCGGTGAAGCTGCCCGGCTTCCCGTGGGACGACCCGCGGGTGATGGATTCCACCGACGCGCTGGAACTGGCCGAGGTGCCGAAGCGGCTGCTGGTGGTGGGCGGCGGCATCATCGGCCTGGAGATGGCCACCGTGTACCGCGCGCTCGGCAGCGAGGTGACCGTGGTCGAGCTGATGGACCAGCTCATGCCCGGCGCCGATCCGGACCTGGTCAAGCCGCTCGCCGACCGCCTGAAGAAGCAGGGCGTGGCGGTGCACCTGAAGACGAAGGTGGTCGAAGCGAAGGCGCAGAAGGCCGGCATCGCCTGCGCGTTCGAGGGCGCCAGCGTTCCCGAGGCGAAGCTGTTCGACCGCGTGCTGGTGTCGGTCGGTCGCGCGCCCAACGGCAACAGGCTCGACGCGCACAGGGCCGGCGTCACCGTCACCGAGCGCGGCTTCATCCCGGTGGACCGGCAGATGCGCACCAGCGTGCCGCACATCTTCGCCATCGGCGACCTGGTCGGGAATCCGATGCTGGCGCACAAGGCCACCCACGAGGGCAAGCTCGCGGCGGAAGTCGCGGCCGGCGAGAAGCGCGAGTGGATCGCGCGGGTGATCCCGTCGGTGGCCTACACCGATCCGGAGATCGCCTGGGTCGGCGTGACCGAAACCGAGGCGAAGGCGAAGGGCCTGAAGATCGGCGTCGGCAGGTTCCCGTGGGCGGCGAGCGGGCGCGCGATCGGCCTGGACCGCACCGAGGGCTTCACCAAGCTGGTCTTCGACGAGGCCAGCCACCGCGTGATCGGCGGCGGCATCGTCGGCCCGCACGCCGGCGACCTGATCGCCGAGATCGCGCTGGCGATCGAGATGGGGGCGGAAGCCGCCGACATCGGCCACACCATCCATCCGCACCCGACCCTGAGCGAGTCGGTCGGCATGGCCGCCGAGGCCTTCGAAGGCACCATCACCGACTTGTACCTGCCGAAGAAGGCCTGACGGCCCGCCACGAAGACGAAGCCCCGGCGCGCGCGCCGGGGCTTGCGACCTGCAGCGACGAGGACGACGGAACGACTGCAGGCTCCGCCACAGACCCGCGCCGCGCGCGGAAGTTCCGGGCCGGGCGGGGAGTCCGCCGCGGCCGCGAGGCCTGCTCATTCACCGCAGCCGGTTGTTCGTCCGGCTCCGATAGCCCGCGACTATGAGCGGCGGCTTCCGCCGGGACCTTCCGCGGTTGCCGGCGAAAAAGCGCGACTGCTATACTTTTCCGGCTTCGCGGGGCGGTTTTGATCGTCGGGTCGGGTCGGGTCGCTCCAAACCCTCTGCCAACCCTTCCGGATACGCGCGTGCTGAACTCCGCCGCCGCGGGCCGGCGACTGGCGCGGCGCGTGGCGGCCCTGCAGGCCGCCGCGACGCTGGCGACGGCGCTGGCCTGCCTGCCGCTCGGACCCAGCGCCGCGCTGGGCGCACTGGCGGGCGGGAGCGCGATGGCCCTCGGCAGCCTGCTGGCGGCCTGGGGCGCGTTCGGCGGCGGGCCCGCCGGTGCCGGTGCGGCGCTCGGGCGCCTGCTGCTGGGGCTGGCGGCGAAGTGGGGCGTGGTGATCGTCGTGCTGTACCTGGCGATCGCCGTGTGGCGCTTGCCGCCCCTGCCGGTGCTGGCCGGTGCGGCGCTGGCCGCGGCGGCCCTGTTGATCGCAGCAAGACAGCGTTGAGAACGAGGACGACGGCGTGAGTGCTGAACAGAGCAGTGGCGGGCTGACCGAATACATCGTCCATCACCTCACCCACAACACCGCCGAAGTGGCGGGGTACACGTTCCATGTGGACTCGTGGGTGATCGCGCTGGCGCTGGGGCTTCTGGCCTGCTTCCTGCTCTGGACCCAGGCGCGCAAGGCCACCGCCGGGGTGCCGTCCAAGCCGCAGGCGTTCGTCGAGATGGTGGTCGAGTTCGTGGACAGCCAGGTGAAGGACACCTTTCACGGCGATCGCCGCTTCATCGCCCCGCTGGCGCTGACGATCTTCGTCTGGGTCGCCTTCATGAACGCGATGGACCTGCTGCCGCTCGACCTGCCCGGGCGCCTGGTCGCCTGGGTCGCCGGCGAGGAGGTGGCCCACCACACCTATCTGCGCGTGGTGCCGACCGCCGACATCAACACCACGTTCGGCATGTCGATCACGGTCTTCCTGTTGATCATCTTCTATTCGATCAAGGCCAAGGGCGGCTGGGGCTTCACCAAGGAGCTGTTCACCGCGCCGTTCCACGCCCACAACCCGATCGCCAGGCTGGTGCTGGCGCCGGCCAACCTGTTCCTCAACGTGGTCGAGTACCTGTCCAAGCCGGTCAGCCTGGGCATGCGGTTGTTCGGCAACATGTACGCCGGCGAACTCCTGTTCATGCTGATCGCCGGCCTGTTCGCCTCCTGGATCACCTTCCTGCCGGGCGTGATCTTCAACTCGGTGTGGGCGATCTTCCACATCCTGATCATCCTGCTGCAGGCCTTCATCTTCATGGTGCTGACCGTCGTCTACCTGGCGATGGCGCACGAGCACCACTGAGTTCCCGCTTCACCGTCCCACACCCTTCAGAAACCACCGTTCGGAGATCCACCATGGAATTCACCGCTCTCGTCCAGGCCTACACCGCCCTCGGCATCGGCATCATCGTCGGCCTCGGCGCGATCGGCGCCGCCATCGGCATCGGCATCATGGGCTCGAAGTTCCTCGAGTCCGCCGCGCGCCAGCCGGAGCTCGTGCCGATGCTGCAGGGCCGCATGTTCCTGCTCGCCGGCCTGATCGACGCGGCGTTCCTGATCGGCGTCGGCGTGGCGATGATGTTCGCCTTCGCCAACCCGCTGCTGGCCGCGCTGCAGGGCTGATCGCGGCACCAGCCGGTGCGCGGGCCGCCGGGTCCGCGCCGGAACCGGGCGCCGCGGCCGCCGCCGCGGCGCCGCTCGATTCGCAGGGCACGACATGAATCCGAATATCACCTTGCTGGGCCAGATGATCTCGTTCGCGATCCTCATCTGGTTCACCGTCAAGTTCATCTGGCCGCCGCTGATGCGCGCGATCGAGGAACGGCAGCAGAAGATCGCCGAGGGCCTCGCCGCCGCCGACCGCAGCCAGAAGGACCTGGCGCAGGCGCAGGAGAAGGTCAACGAGGCGCTGCGCGAGGCGCGGATGAAGGCCAACGAGATCATCGAGCAGGCCCACCAGCGCGCCAACCAGATCATCGACCAGGCCCGCAACGACGCCATCGCCGAGGCCGCGCGCCAGCGCGCGCTGGCCGAGGCCGAGATCCAGGCCGCGGCCAACCGCGCCAAGGAGGAGCTGCGCCGCCAGGTCGCGCTGCTCGCGGTCACCGGCGCGGAGAAGCTGCTGCGGCGCGAGATCGACGCCAACGCCCACAAGGCGTTGATCGACGAGCTGGCGGAACAGCTCTGAGGACCGCGCGATGAGCCAGGCCCTGACCCTCGCCCGTCCCTACGCCCGCGCCGCGTTCGCGCTCGCGCGCGAGGCCGGCGCCCTGCCGGCGTGGTCGCAGGCGCTGACCTTCGCCGCGCGCGTGGCCGCCGAGCCGCAGGTCGCCGCGCTGCTCGGCCACCCGGCCCTGCGCGTGGAGGATGCGGTCGAGCTGCTCGCGCCGGAAGGCGCCGACGAGCGCGTGCGCCGCTTCCTCGCCCTGCTCGCCGAGAACAAGCGCCTGGCGCTGCTGCCGGAGATCGCGGACCTGTTCGAGGCGCTGCGCCTGGAGGCCGAGCGCGTGGTCAAGGCCCGGGTCACCGCCGCCGCCCCGCTCGGCCCGGCCGAGATCGAGAAGATCAAGGCCGCGCTGCGCCGCCGCTTCGGTCGCGAGATCGAGGTCGAGACCGCGCAGGATCCGAGCCTGATCGGCGGCGCGGTGATCGACGCCGGCGACGTGGTGATCGACGGCTCGCTGCGCAGCAAGCTCGAGCGCCTGCAGACGGTGCTCGCCAGTTGATGTGAATTCGTGGGGCGGGCCCGCGGCCCGCCGAACGTGAACCGACGGCGGGTCGAGACCCGCCCTACAGGAAACGAAGATGGCTACCTCCCAGCTCAACCCGTCCGAAATCAGCGAACTGATCAAGGCCCGCATCGAGAAGGTCAAGCTCGCTGCCGAAGCGCGCAACGAAGGCACCGTGACCTCGGTGTCCGACGGCATCGTGCGCATCCACGGCCTGGCCGACGCGATGCAGGGCGAGATGATCGAGCTGCCCGGCAACACCTACGCGCTGGCGCTGAACCTGGAGCGCGATTCGGTCGGCGCGGTGGTGCTCGGCGACTACGAGCACCTGCGCGAGGGCGACGTGGCCAAGACCACCGGCCGCATCCTCGAGGTGCCGGTCGGACCCGAGCTGCTCGGCCGCGTGGTCAACGCGCTCGGCGAGCCGATCGACGGCAAGGGCCCGATCACCGCCGCCGCCACCTCGCCGGTGGAGAAGGTGGCCCCGGGCGTGATCTGGCGCAAGTCGGTGTCGCAGCCGGTGCAGACCGGCTACAAGGCGGTGGACTCGATGATCCCGATCGGCCGCGGCCAGCGCGAGCTGATCATCGGCGACCGCCAGACCGGCAAGACCGCGCTGGCGGTGGACACGATCATCAACCAGAAGCACAGCGGCGTGAAGTGCATCTACGTCGCGATCGGCCAGAAGAACTCGACCATCGCCAACATCGTGCGCAAGCTCGAGGAGCACGGCGCGATGGCCTACACCACGGTGGTCGCCGCCTCGGCCTCCGAGTCGGCCGCGATGCAGTACATCTCCGCCTACTCCGGCTGCGCGATGGGCGAGTACTTCCGCGACCGCGGCGAGGACGCGCTGATCATCTACGACGACCTGTCCAAGCAGGCCGTGGCCTACCGCCAGATCTCGCTGCTGCTGCGCCGTCCGCCGGGCCGCGAGGCGTACCCGGGCGACGTGTTCTACCTGCACTCGCGCCTGCTCGAGCGCGCCGCGCGCGTCAACGAGGAGTACGTCGAGCGGTTCACCAACGGCGCGGTGAAGGGCAGGACCGGCTCGCTGACCGCGCTGCCGATCATCGAGACCCAGGCCGGCGACGTGTCGGCGTTCGTGCCGACCAACGTGATCTCGATCACCGACGGCCAGATCTTCCTCGAGACCGACCTGTTCAACGCCGGCATCCGCCCGGCGGTGAACGCCGGCATCTCGGTCTCGCGCGTGGGCGGCGCGGCCCAGACCAAGATCATGAAGAAGCTCTCGGGCGGGATCCGCATCGCCCTGGCGCAGTACCGCGAGCTGGCCGCGTTCGCCCAGTTCGCCTCCGACCTCGACGACGCCACCCGCAAGCAGCTCGAGCGCGGCCAGCGCGTGACCGAGCTGATGAAGCAGAAGCAGTACGCGCCGATGTCGGTGTTCCACCAGGCGCTGTCCATCTACGCGGTGGACAAGGGCTACATGGACGACGTGCCGGTGAACCGGATCGGAGCCTTCGAGCAGGCCCTGCACGCGCACTTCGAGAACACCGCCGGCGCGCTGATCGAGAAGGTCAACGCCAGCGGCGACTGGAACGACGAGATCGAGGCCGCGTTCAGGAAGGGCATCGAGGAGTTCAAGGCCACCGGCACCTGGTAAGGCCGCAGGGTGGGCTCCGGCCCACCCCGCGCGCGACGGCGGGCCGCGGCCCGCCCCACGACGAACCGAAAGCGAGCGACCCATGGCAGGCGGACGCGAAATCAAGACGAAGATCAAGAGCGTGCAGAACACCCGCAAGGTGACGCGCGCGCTCGAGATGGTCTCGGCCTCCAAGATCCGCAAGGCGCAGGACCGGATGAAGGCCTCGCGCCCCTACGCGCGCGCGATGAAGCAGGTGATCGGCCACCTCGCCCAGGCCAATCCCGAGTACCGGCACCCCTACCTGGTGCAGCGCGCCGAGGTCCGGCGCGTCGGCTACATCATCGTCTCCTCCGACCGCGGCCTGGCCGGCGGCCTGAACAACAACCTGTTCCGCAAGCTGCTGGTCGAGCTGCGCCAGTGGCAGGAGCAGGGCGTGGAGGCCGAGGTGGTCACCATCGGCCAGAAGGCCTCGGTGTTCTTCCGCCGGGTCAAGGTCAACATGCTGGCCTCGGTCACCCACCTCGGCGACGTGCCGCACCTGGAGCAGCTGGTGGGCGTGATCAAGGTCATGCTCGACGCCTACAGCGCCGGCAAGGTGGACAAGGTGTTCCTGGTGTACAACGACTTCGTCAACACCATGACCCAGCGCGCCACCTTCGACCAGCTGCTGCCGCTGCCGCCGGCCGAGGCCCAGGTCGCGCGCCACGACTGGGACTACCTGTACGAGCCGGACGCGCAGACCGTGCTCGACCACGTGCTCAGGCGCTACGTCGAGTCGCTGGTGTACCAGGCGGTGCTGGAGAACGTGGCCTCCGAGCACGCCGCGCGCATGGTGGCGATGAAGGCGGCCAGCGACAACGCCACCAAGCTGATCGACACGCTCAACCTGATCTACAACAAGGCGCGGCAGGCGGCGATCACCCAGGAGATCTCCGAGATCGTCGGCGGCGCCGCCGCGGTGTAACCGACACCATCGCAAGGTCCGCGCCCGGTGCGCGGACATCCCAGGAACAACCACCGGCGACCCGGTCGCTACAGAATTCAGAGTCCAGAGGTCCAAACCATGAGTCAGGGCAAGATCGTTCAGATCATCGGCGCCGTCGTCGACGTCGAGTTCCCGCGCGAGAGCGTGCCGAAGGTCTATGACGCGCTGAAGGTGCAGGGCACCGAGATCACGCTCGAGGTGCAGCAGCAGCTCGGCGACGGCGTGGTGCGCACGATCGCGCTCGGCTCCACCGAGGGCCTGAAGCGCAACCTGGTGGCGGTCAACACCGGCAAGGCGATCGCGGTGCCGGTCGGCGCCGGCACCCTGGGCCGGATCATGGACGTGCTCGGCAACCCGATCGACGAGGTCGGCCCGATCGATGCCTCCGACCACTGGGAGATCCACCGCCCGGCGCCGAGCTACGCCGACCAGGCCGCGGCCAACGAGCTGCTCGAGACCGGCATCAAGGTGATCGACCTGATGTGCCCGTTCGCCAAGGGCGGCAAGGTCGGCCTGTTCGGCGGCGCCGGCGTGGGCAAGACCGTGAACATGCTGGAGCTGATCAACAACATCGCCACCCAGCACTCGGGCCTGTCGGTGTTCGCCGGCGTCGGCGAGCGCACCCGCGAGGGCAACGACTTCTACCACGAGATGATCGAGGCCGGCGTCGTCAAGCTCGACAACCTCAAGGAGTCGAAGGTGGCGATGGTGTACGGCCAGATGAACGAGCCGCCGGGCAACCGCCTGCGCGTGGCGCTCACCGGCCTGACCATGGCCGAGTACTTCCGCGACGAGAAGGACGCCTCGGGCAAGGGCCGCGACGTGCTGTTCTTCGTGGACAACATCTACCGCTACACCCTGGCCGGCACCGAGGTCTCGGCGCTGCTCGGCCGCATGCCGTCGGCGGTGGGCTACCAGCCGACCCTGGCCGAGGAAATGGGCGTGCTGCAGGAGCGCATCACCTCGACCAAGACCGGCTCGATCACCTCGATCCAGGCCGTGTACGTGCCCGCCGACGACCTCACCGACCCGTCGCCGGCCACCACCTTCGCCCACCTCGACGCGACCGTGGTGCTCTCGCGCCAGATCGCCGCGCTGGGCATCTACCCGGCGGTGGACCCGCTCGACTCGACCTCGCGCCAGCTCGACCCGAACGTGATCGGCAACGAGCACTACGAGACCGCGCGCCGCGTCCAGGCCACGCTGCAGAAGTACAAGGAGCTCAAGGACATCATCGCGATCCTGGGCATGGACGAGCTGTCCGAGGAGGACAAGCTGGCCGTGGCCCGCGCGCGCAAGATCGAGCGCTTCTTCAGCCAGCCGTTCCACGTCGCCGAGGTGTTCACCGGCTCGCCGGGCAAGTACGTGCCGCTGAAGGAAACCATCCGCGGCTTCAAGATGATCGTGGACGGCGAGCTCGACCACCTGCCGGAGCAGGCGTTCTACATGGTCGGCGGCATCGACGAGGCGATCGAGAAGGGCAAGAAGCTGCTGGCGGCGGCCTGATGAAGCTTCCCTCTCCCGCCAGTGGGAGAGGGGGAAACGGAAGAGAAGCGACCCATGAGCAGCACCATCCGTTGCGACATCGTCAGCGCCGAGGCCGAGATCTTCCACGGCGAGGCCGAGCTGGTGGTCGCCACCGGCGAGCTGGGCGAGCTCGGCATCGCGCCCAAGCACGCGCCGCTGATCACCCGGCTCAAGCCGGGCAAGGTCGTGGTCACCCTGCCGGGCGGCGAGAAGCTCGACTTCGCCATCTCCGGCGGCATCCTCGAGGTGCAGCCGACGGTGGTGACCGTGCTCGCCGACACCGCGGTCCGCGCCGAGGACATTGACGAGGCCGCGGTGCGCGCCGCCAAGGAGGAGGCCGAGCGCATCCTGGCCCGCCGTGGCGAGCCGATGGAGATCGCCGAGGCCCAGGCCAAGCTGGCCGAGGTCACCGCGCAGCTGCAGGCGCTCGAGCGCCTGCGCAAGACCCTCAAGCACTGAGCGCCGGCGCCCGCGCCGCACCTTGGAGACGCCGGCCCCGTGCCGGCGTTTCCGTTTCCTGCGGGCGTGCGCGCGGCGTCAGCGGCGGTACACCCAGTGCCGCGAGAGCAGGAAGCCGCACAGGCCGAGCAGCAGCTCCACGCCGGGCTTGGCCAGCCAGGCCCACTTCAGCCCGAACCAGTCGTCGATGCCGGCCATCGCCCAGGTGCTGATCGTGGTCGCCGTCAGCCACATCAGCGCGAAGCGCGCGAACTGCACCCGGCCGAGCGTGGTGTGCTCGCCGGCGAAGGTGATCGCGCCGTTGAGCCAGTAGCCCAGCGCCGCGCCGCTGATCCGGCCGGCGACGTTGGCCGGCTCCACCGGCATCCCGGCATGGCTCAGGCCGACCATCACCGCCCAGTCCACCAGCCACTGCACCAGGCCGATGGCGAGGTAGTGGCGGCCTTGCCGGATGAGGCTCATGGATTCCGGTTCCCTGGCTGTGCTGCATGGACGGCGCCCGCCGCTGGCGGACACGGCGCATGCTAGCAACCGCGCTGGCTAGAATGCGCCGGTTGCCGCGATTCCGGAGTGCGCCATGCCCGCCCCCCTGCACGTCGTGATCCTCGCCGCCGGCGAGGGCAAACGCATGAAGTCGGCGCTGCCGAAGGTGCTGCAGCCGCTCGCCGGGCGGCCGATGCTCGCGCACGTGATCGCGACCGCGCGCGCGCTGCAGCCGGCGGCGATCCACGTGGTGTACGGGCATGGCGGCGCGCAGGTGCGCGCGGCGTTCGCCGGCCAGGACGATCTGCGCTGGGTCGAGCAGGCGCAGCAGCTCGGCACCGGGCATGCGGTGCAGCAGGCGCTGCCGGACGTGCCCGACGGCGCGGTGGTGCTGGTGCTGTACGGCGACGTGCCGCTGCTCACCGCGGCGACGCTGCGCCGGCTGCTCGACGCGCCGGGCCGGCTGGCGGTGCTGGCGGCCGAGCTCGACGACCCGACCGGCTATGGCCGGATCGTGCGCGACGACGAAGGGCGCGTGGCCGCGATCGTCGAGCACAAGGACGCCGACGCGATGCAGCGCCGCATCCGCGAGGTCAACACCGGCGTGATCGCGGCCGAGGCCACCGCGCTCAAGCGCTGGCTTGCGGGCGTGTCGAACGACAATGCGCAGGGCGAGTACTACCTCACCGACGTGTTCGCGCTGGCCGCGGCCGAATTCAGCGCCGCCGAGATCGTGGCGGTGGCCGATCCGCTGGAGACCGAGGGCGCGAACGACCCCTGGCAGCTGGCGCGGCTCGAACGCGCCTACCAGCGGCGGCAGGCGCAGGCGCTGTGCGCGCAGGGCGTGCGCCTGGCCGATCCGGCGCGGCTGGACGTGCGCGGCGAGGTGAGCGCGGGGCGCGACGTCGAGATCGACGTGGACGTGATCCTGGAAGGGCGGGTCGAGCTCGCCGACGGCGTGCGCATCGGCCCGTTCTGCCGCCTGCGCGACGTCGTCCTCGGCCCCGGCACCGAGGTGCGCGCGCACTGCGACCTCGACGGCGTCCGGGTCGAGGGCGCGGCCACGATCGGCCCGTTCGCGCGCCTGCGCCCGGGTACGGTGCTGGCCGACGGTGTGCACATCGGCAACTTCGTCGAGACCAAGAACGCGCGGCTCGGGGTGGGCAGCAAGGCCAACCACCTGAGCTACCTGGGCGATGCCGAGATCGGCGCCACGGTCAACATCGGCGCCGGCACCATCACCTGCAACTACGACGGCGCCAACAAGTGGACGACGACGATCGGCGACGGCGCCTTCATCGGTTCCAACAGCGCGCTGGTGGCGCCGGTGACGATCGGCGCGGGCGCGACCGTGGCCGCGGGCTCGGTGATCACCCGCGAAGCGCCGGCCGGCAAGCTCAGCGTGGCGCGTGCGCGGCAGACGGTGATCGAGGGCTGGCGGCGGCCGGAGAAGAAGCCGAAGGGCTGACGCCTCAGGCGGGCAGGGTCAGGCTCACGCACAGCCCGCCGCCGTCGCGGTTGAGCAGGGCGATGCGGCCGCCGTGGGCCTCGGTGATCTCGCGCGCCAGGGCCAGGCCGAGGCCGGTGCCGTGGCGCTTGGTCGAGTAGAACGGCAGCAGCGCGTTGGCGAGCACGGCCTCGTTCATGCCGCTGCCGCGGTCGAGCACGTCCACCCGCCAGGCCTCCGGCAGGCGCCGCAGCGCCAGCGTCACCTGCTCCGGCGACGAACCGGATTCGTGCGCGTTCTTGAGCAGGTTGAGCAGGCACTGCTCGACCTGGGCGGCGTCGAAGCGGGCCACGCCGGGCTCGGCCGGGCCGTCGTAGGCGAACGGCACCTGGGTGCGCAGCTGGGCCAGGAAGCGCGACCAGTCCACCGGCTCCAGCCGCGGCGCCGGCAGCTTGGCGAAACGCGCGTAGTCGCGGATGAAGCCCTCGAGATGGCGCGCGCGTTCCTCGATCGTCGCCAGCGCGTTCGGCAGCCGCTCGTGCTGGCCGCGGCGCAGCAGCTCGGCGCCGGAATGGGCGAGCGAGGCGATCGGCGCCAGCGAGTTGTTGAGCTCGTGGCTGATCACCCGGATCACCTTCTTCCAGGTCTGCACTTCCTGCCGGCGCAGCTCGGCGGTGAGCTGGCGCAGCAGGACCAGCTCGTGCGGGCGGCCGTTGAGGCGGAAGCCGCGCCGGGCGAGGTGGTAGATGTCCTCGTTGTCCTCGTCGCCGACGCTGAACATGCCGTCGCCGCCGCGCGCCATCGCCTCGCGCAGCGCCTCGGGCGCGTGCGCGAGCAGGTCGTCGAACGCGCGCCCTTCCAGGCGCCGGCCCTCGCCCAGCAGTTTGCGCGCGGCGAGGTTGGCGTACACGATGCGGCGGTGCGGATCGAGCAGCAGCATCGCCACCGGGGTGTGCTGCACCATGGTGTCGAGCAGCAGTTCGCGCTGCACCAGCGCCAGGCGCTGCTCGCGCAGGGCGTCGCCGAGCGCGTTGTGCGCGGCGACCAGTTCGCCGAGTTCGTCGCGGGTCTCCCACGACAGGCCGAAGCCGAAGTCGCCGTCGCGGTAGCTGGTGACGGTGCCGGCCAGGGCGCGGAACAGGGCGCGCATCGGCGCGAATGCGCGCCGCACGTGCAGCAGCAGCGGCGGCAGCAGCAGCGCCGCGGCCAGCGGCGGAGCCAGCCAGGGTTGCGGCACCTGCGTGGCGAGCCAGGCCGCGAGCGCGGCGCCGGCGAGCAGGTACAGCGCAGCCAGGGCCGCGAAGCGCACGCTCAACGGCAGCCGCCGCCACGCGCGCATCGCTCAACCGCGCCGCAGGCCGAGCCGGTCGAGCCGGCGGTACAGGGCCTGGCGCGACAGGCCGAGTTCGCTCGCCGCCTGCGCGACCACGCCGCCGGCGCGCTCGAGCGCGGCCTCGATCGTGGCGCGGTCGGGTTCGTCGGCGGTGACGGCGTGCACGGGCGCGGGCGACGGCGCAGACAGGCCGAGATCGGCGGTGCCGATCGTCTCGCCGCGGGCCAGCAGCGCCGCGCGCTGCAGGGTGTTGCGCAGTTCGCGCACGTTGCCGGGCCAGGGGTGGGCGAGCAGGGCGCGTTCGGCGCCCTCGCCCAGGCGCTTGCCCGGCGGCAGGAAGTGCCGCGCCAGCGGCAGGATGTCGTCGGGGCGTTGCGCCAGCGCCGGCAATTTCAGTTCGATCGCGTTGAGCCGGTAGTACAGGTCCTCGCGGAACTGGCCGGCGGCGATCAGCGCCGGCAGGTCGGCGTTGGTGGCGCTGACCACGCGCACCTTCACCGTGCGCTCGCGGTTGCTGCCCAGGCGCTGGAAGCGGCCGGTCTCGAGCACGCGCAGCAGCTTGACCTGGCCGGCGAGCGGCAACGTGCCGATCTCGTCCAGGAACAGGGTGCCGCCGTCGGCGGCCTCGAACTTGCCCTCGCGCGCCTTGTTCGCGCCGGTATAGGCCCCGGCCTCGGCGCCGAACAGCTCGGCCTCGATCAGCTCGCCCGGCAGCGCGCCGCAGTTGACCGCGACGAACGGGCCGTCCTTCACCTGCGAGTTGGCGTGGATGATCTCGGCGTAGCGTTCCTTGCCGGTGCCGTTGGGGCCGGTGATCAGCACCGGCAGTTCCGAGCGCGCGACCTGGCAGGCCAGGGTCAGCGCGGCCTCGCTCGCGGCATCGGCGAACACGAGCCCGCGCAGGTCGTAGTGGCGTGCGAGGGCCTCGCGCCGGCGGCGTTCGCCACTGCGCCGGCGTTCCAGTTCGCGCCGCGCCTGCGACAGCTCGAGCAGGTTGTTGACCGTGGCCAGCAGCTTGCGGTCGTCCCAGGGCTTGGCCAGATAGTCGGCCGCGCCCGCCTTGACCAGGTCCACCGCCGACTCCAGGTGGGTCCAGGCGGTGAGCAGGATCACCGGCAGGTCCGGATGGCGGGCGCGGATCGCGTGGAACAGCGCCTCGCCTTCCTCGCCGGAGGTGGTGTCGGCGTGGAAGTTCATGTCCTGCACCACCAGGTCCACCGGCTCCCGGGCCAGCAGCGCCAGGCCTTCCTCGGGCGAGGCGGCGACCCGCGTGTCCAGCTCGTGGAGGGCGAACAGCGTCTCCAGCGCCGTGGCGACCGCGGGGTTGTCGTCGATGACGAGGACGGTGGGCATCGGCCAAGACTACCGCAGGGCCGCCGCGATCATACGCTGCGCGTGGCCACCGCCGGCGGCACCGCGGCCGCGCGCCGCGCCGGCCCCAGCACCGCCAGCTGGCCGAGCAGCCACAGCACGACCGCACCCGCCGGCAGGTAGTACGCCGGCAGCCGCGGCAGCTCGTACTGCTGCATCAGCAGCTGGTTGATGCCGTAGGCGAGCAGCATGCCGATGGCGATGCCGAGCGTGGCCAGCAGGAAGTTCTCGGTCTGGAAGTAGCGCAGGACCTGGCCGCGGGTCGCGCCGAGCGCGCGGCGCACGCCGATCTGCTTGGTCCGCTGCTGCACCCAGAAGCTGGCCAGGCCGACGATGCCGAGCGCGGTGACCACCAGCAGCGCGATGCACACCGCGCCCAGCAGCCAGGCCATGGATCGGTCCTGGCGGTAGAACGCCTCGCGCATGGTCTCGAAGGTGCGTTGCTCCAGGAAGATGCGGCGATTGCTGTTCTTCTCCAGTGCCGCGACCGCATCCTTGATCACCCGTTCGCGCTGGTCCGGGGTGGTGCGCAGGATGTAGTGGCCGCCAACCGTGTACGGCACCCGGATCGGCAGCAGCATCGAATACCCGCCGGTCGGATCCGAGGCGAACAGGAACGGACGCTGCAGGCGGTCCACCACGCCGACGACCGTGATCGGTTCCCGGTCGCCGAAATAGAACACCTTGCCCACGGCGTTCTCGCCCGGATACAGCTTCTCGGCCATGGCCCGGCTGATGATCGCGGTATTGACCTCGATCCCGCCAAAGCCCATCTCGGGGTCCATGTCCACGTAATCCCCGTCCTGGAAATCACGGCCGGCGATCAGCCGCACGCCGAAAGTCTCGCGCAGCGCGGCATCGCCCAGGAACAGGGTCGCGTTGAGGGACTCCCCGACCTGGTCCGGTTGCAGGTTGACCGAGCTGTTCCAGGAGCCGTTGCCGAACGGCACCTGGTTCGTGTGCGCCGCCGACACCACGCCGGGGACGGCCCGCAGTGCCGCCAGGTCCTCCCGGGTGAGCGCCATCGCGTTCTGGTCGGTGCCGATGCCGCTGACCTGGATGTCCACCAGTTCCTGCTCGGCGAGGCCGCTCGGCATGTTCATGCGCGCCAGGCGCCCGCTGATCAGGAACACCGCGTTGCAGATGATCGCGCAGCTGAGCGCGATCTCGAGCACGATGAGCGTGGCCGCGGTCCGGTGCCGGCGCAGGGTCGAAAGGATGGGGCGAATGTCCATGGTGGTCTCCGGACGCGGAATCACTGGCTCTTGAGCTGGATGGCGGGCGCGACCTGGCAGGCGCGCCAGGCGGGCACCAGCCCGGCCAGCAGGCTGGCCACGAGCGCCAGGACGAAGGTGGTCAGGAGCATCGTGGCGTCGAGCCGGGCGAGTGCGGCGTATTCGATCGGCTGCTGGCGCACCGCCCACAGTCCGAGCTGGGCCAGGCCGAGCCCGGCCAGTCCGCCCGCCAGGCCGACCGTGCCGGCCTCGACCAGGCACTGGGCGAAGATCGCGCGACGCGAGGCGCCCAGCGCGCGGCGCACGCCGATCTCGGCCGAACGGCGCAGGAACTTGGCCAGCAGCAGGCCGACCGTGTTGATCAGGCACACCAGCAGGAAGCCGAGCGCCAGCCACAGCTGCAGGCGCACGTCGCTCGGCACGACCTTGTAGAACTCCATCAGCTCCATCAGGTTGCGCAGGCGGATGTTGTCGGGGCGCTGGAAGCGGCCGGCGGCGCGCTGCCGCGCCGAATGGTTGGCGAGGAACGCCCGGTAGTCGGCGACCTGCTGCGGCGTGTCGAGCTGGACCCAGAACTGGACCCAGGTGCAGGGCGCGGCGAGGTCGGTATCGCGCATGTCGTCGGGCCGCTCGGCGTGGCAGTTCATGTTGCCGTTGCGGCCGAGACCGAGTTCGCGCGAGGTCGAGAACGGCAGGAACACCTGTTCGGCCTCGCCGTAGCCGTTGCGGCCCACGTTGAGGTCGTAGAACTTCGGCACCGGGCGCCAGTCGTCGAGCACGCCGACGATGCGGAAGTCGGTGTCGTCCAGGCGCAGGGTCCTGCCGACGCTGTTGCCGCCGCCGAACAGGCGGTCGTTGAGCGGTTTGGCGATGACCGCCACGCGTGCGCGCGCATCGTCGGCCGCCTTGTCCCAGCCGCCGCCGTGCAGGAACGGCGTGTCGAACATGGCGAAAAAGTCGGCCGAGGTGTAGCGCGCGTCGGCGATGAAGGGGCGCAACGTGCCGGCCTGCGGTTGCACCGCCACGCCACCGCCGGTCATCAGCGCCTGGCGGGTGCCGCGCCGCGCCGCGAGCAGCGTCTCGGCGTCGTAGCGGGTGAGCTGGTTCGGCGGCTCCTCGCCCTCGCGGTAGCCGTCGCGCGGCTGCGGGTCGAGCTGCGGGTAGAACAGGGTATGGCTGCGGTCCGGCAGCGGATCGCCGGAGAGCACGTGGAACACGGTCAGGGTGGTCATGCTCGCGCCGATGCCGAGCGCGATCGCCAGCACCATCAGCGCGGTGAGCACCTTGTTGCGCCGGAAGCTGCGCAGGGCGAGGTCGAGGTAGTAGGCGAACATGGCGTCAGGCCCCCGCCTCCGCGAACGTGCGCACCAGGCTCGGTTCGACGCTGAGGTCGGTGACCATGCCGTCCACGATGTGCACGTTGCGCTGCGCGCGCGCGGCGAGCTCGGGGTCGTGGGTGACCATCACGATCGTGGTGCCCTGGGCGTTGATCTCCTCCAGCAGCTCCATCACGCTGCGCGCCATCTGCGAATCGAGGTTGCCGGTGGGCTCGTCGGCGAGCAGCAGGCGCGGGCTGCCGGCGAGCGCGCGCGCGATCGCCGCGCGCTGCTGCTGGCCACCGGAGAGCTCGGCCGGGTAATGCTTCATGCGCGAGCCCAGTCCCACCCGCGTCAGCGCCTCCTCGATCCGCTGCCGGCGCTCGGCCGCGGACATGCCGCGGTAGCGCAGCGGCACGTCCACGTTGTCGAACAGGTTCAGGTCCGGGATCAGGTTGAAGCTCTGGAAGATGAAGCCGATCTTGCGGTTGCGCAGCCGCGAGCGGGCGTCATCGGACAGGCCGCTGACGTCCTCGCCGTCGAGCAGGTAGGTGCCGCCGGTGTAGGTCTCCAGCAGCCCGGCGATGTTGAGGAAGGTGGTCTTGCCCGAGCCCGAGGGGCCGGTGACGGCGACGAACTCGCCTTCCTTCACGTGCAGGTCGAGCGAGCGCAGCGCGTGCGTCTCGACCAGCTCGGTGCGATAGACCTTGGTGACGGCTTGCATGTGCAGCATGGCGGGCTCCGGGGCGAGGGATCAGTGGATGCGGAACGGCGCGGGCAGCGCCGGCAGGGTCAGGTAGCCCGCGCGCAACCGGCGTCGCGGCGGCTGTGCGCGGTCGGCCGGCACGGCAGGGAGGGCGGCGAAATCCGCCAGCTGCGACACGCGCAGGTGCAGCAGGCGCAACGGCACGGCCGCAGCCAGTTCGCGCGCGCTCCAGGAGAACGACGGCGGGAATCGCGATTCGGTGTTCATGGTCATTCTCCCGTGATGCGGACGCGCTCGGCGTCGCCGAAGGTTTCGCTGCCGGACACGACCACACGGTCGCCTTCCTTGAGGCCGGAGAGGATCTCCACTGCGTCGAGGCTGCTGGCGCCGAGCCGGACCGGGCGCCTGACCGCGCTGCCGCCGTCCATGACCCAGGCGCTGCGGCCGCCGCCTTCCTCGACGAACGGGCCGCGCTCGACCATCAGCACGTCGCGGCGGGTGTCGAGCACGATGCGCACCGACAGGCGCTGGTTCTGGCGCAGGCCGGGCGGCTGGCGGCCGGTGAAGCGCAGGCGGCTGACCACCTCGCCGCTGACCACTTCTGGCGAGACCGCCGCCACCTGCGCCGGGAAGGTGCCGCCGGCGGCGGTGATCTGCGCCGGCATGCCGATGGCGAGATCGCGGGCGAAGCTTTCCGGCACGCGGATCTCGACCTCGAATTCGGACAGGTCCACCACGCTCAGCACCGGCGCGTTGGCGGCGACGTTGGCGCGCTGCGCGACCTGCACCTGGCCGACCTGGCCGTCGAACGGGGCGCGCAGCGTGAGCGCGTCCACCTGGCGCTGCAGTTCGGCCACCACCGCGCGCTGGCGCTCGGCGAGCAGGCGCCTGTTGCGCAGGTCGAGGTCGGCGCCCCGGCTGCGCAGGTCGTGGTCGCCGCGCGCCTGCGCCAGCGCCAGTTCGGCCTTCTGCAGCGCGTCCTGCGCCCGTGCCACGTCAATCTGCGCCACCGCGCCGCCTGCGTAGGCGCGCCGGTTGCGCTCGAGGTCGCGCACCGCCGCCTGGCGGTCGATCTGCGCCTGGTCCAGGATCCGGCGTGCATCGGCGCGGGCCAGCTGCGCGTCGAGCGCGGCGCGGTCGGCCTCCGCCTCCAGCCCGGCCAGGGTGGCCTGTTCCTGGGCCAGCGCGCTGCGCAGCTCGGGGCTGTGGATCGTGGCCAGCGCCTGGCCGCGCTTGACCGCATCGCCGGCCACTACCTGCAGGGTGACCGTGCCGGCGGCGACCGCGTACAGCACCGGGCTGTTGGCGGCGATGATCCGGCCGTCGGCGCTGATGTCGCGCACCAGGTCGCCGCGGCGCACCTCGGCGATGCGCACGCGCGCACCGTCCACCGAGCGGCTGCCCGCACTCCAGCCGGACAGCAGCCAGGCCGCCGCCAGCAGCAGCGCGGCGCCGCCGGCGCCGGCGGCCAGCCAATGCCGGCGCCGGCGGGACTGTGCCGCGGTGGCGGCGAGGGGGCGGTCCTGGGCGGAGGTGTCGCGGATGCTCATGGGAGGCGGCATGAAAACGATTTGCCGCTCTCCAAAGCAGATTGCGTGCCAATCGACAACGCATTGAGCGAAAAGAGATTTTTCTGAACGAAGGGGGTGTCCGCCCCGTGTCCGGACCGTCCGCCGGACAGCGCCCGCGGATACACTGGCGGCTCCCTCCCCGAGCCTGGCGTCCCATGTGCGGCATCGTTGGCGCGATCGCGGATCGCGATGTGGTTCCCCTCCTGATCGACGGCCTCAAGCGCCTGGAATACCGCGGCTACGACTCCGCGGGCCTGGCGGTGGTGGACGGCGAGGTGCGCCGCGTGCGCCGCACCGGGCGCGTGGCGGAAATGGAGGCGGCGGCGCAGGCCGAGGGCTTCCGCGCCGCGCTCGGCATCGGCCACACCCGCTGGGCCACCCACGGCGGCGTCACCGAGTCCAACGCCCATCCGCACATCAGCCACGGCGAGATCGCGCTGGTCCACAACGGCATCATCGAGAACCACGAGCAGCAGCGCGAACGCCTGCGTGCGCTCGGCTATGCGTTCGAGTCGCAGACCGACACCGAGGTGATCGCGCACCTGATCCACCACTACCGCAGCCAGGGCGACGACCTGCTGGCCGCGCTGCAGCGCGCGGTGCGCGAGCTCGACGGCGCCTACGCGCTGGCGGTGGTGGACAAGCGCGAGCCGGGGCGGCTGGTGGCCGCGCGCATGGGCTGCCCGCTGCTGGTCGGCCTGGGCGAGGGCGAGAACTTCGTCGCCTCCGATGTCTCGGCGATCGTCTCGGTCACGCGCCGGGTGATCTACCTGGAGGAAGGCGACACCGCCGAGGTCACCCGCCAGGGCGTGCGCATCTTCGACGCCGAGGGACGCCCGGCGCAGCGCGAGGTGCACGTCTCCGACGTCTCGCTGGCCTCGCTCGAGCTCGGCCCGTACCGCCACTTCATGCAGAAGGAGATCCACGAGCAGCCGCGCGCGATCGCCGACACGATCGAGGCGGTGGTGGACGCCGGCGGCTTCTCGCCGGCGCTGTTCGGCGCCGACGCGCAGGCGCTGCTGCGCGACGTGGACCGGGTGCAGATCCTGGCCTGCGGCACCAGCCACTACGCCGGCCTGGTGGCGCGCTACTGGATCGAGGCGATCGCCGGGATCCCGTGCGCGGTGGACATCGCCAGCGAGTACCGCTACCGCAAGGTGGTGGCCGACCCGCGCCAGCTGGTGGTCACCATTTCCCAGTCGGGCGAGACGCTCGACACGATGGAGGCGCTCAAGTACGCCAAGTCGCTCGGCCACGCGAAGACGCTGGCGATCTGCAACGTGCCCGAGAGCGCGATCCCGCGCGCCAGCGCGCTGGTGTTCTACACCCGCGCCGGGGCCGAGATCGGCGTGGCCTCGACCAAGGCCTTCACCACCCAGCTGGTGGCGCTGTTCGCGCTCGCCGGCACCCTGGCCAGGCTGCGCGGTGCGCTGACGGAGGCGCAGCAAGCCGAGTACCTGGAGGCCCTGCGCCACCTGCCCGGCAGCGTGCAGCACGCGCTCAACCTGGAGCCGCAGATCGTGGCCTGGGCGGAGCGTTTCGCGACGAAGGAGCATGCGCTGTTCCTCGGCCGCGGCGTGCATTACCCGATCGCGCTGGAAGGCGCGCTCAAGCTCAAGGAGATCTCCTACATCCACGCCGAGGCCTACCCGGCCGGCGAACTCAAGCACGGCCCGCTGGCGCTGGTGGACAGCGAGATGCCGGTGGTGGTGATCGCGCCCAACGACAGCCTGCTGGAGAAGGTGAAGTCCAACATCCAGGAAGTGCGCGCGCGCGGCGGCGAGATGTTCGTGTTCGCCGATGCCGACAGCCACTTCGGCGAATCCGAGGGCGTGCACGTGATCCGCACCCCGCGCCACGTCGGCGTGCTCTCGCCGGTGGTGCACGCGATCCCGGTGCAGCTGCTGGCCTACCACGCCGCGCTCGCGCGCGGCACCGACGTGGACAAGCCGCGCAACCTGGCCAAGTCGGTGACGGTGGAGTGAGCGGCCCGCCGCTGCGACACTTTCGCATCGCCTTGATCCCGCCCACCCCAGCATCGCCGCACGTGCCATGACGATCCGTCTCCTGCATTCCGGCCGCCTGCTGCTCGCCGCGCTGCTCCTGCTCGCCGGCGGCGGGACGGCCTGCAGCGCGGACAGGGAGGGCGCGATGTCCTTGGTCCTGAGTTCCCCGGCCTTCGCCCACGACGGCGCGATCCCGGCGCGCCATACCTGCGACGGCGAGGACCTCTCGCCGCCGTTGCGCTGGTCCGGCCTGCCCGCCGGCACGCGCAGCCTGGTCCTGATCGTGGACGACCCCGACGCGCCCGACCCGGCCGCGCCGCGCATGACCTGGGTGCACTGGGTGCTGTACAACCTGCCGCCGAGCGCGGACGGCCTGCCGGAAGGCGTGACCGCGGCGCGCCTGCCCGCCGGCACCCGCGAAGGCCGCAACGACTGGAAGCGCACCGGCTACGGCGGCCCCTGCCCGCCGGTCGGCCGGCACCGCTACTTCCACAAGCTGTACGCGCTCGACACCGTGCTGCCCGACCTCGGCGCGCCGGACAAGGCGCAACTGCTGCAGGCGATGCAGGGGCACGTGCTGGCCGAGGCGGTGCTGGTCGGCACCTACCAGCGCGGGCGCTGAATGCGCACGCCCGCGGCCGGCTGAACGCTTTGGCACTCACCGTGACCGGCTGCCAACACCGGCGCCGCGGATTGTCCTAGCTTGAAGCCGTGTTCCACCGGGAGGAGGACATGGCCGAAGCGATCCGACGTGGCGCGCCTGCGGAACTGTGGCAGGCGCTGGTGCGCGAGGCGGAGTCCCGCGCGGGGCAGCGGCTGGACGAGGCGCGCGAGAGCTACCTCGTGTTCGTGCTGCTGCGTTACCAGAACGATTCCCTGCTGCTGGCGCGGACCCAGGCGCTGGACTGGCTGGAGGCGCAGCAGCGGGTCGGCGGCGCGCGCGCCGATGCGTTGCGTGACGTCGGCGACCGCTGCCTGCTGATCGCCGGGCTGTACCCGGGGCTGGCGGAGCGGCGCCGGGTCAGCGCGGACTATTTCATCGAGCTCGGGCGCGGCGCCTACCTCGGCGTGGCCGAGGCCAGCCGCGCGGCCTATGCCGCGTTGTTCGGCCAGCTCGCCGAGAGCTACCGCGAGCTGGTCGGCACGCTGCGCGCGCTGCGCCCGGCGGCGGCGGAGCTGTTGCCGGCGACGGCCGGGCCGCGCCACTGACGGCGCGGCCGCGGCCCCGGCCTCAGCGCTGCGGCGAATACCGCAGCGTCAGCAGCCATTCGCGTCCGGGCTGGCGGTAGAACGCGACGGTTGCGTAGTCGCGGTCGAATGCGTTGGCCACCCGGGCCTGCAGCGTCAGCGCCTCGCTGAAGGCGTATTCGGCGCGCAGGTCGAAGGTGGCGTAGCCGCCCAGACGGCGGGTGTTGGCCACATCGTCCCAGCGCGCGCCTTCGCCCACTGCGGTCAGGCCGATCCGCAGCGCGCCGAAGGCGCGGTCGAGCTCGAGCCGCGCGCCGTGCCTGGCACGCCGCGGCAGCGCCAGGCCGGTGGCGCGGTTCTCGCTGTCGGCCACGCTCAGGCTGCCGGCGACGGTCCATTCCGACACGCGCGCGTCGAAGGTGAGTTCGGCGCCGCGGATGCGTGCGCGCTCCAGGTTGACCGCGCGGCCCAGCGCGGCGTCGTAGGTGATCAGGTCGTCGGCCTCGGTGCGGAACGCGGACAGGCGCGCGTTGCCGCGCGCGCCGCGCCAGGCCAGGCCGAGTTCGGCGCTGTCGGCCTCTTCCGGGCGCAAGGCCGGATTGCCGAAGAACGGGTAGTACAGCTCGTTGAAGGTGGGCGCCTTGAACGCGGTGCCGTAGCCGGCGATCACGCGCCAGCCGTCGGCAAGGTCCAGGCCCCAGGCCGCGCTGCCGGTGGTGTGGCCGCCGAACTGGTCGTTGTCGTCGCGGCGCAGGCTGGCCAGCAGGTCGTGGCGGCCGAACCGGCCCTGGTATTGCACGAAGCCGGCGCGGTTGGCGCGCGCGGCGCGCGCGTAGGTCGTGCTGGCCGCGACGTGGTCGCGCAGCCAGTCCACGCCGAGGGTGAGCAGCTGGCCACGGGCGAGGGTGAGATCGCCCTGCAGCGTGGCGCTGTCGCGGTCGGTCTGGAACCAGCCGATCCGGCCGGTGCCGTCGGGCAGCGGCACCACCCACGGCGAGGGCTTGGTCAGGTACTGGTCGGAACTGTCGGTGTTGCGGCCGGCGACGAGCTGCAGGCGCAGCCTCTCCGACGGCGTCCAGGTCGCGCGTCCGCCGAGCACCTGCTGCACGGTCTTGGACAGGTTGGTGAAGTCGCCGTCGAACACGTTGCGGCCCTCGGCGCGCAGCGCGTGCAGGTCCACTTGCAGCGTCTCGCCGGCATCCACGCCGCCGCGCAGCGACAGCGAGCGGTTGCGGTAGCCGTCGGCGTCGGGTTCGGGCAGGAAGATGAAGCAGCCGCCCGAGAACGGGCTCGGCGTGGCCACTTCGCAGGCGTCGAAGCCCTCCACGTTCTGGTACGCCGCGTCCACGCCGAACCAGCCGCGCCCGAGGCCGCCGCCGAATCCGGCGCTGCCCTCGGCGCGACCGTGGCTGCCGAGCGTGGCGCTGGCGCGCGCGCGCAGGCCTTCGCGGTCGCGGCGGGTGAAGATCTGGATCACCCCGCCGATCGCTTCCGAACCGTACAGGCTCGAGCGCGGCCCGCGCACGATCTCGATCCGCTCGATCAGCGCCAGCGGCAGATCCTGGAATGCGGTCAGGCCGGACGTGGCCGAGCCCACGCGCACGCCGTCCACCAGCACCAGCACGTGGTCGGATTCGGCGCCGCGCAGGAACAGCGTGGTCAGTTTGCCGGCGCCGCCCTGGTTCGAGAGCGAGATGCCGGCGCGGCCGCGCAGCAGGTCGGGCAGCGAGTGCGCCTGGCTGCGCTCGATCTCCTCGCGGCCGATCACTTCGACCGGCGCGAGCGACTCGTCCACGGTGACCGCGGTGCGCGTGCCGGTGACCACGACCTCGTCGAGATCGGTCGGCGCGGACTGCGCGGCGGCGAGGGAAGGCAGGCCCAGCGCGATCGCCAGGCAGAGGGTGCGGTGTTGCATGTGCAGTCGTCTCCGGCGCGCACGCCCGCGCGCCATGGTGGGCAGGAGCGGTGGCGTGCGGCGGAGGACGGGCGGACGGCCGCGCACGGACGCGGCGGTGCCGCGCGATGCCCGCCGCATCGCAACCGGACGGACTTCGGGGCCGGTCTCCGGGCTCGCGTGTGGGTGTTCCCGATCCGGCGCCTTCCCATGCCGTAGCACAGTGGCCGATGCCGGACTTGGCACGCTTACCGTTGCGGGGGCAGCGCCGGACTGGTCCCGCGTGGTGCGGGGACGTCACCGGCTTCCCGTTTCAACCCTCGGGCGGATGCCGTCGGGTCACCTCGAAGCGGCGCGCAGTGTAGCAGCGCGCGGGGCGGGGTGCCGGCGCGTCAATCCTCGCCGGCCGCGGGGGCGTCGGCGCGTTCGTCATCGAACAGGCCCAGGCCCGGTGCGGACGGTTCGGCGATGTGGTGGGTGGTGGTGACCGGCGCGGCGGCCGGCTTGTAGCGCGGCGGCGGCAGCAGCGCCGTGGCCGCGTCGGCGGCCAGCACCAGTTCCTGGCGCCGGGCCTCCGGCACCTCCTGCCAGTGGCAGCCGAGCAACGCGCCCTCGAGCGCGTAGAGCAGGTTCAGGCTCGGCTTGAAGCCGGCGCGCCGGACGCGCATGAACGCTTCCACCGCGCCCACCGCGGCCAGGTCCTCGTAGGTGCGCAGGCCCACCTGGCGCAGCCAGGCGGCGCTCTTGGGGCCGATGTTGCGCAGCTTGGGGGCGTTCACCGGAGGGACTCCACGTACGCCCGGGCGATCGCTTCCAGGCCGCGCTGGTCCTCGGCGTCGAAGCGCGCCGGCACCGGACTGTCGAGGTCGAACACGCCGATCAGCTCCTCGCCGCGCAGCAGCGGCACCACCAGCTCCGAGGCCGAGGCCGCATCGCAGGCGATGTGGCCGGGGAAGGCGTGCACGTCGTCCACCCGCTGCGTGGCGCGCATGCGCGCGGCGGCGCCGCACACGCCGCGGTCGAGCGGGATGCGCACGCAGGCGGGCAGGCCCTGGAACGGCCCGACCACCAGCTCGCGGCCGTCGAAGAAGTAGAAGCCGACCCAGTTCAGGTCGGGCAGCGCGTTGTAGACCAGGGCGGCGAGGTTGGCGGCGTTGGCGATGCGGTCGTGCTCGCCGTGGAGCAGGGCACGGGCCTGCGCGAGCAGCTGCGCGTACTGCGCCGGCTTGGTGCCGGACAGGGCGGTCGCGGTGAACATGGCGCCAGTGTAGCAGCGCCGCCGGGCCGGCTTACCATGTCCCTGGTCATGGGCGAGGGAGGCCGCATGCAACCGACGGAAATGCCGACCGAAGGCGGGTTCCGCCTGCGCGGGCGCGAGGTCACGCGCCTGGAGACCTTCGTGGACGCCGCGTTCGCCTTTTCGCTGACGCTGCTGGTGATCTTCTTCAACGAACTGCCCGACACCGTGGCCGAGCTGCGCGAGGCGCTGCGGCGGGTGCCGACCTTCGCCGTCTGCTTCGTGCTGCTGATGTTGTTCTGGGCCGCGCACAACCGCTGGAGCCGGCGTTTCGGCCTGGAGGACGCCAGGTCCACGGTGCTGAGCCTGGCGCTGGTGCTGGTGTACGTGTACCCGCTGCGGATGATGATCTCGGCGGGGCTGTCGCTGCTGACCGGCGGCTGGGTGCCGAGCGAGCTCGGCGGCCTGGGCGGCGCGGACTGGCTGCTGGGGGTGCAGACCGCCTTCATGGTGTACGCGGCCGGCTTCGGGCTGCTGGCCTGGCTGATCTGGCGCCTGAACGCGCACGCGCTCGCGCACGCCGACGCGCTCGCGCTGGACGCCTGCGAGCGCTACGAGACCGCGACCGAGATCGGCGTGCACCGGATCATGACCGGCGCGGCCGCGCTCAGCCTGCTGCTCAGCCTGGTTCTGCTGGCATGGCCGCCGACGCGCGCCTGGAGCTGGCTGGTGGGGCTACCGATGTGGGTCTATGCGGTGATGGGCGCGGTGCTCGGCATGTACGGCGCCCGCCGCGCCGCGCGCCGCGCCGCGGTGCTGGGGGCGGCGGCATGAACGCGGCCGGCCTGTACGTCACCGGGACCGACACCGGCGTCGGCAAGACCGTCGCCAGCGCCGCGCTGCTGCATGCGCTGCGGGCGCAGGGGCGGCGTGCGATCGGGATGAAGCCGGTCGCCAGCGGCTGCGAGCCCACGGCGCACGGCTGGCGCAATGCCGATGCGCTGGCCCTGCAGGCCGCCAGCGACCCGCGCCCGGACTACGCCGACTGCAATCCCTACGCGCTGCGGCTGCCGCTGGCGCCCGAGCTCGCCGCGCGCGCGGACGGCGTGGAAGTGGAGTTGGCCCCGATCCTGGCGGCGCATGCGCGGCTGGCCGCGCAGGCCGAGGTGGTGGTGGTCGAAGGCGTGGGCGGCTGGGCCGCGCCGCTGTCCGGCACGCTCGACCAGGCCGACCTGGTGCGCGCGCTGCAGCTGCCGGTGGTGCTGGTGATTGGTCTGCGCCTGGGCTGCCTCAACCACGCCTACCTCAGCGCGCGCGCGATCGCCGCCGACGGCTGCCGGCTGGTCGGCTGGATCGCCAGCCGCATCGACCCGGCCATGGACGCCGCGGACGACAACCTGGCGTTGCTGCGTAGTCGCTTGCCGGCGCCGTGCTGGGGCGTGCTGCCCCATGCACCGGGGGCGGACGCGGCGACACTGGCCCGCGAGTTGCGGGTTCCGCCGCCCGCCTGACTTCCGGCACGGGCGGATCCGGGCCTCAATGCTAGACTCGCCGGTACAAGAATAAGACCCTCTTCTCCGCGCGCGAGGCCGCCATGCGCCGTGCCCTCCTGTTCCTGACGTTGTCCGTCGCGCTGGCGACGCTCGCCTGTTCCAACAACCAGGCTGCCGGCCCTGCCGGCGGCGAGGCCGGCGGTCCACCCGGCGGCGGCATGCCGCCGCTGCCGGTCGAGGCGGTGACGGTGCAGCTCGAACCGCTCGCGGCCGGCCTGCAGACGGTCGGCAGCCTGCGCGCCGACGAGCAGGTGGTGGTGCGTCCGGAGGTCGCCGGCCGCATCGTCCGCATCCATTTCCAGGAAGGCGGGCGCGTGGCCGCCGGGCAGGCGCTGTTCACGCTCGACCCCAGCACCGCCCAGGCCGCCTACAACGAGGCCCTGGCCAACCTCGAGAACAGCCGCCGCAACGCCGCCCGCGCCGGCGAACTGGCGCGGCAGAAGCTGGTGGCGCAGGCCGACTACGATCGCGCCCGCGCCCAGCTCGAGGTGGACCAGGCGCGCGCCGCCTCGGCCCGCACCGCGCTGGCGAAGATGACCCTGCGCGCGCCGTTCTCCGGCCAGGTGGGCCTGCGCGAGGTCAGCGTCGGCGAGTTCGTCAACGTCGGCGACGCGCTGGTGACCCTGGTGCGGCTGGATCCGATCGAGGTGGATTTCAGCGTGCCGGAGAGCGCGCTCGCGCAACTGCGCGCCGGGCAGGCGATCACCGTGACCGTGGACGCCTTCCCCGGCGACCGCTTCGGCGGCGAGGTGGTCGCGATCGACCCGGTGGTGGATCCGAACACCCGCAGCGTGCGCCTGCGCGCGCGGATCGCCAACCCCGACGGCCGCCTGCATCCGGGCCAGTTCGCGCAGCTGCAATTGCAGTCGGGCGGCGCGCAGCGCGGCCTGCTGATCCCCGAGCAGGCGTTGCTGCAGCAGGGCGAGGAGCGCTACGTCTTCACCATCGTGGACGGCAAGGCCAAGCGCACGGCGATCAAGACCGGGGTGCGCGTGCCGGGCAAGGTGCAGGTGGTCGAAGGGCTCAAGCCCGGCGACACCGTGATCACCGCCGGCCAGACCAAGCCGATGATGGGCGACGGCCTGCCGGTGCAGCCGATGCCCGCCCCGGGCGCCGCGCCGGCGGCCGCAGGCAAGCCGCCCGCGGCCAAGGCGAAGCCGCAGGCGGACGAGCCGCAAGCGCACTGACGCCCTGCGCACGCCCGCTCCCGCCGGAGCGGGCCCTGCCACAGCGAGGCCCCCATGGTCCTGTCCGACGTCTCCATCCGCCGACCGGTGTTCGCCACCGTGATCAACCTGGTGGTGCTGCTGGTCGGCATCATCGCCTTCGACCGCCTCGCGGTGCGGCTGATCCCGAACGTGGACGTGCCGGTGGTGACGGTCAACACCAGCTATCCCGGCGCCAGCGCGCAGGTGATCGAATCGCAGGTCACCCAGCCGATCGAGGACGCGCTCTCCGGCATCGAGGGCGTGGAATACATGCAGTCGGTGTCGCGCGAGCAGTCCTCGCAGGTGACGATCCGCTTCCGCATCGACCGCGACCCGGACGCCGCCGCCTCCGACGTGCGCGACCGCGTGGCCCAGGCGCGCGCGTTCCTGCCCGAGGAGGTGGAGGCGCCGATCGTGCAGAAGCAGGAGGCCGACCAGCAGCCGATCATCTACCTGGCCTTCTCCTCCGACCGCCATTCCCAGGTCGAGATCGCCGACTACGCCGAGCGCATCGTCAAGGACCGCGTGCAGACGATCCCGGGCGTGGCCCAGGCGCAGGTGTACTCGACCACCTACGCGATGCGGGTCTGGCTGCAGCCGCAGCGGCTGGCCGGCTTCGGCCTCACCCCGGCCGACGTGGAGACCGCGCTGCGCCGGCAGAACGTCGAGATCCCGGCCGGCCGCGTCGAGGGCAGCGACCGCGAGTTCACGGTGCTGTCGGAAACCGACCTCAAGACCCCGGAGGAGTTCGGCGCCATCGTCCTGGCCGAGTCGAACGGCACCCTGGTGCGCCTGCGCGACGTGGCCAAGGTCGAGCTCGGCCAGGAGGAGGACCGCTTCCGCGCCCGCTACAACGGCACGAACGCGGTGCCGCTGGGCATCGTCAAGCAGGCGGTCGCCAACCCGCTGGAGATCTCCGACGCGCTGCAGGTGATGCTGCCGCAGATCACCGCCTCGCTGCCGGAGGGCATGAAGGTCGAGATCGCCTACGACTCGACCATGTTCATCCGCAACTCGATCGAGGAGGTCTACAAGACCGTCGCCGAGGCGGTGCTGCTGGTGATCGTGGTGATCTTCCTGTTCCTGCGCAGCTGGCGCGCCACCCTCATTCCGCTGGTGACGATCCCGCTGTCGCTGGTCGGCGCGTTCGCGCTGATGTACCTGTTCGGCTTCACCATCAACACGCTCACCCTGCTGGCGATGGTGCTCGCGATCGGCCTGGTGGTGGACGACGCGATCGTGATGCTGGAGAACATCTACCGCCACATCGAGGAGGGCATGCCGCCGATGGAGGCGGCGCTCAAGGGCAGCAAGGAGATTGGCTTCGCAATCGTGGCCATGACCCTGACCCTGGCGGCGGTGTACGTGCCGCTGGCGTTCTCCACCGGCCGCACCGGCAAGCTGTTCGTCGAGTTCGCGCTGACCCTGGCCGGCGCGGTGCTGGTGTCCGGCTTCACCGCCCTGACCCTGTCGCCGATGATGTGCTCGCGGCTGCTGCGCCACGAGCAGAAGCACGGCCGCTTGTACGAGACCGGCGAGCGCGTGCTGCGCTGGCTCGACGAGACCTACCGCCGGCTGCTGACCCGGGCGCTGTCGCTGCGCTGGGCGGTGATGGCGGGGGGCGCGGTGATCGCCGGCCTGGCGCTGTGGCTGTTCATGAGCCTGCCGCGCGAGCTGGCGCCGCAGGAGGACCAGGGCTTCATCATCGCCATCGGCATCGCGCCGGAAGGCTCGACGGTGGAGTACACCGACCGCTACGCGCGCCAGATCGAGGGCATGCTGCTCGGCCTGCCGCAGCAGCAGCGCGTGTTCCAGATCGTCGGCTTCCCCGACGTCACCCAGACCATCGGCTTCACCATGCTCACCGACTGGGAGCAGCGCGAGCAGTCGGCGCAGCAGATCGCCGGCAGCCCGTTCCCGCCCTCGGGGCTGGCGGCGCAGATGTTCTTCGCCGTGCCGGGCCTGATGGCCTTCACCGTGACCCCGCCGCCGCTCGGCCAGGAGGGCTTCGGCCAGCCGGTGAACTTCGTGGTGCAGAGCACCGGCACCTGGGAGGAGCTGAACGCCGTGGTCGGCAAGCTGCTGGCGAAGATGCAGGAAAACCCCCGGCTCACCAACCCCGACACCGACCTCAAGCTCAACAAGCCGCAGTTGCGGATCTCGGTCAACCGCGACAAGGTCGCGGCGGTGGGCAGCGACGTGGCCACCGTCGGACGCACCCTCGAGACCCTGCTTGGCGGGCGCAACGTCACCCGCTTCAAGAAGGGCTCGGAGCAGTACGACGTGATCGTGCAGGTGGAGGACGCGAACCGGCGCGTGCCGGGCGACCTGTCCAACATCTTCGTCCGCGCCGGCGACGGGCAGATGGTGCAGCTGTCGAACCTGGTGGACGTGCAGGAGACGATCGCGGCCAAGGAACTCAACCACTTCAACAAGCTGCGCGCGGCCACGATCAGCGCCGGCCTGGCGCCCGGCTACTCGATGGGCGAGGCGCTGGCGTGGATGGAGGACGCGCTGCGCGAGGTCGCGCCGGAGGCGCTGTACGACCTGTCCGGACAGAGCCGCGAGTTCCGCGAGTCGGCGAGCGACTTCGCCCTGATCTTCGCCCTGGCGCTGGCCTTCATCTTCCTGGTGCTGGCGGCGCAATTCGAGAGCTGGGTGGACCCGCTGGTGATCCTGCTCGCGGTGCCGCTGGCCGCGTTTGGCGCGTTCCTGGCGCTCAAGCTCAGCGGCCACGGCAGCTGGAACATCTACACCCAGATCGGCATCGTCACCCTGGTCGGCCTGATCGCCAAGCACGGCATCCTGATCGTGGAGTTCTCCAACCAGCTGCAGGAGCAGGGGCGGAGCAAGCGCGAGGCGGTGGTCGAGGCGGCCGCGCTGCGCCTGCGCCCGATCCTGATGACCACCGGCGCGATGGTGTTCGGCGCGCTGCCGCTGGCGATCGCGAGCGGCGCCGGCGCCGAGGCGCGCAACCAGATCGGCCTGGTGATCGTGGGTGGCATGGCGATCGGCACCTTCTTCACCCTGTTCGTGGTGCCGGTGATCTACCTGCTGATCGGCCGCGACCACCACAAGGCGCTGGCGCGCAAGGCCGCGCTGGCCGCACGGCCGGCGGCGGCGGAAGGCTGAGCAAGAAAAAAACCCGGCAGCGGGCGCTGCCGGGTCTTGCGCGGGGAGAGAGGACCGCGCGGCCGGATGGCCGGCCTCGTTGGAGAGAACGGACTTACTTGGCCTTGCCGGCCTTGGCGGCGGTCTCGACGCCGGCCTGCGCCTGCTGCGCGGCGGCCTCGAACTGCGCCTTGGCGATCTGGCCGATGGCTTCCTGGGTCTTCAGGGTGCGCGCCAGCACGTCCTGGCTGGTGCGGATCCCGCGCTCGACCTGCTCGCGGGCCAGCTCGACACCCTTCGGCCACACGGCCTTGAGCGCCTCGGCGTCGCGCGCGCCGGCCAGCTCGCCGAGGAAGGCGAAGGTGGCGTTGGCGCCCTGCTCGAGCGCGGCGAGCTGCAGGCCGAACACCTGGCTGGCGTTGTCGAGCGCGAGGCGGTTGATCTGCGCCGCGGCGTCGGCGAACTGGCGCGAGGCGGCGGTGAACTGCTCGTTGAACTGCGCGTACATGGCAGGGACTCCCACGGTGCCCGGCGGGGTGCCGGGTTTGTGCGGTGCAACATAACCGCACCGATGCTGCAATGCAACAAAAGTCCGTGACCGTTCGTCGGCCGGTTCAGAAACCGTTGCGGATCAACTGGTTGCCAGGCCGGGTCGGCGGCCCCGATCCGGCGCGCCACCGTGCTCAGGCCGCGTCCGGGCCCCGGTAGCGGCAGCCCGAGGTGCAGGTTTCGTGCACCACCACCTCCGCCAGCTGCGGCAGGGCCGGCTTGAGCCGCTCCCAGATCCACACCGCCAGGCACTCGCTGGTCGGGTTCTCCAGCCCCTCGACCTCGTTGAGGTAGTGGTGGTCGAGCTGCTCGTACAGCGGCCGGAACGCGGCCTTGATGTCGGCGAAGTCCATCACCCAGCCGGTGTCGGCGCCGGGTTCGCCGGCGACGTGGATCTCGACCCGGAACGAATGCCCGTGCAGCCGCGCGCACTTGTGTCCCGGCGGCACGTTCGGCAGCCGGTGCGCGGCCTCGAGGGTGAAGACCTTGAAAATGTCCATCGGGGGGATTATCGCGCGGCGGGGCGGGCGCGGCGGACAGGAAAAAACCCGCCATGGTGGGTGGGGCGCGCGTGCTGCCCCGCTGCGCGGAGCGGATTGGTGGCTATGGGTGGGCTCGAACCACCGACCCCGGCATTATGAGTGCCGTGCTCTAACCGGCTGAGCTACATAGCCACGCGGGGAACCGCAAATTATTCCGGCCGCCGCCGGCCGCGTCAATCCGGGGCGGGTGCGCTTGAGCCCGGGGGGCGTGCGTGGCAGAGTCGGGGCAGACCTTACGGGAGTCCGCATCGTGATCGATCCGGACGGCTACCGCCCCAATGTCGGCATCGTGCTGATGCAGTCCGACGGCCGGGTGTTCTGGGCCCGGCGCGTGCACCGCGACGGCTGGCAGTTCCCCCAGGGCGGGATGAACAGCGACGAGACGCCGCTCGAGGCGATGTACCGCGAGCTGCGCGAGGAGACCGGGCTGCTGCCGGGGCACGTCGAGGTGCTGGGCGCGACGCCCGGCTGGCTGCGCTACCGCCTGCCGCAGCGGGCGATCCGGCGCCAGGAGCGGCTGGTGTGCATCGGCCAGAAGCAGGTCTGGTTCCTGCTGCGCCTGCTCGGGTGCGAGTCCGACCTGCGCCTGGACCTGAGCGAGCGGCCCGAATTCGACCTGTGGCGCTGGGTGGACTACTGGTACCCGGTGGAGCACGTGGTGACCTTCAAGCGCGAGGTCTATGCCCGCGCCCTGTGCCACCTGGCGCCCTACGCCCGGCAGGTGGCCGGGCCGCAGGCGATCCCGCCGGCGGCGGTGGAGCGTGGGTCGTGGCGCCGCCGCCCGCGCCAGCGCCCGGGCCGGGGGCGGGCCGGGGCGGGCGAGTCCGGGCAGAATTGACAATCATTCTCATTCATGGCGAAATGGCCCCGTTCCGGACGAGGCTCCAGCCGTGTACGTGTGCATCTGCAATGGCGTGACCGACCGCGAGATCCGCGATGCCGCGGCCGCGGGTTGCGACAGCCTGGCCGAGCTCACCATGCGCACCGGTTGCGGCGCCAATTGCGGCAGCTGCCTCGACCACGCCGAGCGCATCCTCGACGAGATGCGCGCGCCGGCGATGCCGCTGCCGGTGCTCCAGGCCGCCTGACCCCGCCCGCTGCGCGACGCGGGCCGCCCTCCGCCGCGGCCGAGCTGCAAATGCACACGATTCGCGTTCCGACGCCGCGCGCGCGCCGGCGCTAGAGTGCGGGACGGTTCCCGGCACGGAGCAGGGCGATGAAAGGCGATCCCAAGGTCATCGAGCATCTGAACAAGGCGCTCTACAACGAGCTGACCGCGATCAACCAGTACTTCCTGCACGCCAAGATGCTGAAGAACTGGGGCCTGAAGGAACTGGCCGAATACGAGTACAAGGAATCCATTGACGAGATGAAGCACGCCGACCGGCTGGCCGAGCGGATCCTGTTCCTGGACGGCCTGCCGAACTTCCAGGCGCTGGGCAAGCTGAAGATCGGCGAGAACCCGCGCGAGGTGCTGCAGTGCGACCTCGCCCTGGAGCACGAGGCGCTGCCGGTGCTGCGCGAGGCGATCGCGTACTGCGAGCAGGTGGGCGACTACGTCAGCCGCGAGCTGTTCGCCGCCATCCTCGAGTCCGAGGAAGAGCACATTGACTGGATCGAGACCCAGCTGTCGCTGATCGAGCGGCTCGGTGAGCAGAACTACCTGCTGACCAAGGTCGAGGACTGAGCTCAGGCCTCGGCTGCGCGGCGGTCCACGCCGACGCGGAGCTCCAACGCAGTCCGCGCACGCTCGAACTCATCGGCGACCAGCGCCACCGCCACGGCCGGGCGATCGAGGGTCTGCATGCGCGCGCCGAGTTCGACCCGCTTGGCCGCGGCCGAGAGCGCCATCGCGCCGAGATTGGCCGAGGACGACTTGAGTGAATGCGCGGCCTCGCGCAGCGCCTCGAAGTCGGGTCCGGCCGCGGCGCGCTCGAGCGCGGCCAGCAGCCGCGGCGCGTCCTCCAGGAACACGCGCACGATGCGGGCGGCCTCGTCGCCGACCACGGCGTAGAGTTCGCCCAGCACTTCGGGGTCGAGCACCGGTTCGCCGCTGGCCGAGGCGGCTGGCAGCGGATCCGGCGCCAGGGAGGCAGGAGGAGCGACCGGGGTGGGCGGCGGACGGGACATCGGGGGCTCCGGCGGCAGGGGGGAAGGGGGCGACGGGGCGAGGCCGGCAGACCACGGCACGAGCGGTTCCGCCGCCGCAGGCGACAGCGGCTCGGCCGCCGCCGCCGGCCGTGCGGTGCGGGCGCGGCCGTTGAGCCAGCGATGCAGGCAGCTCTCGAGCTGGCCGCGGGTGACGGGCTTGGAGAGGTAGTCGTCCATGCCGGCGTCGAGGCAGCGCTGGCGGTCGCCGGCCATCGCATTCGCCGTCATCGCCACGATCGGCAGGTGCGCGCCGGTGCCGTCGGCGGCTTCGTATTCGCGCCAGCGGCGGGTGGCGGTGTAACCGTCGAGCACCGGCATCTGGCAGTCCATCAGCACCAGGTCGTAATGGCCGTCGCGCATGCGCATCAGCGCGGCCTCGCCGTTGACCGCGGTGTCGCAGTCCAGGCCGAGCACGTTGAGCAGGCGTTGGGCGACCAGCAGGTTGACCGGGTTGTCCTCCACCAGCAGCACGCGCGCACTCCAGCGGCCAGCTGCGCGTGCGGCATCGCCCTGCGCGTCGGTCGCCGCTGCGGCGGTGACGGGCGCGGTGCGGGTCAGCGCTGCCCGCAGCTCGGCGTCGTCCCATCCGCGCATGAGCACCAGCGCGCCCTGGCGCAGCTCGGCGGGCACCTCGTCCTCGCCCGGCAGATAGACCAGGCGTGCATTGCCGTACATGGAATGGCGGCCGACGTTGCGGTGCAGGGCCACCGCGGTGGTGCGCATCGAGGCCAGGTCGGCCAGCACCACGTCGTAGGCCCAGGGCGGGCCCTGGGTCGCGGCGGCGCGCAGGCGGTCCAGCGCCTCCTGGGTGTTCTCCACCGCGGTCACGCGCAGTCCCCAGTTCGGCAGCAGCATGGTCAGGCGGCTGCGCAGCTTCGCGTCGGAGGTCAGCAGCAGCAGGCGGCCGCCGCTGACGTCGGCTTCGCGCGCGGGCAGGTCGCCCTGCACCTTCAGCAGCGGGATCTCGAAGTGGAAGGTGGCGCCGTGGCCCGGCTCGGACTCCACGCCGATCCGCCCGCCCATCAGGTCCACGATCCGCTTGCAGATCGCCAGCCCCAGGCCGGTGCCGCCGTACAGGCGGGTGGTGGAGGCATCGGCCTGCGAGAACGCACGGAACAGCCGTGCCTGCGCCTCCGGCGCGATGCCGATGCCGGTGTCGCGGACCTCGAAGCGCAGCAGGTGCTGGGTCGCGGTCTCGCCGATCCGGCGCACGGTCAGCGAAACCGAGCCGCGTTCGGTGAACTTGACCGCGTTGCCGATCAGGTTGGTGAGCACCTGGCGCAGCCGCACCGGGTCGCCGCGCACCGGCAGGCGCACGCTGGGATCGACGTGCAGGTGCAGGCGCAGGCCCTTGGCTTCGGCCGGGCGCTCCATCAACTGCAGCACGCTCTCGAGCAGGTCGCGCAGGTTGTAGTTGGTGGTCTCCAGCTCGAGCTTGTTGGCCTCGAGCTTGGAGTAGTCGAGGATGTCGTCCACGATCCGCAGCAGCTGCTGCGACGAGGTGTAGGCGGTGCGCAGCAGCTCGTGCTGGTCCGGCGGCAGGCGCGTATGCAGCAGCAGGTCGAGCATCGGCACGATGCCGTTGAGCGGGGTGCGGATCTCGTGGCTCATCGTGGCCAGGAACTCGCCCTTGGCCAGCACCGCTGCCTCCGCCGCCTGCTTGGCCTCGCGCAGCTGCGCCTCGAGTTCGTGCTGCTTCTGCAGTTCGCGTTGCAGCGCGTCCACCTCGGCGCGGCGCTCGCGGGCGCGTTCGGCCTCCTTGCGCAGTTGCGCGTCGCGGTGCTGCATCGCCACCACCAGGGTGATCAGCGCGAGCAGGGCCAGCAGCACCATCACCAGGGCCATGCCCTCCCACGGCCCGTCGAAGCCGAACAGTTCCAGCGCGAGGGTCAGGGCTGCGCCGAACGCCGCGCCGAGCGCGAGCCAGCGCGCCATCAGCCAACGGGTGGTGGCGGCGAGGGTCATGGGTCAGAGCACCGCGTGCTGGAAGTCGAAGTCGAGTTCGCCGGCGGCCTGCTGCACCAGGTTGCCCTGGATGTAATCAATGCCGCTCATCCACAGCGTGGCCGCGGCCTGCGGATCCTCGACGTGGTGGCCGATCACCTGCAGGCCGAGCCGGTGTGCGCGCTCGATCACCAGCCGCATCTCGTCGCGCAGCGCGCCGTCGCCGTTGCTGGCGGCATAGCGCGCGGACAGGCGCAGGTAGCCGAGCGGCAACTGCGCGAGCAGGGCGTCGGCCTCGGCGGAGTGTTCGTAGGTGCTGAGGCAGAACTGCACGCCCACCGGCACCAGCCGTTCGCAGAACTGGCGCAGGGTGAGCGAGTGGATCAGGGCATCGGCCAGGCGCAGGTCGAGCACCAGGCGAGGGGCCTCCAACCCGCGTGCGCCGATCTCGCCCGCGAGCCAGTCGGCATAGCCGTCGCGCGCGAGCGTGCGTGGCGCCTGCGGCACGAACAGGCGGACCGGGCGGTGCTCGCGGGTGCGCTGCTCCAGCACCGTCAGCGCGCGTTCCAGCACCCAGCGGTCAATGTCCGGGATCAGGCCGGCGGCCTCGGCGGCGGGCACGAAATCGGCGGCGCTGCGCAGGCTGCCGTCCTCGTCGCGCAGGCGCAGCAGGGTCTGGTACTGGGCTTCGTCGCCGCCGGCCACGGCGACGATTGGCTGGTAGGCGAGTTCGAAGCGCTGCTCGGCGAGTGCGCGTTGCAGGCGTTCGGCGAGTTCGGGCGTGGGCGCGGCGCGTTCGGGCGGGGTGTAGGCGGCCAGGCCGATCGGCGTGTTGCGCGCGGCGCGGGCGGTCTGCTCGGCGGCCTCCAGCACCTCGCCGGCATCGCGGAAGCCGTGATGCAACGCGACGTGGCCGACCGCGGCGCGCAGGCGGATGGTGTCGGCGCCGAGGTCGACCGGTTCATGGGCCAGGCCGTCGCGCAGGCTGCGGGCGTAGTCCTCGAGCCGTTCCGGCGCCAGGTCGGGGACCAGGACCAGGAAGCTGTTGTCGTTGAGCCGCGCCGCGGGATGCTCGCCGGCGAGCCGGGCCAGGCGCCGGCCGGCCTCGGTCATCGCCGTCTCCAGTGCGGCATAGCCGTAGCGCTCGCGCAGGCTGGCCGCGCCCTCGATCTCCACGAACAGCACGCCGCCACGCCCATCGGCGGCCGGCAGCGCCGCGCTCAGCCGCTGCAGCAGGTGCGGGCGCGCCAGCAGCCCGGTGCTGGGGTGGCGTTCGCCGCCGCCCTGGCGCCGGCGACCGACCGCGCGCGCGCGCTTGATCCGGCTCTCGACCGCCGCGATCAGGTGCCGCGGCCGGATCGGCTTCTGCAGGAAGTCGTCGGCGCCGCACTCGAGCACGGCGAACTGCGTTTCCGGGTCCGGGTCGCCGGTCAGGAACACGATCGGCGTGTGCAGGAACTCCTCGTGCTGGCGGATCATCGCGGTCAGCTCGGTGCCGCTCAGGCCCGGCATGTGCAGGTCCATCAGCACCAGGTCCGGATGCACGCGCTTCATGATGTCGAGCACGTCGGCGGGATCGGAGGCGATCAGGGCCTCGATCCCGGCGCCGTTGAGCACGCCTTCGGCGAACAGGGCCTGGGCGCGGTCGTCCTCGACGATCAGGACGCGGAACGGGGGCTCGTCCAGGTCGAGGCTGGCTTCCTGCGACAGCGACATGGGGGGGGCGTGGGGTGTGTCCGGCATGCGGGGAGGCGGGGCATCGCCGGCCCAGCGCTGCCAGTAGCGCGGGGGCGGCGTCTCGGCACGCTGGGCGGCCGAGGCGGGCATTGGCGCCTGCACGTGGGGCGTCGTCGTCCCGGTCGCCGGCAACCGGGCCAGCAGTTGCTCGGCGGTGGCGAGCAGGCCGGCGGTGGCGGTGGCATCGGGCAGGCGCTGGCCCAGGCGCGCCGCGCTCAAGGGGCCGCGCAGCTGCGCGAGCGCATTGGCCCATTGCACATCCACCCGGCTGGCGGCGGTGTGCAGGCGTTCGACTTCGTGTGCCAGCTGTTCCAGCCCGCCGGCATCCCAGCCGCGGGTGCGGCGCTGCCGCAACTGCCCGGCCAGGGTGTCGATCCGGCTGCGCAGTTTCTGCAGGAAATCGCCGTCTTCGCGCGGAGTCGATTCGGTGGCCGACATTGCTCCCCCCGGTGCCCCGATTCGCGCGGACACCATCATGTTCAGACACGTACTGCGCGCCGCGTGCCGGCCAGGATCGCACCGGGTCTCAGCCGGCCGCGGGCCGGGCTAGCGCGCGCCGGATCCGCCGCCACAGCCACCATACCGCGAGCGCGAACAGCACGCTGACGGCGACGACCAGGGCCAGTGCCAGCCAGGGATGGGCGAGGGCGAGCGCAAGCGTGCCCAGCACCGCCGCATCCTCGGTGAACGATGCGGCCCAGTTGCTGACCGGCTCGGGCGAGGTATTGAGCAGCACGCGCGAACCGGCCTTGAGCGCGTGGCTGGTCAGCGCGATGCCGGCACCGGCGGCGAGCGCGCCCGTGCCGAGCGAGCCGTCGGGCGAGAGCATGGCCGCAGCCAGGAACGCGCCGGCCGGGATCCGCAGCAGGGTGTGCAGCAGGTCCCAGCCCGAATCCACGCCGGGGATCTTGTCGGCGGCGAACTCCACCATCGCCAGCGTGCCGGACACGCCGAGCACCCACGGCGATCGCGCCACCTCCAGCGCCGGCGGCAGCTCGAGCCAGCCCAGCGCCCCGGCCAGGCCGATCCCGAACACGGTCAGATAGACCCGGATCCCCGCCAGCCAGGCCAGCAGCACGCCGAGGGCGAACACATGGGCCTCGCTCATCGCCCACCCCGTACACTTCGGGACCGCCGCGAGTATAGGCATCCTGTTCGGACCCGTCGCATGCGTCCCCGATGAGCACCCCCGCCCCACCCCCGCCCCGTTTCGAGATCGTGCCGCGCGGCACGCGCCGGCTGGCCTGGTGGCTGGCGCTGGCCCTGTTCGCCGCCGGCCTGCTGCTCGGCGGCGGCGTCGCCTGGTGGTGGCGCGCCCCGCCCGCCGGCAGCCCCGAGGCGCGCCTGGCCGAGGCCGAGCGCGCGCTGGCCGCCGCCCGCGCGCAGGTGGACGAACTGGAGCAGCGGGTGACCACGCTCACCCGCTCCGACCAGATCAGCCGCGAGGCCAACCAGGACATGCAGGAGACCCTGGCGCAGAAGGAGGACGAGATCGCCAGCCTGCGCGCGGACCTGGCCTTCTACGAGCGCTTCGTCGGCAGCGAGGGCGAGCGCCGTCCGCTCGGCGTGCATTCGGTCGAGTTCGCGCCCGAGGCCGGCGGCAGCTGGCGCTACGAGGTGGTGCTGACCCAGAGCCTGAACCGCGGCGCGATCAGCCGCGGCCAGATGCGGTTCTCGGTGGAAGGCGTGCGCGACGGCCGGCTGACGACCGTGAACTGGGACGAGCTGCACCAAAACCCGGACGCTCCCGGGCAAGACTATGCGTTCCGCTATTTCCAGCGGCTCGGGGGGAGCGTGATCCTGCCCGCGGGGTTCACCCCGCAGCGGGTGACGGTCACGCTGCGGGGAGGCGGCGCGAACCTCGCGCAGACGTTCGCGTGGACACTGAAGGACACTCCTGGGGAACCATGATCATGCTGAAGCACAGACCGGCCCGCGACGGCCAGGCGGTCGAGACCCTGATCGGCCCGCACGTCACCATCCACGGCGACATCCACTTCCGCGGCGGGCTCTACGTCGAAGGCCGCATCGTCGGCAAGGTGCAGGCGGAGGACGGCGCCGCGGCGATGCTGGTGCTGGCCGAGCAGGGCAGCATCGAGGGCGAGGTGCACGCGCCGGTGGTGGCGATCAACGGCCGCCTGGAGGGCGACGTGCACGCCAGCGAGAAGGTCGAGCTGGCCCGCCACGCGCGCGTGCACGGCAACGTCCATTACAAGGTGGTGGAGATGAGCGCCGGCGCCCAGCTCACCGGCCGCCTGGTGCACGTGGACGCCGCGGCCGAGGCCGCCGCCGAGGCCCGCGCCCGGCCCGAGCCGCGCCTGGTGGTGGCCGGCGGAAGTTGAAGCCGGCCGCCGGCGCCCCCACCATGTCCGGCATGAGCGCGCCCAGCTACCAGCACCTCGACGCCCCCCTGCAGTTCACCCACGCGGCCGCGGCCAAGGTCCGCGAGCTGATCGCGGAGGAGGGCAACGCGGCGCTCAAGCTGCGCGTGTACATCCAGGGCGGCGGCTGCTCGGGCTTCCAGTACGGCTTCGAGTTCGACGAACAGCAGGGCGAGGACGACCTGGCCGTGGTCACCGACGGCGTGACCCTGCTGGTGGATCCGCTCAGCCTGCAGTACCTGATGGGCGCCGAGGTGGATTACAGCGAGAGCCTGCACGGTGCCCAGTTCGTGATCCGCAACCCGAACGCCAGGACCACCTGCGGCTGCGGCAGCAGCTTCACCGTCTGAACTGCGCCGCCCGGCGGCAGGCGATAATCGGGCGACCTTCCCGACGGACGCCGCGATGGCCGCCACGCCCTTCGCTTTCGTGGACGAGGCGCTCGACCGCGCCGACCACCTGCGCGACGCGCCCGAGGCGCTCGCCGCGCACTGGCCGCGGGCGCGGGTGGTGCTGCTCGAGGACGACGGCCGCGCGCTCGCCGACCATGCCGGCGCGCTGTTCGCGCCGCACGGCGCCGCGCTCGGCGGCGGGCCGGGCACGGCGGTGTTCCTGGGCCTGCGTGGCGAGGAGGCCTGGTTCGCGCAGCGTGCGGCCATCGCCGGCGTGGACGCGCCGCAGCGCGTGGACCTGCGCAGCGCCGCCGCGCGCTGGCCGGCGTTCGAGAGCACCGTGTTCGCACAGGCGCGTGCGGTGCTGCACTGGCACGCGCGCCATCGCCACTGCGGCGACTGCGGCGGCCCGCTCGCGTTCGTGCGCGCCGGCTGGCTCGGCCGCTGCACCGTGTGCGAGCACGAGCATTACCCGCGCACCGACCAGGCGGTGATCGCCGCGGTCAGCGACGGCGAGCGCCTGCTGCTCGGGCGGCAGAAGGCATGGCCGCCGGGGCGCTGGTCGCTGATCGCCGGCTTCGTCGAGCCGGGCGAGACCCTGGAGCAGACCGTGGCGCGCGAGGTGCGCGAGGAGACCGGCGTGCGCGTGCGCAGCGCCCGCTACCTGGCTTCCCAGCCGTGGCCGTTCCCCGGCGCCCTGATGCTCGGCTTCCTGGCCGAGGCCGAACCGGATCCGCCGGTGGCCGGCGACGAACTCGAGGACGTGCGCTGGTTCGACGCGGCCAGCGTGCGCGAAGGCCTGGCCCGCGACTGGAGCACACCGCCGCCGGAGGGCGCGATCACGCTGGCGACGCCGATCTCGATCGCGCGCTGGCTGGTCGTGCGCTGGCTGGAGGAACAAGGCGGTTAGCCCCGCCCCGGACGGGGCGGACTGGGGGCTACAATCGCCCGACCTCCCGACGCGCCCGCCGATGTCCGTCACCCTGATCGCCGTCGTCGTCGCCCTCGTCATCGGCCACACGATGCCGCAGCTGGCCGAGCTGCGCCGCTTCGGCTGGTTCGTGCGCTGGCTGGAATGGCTCGACGGGCAGTTCGCCGCGAACGATCTCTGGCACGGCCGCTGGGGCCTGGCGTTCGCCGTGGTCCCGCCGCTGCTGCTGGTGCTGCTGCTGCAACTGGCGCTGCGCGACGACCTGTACGGCCTGCCCGAGTTCCTGTTCTCGGTGCTGGTGCTGTTCTACGCCTGGGGCCCGCGCGACCTCGACCGCGACGTCGAGGCGGTGGCCGAGGCCCAGGACGCCGCCGCCCGCCGTGCCGCCGCCGCGCGCCTGTTCCCGGATCGCGACATGCCCGTGCTCGACGGCGGCGCGCTGGTCGAGGCCGTGTTCCACTGCGCGCTGTGGCGCTGGTTCTCGGTGCTGTTCTGGTTCCTGCTGCTCGGCCCCGTCGGCGCGCTGCTGTACCGGCTGCTGGCGCTGGCCGCGCAGGGCGAGGCCGGGCGCCGCCTGCCGCCGGCGGCCATGCAGGCCGCGCGCACGCTGCGCGGCTGGATGGACTGGCCGGTGGCGCAGCTGATGACCCTGGCGATGGCGCTGGTGGGCAACTTCGACGCCGTGCTGGGCGCGTGGAAGGAGGCCGGCGGCGCCTCGTTCGCCGGCGGCACCGGCTTCCTCGCCGCCGCCGCGCGTGCCAGCGTGCGGGTCGAGCTCGCCGAGGAGGCGGCCGACTACGGCGAGGGCGGCCTCGAACCCGGCGGCGCCGGCGCTGCCCTGCCCGAGCTGCCGGAGCTGCGCGATGCGATGAGCCTGGTCTGGCGCATCCTGCTGCTGTGGCTGGTGGTGCTGGCCCTGTTCGTGATCGCCGGCTGGGTGGGCTGACGGTCTACGCCGCGTCGCCGCGCAACGCGCGCACCTTCGCCTCCAGCAAGGCCGCGGTCGCCTCGCGCCCGTCCAGCGGCGGCCCGGCCACCACCTCGACATGCGCGCGCAGCCGCCGCGGCAGCCGCATCCGGCCCAGGCGCGAGTCGCGTCGACTCCACATGCTGCCCCACATGTTGCGCAGCGCCATCGGCACCACCGGCACCGGCCGCCGCGCCAGGATCCTCTCCACGCCCGGCTTGAACGGCGCGATCTCCCCGTCCTTGGTCAGCGCGCCTTCGGGGAAGATGCCCACGATCTGGCCGTCGGCCAGCGCCGCGTCGATCTCCTCGAACGCGCGCGCCAGCAGCGCCGGATCCTCCTTCGCCCCCGCGATCGGGATCGCCCTGGCGGTGCGGAACAGCCAGTTCAGCCCCGGGATCCCGAAGATCCGGTAATCCATCACGAACCGCACCGGCCGCGGGATCACCCCGCCCAGGATCAGCGCGTCCATGTAGCTGACGTGGTTGCACACGATCAGCGCCGGCCCCTCGTCCGGCACGTGCTCCTCGATGCCGCGCACCCGCAGCCGGTACAGCGTGCGCACCAGCAGCCAGCTCAGGAAGCGCATGAAGAACTCGGGCACGAGGCTGAAGATCCACAGCGCCACCAGCGTGTTGGCGATCGCCAGCGCGAGCAGGATCTGCGGGATGCTCCAGCCGAGCGCGCGCAGCCCCATGCACACCGCCGCCGCGCCGACCACGAACAGCGAGTTCTGGATGTTGACCCCCGCGATCACGCGCGAGAGCTCGTCGTGCGGCGTGCGGCTCTGGATCAGCGCGAACAGCGGCACCACGAAGAAGCCGGAGCACAGGCCGATCCCGGTCAGGTCCAGCACGATCCGCCAGCTGCCCGGCTGGCGCAGGAACCCCGCCACGTCCAGCCCGGCCGTGGCCGCCAGCCCCGGCTGCGCGAAGTACAGGTCGAGGATGAACGCGCTCATGCCGAACGCGCCCAGCGGCACCAGGCCGATCTCGACCGTGCGCGCCGACAGCTTCTCGCACAGCAGCGAGCCCACGCCGGTGCCGACCGAGAACAGCGCCAGCGCGAACACGTACAGCGTGTTGGATCCGCCCAGGTGCAGCGCCGCGTAGTCCGGCAGCTGGGTCGCGAACACGGTGCCGACGAACCAGAACCAGGACACCCCCAGCACCGAGTTGCGCACCGCGACCTGCCGGCGCGTGAGCCGCCACAGCGTCAGCGACTCCGGGATCGGGTTCCAGCGGATCTTCAGGTCGGGCGCCCCGGCGGCCACCGGCGGGATGAAGCGGCTGGCGAGGTTGCCGGCCACCGCCAGCCCCACCACCGCCACACCCGCCGCCGCCGGCCCGTGCTCGCCCGCGGTCACGAAGATCAGCCCGCCCGCCACCATCCCGAGCAGGATCGAGATCGTCGTGCCCATCTCCACCAGGCCGTTGCCGCCGGTGAGCTCCTCCGGCTTCAGCACCGCCGGCAGGATCGAGTACTTCACCGGCCCGAACAGCGTGCTCTGCACCCCGGTCAGGAACAGCGCCACCAGCAGCAGCGGCAGCCACTGGCCCACGAAGCCCACCGCCGCCAGCGACATGATCCCGATCTCCATCATCGTCACGATCCGGATCAGCCGCGACTTCTCCAGCTTCTCCGCGATCTGCCCGGCGATCGCCGAGAACAGGAAGTACGGCAGGATGAAGATCGCCGGCGCCAGCGACGCGTACAGCGTGCGCTGCTCCGCCGGCACCGCCAGCCAGAACAGCAGCGCGATGATCGCCTGCCGGAACACATTGTCGTTGAACGCCCCCAGCGACTGGACGATGAAGTACGGCAGGAACCGCCGCTGCCGCAGCAGCTCGAACTGGTTGTGCGCCATGGGGCCCCCGGGCGGAAACGGCGGGAGCCTAGCAGAGGCCCCGGTCCCCGTTCAGCGCCGATACCCCGCCCGCGCCTCGTGCACCGCATCGCCCTGCCCGGTGCGCAGCCGCGGCCGCAGCCAGGCGGCGAATTCCGCTTCGGACAGGGCGCCTTCGGCGAGGGCGATCATCTGCACGTACTTCTCTTCCTCGCTGGCGGCCAGGTCCGTGCCGTTGAGCACGAGGAAGACGCGATAGCAGACATGCGCGGTGCGCTTGTTGCCGTCCACGAACGGGTGGTTGCGGGCCAGGCCGTAGGCGAGGCTGGCGGCCAGGGCCGCGAGGTCGGGGGGCGGGTCGCCGTGGGCGTACAGCTGCTGGGGGCGCGCCAGCGCGAATTCGAGCAGGGCCGGGTCGCGCACGCCGGCGCTGCCGCCGTGCTCGGCGAGCTGGCGGTCGTGGATCGCAAGCACCAGGCGCTTGTCGAGCCAGACGATCATCAGCTGCCGGCCAGCTTGCGCAGCAGGGTGCGATCCTCACGCATCACACGCTCGGCCACCTCCATCTGCGCCGCCAGCTCCGGGTCGTAGGCGGTCAGGCGCAGGCCGTCCGGGGTTTCCACCGCGTACAGCGTGTCGCCCTTGTCCAGGCGCAGGCGGGCGAGCAGTTCCTTGGGCAGGATCACGCCGGCCGAGTTGCCGATGGTGGTGATCTTGAGCTTCATGGCGCCTCCGTCGTTATAACGGATGGTATGACGCCGGGGGCGGGGGCGCAAGCGGCGGGCGCGGGCGGGGTGGGGCGCGCGGTTCAGCCGCCCGCGGCGCGCTCGCGCTCGATCGCGCGCCAGCCGATGTCGTGGCGGTGGAACTCGCCGTGCCAGGAGATGCCGGCCACGGCCGCGTAGGCGCGGCGCTGGGCGTCGGCGACGCTGTCGCCGAGCGCGCACACGGTGAGCACGCGGCCGCCGGCGGTGACCACGTGCTCGCCCTCGCGGCGGGTGCCGGCGTGGAACACCTTGACGCCTTCGACCTCGGGCGCGTCCCAGCTGCTGATCACATCGCCGGTGCGCGGGGTGCCGGGGTAGCCCTCGGCCGCCATCACCACGCCCAGGCTCGGGCGCGGGTCCCACTGCGCCTGCGCGCGGTCCAGGCGGCCCTCGAGCGCGGCTTCGACCAGATCCACCAGGTCGCTCTGCAGCCGCAGCATGATCGGCTGCGTCTCCGGGTCGCCGAAGCGGACGTTGAACTCGATCACCTTGGGCGCGCCGCTGCGGTCGATCATCAGCCCGGCGTAGAGGAAGCCGGTGAACGGGGTGCCGTCGGCGGCCATGCCGCGCACGGTGGGTTCGACGACCTCGCGCATGATCCGCGCGTGCACCTCGGGGGTGACCACCGGCGCGGGCGAGTACGCGCCCATGCCGCCGGTGTTGGGGCCGGTGTCGCGGTCGCCGACGCGCTTGTGGTCCTGGCTGGTGGCCATCGGCAGCGCGTGCGCGCCGTCCACCATCGAGATGAAGCTGGCTTCCTCGCCCTCGAGGAACTCCTCGATCACCACCCGGCTGCCGGCGGCGCCGAAGGCGTAGCCGCCGAGCATGTCGGTGATCGCGGCCTCGGCCTCGGCCAGGGTCATGGCCACGATCACGCCCTTGCCGGCGGCCAGGCCGTCGGCCTTGATCACGATCGGGGCGCCCTTCTCGCGCACGTACTCGAGCGCCTCCTCCACGTGCGTGTGCACCGCGTAGTGCGCGGTGGGAATGCCGTGGCGGGCGAGGAAGTCCTTGGCGAAGGCCTTGCTGCCCTCCAGCCGCGCGGCGGCGGCGGTGGGGCCGAAGATCGCCAGACCCGCGGCGCGGAAGCGGTCCACCACGCCGGCCACCAGCGGCTGTTCGGGGCCGACCACGGTCAGCGCCACGGCCTCGCGCCGGGCCAGCGCCAGCAGGCCGTCGAGGTCGGTGGCGGCGACCGCGGCGTTGCGGCACTTGGGTTCGGCCTCGGTGCCGGCGTTGCCGGGGGCGACGATCACCTCGGTCACCCGCGGCGACTGCGCCAGCTTCCACGCCAGCGCGTGCTCGCGCCCGCCCGAACCGATCACCAGCACTTTCATGCGCACTCCCAGGGCCGATACCGCGCACGCGGCATATGCAAATTCTAGCGCGGGCACTGCGGGCGCCGGGCGCCGGCGCTAGCATGGGGCCCCTTTCTCCGTGTCCTGCGGCCGCGCCTTTGGACAGCCTGCTCGTCCTGATCGAAACCCTGCTGGCGCCGGTGGTCGGCCTGGTCAACCGCGTGCTGTGGGACGGCTTCCTGACCTACGCCCTGCTCGCGGTGGGGCTGTATTTCACCGTGCGCCTGCGGTTCCTGCAGGTGCGGCGCTTCCCGCACATGCTGCACGTGCTCGGCCGCGGCACCGCGGGCGACGCCAGCGGCATCTCGCCGTTCCAGGCGCTGTGCACCAGCCTGGCGGCGCGGGTGGGCACCGGCAACCTCGCCGGCGTGGCGATCGCGCTCAGCCTCGGCGGGCCGGGGGCGATGTTCTGGATGTGGTGCACCGCGGTGCTGGGCATGGCCACCGCCTACGCCGAGAGCAGCCTGGCGCAGCTGTACAAGGTGCGCGACGAAGACGGCAACTACCGCGGCGGCCCCGCGCACTACATGGCGCGCGGCCTGCGTCGGCGCTGGATGGGCACGCTGTTCGCGGCCTGTCTGCTGTTCTCCTACGGCCTGGTGTTCAGCAGCGTGCAGGCGAACACGATGGCCACCGCGCTCGACACCGCGTTCGGGCTCGACCAGGCCACGATCGCGATCGGGCTGGTGCTGCTCACCGGCGCGATCATCTTCGGCGGCCTGCGCTCGATCGCGCGTTTCGCCGAGGTGGTGGTGCCGTTCATGGCGCTGGGCTACCTGGCGCTGGCGGGCTGGGTGGTCGTGACCCACCTCGACCGGGTGCCGGAGGCACTGGCGCTGGTGCTGCGCAGCGCGTTCGGCCTGGAGCCCGCGGCCGGCGGCGTGCTCGGCGGCCTGGCCGCGGCGATGCTCAACGGGGTCAAGCGCGGGCTGTATTCGAACGAGGCCGGCCTGGGCAGCGCGCCCAACGTGGCCGCCGCGGCGGTGCCGGTGCCGCACCATCCGGCCAGCCAGGGCCTGGTGCAGGCCTTCGGCGTGTTCGTGGACACGCTGCTGGTGTGCAGTGCGACCGCGCTGATCATCCTGCTCTCCGGCGTGGCGGTGGAGGGCAACGACGGCGTGGCCATCACCCAGCGCGCGATGACCGTGTTCTTCGGCGAGTGGGGCAGCGTATTCGTGGCGGTGGCGCTGTTCTTCTTCGCCTTCACCACCATCATCGGCAACTACTCCTATGCCGAGAGCGGCCTGATCTACCTGGGCGGCGGCCGGCGCTCGCTGCTGGCGCTGCGTGTCGCGGCGCTGCTGGTGATCGTGTGGGGCGTGTACTCGAAGGTGCAGCTGGTGTGGGACGCGGCCGACGCCGCGGTGGCGGTGATGGCCACGATCAATCTGGCCGCGCTGGCGCTGCTGTCGGGCGTGGTGGTCAAGCTGACCCGCGACTACGAGTCACAGCTGCGCCAGGGCCTGGCGCCGGAGTTCCACATCACCCGTTACCCCGAGCTGGGCGACGGCGTGGACCACGAGATCTGGCGCGAGCGCGGGGGCTGAGGTAAAGGCTTTTTGCCACGGATAAGGCTTTTTCAAGGATCAAGCTTTATCCGTGTCGATCCGCGTGAATCCGTGGCAAAAAACGCTTTTCAATGCCGGAAATGCCGGATCCCGGTGAACGCCATCGCGATGCCGTGCTCGTCGGCGGCGGCGATCACCTCGGCGTCGCGCATCGAGCCGCCGGGCTGGATCACCGCGCGGATGCCTGCGGCGGCGGCGGCGTCGATGCCGTCGCGGAACGGGAAGAACGCATCGCTCGCCATCACCGAGCCGGGCACGGCCAGGCCGGCTTCCTCGGCCTTGAGCGCGGCGATCTTGGCGCTCACCACGCGGCTCATCTGTCCGGCGCCGACGCCGACGGTGCGGCCGTCCTTCGCATAGACGATGGCGTTGGACTTGACGAACTTGGCCACGCGCCAGGCGAACAGCAGGTCGGCGAGTTCGGCCTCGGTGGGCGCGCGCCGGGTGACGACCTTCAGCTCCTCGCGGGTGACCTCGCGGATGTCGGCGGTCTGCACCAGCAGGCCGGAGCCCACGCGCTTGATGTCGATGGCGTTGCGGCCCTGGCCGTGCGGAATGCGCAGCACGCGCACGTTGGCCTTCTTCCTCGCCGCCTCGAGCGCGCCGGGCTCGTAATCGGGCGCGATCAGCACCTCGACGAACTGGCGTTCGAGGATCGTGCGCGCGGTCGCCGCATCGAGCGTGCGGTTGAACGCGATGATGCCGCCGAATGCGGAGGTCGGATCGGTGGCGTAGGCGAGTTCATAGGCGCTGCCGCAGTCGGCGGCCTCGGCCACGCCGCACGGGTTGGCGTGCTTGACGATCACGCACGCGGCGCGCTCGAACTGGCGCACGCACTCCCACGCCGCGTCGGCGTCGGCGAGGTTGTTGTAGCTGAGCTCCTTGCCCTGCAACTGGGTGAACGTCGCCAGCGTGCCCGGCACCGGCCACAGGTCGCGGTAGAACGCCGCCTGCTGGTGCGGGTTCTCGCCGTAGCGCAGGTCCATCAGCTTGACGAAGGTGCTGGTCAACTGCGACGGGAACAAAGGTGCGTCGCTCGCATTGGAAAGTCCGCACAAGGATGTGCGGGCTTTTGCGGAGGGATCCGCGTATGCGGACAGCACGTCGCTGATACAGGCGTCGTACCGGGCGACGCGGTTGAACGCGGCGACCGCGAGCGCGAATCGGGTCTGCGCCGAGAGCGTGCCGCCGTTGGCGTCCAGCTCGGCCACCAGCGCGGCGTACTGCGCAGGGTCGGTGGCCACCGCCACGCGGGCGAAGTTCTTCGCCGCCGCGCGCAGCATCGCCGGGCCGCCGATGTCGATGTTCTCGATCAGCGTCCCGAGCGGTGCGTGCGGGTCGGCGGACACCTGCTCGAACGGATACAGGTTGAGCACCAGCAGGTCGATCGGTGCGATGCCGTGCTCGGCCATCACCGCCTCGTCCACGCCGTGGCGGCCGAGCAGGCCGCCGTGGATCTTCGGGTGCAGGGTCTTGACCCGGCCGTCCATGATCTCGGGGAAGCCGGTGACCTCGCTGACGTCGCGCACGGCCAGCCCGGCCTCGCGCAGCGCCCTGGCGCTGCCGCCGGTGGAGAGCAGTTCGACGCCGTGGCGGGCGAGGGCGTGGGCGAGCTCGATCAGGCCGGTCTTGTCGGACACGGACAACAGGGCCCGGCGCACGGGCAGGCGGTCGGCGGTCATGCGGGGAGGTGCTGCGGAAGGGGCCGCAAATTATAGCGGCGCGGCGGCGCCGTCCCGGCCCCGGCGCTCAGGCCATGCCGTAGTCGCGCAGCTTCTTGCGCAGCGTGGCGCGGTGGATCCCGAGCATCGCGGCGGCGCGGCTCTGGTTGCCCTCGCAGTGGTTGAGCACCTCGGCGAACAGCGGGATCTCGAGCTCGCGCAGGGCGATCTCGTAGAGGTTGCTGGCGTCGCTGCCATCGAGGTCGCGCAGGTAGCGACGGACCGAGTTGGCGACGTGTTCGCGCAACGGGCGCGCGGCGGCGCGCGATGCGGCATCGTGGCGGTCGGCGGCTGCGTTCACGCGATCCCCTGGTGCATCCCTTCCCCCCGCTGTTGCGGCGGGAGCGGCAGTCTAGCGCGGCGGGGCGGGGGCGTCATGTCCGGTACGTGACCGCGCGCATGCCGCTCATCGGAAGTCGAAGCTGAAGGCGACCACGTCCGGTGCCGGCTCGACCACCACCAGGGTCACCGCCGCGCTCTGGCCGGGGGCGATCTCGCGCTGGGCCGGCGGCGCGCCGAGGTATTCGGGCGCGGTGAAGGCGCGCGCGCCGACCGCGCGGCCGTCGAGATCGGACAGGGTCAGCAGCAGCTGCGGCCACGGCTGCGGCCAGCGCGCATCGTTGCGGAAGCTGGCGTTGACCAGCAGCGTGCCGGGATGGCGCGGATGCGGACGCACTTCGCGATGCAGCATGGTGAACGCGGCCGGTTCGCGCCACGGCGGCAGGGTGCAGCGCAGCGCCTGGCAGAGCGCGGCGACCAGCGGCCGCCAGCGCGCGTGCGCGGCGAGCGCATCGCGCTGGGCGAGCAGCAACTGCAGCGCGAGCAGCAGGGCGAGCGCGACCAGCGCGGCCAGTTCCGGCCAGCGCCGGACGGGCGTGGCGGCCCGGTCGGTGCGGTGGAGGAAGCTCGGGGCGGGCGCGGCATCGGCAGCCGGCATCGCCGCAGGTGCCGGCGCGGCTTCGGGAATGGTCGTGTGCGCAACGGCCTCGTCCTGCACGGGTGCGGAGCCGACGGCTTCGGCCTGGACCACCCCCGCGTCCGCCGCTTCCGCGACGCTCGCCGATGGCTGCGCCGTGCCGGCCGCCTGTTCCGCGGCGCGGGCCGCGGCGCCGTTGCGGCGCGTGCGCGGCTTGCGCGGCTTTGCGGCCGGCGCGACCGGCTCGACGGCGGCCGGGACGGCGTCGCTGTCGGATTCGGGCGGTGTGTCCGCCGGCGGGGGCGCGACCGAGGGCAGGGTCGCGGTCGCGAACGGATCCAGCGGCATGGCTGCGGCGGGCGCTGGCGTCTCCGGCAAGGGCGCCTGCACCGGGCCGCCGCACTTCGGGCACTGCGGCGGCGGCGCGCCGGTGCGCGGATCGGTGCCGACCAGGAACTGGCAGTGCGGGCACAGGACGAACATGCGTCCTATTCAATCACGCGCGCGGCTCAGGCACCGCGCACCCCGTCGATGCGGATCCAGTCCTCGCGCCGCTCGACCGCGAGCGCGTCGAACCACTCGCCGTAGCGCTCCAGCAGTGCCTCCTCCTGCCCGGCAAGGATCCCGGACAGCGCGATCCGCCCGCCCGGCGCCACCCGCGCCGCCAGTTGCGGCGCCAGCGCGTCGAGGGCGGAGGCGAGGATGTTGGCCACCACCACCGGATAGGTGGCGGCGGGCTCGGCTTCCGGCGCGTACACCGCGAGCCGGTCGGCGACGCCGTTGCGCTGCGCGTTGTCGCGGGTGGCCAGCAGCGCCTGCGGGTCGTTGTCCACGCCCACCGCCCGGGCCGCGCCGAGCTTGAGCGCGGCCAGGGCCAGGATCCCGCTGCCGCAGCCGAAGTCGAGCACGGTGGCGCCCTCGAGCGCGCCTTCCGCCGCCAGCGCGTCGAGCCATTCCAGGCACAGCGCGGTGGTCGGGTGCGTGCCCGAGCCGAATGCCAGGCCCGGATCCAGGCGCACCACCGCCGCGTCCGCGGCCTGCGCCTGCGTCGGCAATTCGCGGTTCCACGGCACGATCCAGGTGCGCGTGCCGAAGCGCAGCGGTTCGTAGCGATCCATCCAGGCCCGCTCCCAGTCCTGGTCCTCGACCTTGCGGAAGCCGGCCTGCGTCCAGTCGAGGCCGGGATCGAAGGCGTCCAGCGCCGCCAGCAGCAACAGCGCGTCGGTGTCGTGCGGGAACAGCGCGCTGAGCGCGACTTCGCCCCACAGCGGCGTCTCGCCCACGCCCGGCTCCAGGATCGCGCGTTCGTTCGGCGTCTGCGCGTCGGCGTCGAGCAGCGTCACCGCCAGCGCGCCCACGTCCTCCAGCGCGCGCTCGTAACGCGGCTGCGCGTCGGCACGGCAGCGCAGGGTCAGTTCGAGGAAGGGCATGGCGGGCGCACGGCGGGGACGGGGCGCTATCGTCCCCGTCCGCGCCGGGGCGAGGCAAGCGCAGCGTCAGGCCTCGGCGCGCTCCTGTGCGTGCCGTTCCAGGATCCAGTCCTGGCGCCGGCGCAGGATGCGCACGCCGTCGTGGAGGTAGCCGAGCGCGAACAGCAGCGACAGGCCGATCGGCAGCAGGTGCCAGCCCCGCGCCAGCATCCAGTCCGGGCGCGCGTGGATCAGCCACCAGGTGCCGCCCTGCAGCGCGACCGTGGCCGGCATCAGCCAGCGGATGTTGAGCCGCTGGTCGCGCACGATGTCGGCCAGCAGGGCGCGCTCGCCGGGCGTGCGGAAATCGTCGGCGTGCCGGCGCAGGATCCGCAGATCCCAGGCATACAGGCCCCACACCGCCGCCGCGTACAGCGCGTTGAGCGCGAACCAGTGCGCGGGATCGCCGACCTGGCTGAGCGCGGCGGCCTCGATCAGGGTCGCGGCGAAGTACAGGAAGGTGTGGCCGAACTCGAGCGGCCAGCCGATGAACGACAGGGTGTGGATCAGCGAGCGCGACCAGAAGATCAGGATCACCAGCAGGCCGGTGAACACGTACGGCCAGCTCTGCCACTGCAACTGCACCAGCGGCTGCACCGCGTTGGTCGCCAGCACGCCCAGCGCCAGACCCTGGATGATGCTGATCAGGGTCAGTTCGATGCCGATGACGGTCTGGTCGAGCTGGGTCTTGGCGGCGCGGCGGTGGTCGCGGCGGTCGGCGGCCATGGGCGAGGTCCGGGCCGCGGGCTCAGCCGCCGCCGAGCAGGCCGCGCAGCAGCCGCTTCACCGGTTTCTCTTCCGGTTGCGCGGGCGCGTCCTGGTCCTCGCCGGGCCGTTCCGCCGCGGCGACGTCCATGCCGAGCATCGCGGTGGCGGTGGACTTGTTGCGCACGCGCACGCTCCATTCCGGTTTCCACGCCGCCGCGGCCTTCGGGTCGGACGGCCGCGGCGGCCAGACGATGTGATCCTCGGGGCCGAAGGCGATCATCTGCAGCATGCCGCCGCCGGCGCCGCGCGCGCCCGGCGCGGCGAAGATGCCCTTGGGCATCGCGCAGGACGTCACCGACGGCGCGAGCAGCACCTTCTCCCGGATCCAGCGCTCCACGGTCGCCGGCGGCAGGTAGCCGAAGATACCCATGCCGGCGTCGGCGGTCTCCGCGCTGCTCCAGAACACCATCGCGTCGCCCTGCATGCCCATCGCGTGCAGGAAATAGCCGCGCGCGCGGTCCACCGGCTGCCACGACCAGGTCTGTCCGCCGTCGAGGCTGCCGCTGCCGCGCAGCGCGATCGCCGGCATGAAGTCGTGCTGCGGGGTGAGGGTGAACTGCAGCGACTCGGGCACCTTCGCACCGACGATGCGGTGCTCGCCGGCCAGCGAGGCGCCCTGCGGCACCATCTTGCGATGGCGTTCGTTCGGCCACAGCGCGTACGAGGGCCCGACGTCCACGCCGCCGTCCGGCACGTAGCGGCCTTGCATCGCGCCGCTCATGCGCACCTGGCCGTCCTTGACGTCGATCCGGATCTCGCGTGGCTGGCCGGGGCGCACGGTCGGGCTGCAACCCCAATAGATCAGGATCCGCACCGCGCCATCCTGCAGCTGCGGGCGCGGGGAGGGGCCGGGCTCGCCCTTCGGCTCCGCCTTCGGCGGCAGCAGCGGCAGGCTCTTGCCCAGCTTCAGGCTGGCGGGGATCAGGTCCTCGGCCTCGACGCCGGGGTTGAGCCGGTTCAGCAGGGCGATGTCCACGTAGCGCCCGGGCAGCGCGGACACGCGCGCGGCGCCGTAGTGGTTCTGCATCGCGCCGCCGCCGAACACGCCCATCGCGGCGCGGCCGAGGCCGCCGAGTTCCGGCATGCCGGGCATGCTGTGGGTGGCCACGTCCAGCCACAGCTGGGTCGGCGGGGTCTGGCCCTGCTGGCTGGCGGCGGGCAGGGCCGCCGCCAGGCCGATGGCGACAGCGAGAAGGAGCGGGCGGAAGCGACGGCGTGACGGCATGGAAACCTCGCGGCGGTGACGGAATGCGCAGGACGCACTCGGCAGGGAACGCGAACCCGGCCGCCCTGCGGTCACCGGCGCACCGCCGCTTCCCGCGCCGCGCGACAGGCGCCGCGCGTCACGCGATCGCCAGCGCCTTCTCCTTCTGCTCCTTCAGCCGCTTCTCGAGGTAGTGGATGTTCTGGCCGCCCTGCTGGAAGCCGCCATCGGCCATGATCCGCTGCTGCAGCGGGATGTTGGTCTTGATCCCGTCCACCACCATCTCGGAGAGCGCCACGCGCATGCGCGCGATCGCGATCTCGCGCGTGGGGCCGTGCACGATCAGCTTGCCGATCATCGAGTCGTAGTTCGGCGGCACGCGGTAGCCCTCGTAGATGTGGCTGTCCACGCGCACGCCGGGGCCGCCCGGGGCGTGGAAGTGCTGGATCAGGCCGGGGCTGGGCAGGAACGTGTCCGGGTCCTCGGCGTTGATCCGGCACTCGATCGCATGGCCGCGCAGCACCACGTCCTCTTGCCGGATGCGCAGCTTCTCGCCGGCGGCGATGCGCAGCTGCTCGGTCACCAGGTCGATGCCGGTCACCATCTCGGTCACCGGATGCTCGACCTGGATGCGGGTGTTCATCTCGATGAAGTAGAAGCGGCCGTTCTCGTACAGGAACTCGAACGTGCCGGCGCCGCGGTAGCCGATGCGGATGCAGGCCTCCACGCACACCCGGCCGATCTCGGCGCGCTGCTCCGGGGTCAGGCCGGGCGCGGGCGCCTCCTCGACCACCTTCTGGTGGCGGCGCTGCATCGAGCAGTCGCGCTCGCCGAGGTGGATGGCGTTGCCCTGGCCGTCGGCGAGCACCTGGATCTCGACGTGGCGCGGGTTCTCCAGGAACTTCTCCATGTACACCTGGTCGTTGCCGAACGCCGCCTTGGCTTCCGACTTGGTGGTCTGGATGGCGTTGTTCAGGTGCGCCTCGGTGTGGACCACGCGCATGCCGCGGCCGCCGCCGCCGCCCGCGGCCTTGATGATCACCGGGTAGCCGATCTCGCGCGCGAGCTTGGCGTTGGCGACCGGGTCGTCGCCGAGGGGGCCGCCGCTGCCGGGCACGCAGGGCACGCCGGCGGCCTTCATCGCCCGGATCGCCTCGACCTTGTCGCCCATCAGCCGGATCGTCTCCGGGCGCGGGCCGATGAAGATGAAGCCGGACTTCTCCACCCGCTCGGCGAAGTCGGCGTTCTCGGACAGGAAGCCGTAGCCGGGGTGGATCGCCTGCGCGTCGGTGACCTCGGCGGCGGCGATGATCGCCGGCATGTTGAGGTAGCTCTCGGACGAGGGCGCCGGGCCGATGCACACCGACTCGTCGGCCATGGCCACGTGCTTGAGGTTGCGGTCCACGGTCGAGTGCACCGCGACCGTGCGGATGCCGAGCGCGTGGCAGGCGCGCAGGATGCGCAGCGCGATCTCGCCGCGGTTGGCGATGACGACTTTGTCGAACATGGACGTCACCCGATCACGAACAGGGGCTGGTCGAACTCCACCGGCTGGCCGCTCTCGACCAGGATCTTGAGCACGGTGCCGGAGACGTCGGCCTCGATCGGGTTGAACATCTTCATCGCCTCGATGATGCCGAGCGTCTCGCCGGCCTTGACCTGCTGGCCGACGCTGACGAACGCCGGCTTGTCCGGCGCCGGCGAGGCGTAGAACGTGCCCACCATCGGCGCGCGCACGATGTGGCCCTCGGGCAGGTCGGCGTGCGGCTTGGCGTGGCCGCCGGTGGCGGCCTCGGTCGGGCCGTGCATCGGCATCGCCGCCGGCGCGCGCTGCTCGACCACCATCGGCGCGGCGACCGCCGGGCCGCTGACCGCCACGCCGCCCTTGGGTACGCGCGCCAGGCGCACCGACTCCTCGCCTTCCTTGATCTCGATTTCGGCGAGGTTGGATTCTTCCAGGAGGTCGATCAGTTTCTTGATCTTGCGCAGGTCCATGTGGGCCTCTCTCGGTGGTGCTCCCGCGGACGGGAGCATGGAAGGGGAACTCGGGTCAGGCGCCGGCTTCGAGGCGGCCGATCGCCGCGGCCAGGGCCAGGTCGTAGCTGAGCGGGCCGAAGCCGGCGACCACGCCCACGGCGAGGTCGCTGAAGTAGCTGGTGCGGCGGAACGACTCGCGCGCGTGCGGATTGGACAGGTGCACCTCGATGAAGGGGATCGCGACCGCCGCCAGGGCGTCGCGCAGTGCCACCGAGGTGTGGGTGAATGCGGCCGGGTTGATCAGGATGAAGGCGGTGCCGTCGTGGCGCGCCGCCTGCACCCGGGCGACCAGTTCATGTTCGGCGTTGGACTGGAAGCTCTCCAGCGCATGGCCGGCCGCGGCGGCGCGGCGGGCGAGCCCGGCGTCGAGTTCGGCCAGCGTGGCGCGGCCGTAGATCTCCGGCTCGCGGGTGCCGAGCAGGTTGAGGTTCGGACCGTGCAGGACCAGCAGCTTCGCCATCGCGGAACTCTCACCCCGGCACCGGCCGAGGGACGGGCAGTCTGCGCGATCGCAGGGATGGTGTCCAGATCGCCGACGTTCGCCGGACTTCGGCCAAGGTTGGAGTAGCTGCTCTAACGCCTTGTCGGAGCAGGGGTGTTTGAACGGTTTCCGGGGTGGAAGACGCCGATCCGCAAGCGGGGCGCGGCTCGGGGGGCTGCCTTGCCGGTGGCCGCCAAGGACAGGGGCGGCATTCTGGCCGCATTCATCTTGCCGGGGCGCCGTTCGGTTTGCATTTACTTTCCTGCCCTGCTAAAACTCGCGGTTCCTTTTAACCAGTGCATAACAGTGGGGGGCGCAAGCACATGCAGGTTGCACGCAAGTCGTTGAAGTTGAATCGGTTGCCGCTCGTCGCAGCGGTTCTGGGTTGCCTCTATGCCCCGCTCGTGCTGGCCCAGGAGCCGGCGCAAGAGGAGCAGCGTCAGGACGAAACCGAGCAAGCCGAGGCCAAGAAGGAAGAGGCCACCACCCTCGACAAGGTCCAGGTCACCGGCTCGATGCTGCGGCGCCTGGGCTTCGACACCATCTCGCCGGTGCAGGTGATCACCGCCGACACCAGCGCCGATGTCGGCCAGTTGGACACCACCACCATCCTGCAGACCACCAATGTGGCCTCGGGCTCCACCCAGATCAGCAACCAGTTCTCCGGCTTCGTGATCGAGGGCGGCAACGGTGTGCAGACCCTGGCGCTGCGCGGCTTGGGCGCCAACCGCACCCTGGTGCTGCTCGATGGCCGGCGCCCCGGCCCGGCCGGCACCCGTGGCCAGGTTGGCGCATTCGACCTGAACGTCATCCCGAGCATCATCCTGCAGCGCGCGGAGATCCTGAAGGACGGTGGCGGCTCGATCTACGGCTCCGACGCGGTGGCCGGCGTGGTCAACCTGATCACCCGCAAGTCGGTGGATCGTCCCGAGCTGACCGTGGACGCCAACCTGCCCTTCGAAAGCGGCGGCTCGCGCTTCAACCTGTCTGGCGCTACCGGCTGGAACTTCGACAGCGGCAACATCGTCGCCGCCTTCCAGTACTACCAGATGCAGCCGCTGCAGGTCGGCGACCGCGACTTCTTCCGCTGTGACCATGACCTGGTGCGCGACGCCAACGGCAACCTGCTGCCGTTCGAGGACCGCTCGCCCACGCGCGGCACGCCGAACGAGGGCTGCCGCAACTTCGGCATCTTCAACGCCGTCGACGACTTCGGGTTGCCGGCCGCCAACCGGCGCTACGGACGGTCTCCGGACGGCGTGACTCAGGGCCCGATTCCGGGCTATCGCCTGGTTCGCGTCGTCAATGCCAACCCGGCCGCTGGCACGCCGGCGTTCTACGAGCAGTCCTTCTACCTTGAGGCCCAGAACGAGGCACACATCTACTCGGCCCAGGAGCGGCTGAGCCTGTTCGCCGCAGCCGATTTCAGTCTCGGCAGCGTGGACTGGAGCGGCCAGTTGCTCTACACCAGTCGCGAGACCAAGTCGCGTCGCTTCCGCCAGTTCTTCCCGGTGGTGGACGGCCGTCCCTTCGGCTTCCGTGGGCTGGCACGTCCGCTGATGCCGTTCCGCTCGGACCAGAACGTCGACGTCGACTTCCTCTACCTGTCCTCCAGCTTCGATGGCGGGTTCGGCAGCGACAGCAGCTGGACCTGGCGCTTCGACACCACTTTCTCGCGCTCGGACGGCGACTACAGCGTCCTGAGCATCAACCGCGACCGCACTGGAGACCTGCTGACGACGCCGGACCGCGACGGCGGCAGCATGCCGATCAACTACTTCGACCCGCGCATCCTGAGCGGCGAGGCCATGGGGGCCCTGGTGGATGCCGTCGGCCAGTGGCATACCGGCAACACGGTGTATGACCAGTTCGTGGTCAATGCCGTCGCCACCGGCGATCTGTTCAAGCTGCCAGCAGGCACTGCAGCTGCGGCCGTCGGCGCCGAGTTCCGCCGCATCTCCATCAACGACACCCCGAGCGAACTCGAGCGCACGGGCGGCCTGTGGGGCCAGAGCTCGGCGATCGGCACGGTCGGCAAGGATTACGTGTACGAGGCGTTCGGCGAGATCGAGGTGCCGCTGCTGGCCAACCTGCCACTGGTCGAGCAGCTGACCTTCAACGGCTCCGCGCGCGTGTTCAAGTACGACACCGTGGCCGACTCCGACTACGTGTGGAAGGCGGGCATGGGCTGGCAGATCATTCCGTCCGTCCGCCTGCGCGCCACGCGTGGCACGTCGTACCGTGCGCCGGGCCTGTACGAACTCTTCCTCGGCGACCAGACCGGCTTCCTGAGCCAGTTGTCCATCGACCCGTGCGTGCGCTGGGGCGAGAGCAGCAGCCCCACCATCCGCGCCAACTGCCAGGCTGCCGGCATCCCGGCGGACTACGACGGCACCGGCGCGTCTGCCACGATCGTTTCGGGCGGCGGCTTCGGAGTCCTGAAGCCGGAGACCTCCAAGGCGTTCACCGCGGGCCTCGTGTTCACTCCGAGCTTTGCGAATCTGAGCGCGTCGGTTGACTACTTCGAGATCGAGGTCAACGACCAGATCGACCGCCTTGGTGCGGCCAACATCGTGGGCAGCTGCTACGGCCTGCCGGTGTTCCCGAACGCCTTCTGCAATCTGTTCGAGCGCAATTCGGGCAGCCACCCGACCAGTCCGTACAACATCACCACGGTTCGCGATTCCTACATCAACATCAACCGGCAGCTGAATCGCGGTTACGACCTGAACGTGCGCTGGGACGGCGAGTTCTCCTTCGGCAAGATGGAGGTGGAGAGCCAGTTCACCTACACCATCGAGGACCTCGAGCTGCTGTTCGACAGCTCGGAGGCGAGCGGCTACGAGTCCAACGACCTGAACGGCATCGTGACCCGCCCGAAGCTGGTCGGCAACGTGCGCACGGCGCTCAGGCGCAACGACTGGACCTATACCTGGTTCATGAACTACGTGGGCTCGAGCGAGAACTGGTTCCTCAACCCGGTCGCCCCGTACCGCGGCAACCAGAACGCGGTGTACGACATCAAGGCCGAGTCCCGTCTGTACCACAGCCTGTCGGTGCGCTACCAGGCCGACAAGTGGGGCGTGCTGTTCGGCATCAACAACGTGTTCGACCGGGATCCGCCGACCATGTCGGTCGGTGCCGGCTCCACGCGCTACGGGACGGTTCCGGCGTTTGCCACGCAGTACGACTGGTTCGGCCGTTCCGCGTTCGTGCGCGTCAACTATCGCTTCTGAGCGGTACTGGCGCTGGATGCGGCCGGGGGAAACCCCGGCCGCATCCCTTTGGAGTCAGGGGGCAGCGTTGCCACGACGCGTGACGTGATCACGGACGGGCGCCGAGGCCGTTGGCCGCAAGTGAAGGATCCACTTCGGAGGAAACATGGCAATCAAGCACATGGCCGCGTGTGCAGCGCTTGCGCTGGCGATGGTTGGTGCGCCGCTTGACACGGCAGCCCGCAAGCCCATCCCCATTCAGGCGCTGTCCGAAATGCCGGCGATCCAGTCGGTTTCGATGAGCGCCGACGGCCGCAACATCGTCGCGGTGCTGGGCAAGCCTGGAACGGAGGAGTTCGAGACACTGCTGGCCAGCTGGGACCTGCAGAACCTCGACAAGGGGCCGACCATCACCGCATCGAACGAGCGGATGAAGTTCGTCACCGCTTACGGGCTGAAGTCTGGGCGGATCTTCGTGGTCGCCCGTCAGGAGTGGACCGGTGAGCTCGCGGGATGCGGCGAGGGCAAGACCAGCGGAGCCACCAAGACCTTCGTCTGGAAGGCCTATCTGACCGACACCGCCCACAAGGATTTCGCCGAGGCCTTCGCCGACAACACGCGCAAGCTCGGTGTCAGCGAGCAGACCCAGCGCTGTTTCGAGCTGGCGGGCACGGCGCGTCTGGTCCACGCCCTGCCGCTGGAGCCGCACAAGGTGGTCGTGGCGCAGATCGACCAACTGTCGTTCCAGGACCGTTATTACCTCTATGACCTGCGCAATGGCGAGATGCAGCTGCTGTTCCGTGCCTCCGCGCGCAAGGCGCCCGGCCTGTTCAACCCGCGCACCGGCGAACTACTGACCCAGAGCCAGCTCGAGCCGGTCGGGGGCGAGTTCGAGCAGCGCATCCTGATCCGCAACCCCGAATCCGGCGAATTCGAGGTGCACGAACCGCTGACCCGCAGGCTGAGCGAACGCTACACCTTGGAATTCGTGGGCCGGGACGAGGCCAGCGGCAAGTACTACGTGCTCACCGATCTGTTCTCGGACAAGATCCAGGCGCACATGTACGATCCGGTCGCGCGCAAGTTCGACGAGGAGCCGCTGCTGGCACATCCGGAATTCTCGATTTCGCGCCTGATCTTCGGCACGCACCCGGAGGACTTCAACCAGGTGCTGGGATTCACCGTCGCGGCGATGGTGCCGGAGACGGTCTGGGTGGATCCGGGCCTGAGCGCGATCCACGAGGGGCTGAAGCGGGCCTTCCCCGGCCAGACGGTCTCGATCCTGAGCATGGCACAGGGCCGGAAGCGGATCCTGTTCGCGACCGAGAGCCCGCGCCATCCCACCGCCTACCATCTGCTCGTGGAGGGCAATCGGGTGGTGAAGCTCGGCCAGGAGCGCAGCGGCATCGACCCGTCCGACATCGGCGAGCAGCGCTGGGTCACCTACAAGGCGCGCGACGGCATGGAGATCCCCGCGATCCTCGATCTGCCCGCGGGGTGGACCAAGGAGCACGGACCCGTGCCGGCCATCATCCATCCCCATGGCGGCCCGTGGGCGCGTGATTTCGGCGGCTGGGATACGACGGGTTGGGTGCCGTTCCTGACCTCGCGCGGCTATGCCGTGCTGCGCCCGCAGTACCGTGGATCCTCGGGGCTTGGCCGCAAGCTGTGGCTGGCTGGCGACGCCGAATGGGGCCAGAAGATGCAGGACGACAAGGATGATGGTGCGGCCTGGCTGGTGAAGGAGGGCATCGCCGATCCCAATCGCATCGCCATCTTCGGCTACTCCTACGGCGGTTTTGCCGCGGCCGCGGCCACCGTACGGCCGAACGGTCCGTACCGTTGTGCCATCTCCGGCGCCCCGGTGACCGATCTGGCCCGGCTCGGCGTGTCGTGGAGCGACAGCCGTGTGCAGCGCATCCTGCAAGGGCGCACCATCAAGGGCATGGATCCGATGCGGCACACGGACAAGGCCAGCATCCCGGTCCTGCTGTTCGTCGGTGACCGCGACGTGCGCACCCCGGCGTTCCATGCCCGGGATTTCTACGCCGCAGTCAAGGACAAGGTGCCAGCGAAGTTCGAGCTGATCCCCGACCTGCCACACAGCCTGCCGTGGTATCCGCGGCATCACAAGGCGATGTTGGGCTTGATCGAGCGCTTCCTCATGGAAGACTGCGGCTTCGATAAGGAGGGCTGAGCCTCGCCACTGCGGCAGAGGGTGGTTGCCAGTGCGGCCACCCTCTGCCGGGCGCGCGAGATGGCGAGTTCACTCGTCGGACTCTCCAGGCTTTCCGGCCCCGGCCCAGGACGCGATCTCGCCCTCGGCGAAGGGGCCGATCCGCTGCCTGAGCAGGCGGCCGTCGGCCGAGACTAGCACCGAATACGGCAGCACGCCCTTGCGGTTGCCCAGGCGCACGCCGGCGTCGGCCGGGCCGGGGGCATCGAGCAGGATCGGGTAGGAGACCGGCACCCGCTGCAGGAACGCGCGCACGGCCGCGGCCTCGTCGAGCGCGATCCCGACCACCTGCACCCCGTCCGTGCCCTGGCTGGCGGCGAAGCGCTGCAGCGCGGGCATCTCCTCGATGCAGGGGCCGCACCAGGAGGCCCAGACGTTGATCAGCAGCGGCCGGCCGGCGTAGGCCTGCGGCAGGGCGACGCTGCCCCCGTCGAGCGTGGGCAGGCGCAGCGCGGGCACGGGCTCGCCGCGGCGGGCGACGCGCACCCCGGCCGGCGGCTCCGGCGCCTGCGCGTCGAGCACCGCCTGCAGTGCGCGCTGCCCGGGCTCGGTGCGCCACAGCGGTCCGGGGCCGTGGACCAGGAGCCCCGTGGCCACCCCGAGCAGCCCGGCGCCGAACGCGACCAGCAGGACCGTGCGCGTCCTCATCGCGCCGCCGCTTCCAGTGCCTGCCGCACGCGCTGCGGGGTGAGCACGGTGGGCAGCACCACGCCCTCGCCGCCGCCGCGCGGATAGACCACGTACAGCGGCACGCCGACCGCCTTGTGCCGTTGCAGGAACGCGGTGATGGCCGGGTCCACGTCGGTCCAGTCGGCGACCATGTACACCGCGTCGGCCGCGGCCAGCGCCTCGCGGAACGCGGCGCTCTCGAACACCGCCTTCTCGTTCGCCTTGCAGGTCACGCACCAGTCGGCGGTGACGTTGACCAGCACCACCCGCCCGGCGGCGCGCAGGTCGGCCAGGCGCTGCTCGGAGAACGCGACCACGCCGGCGGCGGTCGTGGCCGGCGCGGCCGCCGCCGTTGGCCGCGGCAGGGCGTGGATCAGGCGCAGCGGCCACAGCATCGCCAGCAGCGCGAGCACCGCCAGAACCCCGGCCCAGCGCGCCGCGCGCATCCGCGCATGGGTGTAGGCCCAGGCCGCGAGCGCCAGCGTCACCGCCGCCAGCAGCCACAGCCCGACCGCGTCCGCGCCGCGCTGCCGCGCCAGCACCCACAACAGCCAGGCCGCGGTGAGGTAGAGCGGGAACGCGAGCAGTTGCTTGAGCGTCTCCATCCACGCCCCCGGCCGCGGCAGCAGGCGCGCCAGCGCGGGCACGAAGCCGATCAGCAGGAACGGCAGCGCCAGCCCCAGGCCGAGCGCGACGAACACCGCCAGCGCGATGGCGGCCGGGGCGGTGAAGGCCCAGGCCAGGGCCGCGCCCATGAACGGCGCGGTGCAGGGCGTGGCCACGATCACCGCCAGCACGCCGGTGAAGAAATCGCCGAGCGGGCCGCTGCGGCGGGCCAGCCCCTGGCCGAGGCCGGTCCAGGCCCCGCCGAAATGCCACACGCCCGACAGGCTCAGGCCGAGCGCGAACATCAGCAGCCCGAGCGCGGCCACCACCAGCGGCTGCTGCAGCTGGAAGCCCCAGCCGAGCGCGATCCCGGCCTCGCGCAGCGCCAGCGCCAGCGCGCCGAGCGCGGTGAAGCTGACCAGCACGCCGGCGGTGTACCAGAGCGCATGCCGGCGCGCGCGCTGCGTGCTTTCGCCGCTGGCCACCAGTGACAGCGCCTTGAGCGAGAGCACCGGCAGCACGCAGGGCATCAGGTTGAGGATCAGGCCGCCGAGCAGGGCGAGCAGCAGCGCCAGCGGCAGGGAGAGGTTGGCGCCGCGCGGCGCGGCGGACGGCAGCGCCGGTGACGCCGACGGGGGCGCGCCTGCGGCCACTGCGTCGGCGTCGGGGGCGGTTGCGGTTGGCGCGGGTGCCGGCGCGGCGGTGTCCGCGCCCGCCGCCGACGGCGCCGCGGCCGGCGCCACCGGCGTGACCGTGCCCGCCGGCAGCGACAGCGCCAGCGTGCGAGTCATCGGTGGATAGCAGATGCCCTGGTCCTGGCAGCCCTGGAAGCCGACCACCAGTTGCGCCTCGGCCGCGCGCGGGTGTTCGCGGTGCACGGGCAATGCGATCTCGACCTGGTCGAAGTACACCGTGACCTGGCCGAAGTGCTCGTCGCGGTACGGCGTGCCGCGCGGCAGTTGCGCCGGCGGCGGCAGCGCCACGTGCAGCCCCGGCGCGCCCTCGAGCCGGACCGAGGTCTTGTCGCGGTACAGGTAATAGCCGCGCGCCGGCGTCATCCGCAGCAGCACGGTGTTGCCGTCGCCGGCGATCGCCTCGACCCGGAACGCCTGTTCCGGCGGCAGCGGCAGGGCCTGCGCCTGGCCGTCAGGGGCAGTGCCGAGCAGGGGCGCGCTGCTGCCGCCCAGACTGCGCCCCAGCGCCGCCAGGCCGTGCTCGCCCGCTGCCGGGTCATCGGCTGCCGGCAACCGCACCTCCAGCGTCCGCCGCTGCGGCGGATAGCAGATGCCGATGTCGGCGCAGCCCTGGTACTTCACCTGCAAGGTCACGCGGTCGCCGCTGGCGCGGCCGGTGAGCACGCCGGCGACGCGGCCGCGGTAGGTTTCCACGTCGCCGAAGAACGGGTCGCGCTTGCGGGTGCCTGGCGGCAGGGCGAAGTCCTCGCGCACGAAGCCGCCCTGCGGCAGCGCGTCCATCCGGTGCCGGTAGAGGTAGTAGCCCTCGGCGATGGTCCAGGTCAGGACGATGCGCTCGCGGCTCTCGGCCCGGGCCTGGAGCACGAAGGCCTGGTCCACGGGCAGCAGGTCGCGCTCGTCCACCGCGCGGACGGGCAGGGCGGCGAGCAGCAGGGCGAAGGCCGCGAGGACGCGGCGCAGGGCATGGGGCATCGCAGGCTCTCTCAGCGGGGCTCGCGGGTCTGTTCGACGACCCACGCCAGGTAGTCCGGCAGGCCGCCGGCGGCTTCGACCGCGACCAGTTCCGGCAGCTCATAAGGATGCAGCGCGCGCAGCCGCGCCGTCAGTGCCGGAAGTCGCTCGGTGGTGGTCTTGATCAGCAGCAGCACCTCCTCGGCCTGCTCCACCGCCCCCTGCCAGCGGTACACCGAGCGCAGTCCCGGCAGGCGGTTGACGCAGGCGGCCAGGCGCTCCTCGACCAGGGCCAGGGCCAGGGCGTCGGCGCTGGCCGCGTCGGGGCAGGTGCAATAACAGATCAGCACGGACATGCTCAGCTCCCCTCGTGGGTGGCCGTGCGCGGCGCATGCGCACGCGCGCCGGGTTCGCGCGGCGGCCGCCCGGTGCGCAGCGCGGCCAGTTGTTCGACGATCTCCACCAGCGCGATCCGCGCCGGCGGCGGCGCGTCGCGGAACGCCCGCACCAGCCGCATCTCCAGGCTGTCCTCGACCAGCAGCGCCTCGGCCGCGGCCACCGAATCCAGGGCCACGTCCTCGCTCAGCGCCATCCGCCCGCGGCCGGTGGCGAGCCACTCGAACTGGATCCCGGTGACCTCGGCGATCCGGCGCAGGTGGGCCATGCTCGGGTTGCGCCCGTCGCGGGCCTCCCAGTGGCTGACCGCGCTGCGCTGCACGCCGACCTCGCGCGCCAGCTGGGTCTGCGACAGGCCGGCGTGGCGGCGGGCCAGGCGGATGCGCGCTTGCGGGCTCATGGCGGTTTCCCGGGCGGACAAGGCGATGGACGGGCGAAGGATATCCCATGTCACCTCGCGAGCAACATTCAACCAGGTCTGTCTACAAATAGTATCGTGACGGGCGATGATTTCAGGGTTTTTGCCCGAAATTGGGAGGTTTGTTGACCAAAAGTCACCAAGAGGCCCCCTTCCCCCCGTCCGCCCGCTTCGGTATCCATACGTCCTCGCCACACGGATGTATTCGAGGCGTCGCCGACAGGGATGTCGGCGATCTTTTCGCCTCGCAGGCATCGCCCCCACTGGCGATGCCGGTCGGCCGCGGCGGGCTGCGGCGGACCGCGACCCCGGGCTTCCCCCGCCCGCGTACGGTCCGCGCCGCCCGCCCTCTTGAAAGCCGGGGAACACACCCCATCTCCCGCCCGGTCCCGGTGAATGGCCGGGCTTTTTTCGTCGGCCGCTTTTGGCAGTCGCGCATGGCGACTGCTAAAATCGCCGGAATTTTCCAAACCAATCAACCACTTGCGAGGGTTGTAATGAACATCAAGCCGCTCTACGACCGCGTGGTCATCAAGCGCATGGAAGAAGAAAAGGTGTCCGCCGGCGGCATCGTGATCCCGGACACGGCGACCGAGAAGCCGATCAAGGGCGAGGTCATCGCCGTCGGCGAGGGCAAGGTGCTCGACAACGGCAGCCTGCGCGCGCCAAAGGTCAAGACGGGCGACAAGGTGCTGTTCGGCAAGTACAGCGGCACCGAGGTCAAGCTCGACGGCGTCGAGTACCTGGTGGTGAAGGAAGACGACATCCTCGCGGTCCTGAACTGACCGCTCCGCATTCGAGAACAACCTTCGAGGTAACAAGCAATGGCTGCCAAGGAAATCCGTTTCGGTGAGGACGCGCGCGTTCGCATGCTGCGCGGCGTCAACATCCTCGCCAATGCCGTCAAGGCCACCCTCGGCCCGAAGGGCCGCAACGTCGTGCTCGAGAAGAGCTTCGGCGCCCCGACGATCACCAAGGACGGCGTGTCCGTCGCCAAGGAGATCGAGCTGGCCGACAAGTTCGAGAACATGGGCGCGCAGATGGTGAAGGAGGTCGCTTCCAAGACCTCCGACAATGCCGGCGACGGCACCACCACCGCGACCGTGCTCGCCCAGGCGATGATCCGCGAGGGCATGAAGGCGGTTGCCGCCGGCTTCAACCCGATGGACCTCAAGCGCGGCATTGACAAGGCCGTGCACGCCGCGGTCGAGGAGCTCAAGAAGCTCAGCAAGCCGACCGCCGACGACAAGGCCATCGCCCAGGTCGGCACCATCTCCGCCAACTCCGACGAGTCCATCGGCAACATCATCGCCGAGGCGATGAAGAAGGTCGGCAAGGAAGGCGTGATCACGGTCGAGGAGGGCTCGGGCCTGGAGAACGAGCTCGACGTGGTCGAGGGCATGCAGTTCGACCGCGGCTACCTCTCGCCGTACTTCATCAACAACCAGCAGAGCATGCAGTGCGAGCTGGAGGATCCGTTCATCCTCCTGCACGACAAGAAGATCTCGTCGGTGCGCGACCTGCTGCCGGTGCTCGAGGGGGTGGCCAAGGCCGGCAAGCCGCTGCTGATCGTGGCCGAGGAAGTCGAGGGCGAGGCCCTGGCGACCCTGGTGGTCAACACCATCCGCGGCATCGTCAAGGTGTGCGCGGTGAAGGCCCCGGGCTTCGGCGACCGCCGCAAGGCGATGCTGGAGGACATGGCGATCCTCACCGGCGGCACCGTGATCTCCGAGGAGGTCGGCCTGCAGCTCGAGAAGGCCACGATCAAGGACCTCGGCCGCGCCCGCAAGGTGGTGGTCAGCAAGGAGAACACCACGATCATCGACGGCGCCGGCGAGGCCGGTGCGATCGAGGCCCGGATCAAGCAGATCAAGGCCCAGATCGAGGAGACCACCTCCGACTACGACCGCGAGAAGCTGCAGGAGCGCGTGGCCAAGCTGGCCGGCGGCGTGGCGGTGATCAAGGTCGGCGCCGCGACCGAGGTCGAGATGAAGGAGAAGAAGGCCCGCGTCGAGGACGCGCTGCACGCGACCCGCGCCGCGGTCGAGGAAGGCGTGGTGCCGGGCGGCGGCGTGGCCCTGCTGCGCGCGCGCGCCGCGATCGCCGAGCTCAAGGGCGTCAACGAGGACCAGAACCACGGCATCGCCATCGCCCTGCGCGCGATGGAGGCCCCGCTGCGCGAGATCGTCGCCAACGCGGGCGAGGAGCCGTCGGTGATCGTCAACAAGGTCAAGGAAGGCACCGGCGCGTTCGGCTACAACGCCGCCACCGGCGAGTTCGGCGACATGATCGCGATGGGCATCCTGGACCCCACCAAGGTGACCCGCACCGCGCTGCAGAACGCCGCCTCGATCGCCGGCCTGATGATCACCACCGAGGCGATGGTCGCCGAGGCGCCGAAGAAGGACGAGAAGGCCGCCGCCCCGGGCATGGGCGGCATGGGCGACATGGACTTCTGATCCGGGCCCTCGCAGGGGTTGCCCGCCTGCGTTCCCTCCCCCGCCTCCGCGGGGGAGGGCCAGGCTGGGAGCCAATCCCGCGCAACACCTCAGGAGCCCCGCAGCGATGCGGGGCTCTTGCGTTTCCGGCGTCGGCATCTTGGCCGATCTTTCTGTACCACCCGGTTCTTTTTTGCAGTGCAGCGTGCACTTTCGATAACGATTCCTTCACGATGGCTCCGCATCCCGACGTGGGGGAGGGAGCAGGCCCGCTACCGGTTCGACCGGGGCGGGCTTTTTATTCGCCGGCACGATGCTGCGCTGACGCATCGTGCGGCCGCTTCAGCCCGCCCCGCGCCGCCTGCGATGATGCGGCGATGGACCTGCCGCTGCCCGATCCGGTCGAACGTGCGCTCGCGCGCCTGCGCGCGCTGCCGGAGGCGGCGGCGCTGTTCGACGATCCTGCGCACGCGGTCACGCTGCGGCGGCTGGCGCTGGCCAGCGAGTTCGCGCTGGAGACGCTGCTGCGGCAGCCGGGACTGTGCGCGCTGCTGGCAGCGGACGCGGAGGTGCCGCCGCCGGCATTGACGCCGGAGCGGCGCGAGGCGTGGCCGGCCTTGCTGCGCCGCTACCGCGCGGCCGCCTCCACCCGGCTGGTCTGGCGCGACGTGGCCGGGCGCGACGACGTGGACGCGACCCTGGCCGGCAGCACCGCGCTGGCCGAGACCTGCCTGCGCCTGGCGCTGGAGGCGCTCGAGGCCGAGTTCGCGCAGCGCCACGGCGTGGTCCGCGCGCGCGATGGCGGCGTGCAGCGGCTGGTGGTGTTCGGGCTGGGCAAGCTCGGCGGCGGCGAGCTCAACTTCTCCTCCGACGTGGACCTGGTGTACGCCTACGCCGAGGACGGTGAGAGCGACGGCGCCCGCCCGCTCGCGGCCGAGGACTGGTTCGCGCGCCTCGGCCGGCAACTGGCGAAACTGCTCGACGACGTCACCGCCGACGGCTTCTGCCACCGCGTGGACCTGCGCCTGCGCCCGCACGGCAACGCCGGCCGGCTGGCGTGGTCGTTCGCGGCGATGGAGGGCTATTTCCAGCGTGAGGGCCGCGACTGGGAACGCTACGCCTGGCAGAAGGCGCGGCCGGTGGCCGGCGACCTCGAGGCGGGCGAGCGCTTCCTGCACACGCTGCGGCCGTTCGTGTACCGGCGCTACCTCGACTACGGCGCGCTCGACGGGCTGCGCGCGATGAAGGCGGCGATCGCGGCCGAGGTCGCGCGCAAGGAGCTGGCCGACGACATCAAGCGCGGCCCGGGCGGGATCCGCGAGATCGAGTTCCTGGTGCAGGCGCTGCAACTGATCCGCGGCGGCCGCGAGCGCGCGCTGCGCGAACGCCGGCTGCTGCCGGCGCTGGCGGCGCTGGTCGAGGCCGGACACGTGGCGCCGGAGGCGGGGGAGGCGCTGGCGGCGGCGTACCGCTTCCTGCGCCGGCTCGAGAACCGGCTGCAGATGCTGCGCGATGCGCAGACTCACGCGCTGCCGGCCGATCCCGTGGATCGGCTGCGTCTCGCGCGCGGACTGGGTTATGCCGACTGGGAAGCGCTGGTGCAAGCCCTCGACACGCACCGCGCGCGGGTGTCGGCCGAGTTCGAACAACTGCTGGCACGGCGCGGCGCGGCGCGCGACGAGCGCGGCCTGGCCGGCTACTGGCGCGCGCTGCCCGAGGCCGGCGACGCGCAGGCCCTGGCCGAGGCCGGCTTCGATGCGGTGGAGGAGCTCGATGCCAGCCTGCGCGACTTCGCCCGTGCCCCGGGCGTGCGCGCGCTGAGCGATGCCACGCGCGCCCGGCTCGACCGCGTGCTGCCGGCGCTGCTCGCCGCCGCCGCGCGTTCGGCGCAGCCGGACGCGGCGCTGCGCCGGCTGCTGCCGCTGCTGCACACGCTGCTGCGCCGGGCCAGCTACCTGGCCCTGCTCGACGAGCAGCCCGGCGCGCTGGCGCGGCTGGTGGACGTGCTCGCCGGCAGCGCCCTGCTCGCCGAACGCATCGCCGCGCACCCGCTGCTGCTGGACGAACTGCTCGACCGGCGCGTGGCCGGGCCGCTGCCCGACCGTGCCGCGCTGGCGGTGGAGTGCCGGCAGGCGCTGCAGGAGGACGATGCCGAGGCGGCGCTGCAGGCGCTGAACGAGGCGCGGCAGGCGCTGAGCTTCCGCATCGCCGTGGCCACGCTGGATGCGCGGCAGAGCGCGCAGGACAGCGCGCGCCAGCTGGCGTGGCTGGCCGACGCGGTGGTCGGGGGCGTGCTCGCGCTGGCCTGGCGCGAGCTGCGCCAGGCGCACGGCGAGGTGCCGGGCGCGCGCTTCGCCGTGCTCGGCTACGGCAGCCTCGGCGGCGAGGAGCTGGGCTTCGGCTCCGATCTCGACTTGGTGTTCCTGTACGACGCCCCGGCCGAGGCGGTGTCCGACGGCGCGCGTGCGCTGGATGCGCCGCGCTGGTTCGCGCGCCTGGCGCAGAAGATCGTGGCCCTGCTCGGCACCAGCACCGGCGCCGGCCGGCTTTACGACGTGGACGTGCGCCTGCGCCCGGACGGGGCCAAGGGCCTGCTGGTGTCCACCCTGGGCAGCTTCGCCGACTACCAGCGCGAGCGCGCCTGGACCTGGGAGCACCAGGCGCTGGTGCGCGCGCGCGCCGTGGCCGGCGAGGCCACGCTGTGCGCCGATTTCGCCCGGGTGCGCACCGAGACCCTGGCGCGGCCGCGCGATCCGGACAAGCTGCGTGCGGACGTGGCCGCGATGCGCGCGCGCATGCGCGCCGAGCTCGACCGCTCCGACGCCGCCCGCTTCGATCTCAAGCAGGGCGCGGGCGGGCTGGTGGACCTGGAATTCCTGCTGCAGTTCCTGGTCCTGCGCGAGGGCGCGCGGCACCCGACGCTGCTCGCGCCGCACGACACCCCGGGCCTGCTGCGTGCGGCGCGCACGGCCGGCGTGCTCGCGCCCGGCGTCGCCGCGGATCTGCTCGCCGCGCACGCGGCGCTGCTCGAGGCCGGCCTGCGCTGCACCCTCGACCGGCGGCCGCGGCTGGTGCCGTACACGCCGCAGATCGAGGCCGCGCGCGCCGCGATCGCGGCGGCGTTCCGGGCGATGGGGCTGGGCGACTAGGCCGGCAGCCCCAGCCGTGCCCGCACTTCGGCCGCGATCCGCGCGGTCTCGCGCAGCGGCTGCACCGGGAAGGCCTCGAGCGAGCCCGCGAATGGCCGGACCCGTCCGAGCGCGCCGAGCTGGGCGTGGAAGCGCGGCAGCCGCCGCCCGCGGACGCATGCGGCCGCCAGCAGGTACACCGGTGCCTGCGTGGCGCAGGCCTCGCTGAGCATGTTGACCGAATCGGGCGTGGCGACGATGCGGTCGGCGAAGGCGAGCATCCCGGGATAGGGGTTGTCCGTGCCGCCATCGCCGAACCAGCGCACGCCGGGAATGCCGGCAAGGCGGTGGCGCAGCGCCGTGGCCCACGACTCCGGGGTGCGGCGCGAGGTGGTGGCGAGCAGGCTGCCGCCCTCGGCGCGCAGCACGGCCTCGAGCGCGGCCAGCGCGGCCTCGAACCCGGATGCGTCCAGCGGCGCGTGCCGCGAGGGTCCGCCGACCAGCAGGGTGATGCGCGGCGACGGCAGTTGCGCCAGGACATCGAAATCGGCCCGCGCCTGCGCCAGCCAGGCCTCGTCCACCGGATGCAGGCTGCCGACCAGGGTCAGCACGTTGTCGCCGCGCAGCGCGTCGTGCTCGGGCACGACCACGAGGTTCCAGGCGCGCGGATCCAGGCGTGGATCGAGGATCTGCACCCCCCGGCCGCCGTGCGCGCGCAGCAGGCGGGTGGCGAGCGCGGCCTGGCGGCCGCAGCCGATCGCCAGCGCCGGCGGTGCGGCCAGCCACGGGGCCAGCGCCGGGTCGAAGCCGCGCGCCGCCAGCGGCAGGGCCCGCGGCGCCGCCCAGCGCCAGGGCGCGCGCGGGCGCAGGACCAGCTCGCCCGGCGCCGGATCCAGTGCCCGGCCCAGCGCCAGGGCCTGGCGTGCGTTGCCGGCGCGCCCGTCGTGGACGCACAACGTGACCGGTTCGGCGGCGGAGCGTTGCATGCGTGGCACCCAACGTTGCGGCGCGTTGGCGGCCGCATGACGCGCGACACTCTACACTGCGCGTCCCCGCACTCCCCGATGGAACGCCGCATGAAGGATGTCCTGCCCGCCCCCGCGCTCGACCAGCTGTTCCGGCAGGCGCGCACCTACAACGCCTTTTCCGGCGACGTGAGCGACGAGACCCTGCACGCGCTGTACGACCTGCTGAAGTGGGGGCCGACCGCGGCCAACAGCTGCCCGGCCCGGTTCGTGTTCGTCAAGTCGAAGGAGGCCAAGGCCAGGCTCGGCCCCGCCCTCGACGAGGGCAACTACGCCAAGACCATGGCCGCGCCGTGCACGGTGATCGTGGCCTACGACATGGCGTTCTACGACAAGCTGCCGGTGCTGTTCCCGCACACCGACGCCCGCGCCTGGTTCGACACCAAGCCCGAGGACGCGCTCGAGCGCATCTGCCTGCGCAACGGCAGCCTGCAGGGCGCCTACCTGATCCTGGCCGCGCGCGCGCTCGGCCTGGATTGCGGGCCGATGTCCGGTTTCGACAACGCCAAGGTGGACGCGGCGTTCTTCGCCGGCACCACCTGGCGCTCCAATTTCCTGGTCAACCTCGGCCGCGGCGAGCCGTCCTCGATCTTCCCGCGTTCGCCGCGGCTGCCATTCGACGAGGCCTGCCGCATCGAATAGCCCCGCGGCCACGTATCTGTTGCACCCCCCTTCCGGAGACCCTCCCCCATGATCCGTTCCCGCCTGCTGCCGCCCGTACTCGGCCTGCTGCTCGCATTCGGCACCGCGCATGCCGCGCCGGTGCAGTACAAGCTCGATCCGAACCACACCATCGTCCTGGCGCAGTGGAGCCATTTCGGCTTCTCCCACCCGGTGGCCAACTTCGGCCAGGTGGACGGCACCCTGGTGTACGACGCCGACGACGTCCCGGCCTCGAGCGTGCAGGTCACGCTGCCGCTGGCGGGCCTGCAGGCCTTCGTGCCCGATTTCAACGAGCACCTGCTCAGCGCCGATTTCTTCGATGCCGAGAAGCATCCCAATGCCACCTTCCGCAGCACCAAGGTCGAAGCGCTTGGCGAGGGCCGGTTCAAGATCACCGGCGAGCTGACCATCAAGGGCATCACCCGCCCGGTGGTGCTGGACGCGAAGCTCAACAAGGTCGGCGAGCGCCAGGGTCGCCCGGCGATCGGCTTCGACGCCACCGCCACGCTCAAGCGCAGCGAGTTCGGCCTCGGCCTGTACGTGCCCAACGTCAGCGACGAGGTGAAGCTGACGATCAGCACCGAGGCCACGGTGCCGAAGCCGGAGCCGGCCAGGCCGTGATCGTCGAACGGCGCTCGGAGGCGCGCGGCCGCGGCGGCGCGGGCTGGCTCGACAGCCGGCACACGTTCTCGTTCGCGCACTACTACGACCCGCAGTGGATGGGGTTCTCGGCCCTGCGCGTGCTCAACGAGGACCAGGTCGCGCCGGGCGCCGGCTTCGCCCCGCACCGCCACGCCAACATGGAGATCGTGAGCTACGTGCTGTCCGGCGCGCTCGCGCACCGCGACAGCCAGGGCGGCGAGGGCGTGCTGCGTGCGGGCGAGCTGCAGTGGATGAGCGCCGGCCACGGCATCGAGCACGGCGAGTACAACGCCTCCGACCGCGAGCCGGTGCATTTCCTGCAGATCTGGATCCAGCCCGACCGGCTCAACGCGCGTCCGGCCTATGCGCAGCGCGCGTTCGATCCGGTGGCGCGGCGCGGACGCTGGGCGACCCTGGTCGCGCCCGACGGCGCCGACGGCGCGCTGCCGATCCGGCAGCAGGCCTGGCTGCACGGCGTGCGGCTCGGCGCCGGCGAGCAGGTCGGGTTTACGCTCGATCCCGAGCGAGCCTACTGGCTGCACCTGGCGCAAGGCGAGGCCGAGGTCGCGGGCCGGTCGCTGCACGCCGGCGATGCGCTCGGCCTGGCCGGCGAGCAGGGCCGGCTGGTCCTCGCCGGCCGGGGCGCGGGGCTGGCCGACGTGCTGCTGTTCGAACTGCCGCCGCTCTGAGCGGGCCGCGGGGGCGCGAGCGGCGCTGCTACACTTGCGGCCCCCGCATTCCCAGCCCGCGCCCATGGCCGACCCGACCCCGACCGCCGCCGCGCCCGCCAACGCCCAGCAGCGCTACGAGGTGCGCCGCGCCGACCTGCCGCTGAGCTGCCCGCTGCCGTCCATGGCGCTGTGGAATTCGCATCCGCGCGTGTACCTGCCGATCGAGGCCGAGGGCGGCCAGGCCAAGTGCCCTTACTGCGGCGCCCAGTACGTGCTGGTGGACTGAGTACCGCGGCAGGGCGCGGGACATGCGCCGCCTGACCGTCGTCCAGCTCCTGCCCGCGCTCGAGTCCGGCGGCGTGGAGCGCTCCACGCTCGAGATCGCGCAGGCCCTGGTCCGCGCCGGCCACCGCGCGCTCGTCGTGTCCGCCGGCGGCCGCCTGGTGCCGCGCCTGCAGGCGCTGGGCGCCGAACACGTCACGCTCGACATCGGCCGCAAGTCGCCGCTGACCCTGCGCCACGTGCGCACGCTGCGGCACCTGTTCGTGCGCGAGGCGGCGGACATCGTGCACGCGCGTTCGCGCCTGCCGGCGTGGCTCGGCTGGTGGGCGCTGCAGGGGGTGCCTGCGGCGCGGCGGCCGCGTTTCGTCACCACCGTGCACGGGCTCAATTCGCCCTCGCGCTACAGCGCGATCATGGCCCGCGGCGAACGCGTGATCTGCGTGTCGGAGACGGTGCGCGCACACGTGCTCCAGCACTACCCCGGCACGCCGCGCGAGCGCCTGCGGGTGATCCCGCGCGGCATCGATCCCGCCGCGTTCCCGCGTGCGCCCGCGCCCGATCCCGCCGCGCGGGCGCGCGTGGCCGCGCGGCACCCGGTGCTCGGCGGCGAGGGCCCGCTGCTGCTGCTGCCCGGCCGCGGCACCCGCCTGAAGGGTCATGCCGACGCGATCGCGCTGCTGGCCGCGCTGCGCGCGGACGGATTCGATGCACGGCTGTGGATGCCCGGCGCGTGCGAGGCAGGCCGCACGCGCTATCTCGCCGAACTCCAGGCGCAGGCGCAGCGCTGCGGCGTGGCCGACGCGCTGGCGTTGACGCCGCCGACCGACGCCATGGCCGAGGCCTACGCCGCCTGCGACCTGGTGCTGCAGCTCTCGCGCAAGCCGGAAGCGTTCGGCCGCACCGTGCTCGAGGCGCTGGCGGTCGGCCGGCCGGTGCTGGGCTGGGCGCATGGCGGCGTGGGCGAACTGCTGGCGCAACTCGCGCCCGCCGGCGCGGTGCCGCCGTTCGATGTCGCGCAACTGACGGGCACCGCGCGCGCCCTGCTCGCGCATCCGCCGCCGCCGGTTACGATCCCCCACACCCTGCGCGCGATGCAGGAGGCCACGCTCGCGGTCTATGCCGAACTCGACGACAACCCCTGAAGTGCATGTCCCCGGCTGGCGTTGGGCGCCGGCGTGGGTGCTGGCTTTCGTCGCCTTGTGGCCGGCGCCGGGCTACGCCGAGGGCGTGCTGGTGCTCGGCGCGCTGGTCGCGATCGTGCGCCTGCTGCTGGCGCGGTTCCGCGGCGGCACGGCGCTGCTCAGCAGCCCCGCCTGGGCGTTGACCAGCGTGCTGTTCGCCGCCTACTGGCTGCCCGAACTGCTGTCGGCGCTGGATGCGGTGGACCGCGCGCGCGCGTTCAAGGAAGCCGCAGTGGATCTGCGCTACCTGCCGTTCCTGTGGCTGGCCGCGGCGGCGGTCGCCGACGAACGCGGCCGCCGGGTCACCTTCGGCGGCCTGGCGGTGATCGTCGCGGTGTGGACCGCGGACGCGCTGCTCGAGGCGCTGGCCGGCACCAGCCCGTTGTTCTTCGGCCTCGACGCGCTCAAGCAGCTGGTCAGCGGGCGGCCGATGTGCCCGCCCGAAGCGGCGTTCGCGTTCGGGCGTCTGACCGGCGTGCTCGGTGAGTGCAATCCGAAGCTCGGCCTGGTGCTGGCGAGCCTGTCGCCGTTCGCGCTGCATGCGGCGCACCGGCGCTTCGCCGCGGCGGGCTGGGTGATCGCCGCCGCCGCGATCGGCCTGGTGGTGCTGCTTGCGGGCGCGCGGGCGGCGTGGCTGACCTACACGCTGGTGCTGCTGTGGTCGGGCTGGCGCGCGCTCGGCTGGCGCCGGCTCGCCGGCGTGTTCCTGTTCGGCGCGCTCGCGCTGGGCGCGGCGAGCTGGCTGCACGCACCGTTCGCCGAGCGCCTGCAACGCAGCGCCGCGGCGCTGGCGGGCGATGCCGCCGGCATGGACCACGCCCTCTCCGGCCGCACCCGGATCTGGGCGGCGGCGTGGTGCATGTTTCGCGAGCATCCGGTCAATGGCGTGGGTGCGCGCGGCTTCCGCGAGGCATTCCCGGCCTGCGATCCGCAGCCGGGCGAACCGGCGGCGTGGGGCGAGGGCCCGGCCCTGCATGCGCACCAGCTGGTGCTGGAGGTGGCGAGCGAGACCGGCAGCTTCGGCCTGCTGCTGTGGCTGGCCGGCGCCGCGCTGGCCTGGCGCGCCTGGCGGTACGCCCCGAACCAGGCGCGCGAACGGGCGCGGCCGGCGATGATCGCGCTGGCCGTGACCGTGTTCCCCTTCAACACCCACCTGGCGTTCTACGCCACCTTCTGGGGCGGGCTGACCCTGCTGCTGGCCGCGCTCTACGCCGGCAGCCTGCTCGCACGCACGACACCATTCCCGCGCATGCCAGGTTGAGCCTGCCTGCTATCCGGGGTTGTCATCCCGGCGCACGCCGGGATCCGCTGCAGCGGATCCCGCTCATTCAATCGTAGAGCCGCACACCATCCGGCTGGCGCTTGAAACGACGGTGGATCCACAGGTACTGCGCGGGCGCGGCGCGGGCCATGTCCTCGATCGCGGCCATCACCCGCGCGGTGTCGGCGGCGGGGTCGGCGGAGGGGAAGTCGGCGAACGCCGGCGACAGGCGCAGGTGGTAGCTGCCGTCGGCGCGACGCTGGTGGGCGAAGGCCAGCACCGCCGCGCCGGACAGGCGCGCGAGCTGGTGGGTCGAGGTCAGGCTGTGCGCGGGGCGGCCGAAGAACGGCACGAACACCGCCTCGCCGCGGCTCGGATCCTGGTCCGGGGCGTACCACAGCAGGCCGCCGGCCTTCAGGTGCTTCACCGCCGGGCGCAGTTCCTGCTTGGTGAACATCGCGGCCGCGTAGCGCAGCCGGCCGCGCTTGACCGCCCATTCCATCGCCGGTTCGGCGTGCGGGCGGTACATGCCGGCCAGCGGCACGTGGTCGCACAGCAGCCGGCCGCAGACCTCGAGCGTGGTGAAGTGGCCGGACACCACGATCACGCCGCGGCCCGCGGCGTGTGCGGCCTGCAGGTGCTCCAGGCCCTCGAGGGTGAGCCCGCGCCGCAGCGGCGCCACCGACCCCCACCAGGCGCGGGCGAACTCGAACAGGCCGATGCCGAGCGCGGCGAAGTGCTCGCGCAGCAGGCGTGTGCGCGCGGCGGGGTCGAGGTCGGGGAAGCACAGGGCGAGGTTGCGCGCGGCGACCTCGCGCCGGGCGCGCAACGCGCGCCGCAGCAGCGCGCCCAGCGCACGCCCGAGCGCGCGCTGCCAGGACCAGGGCAGGCGCGCGAGCAGCGCCATCGCGCCGATCCCGCACCAGGTCGGCCAGTGGCGCGGGCCGAGCGGCGGGCGACCGGCATCGGTGGGCGTGGGCATGCGCGGATTCTAACGGCCGGGCCCGGCCCGCGCCGCGGCGTCGGACGCGCTTCGCTATCCTTCCGCGATGCCGAAGGACCCGATCGAACGCCTGTTGCGCGCCGTGTATTCGGCCGCGCTGTACCTGCTGTTGCCGGTCACGGCCTATCACCTGGTTTGGCGCGGGTTCCGCCAGCACGCCTATTTCCAGCGCTGGGACGAGCGCTACGCGCTGTACGGCGAGCGGCCGCCGCTGCCGGGCTGCGTGTGGGTGCACGCGGTCTCGGTCGGCGAGGTCAACGCCGCCGCGCCATTGGTCAACGCCCTGCGCCAGCAGCGGCCGGACCTGCGCCTGCTGGTCACCACCATCACCCCCACCGGTTCCGAGCGCGTGCGCACGCTGTGGGGCGAGGCGGTCGAGCACGTGTACCTGCCCTACGACCTGCCCGGCGCCACCGACCGGTTCCTGGCCCAGTTCCGCCCGCAGGCGGCGCTGATCATGGAAACCGAGCTGTGGCCGAGCCTGCTGTTCGCCTGCCGCGACCGCGGCATTCCCGTGTTCGTGCTCAACGCGCGGCTGTCGGCGCGTTCGCTGCGCGGCTATCGGCTGCTGGCGCCGCTGGTGGCGCGCGCGCTGCGCGGCGTGCGCCGGATTGCGGCGCAGTCGCCGGACGACGCGCGCCGCTTCGTGCGCCTGGGCGCGCGGCCGGAGCAGGTGACGGAGGTGGGCAACCTCAAGTTCGACCAGCGCGTGCCCGAGGGCGTGGAGCGCTTCGCGGCGGAGTTCCGCGCCCGTTGCGGCCACCGCCCGACCTGGATCGCCGCCAGCACCCACGAAGGCGAGGAGGCTGCGGTGGTGGCGATCCACCGCCGCCTGCGCGAGCGCTGGCCGGAACTGCTGCTGCTGTGGGCGCCGCGGCATCCGGAACGGTTCCGCGCCGCGATCGAGCACGCGCAGCATGCCGGCTGGCGCGTGGCCACGCGGCGGCTGACGCACTGGGCCGACGCGCGCGACGCGGTGTTCGTGGTGGACACGCTCGGCGAACTGGTGCAGTTCTACGCCGCCGCCGACGTGGCCTTCGTCGGCGGCAGCCTGGCCGACATCGGCGGTCACAACCTGCTCGAGCCGGCCGCGGTCGGCACCGCGGTGGTCACCGGCCCGCACCTGCACAACTTCGCCGACATCGCGCGGCGGATGGAGGAGGCCGGCGCGCTGTGGATCGGCGCCGACGCCGAGGCGGTCGCCGGTGCCGTGGCCGCGCTGCTGGAGGATCCCGCGCGGCGCGCGGCGATGGCGGCGGCCGGGCAGACCCTGGTCGAACAGGGACGGGGCGCGCTCGCGCGCACCCTGGCGCTGGTGCTGCCGGCCCTGCCGCCCCCGCCGGCGGAGGCCTGAAACGCTGCGCCCCGGCCGGGGCCGGGGCGCGGGCGGCATGCGCTCGGGCGGCTGCGGATCAGCGCGCCGTGGCCACGTCCACCGTCAGCAGCCGGTTCACGTCCTGCAGGTCGTCGGCCTCGAGCGTGCCGGCGGCCTGCTCCAGGTTCAGCCGTGCCTGCAGGAAGTTGTACTTGGCGCGCGCGTACTCGCGCTGGGCTTCGAACAGGGTGCGCTGGTTGTTGAGCACGTCGAGCACGGTGCGGGTGCCGACCTCGAGTCCGACCTGCGAGGCCTCGTAGGCGCTCTTCGCCGCGACCAGCGCCAGCCGCCGCGCCTCGACCTCGCTGATGCCGGCCAGCAGCGACTGGTAGGCGTTGCGGGTCGAGCGTTCCACCGCGCGCCGCTGCTGTTCGAGCTGCCCGGCGCGCGCGTCGCGCTGGGCCAGGGCCTGGCGCACCCGCGACTGGGTGGCGCCGCCGGCGAAGATCGGCACGCGCAGGTTCAGGCTCAAGGTGGTGCCCTTGCCTTCGTTCTCGAACGCGATCGTGGTGTCGTTGAGGTTGTTGGTGTTGTCGCCGTTGGTGCGCCGGTTGCCGTAGGTGCCGTTGAAGTACAGCGACGGGTAGTGGCCTGCGCGCGCGGTTTCCACGTCGGCTTCGGCTGCCGCCAGCTGCTCCTGCAGCGAGCGCAGGGTCGGATTGTTCTCGAGCGCGGTCCGCACCCAGCTGTCGGCGTCGCGCTCTTCGGGGATCGCGGGACGGAAGTCGTCCGGCAGGCCCTTGAGGCTGCGCATCGGCCGGCCGGTGATCTCGGCCAGCGCCTGGTAGGCGTCCTCCAGCGCGTTGCGGGTCAGGATCGTGTTGGCGCGCGCGGCGTCGTACTGGGCGCGCGCCTCGTGCACGTCGGTGATCGGCGCCAGGCCGACCTCGAGCCGCTTGCTGGCGAAGTCGAACTGCTTCTGCAGCGCCGCTTCCTGCGCCTCGGCGGCGGCCAGCGTCTCCAGCGCGATCAGCACGTTGAAGTAGGCCGCGGCGGTGCGGGTGATCAGCGAATCGCCGGCGGCCTCGAGGGTGAAGTCGCTGGCGCGCCCCAGCGCCTTCTGGCTGCGCAGGGTGGAGATGCGCGAGTAGTCGAACACCATCTGGTCCACGTTCACGCCCCAGTTGCGCGTGGTGGACTCCTGGCTGCTGTCGCTCGGGAACGGCACACTGCCGAACACTTGCACGCCGGTGCTGTCACTGTCGGAGCGGGAATAGCCCGCGCTGCCGTCGATCTGCGGCAGCATCGCCGCGCGCGCCTGCACCGCGCCTTCCTGCGCGGCGTTGCGGCTGGCTTCGGCGGCGGCGTACTGCGGATCCCCCGCGCGCGCCAGCTCGTAGGTCTGCATCAGGTCTTCGGCGTGCGCCGCGGTGGGCAGCAGGGCGAAGGCGAGGGCGAGGACGAGGGGATGGCGGCTCATGCAGTGGGATCCTTGTGCGGTCACAACTCGAAGGTGGGCGCCGGCGCGGCGCCGACGAGGTAGGGCAATGCGGTTTCGAACAGGGATTCGATGCGCGGATGGCCGTCCTGGTTGCGCACCAGCACCGCCTCCATCACGGGTTCGCGGCCCTGGATCACGAACAGCCGCCCGCCCGGTCGCAGCCATTCCAGGAAGCGCGGCGGGATCCGCTCCACGGCGCCGGTGACGCAGATCGCGTCGAACTGGCGCCCCGGCGTCCAGGCGAACACGTCGGCGGTGTCCAGGCGGACGTTGCGGCCGAACTCCAGCGCGTCCAGGCGCGCGCGCGCGGCCGCGGTGAAGTCGGCGTGGCGCTCCACGCTCACCACCTCGCGTGCGAGTTGCGCCAGGCAGGCGGTGATCCAGCCGCTGCCGGTGCCGATCTCCAGTACCGCATCGCCCGGATCCAGCGCCAGCGCCTGCAGCATCCGGCCCTCGACCACCGGCTTCATCATCACCTCGCCGTGGCCGAGCGGGAGTTCGAGGTCGGCATAGGCCAGCGCCCGATGCGGCTCCGGCACGAACGCCTCGCGCGGCAGGGTGGAGAGCACCTCGAGCACGCGCGGATCCAGCACGTCCCAGGGGCGAACCTGCTGCTGGACCATCAGTTGCCGGGCCTTGGCGAAATCGAGGGTGTTCATGGGGAGGTTCCGAAGACAGGCGAGCCCGCCATTTTACCGGCCGGCCCGCTGCGGCCGGTGCAGCATCGCTGTGGTAGGACACCAAAACTGAGTGCCGGAAGTCACCGGGACGACCGGCGCCGTCCGGGGCCGTTCAACGGCGGCGCGCATAGGCCCGCAGGAACAGGTCCACCGAGGCGGCCACGTGCGCCTCCACGGCCTTGGCGTCCAGCGGCGCCTCGCCGCAGCCGAACACCAGCTGGGCGTGCGGCTCGCCCTTGAGCAGGGTGAAGAATTGCGCCGCGGCGCGGGGGATGTCGGGGATCTCCAGCTCGCGCGCGGCCACCCGGCGTTCGAGCAGGGCGGCGAAGGCGGCCTGGACCCGGCGCGGGCCGGCCTCCCAGAACAGGCGCGGCAGCGGCGTTTCGGCCATGCGCGGCGTACACAGCATGCGGTGGCCGGCGATCGCCTCCGGGGCGCTGATCATGGCGTAGAACGCGCGCCCGATCTGCAGCAGGCGTTCGCGCAGCGGCATGCCGGGGACATCGGCGAGCAGTGCGTCGGGCAGCTGGGTTTCGCAGTAGGACTTCACCGCGGCCGCGAACAGCGATTCCTTGTCGCCGAAGTGGCTGTACACGGTGAGCTTGGACACCCCGGCTTCGGCGGCGATCTGGTCCATGCTCACGCCCTCGTAGCCGTGCTCGATGAACAGCCGCTTGGCCGCCTCGAAGATCGCCTCGCGCTTGGCCAGGTCCTTGGGACGTCCGGGGGTGGCCGGCTTGCGGACGGGGGCGGGGCGGGGCGGGGGTGGCTTGGGCATCGCGCAAATACTAGACCGACAAGTGCACGGATTATACTATACCGCCCGGTCCAATAATCACCGTCGGGACGCAACCGGATGAAACACTTCGGGGCAGGAACGGGCATGGTGCTGCTGGCGCTGGCGCTGGCCGCGTGCGGGAACTCGCAGTCGCCGCCGGAACGGCCGCGGCCGGTGCTGGTGGTGCAACCGGGTGCGGCCGGCGAGGCCGCGGTCACCGCCTATCCGGGCGAGGTGCGGGCGCGCGAGGAAAGTCCGCTCGCGTTCCGGGTCGGTGGCCAGCTCGTGCGCCGGCACGTGGACGTGGGCGATGCGGTGCGGCGCGGCGAGCTGCTCGCCGAGCTCGATCCGGACGACCTGCGCCTGCAGGCGCAGGCCGCGCAGGCCCGCCTCGCCGCGGCCGAGGCGCAGCTCGCCCGCACCGCCGCCGACCGCGCGCGCTTCGCGGCCCTGGCGCAGCAGCAACTGGTGAGCCGCTCCGCGCTCGATGCCCAGGAAGCCGCCCACGCCGCGGCCGCCGGCGAAGTGCGCGCCGCGCGCGCGGCGCTCGAGGTCGCCCGCAACCAGGTCGCCTACGCGCAACTGCGTGCGCCGCGCGACGGCGTGATCGCGCAGCGCCATGCCGAGGCCGGGCAGACGGTCGCCCCCGGGCAACCGGTGTTCACCCTTGCCGGCAGCGGCGGGCGCGAGGTGGCGATCGCGCTGCCCGAAGCGCGCATCCGCAGTTTCCGCGTCGGCCGGCCGGTGACGGTGGTGCCGTGGAGCGCGCCGCAGCTGCGGCTGCCAGGCACGCTGCGCGAGATCGCGCCCTCCGCCGACCCCGCCGCGCGCACCTACGCCGCGCGCGTGGCGCTGCCGGACGCGGCGGCGAAGGCGGTGGATCTCGGCCAGAGCGTGCGTGTGTTCGTCGCCGACCCCGCCGACGCGCCGCGCATGCGCCTGCCGCTGTCGGCGCTGCAGCGCGGCGCCGGCGGCGCGACCGCGGTGTGGGTGGTGACGCCGGACGGGCACGTGCGGCTGCAGCCGGTGCAGGTCGGCCCGTTCGGTGCGGACGGCGTGCCGGTGCTCGGCGGCCTTGCGCCCGATGCCTGGGTGGTGGCCGCGGGCGGGCACCTGCTGCGCGAGGGCCAGCGCGTGCAGCCGGTGGACCGCGACAACCGGCCGGTCGCCGCGGCCGGCCCGCGTGCCCGGGCGGAGTAAGCCATGCGCCGCTTCAACCTCTCCGAATGGGCGCTCGCCAACCGCCCGCTGGTGGTGTACGCGATGCTGGTGCTGGCGATCGTCGGCGTGTGGTCGTACCGCCAGCTCGGCCAGTCCGAGGATCCGCCGTTCACGTTCAAGGCGATGGTGGTGCGCACGCTGTGGCCGGGCGCCACCGCCGAACAGGTGTCCAGGCAGGTCACCGAACGGATCGAGAAGGCGGTGATGACCACCGGCGAGTACGAGTTCGTCAGCTCGTACTCGCGGCCGGGCGAGTCGCAGGTGATCTTCATGGCGCGCGACTCGATGCGCAGCCGCGAGATCCCGCAGCTGTGGTACCAGATCCGCAAGAAGGTCGGCGACATCCGCTACACCCTGCCGCAGGGCGTGGTCGGGCCGTTCTTCAACGACGAGTTCGGCGACACCTTCGGCAACATCTACGCACTCACCGGCCCCGGCTTCGACTACGCCGTGCTCGAGGACTACGCCGAGCGGCTGGAGCTGGAGCTGCAGCGCGTGCCCGACGTCGGCAAGATCGAGCTGATCGGCCTGCAGGACGAGAAGATCTGGATCGAGCTGAGCAACACCAAGCTCGCCACCCTCGGCGTGCCGCTGGCCGCGGTGCAGCAGCAGCTCGCGCAGCAGAACGCGGTCACGCCGGCGGGCTTCTTCGAGACCGGCTCCGACCGCGTGCAGCTGCGCGTCACCGGCGCGTTCGACTCGGTCGAGGCGATCCGCGCGTTCCCGATCCGCGCCGGCGACCGCACCGTGCGCCTGGGCGACATCGCCCAGGTGCATCGCGGCTTCGCCGACCCGGCCGCGCCGCGCATGCGTTTCATGGGCGAGGACGCGATCGGGATCGCGGTGGCGATGAAGCCCGGCGGCGATGTGCTGCGCCTGGGCGAGCGGCTCGAAGCCGAGTTCGCGCGCCTGCAGCGCACGCTCCCGGCCGGCATGCAGTTGCGCAAGGTCGCCGACCAGCCGGCGGCGGTGCGCGCCGGCGTCGGCGAGTTCGTCAAGGTGCTGGCCGAGGCGGTGACGATCGTGCTGCTGGTGAGCTTCTTCTCGCTCGGCCTGCGCACCGGGCTGGTGGTGGCGGTGTCCATCCCGCTGGTGCTGGCGATGACCTTCGCGGCGATGCACTTCTTCGACATCGGCCTGCACAAGATCTCGCTCGGCGCGCTGGTGCTGGCGCTGGGCCTGCTGGTGGACGACGCGATCATCGCGGTGGAGATGATGGCGATCAAGATGGAGCAGGGCTTCTCGCGGCTGAAGGCGGCGGCGTTCGCCTACGAGACCACCGCGTTCCCGATGCTCACCGGCACCCTGGTCACCGCCGCCGGCTTCCTGCCGATCGCCACCGCGGCCTCGAGCACCGGCGAGTACACCCGCTCGCTGTTCCAGGTGGTCACGATCGCGCTGGTGGTGTCATGGATCGCCGCGGTGCTGTTCATCCCGTACCTCGGCGACCGCATGCTGCCCGACCTGCACCGGCCGGCGGCGCTCAGGCCGGGGTCGCCCGCGGCGCGCTGGCGCGCCTGGCGCGAACGCCTGGCCGACCGCTGGCCGCAGTACGCGTTCCTGCTCGCGCCGGCGCCGCACCACGACCACGCCCACGATCCGTACGCCACGCCGTTCTACCGCCGTTTCCGCGCCCTGGTCGCCTGGTGCCTGCACCGGCGCTGGCTGGTGATCGGCGCGACCGCGCTGGCGTTCGTGCTGTCGGTGGCGCTGTTCCGGTTCGTGCCGCAGCAGTTCTTCCCCGATTCGACCCGGCCGGAGCTGATGGTGGACCTGGAGCTGGCCGAAGGCGCCTCGCTGCGCGCCACCGAGGCCCAGGCCCGGCGCCTGGAGGCGCTGCTGGCCAGGCAGGACGGCATCGACAACTACGTCGCCTACGTCGGCACCGGCTCGCCGCGCTTCTACCTGCCGCTGGACCAGCAGCTGCCCGCGGCCAACTTCGCCCAGTTCGTGGTCCGCGCGAAGAGCACCGAGGACCGCGAACGGCTGCGCCGCTGGCTGATCAATGAGGTGGCGCCGCGCTTCCCGCACCTGCAGTTGCGCGTGACCCGGCTCGAGAACGGCCCGCCGGTGGGCTATCCGGTGCAGTTCCGGGTCAGCGGCGAGCACATCGACCGCGTGCGCGCGATCGCCAGGCAGGTCGAGGCCAAGGTGCGCGAGAACCCGCACGTGGCCAACGTCAACCTCAACTGGGACGAACCGAGCAAGGTGGTGCGGCTGGTGCTGGACCAGGAGCGGGCGCGGGTGCTGGGCGTGAGTTCGGAGCAGGTGGCGCACTTCCTCGCCGGGTCCCTGTCCGGCCTGCACGTGAGCACCTACCGCGAGGGCAACGAGCTGGTCGAGATCCTGCTGCGCGGACCGCAGGACGAACGCAGCCGGCTCGACCTGCTCGGCAGCCTGGCGGTGCCCACCGCGCACGGGCAGGCGGTGCCGCTGGCGCAGATCGCACGGCTGGAATACGTGTTCGAGGACGGCATCATCTGGCACCGCGACCGGCTGCCGACGGTGACCGTGCGCGCCGACATCCGCAACGGCCTGACCCCGCCGACGGTGGTGGCGCAGATCGAGCCCACCCTCGAACCGATCCGCGCCGCGCTGCCCGACGGCTACCTGCTCGAGACCGGCGGCACGGTCGAGGACTCCGCGCGCGGCCAGGACTCGATCAAGGCCGGCCTGCCGCTGTTCGTGTTCACGGTGGTGACGCTGCTGATGCTGCAGCTGCGCAGCCTCTCGCGCACGTTGCTGGTGGTGCTGACCGCGCCGCTGGGCATGATCGGCGTGACCCTGTTCCTGCTGGTGTTCCGGGTGCCGTTCGGGTTCGTGGCGATGCTCGGCACGATCGCGCTGGCGGGCATGATCATGCGCAATTCGGTGATCCTGGTGGACCAGATCGAACAGGACATCGCCGCCGGCAGCGACCGCTGGACCGCGGTCGTGGACGCCACCGTGCGCCGCTTCCGTCCGATCGTGCTGACCGCGCTGGCGGCGGTGCTGGCGATGGTGCCGCTGTCGCGCTCGGTGTTCTACGGCCCGATGGCGGTGGCGATCATGGGCGGCCTGATCGTGGCCACCGCGCTGACCCTGCTGTTCCTGCCCGCGCTGTATGCGGCCTGGTTCGGCGTGCGCCGCGAGGAGACGGCCGCGCCCGCCCCGGCCTGAGCCCTGTCCGCGTCCGGGCCGCCCGGCGGCTCCCTCCCCTCCCTCCGACGGGCGGCCCGCGACGCGACCTCAGGCTGGCGCCTGCAACTGCCGCCGCAGTGCGGCGTAGTCGGCGGCGAGCGGTTCGCCGCGAGCCGGACGGGCGAGCGTGGCGGCCAGCGCCGGCGGCACGGCCAGCGCCTGCCCCACCAACGGCTCGACGATGCTTTCGAACTTGGCCGGATGCGCGGTGGCCACCACCGCCCACGGCCGCGCGTCGCCTTCGGCGCGCAGCCGTTCGAGCACGTGCAGGCCGGTGGCGGTGTGCGGGCAGGGCACGACGCCGTGGCGTGCCGGCGCCTGGCGGATGGTGTCGGCGATGGCCGCATCGTCCACCGCGAACGCGCGCAACGCGGCGCGCAGCTCGGCGTCGTCGCGGTGCCAGTGGCGCAGGCGCTCGAAGTTGCTCGGCGCGCCCACGTCCATCGCGTTGGCGAGCGTGGCGCGGGCCGGGCGCGGCCGGTAGTCCTCGCCGGCGAAGAAGCGCGGCAGCGCGTCGTTGGCGTTGCACGCCAGCACCAGCGCGCCCACCGGCAGGCCCATGCGCCGGGCGAGCCACGCGGCGCAGGCGTTGCCGAGGTTGCCGGTGGGCACGATGAAGTTCAGCGGCTCGCCATGCGCGGCGAAGAACCGCAGCGCGGCGTGCGCGTAATAGGCCACCTGCGGCAGCAGGCGGCCGAGGCTGATGCTGTTGGCCGAACTCAGCGGCAGCCGCGCGCGCAGCGCGTCGTCGGCGAGCGCCTGCTTCGTCAGCCGCTGACAGTCGTCGAACGTGCCCTGCACGCGGAACGTGCGCACGTTGTCGCCCCAGCATTCCAGCCCGTGCGCTTGCCGCGGCGAGACGCGGCAAGCGGGGTAGAGGATGACCACGGCGAAGCCCGGGCGGCGGTGGAACGCGCTGGCGACCGCGGCGCCGGTGTCGCCGGAAGTCGCGACGAGGATCGTGGTCGGCGGCGCATCGGCGGGGCGCAGCCGCGCCAGCGTGCCGGCCAGGAAGCGCGCGGCATAGTCCTTGAACGCGGCGGTGGGGCCGTGGAACAGCTCCAGCAGGTGGTCGCCCCGGCGCGCGAGCGGGCGCAACGGGGCGTCGAACGCATACGCCTGCGCGCACAGCGCCGGCAGCGCATCGCGCAGCGGCGGGCCGTCGAGGCAGGGGGCGAGCACGGCGCGCGCGGTGTCGGCGAGCGTGGCGCCGGGCTGCACGGTGTCCAGCGTGGGGATGCGTTCGGGCACGTACAGGCCGCCGTCGGGCGCGAGGCCGGCGACGAGGGCGCGGGCGAGGGCGGTGCGCGGAGTCCGGCCGCGGGTGCTCACGCAGTGCATGCGATCACCTCCGCGCGCGGCCCGGACACCGGCGTGACGTAGGCGCGCGAGCCGAAGCCTGCATCCGCGAACGCCGTCTGCATCGCGGGGGCGGCCGCTTCGGCATCGGTCCTCGACGCGAACCACGCGAACGTGCTCGGCCCGGCGCCGGAAATGCTCGCGCCGAGCGCGCCATGGTCCAGCGCGGCCGCCTTCGCTCGTGCAAAGCCGGGGATCAGCGGGGCGCGGCGCGGCTCGACCAGCAGGTCGTTCAACCCTGCGCGGATCAGTTCCGCGTCGCCGCGCTGCAGCCCGGTCAGGAACAGCGCCAGGTGTGCGCTCTGCTCGACCACGACCTGCAGCGGATACGGCGCGGCCAGCACCGCGCGGGCGCGGCGCGTCTCCAGCACCTGGTCGGGGTGCACCACCACCGCATGCAGCCAGGCCGGGGCCGGCAGCGCGAGCATCCGCGTCGCCGTCGCCAGCGCCACGCCGCCGAGCAGCATCGGCGCCACGTTGTCGCCGTGCCGGCTGCCGCTCGACACCGATTCGCCGTCGAGCGCGTAGTCGTACAACGCCTCGCGCGGCAGCGGCGTGTCGAGCAGCGCGTTGGCGGCGACCAGCGCGGCCACGCACGAGGCCGCCGAACCGCCGAGGCCGGAGCCGAGCGGGATGCCTTTCTCCAGCGCCAGCGCGAAGCCGAATCGCAGCCCGAGCCGTTCGCGCAGCGCAAGCAGCGCCCGCCCCGCGGTGTTGCGCGCGGCCTCCAGCGGCAGCGTCTCCGCACCGGCCGCCGCGCCGCGGATCGCCTCGATCCGCACCACCGGCTCGCGGATGCGGCGCACGGTCGCCAGGTCGTGCATGCCCGCGATCGAATGCCCGAGCAGGTCGAAGCCGACCCCGATGTTGCCGACGCTGCCGGGTGCGAATGCCGTCGCCTGGATCGGAGGGCTCATGGCGTCGTCATCGCTTCAGGCCGCGCACCGAGCGATTGCGCGATCGCCAGCACGTCGCCGAACACCCCGGCCGCGGTCACCTCGGGGCCGGCGCCCGGGCCCTGCACGACCAGCGGGTTCCCGGCGTAGCGCGCGGTGTGGAACTGCACTAGGTTGTCGGTCAGCCGGGTATGGCAGCAGGAATGGTCGGGCGGCAGCGCCATCAGGCCGACGCGGGCCCGCCCGTCGCGGTCCAGCCGCGCCACGTAGCGCAGTGCACGCCCCTGCGCGGCCGCCTCGCAGTAGCGCGCGCGCATCGGCGCATCGAGCGCCTCCAGCTGCGCGACGAATGCCTCGCGGTCGAGCGCGCGCAGCGCGGGCGGGACCAGGCTTTCCACGTCCACGTCCTCCAGCGAGAGCCGCAGGCCGGCCTCGCGGCCGAGGATGACCAGCTTGCGCGCGACGTCGCGACCGGACAGGTCGTCGCGCGGGTCGGGCTCGGTGTAGCCGAGCGCCATCGCTTCGCGCATCAGGGCCGAGAACGGCACCGTGCCGTCGAAGCGGTTGAACAGCCACGCCAGGGTGCCGGACAGCAGGCCGTCGATGCCATGCAGCACGTCGCCGGTGTCGAGCAGGTTGCGCAGCGTCAGCATCACCGGCAGGCCGGCGCCCACCGTGGCCTCGTAGCGGAAGCGGCCGCCGCCGCGGCGGCTCGCATCCTGGATCGCGGCGTACAGCGGCCACGGCCCGCTGCCGGCGTGCTTGTTCGGCGTGACCACGTGGATGCCGGCAGCCAGCCACCGCGGGTAGTGCGCGGCGATCTCGGCGCTGGCGCTGCAGTCCACGATCAGGGCATGCGGCAGCGGCTCGCTGCGCACGTGCGCGGCGAAGCGGTCGAGATCGGCCGGCTCGGCGCCGGCGTCGCGCAGGCACGCGGCCGCCGTGGCGGGGTCGAGGCCGCGATCGTCCAGCCGCATCCGGCGGCTGTCGGCGATGGCGCGCAGGCGCAGATCGAGGCCGGCGCGTTCACGCAGCCGCGGCAGCGCTGCGGCGAGTTGCGCCAGCAGCGCGCGCCCGACCTGGCCGGGACCGATCAGGCCGATGGACACGGTATGCGGCGACAGCCAGAACGCCGCGTGCGCGGCGCGCAGCGCGCGCGCCGCGTCGCGTGCGGCGATCGCCACCGACAGGTTGCGCTCGCCCGCGCCCTGCGCGATCGCGCGCGCATTCACCCGCGCCTGCGCCAGGCCGCCGAGCAGGCGCGCGGCGATGCCAGGCGTGCCGACCATGCCGTCCCCGACTGCGGCGAGCACGGCGATGTCGGGCGTCAACGCCACGCCCTGCACCTGGCCGTCGGCGATCGCCCCGGCGAAGGCTGCGGCGACCGCATCGCGTGCCCGCCCGGCCTGGTCGGCGCGCACCACGCAGCAGATCGAATGTTCCGAGGAGCCCTGCGAGATCATGGTCACCGACACGCCGGCGCCGCGCAGCGCGCCGAACAGGCGCTCGGCCATGCCCGGCACCCCGAGCAGGCCGTTGCCGACCAGTTCGACGATGGCCAGCTCGCGCACCAGGCTCAGGCCCTTCACTGGTGCGCCGCGTGTGTCGGCGCGCGGGCCGATCAGCGTGCCCGGCAGTTCCGGGCGGTGCGTGTTGCGGATCCGCAGCGGGATGCCGCGCTCCTGCACCGGCGCCAGCGTCTGCGGGTGCAGCACCTTGGCGCCGAAGTAGGCCAGCTCACAGGCCTCCGCATAGGACAGCGACGGCAGGCACACCGCCTCGGGCACCAGCCGCGGGTCGGCGCTGAGCACGCCGTCCACGTCGGTCCAGATGGTCAGTCCGCGCGCCCCGAACAGCACCGCGAAGATCGCCGCGGAATAGTCGCTGCCGTTGCGCCCGAGAGTGGTGATCGCGCCGGCGGCTTCGCGCGCGACGAAGCCGGTGACGACCACATCGCCGTCGCCGTGTTGCGCCCGCCAGTCGGCAAGACGCGCGCGGCTTGCGTCCCAGTCCACCGCCATGCCCATCTCGCCCGGGTGCACCACCAGCACCTCGCGCGCGTCCAGCCGGCGCCAGCCCGCGGCCCCGCCTCCGAGCGCCGCATGCATCAGCTGCGAGGACCACAGCTCGCCGTAGCCGGGTACCGCGGAGGCGAGCGCATCGACGTCGTGGGCGCCTGCCGCGATCCCGGCCAGCGCGCGATGCAAGGCCGCGAACTCCCGCTCCAGCGCGGCGTGCGTGCCGTGGCGGCGGCTGGCGTCGAGCGCGTCCGCGGCCTCGCGGTGCCGCTGCCGCAGCGCTTCCCAGTGCGGCTGCCAGGTGCGACCGTGGCGTGCGGTGTCGAGCAGTGCCACCAGCGCGTCGGTCACGCCCTGCATCGCGGACACCACGACCACGCGGGTGCCTGCGGGCTCGGCATGCACCAGGCTCGCGGCGTGGCGATACAGCGCGGCATCGGCCAGGCTGCTGCCGCCGAACTTGTGCGCATACGGGCGCACGGCGGCCAGGGGGTGTGATGCATCGGCGGGGGACATGGCGAGGGCTCCTGTGGGGCCCCGCGCCCGGAACGGGTGCGCGCTCCGCACCCGTGTCGGGTGCGGAGGCATGTGATGGATCAGATGGACACGCCCGTCCACACCCCGCGCCAGCGGGTGCCGGTACCGGTGGTGGTCAGGGCGCGCGCGCGGGCCGGCGCCTGCGTGGGCAGGAGAGTGGCGGCCGGCGGCGGGAAATGCGTCATGGCCCGAGCAGAGCATGGCGTCGGCGCGCCTGTCAACCGGGCCGCGTCCGGTGTGGTTGGCCGCAGCAGGGCATGCAGGGTCATAATGGACGCCGAAGCGGGGGTACCGGCCGCCCCGGGCGACCGGTTGAGACAGACCCTTCGAACCTGATCCGGTTGACACCGGCGTAGGGAAGCTTCGCGGCACGATCGCGTGCCCGCGCCGCCGCTTTGTGCGGATCCCTCCGCAACAGCCCGCACATCCCTGTGCGGTGCATGCGGGTCCCTCCGCAACAGCCCGCACATCCCTGTGCGGACTTTCTACTGAAGCCGAAGCAGCGGAGCCGACAGTCCATGAACGCAGTGCCCTCCGACCTGATCCGCCAGACCGAGCAGCTCTCGGCGGAAGTGACCCGGCCCATTCCCGGCTCGCGCCGGATCTACGTCCAGGGCTCGCGCCCGGACCTGCGCGTGCCGATGCGCGAGATCGCGCAGACGCGCACCCCGACCCTGTTCGGCGGCGAGGACAACCCGCCGATCACGGTCTACGACACCTCCGGCCCGTACACCGACCCCGACGCGCGCATCGACCTCGCCGCCGGGCTGCCGGCGCTGCGTGCGCAGTGGATCGCCGAGCGCGGCGACACCGAAGTGCTCGACGCGGTCAGCTCCGAGTTCGGCCGCGCGCGCGAGGCCGATCCGCGGCTCGCCGCAGTGCGCTTCCCCGGCCGCCGCCTGCCGCGCCGGGCGCGGGCCGGGGCCAACGTCACCCAGCTGCACTACGCGCGCCGCGGCATCGTCACCCCGGAGATGGAGTTCGTGGCGATCCGCGAGAACCAGCGCCTGGAGGCGGTGCGCGACGCCGGCCTGCTGGCCCAGCACCGCGGCGAGAGCTTCGGCGCCGGCATCCCGGCGCGGATCACGGCCGAGTTCGTGCGCGACGAGATCGCGCGCGGCCGCGCCATCCTGCCGTGCAACATCAACCATCCCGAGAGCGAGCCGATGATCATCGGCCGCAACTTCCTCACCAAGATCAACGCCAACATCGGCAATTCCGCGGTCTCCTCCGGCATCGCCGAGGAGGTGGAGAAGCTGGTGTGGGCGATCCGCTGGGGCGCGGACACGGTGATGGACCTGTCCACCGGCAGGCACATCCACGAGACCCGTGAGTGGATCATCCGCAACTCGCCGGTGCCGATCGGCACGGTGCCGATCTACCAGGCGCTGGAGAAGGTGGACGGCCGCGCCGAGGAGCTGACCTGGGAGATCTTCCGCGACACCCTGATCGAGCAGGCCGAGCAGGGGGTGGACTACTTCACCATCCACGCCGGCGTGCTGCTGCGCTACGTCCCGCTCACCGCCAGGCGCGTGACCGGCATCGTCTCGCGCGGCGGCTCGATCATGGCCAAGTGGTGCCTGGCGCACCACAAGGAGAATTTCCTCTACACCCACTTCGAGGACATCTGCGAGATCATGAAGGCCTACGACGTGGCCTTCTCGCTCGGCGACGGCCTGCGCCCGGGCTCGATCGCCGACGCCAACGACGCCGCGCAGTTCGGCGAGCTGGAGACGCTCGGCGAGCTGACGAAGATCGCCTGGAAGCACGACGTCCAGACCATGATCGAGGGCCCCGGCCACGTGCCGATGCAGCTGATCAAGGAGAACATGGACAAGCAGCTGCGCGAATGCGGCGAGGCGCCGTTCTACACCCTGGGGCCGCTGACCACCGACATCGCACCCGGCTACGACCACATCACCTCCGCGATCGGCGCAGCGATGATCGGCTGGTACGGCACCGCGATGCTGTGCTACGTCACGCCCAAGGAGCACCTCGGCCTGCCCAACCGGCAGGACGTGCGCGAGGGCATCATGGCCTACAAGATCGCCGCGCACGCGGCCGACCTGGCCAAGGGCCACCCCGGCGCGCAGGTGCGCGACAACGCCCTGTCCAAGGCGCGCTTCGAGTTCCGCTGGCAGGACCAGTTCCACCTCGGCCTGGACCCCGAGCGCGCGCGCGAGTACCACGACGAGACCCTGCCGAAGGAAGCGCACAAGCTGGCCCACTTCTGCTCGATGTGCGGCCCGCACTTCTGCTCGATGAAGATCACCCAGGACGTGCGCGACTACGCCGCCGGGCACGGCCTGGCCGCCGAGCAGGCGCTCGAGCAGGGCATGGCGGAGAAGGCGGCCGAGTTCCGGCAGGCCGGGGCGCAGGTCTATCGCGAGGCGTGAGGCGGCGACGATGGCGCGCGGCGGGCAGGTGGTGAAGGCGGGCGTGAGCTTCGGCAGCGCCCTGGCGATCGCGATCTCCTGGAGCGCGAACAAGTCGCTGCTGTGGGCGATCGTGCACGGCCTGCTGTCGTGGCTGTACGTGATCTACTACGCCGTGCGCTACCACTTCCGGTTGCTCGACTGATGCAGGCCCCGGCCCGGCTCCGTGTCTGGGCGGTGCTCGCCCGCCGCCACCCCTCGGCGTTCCTGCTCGCCGCGCAGCTGCTCAGCCTGCTGCTGTACCCGCTCATGGACGAGACCCCGGCCGGGCGCATGCTGTTCGGCGCGGTCGCGCTGGTGGTGGTGCCGCTGGCGGTGTGGGTGGTCAACCGCAGCCCGTTCGTCACCGGCGTGGCCTGGGCGCTGGCGATTCCGGCGGTGGCGCTGACCGTGCTCGGCGTGCTGACGGGGGAGCCGGCGCTGCTGCCGGTCTCGGCCACGCTCGAGGCGCTGCTGTACTTCTACGCGGCCGGCAGCCTGATCTCGTACATGCTGCACGACCACCGTGTCACCGCCGACGAACTGTTCGCCGCCGGCGCCACCTTCACCCTGTTCGCCTGGGGCTTCGCCTACGCCTATTTCGTCTGCCAGGCCTGGTATCCGGGCAGCTTCGGCGGTGCGGTCGAGCCCGATCGCCCGCGCACCTGGATGGAGCTGCTGTTCATGAGCTTCACCGTCCTGTCCGGGGTCGGCATCGGCGACGTGATCCCGCTCGCCGCCCCCGCGCGCGTGCTGGTGATGCTGGAGATGTTCACCGGCGTGGGCTACCTGGCGATGGTCGTGTCGCGGTTGATCAGCCTGACGGTGTTGCGCGGGATACGCTGATCGACGAATGACACACTTCGTTGCCCCGTGTCTTGGCGATGCGGGGCAACGATTGCATCGGAGAGGGAAGGAGGCCGATTGATATCGCCGCCAGGGCGGCGGCCGGATCGTTCCAGTGGCGGCAGGCCACGATCGGGTTGCTGCAGGCACTCGTGTTGCTGCTTGGCTGCCTGCTGCTGCAGGCCGTGGTCCAGCTTTACAGCGCCCGGCACGTGACCGAGTACAGGCTCCGTTTCGACACCATGCCCGAGCGCACGGAACTGCCGTTCAGTTTGGAGCGCCCGGCGCGTTACCCGGATTTGATCCGCCTGGATTGTGCCTTCGCGGCGGGGAACGAGAGCGGTGCCATGGCGCGGCAGGTGAAGTGCCTGGCGGTAGAAACGGCCGATGCGGATGGCAGCGGACCGTTCTGGCTGCAGGAGTTGTTCCCGGAGCAGGCGGGCTGGAAGCTGCCGCCGAGCGGGATGAAGATGGCGGCGTGGCGGGACTTCGGCGAGCTGCGGGTGATGGCGCTGTCGCTGATTCCCACCTTCCTGCTCGCGTTGTTCCTGGCCTGGCGTTACGACTGGCGTGGCGAGCTCGCCGCGCTGGCCCGTTTGCCGGCGACCGCAATCGCCCAGGTCGCCGTCCCCTTCCTGGCCGGAACGGTCTTGCTGGTGGTGGCCGCCAATCTGGGCGCGCTGTTGGGATGGGTGAGACAGCCCGACTTCACTCCCGCACAGCAGGCAGCGTTCTTCGGCACCGGAGGGATGGTGCTGATGCTGCTATGGGCGCCGGTCTGGGAAGAGCTGCTGTTCCGCGGCTGGCTGTACCAGAAACTGCAGGGCGCCCTGCCGCCGTGGCTGGCGGCATTCGCCATCACCGATCTTTTCGTGCTGGCGCATGCGGGCACGGCGCAGGCCATGCCTTATCCGGCCCCATATCTTGGCGCGGTCTTCGTGTTTTCGCTGGCCATGTCCTGGCTGCGCAGGCGGCACCAGTCGTTGCTGCTCTGCATGGCCGCGCACCTGTTCAACAATGCGGTCATGATCGCGGCCATGCTCTGGGTTGCACGCGCCGGGAGTTGAGGCGGTTGCCTCGGGGAGCCGCCCACAGGGCGGCTCCCCGCATCATGGCCGCACTCAGAAGTGCGGCTTGTCCACGTCCGGCGTGGCGTTGTAGCGCGCGATCGCGTCGGTGAGGATGCGCTTGGCCTCGGCGGCGTCGCCCCAGCCGTCCACCTTCACCCACTTGCCCTTCTCCAGGTCCTTGTAGTGCTCGAAGAAGTGGCCGATGCGGTCGAGCCAGTGCTGCGAGACCTGGCCGATGTCCTCGATGTGGGCGTAGCCGCCGAAGATCTTCGGCACCGGCACGGCCACGATCTTCTCGTCGCTGCCGGCCTCGTCGGTCATCTTCAGCACGCCCACCGGGCGCACCCGGATCACCGAGCCCGGCACCAGCGGCAGCGGCAGGATCACCAGCACGTCGGCCGGGTCGCCGTCGCCGCACAGGGTGTGCGGGACGTAGCCGTAGTTGCACGGGTAGCGCATCGGCGTGGACAGGATGCGGTCCACGAAGATCGCGCCCGAGGCCTTGTCCACCTCGTACTTGACCGGCTCGGCGTCCTTCGGGATTTCGATGATGACGTTGATTTCCTCCGGCGGGTTCTTGCCGGTGGGGACGAGGTCCAGGCCCATTGCGTTGCTCCGACGTGACGCGCCCGCTCCCGTGTGCGGGGAGGGGCGGGGGTGGGGGGGAAGGGCGCGCATTTTACGCGGAAAGAAGAAGCCCCGCCGGAGCGGGGCTTCGACCGTGCCCGGGCCGCGTGCCGGCTACAGCAGCGGCACCAGCAGCAGCGCCACGATGTTGATGATCTTGATCAGCGGGTTCACCGCCGGGCCGGCGGTGTCCTTGTACGGGTCGCCCACGGTGTCGCCGGTCACCGCCGCCTTGTGCGCCTCGGAGCCCTTGCCGCCGTGGTGGCCGTCCTCGATGTACTTCTTGGCGTTGTCCCAGGCGCCGCCGCCGGTGGTCATCGAGATCGCCACGAACAGGCCGGTGACGATGGTGCCGATCAGCACGCCGCCGAGCGCGCGGATGCCGGCGCCGGGGCCCATCAGCACGTTGAGCAGGAACGCGACCGCCACCGGCACCAGCACCGGCAGCAGCGACGGAACCACCATCTCCTTGATCGCCGCGCGGGTCAGCATGTCCACCGCGCGCGAGTAGTCGGGCTTGGCGGTGCCCTGCATGATCCCGGGGATCTCGCGGAACTGGCGCCGCACCTCCTCGACCACGCTGCCCGCGGCGCGGCCTACGGCCTCCATCGCCATCGCCCCGAACAGGTACGGAACCAGGCCGCCGATGAACAGGCCGATGATCACCGCCGGGTCGTCGAGCCGGAACGCGGCCGCCTTGCCCACCGCCTCCAGGTTGTGGGTGTAGTCGGCGAACAGCACCAGCGCGGCCAGGCCCGCCGAGCCGATCGCGTAGCCCTTGGTCACCGCCTTGGTGGTGTTGCCGACCGCATCCAGCGGGTCGGTCACCGCGCGCACCTCGGGCGGCAGCTCGCTCATCTCGGCGATGCCGCCGGCGTTGTCGGTGATCGGGCCATAGGCGTCGAGGGCGACGATCATCCCGGCCATCGACAGCATCGCGGTCGCGGCGATGGCGATGCCGTACAGGCCGGCGAGCGAGAACGAGACCCAGATCGCCAGGCACACCGCGATCACCGGCAGCGCGGTCGCCTTCATGGACACGCCGAGCCCCGCGATGATGTTGGTGGCGTGGCCGGTGGTCGAGGCCGCGGCCACGTGCTGCACCGGCTTGAACTGGGTGCCGGTGTAGTACTCGGTGATCCAGACGATCGCGCCGGTCAGCAGCAGGCCGGTCAGCGCGCACAGGAACAGGTTGCCGGCGCCGAGCGGCGAGCTGCCCATCAGCGCGGTGGTGATCGGCCAGAACGCGGCCGCCGCGAGCACGCCGGAGACGATCACGCCGCGGTACAGCGCGCTCATGATGCGGCCGCCCGACTTCGTCTTGACGAAGAACGTGCCCACGATCGAGGCCAGGATCGAGGCGCCGCCGAGCACCAGCGGATACAGCACCGCCTCGCCGCCGACCTCGGCCGCCATCAGGCCGCCGAGCAGCATGGTCGCGATCACCGTGACCGCGTAGGTCTCGAACAGGTCGGCGGCCATGCCGGCGCAGTCGCCGACGTTGTCGCCGACGTTGTCGGCGATCACCGCCGGGTTGCGCGGGTCGTCCTCGGGAATGCCGGCCTCGACCTTGCCCACCAGGTCGGCGCCGACGTCCGCGCCCTTGGTGAAGATGCCGCCGCCCAGGCGCGCGAAGATCGAGATCAGCGAGGAACCGAACGCCAGGCCGACCAGTGCGTGCAGGGCCTCGTCGGTGCCCAGCCCCATCGGCCCGAGCAGCAGCCAGTAGTAGCCGGCCACGCCGAGCAGGCCCAGGCCGACCACCAGCATGCCGGTGATCGCGCCGCCGCGGAACGCCACGTCCATCGCCGGGCCCAGACCGGCGCGGGCGGCCTCGGCGGTGCGCACGTTGGCGCGCACCGACACGTTCATGCCGATGTAGCCGGCCGCGCCCGACAGCAGCGCGCCGAGCGCGAAGCCGAACGCGGTCTGCCAGGTCAGGGCGAAGCCGATGGCCAGGAACAGCGCCACGCCGGCGACCGCGATCGTCGTGTACTGGCGGTTGAGGTAGGCGCGCGCGCCTTCCTGGATCGCGCCGGCGATCTGCTGCATCCGTTCGTTGCCGGCGGGCTGCCTGTTGATCCACCCCGCGGACCACAGGCCATAGAGAATCGCTACCACGGCGCAGGCGAGCGCCAGGATCAGACCGTACTGCTCCAGCATGAACCCTCCCCAAGAGTGGACATCGGACGACAGACGAAGCGAGTTGTTTTTTGCTGCGCCGCGCAACACCCGCGGCCGCAACCCCCCGACTATGGCACAGGGGGCAGGACCGCGGAACCGCGTGGAACTGCGGTGAACGCGGGATTCAGGGCGGCCATGCCAGGCTGCGACCCGGGTCACGCTCCCGTCCGGATCCCATGCGCGTGTCGATGTCGAGCCTGCTGATCGCCTGCGCCCTGCCTTGCGCGGCGGTTTCTTCGCCTCCGGCGGTGGCACCGGCCCCGGAGATCCGGCGCCCGCCCGCGGCGCCGCAAACCATCGGTCAGGTCCATACCCTGCGCCGGATACCCGAAGCCTGCGTGCGCCTCGAAGGGGTGTTCACCGGCGATCCGGCGCAGCCCTACCGGTTCGCCGTGGCGCGCAGCAGCCCGGCGTGCCAGCCGCGCGCGCGGTTCCTGGAGGTCGGCGGCGAGACGGGCCAGGGTCGCCTGGCCACGGAGGAAGGCTGGCGGCTCAACGACGTGATCCGGGTGCCGAGCGCCGCTTGCCCCGGCCTGCAGGCGGTGGTGCGCGTCTGGCGCAAGCCGGGCACGGCCGCCCCGCCCGGCCTGGACGCGCAGGGGCGGGCGCGGATCTACCTGCAGGAGGCCCTGGTCCGGGCGCAGCGCGAGGGGGCAGTGGGCGTGACGCTGTACGCCGCCGAACAGGGCTGGGAAGGCAAGCCCTGCGGATGAGCGCCCGCGCCCCGGTTCGCCCGGTCGGCCGCGACCGCGGGCTTGCGGCGGGATCCTGCCCCGGCGTCAGTCACCCACCTTGAGCCGGCCGCCCTTGCCCAGGCCGCCCTCCACTTGCTGCGGCTGGTATTCGCGCAGGGCGCGCACCAGGTGGTTGTAGGCATCGGCGAAGGCGAGGGCGATCACCTTGCCTTCCGGCGTGTTGCTCCAGGCGCCGAGGCCGCCGGCACCGCCGCCCACGCCGAGTCCGAAGTCGGTCTTGCGCCCCTGGCCCTGGGCCATCGCGATCTGCACCCCGGAGCGGTTGTCAATCAGGGCGAGGATGGTTTCGGATTTCTTGAAGCGCAGGCCGCTGATCAGCGCGCCGGCGATCTCGGCCTTGCCGCCGAACGCGCCGATGAGGGCCCCCAGGCCGCCGGCATTGCTGGTGGAGAAATTGATGCTGGGGTTGAGCGTGTAGTCGGCGGCGACCATCTTGCCCTTGCCGAAGTTGCTGCCGGCGCGGATCTCGCCCATCTCCTGCAGCGCGCGCTCCTGCATCATGTTCTGCATCGCGCGGCCGCGCTCGACCACCACGAAGCAGTTGGACTGCTGGATCAGCATCCGCATCAGCGGGATGGTGGAGGGCAGGCGCAAGTCGCTGGTGAGGTAGCGGTACCAGTCGCCGCCCTGGTCCTCGACCACGGTCAGGGTGCCGAGCGGCGCCTCGCAGCGTTCGAGCGTGGCGGCCGGATCCTTGGCCTTGGCGCCGGCCGTCGCACCGCCGGGTTCGTCGGGCTTGCGCTTGCCCCAGGCCAGCGCCTGGCCGCTGGCGAATGCGCAGGCGGCCATCAGGCAGCCGATCGCGTACCACTTCCACGGATTGCGTGCATGCATGGTCTGGTGTCCTTTCCGGAACGACATGGAAACCCGCCGTGGGCGGCGGGGCGGACGCCAGTCTGGCGAGCCGGGCCGGGCCCGGCTATCGGAAAAATCTGAAATCGTGCCCGGCGCCGGGCTTCAGCCGTGCCACTCCGGCAACTTGCGCGCCACCAGCCGGTTGCGCAGCGCCACGTACTTCGGCAATCCGTCGCGGCCGTACGGCGGATACGCCTCGCCGCGGACCAGCGGTTCGAGATAGCGCCGCGCGGCCGCGGTGATGCCGTAGCCGTCCTGTCGGATGAAGGCCGCCGGCATCTTCTTCTCGTGGTTGGCGATCTGCGTCAGCGGCGCGGGCGCGATCTTCCAGCGGTAGGGTGCATCCGAGGTGCGCACGATCACCGGCATCACGCCGTTCATGCCCTGCAGCGCGTACTCCACCGCCTTGCGGCCGACCGCCTGCGCGTGCGCCAGGTCGGTTTTCGAGGCCAGGTGCCGCGCCGAGCGTTGCAGGTAGTCGGGCAGGGTCCAGTGCACCTTCAGGCCGAGCGCGTCCTTGACCCGCGCGGCCAGGTAGGGCGCCACGCCGCCGAGCTGGGTGTGGCCGAAGGCGTCCTTGCCGCCGCCGGCGTCGGCGACGAACCTGCCGTCCGGGCTGCGGATGCCCTCGCTGGCGACCACCAGGCACCAGCCCACGCGCGCCACCGTGGCCTGCACCCGGGCCAGGAAATCGGCCTCGTCGTAGGGCCGCTCCGGGAACAGGATCAGGTGCGGGGCCTCGTCCCCGGTGCGGCCGGCCAGGCCGCTCGCGGCCGCGAGCCAGCCGGCGTGGCGGCCCATCGCCTCGTACACGAACACCCGGGTCGAGGTCTCGGCCATCGCCGCCACGTCCAGCGCGCATTCGCGCACCGACACGGCGGTGTACTTCGCGGCCGAGCCGAAGCCCGGACAGCAGTCGGTGACGGCCAGGTCGTTGTCCACCGTCTTGGGCACGCCCACGCAGGTCAGCGGATAGCCGAACTCGGCGGCCAGCTGCGAGACCTTGAGCGCGGTGTCGGCCGAGTCGTTGCCGCCGTTGTAGAGGAACCAGCGCACGTCGTGGGCGCGGAGGACCGCGAGCAGGCGTTCGTACTTGCCCCGGTCCTCCTGCAGCGACTTGAGCTTGACCCGGCAGGAACCGAACGCGCCGCCGGGGGTGTGGGCGAGGGCGCGGATCGCGGCCGGCGACTCCTGCGAGGTGTCGTACAGCTCCTCGCGCAGGGCGCCGAGGATGCCGTTGCGCCCGGCGAGCACCTTGACCCGGTGCGCGCGGGCGGTCTCGATCACCGCGGCCGCGGTGGCGTTGATGACGGCGGTGACGCCGCCGCTCTGGGCGTAGAACAGGGTTCCGGCGGGCATGGGAATCCGGGGGCGGACAGGCGGAATGCGGTAAGCTGGCCGCCTTTTCCGGCGGCCCGGCCAGTGTAGCCCCGCGGCGGCCGGCGCGAGTTCATCGTCTTGTGAGGAACGTTGGATGCGACTGGTACTGCTGGGTGCGCCGGGGTCGGGCAAGGGCACGCAAGCGGCGCGGCTGAAGGAGCACCTGCAGGTGCCGCACATCTCCACCGGCGACCTGCTGCGCGCCGAGGTGGCGGCCGGCAGCCCGCTCGGCCTGGCCGCGAAGGAGGTGATGGCGCGCGGCGAGCTGGTGTCCGACGAGATCCTGCTCGGCATGCTCGAGGACCGTTTCTCGCGCCCGGACACGGCGGGCGGCTTCATCCTCGACGGCTATCCGCGCAACCTGGCCCAGGCCGACGCGCTCGGCCGCCTGCTGGCGCGGATCGGCCAGCCGATGGACTACGCGGTCCAGCTCGAAGTGCCGACCGAGCTGCTGGTGGAGCGCATCGCCGGCCGCGCCCGCGCCGAAGGCCGCGCCGACGACAATCCCGAATCGGTGCGCAAGCGGCTGCAGGTGTACACCGAACAGACCGCGCCGGTGATCGAGTACTACCGCCAGCAGGGCCAGCTCACCGTGGTGGACGGCGTGGGCACGCTGGACGAGGTCTTCACCCGCATCCTGGAGGCGATCGCGCCGGTGCGGGAAGTCGGGTGAGGCGACGTTGAAACTGCACATCCTGGGCATCGCCGGCACCTTCATGGGCGGCGTCGCCGCGCTCGCGCGCGAACTCGGGCACGAGGTCGAGGGCAGCGACCAGGCGGTGTACCCGCCGATGTCCACCCAGCTCGAGCGGTTGGGCATCGCCCTGAAGCAGGGCTACGACCCCGCCCACATCGGCGCCGACTGCGACGAGATCGTGGTCGGCAACGCGCTCTCGCGCGGCAACCCGGCGGTCGAGCACGTGCTCGATGCGGGGCTGCGCTACACCTCCGGCGCGCAGTGGCTCGCCGAGCGGGTGCTGCCGGGGCGCGAGGTGTTCGCGGTCGCCGGCACCCACGGCAAGACCACCACCACCACGCTGCTGGCGTTCCTGCTCCAGGCCGCCGGGCGCGAGCCCGGGTTCCTGGTCGGCGGCGTGGCCGAGGACTTCGGCGTGTCCGCGCGCCTGGGCGCCGGCCGCGCGTTCGTGGTCGAGGCCGACGAGTACGACACCGCGTTCTTCGACAAGCGCTCCAAGTTCGTCCACTACCGGCCGCTGGTCGCGATCCTCAACAACCTCGAGTACGACCACGCCGACATCTTCCCCGACGTGGCCGCGATCCAGCGCCAGTTCCACCACCTGGTGCGCACCGTGCCGCGGCGCGGGCGGCTGATCGTCAACGGCGAGGACCCGCGCCTGCGCGAGGTGCTGGCGATGGGCTGCTGGACGCCGGTGACGACCTTCGGCCTGGATCCGAGCCTGCTGCCGGCCGCGCAGCAGCACGCGCTGCACGGCGACCGCGGCGACGAACGCGCCGCCGCGCGCGCCAGTTTCGACTGGACCGCGCGCCTGCTGGCCGAGGACGGCAGCGCGTTCGTGGTCGTGCACGCCGGGCGCGAGCTCGGCGAGGTGCGCTGGCCGCTGCTCGGCCGGCACAACGTGATGAACGCGCTCGCGGCGCTGGCCGCGACGCACGCCGCCGGCGCCGACGTGGCCGCGCTGCTGCCGGCGCTGGCGCGCTTCCACAGCGTCAAGCGCCGGCTCGAGGTGCTGGGCGAGGTCGGCGGGGTCACCGTGTACGACGATTTCGCCCACCATCCGACCGCGATCGCGACCACCCTCGCCGGCCTGCGCGCGAAGGTGGGCCGGGCGCGGATCGTGGTGGCGATGGAACCGCGCAGCAACTCGATGCGCCTGGGCGCGCATGCCGACGCGCTCGCGCCCTCGCTCGACGGCGCCGACGCGGTGGTGTTCCTGCACCGCCCCGAACTGGCCTGGGACGCCGGCAAGGTGGTGGCCGCGCTGCGCGCCGAGGGCGTGGCGGTGCCGGACGTGGAGCGGCTGATCCTCGAGCTGCAGGCGCGGGTGCGGCCGGGCGACCACGTGGTGTTCATGTCCAACGGCGGCTTCGACGGCGCGCCGCGCCGGTTCCTGGCCAGCCTCCAGGCGGCCTCACGCGGAGCATCACCGGCGGCGCCGTAGACTGCGCCCATGCCGAGCCCGAGCGCGCGCGAGACCTTGCCGCTGTTCCCGCTGCACACCGTGCTGCTGCCCGGTGCGGTGCTCGGCCTGCGCGTGTTCGAGCCGCGCTACCTCGACCTGGTGAGCGACTGCCTGCGCGAAGGCCGCACCTTCGGCGTGTGCCTGATCCTGGAAGGCGAGGAGGCCGGCGCGCCGGCTCTGCCCGCGGCGGTGGGCTGCGAGGCGCTGATCGAGGATTTCGGCAGCACCGGCGAAGGCCTGCTCACCCTGCGCGTGCGCGGCGCGCGCCGCTTCCGGGTGCACGCGATCCGGATCCACGACAACGGCCTGGTGCTGGGCGAGGTCGAATGGTGCGCGCCCGAGCCCGAGGATACGCTCGCGCCCGAGCACGCCGTGCTCGGCACCGTGCTGCGCGCGATCCTCGACCAGGTCGGCGGCGAACATGCCGCGGCCGACGACGCCTGCTTCGACCGCGCCGCCTGGGTCGGCTGGCGCCTGGCCGAACTGCTGCCGCTGCCGCACGCGCAACGCCTGGCGCTGCTGGAGGAGGACGATCCGCACGCGCGGCTGCAGCGGATCGTGGAGCTGGTCGGCTAGCGCCCGCCTGGGTGCGTGCGCACCCGCAACACCGCATGGTCGCCGTCGGGATGCGGCGAGAGCGCGAGCTCGAAGCCGGCGAGGTCGGCGCGCAGCTGCGCCTGCGCGTCGCCGGCGTGCGCCTGCGGGCGCCACAGGCCGAACGCGCCGAGCGGGCGGTCGAAGCGCAGGGTCTGGGTGGTGCCGGCCCACAGCGGGGTGCCGTCGCCGAGCCGCGCCGGGGCCGGCCACAGGCGCAGCGCGTGCAGCTGGCGCGGGTCGGGACCGGGACGCAGCAACAGCAGCGCTTCCGGGTGGGCATCGAGCGTGGCCGGCAGCACCGGCTGTTCGGCCGGCGTGCGGTCGGCGTCGAGCAGGCCGAGCGTGGCCACCCAGTCGGCCTGCGGCTGCACCCGCCAGCCGCGCGCCTGCAGCCGCGCCCGCAACGGTTCGAGCGGACCGGCCACCTGCACGTCGAGCGGCCAGCGCCGCTGCGGATCGCGCTCGGTGCGGTGCGCCGGCAGCCGCGCCCAGTCGGCCTGCCACCAGCGTCCGGCGTCCAGCACCAGGGCCGGCGGCGGCGGCGCGAACCGGGCCAGGATCCGTTGCGAGGCCTGCGGCAGGTGCAGCGCCGCCGCGGCCAGGAACACGCCGTAGAACGCGATCGCCAGCGGCCGCATCCAGAACGAGCGCGCCACGTGCCGGCGGTAGGCCAGGCCCAGCACCAGCAGCCAGACCACGCCCGAGAGCACGCCGCCGACCACGTCGCTGAGCCAGTGCGCGCCGAGGTACAGGCGCGCGAAACCGAGCAGGGTCACCGCCACGCCGGCGACCAGGTACGGCCAGACCCGTTCCCGCCCCGGCAGTTCGCGCGCGATCAGCACCGCGAAGAAGCCGAAGGTGATCGTCGCCATCGTCACCTGGATCGAGGGGAAGCCGAAGCCGGCCGCGGCGAGCGAGGGCCGCGGCATGTCCACCAGCGCTTCCAGCCCGGCGGTCAGGGCCAGGCCGAAGGCCAGCGCCGCCAGCCAGTGCGCGGCCGCGATCCAGCGCCGCCGCCACAACAGCCAGCCCAGCACCACCAGCGCCGCCGGCCCCAGCACCTCGACATCGCCCAGGGTCGCGAGCGCGCCCATCAGCCGGTCGGCGAGCGGATTGCGCAGGGCCAGCATTGCCGCGTGCACGCTGTGGTCGAACAACAGCGGCCCGCCCTGCGCCAGCACCGCCGCCACCTGCGCGAACCAGGCCCAGATGATCCCGAACAGGCACGCCGCCAGGATCGCGAGCGAGGCCGACTCCGGCCGGTTGGGATCGATCAGCGCTGCCGCGTAGCGCCCCAGGCGCGGATGCGCATGGGTCCAGCGCAGCGCGCGCGCGAGCAGGGTGTTGGCGTGGCCGGCGAACCAGCGCCAGGTGTAGAGCACGATCGCCCAGACCAGGGCCAGCGCGGCCAGCAGCGTGCCGAGCACCAGCGCCAGCCGGTCGGCCACCGCCGCCACCGCGTCGTAGGACGCGCCCAGCACCCAGCCCGGGGCGAGGAAGGCCGCGGCCCAGCTCGCCGCCGCGAACAGGCTCACCGGCACGTAGCGCCCCAGCGGCATGCGCAGCATGCCGGCGATCGCCGGCACGAACGGCCGCACCGCGCCGACGAAGCGTGCGATCACGATGCCCTTGCTGCCGTGGCGGCGGAACAGCGCCTCGCCGCGGTCGAGCAGCTGCGGATAGTGGGAGAAGGGCCAGTGTCCGCGCAGCTGCGGCCCCCAGCGGTGGCCGATCCAGTAGCTCAGCGCGTCGCCCGCGAACGCCCCCAGCGCGGCGCAGGCCAGGGCGTAGCCGCCGTCCACGTGGCCGAGCCCGACCAGCGCGCCGACCGCGAACAGCAGCGGCAGCGCCGGCACCACGATCCCGACCACCGCCAGCGCATCGCAGAACGCGATCAGGAAGATCAGCAGCCCCGCCGCGTGCGGATGCGCGCCGATCCAGGCGAGGGTGCTGTCGAACCAGGCGCTGGGCATCGCGCGATTATAGGGAGCCGGACCGTGCCGACCGCAGCCACTACACTCGCGTGATGACCGAACCCGTACGCGAGATCGCCGCCCTCAAGGCCGACAGCTTCGGCCGCATCGCCCTGATGCAGGGCCCTGGCGGTCCGTTCGTGCGCCGCGACCTGCGCCACGTGCCGTGGTGGCTGCGCCTGCCCGCCTGGTGGCTGGCGCGGCGCGAGGCGCGCGCGTTGCGTCGTCTCGGTGGCCTGCCGGCCACCCCGCGCCTGCTGCGCTGGGATGGGCGCGTGCTCGACCGCAGCTATCTCGACGGCGAGGTGCTGTACCGGCGGCCGCCGCGCGGCGATGCCGCCTGGTTCCACGCCGCCCGCCGCCTGCTCCACACGCTGCACCGGCGCGGGCTGGCCCACAACGACCTGGCCAAGGAAGCCAACTGGCTGGTGCTCGCCGACGGCAGCCCCGCGATCGTGGATTTCCAGCTCGCCAGCGTCGGCGACCCGCGTTCGCGCTGGCTGCGCCTGCTCGCGCGCGAGGACCTGCGCCACCTGCTCAAGCACAAGCGCACGTATTGCCCGCAGGCCCTGACCCCGGTCGAGCGCCGGCTGCTGCAGCGACGCTCGTGGCTGCGCGAAGCGTGGTTCCGCACCGGCAAGCCGGTGTATCGGTTCGTGACGCGCCGCATGCTCAAATGGGAGGACAATGAAGGCCAGGGGCCGAAACCCTGAGGCCACGCCAAGGAGCCCGCCATGACCACCCTCGAAGGCAAGACCCTCTTCATCACCGGCGCCTCGCGCGGCATCGGCCGCGCCATCGCCCTGCGCGCCGCGCGCGACGGCGCCAACGTCGCCATCGTCGCCAAGTCGGGGGTGCCGAACCCGAAGCTGCCCGGGACCATCCACACCGTCGCCGCCGAGGTCGAGGCCGCCGGCGGCCGCGCGCTGCCGATCCAGTGCGACATCCGCGAAGAAACCCAGGTCGAGGCCGCGGTCGCGGCCACGGTCGAGCGCTTCGGCGGCATTGACATCCTGGTCAACAACGCCAGCGCGATCTGGCTGCGCGGCACCCTGGACACGCCGATCAAGCGCTTCGACCTGATGCACCAGGTCAACGCCCGCGGCACCTTCCTGTGCTCGCAACTGTGCCTGCCGCACCTGCTCAAGGCCGACAACCCGCACATCCTGACCCTGGCCCCGCCGCTGTCGCTGGATCCCAAGTGGTGGGCCCCGCACCTGGGCTACACCCTGGCCAAGATGGGCATGAGCCTGGTCACGCTCGGCCTGGCCGAGGAGTTCGGCCCGCAGGGCGTGGCGGTGAACGCGCTGTGGCCGCGCACCGTGATCGCCACCGACGCGATCAACATGATCCCCGGCGTGGATCCGGCCCAGTGCCGCAAGCCGGAGATCGTGGCCGACGCCGCGCACGCGATCCTGGTCCGCCGCGCGGTGGACTACTACGGCCACTTCCTGATCGACGACGACGTGCTGCTGGCCGCCGGGGTCACCGACTTCGACCAGTACGCGGTGCAGCCGGGCCAGCGCCTGCTGCCCGACCTGTTCCTCGAAGGCGGCATGCACGCATGAGATACCTGCACGCGATGGTGCGGGTGCGCGACCTGGAGGCCTCGCTGCGCTTCTACCGCGACGCGCTCGGCCTGGTCGAGACCCGCCGGCGCGACTACCCCGAGGGCCGCTTCACCCTCGTGTACCTGGCCGCGCCGGAGAACCCCGAAGTCGAGGTCGAACTGACCTACAACTACGACGACGAGGACTACGGCAGCGCGCGCAACTTCGGCCACCTCGCCTTCGCCGTGGACGACATCTACGCGGTGTGCGAACGCCTGCAGGCGCACGGCGTGACCATCCTGCGCCCGCCGCGCGACGGGCGCATGGCCTTCGTGCGCTCGCCCGACCTGATCTCGATCGAGCTGCTGCAGAAGGGCGCGGCGCTGCCGCCGCGCGAGCCGTGGGCCTCGATGCCCAGCACCGGCAGCTGGTGACCGGCGCGGCCGCCGTCCGGCGGCCGTCGCGCTACAGCGCGGCGAAGGCCGCGCGCGCGGCCTCGAGCGTGGCCGCGATCACCGCATCGTCGTGGGCGCTGGAGACGAAGCCGGCCTCGAACGCCGACGGCGCCAGGTACACGCCGCGCTCGCGCATCGCGTGGAAGAAGCGGTTGAACGCGGCCGTGTCGCAGGCCACCGCCTGGGCGTAGGTCTCGACCTTCTCCGCGGTGAAGAACAGCCCGAACATGCCGCCGACGCGGTTGGTGGTCAGCGCCACGCCGGCCGCGCGCGCGGCGGCCTCGAAGCCGTCGCACAGCGCGTGCGTGCGGCGCTCCAGCGCCTCGTGGAAGCCGGGCGCCTGCACCAGCTCGAGCATCGCCAGTCCTGCCGCCATCGCCACCGGATTGCCGCTGAGCGTGCCGGCCTGGTAGATCGGCCCGCTCGGCGCCACCTGCCGCATCAGCTCGCGGCGGCCGCCGTAGGCGCCCACCGGCATGCCGCCGCCGATGATCTTGCCGAAGGTGGTCAGGTCGGGCGTGACGCCATAGCGCGCCTGCGCGCCGCCGAGCGCGACCCGGAACCCGGTCATCACCTCGTCGAAGATCAGCAGCGCGCCGTGCCGCGTGCACAGCGTGCGCAGGTGCTGCAGGTAGCCCTCGCGCGGCGGCAGGCAGTTGGCGTTGCCGACCACCGGCTCGACGATCACCCCGGCGATGTCCTCGCCGCACTCGTCGAACAGCGCCGTGGCGGCATCGAAATCGTTGTAAGGCAGGGTGAGGGTCAGGTCGGCCAGCGCCTTCGGCACGCCCGGCGAGGTCGGCACGCCGAAGGTCAGCGCGCCACTGCCGGCCTTGACCAGGAACGAATCGCCGTGGCCGTGGTAGCAGCCCTCGAACTTCACGATCCGGGCGCGCCCGGTCGCGCCGCGCGCGAGCCGGATCGCCGACAGCGTCGCCTCGGTGCCCGAGTTCACCATCCGCACCATCTCGCACGAGGGCACCAGGCGCGAGATGGTCTCGGCCATCGTCACCTCGAGCGGGTTGGGCGTGCCGAAGCTCAGGCCGTCGCGCGCGGTGCGGATCACTGCCTCCAGCACGTGCGGATGGTTGTGGCCGACGATCATCGGCCCCCACGAGCCCACGTAGTCGATGTAGCGGTTGCCGTCCACGTCGAACAGGTACGGCCCTTCCGCGCGCTGGACGAAGAACGGTTCGCCGCCGACCGACTTGAACGCGCGCACCGGCGAGTTCACTCCGCCGGGCATCAGCTCGCTGGCGCGGGCGAACAGGGCTTGGGAGCGTGCGGTGTTCATGGCGTGTGCTCGTCTGCCTCCCCCGCCTGCGGGGGGAGGACATGCCTGTCTTCCCTCCCCCGCTCGCGGGGGAGGGTTGGGGTGGGGGTGAAGCAGTCCCGGTACGCGCGCGCCGCGGCGACCGGATCGGCCGCCTCGAACACGCCACTGATCACCGCGACCAGATCGGCGCCGGCCGCGACCAGCGCGCGCGCATTGTCCGGGGTAATGCCGCCGATCGCCACCCGCGGCAGCCCCAGCCGCGCCGCCGCGTGCAGCAGCGCCGGGGTGGCGCGGCGCGCGTGCGGCTTGGTCGGCGAGGGAAAGAACGCGCCGAAGGCCAGGTAGTCCGCGCCGGCCGCCGCCGCGGCCTCGGCCCGGGCCGGGTCGTCGTAGCAGGACACGCCGATGAGCGCCTCCGCGCCGAGCCGTGCCCGCGCCGCCGCCACGCCGGCGTCGTGTTCGCCCAGGTGCACGCCGTCGGCGCCGGCCTCGGCCGCCAGCGCCGGATCGTCGTTCACGATCAGCGGCACCCCGGCTGCGGTGCACAGCGCACGCAGCATCGCGGCCTGCGCGCGCCGCAGAGCGGCGTCGGCGGTCTTGTTGCGGTACTGCAGGCAACTGGCGAACGGCAGCACCGCGGCCACCCGCCGGCGCAGGCGTTCGGTGTCGGGCTCGTCCGGCGTGATCAGGTACAGGCCGCGGCGCAGCCGGGCCGGCGCGGGGGCCGGCCGCCGCGGTGGGGCGGGGGACGCATTCATGGCCGTCGGCGGCTCGAAGATGGGACAATGGCGGGCCTGACGGCCCAGCCCGCGCATTATCCGATGACCGACGCCACCGCGACCGCCACCACCTACCGCACCTGGATGTGCGTGGTGTGCGGCTTCATCTACGACGAGGCCAAGGGCCTGCCCGAAGAGGGCATCGCCCCGGGCACGCGCTGGGAGGACATCCCCGACACCTGGACCTGCCCGGACTGCGGCGTGACCAAGGAAGACTTCGAGATGGTCGCCGTCTGAGGCGGCCCGCCGCGCGGACTCAGTGCAGTCGCGGCGCCTCCAGGCCCAGCTCCACCAGCCGCTCGTGCAGCGCCGTCGCGTCGGCCGCTTCCGGCACCAGCTCCAGATAGCGTGCCAGGTCCGCGCGCGCGCCGTGGCGGTGGCCGAGCTGCAGGTAGGCCAGGCCGCGTTCGCGCAGCGCCTCGTGTTCCGCCGGCGCCAGCTTCAGCATCCGGTCGGCGCAGCGTGCCGCGCGCTCCCAGTCCTCGCCTTCGGTGTACGCCGCGTGCAGGTTGCGCAGCACCCGCAGCAGGATCGCGCGGTGCGTGGCCGGGTGCAGGATGTGGCACAGCGCGCGGTCGTCCGGCGCCTGCCCGCCCAGGTGCGGTTGCGCGCGCCGGCGCAACTCCTCCACGTCCAGGGCGCGGCCGCGGTTGAACGGGTCCATCACCAGCATCCCGTCGTCCACCGGCAGCCGCACCAGGAAATGGCCGGGGAACGACACCCCGTCCAGCGGCACGCCAAGCCGCCGCGCCACTTCCATCTGCACCAGCGCCAGCGAGATCGGGTTGCCGCGCCGCCGCTCGAACACCTCGTTCAGATAGCTGTTGCGCGGGTCGTAGTACTGCTCGTGGTCGCCGCTGTAGCCGAGCTCGTCGAACAGATGGCGGTTGATCGCCGCCATCTGCGCGGTCCGTTCCGCGATGCGCTCCACCAGCGGGCGCAGGTGTTCGACATGGCTGCGCGCGAGCGCGTCGTACAGGTCGGCATCGAGCGCGGGGTACTCGTCGCGCGCGATCAGCAGCGCCGTGGCCAGCAGCGGCACCGCATCGTCCCCGAGCGAGGCGAGCTCGTTCCAGTCCGGCAGCGGGAAACGCACGCGCATGGGCGCCAGCCTGCGGGTACGGCCGCGCCGATGCAAGTGCTCAGTGCGGCGTGGCCACGCCGGGCCCGAGCCGCAATTGCATGCCGTTCGCCAGCCCCAGGCGCGCCGCCTCGCCGGCGTTCAGTTCGAGCACATAGCGTGCCGGCGCCTGGCTGGGATACGACGGGCAGCGATCGCCGAGCGTGCACGGCGGTACCTCGCGCTGCTGCGCCACCAGCCGCAGCTGCGCGTCGAAATACAGGATGTCCAGCGGGATTTTCGTGTTCTTCATCCAGTACGCCAGTGGCTCCTCGCGCTCGTGGATGAACAGCATCCCGCGGCCGGGCTCCAGCCGGTCGCGGAACATCAGGCCCCGCGCCCGCTCGTCCGGGTCGTCGGCGACTTCCACGTAATAACGCTCGCCGGCCAGTTCGACCCACGGCTCCCGCGAGCTCGCGCAGCCGCTCGCCAGCAACGCACACAACACGATCCATCCACGCATGCCGCACCTCCGCAAGGGATGAACACCATCGTTACACCACGCCACGCCTGCAAGCACCCCCTTCCCGAACGCCCCCGGCGCGTGCACAATGCGCGCCCCTTGCCGACCGGCGTGCCGGGAGGCGGGGCGGCCGACCGGCGGGAGCGCCCTGAGCGGAGTGGTTTTTTTTGCGGCGGGGTGTTGACGATTCGGCGGAGGGCTGTATGATGTTGGGCTCCCTCGGGCACTGGCCTTGGGGGGCGGGAGGCGGCGCTGAGGCTGCTCCTGTTTGGATCTTTGACAGTGTGCG